>JAJFKB010000019.1 GCA_021773395.1 Gammaproteobacteria bacterium | reverse complement strand
ACAACCGCGTGCCTCCAGACCATACTGACGGAACCAGTGATAGGCTTCAGCAATCCAGAAACCGCCCTGATAACCCATCTCTTCGGTCAATGCCGCGTACTTCTTGATCGCTGACATCGGCTCATAGGACTTGAAAATAACCCCTACTTTTACTTCACTCATTATGTGTTCTCCTAAATAAATTTTTATACTTTCTAATTAGTATTTGGGGATTTATAACGCTGCCGCCACAACTGACTTGAATTCTTCATCGGTCATCAGGCGTTGCGCTGCTGTTGCCTTTTGCTTCACTTCAGCAAGGATTTCAGCATATTTTTCCTTTGGAACATTTAAACCAAGCTCTTCTGACTTAATCCGAACACTGTCCAATCCACTTTTCTTGCCCAACACAATTTTACGCTCAGCCGCCACGATATCCGCAGAATAGGGCTCAATCGCTTCCGGGGTATGGAATTGGCTTGCCACCGCGCCGCTTTCACGCGTATAGAGATATTCTCCGACAACCGGTTTCCAGCCATCAACTGTGTATCCACCGGCTTGTTGTACAAGCTTGGAAACTTCCCGTGCTTTCGATAGATCCATCTCAACCGGCACGTTGTAAAGCAGTTGCAACGCCAAAGCTACTTCACAAATATCGGCATTACCGGCACGCTCTCCCATACCGTTAATCGTGCCCTGAATCCAGTCGGCACCGCCCCGCACTGCAGCTACTGCAGCGGCTGTCGCCAGACCAAAATCATTATGGCCATGCCAATGAACCGGCACATCGCCAACCCAACTTTTAACTTCACGAATCAGATATTCAACTGCTTCCGGCGCACAGGCACCTATGGTGTCTACCACAGAAATTTCGTCAGCACCGGCCTCAATAGCCGTCAGATAAACCTTTTTCAAAAACTCCAGATCACTACGGGTACTGTCTACAGCAAAAAAGTTAACCCTTTTGATACCATTGGCTTTAGCATGCTTAACTGAACCGGCAACTTTTTCCAAAACCTTTTCGCGGGTAAAACCATAGGCTTTCATTTTGCTTTCGCTGGTGGAGATTTCGATCAGGATTGCCTCAGTACCCAGCTCAATATGCGCATCGATATCTGCCTGCACACAACGTGCAAACCCCCAGATTTTTGAGCGATAGCTTGAGGCCAGCAGACCTTCAACGGCTTTGGTGTCTTCCGGCGAAACACGTGGAAAACCTGATTCAATTCGTCCAACGCCTAGCTCGTCAATTTTATTTCCGATAGCAATTTTCTCTTCTGGTGTAAAGCAAACACCCACGGATTGCTCGCCATCACGCAGCGTTGTATCGTAAAAACGAATAGTTTTAGATCGATCGAATCCATCCTGTACTTCGTCTCTGTCATTTAATTCGCTGGTCCAAATTTGATCTTTCGAAATAGTGGTGCTCATAACAATAGTTCCGGTATTCAATGATGGGGTAAAACACTGACCGCCGTGATTCACCACAGCGGTCATTAGGTAACAATGATATCAAGCCCTAACAGTGGCCAGAATGTTGTATAGATACTAATTCAACAGCCGGTTTCTGTCTTGTCTGCGAGTGCTTAATAAATTGACTGATAACGATCTCTTTACTCTGCTCCTGCTCCGCTGGCAAACCATTCATAGATCTCTTCTGCAGTGGCAAACCAAACGTCATCATGGTTAAGCACATGATCCAGCGCCTGCTCAAAGTACTTGATGCGGTGGGGCACGCCCATAATATAGGGGTGCACACTCATTGACATGACGCGCGGCTGCTCGCCCCCCTCCTGGTAAAGCCGGTCAAATTGATCGACAACTCGATCCAGCCACACATGCGATTGATGCTGATGCACGACCATCATAGGCAAGTCGCTCAGTTCCATTGTATAGGGTAAAGCAACCATGGGACCGCCACTGGTACTAATCTCCACAGGATGTTCATCCATTGGCCAATCGGTGACAAATTTAAATCCAGCTTCCGCCAGATAATCAATAGTATCCAATGTGCCATGCAGCCCCGGCCCCAACCAACCTTGCGGCGCAATACCCGTATACTCCGATAAAACCTCAAAGGACTTGCGGATATTCTCCTGCTGGTCTTCCACCGTATGCAATGCAGCCTGATTGTAACCATGACCGATAAATCGCCAGCCAGCCTCATGCATGGCTCGCGCTACCGGTTCTCCGGCCCCTTCACACACCCTTGCGTTAATCGCCGCGCTGGCTTTAAGATCACGACTGCCCAGTGCATCCATTAAACGCCAAATGCCGACACGCATTCCATATTCATGCCAGGCCCAGTTGGGTATATTGGGAACCGTCACCACCCCGGCAGGAGAAGTCACATACTCTCTCGCGATGGGTTTTTCGATATCCCATTCCTCCACATTAACCACCGTATAAACTGCTATCTTTGCTCCACCTGGCAGCTTCCATCGAGGACGTTCGGGCATCGCTGAATATTCAAAACGTTGTTCTGGTCGTTTCATTTTCAAACCTCAATTTTTATATATGAATTCAATTTCAAATACTTTAGGAACCGCTAACTCATCTCCTAGGCCAGTTTTACCCTAGCTAACCGAAACCCTGCCCGCAACGCAGCCTTCGTTGGCTATTGGGATTCTCTGGTTCTGACATTCAACCGGGCGATACCGAGTGTCTCGTTGCTGTGCTTTTCTGCCTAACGATTCGATCAGCTCAATCATTTGTTCCGGTTTCATCTCCTGCCCATGCGCAGCGCCGGCTGCACGACTGATACTCTCGTCCATCAGCGTACCTCCCATATCATTGACGCCGGCATTCAAGCAGGCTTTCACTCCTTCGTAACCCATCTTCACCCAGGAGGTTTGGATATTATTAATGTGTGGGTAAAGGGTTAATCGGGAGACCGCATGCATTAGAATGGCCTCTCTAAAAGTCGGCCCGCGTCGAGATTTACCCTTACGATACATGGGTGCTTCCATATGCACATAAGGCAGCGGAACAAACTCCGTAAATCCACCGGTTTCCTCCTGCAGATCACGCAGGCTTAGCAGGTGTCGAGCCCAGTGGACGGGACGTTCAACATGCCCATACATAATCGTAGCAGTCGTAGGCAAACCAACTGAATGGGCGGTGCGAATAATCTCCAGCCACTGTTCCGTTCTCAGCTTATCAGGACAGATAATATCCCTGATTTCATCATCCAGTATCTCCGCTGCCGTACCAGGCAATGTCCCCAAACCGGCGTCTTTCAACGCCTCCAGCAAAGACTTCACGGAAATACCAAGCGTTTGCGCGCCCTGCCAAATTTCCAAAGCCGAAAACGCATGCACGTGCATTTCTGGTTGCGCCTCTTTCACGGCCTTGGTGATGTCTATATAGGTTTTCCCTGTATAGTGCGGGTGAATACCGCCCTGCAAGCAAACCTCGATCGCCCCTCTCTGCCAGCCTTCTACCACTCGCGCCTGTATCTCTTGCAAAGGCAGATCATAACCCTTACCGCGCAGACTATCATTACTGCGCCCCTTGGAAAAAGCGCAAAACTGACATTTAAAGTAACAGATATTGGTGTAGTTTATATTGCGGTTAACGATATAGGTGACGGTATCACCCTTTACCGCTTTCCTCAGTTCATCCGCTGCGCTGCAAACTCTATCGAAATCACGTCCGCGCGCACTGAATAACCGACTGATTTCGTTCTCTTCCAGTCTTTTACCAGTGGTGGCTTTATCCACCAGCCTGCTTACCTCAGATTTATAATGTACAGAAGCACCCGCCTCAACTGAACTAGCCAGGCGCAGAGGCTTTGCGGCGATAATGTCAGCACTACTACCCGGCGACCAATTTCCAGTACGCGCATAACCTTCCGCATCCATCTGATCTAAAACCAGGGGCCGCAACTGACTGTCTACCCAGCTATCCAGCTCATTCGCATATTCGGGGTAAATTGGCAAGCGCGGCACCAGCGTCTTACCTTCCGATTCAGTGGCTCTGGATATCACCGCCAAATGCGGCCAAGGGGCTTCGGGGTTGACATGATCCGGTGTCACTGGGGAAATGCCGCCCCAGTCATTGATACCGGCACGTATAATTTCTGACAACGCCTCTGGAGAAAGATTCGGCGGAGCCTGTATATTGGCTTTCGCGCCAAAAATAATGCGCGCTACAGCTATCGTCCAAAGCAATTCATCCAGCGAAGGCTCTGGGGAATTGCGCATTTTGGTATCCGGCTTGCGCTTGAAATTCTGAATGATCAGCTCCTGCAAATGCCCATAGGTCTGATCCAACTCTCTCAGAGATAGTAGTGATTCAACACGTTCCCGCCGGGTTTCACCAATGCCGATTAATATACCTGAGGTCATCGGCACCTTGACGGCACCTGCTGCGGCCAAGGATCCCAGCCTGACATAGGGGTGTTTATCCGGCGAGCCGTAGTGCGGCATACCCTTCTCACACAATCGTTCCGAACCACTTTCCAGCATCATACCCTGCGAAACTGACACAGTGCGTAACGCGGCCAATTCAACTCGAGTCAGCACTCCAGGATTAACGTGGGGCAACAATCCGGTTTCTTCAAAAACTAATTGTGCCATTTCGGCCAAATAGGAGACCGTAGTCTCATGTCCTAAAACTTGTAAAGCCTCACGGGCAGATCGATAACGTAATTCGGGCTTATCTCCCAGCGTAAACAGAGCTTCATGACAACCTGCTTCGGCACCTGCACGGGCAACTTCCAGTATTTCATCCCGCGACATATAAAGTGCTTCTCCTGGCCGCGGAGGATTTGCGAAGGTGCAATAATGGCATACATCCCGGCAGAGATGAGTAAGGGGTATGAAAACTTTCGGTGAATAGGTGATGACCGAGGGATGTCCCTGGTCTCTTATTTGAGTTGCCGCCTCCAACAGCAGATCCAGTTCGTTAAAATTAGCTAATGTTAAGGCGTCAGCTTGGCTGACAGGGAGCCCTTGTATAGCCGCGTCAATGACCTGCTTGGGGTTCGACATCATAAATACCTGATTGTATGTCTATACCTGTCAACGGAAACACTTTCTCCCACCGCCTGGACCGGTATAGTCTATTAAAAACCTAATCTACCGCACCCGAAAGTGCGGCAGACCATTTACTTCAAAATAGCTGAACGAGTCAGCTACTCCACAACGCCACAAATCTGCATCATGCACTGAATATATACTTTGATAATATCCATCATGTCGTCAATATGCACCGCCTCGCCCTGGTGAGTGGAAAAACCACCTCCACCGGTACGAATACGTCCAGCAGAACCGTAGTTTACCGTAGGAATTCCATAGCGATTCATGTGCGCTGCATCAGACATCCAGACTTCTGTCGCACGCTTGGGCGCTTCTCCCAGCTGATCCGTATGAGCCTGAACAATGTTCTGAATTAACTCATGGTCTTCGGGAATTGAAGTGCCTGGAGTCGTCATGAAAGTCTCAACTTTCGTGCCCTGTAATTCAGGATTTTTAGCCACTAAGCTATCAACCAGGCTACGCACTTCGTTGTACGCTTCCAGAGGGAATTTATCCGGTAGTGTGCGCACGTCCATATAGATAACACAGTTATCCGGGGTACGCGCACCGCGCCAGGACCAACCACCTTCTATCGCGGAAACATTCACCTTGGGCTGAAAGCCATCGGCTAAAGTATTACGCTCTTGATAATCAGGAATCCACTCATGGATCGCGTCCAAAACTTTACGCGATTTGTTAATAGCATTCTTATCCACATCTGACCATGCGGTGTGAATCAAGTGACCAGGTACAGTGATTTTTACCCAACAACTACCACAATGCTGGCCGATCAACATTAAATTGGTCGGCTCACCAAGAATACAAAAATCAGCGATCGCACCATGAGTGATAGCGAATTTAGTACCCACTCCATAACCCTGGTACATTGGGCCTTCATGATCATTAACGGGCGCTTTTTCAATTTCGCCTGCAACGCCGGCAATCACTACATCACCACCCAGCTTGATTCCAGCCTTTTGAATACACTCAGACGCTGTGATGTAGGTAGCCATAGCGCTCTTCATATTGAAAGAGCCCATGCCATAGATCCACTCGTCATCAACCAGCGTACCTTTACACTGATAACCCAGTCCGCGATGTGCCTGTTCGGGGCCAAAAGAGGTATCGAGGTGTCCATTAAACATCAATGACTTACCACCACCCTGACCCTGCCAGCGACCTACTGCGTTATAGCGTTCATCTCCAATGGGTTGCAGCACCGAGTCATAATTGGCCTCACCCAGCATTTGATGAACCGCTCTGGCGCAATCGCCCTCATACCCGGTAGGACTTGGAATATCGACCAGATCCATAACCATTTTAATCAATCGGTCACGATCAATCTGCTCAACAGCCTTGGCGACAAGATTTTTATCTACTGCTGCCATACTATTATCCTCTTGAATTTTGAATCAACCCGCCACCTCAACAACAATGGGTGGCAGGTGATAAAGAATGGATTTATTCGATGATTGGAGTTGCCAGCGTACCGAGTTTTTCTACAGTACATTCAACCAAATCACCCGGCTTCAGCCAGTCAGGATTTTCCATACCGGAAATGACACCTGGAGGTGAACCTGTAGTGATAATATCGCCAGGCTCCAGGGTCATTTCAGACCACCAGGAAACCAGCTGCTGAACGTTGTAGTGCGTTTGTGACATATTCGCGTCTTGACGCACTTCACCATTGAGGCGTAGTTTCATATCAAGATCGTTGACATTACCGATTTCATCTTTGGTCACCAACCAGGGGCCGAAGGGGCATGAGCCATCAAAGCTTTTACCCATCAGGATAACCTTGTTGGCATGCTCACGTGCTTGAATATCACGCGCTGACACATCGTTAAAGATGGTCAATCCAGCGACGTAATCCAACGCCTCTTCCGGTGTAACACATTTCGCTCTTTTACCAATCACAATGCCCACTTCAATTTCAAAGTCGAGCTGCTTGGTGAAACGAGGGATTTCAATACCTTCGCCGTTCGCAACAACACAAGATGGCGCTTCTAAAAAGCCAGTGGGATGCTCAAAGTGGAAATCACCCCAACCATGATCCTGCCATTCAGGTGCTTGCCATCCGGTCAGCTCCGTCAGGTGCGCGTCAAAGTTACAGGATGTATGGATAATTTTTCCTGGGCGTGGCACGGGTGCCATTTGCACCACTTGATCCTCTTTGTACAGGCAATTACCCGAACAGCTAACGACGTCTTTCTCGGCCAACGCAGTGCGCGCACGCTCAAGATTCGCTTCGCCACCGTTGAGGAAGTCGATCATATTGTTCGGTAATTCGCCGCCGGTTATGGCGACCAGATCCACATAACCATCTTCGGTGTAAGCACCGATAGTCTGTACACCTGTTTCTTTAATCTTAAAGGTTACTAATTTCATTGCTTTACGTTCCTTTAACTAATGAACAACCCCAGGTTTTACCCTGGGGTTGTTAACGAAAATGTCAGTATCAGCTTAAGAAGCTGGTTTCAGCTGCGGCATCACCGCTTCGCCAAACAGACGAACACTTTCCAGGTTATCTTCTTCGCTGGCACCCACCACTTCTAACAAGGGTAGATTCAGACCGGAATCAATCAGTTCCTGGGTGATTTCCGC
>JAJFKB010000018.1 GCA_021773395.1 Gammaproteobacteria bacterium | reverse complement strand
TGAGATTCCTTCTGCTCAGTGTCGACCGCAGCCGAAAAGTCTGGCGGATTATGAAATGAATAGCCCGGACCGCAATAGTGCCATGGTTAAAGCGTATCGAAGTGGAGGCTATACACTTAAGCAGGTTGGTGACTACTATGGCATCCACTACTCAACTGTAAGTGGGATTGTTAGGGATCATAAATTAAAGACCTGACCCCATGGCGTGACCCAGGACTAAAGGTTTGTCTTTTTTGGGTCGACATATTCACTCTCCTCTGGGACTATTGTCCCCGTTAGAGAGTGTGCGTCAAATCGGGGTAGGTTTAACCATGACCCCATGGCGCTCTCGGATTTGCCAGCTTTGAAAGAGGCTGGGTAAAAAAGGGAATACACTTATAGAGGCTCAATTACTGTCCTAAGGATGGGGTCCACTTCAATGATTCGTTTAAAACTAGCTAGTTACTTAGTATTTGTATTTATAGTCGGGTGTCAACTTGAGCCACTTTACCCTTTAGAGTTGGGTATTGCACTTAACGAGTTGGTTAATAATGTTAACGAAAAGGATTGGCGTTCCTTATATGATCAAATGAATAATGACTATAAAACTTCTATGCCATATGGAGTTTTTTATAAAGAAATGGATAGCGATGCCCAGCTTAGCAGTATAGTGAGTGCTGAGATAAAAAAATATGAACTCAAAGGAGAAGTAGCGCAAATTATTATTGAATATAAAGTCGATATCTCAAATCTTGTGAAATCGACAAATAGTCAAATTTTAGGCGGAGTTAAAACTAAAATCGTTGTTTTTGATGTGCCGGCAACTTGGGGAAAAGGTATTGATAATAAATGGTTTGTTAAAGAGACAGGTTTGGGTCGCTTCTATCCACTTTTAGATTATAAATTATGAATTAAATTACCTCCGCAAAGGAAAGGGGTCACAGAAAAGATTAGGGGTTCACTTCACATATATGACCCCCAGGCGGACCTTAAACCTACCCCAGGCGTGCAGGACCCCGGCGTGCGAAGAAAATTATAGACGGCTGATTATTTTTTTATTAAGTTAAGCACTTAGGAAAATACATTAAATGGAGGTAATAAGAATGAAGTCTTCAATCAGAAACGTTATAGCTTCGGCCGTTTTCAGTGTGTTATCAGTTAGTACGATGGATGTGATCGCGGAAACGCCACCATTTCCTTTTCCGGATTTGTTTGCCAACGGTGGGGATTTATTACCGCTACCAGTGCCTATAGATATTAATACGTTAGTGGAAGAGGCGCTAAAGAGGAAAGCGGATGCACTGGCGGCGCCTGAGATTGCAGTGCAGTTTGCGAAATTTGTGCGTAATTATTATGAAGCGCTTCTCGATGAAGGGTTTACTTCACAGGAAGCACTTGAGATCGTGACCGCAACAGGTATTCCATCTATTAACTAAAAGAGGCAAAGCCCTTTATATATGGTGGTTAGTGAGATTAAAGGGCTTTAATCCTACTCCAATTTGACGCATATTCTCCATAAAAAGCAGACGTGAACAGGGAGCGGTTTGCCTATAAGTCGATTGTTATCGATCAGGCGATAGCGATGTAGGTTGGGTCAGGGTTATTATGGTGCCTTCATGACCTTAGCCCGTTCCAGGAAGACTATAACTTCTTAAGTATCGAGCAAAATCATCCAATGTCTGGATGCCACTCTGTTCCGCTTCACGACACCACTCGATAAGTGCTTGCTTCATTTCATGCGAATTTCGCGCACCCTGCTGCCATGTTCGAATTAGGGCGTGCTGCATTTGATAGGCCTTTTCCAGGCGGGGATGCTGCTTCAGTACAGAGCATAACTCTGTCTTGGTTTTTTCACTGATGACCTCCTGATTGTGGCGCAGTAGTTTTAGGGTTCTGTTTAGTAATACTTTTGTGGTTCGGTTGGCCTTGTTTTTTTCCAGTTTGATAAGCGGTGAAAGCACATTTTTTGAGTAATCTGCCATTATCTGGAATCGATTATTGAGAATGGCCCATGAGGTATCAATGTCGATGCTCTGCTTACCTGGAATCTTTTTCGCCAGCGGTCTTTGATACTCGACCCGGGCGAGTCCCACTGTTCTGAGAAGGCAAATATAAAACCAGCCGATATCAATTTCCCACCATTTTACGGATAGTTTGGGGGAGTTTGGGTAGGTGTGGTGATTGTTATGCAACTCCTCGCCACCGATAATTATGCCCCAGGGTACAATGTTACGAGAGGCATCTGCGGGGTTAAAGTTGCGATAACCCCAGGCGTGGCCAATGCCGTTGATGATTCCTGCCGCATTTAACGGAATCCAGGCCATTTGAATGGCCCATACGGTTAATCCGATTATGCCGAATAGTAGCAGATCTATAATTAGCATTAGAGAAGCACCTACAGAACTTCTGCAGTATAGCCAGTGCTCCAGCCAGTCATCTGGTGTGCCCTTGCTGTACTGTTTTAGGGTTTGCTCTGTTATGGCTTCGCTATAAAACTCTGCGCCGCGCCAAAAAACCGAACTAAGTCCTAGTACCACTGGGCTGTGTGGATCTTCATTGGTTTCGCATTTGGCGTGGTGTTTACGATGCACTGCAGTCCATTCTTTGGTGCACATCCCCGTTGTCAACCACACCCATAGTCGGAAAAAGTGCCTGATTACGATATTTAGCTGCAGAGAACGATGTGCGCTATAGCGATGCAAATAGAGCGTAACCGAGACGATAGTAATATGCAGGAATATAGCGAGAACAACAAACGTTTGCAGGGTAGATAACCCCAGCAGGCCTTGATACCACATGGTTGCCTCCGGGAGGCAAAATGACGAATGACTTACTTTACGCCGTCGTTAGCGCAAGTTCAATATTTCGTCACTTTTCGAGTGTGTGCCGATTATTTTACGTCACCGTTCTGTCCGTGATCTGGTTTATTTCCTCTCTCAGTTTGTGGCGCTGTATTTTTCCGGTGGCGGTTTTGGGTAAATCGTCACGAAGTTCGATCCAGCGGGGATACTTCCAAAGTTCCAGATTGTCCTTAACAAACCGTTGTAACTCTGGAACTGGGTCGTAGTCGGTTGACTGACCTGGTTTCAGCGTGACGAATGCGCAGGGTTTGTGGTTGCCGACCTTGTCTTTACGCGGCACGACTGCTGCTTCCAGCACCGCATGATGTTTCACTAGTGTCGCCTCAATCTCAGCTGGCGATACCCAATTACCTCCGGATTTAAACATATCATCAGCGCGACCCTGATAATGAAAGTAGCCTTGCTCATCCTGATAGTATTTGTCTCCAGTTCGCATCCAGCGGCCGATAAAGGTATCCAAATCCTTTTCACGTTGATTCCAATAGCCCAAAGCCTGGGTAGGGCCGCTGACCAGCATTTCGCCAATTTCTCCACTGGCAACATCCCGATCGTTGTTATCAACCAGGCGAAATCGGTATCCTGGAACCGGCAATCCGGATGCGTCGTAACGTAAGCCATCCGCTGGATTGCAGATGAAATTGTGTAGCATTTCTGTCATGCCCACACCGCTCAAAAGAGGAGCGCCAAAGCTCTTTTCCCAGCGTCGGCCCAGTTCCTCTGGTAATGCCTCGCCCGCAGAAAGACAGCGACGCAGAGTGGTTTTCTCCTCCATGTTGGCGTCATCAATGCTCGCCAACATGGAGGCAAAAAGCGTGGGTACACCGCCAAACAGTGTCGGCTTGTGTTTTTCCAGTACCTCAAGAGCACCTTCTGCAGTTGGTCTGCCTCGCATCATGATGCTGGCAGCCCCGACGGAGAAGGGGAACAGCATGCCGTTTCCCAGACCGTAGGCAAAAAACAGTTTGGGAACGGTGAACATAATATCCTGCTCGTTAATCTCGAGAATCTTTCTTCCCATGCTATTGGCGACATGAAATAGACTGCTGTGCAAATGTATAACACCCTTCGGATGCCCTGTGGTGCCTGAAGAGTAGAGCCAGAGTGCTACGTCATCGCCGGTGGTGTTGGCGCAACTGAGTTCGCTGCTATGCCCATCGATCAATTGCCGATAGGTTTTGTGTCCGTGCACTGTTTCACCTACCACAATGATCTGTTCGAGGTGGTTCTGTTTGCCCAGGATGGTTGCGAATTTGTCGTAAAACACTTCGTCGACGACTAAAATGCGGGCACGACAATCTTTAAGCATGTAGTCAAACTGCTCGGTTACCAGGCCATTATTGAAATTTACAGGTATCAGCCCCGATTTGACACAACCCCAAAAAATACAGGCGTATTCGTAGCTATTATCAAGGCAAAGAGCGACGCGTGATTCCTGCGTTAAACCCAGGGCGCGCAGAGCGTTCCCGGTTTGATTGACCTGTTGCGCCAATTGTTGGTAACTATAGCGGTTATCCCCCTCGATGATAGCGGTATTATGTCCTCTTCCCTCTATTAAATGGCGGTCGATAAAGTAAAAGGCTGCGTTAAAGTGTCGGGGTAACATGGATTTTTGGTTCTCAGACATTTTTCCTCCGGTATTGTATTTTTAATTGCTCTATCGACTTTGGCAGTTTCAACTAATAATCGGTGCTGGTCTTAATCTATGTGCTCATGATTGTTGCAATGTCTGGCCTGTATTCTAATTATTGGTGAACTGAGAGTGAATGTACGATAAGCTCAAAAGATGGTACTTTTAATCGATTTTACTAGCTGTTGATAGGCGATAGCGTTAACGGTTATAAGCTTCAAACGATGTGAGAATATGATGGAAAAGAATATTCCCAACTATTATCTTTATGGTGAAACCGAGGCGGTGGATGAACTGCGGTTCGTTCATATTGAATCCATTGAATCGCGCAGTAGTTTGCATGATTGGAAAATTCAGGCGCACCGCCACGATCATCTGTTTCAGATTCTTTTTCTCGAAAAGGGCGATGTTCATGCCTGTATCGACGAAGCAGATGGGTGTTGTCGAGACACCAGTGTCATAACCGTACCGCCGGCAGCTGTGCATAGCTTTGATTTTAGTCACGATTCCCAAGGTACGATCATCACTATTGAAGAGTCATTTCTACTCAGTGTTTTTGACTTAAAGGAAAGGTATTTAGTGCAGGGTTTGCTGGGTGAGGTGGTATTGACATCGACTGAAGCTGACAGCTCTATCTGGACAGAGCTGACCATGTTAGTGGAGCAGCTGCGCAGAGAATTCAAATGGCCTGGTTTAGGATCAGTGTCTCTCATAGGAGCCTATCTGAAGACGCTGATGATCATGTTAGCTCGGATGCGTCACAAATCAGACGAACTCAATATTCTCAGATCGCGAAACAGAGCTGCATTCGATCGTTTTCGGTTTTTGCTTGAACAGCATCTGGTCGAGCACTGGTCGGTTCAACGTTACGCGGATAAGCTGGGAGTCACCGTTGGTAAACTGAATCGTATCTGCACCGATTTTTCACAACGGCCTCCGTCGGATATTATTCAGCGCAGGCTAATGGTAGAAGCGAGGAGGTTACTGGCCTATACCGGTATGTCTATCAATGAGGTCTGTTACCATCTGGGGTTTAAAGATCCTGCCTATTTTTCACGTTATTTCTGTCGCAACCAGGGCGTAAGCCCCAGTCATTTTAAAACTGAGGTTGAGAAGCGCTAGATACCAATCTCAACCATTTTTCGGCAGTTTGCGTTTGGGAAGGCTGGGCCGCCAAAGCATTGAGCTGTATAGAAACAGATAAACAGTAAAGGGAATAGTCCAAAGCACGGCGGAAAGAAGCATAAGGTCTAAATTGAATTCGAAAACATAGGCCCAGATACGCAGTGCGGCAGCGATAAATATCATTGCGTAACAGACGACAAGCAGTGGGCTGGGTTGCAATGGTCGGCCGGTATGTCTGAGTACCACTCGCGTCATAAAACTGATACCCATGAGTCCCAGCGCACCCACCGTAAACGCATGCAGCCACACATGGCTGGAAATAACCTGGTTGTAATCATAAAGCGCACGTAGTGCGAATGTAATCAGTAGCCACAGATAAGCCAGATGCATAATTAGAATGATCGGGTAGCTCCTGATTTGCCAGGTGTGCCAGCGAGCAAAGCGGAACACATGTATCAGCAGTGCCGCTACAGAGGCATAGAGTCGCCATTGGTTATCTAATGAAAACAAATCTGAAAGAATAAAAAACGCTATTGATGCAATGCTGAGCACTTCGATGGCAGGGCTAAATTTGATCTTCTTCCGGCCGCGTTCTGGCAGAATATTGTTAGTAAATACTACCGTTAAAAATGCCCCGGCGATCACAAATTTAAGCATGATTGCGTACACAGCTGTGCGCAGACCCAGGGACGCAAGCTCAAGATTGTTCTGCATCATTCCCCAGTGAAAGATGATATTACCCAGGCAAATACCCATAAAAATAATTAATGCTGCCAGGTAGACTCGGTTTGGGGCCGCCCAAAGTCTTGGCGCCACCATTACCGAGATTGCAAAATACAGGCTGGAATCAACCACGAGTACGAACAGGTCGGGTAATACTGAGGATAAATAGAAGGCCAGGCGTCCTGAAATCCAAAGTACCGCGAGCAGCATCAAACGCCAACCTGAAATTTCTTCAGTTTGCGCCCAGCTACCAAGAAATGTCAGAGTAAAGCCCGCTACAATCGCGCCAAAAAATCCGAATATCATTTCATGGGCGTGCCAAAGGTTGGCGCTGTAGCTATAGTCCGGACCAAAAGAGAGGCCGAAATAACTACCCAGCCATAGCAACATTAAGAGGGGGCAGTAGATAGCTCCCAAAAGATAAAGGGGACGAAAAGGGCTTTTCCAAATGGGAGCTGATACAAGAGTTTTGGGTGTGGGTAAAGGCATGCAACTGAAGATCGTTTGGTTAAAGGTAGCACAGGATAAGTTACCTGTTGCCTTTGCGCAACTAGCGATGAGGCTGACAGATAGGAGTACTATTTTTTAGCCTGTTTGAAATGAAATGGCAGGTTCTAATTAGTCCAACCACCATTGAAGGGGATTACCTGGCCTGAGATAAAGTTACAGTGGCTGCTGGCAAGAAAGAGACACACAGCTGCGTGTTCTTCTCCGGTGCCAAGACGACCGGCGGGAACTTCGGCAATGCGATGTTTAAATTCCTCTGTTGCCTGGTATTCCAGTGGGAAATATTCCTGGTTTTCCACGAATATTTGCGCAATGGCGTTGACCTGTACGTTAGCGGGAGCAACTTCGTTGCCGACTGCTTTGACCCATGAAAGCTGTGCGCCACGAGCAGTTGCGTAGGCAGAGGCGTCAGCGAAGGGGCGTAAGGGGGCAGCGCTACCCAGAACAATGATCTTGCCGGATTGGCGTTCGATCATTTGGGGAAGTACTGATCGACCAAGCCTGAACAAAGGGTAGACCATCTCCTCAAAGGGTGTATTAAACTGCTGATCCGTGATTTGCGTGGCTTGTGCCCTGATACGCTGCGAGGCAAGGTTAATAATGAGAATATCTATGTTTTTAACTTCGCAGACCAGATTGTCTGCGGCCTTGTCATGAGTTAAGTCTCTGTAATCCGGGATAACGTCAGCACCTACTTGATTAAAAGCCTTTACCAGAGGGGGGCCCATAAAGCTGTTTGCCTGGGTGATCACAACGCGCTTGCCATCGAGGCTTTGGCTTGGACTATTTGCTTGAGCAGACATGATTTTGTCCTTTATCAATAAAAAAAGGGGCGCTTAATCGTGCAATATCAAGCGCCCCTGGATACGAGAGAGGAATACCTAGCGGCCGGTGGCTCGCAGGTTTTGTACGGTAAACTTACTGACCGGGTTCAGCGCAGGATCAACCTGCCCCTTGAACTGACCCGTGGTGCAGTGGTTCGCCTGTACATCAATCATCGCAAAGGAATCATCAATCGATACCCCGGTGCCTTTGTTCTTGGCTAAGTGATGATCGGGATGCGCCTGGCCGATCATCCAGATCTTCCACAGCTTGCCCGCGCGATCATAAATGTTGGTGCGCGGAATGGTGTAAGTCTGCGCATCCATAAAGAATACCCGCTTGCTGATCGGGTGATTCTTATCCACTGGTGCCGCTTCCACTTCATACACTTTGCGCAGCTGCCAGGTGATGTTCGGATAACAACCCCCTTTACCAGCAAAGGCCACGACCTGATAACCTTCGTCATCCTTGTGTGTGTCCGAATCCAATGTCAGATCATTGTGGTTATAAAAAGGCATCATGATGTTACGGGTGCCCTTATACGTCCAGGTCATGTCCGATACCCGGTTGTTATAACCCTCAAAATCCTCGATCATCAGATCCGATCCCAGGAACGAGTCGGTCACCTGACCGGTGGCCAGACGACGTACCCGACGCTGGAAGCCCAGATACAACCAGGCGTTATCCCGCTTCAGGTCATCCTCAGCACGCTGAATCAGCAACTGGGTGTTCTTCACATCAAAGGGTTCCAGTACCTGCACGTAGATCGCCCGGAACAGCTCTGACGGGTTCGGCGTGATATCGGGTACCGGTGCCTGATT
>JAJFKB010000017.1 GCA_021773395.1 Gammaproteobacteria bacterium | reverse complement strand
GCTCCAGAACCAGGGCTACCGCCTCAGCTTTAAATTCCTTCGGGTATTGCTTATAACTACGTTTCATTCCCATAATGACACCTTAATGTTTGACGATTATTGTCTCTCATTAATGTGTCCGGTTCTATTAGGCCAGAACAGGTTAGCGACCAAACCGACCATCACCCAATAGGTGCAACAACTCAAGGCTTATGAGCATTCTACCTTACAAACTCGATACAACAAACGATTTACTGACCTCCCGTGCCGGGTTATTGGCCATTGCTCAATTAATGGACTCCCTGAATCTGGTCGAACGTATCGATTAGCACTTTCCCTTACCCAACAGCAACCGCGGGTTCCGGCCTTCTGAATTCATAAAGACCTTTATCCTGATGCAGCACGAAGGTAGCTTTCACCTGGATGATATTCGCCAGCTCCAGGATGATGAGGCGCTGTGCACCGTATTGGATCTCAACAAACTCCCAAGGGCGACCACGCTGGGAGACTGGCTCAGAAGAATGGGTAGCCAGCCGCAAATCCAGGATGCCTGGATGAAGGTCAATAAGACCCTGTTGCAGCCAGCCTTACACCGCTGCAAAAAAGTGACCCTCGATATTGACGCCACAGAAATTGTGGCCCATAAAGCTGAGGCACAGTGGACATACAACAAGCACAAAGGCTTTATGCCGATGGTCGGGCATATTGCACAAACCGGTCAGGTGGTGGCGGTGGATTTTCGTCAAGGCAATATACCGCCAGCGCAGGATAATCTGGCATTTATCAAGCAATGCCAACAGTCGTTACCGGGAGGTTGTACCATTAACGCTCTGCGTATTGATGCCGCTGGCTACCAAACAAAAATCATCGAGTATTGTGATGAGCAAGATATTGAATATGCTATTCGAGCCAAAACCAGCGCCGCCATGCGGGCACAGATTGAAGCAACAAGCGATTCGGACTGGCAGCCTTTGAGGGATAAAACAGGCCAGGCGATCAGCGGTCAGGACACCTACCGCACGAGCTTCTGTATCGGTGGTTATGAGAAAGCCTTTAGCCTTGTCATTCAGAGAAAAGCCCTTAAAGGTCAAACGAGTCCGGATTTGGATTCACCCGATAGCGCAGAAGGGGTGAGCCTGGGTGGTTACCTTTATCGTGCGATTGCCACCAACCGAGATGGGCTGAGCGATAGCCAGATTATCCACTGGTACAACCAACGCGGCGAGGACAGTGAAAACCGCATCAAAGAACCGAAGCTGGATTTTGGTGGTGATACGATGCCGTGCTCGGACGTTAAAGCCAATGCGCTGTATTTTTTAATTGCTGCGCTGTCATACAATCTATTTGCTCTCATGCGCCAACTGCTGCCTGAGGAGCTGGCGCAGCATCGCGCAATGACCCTGCTATGGCGTTTGTATGCCATAGCAGCGAAGGTCGTCAAAACGGGGCGGCAGCTATTTGTGAAGCTCAAAGAAAAACACCGAACACTACTGGAGCAAGTGCTGCTTGCACTGAAGGAGTTTGAACCACCGCCCATTTGACGAAATTTGCGACAGAAATGGCGGCAGACACAGGATAAGTCCGTCCAAAATGGCCAATTGCGTGCTGAATATGCGCAGAAGAACGGTTTTTGACTAAATCTCACTGCCATACCCACTGTGACGGCCAGCGATAAGATTCGAAAGAGGGATTCAGAAGGCCCTTGGAGCGCAGACGAAATCCTATCTGGGGATTTGGACATTTTTATAAACTTGCTATGGGTTATATTTCTAGGGGCTGTCCTAGATAACTAACCCATATCCTTTCTAACCCATTGAGTTAATTGTTTTAATTGACTCTTTGGGTCACTGTTGTTAAAACGCCACTCACATTCCTTCAAAAACAGGTAAAAATGCTCTCGTGGCACTCCGTTAAATCGGCGTAAATGACGCTTCGCCTGATTCCAAAAATTCTCAATACCATTGATGTGATTCTGCTTGTCGGCAAACAACTCACTATGGTTAATACGGTAGTGCTTAAACTCTGATACATCCAAGGCATTGTAACTGCGAAATGTATCGGTATACACAATACTATCCGGCTTTACTTTTTGCCGAATAATCGGCAGTAATGTATCTGCCTTCGCATTAGGTATGATGACCGTAAAAACCTTGCCATGTCTCTTTAGCAGGCCAAATACGGGTACTTTACCTAATGCTCCTCGACCTCGTTTCCCTTTGCGCCTACCGCCAAAATAACTCTCATCGGCTACCACTTCACCTTCAAGCAATTCCAGGTGTTCACTATGCGCATAAATGAGCTGTCTTAATCGCTGAAAATAATAGCCTGCTGTTGTCTTATTCACACGAACTAACTGGGCGGCTGTTCGTGCCGTTGCGCCTGCAACAAACAGTTCAATTAACCGTGATTGTTTGTACCAGCTAAGTCTACTTTTTCTCATCCAACCATCCTAGATAAAATCTGTTATCTAGGACAGCCCCTATTTCTATTATTAACAGATTCTGTTTGATTCAACTAGGCTTTCTAACTCAACTTTGTAGATACAGAATGTCCAATCCTGTTTTATCTTTATGGGTTTAATCCCCCGCAGCTTTGAACAATTAACACACAGAAATACGTAGTACCCGTTCCTGGATATTGTGAGAAGAGAGACGGAAGATGAAAGAAAAAGCCATATCGCTCATTTGCCATTTCTCTTCTCTCAAACTACCTCGAAGCTCTGCTGTGGGGTAGTTTATTCGCTGATTGTCCTAAATAGATAGTTATTTGTCGCTATTCGCAATATCTAATCAATCGACTCTCGAATTAACATAAGCGCTGTACATTCCAGTACATGTATCGCCTTTGGGCGCTGATAAACTGTGAGTATAAGAAATTAAATAGAGTCGGAGGAAGATATGAAAACTTTTTTGTTCTCAGGACGCTTAAGTCACCCTAAGAAAAAGCTGTCTAGCGCGATTGTTGCCTTGGCACTTCTCGGTGGGGCAAGCACTGCATATTCTGCGCAATTGGAAGAAGTAATCGTTACTGCACAAAAGCGTGCGCAATCTTTGCAAGACGTGCCGATATCTGTTGCAGCGATGAGTGGCGATAAAATACAGAGCTCTGGCATGGAGGGTCTGTCGGATTTAACGGTGCAGATGCCAAACATCACCATTACTGAAGCGGCGGCTGGCGACCAAATGTTTATTCGTGGAATCGGTTCTGGTATTAACCCCGGGTTTGAGCAATCGGTGGGTACATTTATCGATGGAGTTTATTTTGGTCGAGGTCGTCAATCGGTGAGCTCCTTTATGGATATCGAGTTGGTGGAGGTATTGAAAGGTCCGCAAAGCACCTATTTCGGGAATAACACCATCGCCGGTGCGATTAATATTACGACCCAAAAGCCAACTGGCGATTTTGAGGGGTATGTTTCCGGTTTGCATGAATTCAATCACGGTGAATCTGATGTTCAGTTCGGATTTGGCGGTCCTGTAAGTGATCAGGTTGGCTACCGTATTGCGGGTCGTTACCGCGAGATAGATGGGTGGGTAGAGAACACTTTCTTAGACCGGGATGAAGCGGCAAAAGAATCCTGGGCTCTCAGGGGAACTCTTCAGTATACCAATGATACGCTGGAAGCTATTGTAAGAGTGGAAGGTAGTGATTTAGAGGAAGACGGGAATCTTTTTCAGGCGGTTATGTGTCCGGGTGTCGGCGGGGCTGTAGGCTTTCCTGGTTGTGCAGTGGCGCTTGGATTTCCACAATTCGAAGATCGATTTGATGAAGACAAGCAGGATGGTGCAGCGGGGCCATTTCCTAACCCAACTTTCGATCCGGATAATATGGTGCATGAACAAGATACGTTCAATGCCAGCCTGACGCTTAATTATGATCTGGATGGTAGTACGCTGACCTCTATTACGGCATTCGCATCCTACGATGATTTCCGCAACAATATCGATGTCGATTTCACGCCCAGGGCAGGGATTGTTTCTCCGCGAACAGAAGAATACGAGCAAATTAGCCAGGAAATCAGGCTCGTTTCGCCGGGAGATGAAACTATTGACTATATCGTAGGTGTTTACTACCAAACCAGCGAGCTTGAATTAAGAGATCAGTTTTCTTTTGGTGCCATTCCCGTAGGGGGCGGTTCGGTCTTGGACCATAAACACAATCAGGATGAAGAGTCTTATGCCCTTTTTAGCGCGATTGCCTGGAATATTTCCGATGAATTTAGCGTGACACTGGGTCTGCGCTATACGGAAGTGGAAAAGGAAGTTGACGGTGTCTTGACCGCATATGAATTGGATAATGTTACGCCACAAGATGCCAGTGGTTTGGGTTTTCTAAACCCCAGAGGCTTCTTTTCAACGCCTGCCTATGACTTAGATGATACGTACAGCGATTTTACTCCGTCCTTGAATCTGCAATGGCATGTAACCGGCGACATGATGGTTTACTTTACCTACGCTCAAGGCTTTAAAGCTGGTGGTTTTGACGGTATTTCACGTTCCGATGGGTCGGATCCCGTTCGTTATGGAAATACTATCTCGTTTAACTCAGAAGAAGTAGATTCCTACGAAATTGGCATGAAAACCACTTTGCTTGATGGGGCGATGAACCTAAACCTTGCGCTGTTTCGCGCCGAATATTCGGAGCTACAGGTGAGTACCTTTGACGGTGTAGGTGGCTTTCTGGTTGGTAACGCCGGTGAATCCGTTACTCAAGGGCTGGAGGGTGATATTAAATGGGCGGCTACCGACGAATTAACACTAGGCTTGTCGTTTTCCTTCTTGGACTCTGAATACGAAGAGTTTGACGGTCAGCAATGTCGATTTGATAGTCCTAACCCGAGCGCAGTTATTCCTGGCACCTGTGATTTGACTGGCGAATCGCTGATTTTCTCTCCGGATTGGAGTGGTGTATTTAATTTGGATTATGTTATGCCCATCGCTTCTGATCTGGAATTAAGCTTTGGACTTGATGTCGTTTTCACTGATGAATTCTTCACAGCGGCTGATAACGACCCAAATACAATGCAGGATGCCTATGAGAAAATTGATGCGCGCATTGCTATTGGTGATCAGGACGGAGTTTGGCAAGTTGCGCTGGTTGGCAAAAATTTAACTGATGAGTTCACTACTTCGCAGTCGAATGATTTGCCTCAAGGTGGCGGTTCTTACTTCGCGTTGCTAGAGCGGACCAGAAGTATTGCCCTTCAAGCTAAGTACTCCTTCTAGTACTGAAGTGCTAGAATCGCGGAATGATCCGGTTGGTTTTTGCCAACCGGATTTTCTTCCTTCTCACGCAACAGGAAGTAGTTATGGCAGCAATTTCTAGTTTGAGATTAGCCAACGTTGGTGGCTTAATGTTGATACTGTCAGTCGTTTTAACTGGATGTAACGACAACAATAAAGCAACTCAGGCGCAAACGACAAAGATGTCTCCCGGCATTACGATGGAATCTACCGGTGCTAATAGTCATCCCGTAAATTATACCGAAGACCGCGAAGCATGTGCTGACTACGCGCCTCTGCGCAAGCCTCTTTTTGGTGATTTGCACGTTCATACTGCTCTTTCCTTCGATGCGGTGGCAGGTCGTATCAATACTATGCCGGAAGATGCTTATAATTTTGCCAGGGGCAAACCTATTGCCTTCTTTCCTCAGAATGAGCAGGGTGAACCAATAGGCTCGACACAAATCGACCGTCCCCTGGATTTCTTGTCTGTTACTGATCACAGCGAATACCTGGGGGAGCGGGCATTGTGTATAAATCCTGACTCTTCCGAATACGATGGTGAATTCTGCCAAAAATATAGAGAGATTGAATTTCGTGGGACACTGATGCTAGCGACTGTCATTGGCCAAAAAGATCCCAAACGTATTGAGATGCTTTGCGGGGCTGATGGTCAACGTTGTATAGGCGCAGCCAAAGGGCCATGGAAACGCACCATAGAAGCGGCAGAAGCTGCTTATGATCGTTCCGACGCCTGTTCTTTTACCAGTTTTATAGGCTACGAATACACGGGTTCCTGGGGGCAATCCAACTATCATCGCAATGTTATATTCCGTAATGACAATGTTACTCAGTTGCCTATCTCCTACGTGGAAGCGCCACTAGATTCTATGCTTTGGGATCAGCTTGACGCGCAGTGTGATGACAGTAATAACTGTGACTATATTACTATTCCGCACAATACCAACATGTCAAACGGCAAGCTGCTAACGCCCTATGTTGGTCAGGAGCAGACCAGGGAAAATAAGATACGATACGCGGAGACCCGGCTAACTAGGGAACCGATTATGGAAATCTTTCAGCACAAAGGGGCATCCGAGTGTGTTAATGGTCTTTCCTCGGTTTTGGGCGCTGCTGATGAACTTTGTGATATCGAGCAGGTTCGCATACTGGGTAAAACCTCCCAGGCCAGGAACTTTCATCTTGAAGGTGCCGATCTGGTCTTGCACAAGCCAGAGGATGCACCCACTACTGAATGTGCTAAGGATGAGCTTGGCGGCTTGGGAATGTTTGCGGGCGGCTGCATTTCGCGTAACGATTTTCTGCGAACGGCCCTGCTCTCAGGCATGGAAGAACAACAGGAAATAGGTTTAAACCCTGTAAAAATGGGGGTGATTGCCTCTACCGATGGTCATACAGGTACACCTGGCGATGTGGCGGAGAATGCTTGGCGAGGTGCAGTGACCGGTGAGATGACTATACTCAAACGCCTTAAACCTGGCACGTTACCGAGCGGTATTAAAGGTAATCCGGGTGGCCTTGCTGGGGTATGGGCAGTTGAGAATTCCCGCGACGCTATCTTTGACGCGATGCAGCGTCGCGAGACATTCGGTACATCGGGTCCGCGTATTTCGCCACGCTTTTTCGGCGGTTGGGCGATTGATGCTAACAGTTGTAATAGGCCCGATATGGTGGAGCATGGCTATGCCAGTGGTGTACCCATGGGAGGGGATCTCCCTTCTGCCCCTTCGAAGGGTAAGAGCCCGGCGTTTATATTGGCAGCGCAGAGTGATGCTGGTGACCATGCAACCCCCTTGCAGCAATTGCAAATTATCAAAGGCTGGATTGATGCCGGTGGCAAGCAGCACTATAAGGTACATACTGTTGCCGGTTCGGCGGATAACGGGGCGGGCGTTGATACCAGCACGGGTCAACGCTATGGGGATGGCCATGCGAGTTTATGCGCAGTATTTGAAGATCAGGAGTTTGATCCTGAGATGCCTTCTTATTACTATCTGCGTGCCGTTGAAAACCCGAGCCCGCGCTGGAGCTTGTTGGACTGTTTGAAATTGGATGAAGTAGATCGCCCAGCAGTTTGCCAGGAAACAAGTAAACACGTGATTCAAGAGATGGCCTGGTCCTCTCCTATTTGGTATACGCCACAGTAACGGTAACGCATAAACTTGTTTGTTGTATTGAGCGATATAAAGCTAATAATAAGATTAGAAGATATGAGGTTCTAGCTATGAAACGATTCCATTTTTCTACGGAGCTTGCCGGATTACTGGTTTGCTCAGCAGTGCTCTTGGCCGCCTGTGGTGGTCATTCTGAAATCTCGCAATCAGCTCCAGTCGCTAAGTCGAAAGTTGCATATGAGCAGCGTATGGCAAACGCGGATGCTGAACCTCAGAACTGGCTGCTCCATGGACGTACTTTCAGCGAGAGCCGGTTTAGTCCACTAGATGGTATTAATACGCAAAATGTTACGGATTTGAAGTTGGCTTGGTATCTGGATCTGCCTGAACAGCGCGGACAGGAGGCCACACCGATAGTCGTCGATGGTGTAATGTACACAACCTCTGCCTGGAGTCATGTACTGGCAATTGACGCCGTTACCGGTAAACAGCTGTGGCATTTCGACCCCAAGGTACCCAAATCAACAGGAGTAAAAGGTTGCTGTGATGCAGTTAACCGGGGTGCAGCCTATATGGATGACCGTGTATTTGTCGGCACCCTTGATGGTCGTTTGATTGCAATAGATGCCGAGTCTGGTACGCAAATCTGGTCGGTGATTACCGTAGATCAGACCAAGAACTACACTATTACCGGAGCGCCAAGAGTAGCCAATGGCAAAGTTTTTATTGGCAATGGTGGCGCAGAATTTGGCGTGCGTGGTTATGTTTCTGCCTATGATGCTGATTCTGGTGAAATGATGTGGCGCTTTTATACGGTTCCTGGCGGCCCGGGCGATCCAACCGGTACTGAACCGGTTGAAGCGCAAACTGCGACCTGGAATGGTGAATGGTGGAAATTCGGAGGCGGAGGTACCGTATGGGACTCCATGGCCTTTGAAAAGGAGACCAATACGCTCTATTTTGGCGTAGGCAATGGCACTCCTTGGAATCCTAATTTGCGTTCTGCGGGAAAAGGTGACAACTGGTTCCTCTCTTCCATCGTTGCCGTTGATGCCAGCAGCGGCGAGTATAAGTGGCACTACCAAACCACACCGGGTGAAGCCTGGGACTATACGGCGACACAGCATATTATATTGGCAGATGTCGAGATGGCGGGCAAAACGCGCAAGGTACTAATGCAGGCACCTAAGAATGGGTTTTTCTACGTGTTGGATCGAATGACGGGTAAACTCATATCGGCAGAGAATTTTGTTAATGTGACTTGGGCCAGTCATGTTGATTTGGAATCGGGGCGGCCGGTGGTGAATCCAGAGGCTGAATACTGGAAAACTGGTAAAACGGCATTGGTGTCACCCGCCTTTTTGGGAGGTCATAACTGGCATCCCATGTCCTATAGTGAGGATACGAAACTTGTCTATCTTCCTGCGCAGGTAACCGCCTTTCCTTACCTTGCTGATGACGATATGAGTCCTGCGAAGCTTGCGGTAAACCTTGGTGTAGATACCAGTGCTGCTGCCCTTCCAGATGATCCAAATGTAATTGAACAGGTCAAAAAGGCGACCAGTGGTCATTTACTTGCTTGGGATCCCGCGACACAGAAAGAAGTATGGCGAGTGGAATATCCAGGACCCTGGAATGGCGGCGTGCTATCCACAGCGGGTGGACTTGTTTTTCAGGGCAGTGCGACGGGATATCTTAATGCCTATAGTGCGACTAATGGTGAGACGTTGTGGCAATTCCCTTCACAGACCGGCATCGTTGCACCACCTATCAGTTATTCCGTTGACGGTGAACAATACATCACGGTGAGTGCGGGTTGGGGCGGTATTTTTCCTCTAATTACAGGGCCGTTGGCATTGGACAGTGCCGATGGTCATCCGATAAATCGCAGTCGTTTGCTGACCTTCAAGGTAGGTGGTAGTGCTGAATTACCGCCGACTACTGAGAAGTTAAGGGATATGCCAGAGCTAACAACCCAGCAGCTAGATACGAAACAGGTTGCGCATGGGTTTGAGGTGTATGATCGCTACTGTGGTGGATGTCACGGTGCTGGTGCGGTGGGAGGTGGTGTCATTCCAGATCTCCGATACTCGGGCTTTATTCACAGCGCTGAAGCATTTAAGCAGGTAGTTCTGGACGGAATTTTGAGTACACGTGGGATGGTTGGCTTTAGTTCAGAGCTTTCTGAGGAAGATGCTGAGGCGGCCCGGGCGTATCTAATTTCCCGTAACCAGTTTGCCCATAAAATAGGGGATACACAGCGTCTCAGCCGTTAATTTAATCCAAAGAGTTTTTTAAAGGTGCTTAGGCTACTCTCCAGAATTCCACCTCTGGTTCTATTCCTTGCTGTAGGCGCTTTGCTGTTCGCGTTGGATAGTTGGCGTGATAGGTACGGTTACAAAGCGCAACATATTGAGGTAGCCGCAGCCAAAATCGACCGATTGGAACGATCACTGAAGAAGAGGTACGGACGACAACCCAGCCGAGATGAATTGAATGCCGAATTGAAGGCCTATATTGACGAGGAACTACTATATCGGGAAGCACTCAAGCTGGGTTTACATCAAAGTGATGAAATTGTGCGGCGTAGGTTGGCCCAAACCATGGCCTTTATCATCGAAGGCAAAGCCGATTTGGAAACCCCTGAAGATAACCCGTTACGGGCTTTTTACGACAAGCAAAAAACTGGATCGAAGGTGACAGCCAGAGTTGATTTCCGGCAACTATTTTTTAATTCCGATCGTCGTAAAGGGCGGGCTGAGCAAGATGCAACTAAGGCATTAGAAAAGCTAAAGCTAGGCGAAGTAGCCCAAGCAGCGATCGGAGATGCTTTCATTTTAGGTCAGAATTTTCGCGGTTATTCTGAAGCAAAACTTGTCGAGACTTTCGGGCGTGAATTTGCCGATGCGATTGCTGAGACTGGTCCCAATCAGTGGGCGGGGCCTTTTTCTTCCATGTACGGAAGCCATTTAGTTCTGATTGAGGGTAGAACGCAAGTCAAAGCGCCTGGGTTTGAGAAACAGCGCGCTCAGTTAATTAATGCTTGGCGTATCCAGAGGCGTCGCGAAATTCGAGAACAAGCGCTTGATCAGCTGCGCCAGGAGTACGACATAGATTATCCTCTGGAGCGGTTGCAAAAGATGGATCAACTATGACCCTCTCGTTGCCCAATAGCAGAGCAGGTTTGACAGCGGCGTTACTCTTATGTTTGGTTAATACTGTTTGCCACGCGCATAAAATGGCGCCAGTGCTGATCACCATTTCTCAACAAAACAGTACGGAGTATCGAGCTGTCTGGTCTTTTTCTCGCGACGAAGGCACCGTTAACACAACTGACCTGTCACTTGCTTTTTCTCCAGTCTGTCAGCTAAGCACAGGTGTAAAACTAACCGTTGATGGTAACCGTTGGATTCGGGAGGAATACTTCGATTGTGACGCAGAGCCTGATGTGACCCATGCTATTGAAGTGCAAGGATTGCACTTAGTGGATACATCTATTGCGGTACGCTTTATTAATGAGGCTGGAAACGAACAGATTAAAGTTCTGGACGAGCATTCGGGTACATTGACTCTCTCACGGGAAGATGTCAGTGACAGCGTGTTTATTCAATATCTGTATTGGGGCGTTCAACACATTCTCGCGGGAGCGGACCATGTCTTGTTTGTCGTCGCGCTATGTTTTCTTGCCGGAGGCGCGTTACGTAAATTGATTGGATTGATCACCGCTTTTACCGTTTCGCATTCGATTACTTTATCGGCGGCTGCATTGGGCTGGGTAAATTTATCGACCCGCCCCGTTGAAGCATTAATCGCTCTATCCATTGCCTTAGTTGCGGCGGATCTTGTCAAGAATACGCAACATTCGCATAGAATCACAGTTAATTACTGGCCAATCGTATTCGTTTTTGGGCTACTACATGGCTTGGGGTTTGCGGGTGCGTTGTCGGAATATGGGCTACCGCAAGCGGCTATGCTGAAAGCGCTGCTTGCCTTCAATCTAGGCGTAGAAATGGGGCAGCTTTGCCTTGTGCTTGCATGCACTCTATTTATTGGCATAGTACATAAATTTAAAGAACCTGGCTGGTTAAACCCTATCGTTGGCCTCGGGATTGGCTGCACTGCGGGGTTTTGGTTTGTCGCTTGTGTTGCCTGAGTGAAAGAGTATTTTTATCGTATCGGCCGCACATTTAAGCGCCACAGTTGATTAATGAGGTAGAGTTAATGAAAGGTTTTCTTAGAACACGGAGGCCATGGCTTGCGGCAGTTTTGAGCTGTTTAAGTTTAAGCGCTTGCACACAACTGGATTCTTCTGGAAGAGATCAACTTGAGGCGCAGGGTGGTGATCTCAGTGCGGTTAAGGCTAGACCAAATATCATGTTAATTGTGGCGGATGATCTCGCCTATTCGGATTTGGGGGTGTTTGGCGGAGAAATTGGAACGCCTAATATAGACACCCTTGCTAAAGCCGGATTCCAGTTGACGAATTTTTATACCGCACCGACTTGCTCCCCAACACGATCTATGTTGTTAACCGGAACAGACAATCACCTAGCTGGCATCGGCGCTATGGTCGAATTGATGGCTGAAAATCAAAAAGGCAAGAAAGGCTATGAAGGGCACCTGAATTCTGGAGTGGTCACCTTGCCTGAATTGTTATCGGATGCAGGTTATCACACTTATATGGTGGGTAAATGGCATTTAGGGCACGAGGAACAAACCAGTCCTGCAGCGAGAGGGTTTCACAAGTCGTTTAGTCTGGATCAGGGAGGAGCGGGTCACTTTAACGATTTACCCATTATTGGACCTAAGAAAGCGACGTTCAGGGAAGACGGGAAAATAACAAACTGGCCGGAAGGTCGTTACTCAACCGAGTTTTACACTGAAAAAGTTATTAATTACATCAAGGCTGATCAAGATGACGATAACCCTTTCTTCGCTTATGTTGCCTATACAGCGCCACATTTCCCGTTACAGGCACCTGCGGAATCCATTGCCAAATATAAAGGCGCTTACGATGAGGGTTACGAAACACTGGCAAGTCAGCGCTTAGAACGTATGAAGGAATTGGGTATCATTCCAGAAGCGGTAGCTTATCAGTCTCACTGGGCGCCGCGTTGGCATGCGCTATCGAAAGAGGAGAAAGAGAAGGAAGCGCGCAAAATGGAAATTTATGCAGCGATGGTAAGTGATCTTGATCGCTATATCGGAGAATTGATCGATTTCCTCAAAGCTACGGGCGAGTTTGAGAATACTCTTATTGTGTTTATGTCTGATAACGGTGCGGAAGGGCATAATTTTCCCTCTCGCTCTCAAGTCGGGCGCTGGGCTGAAATCTGTTGTGATAACAGCTTTGAGAATATGGGGAATTCAGATTCTTATTTGTGGTACGGTTCTAATTGGGCGCAGGCGGGCGCGGCGCCCTATAGCAAGCACAAGGGGTATACCGCGGAAGGAGGGATAAAAGCCCCCGCGCTGATTCATTATGGGGCGATGGCTAAAGAAAATAATCGGTTGGCTTCCTTTACAACCGTGTTGGATTTCATGCCTTCCCTTCTTGAAGTCGCGGGGGTGAGCCCCCCGGGGCAAAGCTACAAGGGAAGGAAAGTGCACCCTCTTCTGGGCGAGTCATTGATAGCCACTCTGCGGAATGAAAAAACCTCTGTTCATTCGGAAGAATATTATATGGGATGGGAGTTTGTTGGCCGCAGAGCTATAAGGCAAGGTGATTGGAAATTGCACTGGCGATCGGATGAGTTTGGGGGGCGTTGGCATTTGTTTAATATGCGCCGGGATCCGACAGAACAACATGACCTGCTGGAGAAAGAAAAACAGGTTTCAGCGAAGCTGATAGCCCTTTGGGAGCACTATGTGGAAGAAACGGGGGTTATACTGCCTGATGGAGATAGCGTTTACTAATCGTTAGCATTATTAGACGAATATAAATAATGGAACGCAATATTGTAGTTTCGGGCACCTGATGAGATGGACGCACCCTTCCAAGCAAAGCCCGCGTATCTCATATTTACTCCTAGGGGGTGTATCTACCCACCGAACACTACTAACGCTTTATGCGGTCGAAGACAGAACACCACGGGTTTACCCGTGGATGAATGAGCCCGGAGGCGGTATGTTAGGCATATGGAAGTACGATTATCTTCACATTGTGCCTATCGCCTGTGCCGTGCGAATTACAAAATTAGCAAGCGATAGGCGTATTGAATAATCCATTACAGTGCGCCTTCCACGAATACTCTCTGATTGGTTGTTTCTTAAGGCAGAGACTATTAGCTTTCTGCTTTGGCGTTGTACTATTTAAGGAAGTATGACCACGTGTCCCATTATAGTAGCTAACATATTGGTCTAGCTTTCGCGATAAATCCGCGTTGTTCCAAAAGAGAACATGGTCAAGAAGCTCCCTGCGTAATGTGCCGATTGCTCGCTTCACAAACGGGTGTGAGAGCGGTGCATAGGGAATTGTTTTAACCTCGTCGATGTCTAAAATTCGCAAATTGGCATGCCAGCGATGATGGGTAAAGATGGGATCGTTGTCTGTACTAATCCTTTTCGGTGGTGATCGTCCGGCTTGTATTTGGTTAAACAGTCGGCAGGCTGCAATTCCATCCACGTCTCCTGCATGAATCGCAAATCCTATAATACGTCTGGTATGGATATCAATCGCCAACATAACCCAGTGGGACTTGAGATGTATCGATTCGCAGCGAAAGAGGTCAATACTCCATAAACTATCTTTGGTATTACTGAGAAAGGTTATCCATGAAGGGCCACCTGGATAATTGGGTTTATAGTGTTTAAGTAAAATCCGTCGAACTACATGTTTGTCGATACGAGCCCCGAAGGCCTGGTAGATTTGCATAGCTATCCGGTCATAACCCATGCGTGGGTTTCGGTGTTTCATCTCTACAACCAATTTGATTAGTGCCGGACCGGGGCCTTTGGGGCCTGGCTTGGCTGGTTTCTTGGCAGAATAGAGCAATCGATATTTTCGGTTCACTAGCGCTCTATGAAAATTCAGAATGATGGTCGGTTTTACTATGATAGAGAGTTTGCGGAGTCGATGTTGGGAAATGATTTGCGCTAGGATGGCAAATAATGTGCGATCAGTTTGAGTGAGTTTGGGAGATCTTAGTCGAGTACGATTAATAACAATGAGTTGCTGTCGAAGGATGAGGTTTTCTGCAGTAATAGGTTTCATTCCACCTGGACGGAGCATCTTGATAATGCATGCCACGAAATAGTAGAGGAGCAGGAGAACATCTTTCATAAGAGTAGTATGCCACCTTCCAATTTTCTATCAAGATTAGAATTCGCGCGCCACAGGGTACAGCTATATTATAAATCGTTCGTTGGTAACCAATGAATATTCTATCTGGTAACTTATGAGCTTGTAGGCTGCTAATCCATGAGCGTATAATCCGGTAATCCATGAATATGCTATGAGTGTAGGTGACTATGGCCAAACAAGCACATGAAATGTTGGCAGATGCGCTGGATGCAGCCTCAAAAGCGGCTTTCAAAAATATCGTTCAAAGCCGATTGATAAATGAAAAGCAGGTTACTCTACTAAAGAAAGAAGGCTTCTTGAAACCCATTATTCGAGGTTGGTACCTGCTGGATGCTGATTTGAGTAACCCGGATACCGGTAATTCAGTACTGTGGCATGAATCCTACTGGACATTTATTGGACAATATCTTCAGCTGAATATTGGCGATAAATATGTCGCCTCTGCGGAGCAATCACTGGACTTGCAGACTGGAAGTAATGTAATTCCACCACAGCTGCTTATTGGTAACCTCAAAAAGGTAAACAGGGTAGTAGAGCTACCAAGTGACCTAAGCTTGTCATTGTTTACAGCCAACCAGCTTCCTGAAATTATCGATAATCATGAGGGTGTAAATATCTATCCATTGGAAAGTGCGTTGATAAAAGCAGGGCCAGCCTATTTTCGCCGCCAACCGCTGGAAATAGCTCTGGCTTTAAAGTCTGCCAATAACACACTATTATTGAGCGAATTGCTTAACAAAGCGCAGGTTTCCGCTGCTGGTCGTTTAGCTGGTGCATATCGTGCCGTCATGATGCCAACTGAGGCTGACGCAATATTATCGGCAATGGGTGCCGCTGGTTTATCGGCAACAGAAACTAACCCTTTTGATGAGCCGGTACCAGAAATCACTTCAATGCGACCCCAATCACCACATGCCGCAAGAATTGCTTTGCTATGGGAATCCCTGAGTGACCGCATTACTTCTCGATTGCAAAGGCCGATAGAACCGCCGACCAATATTGATGCCGCCATCGAACGACTTGAAGAAACTTATACTCATGACGCTTACCACTCGCTATCTATTGAGGGTTACCGGGTCACACCTGAATTAATAGAGCGTGTTCGCAGTGGACAGTGGAACCCTCTGGAAAATGAAGAGGATCAGAAACATCTTGATGCTTTGGCTGCCCGTGGTTATTGGGAGGCACATGGCCAAGTTAAGGAAACGATCCGTAGTCTTTATGCTAACCAACTTACTATTGCCGCATTACGTGGTGATGTCGCGGATTGGTATCGAGCCTTGTTTGGACCTATGGCGCGAGCGGGTATGTTGAATCCGGTAGATTTGGCTGGTTATCGAAATCGACCGGTCTTTATTCGTGGTTCCAGGCATACACCGCTGCCGATTGAAGCGATATCAGATGCCATGGAAACCATGTTCGATTGCGCACAACAAGAATCACATCCTTTGACTAGAGCGATTCTATGTCATTGGCTAATTGGTTATATACATCCCTTTCCTGATGGGAATGGGCGAACTGCTCGTTTTTTGATGAATACACTCTTAGTTGCAGCAGGCTATTCGTGGACAATCATTAGACTAGAGACACGCCAAGATTATATGGCTGCGTTAGAAGAGCTATCTGTGAATCATAACCCTGATCAGTTTGTTAATGTTGTATTAGAGGCAATGAATCACCAGTGGACATGAGGGTGTTGAAAAGATCTCTTAACCGGAGCTACAAAAGATTACTCAATCTTGCGGACGATAAATCACAATGCTTATTTTTACTCGTGAGATTTACGTGACATTAATATGAAAAACGTGACATTTATATGCAATTGGCTGTATTGGTCTAAAATAAATAATTAATAAAAACAATTAGTTAAGAGATCAAATAATAAAGCTTATCAGCTACGAACCGAGCGGTCGGAGGTTCGAATCCTCCCGAGTGCGCCAATTAAATCAAGGTGTATACCGAGGACAAGGTTTACACTTTATACCGGAGACATCGTTAACACTTTTCCGGTACAAACGGATTAGAGGCCGGTTCTACCCGGCCCTCATCCTCATCAAAGAATCCTAAATCATATTTCATAAAGCTGACAAGCCAAATTTTGTCAGCCACCTCTCTGATCCCTATCTGTTGCCCGG
>JAJFKB010000016.1 GCA_021773395.1 Gammaproteobacteria bacterium | reverse complement strand
CAGCTCGCCCGCCGGGCAGGCACTGAGACCAATAAAGTTAGGGCGACCTTCAATTTCCTGACGTTGCCAGCTCTGCGCATCATCGACACTGCGCAGCACCACACCCGAAGAGCCTACCAGCACCAGGGCATCACCACTGCGCGCCATTTTTTGATACTGATCCGTGCGCAGCCGCGTCTTCGACGACTCATCCGCTACACCGCTTAAATCCAGCGCCGCTTCACAGCCCGTGAGCAGAGCCAGGCTGAAAACAAGTGTAATAGCAGAAAAGCCGGGGCCAAAAATATTACCCTTATACATTAGAATACCTATGTTAAATTTCTTTAATGGTCACTAAAAATTATTGTTATGGGCAGCGAATTAAATATTAGCCAGCTGCCTGCCAAATCCGTCGTTCTATTGTTTTGGTTGCAATCTAAGGACTGAAACCTGATCGTGGCTGATATTTATAACTTAATTAGGGGTACTACTTTATTTTTATGCTGACAGCACTCACAGGGTTATAAAGCCCGGATGACTCTATCGACAATTATTATTTCCTGCCACATTCTATGTGGCGCGCAAAATGCTGCATGTGCGAGAGCGTATAAAGCAATGTCTGTAAGGGAACCCAAGTTTTTAACTATTTTTAATGTTTCTTACGCTCATTTTTTCTCCAGGAGTATAAATCGCCGCCCTGGGTGCGCATTGGCTTTTACTGCTATCTATGCAGCAATGACTATGCCATTAATTTTTTGTGACGCAAAATAAACAAGTTAACGATTTGTAATATAAAGGAAAATATATTTGGTGTATGTTTTATTGGTGGGTGTTTTATTGATGAAATTTATTAATCAATGTTTAGATTTAACGATATAGTAAAACGCGGGCAAAGGAATTGATCTTTTCGTTAACTTTTTACCTGAGCCAGCTGTTGAAAATGCCCATGGTTAGCGAAAAATATAATGTGGGGAACCGCTCGGTATATGCGGAAGTTTGAGATTGGGGAGGTAGAACATTACTTTTTGGTAAGTCGGTAAGCAAGCGCGGGACGTGTCAGGTTGAGCAAGCGGGCTGCTTTGGAAACATTGCCGCCTGTTTTTGACATGGCTTTATCAATCAGCATGTTCTCTAACTGCTCAAGGCCGATGCCCGCACTAAAGATCTCCTCAACCCAGTCATCGCTTTCCTTAGGCAGGTTTTGTGTGGCCAGCGTGTCACTTTCTGCGATTAACGAACCCGAGCTGGAAAGCGCATTGACGTTGTTTGAGCTTTCATCAATGCCGATGATCAGCTCGTCGACACCGATGGTGTCGTTGGTGTCAGTTAGAATGACGCCACGCTCGATAATATTGCCCAATTCACGGATATTGCCCGGCCAATCGTAAGACATGAGCGCGTCCATTGCTTTGTTGGAAAATCCCAGGGTTCTTTTGTGGTAGCGAGCATGGTACTTGTCAATAAAGTGCTCTGCCAAAAGAGGTATATCATCCCGCCTGTCTCGCAATGGAGGAATGGTTACTGGGAATACATTAAGTCGATAAAAAAGGTCAGCGCGAAAACGACCTGACTTGACAGCTCCTTCAAGATCTTCATTGGTTGCGGCAATAACCCTTACATCAACCGACCTAGTGTGGTTATCTCCAACGCGCTCTAGTTCGCCTTCCTGCAGCACGCGCAACAAAGAGGCTTGTGCTCTAGGGGTTAGTTCGACGACCTCATCGAGAAAAACCGTACCTTTATGGGCACGCTCGAATCGTCCCATGCGTGATTGCGTAGCGCCGGTGAAAGCGCCTTTTTCAACGCCAAACAGTTCAGCTTCTATCAGATCAGGAGGTATCGCAGCGCAATTGATGGCTATAAATGGCTCGTTGGCGCGATTACTATGCATGTGCAAGCCCTGCGCCATGACTTCCTTGCCTACCCCAGTTTCACCATATAGCAGCACTGATACATTGGAGTGAGACGCTTTGTTGGCCATATCGCAGACCTGCTGGAATGCCTTGGAATGTCCTACGGCATTACTTAGCATGTCGCTGCCGCTGATATTTTTGCGTAAACCGGATATTTGGGACTGAAGCTCATAGAGTTCTTCGATCAGAGGGTCTGCAACAAAATAGCGCTTGAACTCCTCGTGATCTTCCCACTCATGCGCTGGTTTGCCCACAGCCCGGCACTGTTCATCACCGCAGCCACGGCACTCAATTTCTCTAAAGATGATCTCCTGCTCCAGTGCAGAGGAGGAATACCCGCAGGCATAACCAATTAATATCCAGCAGACGGGATCTTCAAGAATGCCGAACTCAGATAGGCAGATATCAACTTCAAAAGAATTCAACCATAGGTGATCCATATAAAAATGGCCCGTCTCTGGATCGATTTCTATTTTTAGAGGCTCAACCTGAACCATGCCTCGCAGCATATGCAACTGAGGCCCTGCCAGGAAGCTATCTACCGTATTGGCGTTGGGTCTTAAATGTCGGGCCATCTCACCATCCTTGAGACCGTTCTGATAACCGAGCCGCATAAAGAATCCTTTGGTGCGCTCTAGCCCCAACGATTGCAGAACTTCGCGTCGAAATCCGGCCAGTGCGGGTAATGTCATCAGAATGCTACGCTGCTCGCCCAGCCAAATTTTTCCCTGATCGGTCTGAAAGCGGATTAACCGGGAAAGATCGTTGATATCCGGAAACTGGAAATTTGATTTGGTTTCTGCTGAACTCATGCGCACAAATTACTCCTGTCATCCAAGTTTTGCCAGGCAAAAATTAATCATTTCATTAAATAAAATGCCCGACTAATCAGCGTAATTTCATGAAAAAGTAATCTAATATATTGAAAATAAAGAGGAATAAGTTTTATTGAGTAATAAAATCAATTTTTGCTATGACGGGTTGTCTAAAGATCTGTTGGGTTTATTGAGAGAGATTCGGCAGAATTTAATGAAATCATGAATATCCTTTGTGAAATTATTCATGATTTCATTAAATTCCATATCAAAAGATCAGCCGCGTTCGTGGCGACAATTTGTAACCAACTGAAAAATAAAAATAAAAAAGGCTTGGCATAGTCTTTGCCTTGGTAATTCAATCATCAGCGCGAAGACAGATAGCTGTCCTTGGGTGGCAAAAATATTGCGCTATAGGCGTCAATGTATTCGGCCTAATCAGTGAGCGTATCAATAAATATGAAATTAAAGGCAGTCAAAAAAAGGAACTTCGATCAGCAGAAGCGCTTTGTGAGAGTCCGAAACAAAGTGAGAGGTTTTGTCGAATTTGATTTTGCGATCGGTGACCCGAGTATTTATATCGAACTTATTTTGCCAACCGCTGCTTTTGAGGAGTTCTGTAAAAAGAATAAGGCAGAGCATATGACTGAGGAGCAGGCAGCAGCTGTTGATCGCGACATGAGGAAATGGAGATATGGGGAACAGGACTGAATCTGCTCTGTATTGTCGATAGCCAAAACACATTGAGTCAAGACGGGAAGATAAGATATGACCATCGAAATAAAGACCGCTACCTTAGAGCCGGTGAGAAATACCTTTGCACACATCGAGCGTCGCTTTGGCGATAAACCCGCTACCCGTTACCAGGAAGGCACCTATGATCTGCAAGCGGTCGCAAATTTTCATTATAAGCCGATGTGGCAGCCAGAATATGAGCTGAACGATACGCGCAGAACCGCGATTCAGATGGAAGACTGGTACGCATTCCGTGATCCCAGACAGTTTTACTACGGTACTTATGTGCAGCAACGCGCCAAGATGCAGGAAGTTGCTGAAAGTAATTACAGTTTTTTCGAGAAGCGTAATCTGGCGGATCTACTCAGCGATGAAGTTAAAGCAAAGTTGATCCGGTTTCTGGTGCCCCTGCGTCATGTCGAGCATACCGCTAACCTGAATAACGTGTATGGCACTGCTTATGGTTACGGTACCGCCATTACTCAAGCGCTGCTTTACGACGGGATGGATCGGTTTGGTATTGCGCAGTATTTGTCCCGTATCGGGCTGATTTTCGATGGAAACACTGGCGACAAACTGGCCGAAGCCAAAACCTATTGGCTGCAAGAAGAGGTTTGGCAGGGCATGCGCGCGCTCTGTGAAGAAACCTTGATAACGAAGGATTGGTTTGAGCTGTTTGTGGTACAGGATCTGCTTATGGATACCCTCAACTATGACATCTTTTTTAATCAATTCGAGCAGTGGTTAAGAGATAACGGTGCTCAGGATGTGGCGATGCTAATGGAGTTTATGCAGAACTGGCATAAGGATACGAGCCGCTGGGTGGACGCTGTGATGAAAACAGCGGTAGCTGAGTCAGAAGCCAATAAAGCGACTCTTGAAACGTGGATTAGCGCCTGGCGCCCAAAGGTTGAGGCGGCATTAGCACCCCTGGCTGAGGAAATGCTGGGAGCGCAAGCCCTACCGTTAGCGCAGGCAGAATTGGATAAGCGTCTAAATAAGGCGGGATTGTTTAAATAGAGGAGTTGGTCATGTCAAAAGTATACATCGCCTTACAGGACAACGAAGAGTCTCGTTACATCATTGAGGCTATGGAAGAAGATAACCCGGACGCAACAGTGATTCGTCAGCCGGCCATGATCCGGGTAGAGAACGAAAATAAACTGGTGATTCGTCGTGAAACAGTTGAGGAAAAAATTGGCCGTGACTGGAATGTCCAGGAACTGCACATGAACTTAATTACCCTGGCGGGTAACGTCGATGAAGATGACGATCAGTTAACCATCGAGTGGAAACAGTAGGGGATTGAAGAATGGCTACCAAATTGAATATTAAAGACAAGTACCGCCTGTTAACCCGGGACCTGGACTGGGATTTTGATTATCAGGACCGCAAGGAAGCTTTTCCGCAAGAGGATTTTGAGGGCATTAAGATTACCGATTGGAGCAAATGGGAAGATCCATTCCGATTGACCATGGATGCCTATTGGAAATATCAGGCGGAAAAAGAGAAAAAGCTGTACGCAATTTTTGATGCCTTTTCGCAAAACAATGGCCATGTCAATGTCACCGATGCTCGCTATGTGAATGCCATAAAGCTATTTCTAACTGGCGTGTCACCTTTGGAATACCAGGCACATCAAGGTTTTGCGGCAGTAGGTCGTCAGTTTAGTGGCGTCGGTGCCCGAGTGGCTTGTCAAATGCAGTCTCTGGATGAGCTGCGTCATGTGCAAACTCAAGTGCATGCGATGAGCCATTACAATAAATTCTTTGATGGTTTCCACGAATTCCCGCATATGCATGATCGAGTTTGGTATCTGTCGGTGCCCAAGTCTTTCTTTGACGACGCGCGCAGTGCCGGGCCATTCGAGTTTATGATCGCGATTGGGTTCTCCTTTGAATATGTACTGACTAACCTGCTGTTTGTGCCCTTTATGTCGGGTGCGGCCTACAACGGCGATATGGCAACCGTAACATTTGGTTTTTCTGCGCAGTCCGATGAGGCGCGTCACATGACGCTCGGACTGGAAGTCATTAAATTCCTGTTGGAGCAGCACGAAGACAATCTGCCGATCGTGCAAAAATGGATCAACAAATGGTTATGGCGCGGCTACCGGGTATTGGCGCTGGTGGCGATGATGATGGATTACATGTTGCCCAATAAAGTGATGTCCTGGAAAGAAGCCTGGGAGGTGTATTTTGAGGATGCGGCTGGTTCTTTGTTTAAGGATCTAGCGCGCTACGGCATCGTTATGCCGGATTATGTTGAAACCATTGCTAAAGAGAAAGAACATCTGAGCCACCAGGCCTGGTGGATTTTCTACAACTTCACTCATGCCTCCGCCTTCCATACTTGGATTCCTTCCGCCAAAGAGCTGGATTGGTTAAGCGAAAAGTATCCATCCACTTTCGATCAGTACTATCGTCCTCGTTTCGAATTAGCAGCGGAAATGGAGAAAGCGGGAGAGCGTTTCTACTGCTCGGGTTTACCTCAATTATGCCAAGTCTGTCAGATTCCTATGGGCTTTACTGAAATGGATAACCCAACGTTAATCTCCTATCGAGATTCAGTCTACAAGGATGATCGATATCACTTCTGTTCCGATGGCTGTAAAACGATCTTTGACGACGAGCCAGAAAAATATGTGCATTCCTGGCTGCCCGTCCAGCAGATTTTCCAAGGCAATTGTGGCGGTGCAGATGTGGAGACGGTATTGAAAGATTATTACCGCATCAATATGGGCGCGGACAATATGGAATACGCCGGTTCGCCCGATGATCTGCGCTGGAAAGCCTGGAAAGGTGTGGCTTAACCGACACAGTCATAACGGCTGATCGATTTATTTGGATTAGAGAGAGAAACCACAATGCCAGTACATGCGATGACACCGGATTATCACGGTGATGTAAAAGACGCACGGGAAAACTACCACGGTAATATCATGGTCTTTATTGGGTGGGATCACCACCTGTTGTTTTGTGCCTCGAAAGCGATACCTTTACCGCCGGACATGACTTTCGGTCAACTCATTGAACAGGTGATGCCTGACGCCTTTGGTCAACATCCAGAGTTTAAGAAAATAAATTGGGAAACTGCCAATTGGTTATTGGATGGTCAAGCGTTTTCTCCTGACTTGAGTAAGGGACTTGAGGAACAGGGTGTAGGTCATAAATCATTAATCCGCTTTGCTACGCCAGAGCTAATGGGTTACGCCAACGCTGGTATTTAGGTACACAAAAACGATAGCAGAGGGAAGATCGAAACATGAGTTATCAAATCACCATTGAACCCACTGGCGATATCGTCGAAGTGGAGGAGGGCCAGACCATTCTGGACGCGGCATTGCGGCAGGGGGTCTGGTTACCATTCGCCTGTGGTCATGGCACCTGTGCGACCTGCAAATGCCAGGTCGTTGAGGGAGACTATGAAGTCGGGAATGCGTCGCCTTTTGCCCTGATGGATATGGAGCGTGACGAAGGCAAGATACTGGTGTGTTGCGCGACTGCAGAATCTGACATGGTGATTGAGGCAGACATCGATGTGGATCCGGATTTTGCTGGCTATCCGGTCGAGGATTATCACGCGACTGTAACAGAAATCATACAGCTGTCGCCGACGATTAAGGGGATCCATCTGGAACTGGGTGGGGAGATGGAATTTCAGGCAGGGCAGTATATTAACCTGAGTATTCCAGGCGTAGAAGGGGTTAGAGCCTTTTCTATTGCCAACAAACCCTCGCTCAAGAATGAAATCGAGTTGCATGTACGACATGTACCGGAGGGAGCGGGCACAACATATATACACCAGCAGCTTAAGGCGGGCGACAAGCTGGAGCTTTCCGGTCCTTACGGTCAGTTCTTTGTACGTAAATCTGCACCTGGAGATTTAATATTTATTGCTGGTGGTTCAGGTCTTTCATCACCGCAATCGATGGTTTTAGATCTACTGGAAGCGGGTGATCAACGCAAGATTGTGCTGTTCCAGGGTGCGCGCAGTGTGGCTGAGCTGTACAACCGGGAGTTGTTCGAGACGCTCGCCAGGGAGCATAATAACTTTGAGTACGTACCTGCGCTAAACGAACCTGATCCTGATGACCGCTGGGAAGGATTTACCGGCTTTGTACACGAAGCCGCAGTGGCTCATTTTGAGGGTAAATTTAGCGGAAATACGGCTTATCTTTGTGGCCCACCGCCCATGATCGATGCCGCCATCAGCGCTTTAATGCAGGGACGTTTGTTTGAGCGCGATATCCATATGGAGCGTTTTCTAACGGCCGCCGATGGCGCTGGTGAAGCGACTCGAAGCGCGCTGTTCAAACGAATCTAACGGAGTAAGTGTTGGTGGAGCAGGCAACCAAATTTAAAGTACAGGACAAAGCGACGGGAGCTTTTTTTAACTGTGCATCGAATCAAAGCCTGCTGGTGGCGATGGAGAGAACCAATCCCGGCTTAATTAAAGTAGGTTGTCGCGGCGGTGGCTGTGGACTTTGCAAGATCAGGGTAGTAGAGGGAGATTACCTGACTAAAGCGATGAGTCGTAAACAGGTATCCGTTACGGAAGAGGCGCAGGGTTATGCTCTGGCTTGTCGAGCTTATCCGCGCACTAATCTAATGTTTGAAGTGGTAGCCTCCAGTCAGCAAACAGACTAGATAGATTGGATAGTAGAAAAAGTTGGAAAATTTCGAGATATATAGGGTAGGGTGAGCATTTATGGGTGCAATGCGAAAACCGCGTATTCCCAGTACAGAGCCTGTTCAGAAGAACTTGTATAGAGGTAAAAACTGCTGGTATTTAGATAATCGAGGAGAGGCAAAATGAGCAAAGGTGTAATGAGACCAGGGCATATTCAGATTCGTGTCATGGATATGGATGAAGCAGTATGCCATTACCGCGATCGTATGGGGTTGATTGAAACGGATCGTGATGCCAGTGGCCGTGTCTACCTCAAGGGCTGGACAGAAATTGATGCCTATTCAGTAGTGCTGCGTCAGGCCGATGAGCCAGGTATGGATTTTATGGGCTTCAAAGTAGTTTCCACTGAAGTGATGAATCAATTGAAACAGGAGTTGATTGAGTTTGGTTGTCAGGTAGAAGTGATCCCCGCCGGTGAATTAAATGATTGTGGTGAACGGGTAAGATTTGATTCGCCCACAGGACACATGTTTGAGCTCTATGCAGAGAAAAAACAAACAGGTAAGTGGGGCATTCATCCGAAAAACCCCGATGCTTGGCCGGAGGAGTTGAAGGGTATGCGTGCGCAGCGCTTTGACCATTGCTTACTCTATGGCGATGATCTCGATGGTGCTCTTGACCTATTTTGCAAGGTGCTCGGTTTTCAGTTGAGTGAGGAAGTTGTCGATGGAGAATTGCGTGTAGCCCAGTTTATCAGCTGCTCCATGAAAGCACATGATTTGGCCTGGGTTCGTCATCCGGAAAAAGGCAAGCTTCACCACGCTTCCTTTTATCTGGAAACCTGGGGCGATGTGTTGCGAGCTGCCGATTTGATTTCAATGCACGATATGTCTTTAGATATTGGACCGACCCGACATGGTTTAACCCATGGGCAGACTATTTATTTCTTCGACCCTTCCGGTAACCGCTCAGAAGTATTCTGTGGTGGGGATTATACCTATCCAGATCACCCTGTAGTTACCTGGGACGCGGATCAATTGGGTAAAGCGATTTTCTACCATGACCGTGTACTAAACGAGCGCTTTTTAAGTGTTGTAACCTAAGTTGAAGCGCTAATGAATATCGTCAAACAAAGTTCGGTCAGCTGGGCCTCTGCACAGCAGGCTTGTGCAACGGCAATGCAGCAGGCGCAAGCCCTGTCAGTTCATATCAGTGTTGCAGTGGTGGATCGCGGCGGTCGCACAATTGCATTTTTGTGCGATCCGCTGGCACCCTTGCATTGCAGTGACATTGCGACGGACAAGGCCTATACCGCAACCAGTTTTGGTTTGCCAACGCACCGTTGGACTGAAGTGTCTCAGGGCATGTCGAATGCAGTAAAAGAAGGGCTTTTACAACGGGATCGGATGGTGATGTTCGGTGGTGGCTTTCCCATTGTGGTGGACGGCGAGCGAGTCGGTGGTATTGGTGTTTCTGGTGCCAGTGAAGCGCAGGATATGGAGTGTGCGGTGGCCGCATTAAATAAAATTGGTGCTGATAGAGAGAGCGTATAAATGAGTACAAAAGAGATATTAAATTTCATCAACGGAGAATACACGAAAGGCACCTCAGGTAAAACCTTTGAGAACCGCACTCCGGTAGATGGCTCCTTAATAGGGGTTGTCCACGAGGCTGGGCGGGCGGAAGTAGATGCCGCGGTTAAGGCGGCGCGTGAAGCGTTAACTGGTCCCTGGGGTAAAATGACGAACGATCAGCGCAGTGAGATTCTGCACCGTGTTGCCAATGGCGTAACTGCGCGATTTGATGAATTTCTCAAGGCTGAATGTGCAGATACGGGTAAGCCTGTATCCATTGCGAATCATATTGATATTCCTCGTGGTGCCGCGAATTTTAAGGTGTTTGCGGATCTGGTTAAAAATGTAGGTAATGAGTCTTTCGAAACGCCAACGCCGGATGGTACAGGCGCGCTGAACTTTTCTGTGCGTCGGCCAAAAGGGGTTATCGGTGTAATTAGCCCCTGGAATCTGCCGTTGCTTCTGATGACCTGGAAGGTTGGCCCTGCTTTGGCCTGTGGTAATACCGTTGTGGTTAAGCCTTCCGAGGAAACCCCAGCCACTACCGCGCTATTGGGCGAAGTGATGAACGAGGCGGGTGTACCACCCGGTGTTTACAATGTGATTCATGGGTTTGGACCCGATTCCGCGGGTGCATTTTTGACTGAGCATCCGGGCGTCGATGCGATCACCTTTACCGGTGAGACACGCACTGGCGAAGCCATTATGAAAGCGGCGGCGGTAGGCGTGCGTGATGTATCCTTCGAACTGGGTGGTAAAAACCCGGGTATCGTGTTTGCCGACTGCGACATGGAAAAAGCCATCGAGGGCACCATGCGTTCGGTGTTCGCCAACTGTGGTCAGGTTTGTTTAGGTACCGAGCGCGTCTACGTGGAACGGCCGATATTTGATGAATTTGTTGCTCGTTTCGCCGAGAGTGCTAAACAATTAAAACTCGGTATTCCAGAAGATCCGACTGTCGATATGGGGCCGCTGGTCAGTCATGAACATCAACGCAAGGTACTTAGCTATTACCAAAAGGCAAAAGATGCTGGAGCGACGATTGTGCTGGGCGGCGGAGTCCCGAATATGCCGGCTGAATTGGCCGCTGGTGCTTGGGTAGAGCCTACTATTTGGACCGGTTTGCCGGATGATGCGGCGGTAATTACCGAAGAGATTTTTGGCCCTTGCTGTCATATTCGCCCCTTTGATACCGAAGAGGAAGTGATTAAATTGGCCAACTCCCTTCCTTATGGATTGGCAGCTGCAGTGTGGACTGAGAACACTTCGCGTGCGTTGCGCGTGTCCGGTCAGATCGAATGTGGCATCTGCTGGGTGAACAGCTGGTTCCTGCGTGATCTACGCACCGCCTTTGGCGGTTCCAAACAGTCGGGTATCGGCAGGGAAGGTGGAGAACACTCGTTAGAGTTCTACACCGAGCTGAAAAATATCTGTATCAAACTATAGCGATCTGGAGAACAGATGGGACACACCAATCCGGAAATTGCGAACAGTCTCGTAACCGGTAGTTATAGTACGAATTTTCACGATCAGGGGACTGGTTTTCCGTTGTTGCTGATTCACGGTTCCGGTCCGGGTGTTTCAGCCTGGGCTAACTGGCGCGGAGTGATTCCACGTCTCGCAGAACAACATCGAGCAATTGCACCGGATATGGTGGGTTTTGGTTTTACTGAGCGGCCGCAGGCATTTGAGTACAGTTTGGATGCATGGGTTGATCAGCTGATCAATCTGATGGATGCGCTGGATATCGAGCAAGCCGATATCATAGGGAACTCCTTTGGTGGTGCAGTGGCGCTGGCAATCTGTATCAAGAATCCGGAGCGGGTGCGCAAACTGGTGTTAATGGGTAGTGTTGGAATATCTTTTGAATTGACACCGGGACTGGATGCAGTTTGGGGGTACACGCCTTCAGTAGAAAACATGCGCAAACTTATGGATTTGTTCGCCTGGGATCGCGCTCTGGTTAATGATGAGCTGGCACAGCTGCGCTTCGAGGCCAGTATTCGTCCAGGTGTTCAGGATAGCTATGCCAGCCTGTTCCCGGCGCCACGTCAGAGGTGGGTGGAGGCGATGGCTTCGGAGGAAAGAGATATTCGTGCGATTGATAAGCCGGTATTGGTAATTCATGGCCGTGATGACAAGGTGATACCCTTATACACTTCTCTAAGGTTGGCAGAGTGGATTGAAGATGCCGAGTTGCATATTTTTGGGCACTGCGGTCATTGGACTCAAATTGAAAAGAACCAGCGATTTATCGAACTGGTTAAAGCATTTTTAAATTAGCAGGATTAAATAATGATGGATAAAGAACTGATTAAGTCACTAGGTGATGAGCTTTATGGGGCATTGGTGGATCGATCTACAGTGAAGCCGCTGACCGAGCGCTACCCCGATATCAGCATTGAAGATGCTTACCATATATCGTTGCAAATATTGGAACGCCGACTGGCGGCGGGTGAGAGGATGATAGGGAAAAAAATCGGAGTAACCAGTAAAGCAGTGCAAAACATGCTTAACGTGCACCAGCCTGATTTCGGGTTTCTGACCGATAGAATGGTTTACAGCGGTGAGATGCCGATTAGTAAAGAGCTGATTCAGCCAAAGGCCGAAGGTGAAATCGCGTTTGTATTAAAGCGCGATATTACAGGCCCAGGTGTAACCATTCCGCAAGTGCTGGCGGCAACCGAAGCGGTGATGCCCTGTTTTGAAGTGGTTGATTCGCGGGTCGAAGACTGGCGCATCAAGATTCAGGATACCGTGGCGGATAATGCCTCCTGCGGTTTATTTGTGGTCAATGAAGAAGCCGCTGTTCGGCCTCAGGATGTTGACCTGGTTACTTGCGGTATGGTGGTTGCTAAAAACGGTAAAACGATAAGCACCGGCGCCGGCGCAGCCGCATTGGGTAGCCCGGTTAACTGTGTGGCCTGGTTGGCGAATACCTTGGGCCAGTTTGGCATTCCATTGAAAGCGGGAGAAATTATTCTTTCTGGTTCGCTGGTGCCATTGGAGCCCGTTCAGGCTGGCGATCACATGAGCGTAAGAATTGGTGGGATTGGTGATTGCTCGGTGCAGTTCACCTAGCAGTAGCTTTTAAACGGACTGCTGGGTCAATGAATTCTGTAGGTGCGACCCCCTACAGTGATTATCCCCTTGTGGGGAATAAATAGGGAAAAACAATGCGAACATTAGATCAAAACACCGTGGAGCAACTGGCTGACCACTTGGAAAAAGCGGAACTGGAAGCCTACGAGGTAACCAAAATTACTGACGACTATCCAGATATGACCTTCACTGATGCCACGGATGTTCAATGGCAAATTCGCCGCAACAAAGAAGCGCGCGGTGTCAAAATGATTGGTATGAAAATGGGGTTAACCTCCTGGGCCAAGATGGAACAGATGGGGGTAGAGCAACCCTGTTACGGTTTCCTGGCAGATTATTTTAGCCTGCCCGATGGAGCCGAAGTGCAAACCAGCGAGTTAATCCACCCCAAGGTGGAGGCAGAGTTAGCGCTCGTTACAAAAAAAGTATTAAAGGGCTCCAATGTAACAATTCAAGAGGTGCTGGATGCGACTGATATTGTCGTGCCAGCGGTCGAAATCATCGACTCGCGTTATAAGGATTTCAAGTTCGATATCACCAGCGTGCAGGCGGATAACTCCTCATCAACACGCTTTGTAGTGGGTAGTCGTTCCGCGGCGCCCGATGCGTTTGACTGGAGCACCTTGGGCGTAGTGATGCTTAAAAACGGCGAAGTAGTGCAGATGGGTGCCGGTGCTGCGGTATTAGACCACCCCGCGAACAGCGTTGCCATGCTAGCGAAAATGCTGGACGAGCGGGACGAAGAGATACCGGCGGGTTCATTTATTATGACCGGAGGTATTACTGCGGCAGTATTGGTTGAGCCCGGTGACTCCATTGTGGTGCGCTATCAGCACCTGGGCGACATCACGATGACATTTGTGTAGGAACTGGTAGATCAAATTGCGGGATTGAATGATGAGTAAGAAACTGAAAGCGGCCATTATAGGCCCCGGTAATATTGGCACTGATTTGCTGATGAAGGCCATGCGTAGCGACTGGATCGAACCAGTCTGGATGGTGGGTATTGAAGAATCCGAGGGGATTAAACGAGCCCGTGATTTTGGTATGAAAACCTCTGTGTCCGGTGTTGATGGTTTGTTGCCTCACGTTATCGAAGATGACGTGCGTATTGCATTCGATGCGACCTCCGCCTATGTGCATGCGGAAAACAGCCGAAAGCTCAATGAGTTGGGTGTGATTATGGTTGATCTAACGCCCGCGGCGATTGGCCCCTTCTGTATTCCGCCAGTGAATCTCAAGGCGCATGCGGAAAAACTGGAAATGAATGTCAACATGGTCACCTGCGGCGGGCAGGCCACGATTCCCATCGTAGCAGCGGTTTCCCGTGTGCAGCCGGTTAGCTATGGCGAAATTGTAGCGACTGTTGGCTCGAAATCAGTGGGTCCCGGTACCCGTGTGAATATCGACGAATTTACCCGTACCACTGCCGCGGGCGTGGAGCAGGTAGGCGGTGCGAAAAAGGGTAAAGCGATCATTATTATTAACCCAGCTGAACCACCACTGATAATGCGAGATACTATTCATTGCCTGACTGAACATGAACCAGACCAGGAAGCGATCACTCAATCGATACTGGATATGGTCGAAGCGGTGCAGCAATATGTACCTGGCTATAGGCTGGTGAACGGACCGGTTTTTGATGGCAATCGTGTCTCGGTATTTATGGAGGTCGAAGGGCTGGGTGATTTCCTGCCGAAATACGCTGGCAACCTCGACATTATGACAGCCGCGGGTTTACGGACCGCAGAGATGTTTGCCGAAGAAGCGGCGAACAACACTATTTCATTACCGGCGCGCGGATAGGAGGGTCACAGTATGAATTTGGAAGGTAAAAAAGTCACTCTCCACGATATGAGCCTGCGTGACGGTATGCACGCCAAGCGTCATCAGATCAGTTTACAGCAGATGATAGATGTGGCCACTGGCCTGGATGAAGCCGGTATGCCGCTGATCGAAGTCACTCACGGTGATGGTTTGGGCGGAGCCTCAGTAAACTATGGTTTTCCTGCACACAGCGATGAAGAATATCTGAACGCGGTTGTGCCCAAAATGAAGCAGGCCAAGGTATCAGCTTTGTTGCTGCCGGGCATTGGTACAGTCGATCATCTCAGAATGGCACATGATTGTGGCGTTAGTACTATTCGGGTGGCTACCCATTGCACCGAAGCAGATGTATCCCAGCAGCATATAGGTTTAGCATCTGAAATGAAGATGGACACGGTCGGATTTCTCATGATGGCGCACATGGCGCCACCTGAGAAAATACTGGAACAGGCCAAACTAATGGAGTCCTATGGTGCGAACTGTGTTTATTGTACCGATTCGGCGGGTTATATGTTGCCGGATCAGGTCACTGAAAAAATCGGCTTACTGCGTGCTGAATTGAAACCGGAAACCGAAATTGGTTTCCATGGCCACCATAATCTGGGCATGGGTATTGCCAATTCATTGGCGGCGATAGATGCCGGGGCAGGCCGTATCGACGGCTCTGTGGCTGGTTTGGGCGCGGGAGCAGGCAATACGCCGTTGGAAGTCTTTGTCGCCGTGCTTTACCGTATGGGCGTTGAATCGGGTGTGGATTTGTTCAAAGTCATGGACGTTGCCGAAGATTTAGTCGTGCCACTGATGGATCATCCGATTCGCCTCGACCGTGATGCGCTGACGCTGGGTTACGCCGGTGTTTACAGCTCTTTCCTGTTGTTTGCACAGCGTGCGGCAGAGAAATACGGTATTTCCGCTCGTGATATTCTGGTAGAGCTGGGGCGTCGCGGGACGGTTGGCGGTCAGGAGGATATGATCGAGGATCTGGCGTTGACGATGGCGAAAGAGCGGGGGGCGAAGTAGTTTGCCACTCCACCTCACCCTCACCCTCACCCTAACCCTCTCCCAGAGGGAGAGGGGATAGATCGTAGATTCTCCCAGAGGGAGAGGGGATAGACCGTAGATTCTCCCAGAGAAGGGATTGATCTGATGTTCTCCCAAAGTGTGGAGAACGAGTGAGGACAAAGACAAGCGAACGGTGCGCGATATTATTGTCGCGTCCGTGCACAGTAATCCCCTCTCCCTCTGGGAGAGGGCTAGGGTGAGGGCCACATATGACAACCCCAATCGACGTAAAACTCTATTTCAATTTCCGTAGCCCTTATTGCTACATTGCATCGAAAACTCTATTTCAGGTGTTTGATGAATTCCATACCAATCTGATCTGGCGTCCATTGGGTGGCTGGACCGGTAGATCATCGCCTGATCGCGCCAAAGTCAAAGTGCCGCTGACGCGGCAGGATGTCGCGCGTATCACTAAAAAAATGGGCATCCCGATGAATCCGCCGCCGATGACCACTGAACCCACCAAAGCAGGGGCCGGGTCGCTGCTAGCGGAACAGAAAGGCGTATTACGCCCCTACCTCTTAGAGATGATGCGCGCTGAATGGTCGTACGGTTTGGATATCGGTGATACCGAAGTGATTCTCAACGTTGGCGATAAAGCAGGGCTGGATCGTGCCGAATTGATGCAGGCCATAGAGTCTCCGGATAATCTCGCCCAGTTGGAGAAAAACTGGGAGGAAGCGCAAACGCTTGGCGTCATCGGCGTGCCCACCTTTGTTATCGGCGAAGACATCTTCTGGGGCAGTGACCGTATTGAATATGTGCTAGATCATTTGCGCGAACTTAGACTTTCGCGCCTTTAATATTGGATCGTTTATGATCACTCTCTATCACCGCAGCGACTGCCCCTTCTGCTGGAAGGTACGTATAGCTTTGGCTGAATTGCAGATTGAATATCAGCTGGTGGATACCTTACTGGGTGAAAAGCACCCGGAAGTGATCAAGCACAATCCCAAAGGATCGGTGCCTGTTTTTATCGATGGAAAAACGGTGATCTGGGAATCCAACACCATTCTTGAATATTTGGAAGATGTTTATGGGCCGGGGAAACTCTACCCCGGATCACCCGCACAGCGCTCCCAACAACGATTACTGGTGAGCTATTCCGACACCGTAATCGGCCCCGCGCTTAGGGATCAGGTATTTGAGAAACGCTCTAAGCCCGAAGCAGAGTGGGATTGGGCGCTAATCAACACGAGTGAACAGGCATGGCGCAAATGTCTGGAGCAACTGGAAGAATGGCTTGGCGATAAACCCTATTTTGCCGAACAATTCTCCGCTGTCGAATGTGCACTGTTGCCGCGTTTTGGGATCGCTGAGACTTATGGTGCAATGGCTTATCAGGATTTCCCTCAAATAGCGCGCTGGTTTGCTCAAATGAAACAGCGGCGTTCCTATATTAATACATACCCGGTCTCTTTTATTCAGTCAAATATCTAAGGCAGTGGCGACTTTAATTAGTTGCCCCTAAGAATTCAGAGGTAGGTTTATTACGTCCCATTTTACTGCCTTTTATGCTTTATTAATCTGTCACTGCATTACGCAAACGTTCCAAATTGATTTCTATTCTCGCCGTTAAGATTGCAACTCCTTCACGGTTATCTATAAGCTCTTCGCGCTCCCAGGCATACGCGGGCTCCAACTCATAGAATAACCATGGTCGATAAAAGGTACGACGGTAGCGCACACCTAACCCATAGGACGTTGTCAGGTAATCGGGACGAGTTTCTCCTCCAGTCCAGACAAAGTAGGAAACGGCAGACTTTTCATTAAGACGTTCGCCCATAAGTAGCCGGGTAGACCAGGCAACGCCATCGGTATCTTCGGAAAATTTAAGGTTATTAGCCCAACGTAGCAGATGGTTTTCATCGAGAGTTCGATCAAATTCATAACGACTGCGAACACCAAAGCCTTCACCATCTATAAAATACAACATTTCAGTAAAGCGATGGGTAAAGTGCTCGCCCCAGGGCACCTCGTAGCGATAACGTATATTAGCCTTGCCTTTGAATGACGAACGGAGACCGACACTAAAGTCCAAACGCGACCGCTTTTCATCTTGAATATTGTATTGCAGACCGACTTTTGTATTTTCCTTTTTGCCCGTTACGGTGCTAATTCCAGCATCGACTTTATCGCTGTCGCCATCTTCGCTATCGGTAAAAATCAGACTTAAACGCTTATCAATTCGCGGTAAGTGTACTTTGCCGCGTAACCGAACATTACTATCATTACCCTCTAATTCCTTCCATTCATTTTCAAAAGAAAGGCGCAACGATGAATAGGCTGACTCTACGTCGGATTGCGGTGCGCCAAAAAAGTTATCGATCCAGTTAGCAAGCGTATCCGTTGATTGGGATGCACGGGCGTGACTTTTATCCAACCAACTTTTACTTTCTGAATCTGCCAGAGTAGGCTTTTGGCCTTGTTCGGCGCCAGACAGTTCTAACTCGCTATAAGTTTTTTCAGGTAGGTTTTCAGCAAAGGATTGCACTGGCGCTAAGCCAGCGCTGACGACAAAAACACTCATCCAAAGCCAATGTTTCATAGCAACAATGTAAGCTAATTTAGGTTTAAAAAGCAATGCTCCTGCAGCAGAAAAAAAGGGACGTATTTATTTTTGAATCCACCTCTGCGTTAGGTCGCTGAGGAAACTGCCTTGGCGAGATCTTTTTTAGAGACGCCAACTGAAAACAAAGATCGGATAACCAGATCAAGTGAGACGGAAGAATCACCTGCTTCCATCTTTGCAACCCTGGATTGGCTTGATTTAATCATTTTAGCCAAATCGTTTTGACTTAAATGCTTCTTGGTTCGCAATCTCTTCAAGGTCTTACAAAGAGAAAGCTTCAACTCAATGTAGGCTTCTTCTTCAGGGCTGAGTTTTAAAAAGTCTGACGCCGATCCGATTTTCCAGCCTTTAGCTTCAAGTTTTTTTTGTTTATTTGATCGCATTACCGTAACCTCTTAAACGCTCTTTACAGATATCAATGATTTTTTTTGCCGTGGTATTGGTTTTCTTTGCGAACACTTCCAAAATAATAATTGCGTCATCATCTATTCGATAGATAATCCTCCATGTTTTATCTTCATCATTAATACGTATTTCATGACACCTTCGGGCAATAATTGGCATAGGTCTCGACTGAGGCATGCTAAGCTTTTCGCCAGCCTGCATCTGTCGGAGCAAAAAACCTGCTTCTATCCGCGCTGCTGATGAAAATGGATGCGTCTTGATTTCACTGTGCAGCCACACAACTTCCTTGTTTTGAGGGCTCATGGGAGTTAGTATATGTCAAATATGACATATTGCAAGTGTCAGTCTCAAAGCTTAGCAATAATTAAGTGCGGGTATTTGAAACTTGCCACACCTTAAGAGTAAAAGGGGTAAAACTCTCTGCTACCATAGATAAACTCTATACTTGGGTTACCTATGAAGAAATATCGCATCATGCGATATGGTGATGAAATAGGGATCTGATGTTGAGTAAAGCGCATTAGTTTTTAAACCGCACGCTAGAGGAATCGAATGAGAAAGTTGGTGAGTTCAGGTTCTCCGTTGGAGGAACCAATTGGGTTTTCCAGAGCATGCAGAATCGGAAATATGATCTCTGTATCTGGCACAGCCCCTATTAGAAATGGTGAGACCGCGCATCCTGGTGATGTTTATGGGCAAACAAAGTACTGCCTGGATTTATCTATTAGGGCGATTAAGGAAGCTGGTGGAAAACCAAGTGATATTATCAGAACCCGTATCATGCTTACTGATATATCTCATTGGGAAGCAGCAGCAAAAGCACATGGTGAACTGTTTTCAAAAATAAAACCTGCATGCACTTTTGTTGAAGTCAGTCGTTTTATTGATCCAACGTGGTTAGTGGAAACTGAAATTGACTGTGTGTTGGAGCAAGTATAACAAGGAGATTGCAGGGTAAGTTTATTGCGGACCCTTTTATCGTCTCAAATTAAGCAACATTCCCGGTAAGTGACCTTTCTGCCGACAATCGCTATAATCGCGGCCTTTTCATACGAGAGCTATTCCGGCAACCTTCAGGCAGTTAACTAATTCATGGATATCCTTACCCAAAGCCTGCTGGGCGCAACTGTTGCCCAATCGGTGGCCCGAAAAGTAGATGTGCGCCTAGCGACGTTGATTGGATTAGTATCGGGTGTGATTGCCGATGCGGATGTGCTGATCCGTTCCTCTTCCGATCCGCTGTTATCGCTGGAATACCATCGCCATTTTACCCATTCGCTGTTCTTTATCCCGTTTGGGGCTTTACTGGCTTTCTTGCTGTTTTGGCCATTTTTGCGCTCACGTCTCTCTGCCGGTTATCTGTATCTATATTGTTTCATGGGTTATCTGTTGAGCGGATTTATTGACGCCTGCACCAGTTACGGTACGCATCTGCTTTGGCCATTGAGCGATGAGCGGGTTTCCTGGAATATAGTTTCCATTGTTGACCCGGTTTTTACTGGATTATTGATTATCGGTGTACTTTTTGGTTTCAGAAAAAAGAGTGCTGGTTTTAGCCGTGTTGCGCTTATTTTAGCGGGGAGTTATTTGCTGTTTGCCACGCTGCAATCAAACCGAGCGGAGCAGTCAGTATACGAACTGGCCAAGCAACGAGGGCATAAGATTGAGAGGATGACTGTTAAACCCACCTTCGGTAACACGGTGTTATGGCGCTCCGTTTATCTGGCCGATGATACCTTTTATATTGATGCCATTCGGGCTGGGGTACAAAAGCAAATATACAAGGGTACCGCAATTGAAAAGCTTGTCTATGAAGAGTCGTTTCCGGATTTAGAAAAGGACTCGGTTTTGTTTGAAGACATAATGCGTTTTGATCACTTCTCGGATGGGTATGTCATAGAATATCCGGGTAATCCAAAGATTCTCGGAGATGTTCGGTACTCGATGAACCCGCTCAGTGCTGTTCCGCTTTGGGGTATCAGGATGAACAGAGAGGATCTTGGACAACATGTGACATTTGAGAGTTTTCGTGTCGTCTCAAAGGAAGCCAAGCAGCAATTTGTGGATATGCTGTTGGGCAGAAAAGGCAATCGAAACGATTCTGACGCGTCGAAATAGGGCCTTTCCGACCACTTCGAATTAACAATACGTTAGTTTATCACCGTCGCGTTTTTTTGCTATCCCGTTGTGAAGCCATTACCGCCTTTTTTTAATTGGAGCTAAAGATGGAACTTCGATCCAGCGCTGTATCATGGCCTTTTTTATAAGCATTGGTAAACCGGTTCCTTTCGCGGCCATATTCCGCAACTTTTTTTAGGAGAGTGAAATTGGTTCAGGTTCGGTTCAGGGAATGCACCCGATAATAAGCTCAATCTCAATATAGTTACCTCTTAAAGCAAGGACGCTTGTCCCAAATTATGAATCCGCATCGGGCGTTTGGAATCTTCCCCGAAAACGGATAAGCAAGAGATAGAGCGGGCGAAAATTTGCGGTGCAGGGAAGTTGGCAGTGATCTGCTGCAATAAGGGAAGGAGCCAGATGGGCGGTGCCGATGAAATTTGGTTTTCGGTGCCGCCCATTTTTTATTAAAAATCAGTGTTTTCTGCGTCGTCGGTTAGCGAATAATCCAATGATTGGCATTAAGGCGATCAATAGAGGTAAACCCCAAACCGATAAGGCTGGTGTAGCTATTGGCGCTGAACTTGTGGGAGCCGTACCCTCAGTATCGACGGACAGGCTTTCCAGACTAAGAGAACCGGCATTCAGCTCAACGATGATGGACGCTGCCCCGGTAGAAGGATTAATCTGGTATAGGTTAGTGGGCGTATCATCGGAAACCATAAGTAGCTGGGAGCCGTTGTGTGCCAGTCCACCGTCATTTATGCTTATTCCCAGCGATCCAACCAGTGTAGAGACTCCAGTGCTGCGATTCACGGTGTAGAGGTTTTCGCTGGAATTATCGATCACATAAAGAATGCCACTCGTTGTACAGGCCATTCCCGTCGGGCCGTAGGTTGCGTCAGTGCCCACTAACGCCGCAGAGCCCGTGGACAGGTTCACTGTATAGAGCTCTCCATCTTCCGATGCAAGATACATAGTGCTGTTGTCGGTACAATAGGCCATGCCAGGGTCTTGTACTGATGCTCCCAATGCTCCTACTACACTGGGTGCGGCTGTGCTGGTGTTAACGCTGAGAAGTTGCGAACCGGATTCGTCAATTCCGTAGAGCACAGGGCCTGGACCAAAGGCGAGAGATTCAACTTCGTTACCAGTGATGGTACCTATGGTCGAAATAGCATTGGTTGCTAAATCGATTCGGTATAGGGTGCTGGGGTCGGTGTCGCCGTCCGCCGAATAAGCAAAGGGCGCTGCCTGTGCTGTAGAAAAACCCAGTAGGCTCAAGCTCGCTATTGCGCTTATCAGGCAGGCGAGCATTGATTGATATTTGCCTCTCGAGTTTGCTGTCCTCATTCCTTTGTTCCCTTTTGTTTATTGATCTGAGATACAGCCTGTCTTTTTATAACAAACGCCATGCACAATTGTTGGCCAAGGGTTTCTCGTAATTAGCACGAGATATAGCACGAATGTTTCGCCGCCAGGCTCAAGTTCTTACCTAAATTTTAAGATGGTTTGGCACTATAGTACAGTCGGAACAGTATACACAACAGGAGTTGTACCTTATCGAAAAAAACTGGAGAAATCAGACGGATCAGTTAGCAGGTGTAATGGTTTGCTCGCTGAAGTCCGCATTTTTCGGGCAGATATTCCAGCAGGAGCTAAGCGGGTAGTTTTTTTGAGAAGTGGGGTCAGAACAGACTTTTTCGTAAAGATCTATTTTTTACGCATAGCAAAACATGTATGCGTGGAATATAAATAATAGAAGTTACTGCATATAAGGAGAAACACAAGGGTCAGACACGATTGATTTTCTACCTAGGCGGGTAGCCACTACTTTGGTGACATATGATTGCTGGTTTGATTAAATAACGAAAGGATATCATCGTATGGGTTTCAAAAGATTTCCCCCCGTGGACTTTAGTTACCCAGCCTGATATTTCAGTTCAAGTTGATGGTTGCAATATCGTAGAAGTGTATATTGTCAGCGGGCTGTGAACGCGTCAGTGCGCTGAATAAGTGTACTTTCGTAAGTTGATGACACACCTATTCAGCGGCTCCTGATCTATTTTAAATATTAGGGATCTGTTTTTTCAACCAGCGCAACACAGGAATGATCATCCTGTCCGACTTCGAGGATCATGCCCACACCAGGTGCATAGTACTTATGTTCGAACACACCCGGTTCTACGGGGCTATATTCGTTGGTCACAAGACAATTGCCATTGCACAGGGCAAACAGCGCATCCAGGTCAGCCGCTTCAAACTCGTTTTCACACTCATCTTCTCCAATAAAGCCGTCGGCATTAATGTCTATAACTTCGGCAACGTCTTCTGCCTCCGTTAGCAGAACCTCCTGGCGGTAAACAGCGCCCACGACGGGTGAAGCGGGCATTAAAATACCGGGTTTGGCGTCATCTCGAAAGGCTTTCCATGAGCCATCGAGATCGACCAGCTCAGGTGCTTCCGGCTCATCGCCTTCAAACAGTTCATAGTTCAGGCTAATTTCGCCGCAATACCAGACATTCCCTTCCAGATCCTGACCGTACCAGTCATCGGTGTCTTCCAGCGCATCGCCTTCGTCGCCCCATTCTTCAATTTCCTCAACCAGATCATTAACGACCAGGCAATTGACGCCTTCCTCTGACTCCTCATCGGTTTTGATGAGTTTGGTTTCGCTTTTAACGATCACGGTAATTCTTTCTTCGTCTCCTTCATAAAGCCATTTGGTGCCAGGTACTAGCGGGAAATAGGTGTTGGGAGTGCTCAAATCAGTGGGATCTTCCTCAAAATCCTCAGGATCCCAACTAGGGTCGTATGGGCCTTCTCCAACAGCATCACACAAGTCCAGCCGGGCACTTCGCTGTTCCCAGCACAGGCTTCGGTTTTCTCGACTATCCTCTCTGGCTTCGGCACGACAATCATCGTAATCTTCTTCATCAGAAGAGTTTAGACAGTTGGCTTCCTTGGAGCTACGTTCCTCTCGCGCTTCATCCCAGCAGGAACGCAACACCAGGTTTGCGATTTTTGAGCAAATTTTGGGGCTGCCGGATAAATGGCTCGCTTGAATAGTGGTGCTCATGCTAGCCATTCCGATTGTGGAACTGCCTATCATTAGGCTGATGAGCAATTTTGGCCTAAAATTAATCCAACTCGATGTTTTTAATAGTTGCTTTTTCATTTTCCTTTCTCCTCAAGAAAAGTTGCTTAATCCGCATTTAGGTTAGAGAGAAGGGTTGAGAAAAATCTGTCGCAAATGATGAGAATTTTTTTATGTTTTGCGACAGAAAATCTGAAGACTGGAACTCTAAAGATGTAAACCAGGAGTCATTTGGTGTTAGCGGATAGGAATTTAGCGGGGGATCCCTGAACAGAATGTTTGGCAAATTGGTCGGTAACAACTCGATTCAGATTAAGAAGGATCGCAGGCTGGTCAAGAAGATGCTGGCCGGGAATGAGCGTGCCTTTAACGGTTTTGTGGAAGAGTATTTTCCCAAGCTCTACCGTTATGCATTCCAGCGCTTGCGTGACCATCAAAAAGTAGAGGATATTATACAAGAGGTATTAGCCAACGCGGCAAGGCGTATCGAGACGTTCCGAGGTGAATCGACCCTGTTAACCTGGTTGATTCAAATCTGTCGCCATGAAATTTCCAGGCACATCAGTCGAGAACAACAACATGAAGATCTGATGATGCCCTTTGTCAGCGATGATTTACTGCGTGCGGTGATTGAGTCGATTGAATCGGTTGATCAAAATCCCGAGGATAATTGCCGGCGGGATGAGCTGATTAGTCTGATACAGTTTGCACTGGATCAACTTCCCGACCATTACGCACAAGCTCTGGAAATGAAATACGTAGAGGGTTGCAGTTCCCAGGAAATTGCGAGCCATTTGTCAATCGGAGATCAAGCCGCACAATCGCTACTGGCGCGAGCACGGCATGCATTTAGAGAAGTCAGTGAAACAGCTATCTATGCTTATCTTGATAAAAGATAAACTCAGGTGTTGATAGAGATTATGGGTATCGACTATGCAGGATAAAAAGGATCATCAAAGCAAAGAACAAAATGACGATGCGATTGCCCGCATTCTAAAGATTGTCGGTAAACAGGAGCCGTTGCCAGAGCAAACTAAAGATAAATGGGCGCAATCATTTGCTGACGAGATGAATCGGGTCATTGCGAACCGGCGCAGATCGAAACAGCGACGCTGGGCAATATCGGGAGCCTTTGCTGCATTGGCTTTAATGGTGTTGGTGTGGAATTCTGAAGGGCTATTTGATCCTGTGACAGTTCCCGTCGCGCAAGTAGTCAAGCTGATTGGCACCACAGAGGGGGCGGATACGGACGGCATGTTTGAGGCAGTACATGAGGGGTACGCCGTAGCAGCGCAGCATCAGTTGCGAACGGCGTATGGAGGCTATGCGTTGCTCACTTATAAAGGTGCTCAGGTTAGGCTGAAGGAAAACACGGAGGTACAGTTTTTTGATGATTATATTTGGTTAAGATCTGGTCAGATATATGTGGCGACGGACACCGACGGAAATTTATCGAAGCAAAGTGATGAAACAGTAGATATTCGCACCGATATTGCGCGGGTGACGGATATAGGAACACAGTTCATGGTTGCTTATGATGGGAGTGCATTGACGACCCTGGTGCGCGATGGAGCGATTAAAGTGAGTTTGGATAAGGGCGAATATACAGCTCATGCGGGTGTTGAATTTGCGAGAAGAGTGAGTGTGTCACAGGAAAAAGAAGTTTCTGTCACTCGGGACGATAGAGTTGGAGATGATTGGAAGTGGACACTATTGCTCGCTGCCCGTTTCGATATAGAAGGGCGTACTGCGTATGAGTTTCTGCAATGGGCGACTGAGGAGACAGGGCTGCAACTGATTTTTGACAATGAGCAGGCCGAGGCAAATGCAAAAAGGACTTTATTGCACGGAGACCTATCGGCTATTGATCCTGATCGTGCCATCGATCTGGTACTTGAAACCACGCGACTGGTGGCGCAAAGGCCTAATGCAAATACACTGAAAGTCTATCTAAAATCCCGGTAACAGGCTGCATTTGTGATTCTGAAGTTTTATGATATCTGCTATGGATAGATGCTGGCTTCATCTTTTTAAAAGTTTGAGTCGATACGGGATGCCAGAGGATTGGCAATTCCTTAACAACAAAGCGCCGCGCCCGAGGTTTGACGCAATGTTCAAATTTTTGAGACTGCTGGTCTTAATCGGGGGCGTGCTCATCAATCTACCGGGGCATGCCACCAGTCAGATTTCGTTGCTGGATGTGGTTGAAGCCCTGCAGGCAAAAGGGCATCGCTTTCTATACAGTAGTGATCTGGTTAGCGACCAGGTCAGCGTTCAAGTCGACGAAATCTCAATCAGAGCACTACAGATTGCACTCCCTCAAGTGGCGCTTAAGATGAAGCGTGTCGGACTTTTGTGGGTGGTTACCACGGCGGATACGGCGAAGCATAAAGTATCCGGCTATCTGCTCTCTTTGGATGGTGATCCTATCAAAGAAGCGATTATCCAGGTGGCAGGTGGAAACCAAGTGGTTCACTCTCGTCATGATGGTTATTTCGAAATTGTTCCAGGCTCCGAAAATGAGAAACTGGAATTCAGAGCGCCCGGGTTTCAAAAACAAGTGCTGTCTATCCAAATGGCTCAGGAAAGCCCGGTTATCCTGCTGCCTAATAGCTGGATTGAAAGTATGATTGTTACGGGTAGTCGTTATAGACTGCCGCTACAGAAAGACTTTACTTCAACCCTATACCTATCCGCAGATGAGATGCAGCTGGTGCCCGCGCTGGGAGGTGACTCTCTGCGCGTTGTTACAACCTTACCGGGTGTTTCATCAGTTGGAGTCAGTGCCAAGCCTAGAATACGTGGCGGGCTGCAAGACGAACTATTGGTATTGCTGGATGGTGTAGAACTCATTGAGCCTTTCCATCTTTCAGATTTTCAGAGTGTGTTCAGCACCATTGATGACCGTACCATTGACTCGGTTGATTTCTATACTGGAGGCTTTCCTGCACGCTACGGCAATCGTATGAGTGGCGTCATGGATATTTCCACGGCCATGCCGATTTCCGAACCACAAACTGAGGTTGGATTGTCGCTGTTTTCGTCTTTCATCAATACGCGTGGTTATGATGATAAGGGCATTCCGAAAGATTGGATTCTGTCACTGCGCCGAGGCAATTTAGCGGATTTATCCAACATCACCTCCTCAGACTGGGGTGAGCCTAAATATCTCGATGCTTTTGCAAGAATGGGGTTGACGCTGAGTGATAAGAGTAATCTCTATTTTGGCGCCGTCGCAGTGGTAGATGATGTGCGACTAAATAACGATGAAGAAAAAGCTGCCTCAAAAATTGATACCGTACACCTTTGGTCACGCTTTGATCATCAGATTAATGATTCGCTCTATACAGCTTTTGTATTTTCGCTATTAGAAAACGAACGGGAACAAACTCAAAGGATTATTCCTGAAGCTAACGATATTAATGAACCAGACCCTGAGGTCCCCGGATTTTTGGATTATCAGCAAAGCATTCAGCGTGTCGCACTGCGTAACGACTATTCTCTAGTGTTTGATAGCAACCAATTTGAATTTGGATTGCAGATTGAATATGTCCGTGGCGATTATGATTATCAGAGTAAAATTGATCGGGGCTTTCTTGGTGAGCTGCTAGGTGGTGAGCAACAGGTGACGGGAAATTCTGATTTGGATGTGGAGGGTTGGTCCGGAGGTATCTATGCTTCAGCTCAGGTGAGCGTTAACTCAAAACTGACCTTGCAACCAGGAATTCGCTGGGATTTTCAGGATTATTCCAATGTGGAATTTACAGAGCACGCATCACCTCGGGTAGGCCTGCTCTATGATTTAAGCCAGAATATCAACCTGAGAGCGAGTATTGGACGGTTTTATCAGCCACAGGCCATGAATGAGCTACAGGTGGTGGACGGTATCAATCATTTTTTTGAGCCGCAGAAATCTGATCAGGCGATCGTCAGTTTGGAATGGGAAAGTGAGCGGTTACAGTTTCGAGCGGAGGCTTATTACAAACGATATCGTGACCAGAAACCCCGATTTGAAAATCTGTTTAACACTTTTGTGTTACTGCCACAGATGGAGCCCGACCGAATCATGCTGAAGCCCGAAAAGGGGCTGGTTAAAGGGTTTGAAATTGAAAGTAGAATGGATCTGACGGATCAATTAAGCGGTCAGATTCGATACGGGTACATGAACGCGAAAGATCGTATTAATGGGCGCTGGGTTCCACGGCGCTGGTCGCAACGCCATACGGCTCATGCAGGGTTGTTCTGGCGCCAAGATGATTTCAATTTTTCAGTAGGAATGAGTTGGCACACGGGTTGGCGTAGTTCGGTGTTGCCCGCGAGTCTGGCGTTGGATGATACGCTTGCGCTAGAAAAAATCATAAATAATAAAGAGCTGAAAAACTATTTCTCCGTGGATATCAGTGCCAGCAAAACCTGGCTGATTGGAAAAACCAGTATCACCTTACATGCGGATGTCATCAACTTGCTGGGGCGCAACAATATCGCCGGTCTGGAGTATGATATTGATGAAAGGGGCGAACGGGTTTTCCTGAATCCGAATAAGAAAAAAGTACTGCCATTGGCACCCTCTATAGGCGTCATTATCAGCTTTTGAATATAGATCACTTCCGCTGGATCTTCGCTGGATATAAGCCTTATTTTAGTCCGAGTACTTCACTAGTACGCCTAAAATAGCTCTGAAACCCCTACGCATATAGGCTTTGATCCAAAATCGCCTCGGTGACGGTTTGTCACCGGCATGTGTCTGGCCGGTTTTTAATTTATTCTGTGCTGAATTGAACGCATATGCCCCCTGCACCGCAGAATAATTGCGCTTGCGAGCACACTCAATTCAACACAGTCCCACGTTAAAATCCTGGCGCCTGTCGAAAAATCCGGGCCAGTCGTTTACCACTTGGCAACTGGCAATAAAGAATGCTTTTGCGAACAGATATCCTGATGCCTGCGGTCGGTTATGCGAGCTGCTTTTTATATTACTTGCATTTTAAAAGTAATGCGAGTAGCTTTGTTGCTTGTGAATTGCAAGTAATCATGTTCTGGGTGTAATTGATAGTTCGCTAGCGATACTCTGATTCGTCAGCATGATCTTTTTGATATGACTTAAACTTTTAACGTAAGAGGAATTTGAGGATGACAATAAAACTCACTTACTTTGATTTTAATGGTGGACGTGGTGAACCGGCACGTTTGGCAATGTACATAGGCGGCATCGAGTTTGAAGATGATCGTATTGCAATGGAGATTTGGCCGGAACGGAAAATGGGTACGCCATTCCACCAGCTTCCCGTACTGGAGATTGATGGTAAGGTGCTGACGCAATCCAATAGTATTAATCGCTATATTGGGAGGACCGCTATGCTTTATCCGGATGACCCATGGCAGGCGGCACTTTGTGATGAAGCAATGGATATTATGGAAGATTTAACGAATATCATTGTTCCAACTTTTTTCATGGAAGATGAAAATGAGAAGAGAGCGGCTCGAGAGGAGATGGCTAAAAATGCTTTTCCGCTTTATCTGGGACAGCTGCAAAACTATTTGCAGGAGCGTGGTAACAGGTATTTCGCGGATGATCGACTGACGGTTGCGGATCTCAAGGTGTTTGTCATGATTCGTTATTTTAAATCGGGGTTAATGGATTATGTGGATGTGAATTTGGTGGATGAAGTGGCGCCCGCTTTGGTGGCTCATTTTGAGCGGGTTAACGAGCACTCTCAAATTAAAGCGTACTACGATAGTCACTGATCGGAAGATTGATCAATAGCCTGTAAGAAATATGTTTGGGGGATTAAAAATGCTTAATTCCCCAAACAAGCTTCAAAAAAGCACTCGTACATTATAAAGTGGTCTGATGAAAAATATGTCGGGTTTCCGGGTGCACCTATACAAACTTCTCTTAGTTTTGTCCTCCTGTTGTTGCGCCGGTTCGGTAGTTGCCGAGCTTAATCTAATATCGGCGGATGCTGGTGTATTTGAGCGACTGGAAGCGTCATCTGAACAGGACGCAATACTTATAAGTGGCCGGGTGGAAACAATCAGACCCACAAACAAGGTGGTTGCCAAAATCGGTACCAAATTTGGTATTCGTTTTAGGGTAAGCGGTAAAAAGGAGGCTGGTAATCTGGTTACTCTACTTTATCTGACGCCTGGAATAGTGGATCTGGGGGGCCTTCGTCATGATAAGTACCTACAGACTAAAGATCTTCCTGCATCTGCTGGCGATCATACCATGGCATTTCAAATCGTCGAGCCCAATGAGCTGGTGCCGGGTATCTGGCAGATGATGGTATTTGAAAAAGACCGTCTATTGGTCAAGGAAACATTCGAGGTTATTATCAAGGGAACTGAAACGTTATCCGAGTTTCAATAGAATGCTGCATCTGTCTATATTGAGGAAGAATTAGTGTGGAAGACCTGATCGAAGATCTTATTTGTGGTAGATCGGTGAATATCGATCGGCTTAAAAGTTGTCTGACCCGGTTTTGCGAAGGAGGTTTTCCTCCGGAACAGCTGGCGGCACTGCTGGTTGCTATGCGCTGTCGTGGCGAAACCGCTGAACAACTGGCGGGGTTCGCCCAGGCGCTGATGAGTAAGGCCAATACCATTGAGGTTGGCGACAGGGTCGTCGATCATAGCGGCACTGGGGGTGATCATTCCGGCAGTTTCAATATCAGTACCACAGCCGCTATGTTGACGGCAGCTTGCGGAGTCCCTGTAGCCAAGCATGGAAATCGGTCGGTAACCAGTAAAAGCGGCAGTTCAGATGTGCTGCAGGCATTGGGGGTTAATTTCAATTTAGAACCTGCCAAGGCAAAAGCTTGCCTGGAAAAAACGGGATTTGTATTTCTGTTTGCGCCACTCTACCACCCCGCGTTTAAGCACATAGCGCCTATACGACAGGCGCTCAAGATTAAAACGCTGTTTAATATTATGGGTCCATTGCTAAATCCTGCCCGTGTCAAACGCCAGGTCATAGGGGTTTATGATCGGCAACTTTTGGGCATTATCGCTGACGCGGCGCTTAAAATGGATAATCAACGCATTATGGTGGTTTCATCCTCTGATGGAATGGATGAGATTTCCATGGTGGCGCCGAGTTATGCCAAGATAGTTGAGCATGGAGCGGTGCAAGATATGGTCATAGACCCAAAGGATTTTGGGTTCAGTTATTGTTCTCGCGAGGATTTACAGGGAGGCGAAGCATCGGAAAATGCCGAGATATTAAGATCCGTGCTCAGCGGAGAGCAGGGGCCCCGGGCGGACTGCGTGGTGATAAATAGTGCCGCCAGCCTGTACGTTGGGGCAAAGGTGAAGAGTCTTTCGCAGGGAGTGGAGCTGGCTAGGTCAGTGCAACAAAGTGGCAAAGCGATCGAAATACTGGAGAAAGTAGTGAGTCAGTCAAATGCTTGAAAAAATTTTTGAAGAAACAGCGATTCGTGTGGCACAGGATAAAAAAAACTATCCGTTACAAAAGATTCAAAATGAGCGGCTATTTGCAGAACCGGATAAATTGGAAGATTCTTTTTGTGCGGGAGAGATCAATATTATTTCAGAGATTAAATATGGAAGCCCCTCCAAGGGCAGAATATTTGACCCTGAGCTGATCGCGCCGGTTGAGGTTGCAAATCAATATGTCGCCAACGGCGCAAAGGCGCTATCCATTTTGACTGAACCGCAGTATTTTAAGGGCTCCTATGACTACTTAAAGGATGCACGGCGGGCTAATCCCAGGATACCGATCCTGATGAAAGATTTCTATTTTGATCCATACCAGATCTATTTTGCCCGTTATATTGGTGCCAATATAGCGCTACTGCTGGTTCGGTATCTGGATGAAGTCCAGTTGAAAGATTTTCATGATCTGGCAACCGAGATGGGTATGAGTGCATTGGTTGAGGTGCATGATGCGCAAGAGTTAGACTTGGCAATTAAAATAGGTGCCAAGGTCATCGGTGTGAACAACCGAAACCTGGATACTTTAAAGGTGGATCTGGAAACCGCTCGAGAGCTGTACGATCAAATCCCGCCGGATGTCATCAAAATTTGTGAAAGTGGTATCTATGAACGTGCTGAAATCGACGCATTTCGTCGAATTGGCTATGACGGTTTCTTAGTAGGCACCTCATTAATGAAAGACGGTCAACCTGGTCAGGCACTCAAAAAACTGATTAGCGGGTAGAACGGTGGTTAGAGTAAAGATCTGCGGTTTGACCCGTTATCAAGATGCAAAGCTCGCAGCGGATTTGGGTGCTTGGGGGCTGGGCTTTATATTTGTCGAAAGTAGTCCGCGAGCCTGTAGTGTCGAACAGGCACGGAAAATTTGCCAGCGATTGCCTGAAGATGTTGAAAAGGTAGGTGTGTTTCTCAATGAGAGTATCGATCGGGTAAACGAGATTACGCAGCAAGTTAGACTGAGTATGGTTCAACTGCACGGTATGGAGATGGCGGATTACTGCAAAAAAATCGAGGTGCCGGTGTTAAAGGCCATTCAAAATATGGATCTGAATGACACTGACCTGTTGGATCAATATGGTTGCACGCTATTGATGGATGCGCCCCGGGTAGGTGACGAGTGGGGTGGCACCGGTCACGAGTCGGACTGGGTGAGGGCAAAATTGATTGCGCAGAAATATCCCCTGTTTTTAGCCGGAAATCTGGGTGAGTCCAATATCGTTGATGCAATCAAGGCCGTCAGGCCGCTGGGAGTCGATTTGTCCTCCAGTGTTGAGTTAAGGCCGGGCATTAAAGATCATGAGAAACTGCAAAATCTATTCAGCATACTGGCGTAGATGGTTTGATCAGAACTGAAGAACAGACCATTGACGGAGGGCAAGCAGATGGATCAAAAAGAGGATGTGATATCAAGATTGCAGGAAGCAGTTCTTGGGGAAACTGACGCAATCATACAGCTGGACTCAGTGGCCGAATTTCGTGCCGCTGCCTTGGAGATCGTACGGCAGGCAAGTCACAGAATTCAGATATTTTCTTCTGATCTGGAGGCGGTCTGTTATGACCATGAGGATTTTGCAGCGGCTCTGGTAAAGGTGGCAAACTATCACCCTGTTTCCAATGTGCAGATTCTTGTTCGGGATGCGAGTGTGGCTGTCAAACAGGGCCATCGCTTGGCTTCACTGTGCCAGAGATTTTCCTCAAGTATCCAGGCGCGCCGAATTGCAGAGGACTACCGAAATCGGCGGGAAACTTATCTGATAGCGGATAACAAGGGGGTGGTTTATCGGGCGAACGAGGATAGCTACAAAGGATATGCTAATTTTCATGCCGCCGATACGGCAAACCACCTGGCTCGAGAGTTTGTCGAGGTGTGGGAGCGAAGTTGCGCCGAAATTGAGTTTCGACGGCTGCTTATTTAAATGAACCTTTCCGCATAGTTAACACTTGAGTTGGGTAGATCGAGGATTCGCGGAGATTGGGCCCAAATCACAGGTGTTGTCTCAATGAAAACATCTGGAGTCAGGTGTCGGCTGTGCTGGCGACATTGATGCTGAACTTAAAAGTGGAGACACAGTGACATTGATCAAGGACTTGAATGTCAAAGGTGCTAATTTTACGGCTAAGGAACCTCTGAATAACTCCTTGATGCCGCTGCGAGACCTGAAAGTTTTAGCTGCAAGGCAGAAACTGCCGCTAATGCTTATTGCTTAAGCGTGGTGTGGCAATAAGAAATATTTTGCTGGTTTTGGATAATGGCGAGCAAATAGAAGGGTGTGCCAACTGACAGCAGATTGTGATTCTAGCCAAACAGGTAAAAAATCGAACCAGGGGTAGGCAATTTTCGGGTTTTCTGGTTACCTATTGGTTAACGAGAAGAATCCAGTATAAAAAAATATCAAACTAGCGAATTTCTAGAGGCGTCTTTAGACATTTTCTGAAGGAAATTTGCTATAGTCACTTTTTTGATTTATTGGCTTGGCGCATGGGCGATAATATATGAGTAATCCTGACACGAGCAAAAGTGTTGAATTGGAATTTTCAAAAAAATATAACCGGGACCATGCACAGCAATATGCCTCCAAGCATTCGGAAACCCTATCCAGACGACTCTCCAATTGGCGCGAACAAAGGATAGCTCGCAGTAGTCTTAAACTGGCGGGCAATCCGAAATCGGTGTTGGATCTACCCTGCGGTGCCGGAAGGTTTTTACCTTTGCTAGCGGAACAACCGAATCGTAAAATTTATGCCGCAGATTACAGCGAAGATATGTTGGAGGTGGTAAAGCAGGCCTGTGACGAAGCGCTTGTTCAGCACGTGGAGTTGTTTCAATCCTCAGCATTTGATATTCAATTGCCCGATAATTCGGTGGATTGTATTTTCTCGATGCGCCTTATGCATCATATAGGTAATCCAGAGAACCGCGCACAAATGTTGAAAGAATTTTACCGCGTCAGCGCTGATACGGTTTGTGTTTCTTTGTGGGTGGACGGTAATCGACAGGCAAAACGTCGGCAGAAGCTGGAGAAGAAAAGACAGGCAATTGATCCGGATAAATACAATCAGAACCGTTTCGTTATTCGAGGGGAGCAGATAGAACAAGAGTTTATGGATGCTGGCTTCAACCTATTAGGGTCCTTTGATTTTCTTCCATATATTTCCATGTGGCGCATCTATGTCCTCAAAAAATAATCGATTTAGGGTTATTCAGGAGGTATTCGAATCAGCGGCTCTGGAAGCGGACTTTAAACGCAATCAACTAGGTGGTTTTCAATCGATCTGGGAACTTGATGCGCCCTGGTTTGAAGCGCCGAATGAACGCCGGGATGGTGTCAGTGGTGTGGTGACCTATGAGCTGGTAACTGAGGGCGGAGAAACCGTACCGATATTTATCAAACGCCAAAGCAACCATAATACGCGCACCTGGGCGCACCCAATTCGTGGTATTCCCACTTTTCGCCGTGAGTTTAATAATATTGTTCAGCTCAAGGCTATCGGTGTTCAGACGCTGGACGTACTTTACTTTGGTGAGGCGCTAAGTGTCGAAGGTCATTTGGCCGTGCTGGTTTCAAGGGCGCTTTCCGAATATGTGCCGTTAGACGTATGGTTTCAACAATCACGTAATCTGGCTGATGGTGAACGGGTCAAGCAGTTGTTGGTAAGCCTGGTAAAGGCGATAAAACCGATGCATGAGCAGAAAATCAGACACGGCTGTCTTTATGGAAAACATGTATTCGTAAAAAAAATTCCGTTAGAGCAGGGTGGTGGCTTTGATGTCAGGCTATTGGATCTTGAGAAAGCGCACCGTACTCGCTCTTCGAAATACGCGTCACAAAAGGATTTGAGTCAATTGATACGTCATACTCCAGGGCTCTTGGCGGATCATGTGGTTTATTTAGGTAAAAGTTATTACGGCGAGGGTGCGACTCAGTTGCTCGATACGCTCAATAAGTCAGTTAAGAAAAAGTGTAGAGATAGCCTGGCTTAAGGCATTATTACTCTGTTCTATTTTAATTGGAAAATGGAGCCAGAACTCATACCGAAATAGATTCTAAGTTGAGATCTGGCTCCCTCCCTCCTGCTTTACAGTGCTTCCAGCTCTGTTTCTGTGCCATCGTAGGCTTTTATTTTAGTCCCTGATAATGGTTCTCCACCCTCAGCGGTTACCCGATAGGTTTCCTGAAAGTAGAGTGAATGGGTTTTCTCTTTATTCATGATATGTGGGTGCATCGAACAAACCATATTTTCTGGTAGTACGAAGTCGAATCCTTCGCCTATACGTGGCATTTCAATCATGGTCATGCCAATAGAGTGCCCGCATACGTGCCCGGAGACATAGCCACGATCCTCGATGGGTTTCATGCAAAGTTTATGAACCTCTTGTGCGGTGCGTCCCGCCTTCATATGCTCGCGTGTCAGCTCGTGAAACTCGATATGTGCGTCCATCATATCCTGGGTGATTGCGTCCATGCCGTTCGGGAACAGTGGGCGTGAGTATTCTACCCAGTGGCCGCCTTCGCTGGAGATTTCGAGGCCGTACATTAAACCATCTGAAGCTTCTACTGGACGTTTAGATGGGAAAACCATTTGTGGTTCGAGTGAACCGTTTTTGCCGATTTGAACCATGTCCATGGTGTTTCGACGACAGCCGGCAGTGCTGAATACATCCTCAGCAACACCCATGAGTTCGGCTTCAGTTTTACCGGGCTCATAAGCCTTCATGACCGCCAGTACACCCGCTTTGTTGACCGCCATTGAGTCTCGGACAGAAAGAATTTCTTCGTCAGATTTTTGAGCGCGGGCATAATCGAAAGGAATTTCAAAATCGATAAGGTCGAAACCCGCACTGGCCAGAGCGCTATAGTCTCGCACGTTAATGATATATTCCAGACCGTAGATGCCGACTTTTTTGGCACCTTTTTCTTTTAGGAAATCCGCCATCCATTCTCCGCAGTGCGGTGGGTAAGCTCGTTCCTGTAAAAATGCTTCGTTGTGGTCGCCCACCCAGAATGCTTCGCGCGGGCATACCATCACAGGATCAGCGTTTTGGGTGATTACCACATAGGCGTAGCGGTGCAAAATATGAAATCCCGCCATGTAACGAACGGCGCCTTCAAATCCGCTGTATTCGCTACTGCTAACTACCAGTGCATCAAGGCTATGTTCTTCCATAGCTTTACGCACATTGGCATAGCGGCGATCAATTTCTGTCTGACTTGGGCTGAAACGGTTTACGTAATCAGTCATGTTTAAACCTCTCTATTTATGAATTTCTATATTTGGGCTATCTAGTCGTCCAATGTCCAGGAAAACTCAACAGCCTTAACCATTTCGCCAACGGCTCTGTTAAGCGGGCAGGGCACACCTATTTTTTCACCCATTTCGGCAATACCCAGATTGAGCGAGTCAATTTCAGTTGGTCGTTGTGCTTCAATGTCCTGCAGCATGCTGGGCTTGTGGCGATAAGCAACCTCTCGGCCATAATCAATCATCTCTTCCGGATCTTTTTCCAGATTAATACCCAGTGCTTTGGCGACCGCGATACCTTCCTGAGCCACAGTACTCATCACGTCGCGAACCTGATCGCAGGCGATGCCGTGTGGTAGGCGAGTCAATGCGCCAACACCATTGGATGCGCAGTTAAAGATTACCTTGGTCCACATGGGGCCGCGGGGGTCTTCAACAGCCAGGGTTTCCTGGCCGCCGCGAGTCAACGCTTCTGCCAGTTTTTGACACTCTTCGAAGGAGGCAGGTTTATCCAGGAATGGCCCTATAGTAGTCAACCCTTTAGTGTCATGGTTGCACACGCCTGGGCCGGTAATATGGCCAGCCGGGAAAGTGGTGCCCATGATCACGCGGGGAACATACTCCGCAATAATTTCTTCACTACCGACACCATTTTGCACTGAGCAAACGGCGCCATCTTTGAAGATATGAGCCACTGATTCCATCGCAGAACGGGTGTGCAAAGTCTTCGCAGCGATTATACCGAAATCACAGGGCGGAATTTCCCTGGCATCAGCGCGGGCATTTACTTTTACTACGAAATCACTTTGGCCTGTTAGCCGTAGGCCATTTTCATTGATCGCATCAACATGCGCCTGATAAGGGTCGTAAGCCCATACTTCGACATCATCCAGCTTACCCAGATGTGCTGCAAAAAGGCTGCCGATTGCACCACAACCAATAATACATACTTTCATTGTCGTTTCCTTTGAAGTTAAAGTTAATAAGATATTCGGTGTGCTTAGTGGTCGGGTTCCTTTTGAGACCAGCTTAATTCCACGCCTTTTACCAGGCGGTATAGGGTTTCGTGATAAGGCGCAGGTACGCCGACTTTCTTCGCTGCTCTTACAATAGAGCCGGTGATCCAGTCTACCTCGGTGAAACTCTTACTGCGAACATCATTCAGCATCGAGGTGATGTGTGCATATTCTTCACCGCCGCTGGTTCCCTGGCTGACTGCTTTCACGTTCATTTCCCAGGGGTTGCCACTGAGCTTAATCCCCTGAGCTTCTGCAATGCGGATGCCCTCCATCATCATATCGTAAACCAGGTTGCCAAGATCCTCGATATTATCCTGTTTTGCATAGGCGGGTACATGCGGTAAATTTGTGACTGCGGAAATTGCGTTGACCGCCGAGTTGAAAATCAATTTAGACCAAAGGTGAGGGCGCAGATCTTCATAGGCTTCTGCGATCAGTCCTGACTTATTGATCAGCGCTTCCGCCTGCTGTACAAATTCGAAATCGGGACCGCCGCCTTCCCAGGGACCCATCCAGGTTGCAGTATCGAGTTCATACTCAACATGGGTGTCAGAGTGACGTACACCACTCATAAATGTGACGCCTGAGATGATTGGCCAATCGCCGTAGCGGCGCACAACCTCTTCACAGCCCAGCCCATTTTGCACCATCAGTATCGAGGCATTGGGAAAATGGCCCTGCAGGCATTTAGCGCTGGCTTCAACTGCGTTGGTTTTGGTGGCGATGATAACCAGGTCGACATCACCCAGGTCTGCCGGATTGGTAGATGCAGTTACGTTAGCGTGCAGGTCGGATTTGCCGCTGACTTTGAGGCCCTTGTCATTTAGATCTTGCGCGTGGTTTTCACGACGAGTGAGTACACAGGTATCGATAATGCTACCCAGATGGCCGACAAAGAGGCTGCCAATGGCGCCGGCACCAACAATACAAACTTTCTTTATTTCTTTCATTTACAAATACCCGGTTAGATTAAAGTGAAAATATAAGTGAATAATGGTCAATCCCGTATTAACTGGCTTGGACTTTGGGGCGGAGAATTACCAGTCTGAGCAATGGGTAGAAGATCGCAACGCACACCAACGAGGTAATCACCTCTATGGGAAGGTAAGGTTTCAGCCAATAATGTGCAGTCAATACGGCAAAAATAATCGTAATTACGCCCGACCAGTTTACCCTTTCCGTGACGGGCAGTGTTTTTGCGTGGCCTGATAGATAGGGTTTTACCCAGTAGTAATCCATAATAATGACGCCTGCCAGTGAGCTGAGCAAAACCCCCATGAGCTTTATCCAGGATTCGACCAATTCCAGAATGTGGCCGTAAAGCATGGCAAGAGCGATGATGTTGGCGAGTATCACAAAAAATAACCGACCGGGCTTCCAGTTAAACAGGGCATCAAAAAGGTTGGCTAAACAGAGCGAAGAGCTATAGCTGTTGAGCACCTGTGCCTTGCCCTGAGCGACAATCATTAAAATAAAACCGATAATGCCAGCAAACACCATAAAGGTGGCGGCGATACTGTCGGGGTTTTGTAGCACCCTTTGGTGAGCATCGGAAATAGTGATGCCCTCTTGGGCGACGTAGAAATCAACCATAGCGTTGGCGCCAGCATACATGAGTACGCCACCTATTATCATGGTCACCAAAGATTGAAAAAATATGCCAATGGTAACGGCTGCACCAATATGAGCGGTGGACTTTCCGTAGCGTCCGAAGTCGGCGGTATTAAGCGCCAAAGCGCAGGCCGGACCGACCAGTATGTTGACGCCAAATATAAACTTATCAAGATCCGTATGAAGGCCCATTTTGGTGAGCGCTGCGGGAGGGAATTGACTTGGAAACAGGACCGCGTCGGAAAAGGAACGACCTGAAGCGGCAATAATATCGACCATAACCCAGATAATCACCAGCACAAAGGCTATTACCATAATGGAGGAAAAGCGGGTCACCAGATTAAAACCAAATGCGGTTAACAGGATCCAGCCAAGGGTAAGGCCTCCATAGATCAAAAACCGGTAAAGCAAGGAGTCATCGATTTCAAAGAAAAACAGGAACCCGCGGTAGAGCAGGGCGTTTTCCAGTGCTAGAAAGCCAATAATCAAAACGCCGAAAATGATGGAGGCGAGGGCTGAACCCTGCGTGCCTAACCCATATTGGCGGGTGATAAGGGTGTTCGAGTGTCCAGTTACAAAGGCGACGCGGGCAATGGCCCAGCCAATCAGGTTGCCGATAATAAATGCAACAACACCTGAATAGAGGGCGATCTTGACGCCTGCCACAAAGCAAACCAAAGCACCGAAAAAGAGCATCACCAATGTTGTCACCAGCCCAGCGGTATTCCAGGTAATTTTGAGCCAGTCTTTGCGCGCAGCATCGGGTACACGCTCCAGGGCGTGATCCTCTATAGCTGATGCGATGGGTTGTGTGCGCATGCGTTGTCCGCTTGTTAATCTTTAATTTGTCAGGACGTTAAACGTCTTGGGCCGGGCACTAGGATGAAATTTGACGCTACCGGCGTCAATGGTAAATCCGGTCACACTGATAAATTTTAATTTTTGGCCAGAGCAAGAGCCTGGTTAACTTTGAAATGATAGTTACAGGGCGCGCAAGTGTCTTGCCTAGCAATGCATAACTGGTTGACTGTCCGCGCAGGGCGCTTGAAAGGAGGTTAAATGGGGAGTCTAATAGACAATTGTATTGCGATCAATGCATTGCTGCTATAGTGGGTTATGAGTGCACTATGAGTGGACGAAAAGACCTTTGAACAAGCTTAGTGGCGGGTGTTTGGCGTCGCAACGCGCGCGTTAGCATCGGGTCATGTAGCGGAGAAATAAAAGCCGTATTTATCAAGTATGCAGAAGAATTTATGTCGCGTGCACTGACAGTCAATTAGTTGCACGTTGGCAGGCAAGACAAAAAGGATGGCTCAAATTAACATTCCCATCCCTCAAATTTTAATAATTAGCTATCAGTGACCTGTGTTGGAAAGCACTGAAGGCGGCAACTGAATTCTAAATAGGAGAACACATAATGAGTGAAGTAAAAGTAGGTGTTATTTTCAAGTCCTATGAGCCGATGTCAGCGATCAAGAAGTACGCGGCATTGACCGAAGAGATGGGTTATCAGGGCGGTTTCTGGATTGCTGAAGCCTATCACTGGTTCCGTCAGTATGGTCTGGAGGCACGCGGTTGT
>JAJFKB010000015.1 GCA_021773395.1 Gammaproteobacteria bacterium | reverse complement strand
CCCCGCTAGTCCGTGCCAGCGATCACGTGCAACAAGACGATGAACACAACCTTGCAAACGCATTTCATACGAGAGACCCGTGCCAACCATCAGGGTAATGGATCTTTTTTTGGTTTTTGCAAGGTTGGTTATCTAGGCGTTATGGGTAAATACATAGTATGAGTGAAACCAATTCAGATGTAAGTAATGTAATAGACGGTGTTGACCATATAGAGAATTTGATAAATCAGATAATTCACAATTATCTGTCACCTCGAAAAGAAGCGTTTGAGTTCGTTTGGCATGTTGTTTTAGATAGCTCCATCATGTCATTAGGAGCAAAAATTAAATTGGTAGTAGCGATTTCAAAAAAGCTAGAAATTAAAATTGATAGAAATGCACTGCATCAAGTTGGAGCATTAAGAAATGCATTTGCCCATCATGGTTTGCGATCTCATCCGACCATGAGTGTTGGCAAAACACCCGAAGAAGATGAATCCTATTACGTTCTCCAAATATTAACGAATGGAGGGGAATTGAAGAGAATAAGGCGTGAAGAAGCTCTGGAAGAGTTTAAGAAATACTATCGAAGCTCTTTAGATTCATTAATGCCTTTACAAAAAATGACGAAAGAAATCTTGCAGAAATCACGAGAGTAAATTTGTTTATCAAGCAACCCATAACAAAAGCATTAAGCTGTTCGCTTCACTCACCGGGACCGCGAAAATCGCGCGGCCCCTTATGCTGAGCGTTATGTTGCTAAGAGCGAAATAATATGGATGAATTGTTTCTAGTAGTTTTCGGGCTTTTGATGGCAATGGTTTTAATTTGGTTTGTATTGCTTAAAGCAATTTTTATTCGCTTAGAGCGACAACATCCTGAAAAATATGAAGGAATGGGCAAGCCAAGTCTGTTTTGGAACAATTCAATGAAAACGGGATATGCCACTCTCAAATTTATCGGGAGACGTGAACATAGAGAGCTAAACGACCCAGGTTTGAGCAAATTATCTGATTTCACGCTAGCATTTTTCTTTGTGTATTTAATTCTCTTTTTTAGCCTGTTTTTCGGTATTTTTGGAATGGCAGGAACATCAAATGCAACATAATCGGGTAGCCGGAGGTATCTAGCCTCCGGCCCCCACAACACCCTGCATGCGGATCCGCACAGGGCGTTTCACTTAGGATAGTGAAGCCTGATCCAACCATCGCGTAGCGAGTAAAGCCCCTCAGATTCAAGGTAAGCATCGGATAATGCCTGGTTAATCCCTGGAGTTTTTGAACTACGCCACGGTCCTTTGCTGGTAATGCCACACGCAACAGCGGACTGTATTTTAACGCCACGCTTTATCAAATTCCTTACCTTGGTGCGTGGTTTTCGCCACTGACGCCAATAGGCCATTGTTACTCTGCGACGAATCCAGTGATCCAGGTCAACACACGGATGGGGTCATGCACGGATGGGGTCAGGTCTTTGATTTATGATCCCTCAAAATACCACTCACTGTTGAATAGTGACTCCCATAGTAATCGCCCATCTCCCTGAGTGTATAGCCAACACTATAGAGTGGTTACCCAATTACTGGGCATCTGCTCGATCCGCAACCTCTATCGGTTCCGCCACCCCTTTGAAACGAAGCACCGCCAACAACACCAGACCCATTGTCAGCGATACAATAATCGCATAACTGGCTGAAACGGCGGGATTCGCGACACCCATCCACAGGTTAAGGACCAAGTGGATAGCCAGCGCAGAATAAGCACAGCCTGCAACCGCCCAAAGTGGCAGCTCCCGCTTCACCATCACACCAAACAACAAAGGCACCAGAGATGCAGCAGCCAGACCATATACCCCTTTCTGCGCAAACAGCCCCACAAGCTGTGGAGGATGCCAGGCAAGCAGACCAGCGATCACACCTACAAACACCAATACGATGCGGGATAACATAAGCCCCTGGCCACCCGAACGGGTACCAAACAGCGGTTGGTAAATATCATTCACTACCATTGCCGATAAGGAAACCAGGATGCCGTCCAGGGTGCTCATTCCGGCCGCCAACAGGGTGATAAAAACGAAAGTGAGTACGTAGGCACCCCATGCTGTCCCGGAAAACTCCACGAGTAGATATTCGGTGACCACGCGATCCTGAGAAGTTGCCTCAACTCCAGACAACTGCGCGTAAAACCCGAGCATCAGCATCAGTGCAAAACAAAATCCCACAACGACCGTAGTTACAATAAATTTATTAATGTCACCCTCACTGCGAAGATACAGCACTTTGGTCAGGATATGGGGTTGCAACATCAGCGCAAAGGTCACAATAAACCCGCTACCAAACACAGAAAAGAAATCATAGTAGAGGTTACTTTCGCTGTTGTAGGGTTGAGCATAATGCTCTCCAAACTGCTCCAGCGAGACAAAAAATCCTGCATCAAAATATTTTAGCCCGTTCACAAACAAAAACAGACTGATACCCAGCATCATAATGCCCTGCAGGGTATTGGTGTAGGCGTGTGCGTACGTTCCGCCCATCAGAACATAGGAAAAGACGAAAAGCAGGATCAAAATCAGAGCTATCTCTCTCTCAACACCAAATAATCCAGTAACCAGCAGACTGCAACCCACCAGAATTAAAACGACAAAAGTAATGGAAAGCAGATTAATAAAAGCAAAAAACAGACTAAATCCGCGATGCTGATAACGATGATAAATCCACTCGGGAATAGTCAGGGCGCCGTGCTGGTCACCGACACGTAAAAATCCACGTGTCAGCAACACAAAGGCCGTAACAATGCCCAGCGACGCGGCCACACCATAATGCAGATAAGCTGACAAACCATGCGTATATACAAAACCCGGATTGATGACAAAGGTAGCCGTTGACGCAATGGATGCGGCCAGCGTAATTCCTATCAAGTAAGGGTTCATATCCTTATTACCTATAGAAAACCCTCGCAGGTCCCGGGTTCTCTTCATTCCTATCCAGGAAAGTACAAAAGTTGCTACTACATAAACACCGCTAACCAGATATTTAAAGACTTCTGCGGACACTTTCTTCGACCTCTATTACGGGTATGGTATGATTGAAGTTACCTAGTTTTCAACAATTGTTGAATTTTGTCAACAAAAGGTTAACAGGGAAGCACCATAGAACTACTCAGACACTTAAAGCTCGCGGCTAACTGCGCTGAACCTGTTTCAACATCTTTGGTATATGCAATGAATGAGTCTAAAAAAATTTCTAAAAAAGAGCGTATCCTTGACACCGCAGAAGAGCTGTTTGCCCAGCACGGTTTTGACGGCGTTACGATCCGTCAAATTGCAGGGCAGGCTGAAGTTGATGTGGCTCTCGCAAGTTACCATTTTGGGAAAAAACGAGATCTGTTTGATGCTGTATTCCTGCGTCGCGCAGAAATACTCAATGAAGAGCGTTTAGAGGCATTACTCAGGTGCCAGGCAACCTCCGGCTCGGCTGGCCCCACAGTTGAGCAGATTATTGAGGCTTTCCTAAGACCTCTGGAAATGGAACAGGAAAGCGGCGATCCAGGCTGGAAAAACTATCTGGCACTGGTAGCCTATATCAATAATTCTCCTGTTTGGGGCAAGGAGTTGATGAGCAAGCATTTTGACCCTTTGGTAGCACGCTTTATTGAAGCCCTGAAAAAAGCACTGCCCAACGCAAATGATGAGCAGATTTACTGGTGTTACAACTACCTTTCCGGAGCGCTTACACTCACCTTTGCGCAAACAGGACGTATTGACAAGCTCTCTAAGGGGCTATGCCACTCGATTGATTTTAAAACCGCCTATGACCATATGATTCCTTTTGTCACGGCAGGATTCCATCGTGTTTGCGGCCAAGCAGAAGAATAAATCTAACTTTATAACCCGAGTTTAATCCATGAACAATCCCGCTGTAAAAACTGCCCAAATCAAGAACACTGTTTTCGATTTGGGTGCCGTGCTGCTGGAATGGAATCCGGAAGATATTGCGGAACGATTTGCTGACAGCAAACAAACCAAGCAATTGTTATTGGACAACATTTTTTATCACCAGGACTGGAAGCGACTGGATCTGGGCGCCATTAGTGCCAATGAGGCCGTTCAGTGTTTCGCAAATAACACTGGGCTACCCCTCCCATTAATGCAAGAGCTGATGGCTTTTATTAAAAACTACCTGGGTGCAAAGGAAGATAGCGTGGCCATGCTCCAGGAAATGCACCAAAAAGGACATCGCCTTTTTTGCCTGTCCAATATATGTCGCGAACTCTACGACCATGTCACTGAGCGACACCCATTCTTTGAGCTGTTTGAGGGCACCATTGTTTCTGCCGACGTTAAGCTTGCCAAACCCGACCCCAAAATATTTGAATACATGCTTAACCGCTTTGACATACGGGCTGAAGAAACACTGTTTATTGATGATATGCCAGCAAATATCGAATCGGCAAAAAAACAGGGTATCCAGGGTATCATCTTTAAAGAAATAGACGATTGTCGACGCGCAATCAGACATTTAATTGGGTAAACTTACGTATTGTTGATCAGCTACCGAAGAGTAAAATGACGACCACTAGAATTCATCCTACCGCCATTGTTGCCGAATCTGCCGAGATTGGCGAGGGTTGCCAAATTGGGCCATACGCGATCATTGACGAGCACGTCACATTGGGAAACAACTGCCAAATTGATGCACATGCGGTCATCGAGCCCTTCGTAAGCATGGGAGAGCAAAACCGAGTGCACCCACATGCAGTCATCGGCGGGTTGCCTCAGGATCTTAGCTTCAACCAGGCAACTTCCAGCGGAGTGACCATCGGGAACAGTAATACTTTTCGCGAGGGCGTCACGATTAGCCGTGCCACCGTTGAGGACCAAAATACACAGATCGGCGATCACTGCTATTTTATGAATAACGCCCACGTTGCGCACGATTGTAACGTCGGTGATGCTAATATTTTTGCCACCAGCGCAACCCTCGGCGGCCATGTAAAGGTCGGAGATAAAGTATTTTTTGGCGGAGGCGCTATGGTGCATCAGTTCTGCCGGGTTGGCTCCTTTGCCATGATTGCCGGAGTGATCGGCATTCGCAAAGATGTCCTACCCTATATGCTGATTGGTGGCTCACCGGTACGACATTATCGCCTTAATACTATCGGACTACGCCGCGCAGGAATCAGCGGCGAGCGCTACAAAGCGCTGAATCAGGCGTTTCGCTGTCTAAAGGATAACAAACCGCTAAGTGAAATAGCTGGCACACCGGAAATTGATCACCTCAAGCAATGGCTGACAGATGATTCAAAGCGCGGCAGTTATGGCTTTATCGACGCAAAAAAACTGAAGGATATGGAGTGAAATTTTCCTGACTCCAAATTTGGAAAGAGCGAGGGGGCACACATGTTAGAAATGGACAATAGCCTGCTGCTGATTGTCGATGTACAGGGAAAGCTGGCCACCCTGATGCAGGATCCGGAGACCTATTTAAACAATCTAAAAATTCTGATTAAAGGTGCCGAAGTATTAGGGTTGCCGATTATCTGGGCCGAACAGTTGCCAGATAAGCTAGGGGCCACCCTGCCGGAAATTGCAGAACTGCTGACTGACTATCAGCCTGTCGCCAAAAGTAGTTTTAGCTGCTTCGGCAATAATGAATTACGCCAGGCTTTGTCAGCCAGTGGCAAAAACCAGATCCTGGTAACGGGTATCGAAACCCATATTTGCGTTTATCAAACTGCACTGGATTTGATCGCTCTCAACAAAGAAGCACATATTGTCTGTGATGCCGTTTCCTCTCGTATCGCTACCAACAAGATTGTAGGTTTGGAAAAGATGAACGCTGCAGGTGCACAGCTGACGAGCACCGAGACCTGTCTGTTTGAATTGATGAAGAACGCCGACATCAAGGGATTTAAGCAACTTGCGCAACTTCTTAAGTAAAAAGCCCATATCAACCATGAAAAAGTGGCAATGTATTGTGTGTGGTTACATTTACGATGAGGAACTTGGCTGCCCCGAAGAGGGCATCCCGGCTGGGACCCGATGGGAAGATGTGCCAGAAGACTGGCTTTGTCCAGACTGCGGCACAGGCAAGCGGGATTTTATCATGATCAAAATGAGGTAATTATTGAGCCATGTTTAGAGCACTAGTTGTCGACAAAAATAGTAAGGGGCACCAATGCCGATTCGAAGACTGGCAGGAAGATCAGCTTCCGAGCAAGCCCGTTAAAGTACAAGTCCAGTATTCGAGTCTCAATTTTAAAGACGGTCTGGCCGTCACTGGTAAGGGGAAAATCCTGCGCTCCTACCCCATGGTGCCTGGAATAGACATGGCTGGCACGGTGATAGGCTCAGATAATGAAGCATTCAAACCTGGTGACCCGGTCGTGTTGACCGGTGCAGGACTGGGCGAAGACTATTGCGGCGGTTATGCCGAACAGGTCAACGTCGATCCTGATGCATTGATCAAGCTCCCCGATGGCATGAGTTTGCACAACGCAATGAGCGTGGGAACCGCTGGCTTTACTGCCATGCTGGCAGTGGCCGCACTCGAGAATGCAGGTGTATTACCGGACGAGGCCCCCATTCTGGTTACGGGAGCAGCAGGCGGACTTGGCAGTATCGCTATTGCGATTCTATCGCGTCTCGGCTACTCAGTAACAGCCGTAACAGGACGTGAGGAAACACATCAATATTTACGTAACCTGGGTGCCAGCGAAATCGTAAGCCGTGAATCCATGGAGCAATCCGCCAGGCCACTGGAAGCTCAAAAATGGGCCGGCGCCATCGATAACGTTGGCGGACCGATTTTATCCCGAGTTATCGCCGAAACCCACATTAACGGTGCAATAGCCAGTTGTGGGCTCGCCGCAAGCCACGAACTATCCGCAACTGTAATGCCCTTTATTTTGCGTGCTATCAAACTGATAGGCATTAATTCGACCCATGTGACTCGCGCCCATCGCCTCGCTATGTGGAAGCGACTGGCCGAGCTATTCGATGACGGGTTCTGGGCAGGCATCACTGAGACTATCCGTTTCGAGCAGGTTCCTGAATATGCAGAAAAAATCACCAATGGTCAGGTTCGTGGACGTGTGGTAGTACAAATTAAAGATGATTAGGCGCGATTGAACTAGTCTCAAATAAGCCTTTCAGGTTTGTAATAAGAAACGCTCGACCTCCTCCATAAACAACTCAAACTGGTCATGGTGCACCCAATGACCGGCATCTGGGATATTCACCACTCTGGCGTTTCGAAAATAGCTTACTCGTCCATCCTCTGCGGGATCGCTGGCCCAGCTGTCTTTCCCCCAAACCAGTAACACCGGACAATCAATATCTGACCACAACTGATGGGTATCCAGCGCACTCATATCAAAGGGGGGATGTGCACCTACAAAAGGGTCATATTTCCAGCGATACTGACCGTTCTCCTTTTTACAAATACCCTCTAGTGCTAAATGCCTGGCCCGCTCTGGCGACAAATGCACATTGGCCTGCTGCATACGCTCAATCGCATGCTCCCGCGTGGCATACTGCCGCTCCGGTTTCGCTGCGACACGCTGCATCTCTTTCGCCCAAAGCTGCATACGCTCTGCTGCACTGGTATTTGCCTCCTTTGCCAGAGTATCGGGCGCGGATCCCAACCCTTCGATCGAGACTAATTTCTTTACTTTATCGGGATAGGCTCCCGTGAACTTTGTGGCAACGCCACCACCCAGAGAATGACCAATAATTGTCACCGGCGCGAGCTCCAGCTGTTCGATAAGCTCCATCAAATCATAAATATAGTCGTACATACTATAGGCATTACCTACCGACCAATCCGAATCGCCATGTCCTCTTAAATCAGGTGCGATAACGTGGTAATGCGCTGCCAGTCTATTTGCCACCCAGTCCCAATTTCGACAATGATCCATTCTGCCATGGAGAAGAATAAGGGGTTCGGCATCCTGATTTCCCCAGTCCACATAATGTAATTTAAGGCGTGCTGAATAATAATGGTGACTGGTTGGTGACTGCATACTAAACCCGGATTTGAAGGAGAACAGGCAGTTTAAAGTATCAGAACCTGTTGATAAATAAGTTAAGTGGTTACTATGCGGCGAATCAGCACTTTATTCATTGCATCAACTCTGACAACTGCTTGCCATACTCCTCTTGAAGTAGTTGTTTGGGTGCGAGTTTTCTGGCACGGCTGAAACTCTTTTCTGCCTCATAACGCTGTCCAAGAAGATAGTGAGACTTGGCGATTGCAAAATGCAGACGATGCTCATCCTGTTTTTTTCTCAGCGCTCTTCGCAATAATTTCACAGCATCTTTATAGCGCCTTTCAGCAACCGCCTGATCACTCAGCATAAGAAGGTAATACGGGTTATCCCGCAGATGTTTTTTTACTTTTGTTTGTAACCGACTGGCCTGTTCTAAATCGCCCTGCTGCTGGTAGATTTTTGACAGGTTATTCATCGCTACGAAAGTGCGTGAATCAACATTCAATGCTGTATTGTATGCCCACTCCGCCTCATCCAGCTGCCCATTACGGCTGTAGATTACACCCAAATTTGACCACATATATCCAGATTTTGGTTCGATTCTTACCGCCCGCACAAAATAGCCATGGGCTTTCGACATCTTTCCCTCTAGTAACGCATCCACTCCCAGATTATTGAAATACTGAGCCTTCGCGTAAGCATCCGAAATTACTTTGACCGAATACTGACTGCGGGCGTATGGGTTTGCTATATCAATCATATAATCGCCAGACCTGGTTTTTACCAGCACATTCACATGTCGCGCCATGATGTAAACATCACTTTCCTGATTCCAGTCCGGCGATACTTTTGCTTCCTGGTAAAAGGCCTTTAAACCAGCGGCTCTAGCCAGCGCCACAAACATATTGGCAAACGTCAGGCAGTTGCCCTGACGTTTGTGAAATGCCTGTTCCGCTGTCAAAGTGAGGTTTTGCTCATAACTGAATCCGAGCACCCCAGGTTGGATTATAGCTTGACTCAGCATGCGTAGTTTATGCTCATCACTCGCACTCGAAGGCACATAGCGCTGAACAAATGCACTCATTTCTTCTGATAAAGACAGTACCTCAGCATTCTGTACAGGAATCTGGGTACCGTTCTGAAGTACAGGAAACTCACCGGGATAGCTAGCTGAATTGATCGCACAACCCGGCAATACAAATAGAATCACCACGCCAATAAATCTAAAATTGACGTGGTTATTTAAACAAATTAAGCCGATCATAAGCATATTAATACACGGATATATACAGCTGATCTTGCATTAGGCTAGGGCCCGTTAACACTAATTTGACGCGGATTTAACCAAATAGTGCACTTTTGATATAGTGCCCTTTGTATAGTGTCCCTTGATATAGCGCCCTTTGATAATGGCTTGTTGGAATAAAACGATCTTCAAAACAGCGGCTGGCATGATATTTTCTTTACTGATCGCCTGCCAGAAAACTCCACCTGCGCCGAGCGAGCCGCAGCAGAGTACTGGAACGGCCGCTGCAACCACCCCCGTCATCATGCCGGATCAGGCGAAAGTGGTTTACCTGAGTAACAACAGATCTCACATTGACCTGCATATATTTCGATCAGGCTCCATGGCACGGCTAGGTCACAACCATGTCATCACTCTTCCGGCTAAAGGACTCGTCAAACTCCACCCACAACTGCAGCATATGGGGTTTCAATTGGTCTTTGCGGTCAGTGAATTCGTCATCGACGATGAACGAAGACGAGCTGAGGCTGGACCAGACTTCCGTCAACCTGTAACAAAGGAGGACATAGAAGGAACCCGTCAGAACCTGATCACAGAACAGCTTCTGGATGCGAACAACTACCCCTTTATCAGCATTCGCAGCTTGCGTATCTGGGGAAAGCCGCCGCTACTTAGTGCTGAAATGGCGGTCACCATCAAAGAGATCACACGTAATCTGGAAACGCAGTTCCTGCTCTCAGAGAAGGGCGACCATTATGAGATCTCTGGTGAATTACAAATATCGCAAAAGCAGTTCGGAATAAAACCTTTCAGTATTCTTGGAGGAGCGATTTCTGTGCAGGATCGAATAAAGGTACGCTACCATCTCTCTATACCCCATTATGATGGCCTTAAAGATGGGTAGCCATCAACAGGCCAAAGTTCAGGAAACTTTCACTGGTCTACAGAAACACTTGTTTCTCAGCGGGCACTGGCTAGAATAGACAGGTTTAATTACCAGAAAAATATCCATTAGGGAGTCAATCTTGCGCTATCTTATTATTTTCAGCCTGCTTTTTCTCGCATCCTGCAGTACCACTGTATCTGTTGATAGCCAAACGGTTTACCCATACAAATACAATGCACCAAGTGCAGACAAAGCTGAATTAAAGACAATGGTAATTGCCAGTGTTAATTATAGTCAGGAAAGCCCCTCCTATCTGCGCTACGAAGAAAAGAACGTTGATGCTGTGGCCGCTGATTACCTGGCTCAACAGGGTTATCAGATTCTCACCGGCAATCAGTTTGATACCGCATGGTCTGCTGCCATCGATAAACATGGAGAATATTACGACCCCTACTCTGCCACCTTTCGTCGAGATCGCTTTAATCTGATTCTGTCCGAAACACTTGAAAACTTGAAACAAACGCATGATATTGATGGCATTATCTTTACCGATCTCCTGGTAAGAAAGGTGAATTTTACTTACAGTCAACCTCATTATGCTTCCTGGGACGGTGTAAAACGCAAACCACGCCTAAAAGGGGGGAACGGTGTACCCAGAGACTTTAATTGGGCTAAAACTTTTCGTGCCTCTTCCGTCAGTGTTACCATTTTCCGCTGGGATAAAGAGTTTGTGTTCAACAGTGTCGGCGGCATAGAAATGATTGACAATCTGAACATGAAAACCGGAACGCCAAAAGCGACACGCCATACCAATCTTCTCGATGACGAGGATATGATATTGGAAGGGATCCAACTTGCTTTACATCCATTCGTTCCAATGCAAAACTATCCAGGCGAATAGTAACCGGAATCGTCTTGCATGAGCTCGCTGCCGTCCACACTTCTTTTTCTAATGTGCGCGGCATGCTCAATACCAAATCCTGCCAAAGCCTGGCAAGTAGATCATAGCGAGAGCCAGATCAGCTTTTTCGCGGTTCAGGAGGGCATACAATTTCCTGGCAAATTTGAACGATTTCAAGCTCACATCGTATTTGATACTAGTGCATTAAACTCAAGCCACTTCAATGTCGCCATTGATACAGCAAGCGTCAACACCCAGGCAAAAGAGCGCGACGAAATACTTCGCTCCCGTGAATTCTTTGATACCGAGCATTGGCCCAAGGCCTTCTTTAAAACAAACCGAATTGTCGCCACGGGTGAACACCAATATGAAGCGACAGCGTTGCTAAAAATACGCGGCATTGAGCGCCAGATACATTTTCCGTTCCAGTTAACAATACAGCATCAGCAGGGACAGACAATACTTATAGGGACAGGTGAGCTCTCCATTAACCGGTTTGATTTTAATTTAGCCCAGGGAGAATGGAGCGACACCCAGCTAATAGGTACAGAAGTACTGATCAAGATCAGACTAAAAGCGACACAACAAGCCCGGGAGAACACACAATGAATCAGTGGGATAAGAACACCTTTATCTATGAGTGCGCAATGCGTGGATTCCAGGGTCGCCTCGCCAACCCCGCGCAACAGGCTTCCATTGCATCCAGCGTTCGAGATGCTGAGCAACTCTGGATCGAGCTGCAGGACTGGCAGCAACAACAAAACGATCAGAACGATCAGAACGATCAGAACGAAGATTAGTCCTTGGCACCTCTTGCTATTTTAGACCAGACAGAATCATGATGAGGGCCCACGGCCAATCCAGACTGTGGCGGGCGATTTTCAGGTTGACCGCCACCCTTTGTCTAACAGGTATCCTGAGTGCCTGTGAAACCCTCAGTTATTATAGACAAGCAGTCAAAGGCCACTTAACACTGCTGCATAACAGTCGCCCGATTCAAACTTACATCTCTGCTCCCGACACCTCTGTAGCACTAAAAAGCCAGCTCAAAAAGGTAATGGCTATTCGGCAGTTTGCCGAACAAAGTCTGCTCCTTCCGGTAGATAATCAGTACAGCCAGTACGTTGAAATCGATAAAAAACATGTGGTCTGGAATGTTTTTGCCGCACCTGAATTCTCAATGCAACCCCTTTCATGGTGTTTTCCAATTGCTGGATGCACCACTTATCGCGGCTATTTCAATGAGCAACAAGCAAGCGAATATGCCAACAAACTAACTAGTCAGGGTTATGATGTCTATGTTGCCGGTATCTCGGCATATTCCACACTGGGCTGGTTTAGAGATCCGGTACTGAGCACCTTTATCCACCGTGCCGACCTGCAACTTGCCACGCTACTGTTTCACGAACTGGCCCACCAACTGCTCTATGTAAAAGGAGACACCGCCTTCAACGAAAGTTTCGCCACTCTCGTCGCACAGGAAGGGATCAAACGCTGGCTGGCTGCACAGGACAATTCAGCCGACTATCAAATATTTCTCGCAAATCAGCAAAAAGAGACCAGCTTCGTTAAGCTGATTGGCAAATACCACGATAAACTGGGGCAGCTTTATGCGATGGACATCCCCGATACAAAAAAGAGAGAACAAAAACAGCAACTACTGACAGAGCTGAAGATAGAACATGAGCAACTCAGACAAAAATGGAATGGAGTCTCGGATTACCAGCATTGGTTTAGTCAGGATCTAAACAATGCTCAATTGAATACCGTAGCAACTTATTTTAACTGGGTACCCGCTTTGCAAAGTATGCTGGAAGCCGACAACTACGATCTAAACGAATTCTATCGTTCATGTCAGGAACTGGCAAAGGCGACAGCCACTGAGCGTAAGGAGCAGTTAACTCGATTCTCTCCAAGCGACCGTTAGCCCAATACCTCGCGCCAGGGCTCTCCCGGCTCGAACCCAGAGATCCGCAACCACCGATAATCCGTGAGCAGACGATTGGGTACTACCGTTGATTGCCGGTTATCCAGTATCCAGCCCTCAACTTCAACCACCAGATGTCCCATGCCATTAATTTCACAATAGACTAACCGGCTAGGCACAGCCGCCTTCCTAAGCAATTTGCGCACCGCCAGACAGAATCCGTCACAATCATCCAGGATCAACTGCTCACCATTATAGCCCTGGGGTGGCATTTGCCAACGCTCCACTTCCTCTCGTCTTTCAACAAAGTGTTTGCGAACCTTGTAATGTATACGCAGTAAAATAGCTTTTAACGAATCGTTAGTTTTCATCAACAGTCTCCCTCTGGATACTCAGCACGCAGCATTGTGCACCCGCGCGGCGCCGCCACTTCACGGCCAACAACGAAAGGCTCCGGCGCAAAACCCGCACAGGCTGTTAATTGAAAAGGGCATAAATAAGTAACCACCGCAACACCTGACAGTCGCATAAAATCTCTTCTTTTTAGACTTTTCATCATAGCTCCAATACCGCTAAAGTGAGTCCAGTTTAACTCGCATCTAGCTTGACAAAAGTGTCATATATGACAGTATTAATGCGAATTACGTCAAGGTTGTGCTGATCTGTTTTTTTTGGCGGAAATAGCATGGGAATTGGCGCATTTGGCTCATCCTGCTGATTTATAGGTATTTTATGGCGCAACGCATCATCCTTCTGGCAATACCAGGTACCTGGGGCAGCTCATTAATGGGCGTGGTTGATATATTCTCCATATCCAACATCATTGCCGGACACGTCACCAAAGAAAATGCCCAACTATTCGAACCCCTCATCTATTCGATGGATGGTAAACCCGTGGTTTGCTCTAGTGGACAGGTGTTGTCTGTCGATGGCTCAGTCGCCGAGATACAAAGTGAAGATATCGTCTATATGCCCGCCATAACGATGGCTACTAATCGGCAAATACAGACAGCACTACAGGCAAACGCACCATTAATCGAATGGTTATCGCTAAAGGTGCCACATTTTTCACTCTTCATTACCCATTGCAGCGGTGCGTTCTTTCTCGCTGAAGCCGGGCTAGTGGATGATATGACCATAGCGACCGCCTGGTTTCTGGCCAAAATTTTTAAACGCCGTTATCCAAAAATCGATCTTGATAGCGAGGCTATCTGCACCGAGTCAGGTAATATTATGTGTGGAGGTGCCACCTCATCCTATCAAGACCTGTGTTTACGAATCATCGAAAGAACTGCAGACCGGCATTTCGCGCGACTGGTCGCCAAATTTCTTATGATTGATAATCAAAGAGTCAGCCAAATACCCTACACCTTGCTGGCAGATTATGATATTGATGATCCAGTCGTAGAGCAGTCTGAACAGTGGATTCGTAAACACCTGGATGAAGACATCAGGATTAAGGATGTCGCGGATGCCGTTGCCGTCAGCCCGAGAACCCTGATCCGCCGTTTCAAAAAAAGTCTGGGTGAAAGCCCTCAGTCGCTGATTCAAAAGTTACGGATTGAAAAAAGCAAGCTGCTTCTGGAAACAACACATTTCCCGTGGAGCCAGATTGTTTCGCGATGCGGCTATAGTGACGAAAGCTCTTTCCGCCGCCTGTTTAAGCGTCATTGTGGCGTATCACCCGGGGATTATAGACAGCGCTTTAACTCATCTGAAAAGACTTTAGGTAAATAGACTCATGCAGAAACAGGCATGGTTTTCAGCCTGCCACAGCTATCGGTATGCCCTGTCCCGTATTTGGGATACAACACAGCCCTATGCGCTCTTTATTGGCCTAAACCCCTCTACAGCCGATGCGACTACAGATGATCCCACCCTCCGTCGATGTCAGGCTTTCGTGCGCAGCTGGGGTTATGGCGGCCTCTACATGGCGAACCTTTTTGCCTATCGAGCAACGAAACCTGAAGATATGAAATCTGCGTTGGATCCAATTGGCCTGGAAAATAACCGTTGGATCATCAAGCTGACCCAAAAGGCTGGCATTATTGTAGCCGCCTGGGGTAACGATGGCGCATTCCAGGATAGAGGCAACAAGGTACTTAGCATATTGCCTAACGTATATTGCCTCAAAATTAACCGCTCGGGGCAACCTGCTCACCCGCTTTATCAAAAGGCATCGACCCAACCAACACTACTAAAACCAGGCAGCGGCGCAACAACTAATATTCATGCACAAACTGCATAGCAATCAGTCACATTAGAATATAGACAAATATTAAATACTGACTTCAAGGAGGAACAAATGAAAAGGCTAGCAATATTCGCAGATGGTACTTGGAACTCTCCAAAACAACAGCAAGCCACCAATGTGTTACGCCTGTCCCGAGCGGTCAAACCCAGTACATCCGGTGTTAAGCAAATCGCCTTTTATGATTGGGGCGTTGGTAGCGACCGAAAGAAAATAGCGGGAGGTATTACTGGTAGCGGTATCGACAAAAACATCATGGACTGTTATCGCTTTCTGGTACACAACTACGAAGCCGGCGACGCACTGTATTTTTTCGGATTTAGTCGCGGCGCCTACACTGTGCGATCACTGGCCGGCTTTATTCGCAACTGTGGCTTGATAAAAAGGGAGCACGCTGCACAAATACCAAATGCCTACCAGCTCTATCGCAAACGCAGCAATGCCAGCGGACCGAACGAACAAATCGCCACGGACTTCAGAAGCGACTACGCGGTTGCCGACATTACACCGATTGAGTTTGTCGGCGCATGGGACACGGTCGGAGCATTAGGGATCCCCGTTCCCTTTTGGGGGACCCTTGGCGAAAAAGAGTTTCTGTTTCACGACACCCAACCGAGCAAAATAATACGCCATGCCCGGCATGCTGTCTCAATCGATGAAGACCGAGAGGATTTCTGCCCAACGCTCTGGGATCAGAAACCCGGCCTCGATTTAAAACAACTCTGGTTTTCCGGTGTTCATTCAGACATTGGTGGTGGCTATAAAGAAAGTGGCCTGAGTGACTGCAGTCTGAATTGGATAATTGAGCAAGCAGGCCAGTTCGGCTTGCAATTTGAATCTCATTTAATCGAAGCTATTGCCCAAAATCCTCTGGATAAGCAGCATAACGAACGACGTGGCATTTACCGTGCCAGAGACAAACTGGTTCGTACTATCAATGGACCATTGCATTCCACAGTCAAGCAAAGATGGGATGCTAATGCTCAGCGATACCAGGATAAATGCAAAGCTATTAGGGCTCTACTGGATAGCTGCGGTGGGGACTGGTCTAACATTCCTATCGAAGATTGACGCCTTACCCATTAGATTTATTGTAATAACTGACATAGTATTAAAAGCATAGGTAAACTTTTAGCCTGTGGCTGCGAGACGTTTACGTGGTAGCCAATTATCCGCACTTCCGGAAATTTGGCGTGGCTGTCAGGCCAGAAATTTTGAAGGCAATTACCCGCAGTTTAACAAAAACTCGTGTGAGCAAGCGGAGTTCAATATGCGTCTGACCCCGTTAATCGGTTCAATCAAGCTATTGCTGCTACTGCTTATTTTTGTTATCGATATGCAGTTGCCATTAGGCATCGCGGCCGGCACACCCTATGCCCTGGTGGTGCTCTTTACGTTGCGTTCAGAAAACAACTTGAGTACTTCACTGGTTGCTATTGCCGGCATAATCTTTACCATTGTCGGCTACTTTCTATCTCCACCACCAATCGGCTCCGTGGAGGCGGCTATAATCAATCGCGCTTTGGCCATCTTCATCATCACGGCTTCAGCGATATTCGTGATGCGCAACCATAGGGACAGGGAATCCATACGTGCGTTAACTGTTCTCTCAACTACCGACAAACTGACCACCACAAAAAACCGACTGGCCTTTGATGAAGCGATCGAATCCGAGGTGGCTCGGGCGGCCCGCTATCGCCGCCCTCTATCACTGGCCCTGATTGACGTTGATCAATTTAAAACCATCAACGATCGCTACGGACATGATGTAGGCGACCAGACATTAGTGGAAGTGACTAAGCGTATTCAAAACGTCACACGCACTTCGGATCGGTTATATCGATTGGGTGGCGATGAATTTGCCATATTACTCAGTGAAATCAAACTGGATACGGCTCAGTTTATCTGCGAGAAAATACGTAAAGCTTTCGACGGCCAGCCGATAAATGAAAAATCGTTAACACCCACACTGAGTATTGGCATCGCGACTTTTCAAGAGAATGACAGCAAGGATACACTCTTCAAAAGAGCCGACGAAGCTCTCTATCTTTCGAAAAAAAACGGACGCAATTGTGTTACAGGCTCGCAGTCTGCTGAAGTAGATTTAAAGGCAACTCAAGCAATCAACGCTGACAAGGGGTAATTGGAACTCAAGATGAAGCTTTACCAATTGGTCGAACAATTTGTCGCGGATGCTTTCCAGAACCAGCCAGTCATTTTAGTACATCTGCAAAGAACCGAGCATTGGGCTCGCAAATTGCTGCCATACCAAGATGAGGTGATCTATTGCGCTGCTTTAGCCCACGATATCGAAAAACCAGAAATAACCGCTGGTCCAGACAAAGAGTAGCGAAGTCGTCTGTTCAAGGACCGTGAGGCACTGGATTAACACCAACAAAGAGGGGCGGCTTTACTTAATGATTATTTAACAAAGAAACACGTGCCCCGCAATTCGATAAACCGCATCTGCTCGCTGATCGCCCAACATGAAGTCGGTGGCACCGATGATCAGAATTTCATAAAAGATGCAGATAGCCCGAGCTTTCTGGAAAATAATTTCGATTATTTTATTGAAAAACTGCTGCCAACCCACAGTGCAGCTGATCTAATCACTAAATTTCACTGGTTATATGCGAGCATAAGCAATCCAAATACAAATAATTTGGCCGCTCCCCATTAAAAGCTAAACTTACCGGGTGTGACTGCGTTAAAATAGCTGACCATAAACCCGCTAAACGGAACCCGGAACCCGGAACCTACCATGAAAAAGTTTGCATTATTTATCACCCTCCTAATTTCTATCTCCATATCGGCACAGCCACTGACGCCAAATGCCAAGAAACAAGGCAAAGCCCTGGATCTCCCGGAAGATCTTCGAAGCCTGCTGAGACAAGAAATGGGCGAGGTTAGAAAAGGAATGGAATTGCTAATGCTTTATACTGTAAGTGCGCAGTGGTCTGAGATTGAGACCGTCGGGACACAGATTAAAAACAGCTATATCATGAAAAAATCTTTAACTGCTGAACAGATGAAACAATTGCATCAGGCTTTACCCAAAGGCTTCAAAAAAATAGACCATAAATTCCATGGTTATGCCGGGAGTCTGGCTGAAGCTGCCAGAACAAAGGACATGGAACTGGTACGCTATTACCTGTCCAGAATGCAGGAGTCCTGCACGGCGTGCCATTCAAGATTTGCCCATGATCGCTTCCCTGGCTTTTCCCAGAAAAAGATGACCAAATAACAGAAATACCCCAGGTATGACACAGCTTTTTTATAAATGCAGTGTAACGATAGCAAGCTGGAACAGCCCGCCAGCCAGTGACTAAAACGCGCTGGCTGTCATTGGGCATTCAGCGACCGATCAGATTCCTTATGCTGCCCCATTGCGGGAAAACCGCAAATACACCAATAATATACTTTGATCGTTCCGCCACAGCTCCTATCCAACTGATGGCTATGGCTTACCTCTGTTAAGCTAATATTGAGCATTTACAAAACTGGCAAACGACTTCACCTACAGGGGTTGTGGCTGGTCAATTTCACCAGGGAACCTTTGCATAACTGCTACGCTAAGCAATACCGTGTTAAAAACCGGCTCAAAATGCTCAATTATAAGTATAAACTCGGCTTTGGCCTTCCTGCGTGGCTCTAACTCCTGCATCCATGAAGTCGTCCGCTTTTTCGCCGACTTTTGCCTTGTCTTGCCGTCGCCCGCTACATTACGCAAAGGTCTTCTCAGTATAAGTACAGTAGAGTCCTTAATACGAATACATGTATCATTGCACAATGATACTATTAGAAACAGCTAAAAACATTTATCAGGAACGAGGAAAATAATGCGTAACTTAAAAAATACTATAATAGGGTTACTGGCGTTATCTGCTATTTCTTTACCAACAGTGGCTGACACCACCCCATCCGCGACCACTGATTTAAAAACTCAAGCCATGATTATCACCAAAAAGTTCGGCGGCGAACTCAAACCTCAGCTAAAGTCTGCTTTGCAGTCTGGTGGGCCATTACAGGCCATCGAAGTTTGCGCTACGCAGGCTCCCGCTATTGCAGAAAAACTTAGCGAAGAAACCGGTTGGCTGGTTAAACGAGTGAGCCTCAAACCCCGCAATAACGCAACGGCCGTCACTGACAATTGGGAAAAAAAGATTCTAATGCAGTTTGACGAAAGACGCGCCGCAGGAGAGCCAGCTAATCAAATCATTCATTATGAACTGGTGGAAAACCAATATCGATTCATGAAAGCACAAGCCGTAGAACCCATTTGCCTCGCTTGTCATGGAGAGAACCTTGCCACGGAAGTTGAGCAGGCACTTGATCGACATTACCCAAAAGATACCGCTCGAGGTTACTCCCTCGGTCAGATTCGCGGTGCTTTCAGTTTATCCAAACAGATTTTGATGAGTTCTGAATAAATCAGATGAGCTAACGCATGACTCACCTTGCGGAAACTATAGACTCTAATAAAATACCCATTGGTATCAGTAGCTGCCTTTTGGGCGAGCCCGTGCGATTTGATGGTGGCCATAAAAATAATACCTATATCGTCAAAACACTGGGGCAATACATGCAGTTTTTGCCATTTTGTCCGGAAGTTGAAATAGGTCTTGGCATTCCCAGAGAAACGATTCGCCTGGTTGAGAACAAAGAAGATATAAGATGCGTCGGCAGCAAAAACCCGCAACTCGACGTTACTGAGAAATTGATCCAGTGCGCCAATGATCAACAGATATGGCACCAATCAATCTACGGCTACATTCTTAAAAAGGACTCACCCAGCTGTGGCATGGAACGCGTACGCATTTATAAAAATGATCAGCCACAAAGAAAAGGTACCGGGCTCTACGCCCAACAAATGATGAAAAACTATCCCTATCTGCCGGTTGAAGAAGAGGGACGGCTCGGTGATCCAGTGCTTAGGGAGAATTTCATTCAGCGCGTTTTTATATTTCACCGATGGAGAAAACTGCTAAATGAAGGAGCTGAAAATGCTGAAGGCGCCGAGCCCGCCAAAATTACCGAATTCCACGCGCGTCATAAACTAATCCTCATGAGTCATGATCAGAACAGGTATCGCAAATTGGGTAAACTGGTGGCTGATGTGAGCAAACAGGAGACAGGCACATTTTGCGAGCAGTATCTGGCGGAGTTAATGTCGATCCTGAAGATACCGGCGAGTCGTAAAAACCATGTTAACGTACTCCAACATATTCAAGGCTACTTAAAACGCGATCTGGATAAGGAGGACAAGAACGAACTGACGGAAACCATTCATCAATATCGTAAGGGCCTGATCCCATTGATCGTGCCTATTACACTGCTGAGACACCATTTCAGAAAATGCCCGAACGCCTACATAAACAATTCATACTATATGAACCCGCATCCGTCTGAGCTGATGTTGCTTAACGAGTTGTAGTTATAAATCTGTTTTCTACTCTCCCCGCGGCCCGGTTGCCGATCAAACACCCATCTTTCTGATTCGAGATCCCTTCGCGTCACTTGCATTCGTTTTGGCAATAGAAATACCTGCTAATAAAATTTCTTAACCTCCAATGCTAAAGCGGCACAAAATCATTTAATTAATTTATTATTGACTTATAATTAATATAATTCGTTTTTAATGCTTTTTGTCTATTTATTATTAATAATAGGAGCGATAAATGCTATCTTTAATTCAGGATCTTGATAAAGCGGACATTGCTATTTTAAAGATTCTGCAAGAGCAGGGAAGAGTCAGCAATGTCGACCTGGCAGAGCATATACATTTGTCTCCCCCGGCGACGCTGGCAAGATTGAAACGACTCGAAAAGCAAGGTCTTATCAGCCGCTTCACAGCCGTCCTGGATCGACATAAAACCGGCCATGACACACTTTGCTACATTCAACTGACCCTGGCGTTACACCAGCATCAGCAGATACGAGATGTCCTTGAGTCGATCATTGAAATGCCCGAGGTATTGGAGTGCCATAATGTAACTGGAGAGTACGATTATCTGCTGAAAGTCGTATTAAGAAACACACAGGCACTAGAGAGTTTTATTTCGGAAAAGCTGATTCCCATGCCTGGCATAGCGAAAATTCATACCAGCCTGGTACTCAAGGAATATAAAAGCTCAACTGCGCTGGACCTGGAAAGCTGACAAATGCTGCGCCCAAGACAAATACTGGAGAGAAAAATGAAGTGCTGGAGAGAGAAATGAAGTGGAAAAACCTGGAAACCAATACCATTCACGCTGGAAAAATTCTGGACGAACAGTTTGGCGCGCTCAACACTCCTATCTATCAAACCTCGACGCACGTATTTGAATCAACCGCCCAGGGAGGAGCGCGATTTAGTGGTGACGAGCAAGGCTATATCTACGGTCGACTGGGCAACCCGACAGTAAGGGAACTCGAAAGACGCATGGCTATTCTGGAAGGAACCGAAGACGCCGCAGCGACGGGTTCGGGTATGGGTGCTGTCTCATCCACCATTTTCGCGTTACTCAAATCAGGTGATCATATGATCGCCTCCTCTGCGCTATATGGCTGCACCTATGCGCTATTTTCAAACAAATGCAAAGACCTGGGTATCGAGGTTTCCTTTGTCGACATCTGCAACGAAACAGCCATCCGTAATGTTTTACAGGAAAACACCCGGGTTATTTACGCCGAGACACCGCTCAACCCAAATATGATCTGTGTTGATCTCAACATGATAGCCAAAATCGGCCAAACCACCGGTGTCACTACCGTCATCGACAATACCTTTATGTCCCCAGCGCTTCAACAACCCGCTGCGTTTGGTATTGACGTTATTGTTCATAGTGCCACTAAGTATCTGAATGGCCATGGTGATGTGATTGCAGGGATCATCTGCGCAAAAGAGTCTTTAATCAGCGAAATCAAAATGACTACCCTGAAAAATATGGGTGCTATCCTTAGCCCTCACGACGCCTGGCTGGTCATTCGCGGGCTTAAAACCCTGCATTTACGAATGGAAAGGCATTGTGAAAACGCCCAGCAGGTTGCCGAATTCCTGGAAGCTGAGCCTTTAGTCAAAGTCGTCTATTTTCCAGGATTGATTTCCCATCAGGGCTATTCACTGGTTGGCAGCCAAATGAAAGCAGCTGGTGGAATGATTGCTTTTGAACTAAATGGTAGTTTTTCTGATACTGTACACTTCATGGATACCCTGGAACTCTGCAAGCGTGCAGTCAGTCTGGGCGATGCCGAGACGCTGATCCAGCATCCAGCATCGATGACACATTCGGGCTACGATCCGGAAACCCGTCGCCAGGCTGGCATCAGTGATTCGTTAATTCGACTCTCGGTAGGACTGGAACACGCGGATGATATTATTGCGGATCTGCATCAGGCGCTGGAGGCATGTCGTAATTAATACCTGTGTGGTTGAGGTGCAGTAAGCAACCAGGCTTCCCAGTTCGCAACAAAGGCATCAAAGCCACCCGGATAGAATTGTTCAAGATACTCAACGGACGAAAACTTCCAACAGTAATGCTTGGCTAATTGATTCATGGTTTCCTTCAGTACTGACACCCCCTGCTCGCCCGAGAGCAGGAAATAGATAAGCGACCATGCCAATGCATATTTCTCATCAAGTTTCTGTTGGTACCACTGCCGTGGATTAAGCTGCATAAAGTCCCGCAGATCCATTAGCGTTCCATTTTGCTGACCGGCTCTCAATATTTCCAGGTGCCGGAACACAGGAGATACCGTTCGCATCTGCCCCTGCACTTCCATATGCTCAAAATACTCAGCCAACCCTTCATTGAACCAGACAGGCGTATAACCATAAAGACCCGCAACGATGACATGGGTCGCCTCATGACGGATAACCCCATGCATCCTATCTGGGTTGGTCCCCTGAAAAACCACCGCTTCATTATACTCGCTGCTATAAAAACCTGTGTTGGTATTGAGCTGCGGTGCAATTCGCTGCCTGTATGCCTGAAAATCTTCTTGAGTTTCAATAATACGCACCTTGAGCGACACCTGCCGCAGGTGATCCAAAGACAGATCCTTTGCCATAATCCCATAAATCTGTCGCACTTCCGCACTGATTCTATCCCGTGCAAAGGGCGTTTGACGCCGGGTATCCTGCACTAATTCCAGTTTAAAATAGGATTTACGATCAGGAAAATGTATCGCCATTTGCTCCGAATTGAGTAACTCACCAGGCTCCTGGTCACTAAAATGAAGTTGTCCGTCCTGGTCTTTCCAACGATATATCTGCGTATTTCTTCCCTCTTCCACCGCAAAGGTTGTTGTTGGCGCGCAGTTTACCAACCGTTGAAAACCTTCCATACCTTCGGTCAGCTGTGAGAAAAAACGCTGCGGATCGGGGATTGGTTGTTCAGTACCCGATGACTCCTGCGGCGGAGCAACTGTCGATCCGCGCAGAGACTGAAACCAGTCCATCACGAAATCTTTATCAATGACTCCCGAGTAGATAGCGTAGGCCAGTGCCGTAGACAGCACAAAAAAGGCAAGAATGACAAAATTTTTTATTAGTCGAAACAAAACTGAGGCTCACCCAATTAAAGACTGTCCCTTAAGTCTAGAGTAATTTTGCAGATTTTCACTGAATTGTACTGTACGGCAATCAGAGGTAGGGGCCGTTATAGCGCAACCAGTCTTTGGCATCCTGTAAGTCTGGCACCAACTGCTCTACTGCCAGCCAGAAGCCTGCACCATGATTCATAAACCGGGTATGCACCAGCTCATGGTAAATCACGTAATCACTGACGAATACCGGTGCCTTGACCAGCTTCCAGTTCAAGGAGATATTCCCCAGCGTACTGCAGGAACCCCAGCGTGTTTTCTGGCCGCGAATATACAAACGATTGAATTGATAACCCGCCTCACCAGCCAACTTATGGAGACGCTCGTTGAGATAACGTCTGGCATATTCACGGTACCAGCATTCCTGTTGTTCGCGATCCTGCAAATTAATAGAAGTGCTAATAAGGCGTTCACAATGATCTATTTCTTCTACCTGCTGCTGCTGCGGCACATATATCACCTGATAGCCGCTACCCAACAGTAGCAACTGCCCCTCCTGAATCTGCAAAACATCTTCCGCAGAGCGACACAGTTGTGCTCGCTTTTTTTCAATCCAATCTGATTTACTATGATAGAGCGTGCGGATTTGCGCATCTTTGTAGCCGTTAGGCACCACCATATGCACATCTCCGCCGACAAGCACTTTGATTCGCGCCCATTTCACCTTGCGTCTGATCACCTTTAAATAATCCGGAAGTGGTGATCGCCCTCGTTCAAATTTTAATAATCGTTTTAGCAAAACGTATTGACCTTAGTACCTGTTACAGGGCCCCAGCGGATATAGGGCCCAAGCGAATATAAGCCCCGGAAAATATAGAACCCCAGCAAAAAGACCGCATAGTTACACAGAAATTCAGCAGATACCAGAGTCCGCTATTTTGCTGGAAGTGGCTGCCCTTCCCCATCATCTATGCTGGAAAATTTATCATAGTAGATGCCGACCCAGTGCTTTTATTGTTAACATCAGGAACGCGTCGATGTAAGGCCGGAATTTGCCATTGGGCGGTCGGTAACTCTGTCGGTAACTCTATCAGTAACTGAAATTAGAGGAGCATGAACGATAATATGGGACAGTCGCTGGTGGATATTCAGAACCTGCGTTATCGCATAAGCGAAGGCACCCGGCATCGCGAAATTCTTGGCGGTATCGATCTGTCGGTACGAGAGGGAGAATCGGTCGCACTGCTTGGGCGAAGCGGTTCAGGCAAATCTACTTTGCTGAACCTGATCAGCGGCATCGATAAACCTCAATCCGGAAGCATCAGCATAGATGGCCACGAAATCAGCACCTTGCGAGAGCCAGACTTAACCCTCTATCGTCGCAAACATATCGGTTTTATCTATCAGTTATTCCATCTGGTAAACACCTTGAGCGTTGCGGAAAACATAGCATTACCCCTGGAGCTAAACGGCTGGAGCAGGAAGGATACGGAGCAACGGGTCGCCAGACTGCTGAAGCAGGTTGAGCTGGCGGACTATGGCATGCGCTTCCCCGACCAACTCTCAGGTGGAGAGCAGCAACGGGTCGCGATCGCACGGGCGATCGCCCATCATCCCAGCCTGCTGCTGGCCGATGAACCGACCGGCAACTTGGACGCACAGGTTGGTCGCGATGTGATGCAAATGCTCAACCAACTGGTCAGGCAAGAGGGCCTAACTATTATCCTGGTGACGCACAGCCAATCTGTCGCAAAAAGCGCTCATCGTATTCTCACCTTGGAACAAGGCCAGTTAGCCGAACGAGTGGGCGATTTCGCGTGGTAAAGCCACTGTTGGTGAAAACCAGTTTCCGGCACCTTAGGCGACACCCCTGGCAAACCTGGCTAACCATACTGGGAATCGCCCTGGGCGTTGCGGTGGTAGTTGCTGTGGATCTGGCCAACCAAAGCGCCAAACGCTCTTTCAGCCTATCGTTGCAGATGATAACCGGCAAAGCTACCCATTCTATTGTGGGAGATGCACAGGGTATTGCAGAAAGTTTCTACACTGAATTACGCACGCAGTATGGGCTGAGAAAAAGCGCTCCTATCGTATCGGGACAACTGTTAGTCAAAGGTCGACAGTATCAGCTGTTGGGTATCGACCCACTGGCCGATAACAGTATTTTCAATAGTGGCATTGGTTTATCAGAACCATCAGGGCTTGATCTGTTTTTAAAACCCAATCGCGTTGCCCTATCCGCGTCCACAGCCACCGCACTCAATCTGTCAGTTGGTGACTGGGTGGAGGTAACACATAACAGTCTTTCCAGCCGCGTACAGGTAGTGGCGCTGATTGCAAATGACAGCCCACTTGCTGCGCAGGGAGTTTTTCTTGCTGATATAGCGGTTGCTCAAGAGCTATTGGGTCAACCGGGCCGCCTGGATCGAATCAACCTGATATTTGAGAATGAAGTGCCGCAGGCGCTGATAGACCGACTGCCAGCTAACATGGAGCTGCATAAATCCGAAGCGATCAATCAATCGCTCACTCAGATGACTGCGGCCTTTCATATCAATCTTGCCGCAATGAGTTTGCTGGCATTACTGGTGGGCGGCTTTTTAATATATAACACTATCACATTTATGGTATTACAGCGGCGCCCCATGCTCGGCACCTTGAGAGCCCTAGGGGTAACCCGCGCACAACTATTTACCCTGGTATTGGGCGAAGCTGCAATTCTCGGCCTCATAGGCACGCTGGCAGGCATTGTATTTGGAATTCTACTGGGACAGGGTTTGGTACAACTGGTCACTCGAACCATCAACGACATTTACTATAGTATCCAGGTCACTTCCTTTCTGGTAACGCCGGGATCACTGCTCAAAGGATCGATATTGGGCCTGGCCACCAGCCTGGTAGCAGCATTACTTCCGGCACTGGAGGCTGCAAGATCAGAGCCGGTGAGCGTACAGCAACGTTCCAGTTTGCACCAACGCATAGCACGCAATCTGCCCAAACTCGGCGTTTTGGGATGCCTGCTCTGCGGACTGGGAATCGTTCTTGCCTATTGGTTAGGCACCAGTCTCACCGCTGGATTTGTAGCCGTGGCTCTGACCGTTCTAGGTTTCAGTCTTATCATACCGCAGTGCGTGAAAGCACTTTCATTGCTCCTGCAAGGTCTGATGAATCTGCTGCCAGACAGCCTGGTATTCCGCCTTGCCCTAAGAGGCGTTACGTCCGGCCTCAGCCGTACTGGACTGGCGGTAACTGCGCTGACTATCGCAGTCGCAACCACCATAGGTGTGGGCATCATGATTGGCAGCTTTCGAAGCAGTGTCGATAGTTGGCTTCAGCAATCGCTGAACAGTGACCTTTATATTAGCGTCAAGGGGTACGCAGGCAACTCAAGTACTCCCGGGTTGCCCAAGGCTCTCATTGAGGAGATACAGCGCCATCCTGAGGTTTCCTCGATCTGGCAAAACAGAACCACCCGAGTTGACAGTTCATCGGGCACGCTGCGCTTAATGGCAATATCTGAAGCCGCTGACAACACCCGGGGCTTTAACCTCAAAAAGGGGGACGCCGCCCTCGTTCGCAAAGCCTTTTTTGCGGAAAAAGGCTTGCTCATATCCGAACCACTAGCCTTTCATCGAAACCTGACCGTCGGCGACCAACTCACTCTTAAAACCATTGATGGTGAGAAAGCCTTTCCCGTTTTGGGCATCTTTTACGATTACACCTCCAGTCAGGGTCTAATTATCATGGCACAGTCCCTCTATCAGCGGCATTGGCAAGACCAGAATGTTTCTGCACTGGGACTGTACAAAACCAAACAAGCCGATTCGACACAATGGACTGATCAAATTCGGCAACTGGTGAGCGATTACCTTCAGGGCACCGAGCCAGGCTATCAGGCGGCGGAAACTATCCAGGTCAGAGCCAACAGTGAAATTCGCAACGCATCTTTGGCTATTTTCGATCGTACTTTTACAATTACTCACGTGCTACGAATGCTCTCTATTCTCGTCGCATTTATTGGCGTATTGAGCGCTCTGATGGCGCTGCAACTGGAACGCACCTCAGAGTTTGCACTGTTACGCGCTACCGGCGCCACACCTCTGGAGGTCAGGCGAATAATTTACATTCAAACTGGATTAATGGGCGCCTTCGCCGGGTTACTCGCCATTCCGCTGGGGTATCTCATGTCAACCCTGTTAATCGATATCATCAACCTGCGTTCATTTGGCTGGAGTATGAAACAACAGATACCCGTATCGGTAATTATTGAAGGATTTACATTAGCCATTATCGCTGCCTTGCTGGCCGGCATTTACCCTTCCCGTCATTGCGCTAAATTAACCATCGCCCAGGCACTGCGGGAAGAATAGTATGCGCAATGAAACGCAGCCAGTGGTCACCTTGACCGAATTTAAAACAGCAAACCGGCCGCACTGCTTGCATCGAACTCTATCGCTTACCAAATCTGTATTGGCCTTGCTGCTCGGCTTGTTGCCAGGCTTGTTGCCAGGCTTGTTACTAAGTGCCTGCGATTCCAAACCCGAACCAAACAGTCTCTATCGCGCACTGGGTAACAGCGACACTGAGGGCTACTTACGCGCTCAAGTAGTGCGGCCGTTTCACTTTCCCGAAGACCACTCAGCCCACCCAGGATACAAAAATGAATGGTGGTATATAACCGGGAATTTACAATCTGACAAAGAGCAGCAATTTGGATACCAAGTGACTTTTTTCAGAATTGCGTTATCACCCGAATCCGTTGATCGCAAGTCACGTTGGGCAACTAACCACCTATGGATGGCTCATGCGGCAATAACAGACATTACATCGGGAAAACACCTTAAATCTGAACGTTTCTCAAGAGGTGCGGCTGATCTGGCCGGCAATAGCAGTGACCCCTTTCGCGTATGGCTGGATGACTGGCAATTGACTGGTAATGGGCCCAACTTCCCCTGGCACCTGAATATTAAGAACGATCAGTTCTCTCTGGATCTTGAGGTCGCACCGAAGAAACCGGTGGTATTACAGGGCAATAATGGGCTCAGTCAGAAAAGCCCTGAACCGGGTAACGCCTCTTACTATTACTCAATTACCCGCATGGAAACCAAGGGAAAAATACAAATTCACAATTATCAATACCAGGTTAGCGGCGATAGCTGGCTCGATCGCGAATGGGGAACCAGTCTACTTGCCAGAGATCAGGTAGGCTGGGACTGGTTTTCGTTACAACTCGACAATAACCAGGAACTGATGTTCTACCAATTGCGTAAACCTGATGGCTCTGCGCATACCAGCAGTCGGGGAACCTGGGTGGACGCTAAAGGTGTTAAAACCGATATTCCACCAGAAGATATCGATCTTAAACCACTGCAATGGTGGACCGCGCCCAACGGGGCACAATATCCAATTCGCTGGAAGTTATCATTCAAATCCCAGCAAAGAGAATGGATCGTAGCAGCAGCAATTCCCAACCAATGGATGGATGTTGCCATTAAATACTGGGAAGGATCAGTGCAGGTTTTCAATGCCAATGATACTCGGCAGATTGGCCGGGGTTATCTTGAAATGACGGGCTATTAAACAACTGACCAAGCGCTATAAAATGAGAGCTTTACCTAACGGCTGTGCTCGACAACTAGACGTTATAATACCGGCTCAAAATGTTCATTTATGGAAATAATCTCAGCTTTTCATCATTTTTCGCCTTGTAACACCGTCGATCTCAACCTTTAGCAAAGCTCTAAATACATTGTAATTTCAGATATCTAAACCATACTTTGGACTAACATTCTTTACTGCAGGAAGCGGACAGATGAATCTCTTACTGATCATTGGAATAATTCTCGTAGCGGCAGCAGGTGGATTACTGGGCTTTGTATTATGGAAAAACCGCAAGACGCAAGACCCGGAACGATCCTCTACTGATAAATCCTCTACTGATAAATCCGCTAAGCAATCCACTTCAGTAAAGGACTCTTCAGCTACGAGTACCGAGCAGCTATCTGCCGAATATGTTCTTTCAGCCCCTCCAAACAATAGAGGTACCGCCACTCAAAACTTTTTTATACTCTGTACGGCTACCTTTTGGGTGCTGATATTTGGCGCCTGCTATTGGGCCTACTCGAGTCGCCCTATCCACGGGCTGATTGTAGCCTCTGCCGCCATTCTAGTGTATTCAGTGGTGCTAATGCTGCAGGAGATTTTACAAAACCTGATTCGGTTGAATGAGCGACTTGATTCCAAGGGCAGCAAAGAATAATCATTAACTGCCTGAATGATTCATTAAGGGACTATTTAATTTACGGGCCATAAAATAAACCACCGCCGTTTCCACGAAGAATGCCAGCACCATGGATAGTGGAGCCGTCCAGCCGTTTAACACGCCCGCCATCAAAAACAGCCAACAGCAACCAAATATCGTCAAAATGCGGCAGGCACTACCCAAGGCAATACCCTTGGTCCGCTTGTGCACTAGCAATATCCCATGAAAGTAATTGCGAACTGCCAGTATTACAGGCGTTGCCACCACTACCACCAGTGTCTGTTTCACCTGGATATAAAGCACCTCATTTAACCCCAGCAACTGCCGCAACACCAGCTGATCAAGCGGACTAAAAATCACGATCGCCATGAGCAGCGTAAAGGCTGTCGTCACATAGGCGATAAACCGTTGTTTTTCCCTTAGGTTATCCAGCCCCAAAGAAGGAATCAGACTACGAAACTGATTTAGCGCCATCTGGGAAATCATAAAGAAATCCAGTCCCACGCGCAGAGCCGCTATGGTTAATAGTGCATCGGGCGTGCGACTGACAAAAGCATAGATTAAAGGACGCCCCAAACCAAAGGACATGCCCGTTAGGCTAACAGGCCAAAAATAACGAAACAGGTCGCTGTAAGAAGGTTCCTCAAACCCTGTCTCCAGTTCCGCTTTATAGTAGCAGCGATATGCCAGTGCGGCACAAAAAAGCATGCCCAGCGATGCACTCAACTGTGCTGATACCAGTGTCGGTATCGCCTCCCAGCCCGAGTAATAGCCATAAAGACAGAAAATTACTCCCAGAGCGACACCAATGAAGGCACTCGCAGAAACCCAGCGTGTCCGATCATTCTGCGTGAGCAAACCGGCAAAATAGTGAAAACAGCTTCTCAACAGTATGGTCGGGAAAAGGCATAGCAGGTAAAGGGAGATATCATCAAGCAACTCACCCTCAACTTGATAGACCGCAGTAATCCAGGATCTGCCCAGGGAGGTTCCACCCAAAAACAGTGCAAAGCCGGAGAATAGCAGTCCAGCCAGCATACAAAAGCGCAACACCCTGTATCTCGCCGTAGCGCTGCGTCCATATACCATCACCATCTGAGGCATAAAAGCAGTGGCTACTTCCAGAAACTGGATGATACTGGTCGCGTAAGCGAAAACAGCCAGCTCTCTTTCGGCGTCAGGATAACGAGCCAGCACGGCATTAAAAATCTGCATGCCAAACAGCAGAATACAGGCTGTTAATGCTAACGGCCAATAAAACGCCCAATATCGCCTATACAAATGCATCTAAATACAATCAATGATTATGGGCGACATATAACCCCTGTCATCCCGAAGGAGAGAGCCGGAATCTGCATTCGGCTTACAATAATGTACTTACCTGATCATTACCGATAGGTCAGGAAAAATGCGTGCTCAGTCGCGGCCACACCACGCAGATCGAAATCCTGGCTGTCCAATAGTTCAATATTGGCGTGCGGCGAAAACAGTTCAGTCACTGCCGTTTGCGGTATTGAAAAGGGTGGCCCTTCAGCGGCACCAGATTCATATTCGAAGGTCACCAGTAGGGTTTTTATTCCTGCCGGCAATATGCGTTCTAACAAAGCCACGTAACGGCGCCGCATCTCCGGTGGCAAAGCAACCAGTGACGCACGATCATAGACGGCCACCACAGCCTCCAGATCCGCCGTTTTTAAAGCAAAAAAATCACCCACCCATATTTCAATATCATGCGCAGAATAACATTTGAAAGCACCTCTTTGCTCGACATCCGCGTCAATGCCTAACTCCTCGAAAAACTCCTGTGCTGCGATTTCACTCAACTCGACACCGATCACAGAATATCCCTGTTGCGCCAACCAGACCATATCCTGTGACTTACCACACAGAGGAACCAGTACAGTCTCTCCCTGCGCGACATTTAATCTGCCCCAATAGTCTCGCAGATACCTATTTATTTCCGCCTGGTGAAAGCCGATCTCCTTTTCAGACCACCGTTCGTGCCAAAACTTCGCTTCCATTGGTTTACCCCGCTACTTTTCATTCCACCTGAAAAAAATTGCCGCTATACCCAGGAACACCACGCTCATACCCGCCAAAATCCACAAATGATGACTGATCGCGCCGATACCTGCGCCGTTAATCATAATTTCGCGCGCCGCCTTGACCATATGCGTGAGAGGCAACAGATTCGAAATACTGACTAACCAGTCTGGAGCTTCATCCAGGGAAAACCAGACTTCTGATAGCAGCATCATAGGAAAAGATATGAAATTAAGCAGCCCGTTGGCTAGCTCTTCGCTGGCAATTCTACTGGCTACAATCAGTGCCAGTGAAATGATTGAAAAAATACCTAAAACAGCTACCAGAATCAGCGTAAAGTAATTGCCAAGCATCAGAAAATTTAAAAAATAATTACATCCCAAATAAACCAGTATGGCAACAATCAGCAACACCAACATTCGCGAAAACACTTGTGCTGTAAGAAAATGCAGTGGTGTGATAGGCGTTGCCTGTAGTCGTTTCAGCACACCGTTTTTACGGTAGCGCACGATAACAAAGCCGATGCCAAATAAAGCACCAAACATAACGTTCATGCCAAGCACACCCGGAATCACCCAGTCAACATAGCGAATTTGCCGCCCACTAACACTCTCCCGATGGAATTCACTGGCACCAGCCGATAGTAGTAACCTTTCAAGTGCCCTTCCTTTCAACGAGGTGTCATTCACCCAGTATTTGCTCTGTTCTTTTGCTGAGATCAGCATATCCAGTTGATGGTGACGAATCCTGTCCAGTGCCTTTTCAAAATCCTGATAGTCTATGGCCACCACAAAGGGTTCGGCCAGCAATTGCTGGATTGACGAATTCAGTATCAGCGGTGGCTGCTGTTGATAAACACCTATTTTAAAAATTTCCTGATGATCATCGGAAAACGAGATACTAATTGCCGCAATGACACACATGGGAAAGACCAAAGCCCACACCATGGTAGTACGATCACGATAAAATTCCTTAGTACGTGCTACGGATAAAGCCCATACCACCTGAAAAAAATTTGTACTGGCTTTATTCACGCAAACTATGTCCTGTCAGTTTCAGAAAAAGATCTTCCAGAGTAGGATTACGTACTCGCAGAGAATTCAGCTGCACACCGTTTTTAATCAAATGCTGCAAGGTCGCCTCCACGGATCGGCTTTGGATCTCAACCTGCTCCGAACCCTCGATAATGGGTTCTTCAAAATCACCGCTGGCCGGATGAAAGTCATGCTTATCTATGCACACATAGAAATAGTCGAAATGCTGCCGTATTAACTCCTTCGGTGGGCCTTCAGCAATAATTTTCCCCTGATCAATAATCACCAGGTAGTCACAAAGAATTTCCGCCTCATCCATATAATGCGTGGTTAGCACGACATTCTTTCCTTGCCCTTTAATACGCTCTACCAGCTTCCACAGATTTCTTCTTGATTGAGGATCCAGTCCAGTCGTCGGTTCATCCAAAAACACAATCTCCGGGTCATTCACCAATGACAGCGCAAACATCAGCCTTTGCTTCTGTCCCCCCGAGAGTTTATCGGCACGCATCGCTAACAGGGGTTCCAGGTCACAGAGTTTGATCAACTCCTGCATGGGTATGGTTTTCGGGTAGAGACTATGAAACAACTCTAGAATTTCAGCTGAAGATAATCGTTCCATCACCGACGTAGATTGAAATTGAATACCCGCTTGCAGCTTAAAATTTTTGTCACGAGGCTTCCCCCGGTAAATGATTTCGCCGCTGGTCGGCTCGGTTATTCCTTCGATCATTTCTATTGTGGTAGTTTTCCCGGCGCCGTTAGGCCCTAACAAACCAAAGCAAATGCCCTGCTCTATTTTGAAAGAGATGCCGTTCACAGCAACCAGGTCTTTAAACTCTTTTCTAAGATTACGGACTTCTAATACAGGAGGCATGAATAAATTTTTCGGCTAGCCGATAATGGAATTAATGTTCGCGCATTATGGCAATAAAAACAGCAAAGCAAAACGGCTTTAACGGTTTTTCCTTAAAACATTGGCCTTAAAACCAGCCTATTGCAGATAGAAATGGCTGGCTAGCAGGGTCTATTGCAACAACCAGTCAGAATCTAAGTGAAGCCCAAGCTGGACGTCCGCAACAATCGTTTTATCGGTATCGATAGCCATTTGCAAGGGTCGTTTGAGGTATTAGCAGACTTATGTATTGGATGGAAGCTGTTCTATAACGTTAATAAATTAATGATACCAGCGGCCATGTAGCCGGTGACCAGCTAATGCGCGAACTCGGCCACTTGCTGCGAGCTCATATAAGAACACGAGATACGCTTGCAAGGCTTGGCGGCGATGAGTTCGGTCTATTGATTGAACACTGCTCATTGGATAAAGCCAAGCGAATTGCTAATGATCTGATAACCGCCATCTCCAATTTCACTTTTGAGTGGGAGGAACGTAATTTCCGTATTGGAGTGAGCACGGGGCTCGTTGAGGTGTACAAGGAATGCCAAAACGTAACAGAAATATTAAGTGCTGCAGATACCGCGTGCTATATGGCAAAGGAACAGGGTGGCAACAAGCTTCATGTATACAGCCAACTAGACGAAGAGTTCACTAGACGTCACGGTAAAATACAGTGGGCATCAAGATTACCAAAAGCATTGGAACAAGACCTGTTCCAACTCTACTATCAACCCATTGTCGAAACTGACACCCGTAGCAGTAGTGGCGGACTGCACTATGAAATACTGCTTAGAATGCTCGATGAAAAAGGAAATCTCATCGCACCAGGGATCTTTCTGCCCGCCGCCGAGCGATATCGTTTATCTTGTGAAATCGATCGCCGGGTCATTTCCAGGACTTGCAAAATGCTGCAACAAAATGTGAGCCACCTGGAACAACTGAAAATGTGCTCAATCAACCTTTCCGGGCTGTCACTTTGCGATACCGGATTCTCTTCTTTTCTAATGGAAGAGCTGCGTCAAAGCGAATTACCCACCCACAAAATTTGTTTTGAAATCACCGAAACAGCAGCCATCGTCAATATCGGCAGTGCGCGATCATTCGTTAACACCTTTAAAACGCTCGGCTGCAGTTTCTCGCTGGAAGATTTTGGCAGTGGATTATCTTCATTTGCCTACCTTAAAAACCTTCCCGTCGACCATTTGAAAATTGATGGCTTGTTTGTTCAGGATATATTGACGAATCCTACAGATTTTGCGCTAGTTAAATCCATTAACGAAATCGCTCATGTAATGGGTAAAAAGACCATCGCGGAGTTTGTTGAGAACAGTGCCATTCAAGAGAAAATACAGGAGATTGGCGTCGACTATTGCCAGAGCTTTGGCATAAGTCACCCAAAACCATTATCGGAACTGATTGACACTACCAACTAATTCTCCCTCCGCCCATCGGTGTAATTTACACGCTGAATTCCAAGCTGGTATGCTTCTGTCGCTCTAGTATGTAAAATACCCTTATCCTTACGCTTCATTCCCCAACGGAACAGGAAATATGATGCGCGGTTATAGAATAAGAATACAGTATACCGACTTTCGTTCCGACTTTCGTTATACTACTGTTATAGCAAGTCACGCGGACAACCAACACCTCAAGAGTGGCACTTCCCACCGGCCACTCAGGAGATTGTGAATGGCTTTACTATTTCAACTCATCGTGGGCCACGCCCTATCTGACTTCGCCTTGCAAAGGCAGGTCATGGCGATCGCTAAAAGTCGCCATGCGGACATTCACAATACCAGCGGCAAGGGCTTTCCCCCCTGGTATTACTGGCTACTGGCACATGCCCTGATCCACGGCGGTGCGGTCTATCTGGTTACCGGTAGCGCTGTATTGGGAGCCATCGAAACCCTGCTACACAGCATTATTGATTTCAGCAAATGTGAAAACTGGATTAACTTCCACCAGGATCAGGCACTACATCTAATTTGCAAGTTAGCATACTGCTATTTTATCTAACTCAATTGGACGGTTTGAAGGAATTCAACCCATAGAATTAACATGACCGATTTACCTGAAAATAACCGTATTGAAAACGCCCGAGTTGATGTCCTAAGACAAGAGTTGTTAGCGCCAATATTGTCCATCGCAGGCCATACTGAATTACTCAAGGAACATTTAGCTGACCGTAAAGACTTTGACTGTCTCGACGATTTAATGCGTATTGAACAGGCATCCTACGACACACGTAACCTGGTCAATGCAATGCTTGAAGGCGAAATGAACTACCCGTCTCAAGCCACTCGGGATGAGCAACGAGCTATCTTTGTCCATGATTTGCGCAATGCTATTGGCGTTGTCGCAGGTTATTCCGAAATGCTCCTGGAAGATTTAACCGAAGTCGCGCCGAATGACGTAGAGGGCATTACCTACCTCGAACAGACTATCGCTGAGTCAAATCGGATTTTACTGCAGTTGGATCAAGTTTTCTCCACAACCGACTCGACACCCAGCCAATCGAGCAAGAGTCTTACCAGCGATTTAAGTGCGGTATTTGATAGTTTTGAACGCGACAACAGCGAAGCGAAAGAGTCCATTAGCGGAAATCTGCTTATCGTTGATGACAATGAGAGTAATCTAAACCTTTTATCGCACCAACTACGCAAGCAAGGACACCAAACAAGAACCGCGTCTTCGGGCAGACAGGCACTGGAAATGATGGCAGAACAGAGCCCTGATCTGGTGTTACTCGACTTATTAATGAGCGACATGAATGGCTTTGAAGTGCTGCAGGTAATGCGTAAAGATGAAAAACTGCGCGCGATCCCCGTGATCGTTGTCACGGGGCTGCAGGACAAGGAAGGCGCGGCTCGCTGTATTGAAGTCGGTGCGTTCGATATCCTGATCAAGCCGGTAAACCCGATGCTGCTGAAAGCCCGTGTGACAGCCTGTCTGGAGCGAAAAGCCTGGCATGACAAGGAAAAAGAATATCAGGGGGAGCTGGAAAAAAGTTACGCTTTCATCCGCAAGGTATTTGGCCGTTACCTCTCCGACGATATCGTAAAAACCATTCTCGAAGATGATGATGGCCTTCAGCTGGGTGGTGGAAAACAGAAAGTCACTGTGATGATGACCGATATTCGCGGTTTCACAGCACTCAGCCAATCGCTGGATCCGGTAGACTGTGTTACCTTATTGAATAATTATTTTGGCGTCATGACCCCTTTACTACTCAAGCATGGAGGAACCATTGACGAGTTTCTGGGAGATGCAATACTTGCTATTTTCGGCGCGCCGATAAAACGTGAAGATGATGCTGATCGCGCTCTGCTATGCGCGATCGAAATGCAACGCGCCATGAAGACCGTCAATGCTAAAAACCAGCAAATGGGATTGCCGCCCATCCAAATGGGCATTGGCCTGAATACTGGAGAGGTTGTTGTTGGAAATATTGGGTCTATTGACCGTTCTAAATATGGCATAGTGGGACATCATGTAAATCTGACTTCCCGTATAGAGTCCTTTACCATCGGCGGCCAGATACTGGCATCAGAATACACAATTCAAGACTGTGGTGCTGAGGTTGTTCTGGGAGAAACCGCTGAAGTCAGCGCCAAGGGTGTCAAGGATCCCATCAAGATTCATGATATTCTGGGCTTGGCAGAACCTTACTGCATAACGCTCGAAGAAACTGCTGAGAGCATGTTGCCTATTGATCCGGGATTACCAGTTTCATTAGCCGAACTATCCGGCAAAGCTATCGATAAAGATGCCTTATCCGCTTTAATTACAGCGGTATCGCAACAGAGCCTGCATCTCAGGTGTTCCGAACCATTACAGCGCTTCACCAACCTCAGTATTTCTCATAGCGATAATACTGCATGGGGAAACGAACAGATTTACGCAAAAATTACGGCGAAAGGGCCCAGATTGAAGCAGCATTATAACTATATAGCCAGCATAACTTCGTGCCCGGAGCCTATTCGCAAGCATATTCAATCACTCACTCACACGCCGAATCAGAATGATCTAAGAGGGAAAGTCAATGCCTAGAGTTTTAGTGGTAGAAGATAACGAAATGAATAGAGACATGCTCAGCCGCAGATTACAACGCAAAGGCTTTGAGGTGGAGCTGGCGGTGGACGGACAGGAAGGTATCGATAAGGCATCCTCATGGAACCCCGACATCATACTATTGGACATGAGCCTGCCGGTAAAGGATGGCTGGACGGCTGCCAGGGAACTTAAGGGTAACGTCGCTACGCAATCTATCAAAATCATTGCGCTTACAGCACACGCCATGGAATCGGATCGCGCCAAGGCGCTGGAAGCCGGTTGCGATGACTATGACACCAAGCCCATTGATTTAAAGCGCCTGCTAATGAAGATAGATATCCTACTCAACAATTAATAATAACGACTCTTACCCAGGATAATAATAATGAGCCTAAGTAAGCGGATAGCCTTTTCACTCATCATCATACTGCTTTTCTTTCTTTGTTCGATTCTGGTTTTCTCCTGGTCCAACGGGGTGCGAAAAGAGATAGTTGTACAGCTTCAATCGGTTACTCGCTCTCAATTTATGATCAACTCTCACATACAGCAACTTAGAAAGATACACAAAAAACTGTTGGTCATTGAAGCCTTGGCTGAAACTCGAAATCAGTCCACATTGACCGATCAGGAGCGTGCTGACCTATTGGAGAGCATAACTCGGCAAAAAGCCCGGCTGGTTAAAATCTCACAAAGAGTCGATCCTGATTTACTGAAGAAAATGCAAGGCACAAAAGAGTCCGAGCATTTACTCAACCGCTGGCAAGAAGCTATTGTTATCGGCAAAGAAAAAACAGCCACCGAAGAGCACAAACCCATTCGCAGTTACCGTTCAGATTTCAATGTGGCTGTGGACGCGCTCAAGTCAGACACGGAATTATTAACGGATAAATCACAGGCACTGAATACCGAAATAGACAAAGTAGAATCACTGACCAACCGAGTGACCCTGATCGTATTCCTCAGCTCGTTGATTTTTACCATCGCACTGGCCTACCACCTGTTTCATTACACAAAACGCGCCCTGTCCGCTTTACTTGAGGGAACGGACAAATGGAGCCATGGCCATTTGGAGTATCAGATACCAAAATTCAGCAACGATGAACTCGGTGGATTGGCGGAGGCGTTTAACGGGATGGCAGCAACGCTGCAAAGCACCATGAAAAAAGTGGAGGAGGAAAAACAGCGTGCTGATGAGGCCAATCTGGCGAAAAGTAGCTTTTTAGCCAACATGAGCCATGAGCTTAGAACACCGATGAATGCGATTATTGGCTATAGTGAAATGCTGATGGAAGAGATTGAAGAAGATGACGATATCGAAGTACAGGATTTGCAGCCGGATTTAGCCAAAATCCTCGAAGCAGGCAAGCATCTACTGTCTCTCATCAACGATGTACTGGATATCTCCAAAATTGAATCGGGAAAAATGACCCTCTATTTTGAGAGAATCAACCTGAAAAGCAGCGTAGAGGAAGTATTGCATACCGTGCATCCGCTTGCGGAGAAACAAAACAACCAGATCAAATTCAATTTCGAAGCGGAAAATGCGGAATTTAATACAGACGTAACCAAGTTCCGCCAAATATTACTCAACCTGCTAAGCAATGCCTGCAAATTCACCAGTGATGGAGTGATTGAAATCACCCTGGCAAGAACGCAAACTGAAAGCGAGGATACGCTCAACCTGTCGGTGATTGATAACGGGATCGGCATGACGGAGGAACAACTGGGCAGAATTTTTGATGAGTTCACCCAGGCTGACTCCTCTACCACACGACAGTTTGGCGGCACAGGACTGGGGTTGTCCATCTGCAAGAAATTTGCACTATTAATGCATGGCGACATTACTGTCAAAAGCACACCGGGCGCCGGCACCTGCTTCACATTTACCTGTCCCAACCAGTCCCTGGCACAATCGGATAGCAAGGAGGGCCAGCAACTGTCTGGGCAGACAGAAACAATATCCAAAGGCAGCGCATGCATTCTGGTAATCGACGATGACGCGACCTCCCGTGAGCTGGCAAAACGCATTCTGAGCAAGAAAAACTATTCGGTCATCACCGCTGAGTCCGGTAAAAAGGGAATCGAGTTAGCCAAAGAATATAATCCTGAAATTATTGTGCTCGATGTACTGATGCCAGAAATGGATGGCTGGCAGGTACTGGAACAGCTAAAACAAGATCCGGATACTTCCGCTATTCCAGTCATCATGCAATCCATGCTAAGCGAGCGAGAATTAGGCTTGTCACTGGGCGCGTCTGATTATCTGATCAAGCCGATAGATAAAGAAAAGCTAACCAAAACGGTTAAGAGCTTCCTACCCGAGCGCAGTGCTGGAAAACTGCTACTTGTCACAGAAGACGCTTCGGCGCTGGGCGAAGCCATTAAAGAAGCGCTCACCGAAAGTGAATGGGACATTATCAGAACCGCCGACCTTGATAAAGCAGAGCTGCTCATCAAGGAAGATGAAATCAAGCTCATTCTCATCGGTGAACATTCTGATCCGAATGGCGTAGCACTATTTATGGAAGGAGCGAAACGCTCCGATGCCAACAAAGAAACGCCTCTGCTACTGGTCAATTCCGAAGCAAACGAGGACTACTTGGCCGACCAGCTAACAAGATTTTTTGAAGAGCATAACATACCGGATTAGCCTTGGTATTATGAGGTTATTAAAAAATAACTAAGCTTCTCTAGCTTTATTTAAGTTAGAGGTTTCTTCTATATAAGGAGTTACAGATGCACCCACTCCTCTCAGCTGACCGGTTTTGGTTTTTTATTAAAAGGCTACGGGAACGCCTTTGGGTGAGACCATTAGTCGTTTGTATAATGTCGGTCAGCACAGTCCTGGCTGCCGGGATCGCAGATAGCACACAGGTAGCACAGATTCTGCCCACCATCACCGTTGAATCAGTAGAAAGTCTACTTTCAGTTATGGCCTCCAGCATGCTGGTCATTGCTACACTTGCGGTCACCTCCATGGTCTCGGCCTACGCCTCTACCAGTAATTCAGCAACACCACGTTCATTTCCATTAGTCGTTGCCGATGATGTATCGCAGAATGCACTTTCGACTTTTATTGGCGCTTTCATTTTTAGCATTGTCGCTCTAACGGCAGTAAATAATAATTATTTTGAGGTGGCCGGGCACTTTACTATATTCATTCTTACCATCATTGTTTTTGCCCTGGTAATACTTACTTTCGTACGATGGGTAGATAGCATTGCACGCCTGGGGCGTCTCGGAGAAACCATAAAGAAAGTTGAACACGCTACTGAAGAAGCATTAAAACGAAAAAGAGATACTCTGTCGGTGCACAGCATTCCTGTAAGCTCCCAGACATCAGATGGAATACCAATATTTTCAGAGGTCATAGGTTATGTGCAAAATATCGACATTGGGGGGCTTCAGGCATGTGTCGAAAAAGTTCAAGCAAAGCTGATGATCTCTGCATTACCAGGAACTTTTGTTACACCGGGGCGGCCGCTAGCGTATTTAATCGGTCAACCCCATCAACAAACCACAACGGAGTGTGAAAGGATAGTTCAATCGTTCATAATCGGACACGATCGTCTTTTTGACGAAGACCCCAGGTTCGGCCTGGTTGTTTTGTCTGAAATTGCAAGTCGCGCTTTATCACCAGCAGTAAATGATCAAGGTACAGCAATTAATGTGATCGGAACACTCGTCCGATTGTTTGTTATGTGGAGTGCACCAAGCAACAGGGAGGACTCTACAACACCTGAGTATGATCGGGTTGAGATACCGGAGATTTCTGTGCGAGATATGTTCGATGATGCGTTTACAGCGATTGCACGCGATGGCGCTGACTCGATTGAAGTATCGGTGCGCTTACAGAAGGCCTTGCGTTCGCTGGCTCTAATTGACGATAAAGCATTAAGCAACGCGGCAAAATATCACTCCAGACTGGCATTAAAGCGTTCTGAGAAAGCGATGATTCTGGAAGAGGACTTCGCGATTGTAAAAGATATCGCAAGCTTTTCTAAATGATCCGTAAAAAGAACCCGGACTACCGCTCAAAAAAACCTGGCCATATGATCTTTCCCATTGTTTTAAGTGTAAATATTATCCTCTTTTTTCTATCCAGTTAACTTTGTTGACGCCTCAAACTTCCAGAGTAATCAGGCAGGGTTGGTAACATCGAAACATAATTGCCTCCCTGGAAGAAACCAACATCTGGCTTCTTCCGGGTGTTCCAGGCATTAAATAGACCAAGGCTGACTGTCAAACGAGTCTTTTTCAAACCAAAATATGTTCGAATTCACCCCGATAAAAATGGCTCCTGCTATGTTTCTGTGCTAGTCGAGCGTTAAACTGCGTAGTTTATTCAATGCATTGTTGAGATTTACCTTTTCCTTCTCCAACCTGGATAACTGAGCGTAGGAAGCGTCTAATTTCCTGCGCAACTCAGCATTATCTTTTTCCGCAATTACCAGATTATTAAGGGCGTTCATTAAAAGTTGGCTCTCATCAGCTCCGCTCGCTCTTTTTGAACTGCCTGACCTTAATTCCGCTAAAATCTGCTCCGCACGATCCAAATTCCGCCATCTTCTGTCGGCACTTAAGCGAATCAGAATTTCGCCAACCAATGCTTTATCATAAGCGCTGGAGCCTTTGCTGGCATTCTTTTGTGTGTTTTTAAAAAGTGTTATTGCCTCTTCATATTTACGATTGCCATACGCATCAAACCCGTCCCTAACCATGGCTTTCGGACTGCCCGATGACTTTGAGGCCCCTTTACTCTGAGGTGCATCACCATCTGCGGTTGGTAGTGTCGAGCAGGCACCGACGGCGAGCAGCGAACAAGCAAGCATCCCCACCATCCACCCTTTTATCTGTCTGTGCATATTAATACCTCTTCGCATCACATTACGTAAATCCTTACTCGCAAATAGCTCCATCATCTTCCCCTAACCGTTCTTAATTTAGTTTTATTAATTACCTGTTCCCCAAAACTCAGGACGCCCAGGCCACCTGGCCAAGCACCAGCTGAATCAGGAAAACAGCCAAGCTCAAGATCACACCGCATAGCAGTGCCAAATAACTCCAACGTAAATAGCGGTACTTCTTAACTCTTAATACCACGCCCTGATTATAAATGTCTCGAGCCACATTACGATACAGATTCTTCGTGCTGCCAATCGCTTTTTCAAATTCCTCCTCAAACATATCAATCGGTAACAAGGAGAAATGCATAAAGAAAAAAGGATTAAAGGCGCTACGACGTTTAATGATATCTTTTGGTTTAACTTTAGAGTTCCCGGATGAGGGGATCACCGTCAGAATAGCAAATATCAGTGCCGGCGCGACGAAAACACAGAATACAACGATCGGCATTACCAGCACCCTCTCCTCCAGTTTGCCCACCGCTAGCGTTAGCAAAATAGAACAGACGGTAATCATGATGTTGGCCTTTTCATCGGCCATCGTGCTGAACTGCACCTGACTTTCCTGAATTGTTTGCAGCACCACATCAATGCTTTCGTGTGGCTCAACCGAGGCAAAGGGTTCATTTACTCTGTTTGTATCCTGTTCGTTATCCAATTTTCACCCCTTGCTTAAAAAGAGTTATGACTGATACTATCAATCAGTTTCAGCCTGCCGTTCTCTGTCTTCCTGTCTGGCTTTAACCAGAGCGGAGGAAATTAAACCCGTTGGCACGGCAACAATACCCAGCCCCAGCATAAGCACAAAAAAAGTAAATATTTTCCCGCCCACAGTGATGGGATAAACATCGCCATACCCCACTGTAGTTAGTGTCGACAAAGCCCACCAAAGGCTATGGAACACTGAGGAAAACACCTCCGGTTGTGCGTTATTTTCAAATAGATAGATGCCTATCGCTGACAGATATAGAAGCACGATTGCACCGGCGAAAAACAATGCCAAATCTTCCTTGGCAATAACAAAGGCACGACGAAAGCGCTCCAGAGATTCCGAATAGCGGACCAGTTTAACCAGTAACACCAGTCGGAAGAGGCGTAAGGTTCGAACCGACCTCAAGTCCATTCCCAAAGTCAAATAAAAGGGAATAATTGCCAATAAATCAATCATCCCAAAGAAACTGAAGATGAACTTCAAGCGTCGGTCAGCGACATAAATTCTTGCCAGATACTCCAGCGTAAATACCGCGATTACAATAATTTCAAAATAGTTAAGTAGCTCAAGACCGAGCCCAGACAGGTTGGGTAATGTTTCAATTGAAAAGGCCACCAGTGAGCAAAAGATAAGCCCCATAATAAAGAACTCAAAGCGCCGCCCTGCTGGTGTATCATCCCGCTCCACCAGGCATTTAAGCCGTTGCTTGAAAGTCCTGTTTGCAATCATACTAAAGCGCTCATGGGGGGAATTTTATCCGCTAGCTCTCTGCAATCACGATGATACGTTCCGCGTTATCCATCTGTTGCATCAGATCGGGAGCCAATGCCATCTTAACACCTGCCTGCGGCTCGGAAAACAGATAGCCGATCGCTATTTCTCCCTGTGCTGCCGCCTGTTTCGTCACTTCGCTGAATTGATCATTTTTACTTACTTGATAGTTTTCGATCGGCTTTACATATAGCTCATAGTCGCCGTAATCGAGCAGCTCGCGGAACAGCTCTTCCAAACGAAAATCACTGGTCACCTGAGCTATAAATCGACTCACATATTCGTTGCCCACGATGATATCGTTAGCCAGCTGCTCACGCTCTATAACCGACTTATTTTGTGGATCCAGAATTTCCGCGACAATATTCGATTCATCAAAATGCTTCTGCCAGGCTGCATCTCCGCGATAGGCTCTCAGCATTACTAATGCCAGTGTCACCCTGGCATCAACCGAACCGTCCGAAAGTGACAGAGCACAGTCATCCGTTAGCAGAATAATAGACTTACGGCGAGGGGAGTTTCGAATCACCGGCCCCAACACGTTCCAGTCCGTAAAATCTGCACTGATCAGCCTGCCCTTTTCCTGAGCATCGGCAACTACCGGCCACTGTTCAGCCAATTTATAAAATTCATCAGGGATCTGCGGCGCGACCATAGTCAACCGCATCTGCGTATCCGGATACTGCTCACAATATTCTGAAAGTTGCTCTAACACCACGCCTAATCTGCGGTTAAATCCCAGTATCAGAATACCGTGCTCTGAGGGTTGCGATGACTCCGCAATGTAATCTGCAACCCCGTTCGTAGCTCGCGGTTCAATGTTAATTTCCTTCCTTAGCTGGGGACTGGGATTCTGCCATTCCTGTTTGTCAGCCAATACAATCAGATCGTTTCCCTGCAGATTTTCCACCCAGTCATTTGGCCTAAAAAACAGCTCACCGAAATCTGCACCCGAGTCACGAATACCGACAATCATACCCTTGTCCAGGTGAGCATTAAGGAACAAGGGTACCTGTTCCGGTGGTAGTGTCGCCGCCTGTTTAAAAACCGGCTGCCAGTCGTCATTGGGGCGCCATAAAAAGAGCTCCTTACCTGTAAAAGAAAGCAACTCGTTATAAACTTTGCTCAAGCAAGGCTGAATGGCGCACTGCACTATAGCTCTACTTACAATCTGATCACCATTGATCACGGTTATATCCTGATCATTGGGCTGCTGTGTTGTGCGTGGTAAAAAACTCTCCTCGCCTCGTGCTAATTTTTGTTGCTCGCCTAAACGCACCCAGGTATCAGCCAGCGGATTCATATTCAAAGCATAAAAGGCATGTGCCCGCAGTCGCTGCATGGTCAACTCAGCAATGACGGTAAAATCTCCAACGTTATCATGATGACTGCGCAGCTGATTGATGGCATGCAGAATTCGAATTTGCTGCACATCAGTGGTCGTCCCCCGTTCCTGCTCTCCCGCGAGAATAATCACATAACGAGCCTTATGTACACCGACGCGCTCCAGATCTCTTAACGCCAGAGAACTGCCATTGCGATAGACCACTCGAGTTTTAAGGTTGTTCTTGAACTTTCGGTCATGTGCTCGACCGATCTGCGAATAGACGCGCCGCTCAATCTCATCTTCAGCGACTTCTTTGGGCTCGGCTGCCAGCATAGCAATACCCGTATCGTCCCAAGCCGTCAGTAATTCACTGATCAGGGTGAAAATTTCATTATTCCAGCCAATAACGACCACATGATTGCGAAACACTACTGCTGAGCGTCCTTCATGCAGTTTTTTAAGGCTACTCATGATTAAACTGGTCAATATTCCCACCAGCCCGGCCATAAAGACCACCATTCCAATCACGGTAAAGACAGTACCAAAAAATGCACTGGTGACGGTGCTATCATCTCCCAGATAGCCAGGATCACTGATACGCAGAAACACCCACCACATAGATTCCGGCAAAGCCCCCCCGACGCCGGAAATATGCACCAGGAAGCCACCCACTACAGAGACAAAGATAATAAAAAGTAACAGTCCTACCAGCAGAATAAGGTGCGGACTACCCTTTTCTATACGGTAACGCCAACGCTGAATCCACTCGACCATGTTTGGAACCATTATTTTTATTGTATCGTCACACTCTGCCACTCTTGGCTATCAATGCACCGGCACAGATACGACTATGCAACCAGTTCAGTAATGTGATTCTACCAATGCTTTAGGCGAATACAAGCACTCGCTTGCACCTGATCCAGGAAACCTCTGAATAATTCCTTAATGCCTCTGCGAAAACCTGAAAGCTATAGCTGCAAGGCAGGAACTGCCGCTAATGCTCATTGCCTTAGCTAAGTTTCTAACGCCGCAGATGAAGCTTTCAGAACTCACCCTGCGGGACTTACAGAGGGATCAGGGAATTATTCAGAGGTTCCCTAACCACAATCACGCTATTTTCTATCAAATAACTCCAGTTGCTCTACATGCATTCTTTCTGACAGGTCGATAAAACGCACGCCTACTCCAAGCAATCGCACCGGCTTATTACCTCTGGCAAAAGCCGTTGTTATCAAATCCTGGTACTCAGACTTCTCTACCCTGGCTCCCAGGCATTCAACCGTGGTCGCCTGGAAATCATTAAACTTTATTTTGACGTAGAGTTTGGTAATCAGATACTGATCATCCACGCGACGCAGCCGCGACCTTAACTTAATCAACAGCTCAGAAAGCTGCTTCAGACAGGTATCCAAATCGGGTAAATCATCGGAATAGGTCGTCTCTACACTCAATGATTTGCGGCGTTGGCTTGGCTTTACTTCGCGCTGATCTATACCACGGCACAACTCATATAGACTCGCGCCAAAACGACCAAATTTTCTGGTCAACTCAAAGGCGGAGAGGGCCTGCAAATCAATGCAACGCTCAACGCCCTGAACCTGGAGCTTCTGAGCAGTCACTTTCCCAACGCCAAAAATTTTGGCAACCGGCAGATCACGCACAAATTCTTCAACCTGATCTGGTAGAATAACCATCTCACCATCCGGTTTATTCCAGTCACTGGCGACCTTAGCGAGAAATTTATTCGGCGCAATCCCTGTAGAAAGGGATATGCCCACTTCCCGCTTTACCATGGCCCTGATATCTCGCGCCATCAAGGTCGCACTGCCCTGGCATTTATCTGAATCCGAAACATCCAGATAAGCTTCGTCCAGCGATAAAGGTTCTACCAGATCAGTAAACCTGAAAAAAATCTCCTTGACCATTCGCGATGCCAATCGATACTTTTCAAAATCCGGAGGCAGAATAACCAATCCGGGGCAGATGCGTCGGGCATAGGCTGAAGGCATTGCAGATCGCACTCCCTGCTCTCTAGCCTGATAATTACAAGTTGCAATCACGCCTCGCTTATCCGGAGAACCACCCACCGCAACGGCTAGTGTCTTCAGCGAGGGATCGTCACGCATTTCTACCGCTGCATAGAAACAATCACAGTCACAATGAATAATTTTCCTTTGATGCATGATATAAAATCAGCTAACCGCTACTCCGGGATCGTTAAGTTCAAACTAAACATAGCCAAATCCAGATTGCGAGAGAATATTGTTGATTTATTTAAAGCGAATGTTTGTCGTTTGCGTTAAATATTAAACTAAGGAACGATTATAGGATGCCTGCTGAACGCATGGCTCTCCTCGCTTAAGAGTGATTAACCCCACCAATGGTGCTACCGCTTTAACCTGGGATTGTGCAACACCAAACCGGGTAAATGATTTCAATTACTGCCTGGAACTGCAAACACTATTAGTGAAATAGATCGTTAAATAGTCCATTTTATAGCGCGTGATCCAGTTATGCCCTACCCTCGCTCCCCCGCTTAATAGGGCTAAAATAAATCGCTGCGCAACCCTTATTTTTAGGGTAGAATAGCATCCCTTTTTTGTAACTCCGCTACTTGCCTGTACCGACCAGCTTCGTAGCGCCAACCAGGCGCATCCAATGATTGATGAAAAAGCCCCCTGTTCCTTTGAAGAGCTGGGATTACCTAACACTCTGCTGAAAGCACTACATAGCGTAGGCTATGAAACACCTTCGCCAATCCAGGCAGCGAGCATTCCACCTTTGATGAAAGGTGGCGATATTATCGGTCAGGCACAAACTGGAACAGGGAAAACAGCAGCTTTTGCCCTACCTATTCTGGCAAAAATCGACAGCAAAAAAAATATACCACAAGCGTTAGTCCTAACACCGACAAGAGAACTGGCTATTCAGGTTGCAGAAGCCTTGCAGTCCTACGCCCGCCACATGAAAGGCTTCCACGTTCTCCCTTTGTATGGTGGACAGGACATGCGCGGGCAACTGCGCCAGCTCAGCAGGGGCGTGCAAGTAGTCGTTGGAACACCTGGGCGACTACTGGATCACCTGCGTCGCAAAAGCCTCGATTTATCTGATTTGAAAATGCTGGTACTGGATGAAGCTGACGAAATGCTGCGTATGGGTTTTATCGATGATGTCGAGACTATCCTTTCTCATACCTCTGGCACTCAGCAAACAGCACTCTTTTCAGCAACACTGCCCGCCCCAATCCGAAAAGTGGCAAACCGATTTCTAAAAAATCCTGAACATATACATATTCAGGGCCAGGCAGTGACCGTTGATACGATTAATCAGCGTTACTGGATGGTCAACCAACGTCAAAAGCTGGATGCACTGACCCGCTTATTGGAATTCGAGGCGATTGAAGCTGCGATTATCTTTGTACGCACCCGCGAAACGACCACAGAACTCGCGGAAAAAATTTCCGCGAGAGGATACAGTTGCGCAGCGATCAATGGCGACATGAGCCAAAGTCAGCGCGAAAAGACTATTCGGGATTTAAAAAAGGGCGCCATAGATATCCTGGTTGCTACGGATGTTGCAGCTCGGGGACTCGATGTCGAGCGCATCAGTCACGTAGTCAATTATGATATACCCTATGACAGCGAAGCCTATATTCACCGGATTGGCCGTACTGGACGCGCAGGACGCACCGGAAACGCTATTTTATTCGTCACACCCCGCGAACAGCGACTGCTCGGAAGCATTGAAAAAACTACCGGGCAGCGCATTGCTCGACTGGAATTACCAACCTCCCAGGACATCACCACACAACGCGTGCAACGATTCAAGCAACGTATATCAGAAGCCCGTGCCGTAACGCCCAAGGGGTTCTTCGACTCATTGGTTATCGACCTGTGCAACGAACTGGATGAATCACCTGAATCACTGGCGGCAACCCTTGCTTATCTGCTGCAGCAGGATCGTCCGTTACGTGCTGAACCTCAGGAACATGAAAAATTCAGCAAAAAGGATCGACCCAGTCGTAAAGCCGACAATACCAGAAACGAAACAAGGAAAGATGACGGGAAACCCCGGCGCGATTCCGAAGGCTCCCGAAAACCACGCAAGCGCACTCAGGAAAGCTCTGAAACAGAACTGGAGACGTTCCGCGTGGAAGTGGGTGAAACCAATCAGGTAACACCAGGTGATATCGTAGGTGCAATTGCCAATGAGGCAGGAATAGACAGTCAGTATTTTGGACGTATTGAGATCAAAGAGAATTATAGCACCATAGAACTGCCTACAGGCATGCCTAAGGAGGTTCTTAAACACCTAAGGAAAGTCTGGGTCCGTAATAAAAAGCTGGAAATGAGTCGAGTGCAGGAAGGCGGCAAACCCGCACCCGCAAAAGCAATCAGGAAATCACCGGCAAAAAAGCGTAAGACCGAGGGTTCCGCGAAAAGGTAACACCATTGTCATCACTGCTTTTTTTAGGTAGTGTTGCCAGAAATTGAATATTGAGCACTGAGGTTTTTATGTCACATGATAGCAATTCAGGACTGCCTGATATAGAAATGGCCACCGATGAACTCTATCGGGAAGAGGTCTACACCGACCGTAAAATTGGCACTATTAGAGTGATGATTCCCGTCACTGCAGACGGCTCGGACGACAGTCAGCGAGAGGTAATCTATTCGGGACAAACGCAAATCATGACGCCTGCCGGCGCATTACCGATCAGCTTTGACATCGATGCCACTAGTATCGGAGATGCGGCTCAGCAATTTGGTGAAGCCGCCAAATTGGGTATTGAACAGACTATGAAAGAACTGGAGGAGATGCGCCGTGAGCAAGCCTCCTCCATTGTTTTGCCTGGTACAGGTGGAATGGGTGGCCCTGGTGGAAATATCCAACTCCCCTAGCTCAGCTTAATTCGTAGCTATTAACTATGCAGATCTGGGTTGATGCAGATGCCTGTCCGGCAGCGGTTAAAGAGATTTTATACCGTGCCGCCCAGCGCACCGGCGTCAATCTGACTCTGGTGGCCAACCAGTCTCTCAATATCCCTTCTTTTACAAATATCAAATCCATACAAGTTGGATCAGGGTTTGATGTGGCCGACAATTACATTGTGCAGCATATAGAATGTGGTGATCTGGTCATTACTGCGGATATTCCACTGGCAGCGGAAGTGATCGAACAAAAGGGGTTGGCTCTCAACCCGCGAGGCACCCTCTATACCCCCGAAAATATCCGCCAACGGCTGGCCATGCGTAATTTTATGGAGGAGATGCGCAGCGTAGGTCAAGCCAGCGGTGGACCGCCACCTTTTGGTAAAAACGACCGACAGTCATTCGCCAACGCGCTTGATCGAATCCTGACTCAAAATCAGAAGTAGAGGCGTGAAATGATCACAAAGGGAGCGTATTGTTATGCCAAGAATACTCGCTTTTTCTGGAAGTGCACGCAGCCAGTCCTTTAACCAGAGACTGGTAGCCATCGCCGCAACCGGTGCCGAGCAAGCGGGTGCTGAGGTGAAACTGATCAGTCTGGCAGATTACCCAATGCCTATATTTAATCAGGATCTGGAGCGAACTCAGGGACTGCCTGATGAAGCGCGCGCTTTCAAGCAGCTGTTGGTAGAGAGTGACGGCTTCCTTATCTCGTCACCTGAATACAACAGCGCCTTCAGCCCGTTACTGAAAAACGCTCTGGATTGGGCATCGCGTTCAGAAACTGAGGAAGAACAACCGCTACTCGCCTACCGTGGTAAAGTTGCCGTTATCATGGCTACCTCCCCCGGAAGTCTGGGTGGCTTGCGTGGTCTGGTATTTCTAAGGATGTTACTCAATAACCTGGCAATCAACGTGTTACCTGGGCAACAGGCGATACCCGCCGCCGCATCCGCCTTTTCTCAGAACGGCACCTTGCGCGATAAAAACCAACAGCAAGCCGTCCTTAATCTGGGAACAACCCTTTTCCAAACTTTGAATAAATTGATGGACTAGCCACATGAAAAAAAACCACCTCAAAGCTCTTTTTATCATCTGTTTAACGCTGTTTTCTCTGGGATGCAGCAACCTGACAGGATCATCATCTGAAAAAGGTTACATCTACCATGTGGTGATCGCCTGGTTAAAAGATCCTGGGTCAACAGATGGCCAACAGGCACTCATCGACGGCACGAAGTCGCTCAAGGAAATTCCGGGTGTGGTGGCCATCAGCGCAGGCAGAACCTTCCCAAGTGATCGAAATGTGGTCGATGACTCTTTTGATGTGGCTCTGACCATTGTCCTGAAGGATCAACAGGCTCTGGCCACCTATCAGAATCACCCAATCCACAACCGCGTTAAAAAAGAGATCCTGAAACCTCTGGTGGCCCGCTATCTGGTCTACAACTACGTGGATTAATTCTGTGAACGGATTGACTCGGATCAGGTCATAGCTATCTCTGCTCGATAAAAAATCTGCGTATCTCACGATCAAGCAGTAAAAATTTCCGGGTATGCGAATTATATATTCTCAATCATAGGTGGTCGGTATGATTAAACTGCATATAAATGACACTGAACATGAGGTTGATATCGAGCCGGACACACCATTACTCTGGGTAATCAGAGATTCTTTTGGGCTGACCGGGACCAAATTCGGCTGTGGTATTTCACAATGTGGCGCCTGCACCCTCCATATCGATGGTATTGCCGTACGATCGTGCACTTTACCGGTGAGTGCTGCTGTTGGGAAAAAAATCACCACCATCGAAGGCCTATCAAAACATGGCGTGGCACATCCGGTCCAGGAGGCCTGGTGTAAAATTGATGTACCGCAATGCGGATACTGTCAGTCAGGTCAGATCATGTCAGCGGCGGCATTGCTGGCGCGTAACCCTTCACCCAATGACAGGGATATCGAACAGGCCATGACCAACCTGTGTCGTTGTGGCAGCTATGTTCGAATCAAACAGGCCATCCGCTCGCTGGTCGATACTAAAGCGGGGGCTGTATGAATCAGATAAAAAACCTTTCACGGCGTCAGTTCCTGGCAGGCAGTGCAAGCGGGCTAACGCTTGCATTTCTGTTACCCCTAAGCTCACGCAAAGCACTTGCATCCCAAAACTCGCCAGCTTCCGCACTCACTGCGTTTCTTAATCTGAACCCAGAGGGAAAAGTAACCTTTTATAACCCTTTCATTGAAATGGGTCAGGGAACTTACACCTCGATACCGATGCTGGTTGCAGAGGAGATGGATATCGATCTGGACAGTATCGAAGTCACACAGGCACCCCATGGGGATCAGTATAAAACAATGTTCGGCGGTACCCAGCGCTATACTGGAGGCAGTCGCAGTGTTCGCTCAAGCTATGAGCTGATGCGAACAGTAGGGTCTGCTGCCCGAGCGATGCTGTTACAGGCAGGGGCTCAGGCACTCGACGTGCCGTTGGCCGAGCTGGATACCGATAATGGGCAGGTACGCCACAAAATCTCAGGGCGCAAGCTGAGCTATGGCCAACTGGCTGAAATAGCCGCCACACTGCCCGTTCCTGAATCACCTCCGCTAAAAATAGAATCAGATTTTCGTTATATCGGCAAACCGGTCAAACGAAAAGATACGCTGGCAAAAACAGATGGTACAGCGGAGTTTGGCATCGACGTAAAAGTCCCGGGAATGCTCTATGCTGCGGTAAAAAGAAACCCTGTTTATGGCGAGACTATCAGTAGCGTGGATGCGGATGCAGTTCAATCCATGCGTGGTGTTATTGCAGTGGAAAGAATTCCCCAGGGTGTTGCGGTGGTTGCCGATAGCTATTGGCACGCCAAACTGGCACTGGATAATTTACCCGTGTCTTACGCAAAAAGTGACAACAGAAGTTTTTCCTCCGAAGGCTTGGCCAGGGAAATGAGAGCAAGGGCCGATGAACCCGGTCTAACCGCAGAGGATCAGGGCGATATTGAAAATGCTTTTGAAAAAGCCGCTGACAAGATCGAGGCCACTTATGAAGTCCCGTTCCTGGCCCACACCACCATGGAGCCGATGAATTGTACTGCCCACGTTACCAGCAGCCAGTGTGAACTATGGGCGCCAAACCAGGGTGTTGATTTTTTTGCGCAACTGGCTGCAAAAATTACCGGTTTACCCCTGGATAAAATAACTGTTCATACACCTTACCTGGGTGGAGGCTTTGGCCGACGTTTTTATCAGGACTACGCCGAGCAGGCACTGGTTTTGGCAAAGAAGATCGGGCAACCGGTCAAGGTGATCTGGAGCCGCGAAGAGGATCTACAACAGGATTTTTTCCGGCCCATGACCGTGGTTAAACACAGGGCAGCACTGGATAAAAGTAAACATATTACGGCTTGGCATATAAGTCTCACAGGGGAAGGACCGGCTGGCCGGCTCTTTCCACTCAAACCCGGCCAGGCAGATAACTCAGTAGTAGAAGGTGCTATCCATCAACCCTATGCTATCGCTAATAAGCGGGTTGATTGGATAAAACATACTCATCAGATTCCCATTGGCTTTTGGCGCTCCGTCGGCCACTCCTTCAATGGTTTTATTACGGAAAGTTTTATAGACGAAATGGCCTATTCAGCTGGCGTAGAACCATTAGTATTCAGAAGTGAGCTGCTTAACTCATCGCCCAGATATTTAAAGGTTCTGCAGACTGCCACGCAGCTTGCAAGTTATCAGGCCGGAGTTATTGAAACGGATGCAATGCGTTACGCCTATGGCATCGCACTCCATGAATCTTTCGGTTCTATCGTGGCTCAGGTTGCAAAAGTTTCTATCGAGCGGGAACAACCCAAAATACACAAAATCTGGTGTAGCATTGACTGTGGCAAGGTAGTTAATCCAGATACCATTGAAGCACAGATGCAAAGCGGCATTTCCACAGGTCTGTCACAGTTATTATTGGAAGAAGTTACTTTTAAGGAAGGAAAAGCCGTGCAGAGCAACTTCCACGACTACCCGATCCTCCCTGCCAATTTGATGCCTGAGATCGAGGTCGCCATTTTGGAAAGCGACGCAGAGATTGGTGGCGTTGGTGAACCCGGCACACCGCCGGCGGCCGCTGCGGTTTGCAATGCGCTATTCAAACTCAGCGGGACTAGAATACGTAAACTACCGATTAAAGAGATGACCTTCGTTGAAGCAAGGGAAAATGGCTAGGGAGTCAATGTAACCACACCATCTTTTTTCATTTCCTTGAGCAATTGTGCAAACTCCTCCGCAGGTACCGGTCGGCTATAGAGAAAACCCTGAGCCTGACTACAACCGGCCTTTTTCAAAAAGTCGGCCTGCTCCTTGGTTTCGACACCTTCGGCAATAACCTCCAGACTCAGACTATCGCCCAGGGCAATCACTGCATTGGAAATGGCCATATCGTTAAGGTCGTCAGGAATATCACGAATAAAGGACTGGTCAATTTTAAGTTTCTGTATCGGCAACCGCTTCAGGTAACTCAAAGAAGAGTAGCCCGTACCAAAATCATCGATAGCCAGTGTCAAGCCCAGATTTCGTAATGCTTCCAGCTGGGCAATGGCAAACTGGGTTTGCTGCATAATGAAACCCTCAGTAATCTCCAGTTCCAGGCAGGAAGCAGGAAACTCGGTCTCTTCAATAATTTTAGTTACCCGGTCAACCAGCCCACTATCTTTTATCTGCACACCTGACACATTAACGGCCAACTGGCCAAAATTAATACCCTGATCAAGCCAACGTTTTCCCTGCTCACAGGCGGCACGTAACACCCACTCACCGATCGCCAAAATCAATCCACACTCTTCGGCAATAGGAATAAACTTCGCCGGTGAAACCATGCCCTGATCCGGATGCTGCCAGCGTATCAGCACCTCCGCGCCAATAATTTCCCCGGTAAATATATTAACCTGAGGTTGGTAATACAGCAGGAACTGCTCATGGTCTAGCGCCTGGCGGAGACTGTTCTCCAGCAACACCCTTTCAAATGCATTGCGCGTCAGCTCCTCTGTATAAAACTCATAATTGTTCCGTCCCTCGTCCTTGGCCCGGTACATGGCGGCATCGGCATTGCGCAGCAGAGTAGCGGCATCATCACCATCCTGCGGATACAGGCTTATACCCAGACTGGCACTGGTCTGTACTTCACGACCCTCTAACTGAAAGCTACTATCAAAGATACGCATCACTTTTTGCGCAACATGTGCCGCATTATTGGAACTACCAATGTCTTCCAGCAACAACACAAACTCATCACCGCTGATTCGGGCTACCGTATCATCCTCACGCACCACATCCTCTAGTCTCTCTGCGACCAGACAAAGCAACTGATCACCAGCGGGGTGCCCCAGACTGTCGTTAATATTCTTGAAACGATCCAGGTCGATGAAAACAATCGCCAGCTGTTTGTTCTGACGCTCGGCATGCTTGATCGCCTGCGTTAAGCGTTCGACATATAGCAAACGGTTAGGCAGATCAGTCAGCGCATCATGATGAGCCAGATGATCCAACTGCTCCTGAGATTCCTTTAAATTACTGATATCCGTAAACACACCGATAAAGTGGGTTAATTCGCCCTCTGAATCAACCACCTGACTGATCGACAACCATTCCGGGAAAACCGATCCATCCTTGCGCCGATTCCATATTTCACCGCGCCAACGCCCGACAGTCATTAACGAGTTCCAAAAATCCCGATAGAAAGACTCACCATGGCGATCCGACTTCCACATGCGGGGATTCTGACCTATCGCTTCATCACGTTCGTAGCCCAGTATCTCGGTAAATGCGCGATTGACCTCGACAACGGTGCCCTGCTTATCGCTGATAATCACACCCTCACTGGTATTCTCAAACACACTGGCCGATAAACGCAGTTTCTGCTCTAGCATTCGATCTTTGGTTAAATCACGCACGCTGATCAGCATGCCAGTTGGTTCCTCAAAATCCGTTTTAATCAATTTCACACGTATTTCAATGGGAAAGGATTCCAGATTATTAGGATCCTTCGCCTCCATAATGACACTGCCTTCACGATGCTGATCCTGTAACTGACAGGAAGGGCAACTGGTACGATCATGCTGCTCATCATCCTTATGGATAAGCTCAAACACCGGTCTTCCGACACTCCCTTGGGGTTTTGATCCGATTCTGTTATAAAATGCCTTATTAGCCGCAATCAGATTGCGGTTCATATCCGTGAGATAGACAGCATCCTCAAAATGGTCCAGAGCCTGAACCCACTCCTCTGACGCACTGGCCAGCTGCGCTTTGGTTCTCTCCTGTTCAATTGCGATACTTGCGACATGCACCATCGCTTCACTCATCTTAATTTCGTTTTTATCCGGCGTTCCTGGCTCAGCGCGATAGACGGCAAAGGTGCCTAGTACGTTATCATGCCTATCCACTATCGGCTCAGACCAGCAAGCTCGAAAACCATGCCGCTTGGCGAGGTCCCGATAATTCTGCCATTTAGAATCCAACAGCACATCTTCAACGATAACTCGCTCTCCCAGATATGCCGCTGTACCGCAGGAACCTACTTCTGGCCCGATTTCCAGACCATCAATCAACTCGACGTAGTCGGCAGGCAGGCTGGGCGCTGCGCCGTGGCGTAGCTGACTTCCCTTTAATAATAAAATGGAACCATAAATATCCGGTGTATGACTTTCAGTCAATTCAATAATAGTGTGCAGTATCTGTTCTAATGATTGATCGCCCCGTGAAATCTGTTCCAATACTTTCTGCTGACTTAGCTGCAATGACTCAGCTTTCTTACGATCTGAAATATCAGTCGAAATACCACAAACGGCATATGCCACACCTTGCTCGTACAAAGGAAACTTGGTGGTTGCGCAGTGATCAATACCGGTATATTCAGGCAACCGTTCTTCGATTTCGAGAATAACGTTTTTCTCTATTACCTGTTTGTCTTCACCACTAAATTTTTGTGCCAGCTCTGCCGGAAAAAAATCAAAGTCTGTTTTACCCATAATTTGACTGGCTTCACGATTGAGCATTTTTTCAAAAGAGCTGTTAACTAACAGATATTTTCCCTGATTGTCTTTGACAAATACCATTGATGGCGCGTTATCTATGATCGATTGCAGCCTTTGTTCACTCTCTTGTAATTTACCTTCAGAATGTCTTCTCGAGCGGACCTCCATTTTTAACTCTTTGGTCCTTTGGCGGATACGCAGCCGCATCACGAAACTGCCGGCCAGTAATAGCAGAAAAATAATAAATACCACAGCCAAAATCCAATAAAGCCAGTCGGGCAGCCCCGGTGCTTCTACCGACTTTTGTAACAATTTCTCCTCCAATAACTGATAATAGATGGAGTCGGACCGTGACTTGAGTTGCTGTAATTCCCAATCAAGAATATCGATCAAATAGCCGCTAAGTTCTGTGCCTTTAGTCAAGGCAAACCTGAGATCCACAGGCTGCAATATAATGGGTGTTCTCTGCACCTTCAGGTCACGCTCGAAAAGGAAACCCAAGTCCCTATTCACTACAGCGGCAGCGACCGCCCCTTTTTCAACGCTGGCAAGTACTGACAAATCGGTTGGCAACTCCACAAATTCAATATCCAAAGCAAAGCTTTCTGCCAATTCGGCTATACCACCCTGCCCTTTATAATTTGCGCTTTCTGCCAATACAGCCACCCGCTTACCTTCCAGATCCAGAATTGTCTGAATGTCTGCTTGGGGATGAGCATAAACTCTCGACCAGCTGACTATGACTGTTTCGTTTGAAAAATCAAAACGATTTTGTCTTTCCGGGTTAATGACAGTATCCGGCATTACGTCAATTTTATTCTCTTCCAGCAGACTCATGCATCGCGCCCACTCACACTCTACCCACTGCAACTGCCAGTTTTCCTTGGTAGCAATATGATCAAGCAAATGTGGCCAGAAACCATCAGGGTCGTTATCATCATTAATAAAAATTGCGGGGGGACTATTGTAAATGCCGACTCGAACTATTCTGACAGGTTCTTCAGCACTTGCGATAAGTGCTGCACCCAATAGCAAACTCATCAACAAGCCGTTGATGCGCTTTCCTGGATTGCCCATATAGGCTCTGACGAGCCTATAATCTGATAGTTTGTTCATTGATCAGGTACTCAACAAATACCTTTATTTGCACCGTTATACCAATTTCTTTAGATTTAGAATCCGAGAATACCCGGTTATATTGGTTAGAATGACGGGTAAGCCCGCCCAGCTAGATCCCTTGGTCAATATGAGCATTCTGTAGTAATCAGTATAGTACAAATTATTAGACTAAACGCTGACTATATGATTCGCTTATGAAATATAAAATCAGGTGATTTTGTGAGGCGCAAAACAGCTCCAGAACGTCTGTTCGCTTGAGCTGGTATTAATGCATATCGAATAGCTGAACAGCGTAACCTTTTTCCAATGCTTCCTTTAACGCTTTGTCGGCATTCACCACACGTTGATCTTTCAGCAGACTTTCAGATACCGTTTTACGCTTACCGATCTCAATCTCATTGAATCCTGCGCGCAGCAGATATAGCTGACAGAGTTTCTCCGCGCCCATGGGATCTTTGAAGTTAATGTAGACAATAAAGGGGACTTCCTGGCCAATGGCGATCCCTTCCATCGCTTTACGTGCTTTGGCGCTGACCGAAAAAATAAACATAGGACCTCTACCGTCTAACTACTGGCTCATGAAGCAGGCGAGCGAATTTATATAGATACATTAGACCACAAGAATAACGCGCAAAGCATCTGGAATAAGCTGCGCTTTGTTCAAATAGTGTTCAAGTGCTTCGGTTTCAAATTTAATCTGCTCAATTTCCTGCTTGCGGATATTCCGATTGACTAAGGAGAGCCGCTGCAGACGCTGCAATTCGGCATTCTGCAACGTTAACATCCTGGTTCGCGCCTCTTCGATAATCTGTGAGTGCTGCTGCGAAATGCTCTGTTGCGAATGCTTCATCAATGTCTCTATCTGTTCCTGTGCGCGCTTGACCAGCTCACGGCCAACATTCCTTTTTATCGGCTTTACTCTTTGATCTAATCGCTCTTGCGTCAATACATGGGTTAAATCTTTACCCTGACTATCCGATACCCGTCGCACAGTGGTCAATGGCAAGTATCTAAAAAGCTGCAGCTCTTGCGGTGCCTGGCAACGCATCACAAACAGCGTCTCGAGCAGTAACGTACCCGGTTGCAGGGGCGGCAGTTTGAGTGTACATACGGCGTTATTACCAAAATCTTCCTGCAATACCATATCCATCGCACCCGTCACCATCGGATGCTCCCAGCTTAAAAACTGGATATCCTCTCTTGCCAGTGCCAAGTTACGATCGCAGGTTATGGTTACGCCTCCCTCGGGTAGACCGGGAAAGTGACTGCAACGCATGTGATCGCCCGGATAAACCACTGAACTGAAATCACTGTGTTTTTCCTGGTCCACACCAAACTGATCAAACAACCGCTCCATGTATTCGGACAGTACTCGCTCTTCCTGATGTGCCTCAATTTCCTTTAACAGACTGGCTGCACGCTCTGGGTGACAGGAATTCATCTCCAGCAAACGATCTCTACCGTTCTCCAGCCGCAACCTATATTGCCGTGCCAATTCTCGCGTATCGTCCAATATGCTCGAATCGTGACCGATCACTAACCAATTGATCAGGGCATCACCCAACCACTCAAATATGGCCGAACCGGCATCCGAATTTCTTTCAATACTATTGATTCCTGTATCGTACCAATCCAGAAGCCTTGCCTGTGCGCTCGACTCATAATAGGGCACATGAATTTTAACCCTATGTTTCTGGCCGATTCGGTCCAATCGACCAATTCGCTGCTCCAGAAGATCCGGGTTCAACGGCAAATCAAATAGCACCAGATTATGGGCGAATTGAAAATTTCGTCCTTCACTGCCAATCTCGGAACAAACCAGTAGCTGTGCACCTTCATCCATATCAGCAAAATGTGCTGCGGCGCGATCTCTGGCAACCAAATCGAGACCTTCGTGGAATGCAGCCGATGCAAAACCTGATTTTCGCAGGTGTTGATCGAGATCGATTGCCGTTTCGGCCAGAGCACAGATAACAACCAGCTTTTCAGATCGATTTTCTTTTAGCCAAGCCATTAACCAGTGAACACGAGCGTCTATCTTGAGCCAGTCTTCCCCCATCAGCCCTTCCGGACACAGCAGGCTTTCTATCGCCTGTTCGGCGCAGTCCTGCGCTGACAAGGGCAGCTCGCCCAATGGATGTCGAATTAACTGCCGCTCAGGAAATCCTTTGATGCTGTCCCTGGTATTTCGAAACAACACTCGGCCAGTTCCGTGTTGATCCAATAATGTTGCGATCAGGGTGTCCACCACCTGGCCGGCGGAGCGATGATCAGCGACGGCATGCAATGCTTGCAAAGCCTCCGCACCAAGATAATGCTGCAAGCGCGCGATTAGGTCGTCAAGCGGCATATCGTCAGTGCGCTCTTCCTGTTGCTGTTGCAATGCTCCAGAATGCCAGGCCAATAGATCTTTAACGACTTCATTGATCTGTTGATACTCAGTCTCTTCCGCGCGAAACTTTTCCAGATCATAGTAACGGTCTGGATCCAACAGACGTAGACGCGCAAAATGACTTTCCAACCCCAGTTGCTCGGGTGTTGCCGTTAATAGCAATAGTCCTTTTGAAATCTGTGCCAGTCGCTCGACACAGGCATATTCCTCACTGACCTGATGCTCATTCCAACCCAGATGATGCGCCTCATCCACCACCAGCAGATCCCAATCGCAGGCAGTCGCTAAGCTTTGAATATCCCTGTTCGCCGCATAAAAATTCAGGGGAGACAGGATTAGTTGAGCGCTATCGAAGGGGTTTGTCTGGTCATCAAAAGCGCTGCAGCGGTCTTCATCGAGAATGGTGAAATGCAAATTAAAGCGCCGCAGCATTTCCACCAGCCACTGATGCAGCAGATTCTCGGGAACTAAAATCAGAACGCGCTGGGCACGACCATTGTTCAACTGCTTATGCAGGATCATGCCCGCCTCTATGGTTTTACCCAAACCGACCTCATCGGCCAGCAGCACCCGAGGGGCATAGCGATCGGCAACTTGCTGCGCAATATATAGCTGATGTGGTAACAACTGAACCCGGGCACCTAGCAATCCCATGACGCTGGAACGCTGCTGTTTAGCTTTGTGGGCCAACGTCTCACAATGCAGTTCAAAGTGTTTATTGTGTTCAATTTGCCCGGCAAACAATCTGGCCTGAGGCGTGTTAAAACGTACAAACGCGCTCAGCTCCAGCTCATGCAGCTCTCGTTTATTGCCCGCACCGTCTACTCCTCTATAAATCAGGCATCCATCAGTTAATTGTACATGCTGCACCTGCATGGTCCATTCATCAGAGCTGGTCAGCTCATCACCCACCTCATAGGTAACACGGCTTACCGGTGCATTTTTTATTGCATAGGTACGTCGTTCCCCTGCTGCGGGAAAACTGAAATCGACTTGACGGCCTGTCTGTTCGACGACAATACCCAGCCCGAGGTTAATCTCTGTATCGCTAATCCAGCGCTGTCCAGGAATAAAAATTGGAACTGACACGACGTCCTCTTGATTAAATATAGGGGTTAAACAGATTTGCTCTGCAACATGAAGGCGCGGATGATAAGTTAAACTGACCACAGAATCACTCATTATTGCCACAGAGCGCGTATTTATGGCACAAAAAGCTACTGTTTTTAAAGCTGATATTCATATTGCCGACATGGATCGTTCGTATTACGCTGCCCACAATTTAACCATCGCTCGCCACCCTTCAGAAACCGATGAAAGAATGATGATCAGGATATTGGCTTTTGCACTCAACGCCCACGAAGATCTTCATTTCACCAAGGGACTGAGTGCAGAAAACGAACCCGAGATCTGGAAAAAAAATCTCGTGGGCGAAACGCTTCTCTGGATTGAACTCGGATTACCTGATGAAAAACGCATTCGCAAAGCCTGTCAGCGCGCAAGGCAGGTTATTCTGTATACCTATGGTGGAGGAGCAGCGAACATTTGGTGGAGCGCTATATTACACAAGCTGGATCGGTTCGATAATTTGAGTATCTACAACCTGCACAAGGAAATTACCGATATCCTGGCAGGTATGGCAAAACGAACCATGGAGCTTCATTTCTGTATCGAAGACCAGCAGGTGACAGTGAACGACTCAGAACAAAGTCTGGTGATAGAACCTGATATATGGCGCGCTTCCAGGAACAGATAAACCTCAGCGAAACAAGGCTTGTCCCTTCATTAGCCCAACCTTATAATTGGACCACCTGATTCTGGAGCCAATGATGCCAACCTACGATTACCGATGCGCTGCCAATGGACAAGTGATAGAAGTGAAGCACTCCATGCGCGACAAAATGACGACCTGGAGCGAACTTTGTCAGCTCGCAGGAATTGAGGTTGGCAACACCCCGGCAGATGCGCCTGTAGAGCGTCTTGCCAATGGCGGACAGGTGGTAAAAAGTTCAACGCTAGGTCAACCGGATTTGCCGCCCTGTGCCACAGGTGGCGGATGTTCATCGGGAGGCTGCGGATTCAATTAACACGCGGGCTTTTCCAGTACTAAAGCAAATTCACCACCTCGGGTAGGCATTTGTGCGATACATTGCATCTTCCAGCCATCAAAGTGCTGTTCAAGCCAACTGATGAATCCCATAAAACTATGGTCCTCCCAGACGTGATAATGGATGCTGTAATTCTGCTCGAAAAGTTCCTTTGCCAATTCAAGATATTCGGATTCCGGTCTAAGTTTGAACTCGCGACAGCTCACCTTTAGCGCGAATTCTTCGAAGGCCATAAAATCGCGTTCCCGACTGGGATTCTGGTAATCCAGCAGCAAATGATCTATCTCCGTCAAGGCTCGATCTCGATCAAAGGTAAAGCGTCGGTCCGGCACAGCTAAAAACAACCTGCCATTAGGTTTTAACACTCGCTGCCAGGCCAGCAATCCTTGAATGGGGTTGGGGATATGTTCGATGAGATGGCTGGCAATCACAAAATCCTGAGAACTATCTGAAATAGTGACTAATTGTTCGCCATCATCAATAACATCGGGTTCAACGATGGGTAGATTGGCCAGCTCAGGATACTGGTCACGCAACCCGGCCCGAGTCATGCGATCGACATACTGAATATCCAGGTGAGGCGCCACCACAGGCAAGTGAAGCGCGCCAATTTCCAGCCCCTGACCATCCAACAGCCGCAGCAATGAGCGCTTCTTCCTGCGTGCCAGAAATTGCCCAGCCCGCTCTCTTAGCAACCCCAAAGAGTTTTTATTTGTACCCGTCATGAGGGTATATCCCGGCCTGTAAAAAGTAGTATCCAATCAAGGCAGAACTATTACTTGAAAAGGATTTTGATCTGCCAACAGCAAGCGACTGTAAAAACTAATGCCTGATTTTGCAAGTGATATCCTGAAAGGTGCAAAGCTCTCCTTCACTTTCTCAATGCTTCTGGACTAGAATAGCGCCATGCGAATCTGGCTCTTTCTCCTTGTACTAATGACATTGTTTGCACTTGAACTGCTCAATCCTGTGCAATTGCATTTTGTGCAACCCTTTACCGCAATGCTTGCCTACCTGTCGGCAACCCTCATGCAGCTCTTTGACAGCTCAGTAATTGCCAATGGTATTGTCATTAGGGACGCCCAGAGCGGACTGGCGGTATCGATTCAGCCCGGCTGTAATGGCATCGAAGCGATTATCATTCTGGTTGCCGGAATCATCTCCGTACCCACCGAATTTGTCTACAAGCTAAAAGGCTTTGTCTATGGCTTTTTTGCCATTCAATCTGTCAACCTGGTTCGTCTGATTAGTCTTTTCTATCTGTTGCAGTGGAACCGGGCCTGGTTTGATTGGGCACACCTCTACCTGTGGCAAGCACTGATTATACTGGATGCACTGGTGGTCTTTGTGCTCTGGCTGCGCTGGTTGCCTGACCCGGAGATAAGCGATGAAGCCCCGCTCACCACTTAGCGGCTTTTTGCTGCGGGTACTGCTCTGGGCTCCTGTTTGCTTTGTAGCCTGGTACTTCCTTGCCGAAACGCTACTCGTGCCAGTGCGTTGGTTAAGCGAACTATTTTTGCTTGAATTTTTCCCCTATGCCGTCAGCGCCATTGAACAACAGGGTATCTCCTACGAACTGGTCACTCCATATAAAAGCTCACTACTAGCCAATTACCTGCCTGGCCAGCCGGTTGGTCTGATCACCTTCAGCATAGAAGCACTCAAATACTGCTATGGAACACCGCTGTATGCTGCGATGACCCTGGCCGTCGCCAACAAGATCAAGCTAAGAATCGGCTGGCTGCTGATCGGAATTGTCGCCTTGATTCCCTTTCAATGCTGGGGAGTGGTCACCGAAGCCTTGGTAACGCTGTCATTTAAGCTGGGTAATGGCGTAGCGGCCGAACTCGGCCTCAGTCGGTTGGTTCGCGAAACACTGGCACTCAGTTATCAACTGGGTTACCTGATTCTACCGCCGCTCGTACCGATATTGTTATGGGGTGGTTTAAACCGCCAGTTTTTGAATCTGCTGGCACCAAACCTGCAAAAAGTGAAATCACAATCCTGATTAAGGGCCATTACCTGTTTCTTTCATTAACGCACTACAAACTGCCTTACTCTGGAATCGGTCTCCGGGCTCAACTCCTGCCTGCTCCCCGGTATACACCCGGTTCTTGGATATTTTCATCACATCCCCTTTGACCGGGACCTCCTTCTCGTTGGTGCGTCCCGGCATGGGAAACTCATTCACCACCCGAACTTTATACCTCTTTTCCAGTACTGCTATCACCTCAACCTGAACAGCAAACACCTCCGGCCAGGTTGGGTGCAGGGTTCTTTTCAAACAGAGATAAGCCGAGCTGCCCGCCCTAAACTCTGAGTCCTGTGCCATCGACAAACTGGCTAAAAGGCATCCCAGAACGATCATCCCACTAAAAACTATTTTGTATTTCATACAACCAACCAACATACTCACTTCAATTTAATACGCTCTGCCAGCAAGGCTAACAACAGATTGATTCAAATCAAGACAACGTCGCCACAACAGGTTAAAGTGCATCCCCTGAAATCTCTTTAATCTACTATTCGTTTTTTTACAGGTTATACCCTATGATCGCCACCCTCGCAGATTTAATCAAAGCCGCACAGGAGCAAAAGGAGCAGCAGCGATTACTCTTCCTTTTTGCTAAAACTGAATCTAAAAAGAAGAAAAAGAAGAAACACCAAACCGGCACTATCACACCACTGATGTGCGTGGATAAATTACCAGAAGATATCGTCTCTTTTAAAGCGCTGGTTGAGGAGGCTGATAACATTTCAACCGATTGGGACATTATGCTGATAGCAGGCCTAAGCGGGACTGTTAACGCCCCTCCGACGACCGATGATGCCGAGCCCCATTTAAACAAAATGGCGAACGATTTAACGAGCGGTCAAGAGCTTAGCAGCTATGTGATTTTCGACCGCAAAGAAAACCCGATCGTGATGCAACCCCGCTAAACCGCCGGGTTTCCAGCATCCGGCCCGATCAGATCCCGACTAAAGCTTGTAGGAACGGTATCGGGTCGGGTCGTAGATAAGCAGATCATATTTTGATTGTAGAAATGCAACCAGGTCAATGAGCTGACGAACAGTCATCATATCGTTATAGTTACGCATTTTTGATTCGCCGTCGCTCTGTATTTTATCGGCAGGATAGCCTTTAACCAAGCGATGCGAGGGGTTAATCACAGAAGTGACCAGCTCGCCATAGGTCTTGATTTTACTTACTTTCCCACCCAGCTTTACAGAAATCTGCGGTTCACCCACCGCACTCTGAAGCTGCTCTACTCCGGGAATCTGATGGCAGGCATTACATTGTAATTCAACAAAGACTGCTTGGCCGACCTTAGGATCACCCTCTGGCAAACTGAACCCTCTCGGAGACTTTGGGCTAGTGTCACAGCCAGATAAAACCGCCAGTGATGCAAAAACAACAATAATTAGTAGTCTTTTCATTTAATATCTCCATTCGTCTGTATGCACAGACAGCAGATTAAAAATCTCTTCGGCCATTATTAAAATCAGCTAAGTAAATACCGTCTACTCTGAGCTAGCCTATTAGTGTTAATGTATCCCCCTAAGGAACAAAAGATCAAGTCATGTGATTCAATTCAACCCTAGAGTCAATTCACCCTTCAATTCAATTCGATTCAACCCTCAATGCAGGATCTGGTGATTAGGAAAATGACTCATAGCAGCAGAAAATGAAGGCCTTTCCCTGATCTGCGAATACCATCGTGAGAGGTGTTCATATGCACTGATATCGACGCTGGTCACCTCATGAATTTGTACATAGGAAAACCCGATCAGGTCGGCAATACTGATTCCACCACCGGCCATAAATTCATTGCCTGCCAGCACAGCATCAAGCACGGGGAATTGCTGTTGAAGGTATTCTCCTGCCTCTGCCAGCGCCTGCTGATCAATCTCGTTACCAAAAAACTTGCTGTTCACGATTTCCTGAAAAAAGTAAGTGGCTAGCCAACGTCCCATATGCAAGGTGCTAAAATCCACCCACCTATCTATTTTTGCTTTCTGCCTGGCATCGCCCTGGTAAAGTCGAGAACCGCTGATTCTTGCCAGATAGCGACAAATAGCCGCACTTTCAATATAACACTCACCCTCGTGCTCCAATACCGGCACCTGTCCTAACGGGTGGCGCCGCAGATGCTCCTCTGTTTTTTGCTCCCCCTCTAAAGGATTAAGTGGAATATACTCATATTGTAGACCCAGTTCTTCAGCTGTCAGCAACACTTTGGTCACGTTGTATGTGGCAAAGCCATATATTTTCATCGATCAATCCTCTGTTTGTATCTGCTTATTAGACGCCTATTTAAATCGCAATCATCCAAGACAGCATCTGATCAACTTGCCAACCACTTTAGATACTGCTTGCGCTCTTTTCTGACAGACTTTCGTGTCTCCTCAATAAAACCCATGGCATCGCTTTTCAGGCGCGCGCTTACTTCAATTGGAATTGCATTCTTAGCCTGCGTATCATACTGAACCCCCCAACGAATAATCTCCACCAATACCGGTACCAGCGCTTCACCTTTCTCGGTGAGCAGATAAACAAACTTTTTCTTATCGTTGTGATCAGGATATTTCTCGATCAGTCCATTATCAACCAGCTGCCTGAGACGATCTGCCAGGATATTGGTGGAAATACCTTCGGGAGATTCCATAAATTCGCCATAACCTTTTTTTCGCATAAAAATCAGGTCACGAATAATGAGCAGGGTCCACTTATCACCAAACAACTCCAATGCAAAATTAATTGGGCAGGGTGATCTTCGAATCGGTTCAGTCATTGGCTTATTATGTTTCACTTGCAATACACAAGTAAAGTATTAAAATGGCTGGCACATAATTAGTATGCATTTTCTAAATTGGAGACCTGATGTCCATTCTGCCCGTAAGCACCCTTTATATTGTTGCTTTTGCCTTACTCTTTGTGGTGTTCACTTTTCGCGTAGGCCTGGTTCGTAAGCGCACAGGCATCTCCTTCCTGGATGGGGGTAACCAGCTATTACTAAGGAGAATGCGTGCCCATGCAAATTTTGTAGAAACTGTACCGTTGGCACTTGCCTTGATTGCTTTGACGGAAGCAAATGGCGCGTCTGTCGCCTTTACCCATAGTCTGGGGCTGACCTTGCTGGTTTCTCGTCTCATGCACTATATAACGTTGCAGGTAAGCCCGCACGCCCTAACCCGACCAATATCTATGCTGGGTACCTTTGCTGTATACCTGGTCAGCAGTGGATGGTTGCTATGGCAAATTTTTTAACAGCCTAACGCAACTTAGTGACAGGCGCACGGCTTAACCCGTGGTAAAGCCGCTCACCGCCTGCCATTCCAGCACTTGAGTCTCGACCCCCTTCACCTGTGCATTGGATGGCCCTTCATACAACCAGGCAAGCACCTGGTTCACTGCTTCTTGTTCACCGCAAAGGAGCACTTCAACACGACCATCCGGCAGGTTTTTAGCCCAGCCGGTAACGCCGCTCGCCAGAGCCTGGCGTTTCGTCGATTCACGATACCAGACTCTCTGGACGCGACCGGAAACAAAAGCCTGCACACAGATCAGAGCCATAGATCAACCCTCCCCTTTTCGCAGCAGCGCCTCAATACTAACCCGGGTTTGCGGCCCTACCAGTTTATGGCGCAGCTCGCCCTTGTGGTTAAAAATATAGGTCGTTGGCAAAACCTCCGGGTGCAGGTACATGAGTTTGCCATCCCGGTCACTTTGTAAAACAGGAAACTGCACATTCAGCGCATCAATCTGTTTGTTTAATTCTGCAGGTTCCAGAGGATCAAAATTGATACCCAACACATATGCATCCTTGTCCTTATGCGCCAGATAGAGACTGTTGAGTTCCGGGATCTCCTCTAGACAGGGTTTACACCATTCCGCCCAGTAATTAATGACCAGCCAGCGGCCACGAAAATCTTCCCAATAGATATCTTTACCCTGCGCGTCGACAAAGTCTGCACTGTCACACCCAGTAAGCACGACAAAAAATAATGCAAATAATACTCGTTTAAATTTCGCAATCATGTGAAATATGTTTAAAATCCAATGCCAAACGTCGATAGGTCTCTGGAAATTCAGTGTTATCGTTTAACGATCCCAGGAAAACTATTTTACCCAATAGGCAATAGATAGCTATGAGTAATGTCACCATTTATCATAATCCACGCTGCTCCAAATCACGTCAAACACTAGCATTGTTGCAGGAAAGAGGCATCGAACCTGAAATAGTCCTGTATCTTGAGAACACCCCAAACGCTGATCAGCTGGCCAAGCTGATTGATCAATTGGGCATTTCAGCAAGGGAGTTGCTACGCAAAGGCGAAGATGCCTATAAAGAGCAAAATCTCGCAGACCAATCCTTAGCCGATACCGCTCTCGTCGAGGCAATGACCCAGCACCCCAAACTGATAGAACGACCTATTGTTGTCGCTAACAATAAGGCCGTCATTGGCAGACCTCCCGAAAAAGTTCTGGATATACTGTAATGACATCACAGCTTCCCTACCTGCTGGTGCTCTACTACAGTCGCAATGGTGCGACTTCAGAAATGGCCCAACGTATTGCCCGAGGCATAAACGAGGTGAAAGGTATTGAGGCAAGATTAAGAACAGTTCCACCGGTTTCAACCGTATGTGAAGCTTCAGAACCGGAAATACCCGCAGAAGGGGCCGTGTATTGCTGCGAAGAGGATTTGCGCGATTGTGCTGGACTCGCGCTGGGCAGTCCCACCCGTTTTGGAAATATGGCAGCGCCCTTAAAATATTTCATCGACAGTACCAGTGGCTTATGGCTCAGCGGATCCCTCATCAATAAGCCAGCCTGTGTATTCTCCTCCACTTCCAGTCTGCATGGTGGACAAGAGACAACGTTGCTAAGCATGATGCTGCCTCTGCTGCATCATGGAATGGTCATCTGTGGGATTCCCTATAGCGAATCCAATTTATCTTCGACGCGAAGTGGCGGGACACCCTATGGTGCCACACATGTTGCAGGATTGGAGAGCAATCTCCCTCTCACCAAAGAAGAACTGCAGTTGTGCCAGGCACAGGGCAAACGTATAGCAGAGTTGGCTTTAAAACTACTGGTCACACCAAAATGAGTTCTACGCAGCAAATACATGCGAGCCGACTGATATGCCTGGTCAGTTTTTCAGGTTTACTGATCAGCCTGATTGCAGAACAACTGGCAGCTATTGAATTTAATTGGGGGGTACTGCTATTTCTAGCCCTGCCGCTTCTGATTTGCTTGCCGGGGATGATCAAAGGGAATACCAGAAGCTACGTCTGGCTGGGGTGTTTATTATTGTTTTATTCAGCAAAGTTTTTCTCAGACCTGGTAGTCAGCGGCGGTGCCTGGATAAGCGTGATGCAGACGCTTCTCTGTCTAACTGTATTTTGCTCTGCAATGCTATATACCCGCTGGAGTGGTATCCAAAGAAAAAACCACCCTTCCACTACCAGATAAGATAAGCCACGCCTACCAAGGCTGCAATCCCGGAAAGCAACGAAACGCCGGCCATCACATAAAGCTTTTTAATGCTCGCTTGAGTATCCAGGCTCAACTCCTGAGTTTTCTTCCAGGCCACTTCAGCCGCTTCCTGACGCGCCTTCTGCAGTGCTGAATCGGCCAACCTGGTAAACTTGTCATCGAGCTGTCTATCCAGTTCTGCCGCTATATTTCGCGAAACCTCTTCTGAAGTCTGTTTTGCTGTATTCTGCGCCACCTCGGATACTTGGAGTAAAGACTCGTTGGCCTCTTCGATAGCAGCATCACGAGCGCGCTGCAAGATATCCTCCATCAGTTCCGGAGCAACTTGGCGCATGGGCTGATTGGACTTTAACTCACCAATATTGGAATATATTTCAGATAGTTGCTCATTCACATCCTTGTTTACCTGCTCCTGCAATTGCTGAAACCTGCCAGCCAGCTGACTGCTAACTTCATCTTGACTGACTTTACGCGAAATTTCTCGGGCAGTGTTCTCGATAAGTGGCCGAAACTCTTTCTGGGCTTCGGCAAGGGCCTGCTCCATATAACCTTGCAGCATGGTTTTGGCGATCTTATCAAAATTGACCAGCACCGCTTCTCTGAATTCAGGTATTTTTTCTTTAAATAATTCGCTGACTCGCTGAGCAGCAAGTTCTCGAACCTGCCGCTCGACATTTTCGATTTTCAATGTTTCCGTTAGCGTTGGCACTGTTTCGATAGCAGGTTGTTCTTGCATCGACGGTTCTTTAGCCGGTGCGCCTTGGTCGGAAGCACTAGAGGATAACACCTGTTGCAAATTGCCCAGCACCTCGTTTAACGCCGATGGCGTCGCGGGTTTTGTTAATATATCGTAGGCACCGTTAGCACGCGCCTGCTGTCCGTAGTCATCGTCTTCCTTGGAGGTACACATAATGATGGGAATTGCGGATCGATCCGGGCGCCCCTTTATTGCACGTGCAGCCTCAAAACCGTCCATTCCGGGCATGAAATGGTCCATGAAAATAACATCCGGATGATTTGAATCGAGGTATCCCAGCGCCTGCTCAGCATTTTCTGCAACATCGACCTGCATACCATTCCTTTCAAGCAGCTTTCTCAACGCAAATCTCGCAGATTTCGAATCATCAACCAACAACGCTCTATTCAGCATAATCATTCCTATATCAGACCCTAAAGAAGCTTCCTTTCTTTCTCACTGCCACAGCGTACGCTGCGTTCCTAACCCATCCCCAAACTACTATTTTTCAGCCGAGGCACGGGTAATGCTTTAGTCCTGACGTGAATAAAGCTACAGGAGAATCGATTGCACCTAATAGTTATAGGACAGAATAGTAAAATCAGCAAAAATTGAGCGTATTTTTATACTGGCAAGCCGTTAATAAATGTTCAATTACTCAGCGGCCGTTTGGGCGGTTATATCGTCTATATAAAAATGTTTTGGTTTGGTATCGAAGAAGAAATCAATATCAGAAGCGTAATCACGACTTTCCCCCGGCCGCAACACCTGGGCATCATGAAACTCATCGGTCGCCACATGCACTCCATATTGATCAAAGAGAAGCACTCTAAAACTAGGTTTGATTTTTGAAGTCGTATCATTCTCTACAACCAGAAGGTATTTATAGAGCTGCCTGTTACCCTGCTTGATTACAGTAAAAACCACCGTGCGTATGTATTCATTGTCCACGTCCATTACCTGATTCGTGACTAACTCCTGCAAATTAGGGAAACGACTTTGCACCAGTTTTTCAAGATCATTCTTAGTACGCTCCAGCTCAGGCGTCAGTGTCTGGATAGTGGTTTTTGCTTCTATTAATGCTATCTCAAGCTTACGATTTTTGTCATTTAACGTAGAGATGGTTGCCACGCTATAGATCAACTGTACTATGAGTACTAGCAATGCAAGCGCCAGCACCGCCGATAAAACTATAATTTTTCGCGTGCGTGTCTTGGTACGACGTGACTGCCCATACTTGGCGTGTTCCATCTTTTCTATGGGGTCAGAAGGTTGATTCGTTCCTGATTGATACGTCATATAAAATCTTGATTTTTCCCTGAATTACCCTCATTCTAGCAAAGACTTGCCGACTAGCCATAGAATCCGGGCTTATTATCGATTTTTTTGTTAGTTAGCCGCCGCGGCCTCCCACTCATTGAGCTGGCGCAGCAACCTCTCCTCATCCATCACGTCAACACCCAGCTTTTCAGCCTTAGTCAATTTTGAACCCGCTTTGGTACCGGCTACCAGCATCGTCGTTTTAACTGAAACACTGCCACTTACCTTGGCACCCAAAAGCTGTAACCGGCTTTTCGCTTCCTCTCTAGTCATGCTTTCAAGTGTACCTGTCAGCACAAAGGTCATACCCTGTAATGGCATGCTTTTGCTATCCCGAACTTTTGGCTCTGGCCAACTAATACCTGCCTTAATCAATCCATCCAGCACCTCTTTGTTGTGTGGCTGATGGAAAAAAGTGGCCAGATGCTTTGCCACTATAGGCCCGACGTCGTCAACCTCTAGCAATTCAGGCTCCTCTGCTGCGGCCAGTGCCTCCAGACTGCCAAAATAGTTGGCCAGGTTCAGTGCGGTAGCCTCCCCTACTTCTCTTATACCCAGGGCATAAATAAAGTGGCTCAGCTGGGTGCTCTTGCTTTTCTCTAATGCCTGCATCAGATTCCGAGCAGATTTCTCGCCCATTCTTTCCAGACCGCTGATTTGCTGCCACTGCAGTTTATACAGATCAGCGGCGGTTTTAATCAGTTGCTTATCTACCAACAGCTCAACCAGCTTATCGCCTAACCCCTCGATATCCATCGCCTTACGCGACGCAAAATGCTTAATCGCCTCCTTACGCTGCGCTGCGCAGTAAAGTCCACCGCTGCATCTCGCAACAGCTTCACCTTCGTCTCTGGTAATTTCAGAGTCGCAGACAGGACAGTTTAATGGCAGTTTGATCTTGGCAGCGTTCTGCGGCCTGCGCTCCAAAACAACGCTCACCACCTGCGGAATTACATCGCCGGCTCGCCGTATAATTACCGTATCACCTATGCACACACCCAAGCGCTCGACTTCATCCATGTTATGCAGCGTTGCATTACTCACCGTAACACCGCCCACAAATACCGGTTCCAACCTCGCCACCGGCGTAACCGCACCCGTCCTGCCAACCTGAAACTCAACGTCCAGCAGTTGCGTCAGTTCCTCCTGCGCAGGAAATTTATAGGCAATCGCCCAGCGCGGCGCCCGTGAAACAAACCCTAATCGCCGCTGCAATGCCAGTTCATTAACTTTGAACACCACTCCATCGATCTCATAGGGAAGTGTATCCCTCTTATCCTGAAGGCCTCCATAATATTGAATGCAGGCCTGCACGCCGGACACTGAAGCCATCTGTTCATTAATTCGAAAACCCCAGGCATTCAGTTTCTTTAACACGGCGATATGATTATCCGGCAGCTGGCCACCTTTCACCAACCCTGCGCTATAGCAGCATAACTCCAAAGGACGATTCGCTGTAATTTTTGAATCCAGCTGACGAAGGCTACCAGCGGCAGCATTACGCGGATTAACAAACTGCTTTTCATCGACAGCAGCGGCCCTACGATTAAGTTCACCGAAGCCCTGCTTTGGCATATAGACTTCGCCCCGCACTTCCAGCAACTCGGGCCAACCAGAGCCCATCAGCTTAAGAGGAACTGAAGGAATCGTTCTCAAATTCTGGGTAATATCTTCCCCTCTGCGACCGTCGCCCCTTGTCGCGCCGCGCTCGAGCAACCCTTGACGATACAGCAGGCTTACAGCGATGCCATCCAGCTTAGGTTCACAGGCATAGTCAATCGCAGCATCACTTCCCAACCTTTCTTTGATGCGACGTTCAAAGTCGAGCATATCCTGCTCACTAAACGCATTATCCAGCGATAACATGGGAATCTCATGCGCAACCTCGGCGAAGGCACTCAGCGGAGTCGCCCCGACCCTCTGGGTTGGAGAATCCGCTGTAACCCATTCAGGATGAGCTAACTCCAACGTTTTCAGGCGCTGCATCAAACGGTCATATTCGGCATCAGGGACAGTCGGATCATCCAGCACATAGTATCGATAATTATGCTGGTTAATCTCCTGTTTCAGCAGTTCAAGCTGCTGTTCGGGGGCATCGTCTATCATTCTCACCCAGGCGGGTAACAGGCTAGTTTGTGTTTAACCGAGCAAAGACAATTGTCTGCGCTCGAAATCACGTATTTTTTGTCGTGCGTGCGCAATTGTCTGGTTGGTCATCACACTATGCTGCTCATCGTGAAGTTCTGCATCCAGATTATTAACCAGACACTTCGCCGTTTCCAGCATACAGTCAAAAGCTTTCATACTGTCTTTAGGGCCAGGCAGGCTCAGAAAGAAGCTGACGCCCGGCGTACAAAAACTGTTCATTTCATCTAAATCAAAAGTACCCGGTTTTACCGCGTTGGCCATGCTAAATTGCAACAATCCACTACCATCCTCACTTTCATTACGATGAAATATATCCATCTCGCCAAAGCGCATGCCGCAGGCCAGGATTATGTGCATAACTTCCGCACCGTTAAGCCCCTCCTCCTGCTTGGCAAAAACATTAATGACGATCACTTCCTCTACTTTCGCAGGTATCACTTCAGATTGCTCGGAACTGGGCACTTCCTCCTCAACGACACTATCCATCGCCAAGTCAAGGTCATCCTGCTCCTCATCGGCCAATTCCTCTTGCGTAAGATCTTCGGCCCCCAGATCATCCTCTGCGTAAAGAGACTCGGGCACAATCTCATCACCCTCTTCCAAACCGGACACAGCATCCTCTGGGGCGTCATCTGGTGCACGACCCACCACCCTGGCGCCACCACTAGGCAATTCGCCATTAAAGTAATCCACCCTGTCTTTAAATCTGGAACAAAGCTTCTTATCAATAGCCAGCTTGATTGAGTTACGTCTTCCACGGCGCATTCTGCGATAGCCATCAACCAATACGCCAACTATCACGATGACGCCTAAAATGATTAACCACTCACGTAAAGAAAAGTCCATTAGTGTCCACTATCTCGTGTATTCCCGTAACAACTACAGGATAGAATTATCGTTCAGGCCGTTATACAACAAATTAATCTAATTCTAACCAATCTTGCCTGGCAGAACTACGCCCATTTACTAAATTGCTGCCAGCGCCGCGGCTTCTTCGATATCTACAGTCACCAGCCGTGATACGCCCGGCTCATACATGGTCACACCCATCATATGATTTGCCATTTCCATAGTAACTTTATTATGTGTAATAAAGATAAACTGCACTTTCTCTGACATCTCCTTAACAATTTCGCAGTATCGTCCCACGTTTGCGTCATCAAGTGGTGCATCAACCTCATCCAGCATACAAAAGGGAGCAGGGTTAAGCTGGAAAATGGCAAATACCATTGAGATGGCAACCAGTGCTTTTTCACCCCCGGAGAGCAGGTGAATCGTGCTGTTACGTTTGCCGGGTGGCCGGGCCATGATGGTAACACCGGTATTGAGCATATCTTCACCGGTCAGTTCCAGAGACGCATGACCACCGCCGAACACTTTGGGGAAAATTTCCTGCAACCCCTTGTTGACCTTGTCAAAGGTTTCCTTGAACCGGGTTCTGGTTTCCCGGTCGATCTTACGAATGGCATTTTCCAGAGTTGTTAGCGCCTCGGTAAGGTCATCATTCTGTGCATCCAGATAAACCTTCCGTTCCGACTGGGTTTTGTACTCATCAATTGCTGCCAGATTGATCGGTCCCAAACGCTGAATGCGGTTCTGAACCTTCTCCCGTTGCTCCTGCCACTCCTGGTCCGCAGCCTGTTCAGGTAACTGCTCTAACAGCTGCTCGAGGTTTTGATTCGCCTCATTAAGCTGCCCTTCTATAGTCTCTCGCTGAACTTTTAGCGTCTGCCACTGCAATTTGGATTGTTCCAACAGTCCTCGCACACCTTCTGCTTTACGGTCACTCTTAAGGCGATTCTGTTCCAGTTGTTCGAGTTTAAACTCAACCGCTTCTACCTGTTTTCTGGCCTCCCCCAGGTTACCCTCTAAAACCAGACGTTTCTCCAACTCAACATCCAGCGTCTGCTTCAACTCTTCGACCGGACTTTGTGAGGTTTCAAGCGAATCCTGAATGTGATCTTTCCTTTCCGTTAACCCAGCCACCTGCTCCTTTAATCGCGACATGCTTTGCTGCAATGCTTCCAATTGCGTGCTGATTGATTGCTTACGCAATTCCAGGTGGTGAACCTGATCTCTATGGTGTCTCGCCTGTTGCCGCGCTTGATCGAGTTTATTGCGATTGCTGTCACGCTGATTCAATAGCTCTTCGCGATGGCCCGAATCCTTTTCCATTCTTATCAGACACTCTTGCCAGATCTCCCGTGCAGCACTCAGCTTTTCCTTTTCCTGCTGCAACTGTTCTTCACTCTCACGCAAATCTTTGAAAATGCGCTCGCGCCGCATATTCAATTGCTCAATACGCGCCTGCCTCGCACTTAATTGCGATGCTAGTTCAGCATGCTGCTTTAACACAGCATTCAACTCACTCTGTGCCGTTTCCCGCGCCTGTTCCGAATTGCGCAGAGACAACATTCCAGAATCGAGATCCACTTCCAGGATCTCAATTTTTTCCTCCAGCAATGCCATCTGTTGATCCAGCTGCTGGAGCTCACTCTCTCTTTGCAAAAGGCTGCTCTGCTCATCGCTATCGCGAGTCACTCTGATCCATTTGGGTCCCGCCCAGATCCCCTCTTTACAGACCACGGACTCATGCGCTGCCAGTTGCGGTCTCAACGCCATCGCCTGTTCAAAGGTTTCTCTTACATAAACACCTGAAATCAGCGAACTGATATCCCATTCACTCGTAATCTTGTGAAGCAGTGTATCGTCTGCTGCTTGCGCCGTCTGCGAGACCGCTTTTTCAAACAGCGTTATACCCCCTTTGTGCAATCGCCCAAGGCGTTCCTCCAAACCACCACAATCATCGATGCCGACCGCCTGGAGATGGTGTCCCAACACCACTTCAAGTGCCTTTTCCCAACCCTTTTCAACTCTTATATTTTGAGCCAGACGAGGTTGCTTGTGCCACTGCTGTTGCTCCAGCCACTGCATGACTGGCGCATCCTTCTGCCCCAACGCGGCTTGCTGCAGAGCCTTCAGCGATGAGTGTCTTCCCTGCATATCCTGCATAGTCCGTTGTGCCTGACTTAAATCACTGCTAAACCGGGTGTTCTGCTCTCGCTGCCGATCAATGATTTCTACCAACTCTGACACACGACTCTTCTGCTGCTCAGCATTGTCATCGAGTATTTCCAGCTTTTCCTGCAACTCCAGTGTTTCAGTATCAGTTTGAGTTTCCCCGAAACTCTTTTTCTCCTGCTCTAAGCGAGCAGTACGCTCCTGCAACTTGCCAATATGCTGTTCCATATGCTGGATTCGCGACTGCTCTACTTCTGCGCCCTGTCTGGACTCTGAAGCTGACTGGTTGAATTCGTCCCATCGCTGCTGCCACTCCTGCATGGATGCCTCAGCAATCTCCAGTTCATCGCTACTACCCGTTTCTACATTCAGCAGTTGCTGCAACTCCGGTTGTAACGCTTCCAGCTCGACCTGCAACTGGGTTTTTTTCTGCTGATCCAGCTCAAGGTGCTTATCCACTTCCTGCAGAGTACCCTCAGTCTGCTTTAGATCCTCCTGCAACTGTACCGTGCGTTCCATCTGGTGCTGGATATTTTGCTCGTGCCGGGCAATTTCCGTTCCTACCTGATAGAAAGCACTTTGAATTTCCTGATAATTATCATTCAGTTCGATATGTTGCTGACGCTGTTTTTCAACCTCAGTTTCTATGCCACTGTGTTCCGCCTGCACCGCCTCAAGCTGAACTTCGAGCTCTGCTTTTTCTTTCTCCTGCTGGGCATTCAGCGACGCCAGTTCACGCCATTTGATCGCCTGATGCTCTGCTTTAAGTAAGCGGTCCTGCTTTTTCAGCTCTGAGTATTGTTCTGCCGCCTTTGCCTGACGTTGCAAATGATGTAATTGTCGTGCTAACTCTTCTCGTATATCACTCAGACGTTCCAGGTTTTCCCGAGTATGACGCATCCGGTTTTCGGTCTCTCTGCGACGCTCCTTGTATTTGGAAATACCAGCCGCTTCCTCAATATAGACGCGTAACTCGTCGGGCTTGGCCTCAACGAAGCGGGAAATCATACCCTGCTCAATAATGGAATAACTGCGTGGCCCGAGTCCGGTACCCAAAAATATATCCTGTATATCACGACGTCTGCATTTGCTGCCGTTTAGTGCGTAGATGGATTGCAGTTCGCGGGTTACTGTTCGCCTGACCGATATTTCATTGTAATTGCCATACTCTCCCTTCACGCTGCCATCACTGTTATCAAAAATCAGCTCTACGGATGCCTGGCCGACCGGCATTCTGGCGTTAGATCCGCTAAAGATTACGTCAGTCATGGATTCGCCACGCAATGTCTTGGCCGAACTTTCTCCCATCACCCAGCGCACGGCGTCAATAATATTGGATTTCCCACATCCATTCGGGCCGACAACGGCGCTGAGATTACTGGGAAATTGGACAGTGGTGGGATCGACAAATGATTTGAACCCGGCGAGCTTAATGCTTTTTAAACGCATCTGTTTTTTCTCTCCATGCCTGACACTGCGCTTTAAATAATGCGCTATTCTACTATGTTATCAATCAGTATATTAATACTTGCAGCCGCATCAGTCAGATTTATCGGGGCAGACTGTCCCTGCATATCACCGGCCCTGGCTGTGGCCGACTGAGACTTGGAAATACGCGCCACTACCTGAACCTGATCAAACTGTGACATGCGCGCTTGGGGGCTCATGGCCATCTGATCATTCAAGACCACCTCCGCAGGCAGATCCTGCACCTGTAGCTTGACCGCAGCCAGTGGCATGAGCGGTCCTCCAATCGCCCGCGCATACACAAAAACTGTCTGCTGCGGCAATGCTTGCTTCTTAAGTTCCTCGCTTAAACTCACCTTTATCATCAATGATGCCTGGCTCTGCTGGCCCGGGACTTGGGATAAAACGTTACCGCCTCCTGCCTGCTCCGCCAACAACACTTTAGCGCGTTCAACACCGGCGATTATCGCCCCTGCATCTTCCCCCGGCTCCATGGTGTCGATGATTTGCTGCCAGTAACTAATCGCATCCGCGTACTGTTCTCGATCAAAGGCATCAATACCGAGCAAGCCCAGCGCTGTATCATTTGCCGGATCAACTGCCAGCACCCTATCAACCAGGCTTCTCACCGAATCATCCATTCGATTTTCATTAACAAAAAACAGCGCCTGCGCATACTCCGCCAGAACCTGAGAGTCTTCTCCCACTAACAACAATACCCGGTCGTAGGCTTGTTGTGCGTCTTTAAATTTTTTAGTTTGTAAATAGCCTTGAGCTAACGCATACCAGATCTCCGTTCTTTGCGGTTCCGCCTCCGCCTGATCTCGCAGCATTGCCAGACGCTGCTCGGGTGTCATCGTGGTCATCTGCTCCAACAACGCCTGGTGCTTTTCCATTTGCAGCAACATCGGACCGCTGCCGAGTTGCCAATAAAGCGCACCTGCCCCCACTAGCGTCATGATGCTCAGTGCCAGCCCCACGACCAAACTAATACCGCCCGGACTGGATAATTTTGTAACACTGACGCTTTCTACCTGACCCTCATCCGTATCGCCCAGCAAACTGCGCTCAAGCTCCAATTTCAATGCGTCATATTCGATCTGCTCAACCCGATCCTGGTCCAAGTCAGCTTCCAGTTCCTGCAGACGAGAACGATAGGCCTGAAGGTTAATATCTTTGGCAGATACCGCCTGTCTGGTTTTTTGCCGGTCAAATTGCCGGCGATATCTGATAATGGGCAACCAGATAAATCCGATAGCCGCAATCAACATAAGTGAGGCGAAAAACCAAAATTGCGACATCTTAACTGTCCTTATTCAAATCTTGTTTGAGCAACTGATCAATTTTTTTCTGCTCCTGCTCACTAAGCGGGTTGTCAGCAACCAGCTCCGCCCTGCTCGTTCGTCGCCTGGCTATAACCAACAGCGCGATAACTGCACAAACTAGTAAAATAACCGGCGCCAGCCATAGCAACCAGGTCTGTTTTGACCACTCAGGCTTATAGAGTACATACTCACCATACCGGTCAACCAGATAACTCTTAATCTCCCTATCAGAATTACCTTCCGACAGCAGACGGTAAACCTCACCCCTAAGATCAGTCGCAATTGGCGCGTTAGAATCCGCCAGATTCTGGTTCTGGCACTTCGGGCAGCGCAGCTCCTGGTTTAACTGGTAGAAACGCTGCCGAGTGCTTTCATCTTTAAACTCGTAGGTATCAATGGCAGCCTGCAAAGGTGAAAACAATAGCCAAAGGGCCAGCAGCAGGCCGATACGTTGGGTATTCATCAGCGCGCTAGCCATCAGTCTTCGACACCTCTCTCCGCAGCTTTACTACCAGAGGTTTAAGAAGTTCATTCCACACACGATCATCCACTACGCCAATATGCTTATAACGAATCACCCCACGATGATCGATCAGGTAAGTTTCCGGCGCACCAAACACTCCAAGATCTATGCCTAAGCGCCCTTTTTCATCAAAGATATTCAGCCGATAGGGGTCACCCCATTTAGCAAGCCAGTTTAATGCCGCCTGGCGTTCATCTTTGTAATCAACACCGATGATAGGTATTCCTTCCTGCTCGGCGATTTGCATAAGATGGGGATGTTCTGCCATACAGGAGGGACACCAGGTTGCCCAAACATTAACCAATGCGACCTCACCCACCAAATCTGCACGGCTCACCATTTTCTGTGGCTGCTGCAAGTAGGGCAGGCGAAACTCCGGCAAAGGTTTATCTATCAATGCAGATGGCATCTCATTGGGATCCAAACTCAACCCCTTGAACAGCAATAATCCGAGTGCCACAAATATAGCCAGCGGGGCAAAAAGTTTAATGCGTTTCACGCCTTGGCCTCTGTTGCTGAATCTTCTAGCGCAGCCGTCTTAAGACTTCTTTGAGTGACTGATTTTTTAAGCCTGTACCGCTTGTCAGTTAGTGCTAACAGTCCGCCCATTGACATCACCAAGCCGCCCAGCCAGATCCAGATCACGAACGCCTTATAATGCACTCGCACCGCCCACGCGCCCTCTCCGAGCGGTTCTCCCAGTGCCACATAAAGATCTCGGGAAAACCCGGTTTCAATCGCCGCCTCAGTCATCGATTGGCGCCGCGCATTGTAAATCCGCTTTTGAGGCTGCAGCAGGTATCGCTGCTGGCCATCATGAAAAATTGCAATTTGTCCTTCCTGAGCAACAAAATTCGGACCTTTTACCTGTTTAACACCGTTGAATTGAAAACGATAGCCGCCCAATTCCAAAGAATCACCCGGAAGCATCCGCACATCTCTTTGCTCACTGTAGATAGACGTAAAAGCAACACCAATAATACACACAGCAATACCCAGATGACCCAATTGCATTCCCATATAGCTGCGCGATAATCCGCCCAAGCCTGTGCGACCAACCTTATACAGCATATCCTGAAAACAGGTTATGGTGATCCACAGGCTCAATGCCACCGCCAGCGTCGCGGCTAGATTAACCTCACCGCCGTAAATTAATGGAAAGATGGAAGCAACTAACAGGCTGGCAAGCAGTGCCACAACCAGTTTATTGACCAACGGTTTTGTCGATGAACGTTTCCATCTGGAATTCGGCGCAAATCCCATGAAAGCGAACAACAGACACATTAAGGGGATAAATACGGCGTTGAAGTAAGGGGGGCCTACTGAAATCCTTCCCCCCCCCAGCGCATCAATTATCAGTGGATACAGAGTACCCAGCAGTATAGTGACCGTCGCAACAATGAGAATCAGGTTATTAATTAATAGCAGCACTTCCCTCGACCATAGGCCAAAAGCTGGCTTACTCGCTACCGCTGGCGCCTTGACAGCATATAGCGTCAGCGAACCACCAATGACCAGCAATAAAAATACCAAAATAAACAAGCCGCGCGCCGGATCCGTAGCAAAGGCATGGACGGAGGTTAATACCCCGGAACGCACTAAAAATGTACCAAGTAAACTTAACGAAAACGCAAAGATCGCAAGTAACACGGTCCAACTTTTAAAGACACCCCTCTTATCGGTAACCGCTAATGAATGAATCAGCGCCGTGCCCACCAACCATGGCATAAATGATGCGTTCTCAACCGGATCCCAGAACCACCAGCCTCCCCAGCCAAGTTCGTAGTAAGCCCAATAACTACCCAGAACAATTCCAATGGTGAGAAAAACCCAGGCTACATTAGTCCAGGGTCTGGACCAGCGCGCCCAGCCCGCGTCCAGGCGACCTCCTAGCAACGCAGCAATTGCAAAAGCGAAGGCAACAGAAAAGCCAACATAGCCCATATACAGCAACGGTGGATGCAGTATTAATCCGATATCCTGAAGCAATGGATTCAGGTCTGAGCCATCCACTGGTGAATTAGGCAGTAAGCGCAAGAATGGATTAGAGGTTAGTAATAAAAAAAGCAGGAAACCAATGCTGATCATTCCCATTACCGAGAGTACACGAGCCACCAGTTCATCAGGCAAATTGCGGCTGAACAGGCTCACAGCGAATGTCCAGCCGCTGAGAATCAGTGCCCATAGCAATAGCGACCCCTCATGAGCTCCCCAAACCGCACTAAATTTATACTGTGACGGCATCTGGCTGTTTGAATTCTGGGCCACATAGGCCACCGAAAAATCGTCACTTAGAAAGGCATAGGACAGGCAGGCAAAACTGGTCAAAAGAAAGGCAAACTGCCCCCACACCAGAGGGCGCGCATACGCCATCCATAACGGGTTTCCTCTCGCTGCACCCAGCATCGGGATAACGGCCAAAGGAAGCGCCATACAAAGCGCCAGAATAAGTGATAATTGTCCTAATTCAGGGAACATACTCGTCTCTTTCCAACTCATTCAAGATCAGCAAACAGCCAATCTTTTTAACATATTAGAGGAACATTAGGAATGCGGTCATCCGATTTAGTTCAACTCCGGGTTTTCTTTATCGCCCCTCACTGCCTGTACTGTATCTACTTTGTCGTATTGTGGGCTGGTAAGGCTACGCATAAAGGCAACCAAATCACTCTTTTGCTGATCAGTTAGATGCAGCGGACGAATACGCGGATCAATAAACCGATTTTCTGGCCGAATACCGTCCATTGCGCCACCTGTATTGTAGTAATCCACCACTTCTTCCAGGGTTTGCAGGCTCCCATCGTGCATATACGGCGGTGTCTTTTCGATATTTCTCAGGGTGGGTGTCTTAAAGGCCCCCAGATCCAGCAAGCGTTGTGATACCAGAAAACGTCCTAACTCAGGGGCATTATCACCGCTTAACGCCTGAATATTTGCGAGGGACAGCTCGGTTTTCTGTTGATAGGCTAACTTCTCCAGCACCACAGCAATTCTATGGTAACCCACACCAATATTATGAAACTCATCGTCAGTAAAGAGTGCGAATCCAGAATCAAGTGTATGACAGGATGCACAGGCCGCACTGTTAAAGAATACAGACAAGCCTCGCTTTGCCGACTGACTGATCGCTTGCTGATCATTTTCAAAATAGTAACGGTCAAAGGGTGAGTTGCCTGATATCAAGGTCCGCTCGTAACTGGCCAGCGCCTTGGCGACATGTTCAATGTCAATGTTTGCCGGTTCGATATCAAAGACCTCGGCAAATTGCTGCGGATAACTGCTGTCTTTAAGAATAACCGCAAGCACCGCCTGCTCATCATTCATCCCCATTTCAAGAGGATTGAGCATAGGCTGTATTGACTGTGCTTCCAGATCTGCAGCACGACCATCCCAAAACTGGGTCTTGGCAAAAGCCGCATTAATTACGCTGGGAGCGTTTCGAGCACCCTTGAGCTGCCCAATCCCCTCAGAAACAGGCGCGTGATCAGTAAAGGCTTTCGCAGAATCGTGGCAGGTTGCGCAGCTAACCTTGGAGTTGGCGCTAAAGCGTTTATCATGAAACAAACGCTTGCCTAGTGCTACCTTCTCACTGCTTTGCGGGTTGAGAAGCGGGATTTCCAGCGGCGGCAGCCCCAATACTGCCTCCGTTTCTGCCCAAACTAACCCGCAGCAGATGATCGCTAAACAAACAAAGAATCGCATTACAGGCTATTTCGAATAGTGATCTTTACCATATCCGGCCTGCTCCAGCGCATCCGTCACCTCAGGTGGCATATAGTTTTCGTCGTGCTTTGCTAACACCTCCGAAGCTGCGAGCCTGTTCCCAGCGCCCAGTCTGCCCTGCGCCACGATACCCTGCCCCTCTCGAAACAAATCCGGCAAAATACCGTCGTATTCGACATCAACCGTTTCAGCATAATCTGTTATTTGAAAAGCGACTTTGAGGCTCTGGGGATCACGTTTAACACTGCCCTCAACCACCATACCACCAGCCCGGATCAGCGTGCTCTGTGGTGCTTCACCCTTCACAATCTGGGTAGGTGAATAGAAAAGGTTGATGTTTTCCTGCAGCGCAAAAAGCGCCAAACCAATTGCAAGCCCAAAACCGGCTACGATAAAGAGTACGATTTTTAATCTCTGTTTACGAATGGGATGCATTTTGCGCCTCCCTTCGTCTCTGCCTGGCCTGCTCTACAAAAAACTGCCGACGCATCTGTAACGGTCTTACAATATTAAAAACCACTACCAATAACGCTGTAGCGTAAGAGATCCAGACGTAAAGGCCATGCCCGCCCATCTGGACAAATTCAGTAAAACTTGAAAAGCTCATTGTTTGTTTAACAACTCCGTAACCCAACGAGTACGCCACTCACGCACCAAAATTTCAAACCGTGTTCGCATAATTAGCGCCACCGCAAAAAAACAGTAAAAACCCAACACCATAATCAATAACGGCACCCACATCTCTGCCGGCATAGCCGGTTTTTCCGTAACCGTAAAGGTCGCAGGTTGATGTAATGTATTCCACCACTCTACCGAATACTTGATAATGGGTATATTCACCAACCCCACCAAAGCTAGCACGGCACTCGCCTTGGCCGCTTGATCTCTGTCAGTAATAGCTGAATGCAGAGCCACAACACCGAGATACAAAAAAAACAGAATCAACATAGAGGTAAGACGCGCATCCCACACCCACCAGGTACCCCAGGTGGGTTTCCCCCATACCGCACCCGTGATCAATGCCAGGAGAGTAAAGGAAGCTCCGATCGAGGCACAACTTTTAGCCGCCATATCGGCTAACTTCATTTTCCAAATCAATCCAACTGCGCCTGCAACTGCCATAATCATATAACAGGATTGCGCGAGGAACGCAGCCGGCACATGAATATAGATAATGCGAAAACTATTACCCTGCTGATAGTCCTGAGGCGCAAACAGCAAAGCCCAGGTTGTCCCGACCACAATGAGCAGAGTTGCGGCGACGGCAAGCCATGGCAGCCAGCGCCCACTAATCTCATAAAACCATCGTGGCGAGCCTAATCGATGAAACCAAGTCCACATAATATTTTATCTAACTTCCCAAACTAATACGTAAGCCTGCCGAAATAGCGAGCGGTGCCAGCACCAGTGCTAACGCCAGCATTGCACCCAGTAGCGCCAGATGCCCAACAATCGGCAATCCAATAGTTGCTGCCTGTACGGCACCAGCAGAAAAAATCAGCACTGGAATATACAGCGGCAACACCAATAGTGACAACAGTAAACCACTTTTTCTCAATCCAACCGTTAGAGCCGAGCCCACCGCGCCGATAAAACTCAATACCGGCGTACCTAAAAGCAGTGTCACAACCAACGCTGGCAAGGCTTCAGCCGGTAGAAACAACATAAAAGCCAGCAGAGGAGAAATCAGCGTTAAGGGCAGCCCACTCAGCAGCCAGTGGCCACATACTTTCGCTAGAATACTAATATAAAGCGGTTGCGGCGCAAGCAGCAACTGCTCCAACGTGCCATCTTGGAAATCCGATTGGAATAACATGTCCAATGACAACAGAGTCGCTAATAGCGCGGCCACCCAGAGCACCCCGGGTGCCGCCTGCGATAGAAATTGTTTTTCAGGGCTGACCGCCAGTGGAAACAACGTGACAACGATCATAAAAAAAATCAGCGGATTCACCAGGTCACTCGGATGCCGAAAGGCAACCACCAGATCTCGCGATAACACTGTTCTGAATAGTGCCAGCAGGCTCGGTTGAGGATTTGCAGATATGGTTTGCGTCATTCAACTAGCCCAACATCACTTTGCGTACATTCGTTACCGAGCTCAAATCCTGATGCGTGGTCACAATCACCGCACCACCCTGTTCAGCCTGAACACTCATCAATTTCTCGATCGCTGCCACTCCTGATTTATCAATGGCAGTAAAGGGTTCGTCCAGGATCCAGATTTTCTTCGGCAACATATACAGTCTCGCCAGGTTAACCCGTCTTTGCTGACCCGCTGACAACGTATAACAGGGCGTATCCTCATAACCTCTGAGCCCCACACTCGCCAGCACATCCCATACTCGGTCGCCTACTTTTTGTCCTGAAAGCGCTGCGTACCAGCGCAGATTTTCCTCGGCCGTCAGGGCTGCTTTGATACCGGCGGCATGCCCCAGATAATGCATATTCATCTGATATTCCGCTCTCCGGCTCTTGATACACTGCCCGCGCCAGAGCACTTCACCTTCATAGGCGTCAGAAAGACCGATGAGAATCCTTAACAGGGTGGTCTTGCCACTGCCATTGGCACCCTCTATCTGCAACACCTCACCGGCATTGAGCAATAGATCAAGATCGCTGAAGAGCACTCTGCGCTCGCGCTCGCAAAAAAGCCTGTTTGCCTGTAAAAGTGGATCTGCCAAAGCTATTCCTGAAATGCCGTCTGTTGATTACTGATTTTGCAGTGATCTGCATACTTAAAATACAGATTAAAATAACTGCCAATCGATTAATGCCACTCAAGTATTCGTGTTATCTACCGCTAACATAGCAAAAGGCCCTTAACCCGAACCCCGTTGTATTAACACAGATTTAAACCGGGCAAAACAACGCGCATTATATAGAAAGCACCGTCTGGGATCACGTGATATAGTCGTCTAATGGAGATAAAACCCTCAGCGCAAACCAACATCCAGGGCCTGCTTCCCCAAGTCGCAGGACGCGCAGATCTCTCACGCCTTTTTCCTACCGGGCAAATTATCGAGGGCGTTATCGAGCGAGTCTCGCAAAAACCCCTGCAACAAAGCGCCCAGTCTCTCTTCGAAATTATCATTAACAGTGACGGTAGAAAAATAACCGCAGAAAGCCGTCAACCACTTATACCCGGGCAGCTAGTCAAACTGGAAGTCATGAACGATGCCAGTTTAAAACTGCTACAGATTCTCACACGTCCGGCAACCACTATTCAGGACATGTTACAAAAGGGTTTAAGAGAATCTCTCCCCTTGCAGCAAAACCACAGCACCCTACTCAACCGACTGGCGCCCCTGGAGTCCATCATCGGGCAGCTAAATCGGCAAGTGGAAAACCAACCTCTACTCAAAGCTCAGATGCAACTGCGGCAATTACTGACCTCATTGCCGACGCGAGAGCAGTTACAAAACCCGGCACAATTGAAACAGGCAATCACAAATAACGGCAGTTTTTTTGAGGCCAAATTACAGAAGATAGTCGAGCAGTTTACCGCTCTCCGGCAGCAAACGACTCAAAGCAAATCACAGTCGGAACTGCCAATCAAACAGCTACTGAAGAACAATCCGGCACTGGCAAAACAGCTGGAAACAAATATTGGCAAAGACCTCAAGGGGCAGCTGGTCAGGCTGGCTGCCAGCCTGGCACCGCTGTCGACCACTCCCCCTGCCAGCAATCTATCATCTGCTGAAATGCAATTGATCGCCCGTATTGTGCAGGCCGCTACAACCGGCAGCAACCCAACCCCCGGGCAGCAGGCCACAGCAACACAAAAACTTGAATTACCGGAGTTACTACTCAACACCCATATGACCCGTTTACTGCAGCAGGCGGGATTCAAGCCAGCCCCCCAACAAAGTAGCTTACCGAGAGAAACCTTTGACCTGGCGATCAGCACTTTGCTTCGCCAAATCGCCAGCAGCATTGCCAAAATTCAGAACAATCAGTTTACCAGTATTGCCAGCAAGCAATCCTCGACCGAACCTCAGCTCCTAAATAGCTGGTATGTGGAAATCCCGGCGTTCAGTGAGGGTCAGTTTCGCCCCATTCAAATACAGATAGATGAAGAAACCACCCGCGATCAGAGCCAGGATGAGAAAAAGGGGCGACAGTGGAAGATTACTCTCGGATTTGATTTCGAGGATCTGGGAGAGTTTTTTGCGACCCTGACAATTGTAGAAAATAGTATTTCTGCAACGTTTTGGAGCGAACAATCGCAAACGCTGGAGCGGATAAAGAGTGAGCTGAACTATCTGGAGCACTCACTGGAGGAAAAAGGGATAGCCATAAAAAGTCTGGATTGCAGAAGGGGCAAACCTGCTCTGCAAAAATCCAGGCTGGACCAGCAATTGGTGGATATCAAGACATGAGCGATGAGGTACAAAAAGCAGTTGCACTCTACTACGACGGTGACAAGCCTCCCATTGTCAGTGCCAGCGGACAAAACGATCTGGCTGAACAGATTATCGAACTGGCGAGGGAGTATGGAATTCCGCTCTATGAAAACTCAGAACTGGTCAATGTGCTTGCGACGCTGGAACTGGGCGAGTCCATCCCTGAAGCGCTGTATCTGTCGATTGCCGAGATTATTGCCTTCGCTTACTATATCCAGGGGAAAAAACCGAAAGCCTAAGCGAAAACTCAGCGGAGATAGCGTCGCTCTCCTGTCGCTCTGACACATCCCTTTAATGTAAAATACGCAGCCCGCCACCAAGCTGCAATCACTGACCGGCGGATTGTATCTTTAATCAGGAACAGTAATGACAAACCCAAAAGTAGGATTCGTCAGCTTAGGCTGCCCAAAAGCACTGGTTGATTCCGAACGTATTCTGACCCAACTGCGCACCGAGCATTACGACCTCGTATCCAGTTATGAGGACGCCGACCTTGTGGTCGTGAACACCTGTGGCTTCATCGACAGCGCCAAACAGGAATCTCTGGATACGATCGGTGAAGCCATTGCTGAAAACGGCAAAGTGATTGTCACCGGCTGCATGGGTGTTGACGAGTCGAATATCAGGAAGATGCACCCACAGGTACTCAGCGTATCCGGGCCACAGCAGTATGAGCAGGTGGTGAACGCCGTTCACCAATATGCACCCAACAGTCAGTCTCACGACCCTTTTACCGATCTGGTGCCACCGCAGGGCATCAAGTTGACCCCCAAACACTATGCCTATCTGAAAATTTCAGAGGGCTGCAACCACCGCTGCAGTTTTTGTATTATTCCCTCAATGCGCGGTGATCTTGTAAGCCGCCCCATCGACGAGGTAATGCGCGAAGCAGAAGGACTCGCCAACGCCGGGGTAAAAGAATTGCTGATCATTTCACAGGACACCAGCGCCTATGGGCTGGACTTGAAGTACCAGCAACAGGAGTGGCGAGGCAACCGCTATGAAACCCGCATGTCTGACCTGTGTAACGCGCTGGCCGAACTGGGTATCTGGGTGAGACTGCACTATGTATATCCCTACCCGCATGTTGAGCAGATTATTCCGCTCATGGCAGAAGGCAAAATTCTTCCCTATCTTGATATACCCTTTCAACACGCCAGCCCATCTGTGTTACGCGCCATGAAACGTCCGGGCAATGCCGAGAACACCCTGCAACAGATTCAAGGCTGGCGCGATGTCTGCCCTGATCTGGCCATTCGTAGCACTTTCATCGTTGGCTTTCCCGGTGAAACTGAAGCTGACTTTAAACTACTACTTGACTGGATCGACGAAGCACAACTGGATCGCGTCGGTTGTTTTGAATACTCACCGGTAGAGGGCGCTCCCGCCAACGCACTGGATGACGCCGTTCCTGAAGCGGTCAAAAAGGAGCGCTGGGAACGCTTTATGGAGAAGCAGCAACAGATTAGCGCCAAAAAGCTCGAGCAGAAAATCGGCTATGGCATGCAGGTTCTGGTTGACGAAGTAAGCACAGAAGGCGCTATCGGCAGAAGCTATGCGGATGCACCCGATATCGATGGCGTGGTGTATATTGACGATGCCACACACTTATCGCCTGGAGAAATCGTCTCAGTTGAGATCACCGACGCCGACGATTATGACCTGTGGGCAGAACTGGATGATGCCCAGCCGCTGAAAGTGATTTGATTCGTAAAGTGTATTGTACATTTCTCAAACTAACCACTGCTGGCTTCGCAGATACGAAATTATAAATCCCACCAAAGCACTCCGAATTTTAGGTATTTGGTTACGAAATTTCGTGCTATGCCATACATATAGTTAGAGCGAATTCAGCCCTGAACTGACAACACTACTATCCAAGCACCCCGCCGAAACGGGGTGCTTGGTTGAAAACAAACAGCAATTTAAATAGCTTTTTTCTTGCCCTGCCGACTGTAACCAATACCTGCCAAACCAAGACAAATCAGCGCAAGCGTAGCAGGCTCAGGGACTGAAGCCCCACCCTCACCTACAATAATTTGTATGTCCGTACGGGCCAGTTGACTACCGGCTTGATCTGAAGCGGTAAGATACAGGTTGTAGGTGCCGTCAACTGTTGGATCGAAGGAGGAGGGCGGAAAAAACCAGTGCGGTTTCCAGGAATTCTGTGCCACGTTGTTATTTGAAATAAAAGTGCCGTATTCAGTTGGATTAGCGGCCACCGCGCCACCACCATTTCCGGTTACGTTAGTCCCGATAGCATGATCCGCCAAACTAACATTAATCGGGTCGAACGATGTAAAGCTGGTTCCTTGAGACGGATCAATATCAAGCCCTAATTGATAAACCAAATTAACGAGATTAGAACCTGAACCATCATAGTTTGAATTAATTGACCATTCAAAGCTCCAAACTGCTGTTGGAGATGACTGCGTCGGAGCAACACCAGCGGCAAAGCTATAAGTGCCGTCGCCATTGCTGTTAAATGTGTTTTCGGGCGCCCCGCTCGCATTATGGCGCAACTTGCCTCGCAACCCTAACTCCACACCATTATTTTGATCCACGGTAAACGAACCATTAGCATTACCCGAACCAAATATCACATCAGGTGTTACGTTTTGATTAAACAAGACTGCTGATGCAAAACTCGTATGCATAAGCCCTGCCACCAGGGCCGCTCCCAATAGGGGGATTTTCTTATTCATTATGGAAAACTCCATGATTTGTTAATATTCTTAAAGTCTAGATTGCGTGTGTACTTTGCTGCCAACACCATTTCAGATATACCTGCACAGCACAGCGCAACATACGCAAGATTTATACCGTTTATATTTATTAACTTATAATCAACAAGTTAACCTACAATTCTTAATGACGCTGAGCGCTCAACCACCTAACATGTAAAATATTCTGACAGTTATAAGCCAAGAAAGCCTACAGGGTCATATATGAACCCTTTCAATAGGTAACCTATCCAGTCGGAATAATTGCAGGTAGTTCAACCATAAATCCGATCCTGTCACAAATGCTACCCAACCCCGATGATGGAACAGTATCTGTAGAACGCACAAAAGTATACGGCATGTCCGACCGTATGGTTTTACCGGTACCTCACCATTTACTGATGAGAAATAGCGAAGTTATCCTGCAGCTCAAAGCTGTTTAAAGTCCGGGAGCTTCCATCCATCATGATTGAATCGAAATTTGGAGAGTATATGTCCAAATTTTTTACAGTCCAGAAGACTGAATTGGGAGAGGAGGCTTTAAACCCGCTGATATATAAAGCTATTACTAAGATGGCATTTTATTTGCAATAGTATTCTTGATTGTCTACACAACCGTACATTATTGAAAACTAGGATTTCTAAGATGATAAAAACATATTCACTTTTACTATTGGCAGCGCTGGCCTTTACCAACACTGTAAATGCCACTGTGATAACAGACCTTTACGGTGATAAGGACTGTTTTGGAACAAATGCTATTTGTACTGAAGGTGTCACTGTTCCCGGTGGGTATAGTGCTGTTACCAGCGAGCCATCTGATCCTACTTGGACAGACACTTGGACTTCTGGTGGTTCGCCTACATGGTCACATAGCATCGCTGCAGGCTCTTATTCTACTGCTTCGATATCTATCAGTACTGCAGGTATTGCTGATATCGCTGGGCCTTATAGTGTATTCGTGGATAGTGTACTTGTAGGCTCTATGCCGAAAGATGATTTTGGGCATGTTCTGGTCGAATTGTTCACATTTGCATTCGATGCAGCACTCCTTGCGGATGGTTTGGCTCAAGTTTCTTTTAGCTCCATCGACACTGGTGATGGCTGGGCAATAGATTATGCTGAATTAATAGCGACGACCTCTGACTCTCCTGTTCCAGCGCCTACACCATTGGCTCTATTGGTTCTTGGCATGGTTAGTCTTAGATTAACCCGTCACAACAAGTAGCCGATCAGGTCAGGTCCTTGACTTATGACTACTAGCGCATTAATTAGTATTTTGTCACAGAAGAGAAGGATCAAGAAGCCTCCAGGGTCAGGTCTTTGATTTATGACTAAAAGCCTCCTGGTATTTAATTCGGCTCTTCAAAATAGCCTGCTGAATTTTTTTCTTCCAGTAAACGACCAATAATGCTGCCTACCTGCATATCACTCATTCGACCAAAATGATTCAGTCTGACGTAACCATTTTTATCCAATATAAGGAGCGTTGGTGTGCCCTGTAATTGATAAATTGCCATGGTGTGTGGAATCGGCCCCGTATCTGAGGGCCTATCAATCGCTATCGGAAATCGAATGCTGTATTCGTGAACAAATGCAGTTAATGCATCCTGTGTCATTACATTATGATGCTCAAACACGGTATGCAAACCGATGACTTGGACATCTTGTTGCTGATACAGCTCGTGAATAGCGCTTGCCTGCGGTATGCCATGCAGGACGCAACCCGGGCATAACATCTGAAAGGCATGAATCACCACAACCTT
>JAJFKB010000014.1 GCA_021773395.1 Gammaproteobacteria bacterium | reverse complement strand
CAGATGCATACGCTCATGGCGCCCATTCTGTTCGGGGTGCCCAGGCTTGATTCGTTCTATAGAAATTCCAAGTCTAAGCCACCAAACCGATAACCGGCTTAATCCAAAAAAGGCATTGGGAGAAGCAAAAGGTACGCCGTTATCTGTCCGTATGGCTTGAGGCAAACCGTATTCCTTAAAGACGCGCTCAAAGACAGCGGAAGCCAAACAATACCGGGTTGATTCCAAACTTTCACAGGCCAACAGGTAGCGAGACCGGTAGTCAGTGATCGTGAGCGGGTAGCAATATTGTTTATTCCCCAGCATGAATTCACCTTTGTAATCGGCACACCAGAGTCCATTCGGCGTATGGGCTTCACTTAGCGGTGTGCCTTGAGCCCGATAACGCCTCCTCTTACGCCGTTTGACTAAACCTTGCCGATCCAGCACGGCGTGTACGGTGCTCTTCGCCGGGGGCTGGATCATGGGGTATGCGCGGATCAGCTTCTCTCGGATTTTAGGAGCCCCCCAGGTTGGATGCTCTTTCTTGATCTGTAGAATCGTTCGCTCAATCTGAAAGGGCAGTTTATTCGCGTGGCGGTAAGGACGTCGACTGCGGTCATGAAGACCATCGAGGCCAGCATCCTTATAGCGGTTGAAGATTTTGTAGCCCGTCACTCGTGAAATACCAAATTCGCGACACAAGGCTGCCATCTGCTCACCTTCGAGTAATCGAGCAATAAATTTAAGACGTTCATCCATCGGTTTACACTCTTTCCAGGGCATCCGGAGTTCTCCTCCAAATGCATTAATGTGTAAACCATGTCTCCGGTATTGTCTGTAAACTATGTCTCGGGTACCACATTGTTTTATTTGATTAAATATAGGCTTGCTGACAAGGGCTCTACCCCATTAACGGGGGATGGACACTCATCAAACCCGGTTGATAATACCATCCCACCCGCAGTGGGCCAGCACTCTTAACCGATAATTCTCAAAGTTTCTAAAACCATATGCTCTCCTCGACATCATTTCCATCTTGTTGTGGAACCCTTCAGTTATGCCATTGCTTTTACTGAACCGCCACATGGAAATGATGGGTGCCATTCAAGACTTCAGTGTCTTTGCCAGCGCACGTAGTGGGCTGTCTTTTAGCTGCTCCAATAGTTCAAGATAGTGTGGTAACTTCTTCCTCGCACGACGCGCAGTCAGCGTCTTTAGCAACATAAAGCGGATTAATTTTTGTTTTGCCACATAAAGCGCCTGCAACACCGGAAACTCAGCCAAATAGCTCATGAGGTTCTCGTGCTGCTCATCGCTTAAACGCCACTGATGCCGACGCATCAGGCTGGGCAATCCGCGATTCTTTCTTCCCTCTGGGTGATGCTGTTGCCAGACTTTTAAAAAATGCTGATTAATCAGTCGTACCACGTGGAATCGATCGGCCACGATGGTGGCTTTGGGAAAGTAGCGCTGAGCAATGCGGCGATAGGTTTCGGACATATCCATCACCACAACCTGAACCTGGTCGCGCCCCTCCAGTGCCCGTAAGTAGCGGCGTAGACTGAGTTCTGATCGCCCCAGCTTCACATCGAACACCTTGTGATTCTTCAGATCCACGAAGGTGGTCGCGTAGCCTTTCTTGCGTGTAAAAAAGTGCTCATCAATGCCTAACCACCCGAGGGCAGGGTCGATGGGTCATTTCAGATCGTTTCCGGCCCACGTGATACCGGTACCAGCGCTCGACAGTGGCTGCACTGATGTTGTGTGTACGTGAGAGTTTGCGTTGCGTGACACCGCCATCATGCGCCTCAAAGACTTCCAGTCGGTAAGCCTCAGAAGCCCGGTAGCGAGGACGGATGCCAATAAAGGGATGGCGAAAATAGCGCCTGCAATTCTGGCAGTGGTACTTGGGTACTCGCAGGTGCAAGGTCATCACCTGATTGCCCAGACGTGTGTGCTTAATGGTGCGGTGGTGGGTGGCTTTAATCTTCAAACCATCGCCCTGGCAATGCTGACAAAGCGGCCTGCGTGTGGGTTTAGCCCACACCTCAATACCTTTATTGTGATCTACCCGTTCAATCTCCAGGCCAGGTATGCCTATAATTCTTCCTGTGTGGGACATCGGTGTTCTCCATTAAATTGATTGTCGCGAAATCAGTTTAATGAATGCCGGTGTCCCCCGTTAATGATGAAGAGCCCTGACAAGTAGCGGATATTCTCCGATCGTTTACCACCTGTTTACCACCAAATAGATACACAAAACCCGTCATAAAGACGGGCCTGAATTGGTAGCAGGGTGCTACTTCTGTTTTTCCAATGCTGGTTTAGTTTTAATTTTCGCATCATCCCGCACAACAGCGACTGATCTGGGCGCATCAATCGCAGCTTGACCGGAACCAGGTCAACAAAAACAACTTTAACCAACGCGCAGTGGTGTCTTTTGCTTAGGCGGTATTAGTAATCGCTAAGCTTCTCTGTGCTTCCTAGGCGGTTCTGCGGCCTAGTAATACCTTTCATTTACTAAAATACTCACACAAAGTGTCAGATTAATTTACAGTTGTTGATACTATTATCTGTAAGTTGTTGATTTTGTTGTAGTGGTCTAATTTTTGCTTGTTTCTCCTTACATCTATTGGAGGATAGGTCATGTTAAGAATAGCTCGTTTTTTGTTCGTGATTATCAGCGTTTCGCTAAGCACATTCGCTAACGCTATTTTAGTAGAGCCCCCACCAGTCAGGTTCTGGGAAACACCCTTTACCGGTGGCAATGGTGGTGTGCGCTACACGATTTCAGTGGGGCCCGGCTACTCAGTATGGGCTTTTGGGGTTAGTACAGACTTCGACGCTTTTTCACCTTTTGCCGAACCATCAGGTTGGCAGGGGGATTTACCAACCTCAACTCAGTGGAATCAAGGGCAGACTTATGAGCAGTACGACTTTTTTGGGGAAGTTATGCACTCTTTCACTACAGGAGCGAACGGCATAGGATCGTTTGCCACCATTTTTGGTCCTGGCTCCAAAGCTGCGGTATTTTGGGCGTCTGAGTATTACGCTGATTATATTGGGCCCAATGAAACTGACAGCGGCTATGGTTGGGAATTCGCCCCGCCCTTTAGCGAAGGATTTGCACTGATTACAGACCCCAACGCACAAACTCTAGTATGTCCGGTCGGACTTAACGCTATTGATAGCGACCCAGATGAAGATCCGCAAAATGCCGGCTCGTGTGCTTTCCTTGACACATCCACAACAGGTAATGGTAGTATTCCCACACCCGGCACAATCGCACTCTTCGGCCTCGGCCTAACAGGACTAGGCTTCGCACGACGCAAGAAAGCGTAATTCCAATGACATCAAGCCTCACTTCGGTGGGGCTTTTTTGTGCCTGTTAATTTAAAAGCTCGAATTCGTCTGTAATCTTGCCCTGTGGCTTCACACCTAAGCGGTGCCGCTCAGCGGGTGCAAACCCTAAACTCGCAATCGTCTTAACGAGAAGTTGTATCTGCCATGCCGCTGGTTCGCCGTTGCGATACTGATCCAATAAACCACAAACCACTTCGAGCAGGATACCGTCAGGTACTCGTAAAACGCCTGGCACTGATTCAGATACCAGCTCGCGCCAGATAAGCCGCTGTGCTTCGCTCATGTGGCCTGGCGCACCACCAATTAAAGGTAATTCGTCCGAATCAAAATTATTGCGCGATTCATGCCGACATTTCTGGAAATGTACCTTTTAAATCCAGTCAACGAAAAGGAGGACGCAATTATTTTTTAATACCATTATCCAGTGAGTTTTCTATTAAAATAATTGCGTCCCCTTTCCTACACCGTTTTTCCAATGCCGGTTTGGTTTTAATTGTCGCATTATCTCTCACAATACAGACTGACCTAGGCGCATCGATCACCAGCTTGACCTGATCGCGGTCAATAGCCCACTGGTTTTCTGTTAGGTGGTATTAGTAATCGCTAAGCCTCTGTGCCTCCTCTGCGGTCTAGCAATACCATCAAATACCTTTAAGCCATTCATTAGAGAGCCCCTTGTAAATGTCAGATTATTTTACAGTTGTGGTTATGATTTTCTGTAAGTTGTTGTTTTCATTGTATGGCACAATATTTGCGTTATGAATTATAGGCTTCATTCAGAAAGGAAAACCCAGCATGTTTAAAAATACTTGTGGAAAAATTTTCTCTCCTGCTTTGTTAGGTGCATTATTAATGCTGCCTCAACAATACGCACAGGCCGTTGTTCTGCCTCTTTCAGATGATGACTTTGAGGCGGTCGCCCTGGATTTCATATTTAATTTTCAGGGATTCGGCTATAACAGCATTTTTGTGGGATCAAACGGTTACATTACTTTTGGCAGCGGTGATACTGACTTCAGCGAATCCACATCCGAGCTTCTGGGTGATCAACCAAGAATTGCTGGACTTTGGGATGACCTCAATCCTAGTACGGGGGGTTCTGTAGATGCTACTGGGGATTCGAGCTCTATGCTAGTGTCTTGGGTGGGCGTACCAGAGTTTATCAATACAGGCTCAAATAGCTTTTCAATCGAGCTGTTCTCGACGGGAACCATTGTAATCGAGTTTGGCGACATCTCCTTAAGTGATGGGCTGGTAGGCATTAGTCCTGGAGGTAGCATTCTTCCAGATCCAGGTGAGATCGATTTTTCGGCAGGATCCGGTGTGTACCCCAATACGGGAGTCATCTATGAACATTTCACGGGGTCCGACAATGATTTAGATGGATTAACTTTAACCTTTCAAACCGCAGCGGTCCCCGAGCCCGCCACCCTCGCTCTCTTTGGCCTCGGCCTAGCTGGACTGGGCTTCGTACGACGCAAGAAAGCGTAATTCCAATGACATCAAGCCTCACTTCGGTGGGGCTTTTTTGTGCCTGTTAATTTAAAAGCTCGAATTCGTCTGTAGTCTTGCCCTGTGGCTTAACACCTAAGCGGTGCCGCTCAGCGGGTGCAAACCCTAAACTTGCAAGCGTCTTAACGAGAAGTTGCATCTGCCATGCCGCTGGTTCGCCGTTGCGATACTGATCCAATAAACCACAAACCACTTCGAGCAGGATACCGTCCGATACTCGTAAAACGCCTGACACTGATTCAGATACCAGCTCGCGCCAGATAAGCCGCTGTGCTTCGCTCATGTGGCCTGGGTAATTCGTCAAAATCAAAAATATTGCGCGATTCATGCCGACATTTCTGGAAATGTGCCTTTTAAATCCAGTCAACGAAAAGGGGGACGCAATTATTTTTCATGCAATTATCCAGTCAGTTTTCTATTAAAATAATTGCGTCCCCTTTCCTATCACTGCCCTTTCCTATCAATTGCAATGCTTCTCTGTGCTTCCTAAGCGGTTCTGCGGCCTAGTGATACCTTTCATTTATTAAAATACCCACAAATAGTGTCAGGTTATTTTACATTTTTAGGTCTACATTTATGTAAGTTATTGTTTTTTATAGTCGGCACGGTTCTTGCCTTATAACTAATTAATGTAAATCAGAGTCCTACCGCACATGCGGTTAGCTATCATTGGCGATCTTAACAATTTGTTCTCGCTGATATCAATTATACTCGTGGTGCAGAAGAGTTTTGGAGGAATGCTTTTATGCTCAGAATAATTAACTTGCGCACTATCTTGGCAATCTGCGCTGTAGTCTTACCAATAGTCGCGAGCGCTACACCAGTCACCGTCAATTTCTCCGGTGACATTACTGGTATTAATTCACCACTCGATGGAGAGGCTCCATTTTCAGTTGGCGATACAGCGACCGCTTGGCTGACTTACGATCCCGCCGCGCCTAAGGACTCTGCTTGCTGCTTTAGTACTGCTGTTATTGATTTTGGTTTAGATCTGGGTAATGGGGCAGTGTGGAATTATGACCCGTTGATTACATCGCAGACGGTCACTCAAGGCAGATATTCAGGTTCAAATGGTTGGTTCCAGGTCTGGAACTACGATTTGTCTGGGATCTCCGGCTCAGTAACCGCGCCGGAATATAACTCTCCTGCAACTCTACTCCCGGGCGCCTCCTCGTACAACACTAAATTTGTTCCTTGGCAAACGCTCTTTTTCTTTAACCCCCCAGTTGATCAGAGTGTTTTACCGCAGCTACCAGACTTTACCAGCGTGCGGACTGACTATGTCATCCAATATACTAGGGAAGATGGTGGCCTCGTTAATCTTCAACAGGGGGTCACGGTTAGTTGGGATGAAGTATCCTTTGAAGGGCAGCAGCGGGTGCCAATTCCAGGTACGCTTACACTATTCGGCCTCGGCCTCGCTGGACTAGGCTTCGCACGACGCAAGAAAGCATAGTTTCTTAGATTAAATTAAGCCCCGCGCAAAGCGGGGTTTTTTATTGCTGTTGGGAATTGCTAAATTGATTGTCATGGCTCATTGTTACGATTTAAAAAAACGGAAAGGGGGCGCAATTATTTTTCATGCAATTATCCAGTCAGTTTTCTATTAAAATAATTGCGTCCCCTTTCCTCTTCTAATGGCAGCAGCAAAGCTGCAATAGTTAAAATCTATAATTTGCATAAATACAATTAAGTAGATTGTGGACAGACAGCCTGCAACAATGCATTTGTATACTCGTAATACCGATTAAGAGTACTATTTTTCCACGCCCCGATAAGCAAAGGAGGCAACTATGTTTAAACACACATTACCCTTATTAGCCGCGATAGCAATCGGACTAACTCCGATCGTGGCTAGCAAAACTGCATTGGCCGAACAAATGACTGACGCAAATATCACAACCAACGAATACTGGTGGCCCAACCGCCTGGACCTCAAACCGCTGCGACAAAACTCTCCGGCATCAAACCCGCTTGGCGAAGCATTTAACTATGCGGAAGCATTTTCCTCCCTGGATCTGATTGCAGTGAAGCGGGACCTTGAGGTACTGATGACCACCTCACAGGACTGGTGGCCAGCCGACTACGGCCATTATGGGCCGTTTTTTATTCGCATGGCCTGGCACAGTGCGGGCACCTACCGTATTAGCGATGGCCGCGGCGGTGCTTATGGGGGTATGCAGCGTTTCGCACCCCTGAACAGCTGGCCCGATAATGCCAATCTGGACAAAGCCCGGCGTCTGCTATGGCCGATCAAACAGAAATACGGTGCCAATATCTCTTGGGGCGACCTGATGGTAATGGCCGGCACTGTCGCTATGGAATCGATGGGGTTCAGAACCCTGGGCTTCGCCGGTGGGCGCGCTGACAGTTGGGAGCCTGAAGTGGTTAACTGGGGTAGCGAACGCAAATGGCTCGCGGACACCCAACGCTATAAAGGCAAAAGAGAACTGAAAAACCCCTTTGGTGCAGTTCAAATGGGCCTGATCTATGTAAATCCAGAGGGACCCAATGGCAACCCCGACCCGCTTGCGGCAGCCAAGGATATTCGCCTGGCGTTTGGGCGAATGGCTATGAACGATGAAGAAACCGCTGCCCTGATCGCCGGCGGTCATACTTTCGGTAAAGCGCACGGTGCCGCAGACCCTTCCAAACATGTTGGGAGAGAACCGGAAGGTGCAAGCATCGAGGAACAAGGCTTGGGTTGGAACAACAGCTACGGTAGCGGCAAGGGCAGCGACACTATCACCAGCGGCCTGGAAGGCGCGTGGACCAGCAATCCCGCCGCCTGGACCCACAACTACCTGCAAAACCTCTATGGCTTTAACTGGCTCCAAACCAAGAGCCCCGCTGGCGCTATCCAATGGATTCCGGATGACAAAAACGCTTCAGTGCTTGTGCCGGATGCCCATGACCGGTCAAAGCGGCACGCACCCATCATGTTCACCACCGACCTAGCGCTGAAGTTCGACTCGGAATACAGCAAGATTACCAAACGCTGGCTGGAGAACCCGAAAGAGTTTGAAACTGCCTTCGCCAAAGCCTGGTTTAAATTAACGCACCGCGACATGGGTCCAGGCTCGCGGTACCTCGGCTCAATGGTGCCTAAAGAGCAGATGATCTGGCAGGATAATATCCCTGCGGTGGACCACGAACTAATCGATGCGAAGGATATTGCCAAGCTGAAGACCAGGATTCTCAAATCAGGACTCACCATTCCGGAACTGGTCAAGACCGCCTGGGCATCCGCCTCTACCTTTCGTGACACCGATTTTCGCGGTGGCGCCAACGGTGCACGCATACACCTGGCCCCGCAAAAGGATTGGGCCATCAACCAACCGGTCGAACTGGCAAAAGTGTTGAACAAACTGGAACGTATCCAGAAAAAATTCAACAAGACACTGTCCGGCAATAAAAAAGTATCATTGGCCGACCTGATCGTGCTGGGCGGATCTGCGGCAATTGAAGAAGCAGCGAAACAAGCAGACCACAGCGTAGAAGTTCCCTTTACGCCTGGCCGCATGGACGCCACGCAGGAACAAACCGACATCAACTCCTTTGCCGTGCTTGAACCCTCCGCAGACGGTTTCCGTAACTACTTTGTTAAAAGCGATTCAAGATCACCCGCAGAGATGCTGGTTGATAAAGCAGATATGCTCTCTCTGACCATCCCCGAAATGACCGCACTGGTCGGCGGCATGCGCGTACTCGGGGCCAATACCGGAGACGCTAAACATGGCATATTCACCGACAAGGCCGGAACGCTCACTAACGATTTCTTCGTTAACCTGCTCGACATGTCCACCCAGTGGAGCAAGTCCTCCCAGGCCGAAGGTATCTACGAAGGGCGCGACCGTGCTACCGGAAAAATAAAATGGACCGCCACCCCGGTTGATCTGATCTTCGGCTCCAACACCGAATTGCGCGCCGTCGCGGAGGTCTATGCCTTCGACAACTCGGGCGAGAAGTTCGTCAACGACTTTGTCAATGCATGGAGTAAAGTGATGCAGCTTGATCGGTTTGATCTGCGGTAAGTCTGTTAGCAGTGATTAGAAAACAGGAATGGCGGTACTTGTGGCCGCTACTCCTGTCATTAAATGGTCATGAATGACGCCGGCTGAGAAGAGCTCAATAACTGCGCGCAAAAAGGGGACGCAATTATTTTTCACCTAATTATCCAATTAGTTTTCTACCAAAATAATTGCGTCCCTTTTTTTTACAAAATCCTTCCTTGTTTTGTCTAGAGGAACTTAATTATAGTTACTAAAACCCTATCCCTTTCAACCTTCGGCAGTTTTTGTCCTTACAACCATCAGGATTATGTTTTGAATGGCAACTATAGAAAACCCGCACTCTCCGCTTTTGCACTCTCGCGGTTTTAAGCAGGTCAAGCATATAACCGCTATTAGGCTGCGATAATAAAGCGGCATGGTAAGGGTGCGAATGGATATGGCTATCCGCCTGAGAATCCTTGGTATCGCATTTGACCGAAAGCGTTTTCAACCCTATTTTCAATCGGTCAATCTTGCAGATGGAACTATATTCCTTGTTCTCACAACCCTGCATGCCCTCAAGCCCTGCATGGGCAACATTGATTGAAAACAGAATACTGACCACCACGATTAAAGATTTCATTTTCTTATCTCCTTGTCATCTTCAGATCTAAACGTTCGGACTCCGTGTTAAATGTGAACCGCCATTATTCTTCCAAAAACATAATCACCCCACCTTTACCCATTGGGGGAGATATCAACACCCAGATCGTCCTGGCAGCACCTGCTACCAGTATACGAAGCTGCTGGCGGTTAGCTAATTGAAGAATCCAATCTAAACTAACCCTACTTCCAAACCAGGGCATTGAGCGGAGTCATATCCATCTTTTTGTCCACTGGACAATAGATCTGTTGCAACCCCTCCCATATCGATCTTACCCATCCACCAATATACACCGACGAACGGATCAATCTACAGCTACAACATTCGTGGCAAGATATTGCTCTCGGGCAGGTCAAAGAAACGGTGCTTGATCACACCGGCAATATGCAGGTTCAGCAGTACAATAAAACCCCATGCACCGACGGAATGTAGCCTGTGAAAATAACCGCTAATTTCATCACTTTTATCAGTAATAAAGGGAATGCTGAATAAACCAAACATATCGATCGGATGTGCTTCGGAATAGAAAGACGACATCAAATAACCGGCAAAGGTCGTTGTGAACATCGCCACATAAAGTAGCACATGCACCAGATGAGATAGCCGCTGCTCCCACTCTGCCAAAGCAGATGGGTTCTCGGGCAAAGGGCCGCGCCAGCGGGTCGGCAAGCGGATCATGAGCAAGAATATCACAAGCATGCCCAGGGATTTGTGCAAAGGGTAGAGCTCGTATTTGTCTGGTGCCTCCTCGGAAATACCAGCCATATAAAAACCCAAGGCTAACAAACTGACAATCAATGTTGCCATCGACCAATGCAGAACTCTGAGCGACAAGGAATATTTCGCCGTATTCATAATACCGCCCTCACCGGTTGAACGCTGTTTGTAGATTGGTAGAGCAACTGAGTGACCAGACTATCGGCAATTAACTGTAATCGATCCGATAGCACCTTGTTCGTTAGCTTGCCCTGCTCGTCAAAAGCTTCGTAGGCAGCAGGAACCGCTAACTGCTGAGGTATCACAAGACTGCCCAGATTGTTCATAATTTCACGTAGATGATTAAGGCCGCGTATGCCGCCCAATCCCCCAGGGGAGGTACTCATGATGGCTACAGCCTTCGTATCAAAATTCGGCTTATAGGTGTCGCCCTGTTGATCCGGTCGAGATAACCAGTCCAATGTGTTTTTCAACACCGCGGTAAGCGAACCATTGTACTCGGGGCTGGCGATAATCAGGCCATCTGCCTGACTGAATAACTGGCGTAAGGCACTCAATGCGGCACTGGGTTCACTCTGGCTTTCCAGATCTTCTGAAAACAGCGGCATTTGGAAATCATTGAGGTTTATTATTGTGACCTCAGCACCGGCACGGCGTGCCGCATTAACTGCATTTTCTACTAGGCTTTGATTCCAGCTACTTGAGCGCAGGCTACCAGACAGTGCAAGGATTTTCGGTTTAGTCGTTTTTTGCATGATATGTCTCCATCTATTAATGAAAAATTGTGTCACTACGTAATCGATAGAATCATTCTGCACAAAATATATTTGAACATAAACAGGATAAGTGCAAAACTTATGTGCATGAACGCACACTTAAAAGCGACTAACCGCGGTCGAGGAAAACCGGTTATAAAAGCAAAAATCAACGACTGGAGTGATATCCACTTTGCTTTTCAGGTAGCGCGCCTGGGCACCCTATCCGCCGCAGCGGAGCAATTGGATGTGCATCATTCCACGGTATTAAGACGCATAGACTCCCTCGAACAGCGTTTGAACACCCGCCTGTTTCACCGACATGCTCGGGGCTATACTCCAACCGATGCCGGGCAGATCCTACTATCGACGGCATCACGCACCCAGGAGGAATTCGATCGTTTAATGGGTCAGCTGGCTGGTGCAGATGATCAATTGACCGGCTCAGTGGTAGTGACAACGGTAAACAGCCTGTCGCCCAAGCTAACTCCAATCCTTGGTCAATTCCAGCAACGCCATCCGGAAATTCGTATTGAATTGGTGGTCGATGCGCGAATCTTCAAGCTCGAATATGGCGAGGCTCACATTAGCCTCAGGCCAGGCGCACAACCTAAAGACCCGGACTATATTGTGCAACACTTGAACTACATGCAGACCACACTATATGCCTCTTCCGCGTACATTAAACGCTACGGAGGGATGAAAAGCCTGAATGATTTGGCCGGGCACCGTTTTGTTTCCAATATTGCGCACATGAGCAACTTACCTTATATCGAATGGCTGCATAAACAGGTTCCGCCCGATCAAATTTTCTATCGTGCATCAGATTTTTACTCGATGATGCACGCGGCGGAATCAGACATAGGTGTGGCACCGATAAGCTGTTGGTTGGCGCAATACAGTAAAAAGCTCAACCCCCTGTTTGCACCACCAGAGGAATGGAATTCAGATTTATGGCTAGTCACCCATCGCGACATTCATCGTACGCCGAAGGTGCAGGCACTCACGCAGTTTCTTAAGGTCGCGCTTCGCGATAACGCGGAATGAATAGGTTGTCGACTATTATCAAATCCCTCTACTACTCTAGTTTCTCAGCCTTTTGGATTAACGCGATGGCTTGCTGCAACTCCGCAGCATTTTGATCAAAACGACATTGATCGATGCTGTAGCCTTGCAGTAGATATTCTCGAAGACGCTGAGTGGCCCAGACGCGGAACTGGGTGCCACGCACTGATTTAACTCGATAGCCAACGGAAATAACCACATTTAAATTGTAATGATTAACCTTATATGTTTTTCCATCATCGGCAGTTGTCCGGAATTTCCGGACAACTGCATCTTCCAGCAACTCTCCTTCTTTGAAGATATTTCTTATGTGCTCGGAAATGGTTCTCTTATTTTATCAAACAACTCAACCAGTTGTGCCTATGACAGCCATACCGTGTCGTTTTCAAAACAAACTTCAACCTGAGTCTGTCCGTCTTCTGACTGGAATATTTCAACTTGTTGATTTTTCATGACATCTTCATCTTTGTTATCTGTTTCAAAATCCATTTAATTGATACTTCAAAGACACTGGAAATGTGCTTGAATTACGGTTAGTTTGAGCGCTGTTCATCTTTCTATAAGGTGACATTAGAACTAACCAAATCCCTAATTTTTCTGTTTTTATCAGGGAGGTGCACTATCGCTAATTTCTGCCACTATGTCGAATGTACTCATGCATGCTACACCAACAAAAACTACACTCCCCACAGACCTTGCGGTATAGTCATATTTATTGCGTTGGCAAGCGCTGTTCCGCTAAAACCAGGTTATCTAGACATAACAAGGAAACTCCATCATGTTTATCGGCATCCTTTGGTTTTTACTCTTTCTTATCACCGTCTTCACTCTCGCCTATCGCCGTGTGGATCTGTTGCAGTCGAGCATGACTATTGCAGCGGTGTTGCTGGCCTATACCGGCTTTGGGGGGGCGCATCCGGGTTGGCTGGTTTTTCTCTGGGTGATGTTTGCTCTTTTTGCTTCACTTAATGTGGATGATCTACGCATTCGCTGGGTAACACAACCCTTGATAAAATTTGCCCGTACGGTGATGCCAAACATGTCCGATACCGAGCGCGAGGCGTTGGAGGCGGGAACGGTTTGGTGGGAAGGCGAGCTGTTTTCCGGCTCACCGGACTGGACCAAGCTGATGGATACGCCAGCACCTAAATTGAGCAAGGAGGAACAGGCTTTTCTGGAAGGGCCAACCGAAGAGCTGTGTACTCTGCTGGATGATTGGAAAATCACCCATGAGCTGGGAGATATGCCGAAGAAGATCTGGACCTTTATGAAGAAGGAAAAGTTCTTTGCGATGATCATCCCCAAGGAGTATGGCGGGCTGGAGTTTTCGGCTTTTGCTCAGTCGAAGGTGCTGTGCAAGCTGTCGAGCCGCAGCACGGTTGCTGCATCGACGGTAGGCGTGCCCAATTCATTGGGGCCGGGGGAGTTATTGTTGCATTATGGCACGGAAAAGCAGAAAAAATATTACTTGCCTCGCTTGGCCAAAGGCACCGAAATCCCCTGCTTTGCTTTGACTTCTCCGCGTGTTGGTTCCGATGCGACGGCCATTACTGATACCGGTGTGGTGTGCAAGGGGATGTACAAAGACAAAGAGGTGATCGGCATTCGCCTGAATTGGGACAAGCGCTATATTACGCTGGCACCGATTGCGACTGTTTTAGGACTGGCCTTTAAACTGTATGACCCGGAACACCTGATGGGTGATAAAGATGCATATGGTATTACAGCTGCATTGGTATCGACCAAGCTGGATGGCGTGACCATTGGCCGCCGCCATTTCCCGCTGAATATTCCCTTCCAGAACGGCCCGACCCAGGGCAAGGATGTGTTTATCCCGTTGGACGCTATTATCGGCGGACCAGAGATGGCGGGCCAGGGTTGGCGCATGCTGGTGGAGCAGTTGTCGGTAGGCCGAGGCATCACTCTGCCCTCCAATGCCGTGGGCGCCAGTAAGGCGGCCGTCTATGCTACCGGAGCCTATGCACGTATTCGCCGACAATTCGGTTTGCCAATAGGCAAGTTTCATGGTGTCGCTGAGGTGCTGGGGCGTATGGCCGGCAGCACCTATATGATGACGGCGGCGCTGGAAACGACTTTGGCGGCGCTGGACCAGGGCGAAAAACCCTCGGTGCCCTCGGCGATTCTGAAATACCACAATACCGAGATGGGCCGACAGGTCGCGAACGATGCCATGGATATACAGGGTGGCAAGGGCATTATGTTGGGGCCGAACAACTATCTGGGGCGCAGCTATCAATCGATTCCGATTGCCATTACCGTTGAAGGGGCGAATATTTTAACCCGCAGTTTGATTATCTTTGGCCAGGGCGCGATCCGCTGCCACCCTTTCGTGTTTGAAGAGATGCAGGCACTGGCGAATGAGGATAATGATCAGGCTCTTCAGGCATTTGATCAGGCGCTGTTTGGGCATATCGGCTATGCCATGAGCAATGCAGCACGCTCGCTACTGCTGGCCCTGACGCAAGCTCGCTTTAACGATGTGCCGGCACGCGGAGCCACACGCCGCTTTTATCAGCATATCAATCGCTACAGTGCCTCCTTCGCGCTGGCTTCCGATGTGGCCATGCTGTTTTTGGGCGGCGAGCTTAAGCGCAAGGAATTGCTGTCAGCCCGTCTGGGTGATGTGTTGAGTTCCATGTATCTCGCGTCGATGGTGCTGAAACACTATGAGAACCAGGGATGCCAGAGCGTCGATCTACCCATGGTGGAATGGGCCTGCCGTAAATTGCTGTACAACGCGCAGGAACAGTTGCATAGTTTTCTGCGTAATTTCCCAAACCGCTGGGTCGCAGCACTGTTGCGTATGATGATCTTCCCCAGGGGCCGCAGCTACTTCTCCCCGGCTGATGATCTGGCCCAGCAGATCACTGAACTGGTCATTAATCCCTGTCGCTCCAGGGATCGATTATGCAAGGATATCTACACTACCTGTGAACCCGGCAATCCGCTCGGTTTGCTGCAGGAAGCACTGGAGTTAACGGCTAAAGTCAAACCACTGGAGCGGAAGGTTTTTGAAGCTCACCGCAAAGGAAAAATCAGCGCAGAGGATACCCCTTCACAGATTAATGAAGCCGAGAAGCAGGGCATTATCAGCAAGGAACAGGCAGCGCAATTACGTGACTTTGATAGCAAGGTGATGGCACTGATTGCGGTGGATGATTTTGCTGCGGATGGATTAGGCACCAAATAGCTATCCAGGGGTTGGGGTTGAAGTCGAAATCAATCCTAACCTTTCCTCAACCATTTCTACTCATGAAAAAAGTATAAATATTAATTAATACAATCTATTAAAAGACTTTGTTAACTTTTATTCTAGAATTATTCTCTCCCCCCGGACAACCTGGAAAAGATTACATTGCCTCTCTGCCCCTGTTCTGTCTTACATGAAGCTGTGAATGACCGGACAGAGACGCAATCAGCCCGTTAGTCGGACTTTCCGGGTCAATAACCAATGACCAAGCAAAGCAACAAAGAGTAGCAAGGCTGTCAGATAACCAGTGATATGATCGTAGTTGCCGACCAGCCAGTAAAGCGAAGCCTGCTTGTCTACTCGGGTCATTTCGAAAAGCAGTTTAAGCGATATGACAGCACCGGCGTGTACACCAATACTGACCCACAAATGACGGTAATGCATTCGTAAAAAGCAAAGATAGGCGCCAAAAATAAAGAGGGTTAAAAAAGAGCCAATAAACTGCGGTTCCGATAGCTTGTGGAAAGCCGACATCAGTACCGCAAAAGCGCTGGTCCAACTTACCTCGTCAACGCTGGGATCCCACTCCGGTTCCGCAAAATGCACCGTCGCATAGAGTAGTGAACTGATGAGAACAGCGGCCCAAGAGACACCGACCCGGCCTTGTTTAGACAAAAGTACGCCGCGGAAGAAGGTTTCCTCGATAAAGGCAACGGATAGACCCGCTAAAAAGCTGGTTAATAATAATCCGGGCCATTCATTCCCGATCACGTTATCGAGCCGATACCGTACTGCCAACATCTCCAGTACGAAACCACTCAGTGCGATCAGCAATAGTCCCAGAAAAAACCCTTTTGCAAACCCTGCCAGGCCCTGCCCCGGGGATACAACAAGCCCCACGGTTCGCAAATTCTCCAACCTGTGACGTTTGACCAGATAAATAATTGCGATGAATACTGAGACTAAATATAGCCGATCGACCAGTTTACGAAAGGACAACTGCCCCAGCACGGTACGGTGCAACTGTGTATACTGCAAGGTCTCAAAAAGCGGGTAAGCCACGAGGCTTGCCAGCAGCAATGCCAGAATCAGGTAACATAGAAAATATTGGGCAACCCGCATGGAAGCTTCCACTGGAAAAGGTTTATTATTAGCTCTGGTTCAAGTTTAATAAAGGTGAGGTAGATAAAACAACCTCCCAAGAAACTGTATCAATGATAGTTCGAGCTACTTTAATCATACTTTTGCTAACGGCGGTTTTCGGCTTCAGAATTCTTGATAGGATAGACCCGGGCACCTGGTCCCAGCTCCCTCAGGTCTCTCGCCTCAAACTTATCCAACGGGCAACAGCGGGTGACAAAGAAGCCCAATATAAGCTTGCCAGCGCTTATCAGGCTAGGGCGCAGCATAATCACTATCCCAACAAAAAATGGTGGGAACGGGAATTGGCTTCACGAGATTATCTACAGGCACTGACCTGGTTTCGTAAATCCGCAACAGCAGGCTATCTACCCGCCATAAACCAGATGGGTATCCATTATCTTGAAGGCTGGGGCGAGCAGGTAGATCTTGACCACGCTGCTATCTGGTTACAAAAGGCCGTAGAAAAGCATTTTGTACCGGCAATGGTCAACTTGGCTAAAGTACAGCTAATGCGTGCGCAAATCATCTCACACCAGCGTTACTTTGAGGACTATTATCGCTCAGCTTACCTGCTACTTAGTCAGGCAGCCCAAGAGGGCGAGGCAGCAGGACAATTTTGGCTCGGAAAAATGTATGCGCAAGGTATTCAGGTAGCAAAGAACAACGAACAGGCCCGATACTGGTGGTCTATAGCTGCCGCCCAGGATTTTCAGCCGGCAGTAATTGCGTTAGCTGGCCTCGAACCCCGGAACCCGCCTGACCAGAACCCACCGGAATAGATCAATGATGGAATGTTAGGCAGGGACTTCAATATCGAACCACCATCATATTAACAATAAAATTGGTCGCTTCTCGCCAGGCTTGCTCAACTTCTTTATCATACTGTTCGTCGCAAACCACTACCGTTTGCAACAAGGATTCACGCCAGAAGTCATAGAGCTCGGGGCGAATGTCGAGGTTCTCGCGATTGTGTCTAATTGCTCTTTCTTCCAGCTCGTGCAAAGCGTGGGGCACGCCTTCCAGCGCAAGGACGGTCATTTCCAATGATTTTAGCAATTTGATTTTTTGAGTGGAAAAGTTGGTTTTTACAAATTTGGCCTTAATGTCATTGGACGCGGCTAAAAAGCGGTCATAGAACTGATCAATGAAATCAGATCGCTTTTTACATCGGCTCAAACTTTCCCGGAAGAGCTTCATCGATGTCTTGGTCATGGGCTAAAAACTCCTGGGCTGATAAAGCCCTTAAACAACAATCCCTGATTCCCTATACTCCGCTCATTGGAGTATAGTTGCAAGCAAATTGACTTTGATCAATTAAAACGCTTATTGACCAATACGAGACTTAGTTGGTATACCTATAAAATTTGAACTTTACTTTAAACCTGTTGAAAACACATACTATGTATCGACTGATCATTATATTATCTCTGCTTCTGCCGAGCCTTGGCACAGCAGCAAAAAGCCCCGAGGATAGCTGGACCTTTAACCTTTACTTTGAAAACGATCTGTTTGCCGAGTCCGACCAAAATTATACCAACGGTGTTCGTCTTTCATGGATTTCACCCGATCTGACAGATTATATTGAAGATCCGGCACTTCCGGCCTGGCTGCGTTCCATTAATAAACGCTTAACCTTCTTCCACCCCTCAACAGAAGGTTTGCAACGTAACCTGGTATTTTCTATCGGGCAGACCATCTACACCCCCGAGGATATTGACGCCACAGAGACCGTCAAGGATGACCGGCCGTATGCTGGCTGGTTGTTTGCACGGTTTGCCTACCACAGTAAGAGCGAACTTCAGCTGGATACCATAGAGATCAATATCGGGGTGGTCGGACCAGCCTCACTGGGCGAGAACTCACAGGACTTTATTCATGATCTGCGAGGCTTCGATAAATTCCAGGGCTGGGATAATCAACTCGATAATGAGCTGGGTCTGCAGTTGGTTTATGAACATAAACAAAAATATATTAACAACACACCTCATGATGGCAGTTTTGGTGTCGATTTTATTGGACACGCCGGTGGCGCGATAGGCAATGTTGGTAGTTATATCAATATTGGGGGTGAACTCCGCTGGGGTTGGCTGATCCCAAATGATTTCGGTAGCTCCGCAATACGTCCGGGAGGTGATAACAGCGCACCGGGAAGCTCCTGGGACCCCCGGATTAATGCACCCGGAAAAATAGGATTACATTTTTTTGTAACCTTTGACGTACGTGTCATTGCAAACAGCCTGTTCCTGGAAGGAAACACCTTTGAGGATAGTCATAGCGTCAACGTTAAACACCTGGTAGGCGATACAGCTGTTGGCTTAAGCACGGTCTTCAAAGGTGTTAAAATTTCTTTTGCCCGGGTCTTTCGCAGCAAAGAGTTTGAGCACCAGGATGGATCTCATTCGTACGGATCATTCTCTTTATCCTATAGTTTTTGATTTTTAAGGTAAGCAGCCATGTCTAACAAAAAATCTATCGACTCATCCGTTTATCGACCACTCTATGGAGAGCCGGCAGATTATGTGGTGGAGGCTCATGCGCCCTTTTTGGATGCATCCTGCCAGCAGTTTATCCAAGCATGTACTTTTATGGTGTTATCCAGCACTAATCAAGACGGGTTTATCGATATGAGTCCGCGTGGTGGAGAACCAGGGTTTATTCACATATTGGATGAGCAACACATTGCCCTTCTCGATGAGCCGGGCAATAAAAAACTGCATACCATTAGCAACCTGGCAGAGCGGGGAAAAGTCGGCATGCTGTTTATGGTACCAGGCGTAAAAGAAGTATTACGTGCCTATGGGGTGGCCACAGCAATCGCCGATGAGCAAACCATCATTAAAATGGGCGGTCGAGCGTCTCGAAATAAAAGCTATATACGTATTCAAATTAAGAAAATCTTTCCTCATTGCTCGACAGCCTTGAACAAGGCCAAACTTTGGAGCCCTGAAAAATGGCCATCGGAGCTAGCCGAGAAAATTCCAAATATACGCGGTCTGGGCAGTAGCATCTCATCTGCACGAAAACTGGCAGAATCAGCAGATAAGAACCCCAAAGAAAATAGCTGATCTATTTTCCATACGGGACTGTTGTCTGCTCTACCCCATTGCTACAATCGCCTGCTTTTATTGACGGTATCCTTTGTGTCGCAACTCAACGCCCAGCAACAGCTAGCTATTCGCATCATAGATCGCCCCCTTTTGGTTCTGGCCGGTGCCGGTAGCGGCAAAACAACCGTCATCACAAAAAAAATAGCGCACCTGATCAAACAGTGTGATATCGACCCAAAACACATTTTTGCCGTAACCTTCACTAACAAAGCCGCCCGTGAAATGAAAGAGCGAGTGGCGAAAGAGGTCAAAGGTGAGGCCGCCAAAGCGTTAACCGTCAGCACCTTCCACAACCTGGGACTGAACATCATACGCCGCGAACACAAATCGCTTGATATCAAGACAGGCTTTTCCATATTCGACGCACACGACAGTCTGACCCTCATTAAGGAATTAATCCCGGGTGATGAGTTGGCGAACCGGGAGCTTACCTACTTCATTCAAAGCGGGATCTCCAACTGGAAAAATGCTATGACCACTCCGGAGCAGGCACTGGCAAGCGCGAGCAATGGCAATGAGATGGCCGCCGCCAAAGTTTTTCTACAGTACAACCGGTTACTGCGAGCCTATAATGCGGTGGATTTTGATGACCTGATTCTGCTCCCTGCGGAGCTATTTCAGAACAACCCTGAAGTTTTGGATCGCTGGCAAAATCGTATCCGCTATCTGCTGGTTGACGAATATCAGGACACCAATGCCAGCCAGTACCTGCTGGTTAAGCAGTTAGTGGGTGTACGAAGAACCTTTACCGTGGTCGGTGATGACGACCAATCCATCTATTCCTGGCGCGGTGCCATACCAGAAAATCTAGGGCATTTAAAAGAAGATTTCCCAAAGCTTGAGGTGATTAAGCTGGAACAAAATTATCGTTCATCAAGCCGTATACTGAAAGCCGCCAATCAAGTGATCAGCAACAATACTCACCTGTTCGAAAAGCAACTTTGGAGCAAGCTGGGCGTAGGCGATGAAATCCGCATATTGCAATGTGAGGACGAAGAAGCGGAAGCCGAGCGTATCGCCACGGAAATTGTCAGTCAACGACTGCAAAAACGCACCCAATTCCGCGATTTTGCCGTGCTATACCGGGGTAATCATCAGGCTCGACTGCTCGAGCTTAAACTCCAGCAATTTCAAGTACCCTACAAAATCAGTGGCGGTAGCTCGTTTTTTGATAAAGCAGAAATCAAGGATATCATTGCCTACCTGCGATTGATCGTAAATCCGGACGATGACACAGCGTTCCTCCGGGTGGTGAATGTCCCCAGGCGACAGATTGGCCCGGCGACTCTGGAAATAGTCGGACAGTATGCGACTGATCGAAAAATCAGTTTACTGGCCGCCTGTGATGAGTTTGGTCTGGAGCAGTTATTGAAACCCGCTCAGGTGGAGAAACTCCGGCGTTTTAAAACCTGGCTGGAGTCCATCAGCAGACGCTGTCATCAGCATAGCATTGAAACGGCAGTACGCGAGATGGTCGAAGAACTGGATTACCTGGAATGGCTTGTTCAAAACAGCAGTAGTCGTCAGGTAGCGGAACGACGAATGGGAAATATCTCTTTCCTGGTGACCGCACTCAACAACAATCTACCGGATGATGAGCGAAAGGACAGCGACACACAGTTAGCAGATGCTTTAGCAAAACTTGCGCTACAGGACATGCTGGAAAGACAGGAAAAGGAGGAGGAAGCGAATCAGGTCCAGCTAATGACTCTGCATGCATCCAAGGGGCTCGAATTTCCACATGTGTTTATTATGGGGTTGGAGGAAGAAATATTACCGCACCGCAATAGTATTGAAGAGGATAACATCGAGGAAGAGCGGCGGTTGTTTTATGTGGGAATCACTCGCGCACAGCAGACACTCTGTCTCACCCTGGCCATGGAAAGGAAGCTTTACGGGGAGAAAAACACTACCGAACCCAGCCGATTCCTTCAGGAATTACCCGAAGATGACCTCGCCTGGGAAGGCGGTCAAAATGTGTGTCCACAGGCTAGTCGAAAAAGAGGGCATAGCGCCATTGCGGGCTTACGCAATTTAATGGAAACTCTATAACAGACTGGAACTCATCGTAGAAACCGCTTTCAAAGGAGCATACACAAAACCCTGACGCGTTCCCTTTGAAATCACGCGGGGCGCTGTCCTTCACAAGCCAGGGAAATACACATGCAAAGATATATTGGCACTTCTCTCGCCCACACTTTCACTACCACGCTTACCTGCAGTTTTATCGGCCTGCTTTGTCTGGTTCTGGTTTTGCCCACACAGGCTGAAACAACTCGACATATTGAGGTCAACGGCACAGGTGTCATAAGCCAGCCGCCGGATATGGCGATTACTGAATTCAGCTTTAGTCAAAGGGCGCTTCAGGCTGCTCAGGGCAAGGCGATTATCGATACACAAATGACCAATCTGCTAAAACTCTGTGAGAAACTGGGTATTGCTAAAAAGGATATTCAGGCAGCTCAGCTAAGCCTGTATCCCGAGTATGATTACAAGAATACTCGCAAACTGACCGGCTATCAGGTACGCAGACAGGTAGAGATAAAGGTGCGCGACCTTGCTGACTATCCCGCACTACTCGATGGTGCCATGGGTATTGGCGCAACCCATAGTGGCAGCCTCACCCTGGATTTTAGTGATCGTGATGCGCTAGAACAGCAAGCCATGGTCAAAGCTTTTGACCAGGCAAAACAGAAGGCCGCCCTGCTGGCCAGACAAGTTAACGGAAAACTGGGCAAGGCTACCTGGATCAGCGAGAGCGGCAGTGCGCCACCTACGCCTTCGCCGATGCGCGCCACGCGCGAATTTTCTACGGCGGCGGATTATCCCGCAGGAGAAGTCGAAGTCGTCAAACAGCTGTTGGTTCGATTCGAGCTGATCGAAAATTAAATACCCTATGATGGGTGTACTAACACAATAGTTTTCGCTCATATTTACATACTAATGTTTCGAAAAAGTCTGTTATTATTAGTTATTCGTCGGCTAGACAGGAAGGTCATTGCATGATTTCAAATACTCCGAATTCTCAATCACAGCAATCCGAAGAAAAACTTAATCTGGTATGGTTGATAGGTGCCCTTATTGCCCTGCTTCCAATTGGCGCTGCTATTTATTTTTTATTCGCCTGGCAACCCGACCGCTCAGAGCCGGTTACAACCAAAATCGTTGAACCCGTCACGCAGCAAATCCCAATGCCAGAACCAGAAGTTGCCACCCTCGAATCGGAGGCACCACAGCCGGTAAAGCCGGTTAAACCAGAAATCCCTGACGCGCCCCCTCTTCCTGCGCTTAACCAAAGTGACGCAGAGGTCATTGAACAACTTTCAGGCTTGGACTCTATGGGGGATATCTCCAATTGGCTCAATACCGAAGAAATTGTTCGCAAGCTAATAGTAGTGGCGGACAATATGGCTGACGGCAAGGTTGCTCGTAAATACATTGCCATTCCCAAACCCAAGCTGCCCTTTAAGGTTATTGAAAAAGACGGCCGGGAATATATTGATCCACAAAGTTACGCTAGATATGACAGCTATGCGGATACCTTTGATAATTTGAATTTGACAGCGGCTACCCAGCTCTACAGCCGCTATCTGCCTTTATTCGAAGAAGCATATGGAGAACTGGGTTATCCAGACCGTGGTATCAAAGACAGTATCCTGACTGCGATCGACAAGGTTTTAGCCACTCCTGTAATTTTGAAAGATATCGAGGTTTCCCGAACGACGGTGATTTACAAATATGTAGATCCGGAACTTGAGCAACTACCGGCACTGCAAAAACAGCTGTTACGCATGGGGCCGCGCAATATTGCGATCATTCAGCGTAAACTTAGACAGCTCAAGGCTAGCCTGCCTGACACTCCAGACTAAGGAACATTCCAACTTCATTCAGCCGTTAAATGATCGCACCCTGGCAATGCAGGTCAACGCGGTGAAGGAAATTAAAATACAAATACACATAACGATGGGCATAACCAAATTACTATCATTATGAAAGGTACCCACGGCCGCCGAAGCAAGAGCGGCCGCGCCAAAACGGCTGACACCTAACACCCCGGCGGCGGTGCCGGATGCGTTTGGAAAATAAGAGAGCGCCGATGCTGTGGTATTGGCACTGATCAAGCCAATCATCCCGACACAGGGAATAATGGATATAACTGTCGCTGCGAGCCCCCCCAATTTAAACCAGCTAACCAGCGTCAGGCAAATCACAAAAACCAACTGCACCAAGACTCCCGACAACAGTAGCGATTGACTGTTAAAGCGACCAACCAGTCGGCTGTTGAGATAAGAAACAGCAAGCACCATGGCAATAGTACAGCCGAACAGATAACCATAATTCTCCGGATCGACACCAAAATACTCGATATACAGATAAGGCGATCCTGAAATATAGGCAAATAGACCACCATAACCAAAGGCGGCACACAGATTCATTCCCATCGCTTTCCTGTGCGATAGAATTGCCCAATATGAACGGGCCAGACTGGTAGCGCTAAGTGATTGTCTGCGTTCTGCAGGAAGTGTTTCGGGGATGGCTATGAGTACTGCGGCTGCACACAGGATTCCCAGGAAAACCAATACTACAAAAATTGCACGCCAGCCAAACCATAGCAACACATAGCCACCAATGACCGGCGCTATCAACGGCACCACCATCATCACCATCATCACATAGGACATAACGCGCGCAGCTTGTGAACCCTCAAACAGGTCACGCACCACGGCTGCAGCAATAACACTTCCTGCACCAGCCCCAAGTGACTGTAGCAACCTCATTGAAATGAGCTGATTAACATCTGTTGCCAAAGCGCAAAAAACACTAACCAAGGCAAAAATGGAAACACCAAACAAAAGCACCGAGCGACGACCAAATCGATCAGACAAGGGCCCATAAAGCAATTGACTAAAAGCAATACCGGCAAGAAATACACTCAATGTCTGCTGCACATGACCATAATCTGTTTGCAGATCTTTTGCTATCTCAAGCAGGCTCGGCAGATACATATCCATAGCCATGGCGATCAGCGCTGATAACATTCCAAGTGTCGGGATAAAAAAACGATTCGGCACCTGAGGCATTTGGCTCATAGTTCTTTCTTTAATGGTGTCTAGTTAAACGAGCTAACGGGTTAAAGCGATTGCACCTTTTTCTTCAAGGCGCACACTGGGCAGCAGGGTAGAATCGATATCCAACTTCATACTTAACAGATACTCAATACTATCGTCTGGCTCCGCTAATAGCGATCGAATCAAGCGCATACCACCGATTAAATTAACGGACGCATATAACACTACCGGGACTTCCGCATAAGCAGGAATCTCCGGAATATCCCTCGCCACGCCACTCAGGATATCGTAATCACGGAGTTCTAACCGATAACTCATACCCACAAGGTTCAACGCCACCCGGTTCGGATTGGAAACCTTCAACCCGATCTCGAACCGCTGCTCCAAGCCTTCATGCGGCAACATACGCAGCGAAGTCAGTTTCACCTCTGGCTCTTCAAAATCCATCCGCAAATGGGCACAACCTGATGCAAACAGCAGTATCAGACAAAATACCGCTTTGAAATAGCATGATAATACTTTCATTTACCGCTCGCTCAAATAATAAGCACGCTGAATACGGTGACAGAAACTAACCAGATTCGGATACCCCATCGCTATATCAGTCATGGGTGAACGCAGAGGTGCCAACACAAATTGGGATAGAAAACCGTAAGCAACTGCATCGAGGCTGCTAACCCGGTCGCCCATAAAATAACTTTTGTCACCCAACTGTGCGGACAATGCCTTTAGATCGCGGGTCATTATGATACGAATATCTGCTTCACTATGTCGCCCGACACCCTGCCCCTGTAGATCTCTAATCACACCTTTGCGCACCTTAAAAGCAGCAAGATCACGAATTACCGGTGGCAGTCCGCCAAAAAAACTTTCTTTTAACTGTGGCCATAGCTGGTCACTCGCCCAGCGACACCAAACCAGACACCAGTAGAGATTTTCATCCATCATTTTACTGAACGCATGAACAATCGCTTTGTCGACTTCGGTAAGTTCGGCGTCCAGAGAATCACCATATTTCTGTTTTAGATATTCGATGATGAAACTCGAGTCAGCAATTTTTTCTCCATCATCTTCGATAAAAGGTAGTTTGCCCTTCGGTGCACGTTTCAGATTATCTATTCCTGACTCTACCGTAAATGGCAGTCCTGTCATGCGCAGATAGACATCTATTTTTACGCAAAACGCACTCGGATCTGGCAAATCACCAAACTGCCCAAAATTGTAGAGCTTAATCATGACTCTCTCCCTGACCATCAATTTAAGGATTCAATATCATTGATTCTTTTATTGTCGAATGCAACTAATAGTTCGCTGCACAGTCCCACACAACATACAAGATTGTGCGGCCAAAGGAGCTAGCAATGTATTTAACTCGACGTGGTTTTTATTTTTTACCTATCCTCACCGCTGTCTTGACTTCGATCAGCTTATCGCTGAGTGCTCAAGAGATTCCATTAAGCAAAGCGACTTTCGCAGGCGGCTGTTTTTGGTGCATGGAACCACCTTTTGATAAGCTGGAAGGCGTTATCAGCACTACTTCGGGTTATATCGGAGGCCAAAAGAAAAATCCAAACTACCGAGAAGTCTCATCGGGAAGTAGTGGCCATACAGAGGCCGTGCAGGTGATATTCGACAGCAGCAAAATCAACTACGAGCAGCTATTACTGGTTTTTTGGCGCAATATTGACCCCACCACGGCAGACCGCCAGTTCTGTGATAGCGGCAGTCAATATAGAACCGGTATTTTTTATCACAATGAGCAGCAAAGAGTCTTAGCAGAAGCTTCCAGGAACGACCTTATAAAAAGCAAACGTTTCTCTAGTGAAGTATTCACTGAAATTACGGCCGCTGATACTTTTTACCCGGCCGAAGAATACCATCAGGATTACTACATCAAAAATCCCGTTCGCTACAAGTATTATCGCTATCGCTGTGGTCGTGACCAACGTCTTGAGCAGTTGTGGGGAAACAGCAATTAACTGACGGATTCGGCTGAACAACGATAGCTGAGTGACATTTAAGTACGGCATTTTTCTACCAATCACTATTCCAGGCTGCGCGAGCGGTGTAATCTGTGATATAACGCTGGCTGAATTTTGGAACCCTAACCGGTTTCCCCCTAACACTCTCAACAACCTATTTAAAATAACCGTGAAAAAAGACCGGATATACGCATCACCGCGCACAGAAATTGAAGCTTTCCAATTCGATGACAAGGTCGCGGACGTGTTTGAGGACATGATTGGCCGCTCTGTTCCAGGGTACCGTATGATGCTGGAAATGATCGGCGTAATAGCACGCGAACGGGTGCTGCCTGACACTCAATGTTATGATCTGGGATGTTCTCTGGGCGCTGCGACGTTAAGCATGCGGCATCACTTGCCGCACGCCAACTGCAAAATTATCGCTGTAGATAACGCCGCCGCTATGACCCGCCGTTGTTTAGCAAATATTCAAGCTGACAAGTCCCCTACTCCCGTGGAAGTTCGCTGTGAAGATATTTTGGAAACACCCATTGATAATGCCTCAATGGTGGTGATGAATTTTACTCTGATGTTTATTGAACCTGAGTTACGGCTGGCATTGCTGCGCAAAATTTATCAGGGATTAAATCCACAGGGTGTGCTGATATTGTCCGAGAAAATGAAGGAAGAGGAGCGCACTTCGCAAGACATTCTGACCAGCCTCTATCACGGATTCAAACGGATCCGCGGGTACTCGGATCTGGAAATTTCCCAAAAGAGGTCAGCACTGGAGAATGTACTCATTCCTGAGTCATCAGAAGCACACATGGAACGTCTGAAGCAGTCTGGATTTAAGCAACGATCCATATGGTTTAAATGCTTTGGGTTTACTTCAATAATAGCTGTTAAATGATTGATTTTAAAAATTTCTATAAACAACTGAATCAAAATGGACTTGCCAACTTCGAGGCAAGCTTCAGCACTGCAATCGACAGACAGTTCCATCAACGCTACCACGGCGAGCTATCTCACTGGCTTGCATCGATTAATCGCTTACCCCAGATTATACCTGACCAGATTGTGCTCAACGAAGATTACGTGACGATAGGTTCTGAACAACAGATTGACGCGTCGATACATAAGCAGATTATGGATTGCCTGAAACTGTTTCACCCCTGGCGCAAAGGACCCTTTAAATTATTTGGTATCGATTTAGATACTGAATGGCGCTCGAATATGAAGTGGCAGAGAATTTCACCTCACATTCAATCACTCAAGGGGCGCAAGGTGCTGGATATCGGCTGTGGCAATGGTTATCACTGCTGGCGCATGCTTGATCATAGTCCACGCTGGGTTCTGGGTATCGATCCTTCACAAAAATTTATGATGCAGTTTGTAATCATCAGACGATATGCCGGGGATTTACCTTTGTCATTTCTGCCATTAAGAAGCGAAGACCTGCCTTCTGCAATGGCAGCCTTCGATACAGTATTTTCAATGGGCGTGCTTTATCATCGAAAATCACCTTTTGAGCATCTTGAGGAGCTAAAACAATGCCTGGCTCCCGGTGGCGAACTGGTTCTGGAAACATTAGTGATAGACGGAGGGGCCCATGAAGTGCTGGTTCCCACTGATCGCTACGCCCAGATGCGTAATGTCTGGTTTATTCCAAGCTGCGAAACTTTGAAGATTTGGCTTGAACGTGTTGGTTTTACTCAGGTTAAATTGGTGGATCTAAACCGGACAACTGAAGAAGAGCAACGACGCACAGCATGGATGCAGTTTCACTCTCTGAAAGATTACCTGGACCCTGCTAATCCTTCTTTGACGGTCGAAGGGTATCAGAGCCCAACCCGGGCAACTTTTGTCGCACAAAGGCCTTAACTCAGGAACTAACCGGGCGGGCTGATATCTTAACCTTATGAGATATTGGATTGTACGAGGGCCCAACGTGAATCGCCGAACTTTTGTTCAATTAAGCACCATTGCCATAACCAGCCTGAGCCTTGGGACCCAACTGCGCCTGTATGCCCATCACGGTGATATCAAAAAAATATCTCTCCCTGAGGGTGAGTGGCGCAAGAGACTGACTGCTGATCAGTTCCACATCCTGCGTAAGGCCGGCACCGAGTACCCCTACAGCAGCGCTTTAAACCACGAGAAAAGAATGGGCACTTACCATTGTGCCGGTTGCGATATGGCTTTATTCAACTCAACAGCCAAGTATGATAGTGGTACAGGTTGGCCAAGTTTCTATGAATCCATTCCTGGCCATACCAACACTAAAACAGATTTTAAACTCATCTATCCACGTACGGAATACCACTGCGCCCGATGCGGAGGCCATCAAGGGCACGTATTTGACGATGGTCCGGATCCAACAGGTCAACGCTGGTGTAATAACGGGCTCGCTCTTAAATTTGTCAGCCGATCCTGACCGACTATTCGCTAATCGGCGGCAACCTGTCACGAAGTTGTGTCAGGTCAAAATAGTCCCGCCAGGCGATAATTTTATCTCCGTCCACCTCGAAGCACCCCATTACTGGAAGCTCAACCCAGCATTCATTTATTAAAAACCGATCCAGCCTTTCCGTCAGCACAACACCGCTGCTGGTTTCGGCGACCTGTTTGACGACCCATTGCATTTCACTGGTTAAATCATAAAAAGGCTGCACAACTTCACAAATCGCAGCGGCGCCCACCACAGGTTCCAGCGGGAGGTTGTGATAAATAGTGGACTCATCAAAAAACGAAATGATTTTTTCAACATCCTTTTGACAGCATGCCTCGATAAATTCGAGTACCGTCTTGGTATTGTGTCCTGCTTTTTCTTTTTCGAGTTCCATGTCTGTAGCTTAAACCTTCATTTGAATTTAAAACGACTGAACAAGTTAAGCACAAATATAAATAATGGCAACCAAAATCCATTTCGCTTTTGTTGTAACCCAGCCTAGCGAGCACCGCCTCTGGGTTAGAGTATCGCAAAAGACTATCAAGAAAGAATACCGGTAATTAAGTGGTTAATAGCCAGAGGACCTCTAAATAATTCCTTAATGCCTCTGCGAAACCTGAAAGCTTTAGCTGCAAGGCAGGAACTGCCGCTAATGCTCATTGCCTTGGCAAAGTTTCTAACGCAGCAGATGAAGCTTTCAGACCTCTCCCTGCGGAGCTCAGAGGGACCAAGGAATTAATCAGAGGTTTCCTAGAATTATGAGCGCCTTCGGCTATTCTTAATAATGAACAGATGAATGGGAAATTTCGGTATGCTACAGGGCGAGTCCATCACAGCCTCTTACCAGCTGCTAAAAACTATAGTCAATCATGCAACCTCCTGTGTAGCAGCCAAGGACGCGTCGGGGCGGTATCTGTTCGTGAATGGTCAATATGAAAGACTTTTTAACATTTCAAAGGACAAATTTATCGGCTATCTGGACGCTGACCACTTCCCCGCCGAAACGGCTGACAAATTCAGAGAAGCCGATCGCGAAGTTCTTCGCACTAAAAAAGTTATTTTGCTTGAGGAGATTGTGGAGATAGATGGTGAAACACGATATTTTCTATCCTCAAAGTTTCCCATCTTTGACGAGGCCAACAAGCTAATTGGTACAGGGGTTATCGCTACCGACATCACTGAGCGAAAACGTTTGGAAATCCAATTGAAGAAGCTGGCTGAAACCGATTCTTTGACCGAAATAATGAATCGTCGAAAAATATTCGAGATCGCGGAAAAAGAGCTCGTAAAATCAATGCGATATAAACTCCCCTTCTCGCTGATCATGCTGGACATAGATCATTTCAAGAAGACCAATGATCGTATGGGCCACCTCTATGGCGACCGGGTACTCAGGACGGTCGCACATTTATGTCGCGACAGTATTCGGGATGCAGATGATGTAGGTCGTATCGGTGGCGATGAATTTCTTATTACTCTGCCTAACACAGATGCTTCGGGCGCACTTCAGCTGGCGCAAAAGCTTGTAACAAAGATAGCGCAGGAGCAATTATTAAACGGCAATCCCGACGCCCCCATAAAAACCACCGTATGCGGAGGAGTTGCAGAATTAATGGAATGCTCCTGCAATATCGCAGAATTAGTCAACGCAGCTGACAAGGCCCTTTATAATGCCAAAAAACATGGTCGAAACAGAGCATGTCTTTTTTAGAATCGGCTAAACCACCAACATTTATCCCCCTGATATTTGTCCCTTTAAAGCCACATTAGGTAGCACCCGCTGAATGGATTGGTCTATTTACATGATACGCTGCGCAGATGGCAGTCTTTACACAGGTATTACTACTGATGTAGAGCGTCGTTTAACGGAACATCAAAGCGCAGGACAGAAAGGCGCCAAATACCTTCGAGGTAAGGGACCGCTAATTTTGGAATGGCAAGAAAAAATAGGCGACAAAAGCTGCGCACTAAAATTGGAACGACGCATTAAAAAACTGCCCAAGGCAACTAAAGAAAAGCTGGCAACCAATAACCGTAAGCTATGTGAAGTTATTGATGATCTGAGCAGCTATTCGAAAATCGCAACACTTTAGGCATAGCGGGCACTGCCGATATTTTTGTATACTTTGAGCCATTGGATAAATTCCTTAACAGAGGCCTTTGCATAATTACTGCGCCAGGTAATACGGCGCTAAAAATCGGCTCAGAATGCTCATTTGTAATAGATAAACTCGGCTTTTTCACCGTTTTTTGCCTTCGCTCACTACATCATGCAAAGGCCTCTAACAATCAATTCGGTGTTAATTAATCGACTGTTTACTCATCAATAATGTATCAGTCATGCATAACTAAAAAGCTGGTCATCTAAACCCAACTTTAGCTAAACCGGATATTCAGGCAGCACAGGAAAGTACCATGGATCTAGCACAAAGAGACTTGCTCGACATTCAGTCATATATCAATTATCTGGAACAGAATAATCACCTTATTCGGGTTAAAAGTGAAGTTGATCCGATCAATGAGCTTGCAGGCATCGCAAAGAAATTCGAAGGTGGCAAGGCGATTCTGTTTGAAAAGGTTAAAGGGCATCAATACCCAGTATTGATGGGTCTTTACTGGAACCGGGATATGATGGCACAGTTTTTCAATACGGATAGCGCCAATCTTCCTTTCGTGCTAGCCGAAGGCATTAAGACCTGGCACAAGTCACCCATGGAACCAATCATTCTTAAGCAGGGGCCAGCCAATGAAGTCATCGAAAGTAAGCCGGATCTTACAACTCTGCCCATTCCTCATCATGCTGAAGGAGACGGTGGCCGCTATCTAACCTCCAGCGTGGTGATAGCAAAGGATCCGGATACCGGGGTAAGAAACCTCTCTATTCATCGTATGATGCTCACCGGGGAAAATCGAATGACGCTGCTCCTCGAGGAACTGGGGCATCTGATGGATTATTACAAACGTGCCGAGGCCAAGGGCCAACCGTTGGAAATAACCGTCAATAATGGCATCGACTTCCCGGTTTGCATGGCGGGTGCAGTGCCCGCATCAGCAGCCTCGATTGAGATGGACGAGCTGGGAATCGCCAGCCAGTTGCGCGGAGCTCCCGTAGAGCTTATTGAAAGTCAAACAGTCAGTGTGGAAGGCATCGCAAACGCGCAGTTTATAATCGAGGGAAAAATTCTACCGGAAATACGAGAGCAGGAAGGCCCCTACGCTGAAGTAACCGGTTATTATGCTGAGCGAGAAGCTCGATGGGTGTTTGAGGCAACGGCAATTACCCGCCGCGAAAACCCTGTATTCCATTCTATCCTATCCGGAAAAGAGGTCGGTAATGCCTATGGCATAATTGCCGGTTCTGGAGCTTTTGAAAAAATAAGAAGCCTTGTTCCGGAAGTCACTGCAGTACACTTCTCTGATGGCAGTGTGCCTTACCATCTGGTTGTTCAAATTGATAAGAAATTTGAGGGTAGCCAGCGTAACGCAATCATGGCCGCCTTCGTATCTTTGGCATTCATTAAAACTGTCACAGTCGTAGATACCGATGTTGATATCTACAATGTTGCTGATGTGGACTGGGCCGTGGCAACACGATGCTGCTACGAAACCGATCTATTGAAAATACCTGACTCAATTGGACACCGCCTAAACCCGATGGTCGAAAACGATAAATGGTGTCGCATGGGTGTCGATGCAACCGTACCCTTGCCACGACCCGACAAATTTAAGCGAGCCACCATGGCAGAAGTTGACCTGAGCAACTATCAATTTGATGGAGCTTAGATTAACCGAATCAGCGAGCCGTTAACTCTTAGCGGCACCGCTACTATACCTTACAAATTAACTTTGCCTGTTCTCTTTTGTGAGCAGGCAAACGGTTACAGTTGCGGTTCAACTCGAGACTGTACAACTCCATCAGGAATACAAATCCCCTGCTCCCTAAGCACTCGCTTTATAATGCCGTACGCGATCACTCCAGCTACAATATTGGCAATTGCTGCGCCAACAAAAATTCCTGTTACACCCCACAATACGGAACCCAAATACGCCAATGGCAGGTAAAGACATAACAGCCTCACCACTGTGGTCAATAGAGCGGTTCGCGGCCGCCTCAGTACATTTAAAGAAACCATCACCAGTATCACCACACCGTGGGCACCATAGGTCAAAGGGAGAATCAGAAGAAATGTTCGAATAACACTGGTTACTTCCGGATTATCACTGAAAGCTCCGGCAATATAGGGGGCTGCTATTAACAATACCGCATAAACACCCGCCTGAAAAACCAGTGCAAATTTAAGACAACCCATCATTGCCTGATATACACGATCCGGTCTACCCGCCCCCAGATTCTGTCCAATAAACATGGGCAACGTCGAAGAAAGTGCAAAAACCACCATAAGGCTAAAAAACTCAATGCGCGAACCTACTCCAAAACCTGCTACGGCTTCCAGGCCAAAACGAGCAATCATGGCCGTCAAAATTGAAGCCGCTAACGGTGTCATGATATTCGCCGCAATCGAAGGAACCGCAATTTTGAAAAGCTCACGCCAATTTGGTATCAAATGCGATAATCTAGGCCGGGTAAACTGCAGCAGTTTCTCACGAAAAGCAAGTACGGAAATTGAACAGAGCCAGGCAATGGTACAGGCGATAAGCGTGGCCAGCGCGGCACCGGCCACCCCAAGCTTCGGGAAAGGACCAAATCCAAAAATAAGCAGCGGGTCAAATATCAAATTCAATAGGGAAAGCAACGTCATAATCAATGCGGAGAGCTTTATATCTCCAATAGCTCGTAACGCATTATTTCCGATCATGGTGAGCATCCACATGGGTGCTGCAATAAACCAGATACTCATATAGCTTCTAATGAAAGGTAAGACCTCCTCTGTAGCCCCTAACAGTCTGAACAATGGATCTATGATCATGATCCCCGTTGCGGCAATGGCAACCGCAATGATGGCTGATGCGATATTTGCATCGGTGATTAGACGAGCAGCCTGGCGGTGGTTGTTTTCCCCAATTAAGCGCGATACCAAAGCACCAAGCGCCATACCAAGGCCCAGTGCCACGCTAATCACCGTGTTAGCGACAGGCTGAGAAAAACTGACCGCTGCAAGCTCATGGGTGCCAAGCATACTAATAAAAAAGGTGTCAACGATCCCCAGCATCACCATTGAAATCATGCCAAAAATCATGGGGACAGTGAGCCGAAACATCAACGGCCCCATTGGCTGGGAAGTAATTGCCTCCGTTCTCTTATGCCTTTTATGTTTGATAACCGCCACAACCTATTAAAATCTAAATGCCATTTAAACGGACAAAGCTCAAAGCCATATCTGTTTACAATACTTGATAAACCCATCTCAGGAAGCAAACCTGCATTACAAAAGCTGAGGTCTAACCCGAATATTTCACTAAGGCGCCTGGCGAAAAATCCGGGCTAGTTGTATCAACTTTATCTGAAAACCTTCGGCAGAACGCCCGATACCTGCCTGACAGGTAATAGTTTCGCTGAAAACCTCGGCGGGCTTTACCTGCTCCTAATCACCAATAAACTATAAGAATTTCTGGAATTACAAATAACACACGCAATACCGAGAAAGCATCATTATACAATGCGCCACTGAGTTCTACGCTTTCTTTTTTAATCGGGTTATCAGGCTGGAAGTATCCCAGCGGTTTCCACCCTTCTCTTGTATCTCTCGATAATATTCATCCACCATTGCCGTAACAGGTAAAGGCGCGCCGTTACGCTGTGCTTCTCCCATGGCAATTGCCAAATCTTTGCGCATCCAATCCACAGCAAAGCCAAAATCAAACTCTCCAGCCAGCATTGTGCCTGCGCGGTTTTCCATTTGCCAGGACTGGGCCGCACCCTGCGAAATCACATTCACCACCTCTTGTCCATCCAGCCCCGCCGCACGCGCAAAATTAAGCCCTTCTGATAAACCCTGTATTAACCCGGCAATACATATTTGATTCACCATTTTGGTAAGCTGCCCGCAACCAGCAACGCCCATTAGTTTAACCGACTTGGCATAACAATCCAGAATCGGTTTTGCTCTCTCAAAATCCTCTGCATCACCCCCCACCATAATCGCCAGACTGCCATTTTCTGCGCCGGCCTGACCACCGGATACAGGCGCATCGATAAAGGAACAGCCTTGATCGCGAGCTACTCGATACAAGTGACGAGCTATATCTGCAGAAGCCGTTGTATGATCCACAAAAAGTGAACCGGAGGCCATCCCTTCGAATGCTCCTTGCTTGCCAAGGGCGACGCTCTTTAAATCTTCGTCATTGCCGACGCAGGCAAAAACCAGTTCCGCGCCCTGTGCCGCATCAGCCGGATTCGCTGCCATCTTACCACCCCAACGACTGACCCACAGGTCAGCCCGGCTTTGTGTTCTGTTGAATACTACAACCTCATGTCCCGCCCGCAGCAAGTGGCCCGCCATAGGAAAGCCCATTACACCTAAACCTATAAACGCCAACTTCATCGCTATCCCCTTTTGTCTCTAACGGTGACACGCCAACAACGTGCAACGACTAATCTCTTGCAACCAGGTTGCGCAATGCTGTATTGATCTGTTCAAAGGTATAACCCCGTTGATATAAAAACCGCTGCCGCTTGGCCTGTGACTTAGTATCCAACGCTAAACTACCGCCGTATTTTTTATTAATAAGCTGAGTTAACTCCATTATCCACTCATTAAGATGAACATCCAGATAGGTGGCAATCAACTGATCAGATACACCCCTGAGCTTAAGCTCCGATCGTATGCGCACAGGCCCATACCCCCTGCTCTTGCGATAATGAACAAAAGCCTCACAAAACCGTTCATCGCTGAGCAGACCCTCCTGAATCAATAACTCAAGCGCTTGATGCAGTGCCTCTATATTTGTATTTGTATCTGCATCTGGGAATCGTTTTTTAAGTTTATTTTCTAACTCAAGACGGGAGTGTTCTCGGCGGGCCAGCAAATCCATTGCTGCCCGCCTGATTTCTAATGGTTTGGCCAAAACCTTGTTCTTCAGACCTCTGCCTCTAATTCAGTTACTTCTTTTCCACCAGACACATCGCCTACCAAGGCACCACGGATCTGGGATTCAATCTGCTCAGCAATATCCGGATTTTCCTCTAGAAACTTAGCCGCATTGGCCTTTCCCTGACCTATTTTATTTCCACCATAGGCATACCAGGCTCCAGATTTCTCCACCAGCCCCTGCTTAACCCCAAGATCAATCAATTCACCCAAACGATATATTCCCTTGCCATATAAAATCTGGAATTCCGTCTGCTTAAAGGGGGGGGCCATTTTGTTTTTGACAACCTTAACCCGGGTTTCGTTACCCACCACCTCATCACCTTCCTTAATGGCCCCAATGCGACGAATATCCAGACGCACTGAAGAATAGAATTTCAAGGCATTACCTCCGGTAGTTGTTTCAGGATTGCCGAACATTACGCCGATTTTCATTCTAATCTGATTTATGAAGATCACCAGGCAGTTAGAACGCTTCACATTACCGGTTATTTTACGCAACGCCTGAGACATCAGTCGCGCCTGCAACCCCATATGAGAATCACCCATATCCCCCTCAATTTCAGCTTTGGGAGTCAGTGCCGCAACAGAGTCAATAACCAGCACATCAACAGCACCGGAACGCACCAGCATATCGGCAATTTCCAGTGCCTGCTCACCCGTATCCGGCTGCGACACTAGCAGGTCGTCCACGTTAACCCCTATTTTTTTGGCGTAATCCGGATCCAGTGCGTGCTCCGCATCGATAAAGGCCGCAGTGCCTCCGACTTTTTGCGCCTCTGCAACTACTTGTAATGTAAGGGTGGTTTTACCGGATGATTCAGGACCGTAAATTTCGACAATACGTCCTTTCGGCAAACCGCCTATACCCAATGCTATATCCAGTCCCAATGAGCCGGTTGAAATAGAGGGAACATCCTGTCGCTCCTGATCACCCAGACGCATCACCGAGCCTTTACCAAACTGGCGGTCAATCTGCGACAATGCCATATCGAGCGCCCGTTGCTTGTTTTCGTCCATTAGTTCACCTCTTATAAGTTGTTGATCGTGAGATAGATTAAAATCCAATACTGTATATAACAACAGTATTATTTCACACTTATATCAGTCCGCATAGTCCTAATTGGCTAATAACTGAAGGAGCCCTGCAAATGCCGCTTCGACGGTCTGCCATCTGACCTGTTGACGATCCCCCGGAAATTGAAAACGCTGACTTTTGACATCTGCGCCCTCTTTTCCCCAGGCAACCCAAACGGTTCCCACTGGTTTATCCGTACAACCGCCGGTCGGGCCGGCCACCCCACTCACGGCAACCGCAACGCCGGCGTTTGATCGCTGCATCGCTCCGCACACCATTTCGCAGACAACCTCCTCACTGACAGCACCATAGGCCATCAATGTTTCGGGCTTCACTCCCAGCATGAACTGTTTGGCTTGATTTGAATAACTGACAAAGCCACACTCAAACCATTCCGAGCTTCCCGACAATGCTGTCGCCTGTTGTGCGATCCAGCCACCAGTGCAGGACTCGGCAGTGGCCAATGTCAGTCCTTGCGCGAGCAGAGCTTCCCCAGTTTTCTGTACTACCGAGCTTAAATCATCCACCTCGACACAGTTCTCCAATTAGCGCTTATATCTGAGCAAGTTATCACGTAAAATCGGTTTCTTTTCGCAACCTGAACCAATAATCAATGGTAACCGCAGCCACCGACAAAAATCTACAACATACACCGATGATGACGCAGTATTTAAAAATCAAAGCGAATCATGCGAGTGAACTTCTTTTTTATCGTATGGGGGATTTCTACGAACTATTTTACGATGACGCTAAAAAAGCTGCCACCCTGATGGATATCACCCTCACCGCCCGTGGCAAGTCTGCAGGAAATCCAATCCCCATGGCTGGGATACCCTATCATTCAGCCGACGGCTATATTGCAAAACTGGTACGTGCTGGAGAGTCCGTGGCAATCTGTGAGCAAATCGGAGATCCCGCCACCTCTAAGGGTCCCGTTGAACGACAGGTCGTTCGTATCATCACACCTGGCACACTGAGTGACGACGCCTATCTCGATGAGCGTCGCGATAACTTACTAACCGCTATTTACGCACACACTGACTGGGAAGGTAATACCGGTATTGCTGTTTTGGATATCAGTAGCGGACGATTTAGCGTAACCGAAGTAAATAGCACAGAGGCATTACTCAGTGAACTGGGACGAATCAACCCCGCAGAGCTACTTGTCAGCGATGATATTGAGCATCACCCAGCATGGGCTGCGCGTTCAGGATTAAGAAAGCTGCCCCCCTGGAACTTTGACCTGGAAACAGCTCAACGACTGCTCTCGCAACAATTTAACACCAATGATTTGAGCGGATTTGGTTGCGATGGGCTGACGGTCGCCCTGCAAGCTGCCGGGTGCCTGCTACAGTATGCCCGGGACACACAACGAACGGCTTTACCGCATATTCGCGGCATTAGCGTAGAGCGTCGAGAGCAGAGTGTTGTATTGGATGCCTCGACACGACGTAACCTGGAGCTGGATACCAATCTCGCTGGAGGAAAAGACAAAACCCTCGCCTCGGTATTAGACCGTACGGCAACGCCTATGGGAAGCCGATTGCTGTTAAGGTGGCTGCACCGCCCCCTATGCGATCATACGCTGATAAAAGGTCGACAACGCGCCATTGCTGACCTTCTGGCACAGTACCACTGTGAACCGTTACACGATTTATTGCGTCAGGTTGGTGATACCGAACGCATACTGGCACGTATAGCATTGCGCTCTGCCCGCCCCAGGGACTTGCTAAAACTACGCGAGTCCTTTAAACAACTTCCTGAAATCAACCGGCTACTTTCTGAACTGGAAGCTCCCTTGCTTGCAGAGCTGACTTCCCGTATTGGCTGTTTTCCGGAACTGGAAGAACTTCTACAAAGCGCCCTAGTTGACAATCCACCGGTAGTAATTCGTGATGGTGGAGTGATCGCTACCGGATTTGATCCTGAGCTCGATGAGCTCAGGGGCCTCAGCGAAAATGCCGGCCAATATCTGGTCGACCTTGAAATTCGCGAGAAAGAGCGGACCGGTATCAGTACCCTAAAAGTTGGATACAACCGTGTGCATGGCTATTATATTGAGATCAGCCGATTACAGTCTGCCCAGGCACCTGCCGATTATATCCGGCGTCAAACCCTTAAAAATGCCGAGCGTTTTATCACACCGGAACTCAAGGAATTTGAAGATAAGGCACTCAGTAGTAAAAGTCGTGCACTGACTCGCGAAAAGACCCTTTACGAGGCACTGATCGAACAACTGGCCACACAGCTGGGCGAACTTCAGGATTCTGCGTCCGGGCTCGCTGAACTTGATGTTCTGGTGAATCTTGCCGAGCGCGCAGAAAGTTTAGATCTAAGTGCGCCACAATTGGAAAGCCACCCCGTCATCCAAATAGAGCAGGGTCGACACCTGGTAGTGGAGCAGCTTCATGACGCCCCCTTTGTACCAAACGATCTGAATTTAACCAGCGAACAAAAAATGCTGATTATTACCGGGCCTAACATGGGGGGGAAGTCTACCTATATGAGGCAAACGGCACTGATCACTCTGCTCGCTTGTATTGGCAGCTATGTGCCCGCTGAAAAGGTAGTTATCGGTCCCATTGACCGTATTTTCACCCGTATGGGATCCTCTGATGATCTCGCCAGTGGACGCTCTACATTTATGGTCGAAATGACGGAAACTGCCAACATATTGCATAATGCCACAGCAAATAGTCTGATCTTAATGGATGAAGTGGGCAGAGGTACCAGTACATTTGACGGCCTTTCTCTAGCCTGGTCCTGCGCTCTTCAGTTGGCGACCAAGGTAAAACCCTTTACTCTGTTTGCCACACACTATTTTGAACTCACCAGCCTACCAGACGTGGCTTCCACAGTCGCGAATGTGCACTTGGATGCCACTGAGTACGATGACCACATTGTATTTTTACACAAGGTTCAGCAGGGCCCGGCCAGCCAGAGCTATGGACTACAGGTTGCTCAATTAGCCGGTGTACCCCACGAGGTGATTGAAGTGGCAAAAGAGAAGTTAAAGGAATTGGAGCAGAGCGAGACCAGCTTAAAATTTGTGGGTAGTGATTTCCATTATAAACAACCGGATCTATTCAGCGCTCCTCTACCACACCCCGCTATTGAGCACCTGAACAAAGTCAATCCTGACCAACTAACTCCTTTAGCTGCGCTGGAATTAATCTATGCGCTGAAGAAGCTATAGCTGAAAAGAGCTTGTGTATTTGCGCTGCGGAAATTAGAATGTCGCGTTATTCTAAAGTGCACTATGGAGACTCTGTTTTATGACCTTTGTTGTCACCGAAAACTGCATAAAATGCAAATACACCGATTGTGTTGAAGTTTGTCCAGTCGATTGTTTTTACGAAGGCCCTAATTTTTTGGTTATTCACCCAGATGAGTGCATCGATTGCGCGTTGTGTGAGCCAGAATGCCCAGCAGAAGCGATCTTCTCAGAAGATGAGCTACCCGCAGATCAAAATGAATTTATCGAAATCAATGCTGAATTAGCGGAAACCTGGCCCAATATTACCGAGCGCAAAGATCCACCAGCCGACGCCGAAGAATGGGACGGAAAACCAGGAAAGCTCGCGCAGCTCGAACGTTAATTTCGCCGTAGCAATTTCCACAAACAACTCTTCAGACAATCCTCCAGCAAAAAAAAAGGGTGGCTATCGGCCACCCTTTTCGTGCATTTCCGTTGTACCCAATTTTAATTGAACACAGTTTCCCCGCTTAAGCCTTCTTTTTCCATCATACTGCGCAATCTCTTCAGTGCCTCGACCTGAATCTGACGCACGCGCTCTCGCGTCAATCCAATTTCATGTCCGACTTCCTCAAGCGTACTCATTTCATAACCCAGCAGACCAAAACGCCTGGCAATTACTTCACGCTGCTTGCCTGAAAGCTCTGAAAGCCAACCCGTCAAATTACCTTGCAGGTTACTGTTTTGCAGTAATTCCGAGGGATCTGTGATCGCTTCGCCAGTTATATTTTCTACCATAGATCGATCGGAATCCGGCCCCATAGGCACGTCCACCGAGGCGACTCGCTCATTCAAACTGAGCATACGCTTAACGTCCTGTACTGGACGATCAAGCATCTCAGCTATCTCTTCTGGCCTTGGCTCATGGTCAAGCTTCTGCGTAAGCTCTCGGGCCGCTCTAAGGTAGACATTAAGCTCTTTAACTACGTGTATAGGCAAACGAATGGTGCGGGTTTGATTCATCAATGCCCGTTCAATGGTTTGACGGATCCACCAGGTTGCATAGGTAGAAAATCGGAAACCTCGCTCCGGATCAAATTTCTCCACTGCACGAATCAGGCCGAGATTCCCTTCCTCGATAAGATCCAGTAATGTCAGTCCCCGGTTGATATAACGTCGCGCAATTTTCACCACCAACCGCAAATTACTCTCAATCATGCGTTTGCGAGCGGCCTGATCACCCTTGAGTGCCAGCCTCGAAAAATAGACCTCTTCTTCAGCGTTAAGCAGCGGGGAAAATCCTATTTCATTTAGATAAAGCTGGGTAGCATCAAGGGTCTTTTGATTACCAAAGTCCTGACTGGCAACCTCATCCCCTTTGTTTTTTTTCTTTTCGGCTAGCACGTCTAATTCCTCGGCATTATCTGTATCTGCGCTTAATTTCTCTGACTTGTCCATCGCCGTTTCCTTTTTTTATAAATATAGGGCTACAGGTGATATTATTATTTTCGTTCTAACATGGGAACAAATTATTAATCTTTTTTTTAAAAAAGTCACGCTTTTTCACCATGTTATACAAATCACTTAATGTAATTTAAGTTAAACTCCCTGTAACTCCTTATTCTTTAACTCTTGGATTTCGGCAAATAGATTAGCGGATCGACCGGTATACCATGTTTACGTATTTCGAAATGCAAGCTGGCTTTCCTGGCTCTACTACTACTTATTTCGGCAATCTTCTCCCCAACTTTAACTTTCTTTTGCTCGCCTACCAGTATTTTCCGATTATTTGCATAGGCGCTTAAGTAGGTTGCATTGTGCTTAATGATGATTAGATTACCATAGCCAATTAGCCCACTCCCCGCGTAAACCACTACCCCGTCTGCTGCGGATCGAACCGCGCTATTGCCCTCTATAGCGATATCGATGCCCTTACTGGCACCCCATTTGGAAAACGTCTGAATCAAGCGCCCCCTCGCCGGCCAACTCCAGCGCAAAGCACTGTTCGCCATTACTGACGGAGGTTTCGGCTTCGTTGCGCTGGTTCTCTTTTTTTCAGAAGGCTTGTTAGCAATAGTTTTCTGAGGACTGTTTTTCCTTGATGAGGCAGTCGCTTTCCTATTAAGATAAATTTTCTGCCCCGGCATTAATAGATAAGGCTTTTTAATCTGATTGACTCGAGCCAATGCCTGATAGTCCCAGCCATAACGCCAGGCAATAGAATAGAGTGTGTCTCCTTTAATCACGCGATGACTGCCCCAAGTAACCTTGCGTGGCTTTTCCAGATCACGCACCGGCGCATGATTATGGCTGACGCAGGCCGCCAGCAAAAACAGCATAGCAACTAACCCGACAACCGACTGGCTAACGCGACCGCACATTACCCGCATAATTAATGGCATAAACTGTGATCAATCCAAAGGTCATCATTATCACGACTGAGAGCGCCTGAGCATCCGCCTGCATAAGCGTTTCATATTGGCTCGGCCCTACATTAATTTCGAGCAGAGTGTCACCCAGATTACTCGTCTGCTTCCAGGGCCACACCTTATTAAGCGAGCCGAGCATAAATCCAGTCAGCAAGGCAAACACCAACTCATGGTAGCGGTGCAACAACCAGGAAAGCAGATGAGTAAAACTCAACAACCCAACTACACAACCCAGAACAAAAAAACCCAGCACCGATCCATCAAACCCCTTCACGGCATTGATAATCGGCTCGTACATGCCTAATATCACGAGAATAAAACTACCGGATATGCCAGGCAGAATCATGGCGCAAATAGCAATCGCTCCAGCACCGAATATTGTGAGACTGGTAGGTTCTAACTGGACGGGTGTAATGAGCGTAACCTCATAGGCGATACCAGCGCCTAACACAAACAGCAGTAAATTCGGCCATTGCACAAGCCTGGCTTGACCCGCCAAATAGACGACTGACGCCAAAATCAGTCCAAAAAAATAGGCCCATATTACTTTCGGATGATTTGCCAGCAACCAGGACATCAATTTCGCTAGAGAAATAACACTAACCAAAATACCTGAAAATACCATTACCAGGAATGTGCCATCAATCTGGCGCCATGCCCGCCGCCATTGCCCGGCAAACAACAATCTAATAAACCCTAAATTAACGGCACTCAGCGCATCTATTAGTCGCTCATAGATCCCTGTGATAAATGCAATAGTACCCCCGGAAACACCCGGCACCACATCAGCTGCGCCCATTGCCATACCTTTAAAAAAAATCCCGAGATATCTATCCTTTAGGGGCATGAACACACCAGATTATATACTGCATTTAGAATTCCTTTATTATCAGAGATACAGGGCTTGCTTCCAGATCAGCCATCAAACAACTGCTGACAACCTCTCTAACTAGCGAACCGCGCCCCCAAGCAGGGGAACAAATCTAACGGGCTCCAAAATTTCTCTTTTTACCTCATCACTGTTCTTAGTGACCAAAACGAGCTCTTGCAGACTATCCGGTCCAACGGGTATGACCAATCGCCCCTTTGGCCCCAATTGTTCGATTAACTCAGCCGGTAATTCGCGTGGAGCCGCAGTAACTATAATACCGTCAAAGGGGGATTTTTCTGGCCACCCCATTCCACCATCTGCATGCTTCATTTTTACGTTACGTATTCCTAAGGTATTCATCCGTTCCCGAGCTTGTTCTTGTAACGGTAGAATGCGTTCAACACTAAATACCTGTTCAACCAGCTGCGCCAGAATTGCCGTTTGATAGCCTGAGCCCGTACCAACTTCCAAAACTCTTTTTACCGGGCCATTTGCTAATAAAGCCTCGGTCATGCGAGCCACTATATAGGGCTGGGATAAGGTTTGATTGTAGCCAATTGGCAGAGCTGTATCTTCATAAGCACGATGCGCCAACGCTTCATCAACAAAAATATGGCGCGGCGTATTCAATATAACTTCAAGCACTGCCTCATTTTTTATTCCTTCCTGACGCAATCGCTGAATCAGCCGGTCGCGGGTGCGCTTGGAAGTCATGCCGATTCCGCTGATATGATGACTATTCAATCTGGCATACCTCTTCTCTCTGCAACTTTCAGTCTGGCCATATCCTCATAAACGCACAACTCCCTGATCAAGCTCGTCGCGTAAGCACCAGGAGGCAATACGAACTCCAACTCCAGTCCGTCTGGCTCTATGCACCACTGCAAAGCTTCAGGCGACAAACATAGCGGCCTGCGCTGCTGTTGTAAACCACAATGTTCAAGTCCATGACACCACTCAGGATGATCACCAGCCAATTCGTTTTCCAGCTCTGCAATCCTTAACTCCGTATTGATTCGTCCTCTCCCCCACAGTGGCCCGGTGGGCACTGCTCGACCGTCCCGAGGTTCTGTATAAACAACATCTCCTGGCTCCACGCTCGCCCAACTCCCCTCTGCAACTCGCCCGGATAATAGCAGGTTAAACAGATAGGACCTGGCCGCCGACAGGTAAATACCCTTTAAATGTCGTCCCCGTGGCTTTAAAAGCTTTCGCAACATCTGGTCAGCTGCGGTTAAATTGTTACCCTCAATCCCAAATCGCTGTGGCCCAAAATAATTGGGCACCCCATGTTCGGCAACCTTATTCAAACGATCGGATAATCCCCCGCTATCGCCTGCAAAATCGGTTAAGCGAAGACGAAACCGGTTGCCAGAATGCTGGCCACGGCGCAGTTTTTGCGTATGCCTGTCGACCGTTAATAGCTTTACCCCTGCAACCTCTTCAAGCTGACTCCAGTTGGGATCTGACTTTCCCGGCAGATACAGACTGAACCATTGAGTGGTAACAGCCTGCCGATCCTTTAAACCAGCATAGCCGACATCCAACTTTCGCACACCAGCAATACGTGCCAACTGCTGGGCCAGAAAATCGGTATTCAGCCCAGTCTTTTCCAGCTGCAGATAAACATGCTCACCCTCTCCAGAAAGCTCAAATCCAAGCAACTCGTCAACAATAAAATATTCTGGCTTCGCGCGAATAACCACGCGACACTGCGGTGCCCCATAGGCAAACTGAAAATCTAACGGGTAATTTTGAGGAGATTCAGCGCTGAGAGACAATGGCATCTAACTCTGACTAATCAATACAACGGCATGACAGGCGATTCCTTCCTTGCGCCCGGTATATCCCAAACCTTCGGTGGTGGTTGCCTTGATATTGATCTGCGAATCCTGGCAAAGCAGCTCTTTTGCCAGGCTGGCCTGCATCTCCCTCTTGTAGGGAGAGACCTGCGGTACCTGAGCAATCAGCGAAATATCAACATTAACAATCCGCCAGCCGAGCTGATTGAGCTTAGATAAAACGCTCTGCAATAAAATCCGGCTATCAACACCTTTGTAGCGGTCATCGGTATCCGGAAAGTGTTCTCCAATATCACCTAGTCCGGCCGCTCCCAATAGCGCATCACAGAGTGCGTGAATCAGCACGTCACCGTCAGAGTGAGCTAATAAAGGATATTCGCTGGGGATAGCGATACCTGCCAGCTTGATTGTATTACCTGGTGCCGAGTGCGGTCCAAACCGGTGTACATCAAACCCATGCCCAATACGGATTGTCATTATTGCTCAGATTCCCCCTGCAATCGCTGCAAAATGACTTCTGCCAAAACCAGGTCGTCAGGTTGCGTGATTTTAATATTTGTCTCTCTGCCTCTCACCATTTGCGGTCGATAACCTAAAGCTTCCATTGCCGAGGACTCATCGGTCACTAATCCCTGTTCACGATTACAGGCAGTTAACGCCCGCCTTAACTGCCCCAGTCTAAAAATCTGTGGCGTATAGGCATGCCATAGACAACTGCGATCAACCGTTTGGGATACCTGCCCCATATCGTTCACCTGCTTCATGGTATCGCGCACGGGCACACCTAATACCGCGCCATCTTTAACTGAATGGGTAGCCATAATCAGTTGATCCAGATCACTCACCGAAATACAAGGCCGAGCAACATCATGAACCATCACCCATTCATCTTCCGCAAGCTCTCCGGCAAGCAACTCCAACCCGTTAATAACCGAGTGGCAACGCTCTTCCCCACCGACTACAACTTTTACCCGACGATCATGGGTATAACCAGACTGAGCCCAAAAATCATCAGCCTCGGCAATAGCCACCACCAAACCTTCTATACGAGGATGACTCAACAGGCGATCAAATGTCTGCTGCAATACCGTTTTACCCGCCAATGACAAATACTGCTTGGGTCGATTCGCCTGCATCCTCTTGCCCGTACCCGCGGCAGGTACGACTACCCAAAAGCCCTGCTGTAACCGAACCGGTTTCCTATTGTCTCTGGGTTTACTGTCTTTTGTCATGGCAACGGTTCAGGTTCCACTTCTGCCCTAGGTTCCAATTCTTTCCCAGGCTCAAGCAGTTGATAGAAGGTTTCTCCATCTTTGATCATTCCGAGCTCGGTGCGCGCTCTCTCTTCGATCGCCTCAAGCCCTTGTTTCAAATCCGACACTTCCGCCTTAAGTAATTCATTGCGCTCGCGCAGCTTCTGGTTTTGCTCGCGCTGCTCATCGATTCTGTCCTTGAGACCTGAAATTTCTGCCAGACTGCCCTCACCGACCCAAATTCGATACTGAAGACCAACAAGGATCACAAAAAGCAGTAACCAGAACCATCTCATAGCTGCGCCTTGGCCACCAATCACTCTGGCTGTTAACTTTGCCCTTTGATTTCTTGCCGACCGCGATAGCTGGCGCGATCACCTAGCTCTTCTTCAATACGCAGTAAGCGGTTATATTTGGCGACTCGATCGGAACGGCATAATGAGCCTGTCTTAATCTGTCCCGCTGAGGTCGCTACAGCCAAATCAGCGATCGTCGTATCTTCAGTTTCACCAGAGCGGTGAGATATGACTACGGTAAAGCCCGCTTGCTTGGCCATCTTGATCGCTTCCAGGGTTTCTGTGAGCGAACCAATCTGATTGAATTTGATCAATATCGAGTTAGCAATTCCTTCATCAATACCGCGCTTTAAAATTTTTGTATTGGTGACAAACAGGTCATCCCCAACCAGCTGCACCGAATCACCCAGTTTGCGCGTCAAATCCGCCCAACCTTCCCAATCACTTTCATCCATCCCATCTTCTACAGATACGATAGGATATTGGTTACATAACTCTGCCAGATAATCTGCGAAGCCCGCGGCATTAAAACTCTTACCTTCACCGATTAGCTGATAACTGCCATCTTTATAGAACTCGGAAGAGGCGCAATCCAGCGCCAGAGTAACATCCTTATCCAGCAAATAGCCTGCTTCAGCAACTGCTTCCCTGATGATCTCCAGCGCCGACTCATTCGATGGAAGGTTCGGTGCAAAACCACCTTCATCACCCACCGCGGTGCTTAAACCACGGCTCTTTAACACACCGGCCAGAGCATGGAATATTTCAGCACCACAGCGCAAAGCCTCGGCAAAGCTTGATGCGCCCACCGGCTGCACCATAAACTCCTGAATATCCACATTATTATCGGCATGCTCACCACCGTTCAAAATATTCATCATCGGGACAGGCATCGAGTATTGCCCCGGTGTGCCATTTAACTCGGCAATATGTGCATACAAAGGAATATTTTTTGCCTGAGCTGCGGCTTTTGCAGCTGCCAGGGACACAGCCAAAATTGCGTTAGCTCCCAAGTTAGCCTTGTTTTCTGTACCGTCCAACTCCAGCATTTTTTTATCTAGTGCCACCTGGACAGCGGCATCCATACCCAGCAGCGCCGAACGAATCTGTTTATTAACGTTGTCAACCGCCGTCAACACCCCCTTCCCCCGATAACGCTTAGGGTCTTTATCCCTTAACTCCAGCGCTTCTCGAGACCCTGTTGACGCACCAGAAGGTGCACAGGCCGAACCCATTGCACCTGATGCCAAAATCACATCAGCCTCTACCGTGGGATTTCCTCGTGAATCCAGAATTTCTCTTGCTTTAACGTCAATAATCTCTGTCATTATGACCAGAACTCCTAATTAAATTTATAGAAAAATTTTCTCTTTGAAATTGAACAAACTGAGCAAACAACTGCTCTAGCATTGGCAAAAAATCGAATGCTCAAAACCCCACTTGAAACCAAACATGCTCAGCTTGTTTATATTCAAATAACATCAGGCAGTTGCTGCTAACAGGTTCGCTAGTCTGTATTCAGCGGCGCGAAACTCTTGACCAATTCATCGATCGCCTGCACCTGCTCGAGAAATGGTTTTAGTTGGTCTAATTTCAGCGCACAGGGCCCATCACATTTTGCCTGATCAGGGTCAGGATGAGCTTCAAGAAACAGCCCTGCCAAACCCTGCGACATACCAGCCCTTGCCAATTCCGCAACCGCAGCGCGCCGCCCTCCTGCCGAATCGCTTTGGCCGCCGGGAATTTGTAGCGCATGGGTAACATCAAAGAATACTGGATAACCAAATTGTTTCATTACGCCAAAACCCAGCATATCAACCACCAGGTTGTTATAACCAAAACAGGAGCCTCGCTCGCACAGAATCAGCTGATCGTTTCCTGCCTCTTCAAATTTACGTAATATATGAGCCATCTCCCGGGGCGCGAGAAATTGTGCTTTCTTGATATTAATGGCCGCCGAAGTCTGAGCCATGGCAACCACCAAGTCTGTCTGTCGCGACAAGAATGCTGGCAACTGTATGATATCCGCCACTTCAGCAACCAAAGCGGCCTGTTGTGGCTCATGCACATCGGTGATTATCGGTACCGAATAGGTCTTTTTAATCTCCTCAAAAATACGCATCCCCTGCTCCAGCCCAGGCCCCCTAAATGAGTCAACTGACGAGCGGTTGGCTTTATCGAAAGACGCTTTAAACACGTAGGGAATACCTAGTGACTGTGTCGTTTCTACGAATGCGTCAGCGACTCGCATCGCTGTGTCTCGCGTCTCGAGCACATTCATGCCTCCGAACAAGGCAAAAGGCAGGTTGTTTGACAGGCTAAACTCGCCCACCTGAATGACTTTCTGATCCATATTGGGCAACTCCGAAACCACCTGGCCTATTCGTCACGGGCGGAATGCTGAACCAATGCCGCCTCCACAAATCCAGTAAATAGCGGGTGTCCATCACGCGGCGTAGAAGTAAATTCCGGATGAAACTGGCAAGCAACAAACCAGGGATGATCAGCGACCTCAACTATTTCTACCAGGCTGTTGTCCTGTGACATTCCCGCTACTCGCAACCCTGCTTCCTGAATCTGTTTAACATAGTTATTGTTAAACTCATAACGATGCCGGTGGCGCTCAACGATGTCAGGCTGCCCATAACACTTGTAAGCAGTGGAATTAGTATCCAGGTGGCAGACCTGTCCTCCCAGACGCATTGTACCACCCAAGTCAGAGTCTTCGTCTCGAGTCACCAGTTTGCCATCGGTTTCCTTCCACTCGGTAATCAATGCTATTACTGGATGCAGCGTGTTACGATCAAACTCTGAGCTATGTGCGTCTTTCATACCAGCCACGTTGCGTGCGTATTCGATTACCGCAACCTGCATACCGAGGCAAATCCCCAGATAAGGGATTTTATTTTCTCGAGCATATTGGGCGCTCAAAACTTTGCCCTCAATTCCCCGCTCGCCAAATCCACCAGGTACCAAAATCGCATCAACACCCTCTAGCAAAGTAACACCCTTTTGCTCTAACTCTTCAGAATCCAAATAACGGACCTGAACTCTGGTTCGAGTTTGGATACCGGCATGCACCAGAGCCTCATTTAACGACTTGTAGGCATCCAGCAGATCCATATATTTACCAACCATCGCAACGGTCACTTCTTTATCCGGGTGCAAATGAGCGTCGGTCACCCTGTCCCATTCACTTAAATCTGCAGCCTTACAACTGAGGTTGAATTTCTCAATAACAATCTCATCGAGACGCCGCTGCTTTAGCAACCCGGGTATTCGATAAATGGTGTCTGCGTCTTCAAGTGGGATAACTGCCCGTTGCTCGACATTGGTAAATAATGAAATTTTTCGGCGTGCTCCATCATCAATAGTATGATCAGAGCGACAGACCAGTATGTCCGGCTGAATACCTATCGAGCGTAATTCCTTAACCGAATGTTGCGTGGGTTTGGTTTTGGTCTCTCCGGCAGTGCTGATATAGGGAACCAGGGTGAGGTGCATAAATAGCGCCCGATGGGAACCCAGCTCCACTTTCATCTGTCTGACCGCCTCCAGAAACGGCTGAGATTCGATGTCACCGACGGTTCCACCAATTTCAACGACTGCAACGTCTGCATCACCGGCACCTTCGATGATCCGGCGTTTAATCTCATCGGTAATATGCGGAATAACCTGCACCGTCGCCCCCAGATACTCACCACGGCGCTCCTTCTGCAATACATGCTCGTAAACTCTACCAGTAGTAAAATTATTTAACTGGCTGACCTTGGTACGCAGAAAGCGTTCATAGTGACCTAAATCCAAATCCGTTTCGGCTCCGTCTTCCGTTACAAATACTTCACCATGTTGAAATGGGCTCATGGTCCCTGGATCAACATTAATATAAGGATCAAGTTTTAGCATGGTAACTTTGAGGCCACGCGCCTCAAGTATGGCGCCAAGAGATGCCGCGGCTATGCCTTTCCCAAGGGAAGACACAACCCCACCGGTGACGAAGATAAAATGCGTCATTGAAGAACCGTAAGTAAGCTGTTTGGAGAATAAATCAGACTAAAATGCAGTACACCCTGCCCACAAAATAGCCTATTCAAGATGGGAGTATAGATTACCAGTTAAGCCTGCCAACCACAATCTAAGATTCGTCAATATTCAGCGTTTTATAGGCGGCATTAATATTCACTTTGACCAAGATATTTTCCCAAAACCAATCGTCAAGCCCTTGCCTGCAAAGCCATTGCAGCCAGGCTGGTGTTTTTTACTCAACTGGAAAGCCGAGCTAACCTGTCTAGTGATATATTAGCTGCTATCTTTATTTAAGGACTCACCTGAAGTATGGCTTTGCACCAGAACCCAGGGTTTAATCACCACGGCCCAAACTATTGCGTCTGCATCCACCCATTCCTTGGCCTGCTGATCCGAAACCCCCGCCAACTGACCAGAATCTATCCATTTTGCAACGTGATCCGCATTATCTTCAACCATCAATCGAGCCACTTCGACGAGATCCAGTTCTGGAGCAACACAGAGGGTATAGCCCCCCGCGAAAAAACGCTGCAATTCAGTCCAGGCAACTGTCGAGGTCTCCAGGTTGATCTTCTCTTTTGACGAAATATTTTCGGAATATTGATGATCCATAAGCGGCACTCAAAAGGCTGATTTATTCTCTTAGAGACCTTTGCACGAAAGCTATTTCGCTCCCATACTTCGTTAAAAACGTACTCAATCGGTCATTTATAACCTATAAACTCCCTCATTCCGTGCGCTTCTGCCTTGCCTGAAAGAAAAATATTCTTCCGTGCAATGGTCTCTCTTAATTGAAAACGATTGACAAGGAATCGGATTATAGCCATCTCCCCATTCCAGAACCAGACTGATATAATCGCGCGCTTCACTAAATGAGAGATTTTTCTATGTTTAAAGTAAATGAGTATTTTGAAGGCAAAGTAAAATCAATTGCATTCCAAACTGAAACACTGCCTGCAACTGTGGGTGTTATGGCACCAGGAGAATATGAATTTGGCACCAGCAATAAAGAAACCATGACCATCGTCAGTGGTGCATTAACGGTTAAGTTACCGAATAGCGGGGACTGGCAGACATATAGTCAGGGGCAGTCCTTTATCGTCGAAGCTAATCAAAAATTCCAGCTTCAGGTAGCCATTGATACCGCCTATCTGTGTACCTACGAATAACAGATAATTGACAGATGTCCGGACAGAATAGATGCCCCTGCGGCAGTCCGGCTCCATACAGCCAGTGCTGCAAACCTATACACCAGGGCTCGGTAGCGGCACGAACAGCGGAGCAGTTGATGCGTGCCCGCTACAGCGCCTTTGTTACAGCTAACCTGCGGTTTTTACTGAGCACACTGCATCCAGAGTATCGAAAGCCGGAGGATCGCAGATCAATAAAGGATAGCTTCCGCGAAATAAAATGGTTGGGGCTTTCAATTATAACCGTTGAACGGGGCCAAGAGCAGGATAGCGACGGGATCGTTGAGTTTATCGCCACTTTTGTGGAAAACCAGCAAATCGCTGAACACCACGAGCGCTCCAGTTTTATCAAGGAGCATGGCAACTGGTATTACCAGACTGCTGTAGAAAGAAAAGCCAGATAAGTAACACTGCTGCGAATTACACTGAACGTCCGAAATTACACAGAGTTGCTTTACTCCGGCACATCCAGCGTCCGAATGTTAGCAGTAGCGCGGCGACTACGCCCCATACTGGTTCGATAGATCAGCGGAATAACAAATAGCGTTAACAAGGTAGAGACAGCAAGACCACTGACAATTGCCGTGGCAACTGGCCCCCAAATCAGGGATTTACCCGCCAGACCTGCCGCCAGCGAGAACAGCCCCGCTATCGTCGTTAATGAGGTAATCAGGATCGGGATAACACGCCGCCTGGCTGCATAAACCGTCGCATGAAGGACGCTCATTCCATTTTCCAGACGTGCGTTAGCCGCTGAAATAAGTACAATTGCCGAGTTAACGGCAATCCCCATCAGCGCCACGACACCATAGAGCGTAAAAAGACTCAAGGGGTTATTTGTAAAATACAACCCCAAAGCCACTCCTGTAATAGCTAAAGGCAAAGAGATCAGTACCATGAAAGGCTGCCAATAGCTTCGAAACTGTGTTCCCAGGATAATATAAATTAATCCAATTCCAAGTAGCCCTAACAACCAGATCGCATCAAGCGACTCCTGAATATCATCCAGCTCACCCGTGTAATCCAGATTAATAGTGGGGTATTCTGATGCAATTTTCGCCCACTGTTGTTTTATAAAGTCATTGGCTTGAACGGTATTAATTTTATTTTTGTCGATATCGGACTCTAAGGTGATCGTACGACGAAAGTTATAATGCCTGATATTGAACTGACCCAAACCATATTCGGCATGGAGCAAATCACCCAGTGCTACAGACCCACCCTGGGGCACCGGCAGCGTTTGACGCAACAGCGAATCGATATTGCTCAATTCACCCTGTTTAGCCAGAACCCTGACCATCACTTCCTCCCCCTGATCCTGGAAGCTGGTGACAAGCTCACCATCAACGTAAGCCTGAATTGCGCGACTTACGGTATCTGGCTGCAGCCCGGTTCTTTTTATGGCTTCCGCGTTATGTCGCAGTACCAGCTCTGGATTTCCCGGCCGATAATCCAAAGTAATATTACTGAAACTGCCGTGCGACGCCATATAGGCTGCCAAGCGCTCAGCGGCGGCCTTAATTTCATCAAACTCATTTCCTCTAACCTTAATGCTTACTGCGCGCATTATTGGGGGGCCGTTATTCATCCGCAACAATGATATCGATTCTGCACCTGGAAAATCAGTCACCTTGGCAAGCACCGCGTCAGCTACTTCATCAACGGTTCGATCACCCTTTCTCGCTGGATTTAGACTAATTAAAACCTGCCCCAGCGTATCACCGAACAGAGGTTCGGTCTGAGTAAACTGCTGCCCCGAATAAGAGACTGATGCTCGTAGCTCTTCTGGATTAATAACTGTTAACAAGCGCTTTTCAACTTCCTGAACCTGCTTTGATGTATTCTCAAGCGTAGCACCACGCTCCATCTCAACATTGACATAAAACAGACGCAGTGGGTCCGACTCAAAAAAATTAAAACGGATGGCGCCTGACGCAAGAATCAGGATAGCCAGCATAATAATTGCCACAGAACAGGTGATAGAAATAACCGGATGGCGGAGGGCTTTCAGCAGTATGCGTGTATAGGTCAACTTAACTCGCCGGGTCAACCTCTCGCGCCAGTGCTGCATCGACTCTGTTGTTTTTTTACCAATTCCAGCACCACTCACATGCGCTGGCAACATCCAGTAAGCTTCAATCAGACTGATCGCCAAAGCGATACTCACCACTATGGGTATGACTTTCATGAATTCGCCCAGAACACCGGGCAAAAGCATCAGCGGCAGAAAAGCTGCCATAGTCGTCAGTACCGATGTTGTGACCGGTGCAAACACCTCTTTGAGCGCATCAATTGCCGCATCAATACCACCCATACCTTCGCGCAACCTTCGATACATGGTTTCAACTACCACCACCGCGTCATCAACCAGCATGCCCAAAGCAATAACGACACCCAACAACACCATGTTATTAAGTCCCATCCCCATGGTTTTAATGGTTAAAAAGGTACCAGCTAGGGTAAAAGGAATACCAATACTTGTAAGCAGTGCAATGCGTGTACCTAAAAACACCCAGGTCACCAGCATAACCAGCATTAACCCAATCAGAGCATTATTCTGCATTAGCGATAGCGCATCTCGCGTACTAATGGTCTGATCATCCACCAGCACCAATTTTACGCCCGTGTTAGCACTAAATTGATTGCGCTCATCAATGTAGTGCTGCACCCGCTCCACCAGTTCAAGTACATTGGTGTTGGCCTTTTTGACAATCGGCAAAAGTACCGCTGGTTCCCCTCCATAGCTGACAATTTCAGAAGGCTCTTCACTGGTGCGTGATAATTCAGCCAAGCTCCCCAGAGCAACTGTTCCCTGCGCTGTCATGATCATATAGTCGGCCATCATCTCAGGATCCGGACTGGTACCGGCCAAACGTACTAACCACTGCCCTTCGCGGGTTTCTATATCACCACCCGAGACATCTCTAAAATAGGCCCTCACCGTATCACTTAGATCCGCTGGCGTAATACCCAGCCCCTCGAGTTGCTGCGGGTAAAAAGTCACATGTAATTCCGGGTCGTCTAACCCCATTGGTGTAATACGATCAATCCCTTTCAATCGCTCCAAATCCCGTTTTATATTTCTAGCCTGTACTCTCAGGTTCTCTCCCGAACCGACACCGGTAACGGCTATTGTTGCAGATGGAAAACCACTGGAACTGGTGATTTCGAAAATGATAGGGTCATTTGCATCATCGGGCAGCTCGTCATTGTAGGTGTTCTGAATCTCGCGTCGCAAATCGCTTAAACGCTTATCAAATGTCCGCTCATCTATCTGATTAAAACGGACCAGAATATTCGAAATTGCCTCACGACTGGTGCTTGTCACAAATTTGATATCGGAGACACCGCTTGCAATCGCCTCTTCCAAGGGATCTGTGATACGCCTTTCAATATCTTCGGCAGAAGCTCCGGGAAGTACCGTAATAATGGCAATCCAGTTAAAGTTAATCTCCGGATCTCGTGCAGGCGGAAGCTGCTGATAAGCCATAAAGCCCAGCACCAGCACCAGCACAAAGGTTAGATTTGTCAGAACATGATTGGAAAGAAGACACCTAAGCCAGTTCAAACAACTGCCCCTGACTCTTTATCCTGCAGTTCAATTTTCAAGTACCGGTACTTCATTGGCAGACCTACAAGCTTTCCTTTTCCATATATCAGGAGCCACCCTCGCCGGGAATCATTTCAGCATCCCTCAGACCCAGATGTCCTTCAACAACGAGAGGTGTCAGCACTGGCAGGCTGACCGGGCTTGCCCGTCCAGCCTGAGCTGCGGGCATCGCCACAAACCGAGCCTGCCCCTCACTAACGATAAAAAGCCCCAGCTGCCCGTCGCGTTTAACCAACAAATGGGCAGGTACATGCGGACGAACATCCCGCCAATAAAGTTTACCTGCCGCTCCAGGCAGAGCGGTGTCAGCTGCAAATGAAAGCCTTACCTCCTGGTTTCGTGTTTGCGGATTGATTGCCTGTAGCACGGTCCTCAAGCTTAAGGGGTATCGTCGGCCTGCGTGTTCGAACTGGAGTTTATCTGTAAAACTGATATAACGTGCATCTTGAGCGAAAACCTGCGCCGAAACCTCAATCGCATCAAGATCAAGGATCTTCACCAGAGGATGACCTACTGATGCATAGTCTCCTTGCGCGCTGACTCTTTCCTGTACAAGCGCCTGGAATGGGCTACGCACAATACAACGGGATTCGTTCAGTTCAGCCACTCCTTTGTCTGCCTGAGCTGCTTGATTATTCGCCTGCAAAACAGCAAGATCAGCTTCCCGCTCCTCCAACGTTTGTTCAGAAACAGACTGTTTTTGTAATAGATTGGCGGCCCTTTCAACGCGGCGCTGGGCAAGCTTGATACGCGCAGTCAGCTCATCTATGCGGGCCCGTGCTACTTTGCTGGAAAGCTGGTAGTCAGTGCAATCCAGTCGTGCCAGAACCGCGCCCTTATCAACAACATCGCCCACCCGAACCGGAATATCAGTAACGGTTGTGCTTATCTGTGCACTGATCGTAGCCTCGTTAAGACTCACGACGCTAGCAGGAGCAGATCGTTCCGGGTACAACGCAACTTCTGACAGGGTTTGAATTTTTATATCACTTTCCTGTGCCGCAAAAGATCCATCTGTAATAAAAACAAGCAGAGAACTTATCAAAATCTTCAGATTCAACGCGCGCGCAGCGTTTTTAAACATTCCTGTGAACACCATTCCAGTCATTCAAAGCCTTTATAATTGGGGCACCATGATCTGATTTTTTGCAGGAGAAAGCAAGCATTGCCAATGCACGTTTTTATAGTGCTTTAGCCAAAGAATAAAGCTTATTGAAAATCGTTTTTCGCTACTGAAAAACCCTATTACTCAGCAATTAAATCTATTAGAAATACACCATTATCTAGACCGACCGTTGAAAAACAGACTAGCCTGGCGCGGCACAATCATCCTTTTTGAGTGGCGGCTTATTATTGCTTTACTTTAGTGAAATGACTTTGAAATCTCCGCTATGATCCCACGCAACCAGCCATTGCTCCAGTCCCTCGACCGATATTTGCATGGGCTTTAAACCGGTAAGTGGTTTCACGCCTGCCACCGCTGGCCTGCTTAACACTATACCCCTACTTTCGAGGACGGACCTTCTACTCCGCAATCACACTGGCATCAATAATATCCACGTTACCCTGCTTGATGGCCAGACTTTGTTCCGCTAACTTGAAGGCTTTTTATAAATAAGCCGTTGATTCTAAAATGTCGGAGAGACGAAACCTGCTCGATAAACTCTAGTGCGGAGATTTTCCAGGATGATGGTTGAGTATTAATGACTCCGGTTAAGACACTATTAAAGCAGGTCAAAAGCCGTAGCGAACTGCGAAATATAAATTAGTGTTATCTTCGAATTGTCCAAAAAAAGTATGCCTTTTCTCACCATAGAATAGATTAAGGCCCAGCTCAACCTGCCATTTATCAGAAATCTTGTAGTTGCCTTTCACCCGCGCATAGCCATCCTGATCGGTAGAGCTGTAGTAATTGAACAATGATAGACTCAGATTTTGATTCATCAGCAACCAGGCCAGCCTTAGCGTCCAGACCAGTCTATTACGATCTGCCGCAGAAACGCTCGATGCAGCACCATCCAGATAGTTTCGGTATTCCTGTATTTGCTCCAAATAAAATTGCGCCGCGCCCGTCAAGTCAGTTGCCAGTTCCTGCTCATAACCCAACAGCATCCGAAACTCGCTGTTACGGACAGTCTCATCTTTTCCGGACCGATCATCCATGCTGGTATAGTAGCCCAGTTCCAAATTGGCAATACCTTTATAAACAGGGCCTCTCATACTGGCGCCCAAGGATCTCAAGCGAGGAAAAAGGAAGCGCCCCGTCGCAGGATCTATCCCGGCCGGGCTTTTCCAGTACCCCTGATAACCATAAATGGCAATCTCCATGGAACTCTGATTAAAGTACAGGCGCACAGCTAACTCGTCATCATCAATCCAGTCGTCCGGCTGCGTTACCGCAAAAGCACTATGTTGACCCGCCAATTCATCAGAACGCAAATCAAAGTAGGAAATACGCGAACCGTCGATATAGCGATCTGCATCAAAACGTGGGGTATAGACCAGATCCAGGTTAAAGTGGTTACCAAACCAACCCAACTTCAACGCATCGGAGGGGCCCTTAAGGTATTCGTTATCGCGTCCTGTAAAAAACGAATTCCAGTCCTTGGGAAACAGGTCATTAATAAAAACCAGGTCGCCGGTACCCCAGGTAAGAATCTGTCGACCTATCTTCAGGTCTATCCTGTCCATCGGCCTGAACAGCAGATAGGCTTCTCGAATATCCAACCAGCCGGAACCGGATTCTAATTTGATACTGTGCTCATTAAGCAGATCATCGTAGAGCAGGTCCACCGTCAACCGACTGCTCACTGATTGCCAATATTCCTCCCATTGCAATTGCAGGCGACTTTCCAATATTGATTTTTGTTTTTGGTGATCATCGTTACCAATACGACTACCACCACGGAACTCGGCAAATCCAGTGATTTTTGATAAAAATGTCTCTGGGCCACTTCGCTTAACAGATGTTGTATTATCTTCCTGAAATATCTCTCCGAGACCGGAGGGCAAGGAGGGTTCTTCATGCGAAGTGTCTGGCTTAAATCGGTCTGACCCCTGCAACCCTTCTGGTAGTTTTGGGTCGTCGGAACTGGTCTGCGATCCCAGACCGGCCGGCAACATCGGCTCGTTGCCAGCATATGCTGGAGTAGCTAAAGCCAAATAAACATAAGCCACCAACAAGCCCCGCAAAAACCCCATTCTATCTGAGTTCCTTCCTGGGCGGGTTACGCAGATAGCGCTCTGTAAAAAGGTCTTCAGACAAGCCAACATTATAATTAACGCGACTATAGTTCATCTGTGTATAACCGCCGATTCGACGGTCCTCCATGCGGCTCTGTGTGACTGTACTATACCCATCAACCTGCTTTACCTTAAGTGCCGAATAGGTGCGATAAAGTGAGCCATTCCTATCGTAATATTCCGTTTTAACGGGAATCATGCTTTCTCTGTGTATCCAGTTTTTGTAGTAAGAAAATTCGACCGCCGCTGAATCTTTAGGTGTGCTTTTAAGCACATAATAGTTCTGCGTTTGCTCAAGCAATTCATGGACATCCTCATCGATGCCTCGTCCCGATACATCCTCGTAAAAAAAGTGTGACCCTACAAAACTGGTTCTTTCATCACCAGCAGCGATACGTTTTACCAAATCCAGAGCCGGCAGATAGAGCCATCGATCATCGTCCTGCTCCAGGTGTTTCCATACTAAAAACACCGTTTTGCTGACATCCGATGGACGGCTGAAATAGACATAGAAATACTGCTCTCCGTCTACACCATCTACTCCATCCACCCCATCTGCCCCTTCGTCCTGCCTGTCACGGCGTAAAATGGTAAATTCCCGGGTTCGCTCTCTGTTTTGTGCATCAAAGATCGACATGTTCACCCTGGCTCGCCCATCTTCACCCTGATAGTAGGCCACATGATTTGCTCTCTTCACTATCTCATCAACTGAGATTGCCCAGGATTGCCCGAAGAACAAGAGGCCTAGCAGCAACGTCATATTCACTGATATTTTTGCACGTAGATTCATTTTAATCTCCCGACTGAACACGAATACCCGAGCGGAACAAACGATGTTCAAACAATCGAATCAGCGCAGGCAGTAATAGCAGTGTGGTCGCTCCGGCCAGTAATAGAATGGTGGAGATGAACACACCTACAGTTTGATAGGGAATCAATGGCGCAGCAAGCAAGGGCAGAAAACCACACCCGATGACAATAATATTACGGGTAATAGCCCTGGCCGGTTCACCGTAGACGGCACTTACCGTTTCACGCCAGCTCGAAAAGTGTTGTCGTAATTCCCGACTACGCGCCAGAAAATGAATAGCATAGTCCACCGCCAAACCCAGGCTCAGGGAGGAAAGTACCGCAACGGGCATATCATAATTTTTGCCTATCAAACCAATGATACCGTAGGTCAGTGCAATCGTGATGGTCAGGGGAATCATACTTAACAGGCCCCACCAGAAAGAACGAAACAAAAACACCATCATCGACAGTACGATCACAAAGCTACCTAAAAATGCCTTCATCATACCGGCCACCATTTTCTCCTGCCAAACCAGATTGATGTAGGTCAGCCCAAACCAGTCAGCCTCTAATAAAAGCGGTGGCGGGTTATCGATGAGATAGTGATCAACGGCCGCTACCAACCGTTTCATGTCCTGATTATCTCCACTCTTCAACTGTAGCCAAAGATTGGTTTTACGGTAATCCGGTGTCACAAAATGCCACAAGTCCTGTGGTCGATGGCTGCCCTGATAGGTTAACAGCGTCTGTGCAATAGCGGCTTTGCTGTCCGGTATACGAAACTCGGATGATTGCCCTTCCAGCAGTTCACGGTGAACTGTTTTCACAATATCCGAAAGTGAGTTACTCTTACCTACCAGCCCGGTGGTCAACAGATAGTCCTGTAGCTCACTGATATATGTCAACACTTGCGGCTGCTTAAACACTTCGTTCTTTTGTGTCAGATCTTCAAGCACGGTCACCGCTGCATCCCACGCCTCCCATAGCTGGTCGCTGACGGCTGCATCCGCCTGATCTCTTGCGAAGTCAACCAGGCTTAGCAGATTTGACTGGTTATCGAGTATTGTCTGCTGCCTGGAAAATTCCTGAATCAACCGCTTGGCAATGCTCGCTTCCAAATCAGATACTGCCTGCTGTAGTTGCTCCACTGCCCTGTCAGCAGTTGGCTCGCTATAGGGCGACTGGAACGTCAGGTAGGCCATGTAGGTGCCGGCAAATCGCTCATTTAGCACACGATCTGCAACTCTGATCTCATGACTTTCGGAAAACCACTTCACCGGGTTATCATTGATTTCAATCTGTGAAATGCCGTAATAGGCTACACCGGCAAGCAAGCACACGGCCACGACAATCAGCTTGGCACGCTCATAGGTAAACCTGCCCGTCGCATTGAGCAGTCGCACTAATAAAGAAGGATGCTGCAGCTGATCCGGGTTTTCCTGCTGCACCAGACCAAAACCTGCCAAAGCTGACTCTGACATCAGCATGATATAGGCCGGCACCAATGTAATAGTGCACAACCAGGCAATCAGCACTCCAACTCCTACAAAAAGACCAAAAACCTGAACAGGTGGTATAGGAGTTAACGCCAAAGATGCAAATCCGATGCTAGTGGTTAAAGAGGTATAGAGCATCGGTTTCGATAACTCCTCCATAACCTCACGTAATGTCACATAACGATCTCTGGAACGAGGGTATCGGTCAAAAAAGTCCGACAATATGTGCACCGCATCCAGTACCGCAATCGGCATGATAAAAATGGGTATCATGGAGCTCATAATATGCACAGTATTACCTGTGACAATCAACAACCCCATCGTGATAATCACAGCCACCATCGCCACGATCATCGGTGAGATAATCAACTTCACATTACGAAAGAAAAACCACATCAGCAAAAAGATCAACGCCATTGCCGCAGGTGCAGATATCGCCATCTGCTGGAACATCTCCACACCAAATTGGTCCTGAGCAACCGGTAGCCCTGTGATATAGTATTCATCGCTACCGTCAAAAAGAGCAATTTTTTTCCGCAGCTGTGAGGCTACTTGGTAACTGACTTTTTTCTCGCTAATGGGAATGTAGAGTGCCAGGGCCTTGCGATCAGAGGATACCAGCGTGTCGTTTAACAAAGGTAAGCGCTGCGCCTTTTCAGCAATTTGAAGTGCTTCTGCTTCGCTTTGTGGTGGTTGCGCCATCAGCCATTCAAATCGTACTGATCCAAGACCATCCTGTTCAATATTATCTACAGTAGAAGGTGCGATCATATCCACCCCGATCACGCCCTTCTCGCCCTTCTCGCCCTTCTCAGCATCCCCCTCTGACCAAACCAGAGTTTGAGCAAAGGCAGCGAGTTCATGTACCCGTGTCAGGGTTGCCTGGTTGAATACCCCCTGGGGATGCTTTTGATTCACTACCCCGACAACTAACATATCGTATAAAGTAAATTCACGACGCATCTGATTATGGAATACCCGGACCGGCTCCTGCACATCCAGCATATTTTCCGGATCGGTATCAACCTTGACCGGATTAAGTACCGGGAAAGATCCGGGCCACAGACTGGGCAGCATCACCAGCAACAGCATTAGCAAGCTGACCAAGCCCGCTGCTTTCATATACAGGCCCGGTTTACGACAAGCACTTTCTGATAGAATTAACATGAATTAGGCCCCGATTTATCGGTTAAATGCGCAACCCGGTTTCAAGCCCATTTTCCCCAGTATTTTAGCCAGGGGGCAAAACCCGCTAAACGCAGCCTGAAACATATTCAGCCCGACAAAGGCTGTTAGCAAAAATCCAAGCGGATGAATCCAGTAGCCGATTGTCAGGCCAGATAGAATCATAATACCGGCGATAGCAAAAACTGTTTGATCTATATTCATATGCAACCTCACCTCCTCAGTATATTAGGCTAAACTAATTTATAATGCTTATTTTAGCGATTCCTAATATAGAAAGTCAAGCTGTTGATGAGCCCTCCGATTGCGTCATTGAATTCGAACTAACAACTGCGTGTCTGGTCTTCGTTTCGAGATGGTTTTGGAAGAACACTGGTTATCTGATAATTTGTGCTCTGCTATCAATTGTCTTTTTTAAAAAGCTTTTCCAATTCCAGCATTGCAGCTTCCTGCTCGTTCTTACCCTTTTGCGGATTTTCTTCCGGGCCCTCGCCAAAGAGCGCAGCTAGCTGTTCGCTCACCTCTGTATGCTTCCCCCGACTCTTTCTGGCATCCGCTTTTGGGTTAGGCGCGAAATAATCACAGAAATTGGCCGATTCCTTATTGCTCACATCCTCCGCCCGATCTTCAAGACACTGCCTCGCAACGTTCGCATCAAATGACAAACACATTTTGCAGGCATGTTGATCGGCCCCACACACAGCGCACTCCTCCCTTCGTGACAGTGGCAAGATCAGATCACGCAGCATTTCCCCGCATGCCCAGCAGTTAAGCTCTGTATTCATTTTTAGACTCCCAATTGATTTGCGCGACATTCAGTGAGATATTGCGATAATCAACCCACCTGCTTATATCGGTTTGAGAATAGCAGCACCTACTCTGGCCAGTTAACCATGGCATACGTTATTATCCCCATTTTCAAAGAGGATGTATGTATGCCTGTCAGGCAAAGAATAATGGAGAGTGCCCTCAAACTGGCTGGAACCCAAAGAGTCGCCGAGGTGCGTATCGGTCTTTGCTACGTCGCTGTGCATCTTGAAAACGGGGCTACCGGGTTAGCTTATATTTTCCTCGATAGTATTCAGGGTGGCTGTTCCGCTTTTGAGTCACTGCGCCCATTGGCTGGGAGATCCGCTCAAGAACTTCTGGAGTTGTTTGATTCGGCGGAGATGATCGCCTCTGCCATTGCGTTAGCGACCGCCAATGCTCTGTTTAACCAACCTGACGACAACCTTTTTGACGGCCCGGCACTTGGCGCAATGGCACTTAAGGCGACTGACAAGGTTGCGATGGTCGGGCATTTTGCACCGCTGGTTAAGGAGGTTTGTCAGCGAACAGAGGAACTTTATATCTTTGAGCGCCAGGCTCGTCCCGCCGAAGGAATATTGAATATTGAGCAGGCTGGCGAATATTTCCCTAAGTGCCAGGTCGCCATTTTAAGTTCAACCAGCATCATCAATAACAGCATTGACCAGCTGCTTGCGTTGGCTGCACACTGCAGGGAAGTGGTATTAGTGGGATCTTCAACACCATTGGCCAGCATGGCTTTTGACCAGACACCGGTAACGCTATTATCCGGAATCACCATTAAAAAACCGCTGGGAATACTTCAGTGCATCAGCGAAGGCGGCGGCACGCCATCCTTTAAGCCCTATACCGAAAAAGTGAATCTAAGACTAGCGCCAAATAAAAGCCTTTAGTCTGAATCATAGCCATGCAAAACCAGCCCCTCTTCCAGATAGTCCCCCAGCATTGGTGTGGAAAGCAAGTAATCTGCCGTATGTAGCGTCCAACCCGCTCTGGCTTCCTCCAGGGCCTCTTCCCACTCTTCGATGCTATAATCACCGCGACCGAGCCACATTAGTGCTACCAATGCTTGTTGCTGATCCGGTTCCAGGTCATCGATCACAGCTCGAAACTCCAATGCGACGGAAGTTTCATTTGAGCGAGCGGGAGAATCCAGAACTTCTGACTCCAGCGGATTGCGCGTATCGTCACCTGATGAATTACCATCATCATTTTGGAATTCATGGGTTTTGCCGATAATAAAGCGAACCGTTTCCGAATTGATTTCAAGCATTTCCGTTCTCCCAAAGACCCTAAAAATCACATCTGGGGGCAGCGAAACAGCTCTGCTGTCAGAACAAGAGCTGTGACAGTCGCCCTTTAAGAGGAAAATTAACCAGGATAGTTGTACTTGTGGAGTTATTATATCCCTATGCTTCACCAGAAGACACTTTTCGTCTTAATTCAGCAACCAGAACCGATACACAAAAAGATTTGACTTTACAGTTACTGGAAGGTTTAGACTATATTCCTGTAGCGTAATAGCCAGGTGAATCATGAATATAAGTCGAGCAGCCAAACAATCGGGTCTATCCAGTAAAACCATCCGTTACTATGAAAGTATTGGTTTGTTAGAAGCGCCGGTGCGCAGCGAAAACGGATATCGCGAATACCAGTCTAGGGATATCGATCAACTGCGATTTTTAAACCACTCACGTGAAGTTGGATTCAGCCTCCAGGAGTGCAAACAACTACTGCAGCTGTACAGTAATCCCGGTCGACAAAGCGCACACGTTAAAGCCCTGGTGCTTGAGAAAATCACGGAAATCGATTTTAAACTAAAAAAACTGCGCACAATGAAAAAAACCTTAAAGGGACTTGCCGACCAATGCGCCGGTGACGAAGGCCCGGAATGCGCCATCATTGAAACGCTTGCAGGTAAAAACTAGCCATGTCCGACTGCCACTCTTCAGAGAACTCAAAGCAAGCCGTATCTGGTTGCTGTAGCACCGAAAAGGTCGAAACCAAGCCCGGTTGCTGCGGCTCGAGCACTCCAGAGCCAGTCCAGGAGTCCATGCAAAGTAGTTGCTGCGGTGGCTCAGGCAAGCGACGTATTGACTGGTTGCTGTGGCTGTCAGCTAGCCTGATTAGTGTCTTTTATGGCACTTTTTTTATCTTCGGAGAAACTATCAGCCTGACATGGGTTGCCAGCATGGGCGAATCGGTTTTTAGTTTAATTAACATTATGTGGTGGAGCATTCTACTGGCCGCCATATTTGTCGGTGTCCTTGGCCGAATACCACAAAGCTTCGTTATTTCTGCATTGGGCCAGGGTGGAACCTGGCGGGGATTGTTCCGTGCAACACTGGCGGGACTGCTGTTGGATCTTTGTAGTCACGGTATTCTGATGGTCGGCATGCAGCTCTATCAACGTGGCGCCAGCCTGGGTCAGGTGATGGCCTTTTTGATTGCCAGTCCCTGGAACTCACTTTCGCTGACCATTATTTTGGTAGCCCTGATCGGCCTACCCTGGACACTAGCCTTCATTCTGCTTTCGGCGATTATCGCGCTCATTTCCGGGCGTATTTTTGATCAATTGGTCGCCGCCAAAAAACTGCCTCACAACGGACAAAGCCACGATCTGCCAGAGAACTTTCGATTCTGGCATGAGGCGCGCAGCCAAATTAAACAGGTCGATTTTTCAATGGCGCTGGTTGGTGAAATGCTTTGGGAAGGGATAAAGGGTTCACAAATGGTATTGCGCTGGCTGCTGTTCGGGGTCATTCTGGCTTCCGCCATTCGTACCTTTATCGACCTTGAACTGTATCAAACGCTATTCGGCCCCACGCTCGCCGGGTTAGGCATGACCTTATTAGCGGCGACCATTATTGAGGTTTGTTCAGAAGGCTCAACCCCCATCGCTGCCGACCTGATTACACGAGCAAAAGCACCCGGCAATAGCTTTGCCTTTCTGATGACCGGCGTCGCGACTGACTATACCGAAGTGATGTCAATCAAGGACACCACCAAATCCTGGAAAATCGCACTATTTCTGCCATTAATTACCGTTCCGCAGGTAATAATTGTCGGCTGGTTATTAAATCTAACCGCCTGATATGTTAGTCTCTGTGCCCTTCCCCGCACTCCGCTGACGGAATTTAATTACACCGAAATTCAGGCCTCCAGTGCTCTAAGCGATTTATTTTGTTGGATAGTGAAAAATGCGCAAGACCAAAATTATATGCACCATCGGGCCGGCAACCGATTCTCTCGAGATGCTTGAACAACTTTACGATGCCGGAATGAATGTAGTCAGGCTGAATATGTCTCATGGCGATCACGAATCACATGCCAGGATCATAAAAGCGATCAGCACCCTTAATAAAAAAGTTAAGCGCACCATTCCAGTCTTGATGGATACTCAAGGCCCGGAGATTCGAACCGGCCACCTGGCCAATGACCTGAATCTGAAAGAAGGTGAAGAGATCACCATCGTGGTACGCGGTGCCGATGACGTGGAAGAAAGCTCCATTCAAATTGACTACGCTGATCTTATTGAAGCGGTCTCTATTGGCGATAAAATTACCGTAGACAACGGGCTCATTACCCTGGAAGTACTGAGTAAGCAACAGCGCGTAATGCGTTGCAAAGTGATCGATGGTGGCCTGATTGGTAGTAAGCGTCATGTTAATTTGCCCGGTGTTCGGGTCAACCTTCCCGCCATCACCGAAAAAGACCGCCAGGATATCTTGTTTGGTATGGAACAGGAGGTCGATTACATTGCTCTTTCCTTTGTTCGCGAGGCCAGTGATGTGCGCCAGTTGCGTGAGCTGCTGGGAGATAAAGCCAACAAGATTAAAATTATTGCCAAAATTGAGGACCAGGAGGGCGTTAGGAATGTCGAGGAGATTATTCAGGAGTCCGATGGCATCATGGTTGCCCGAGGTGATCTCGGCGTCGAAATTAATTTCTTTGAACTGCCGACAGTACAGCGCCGTATCGTGCGGCTATGTGCCAAGTATGGAAAACGGGTTATCGTCGCTACGCACCTTCTGGAGTCCATGATCAACAATCCTGTGCCAACACGTGCTGAAGTAACGGATGTGGCCAATGCCGTATACGAAGAAGCTGACGCAGTGATGCTATCGGGCGAGACAACTGTGGGCAAATATCCCACCAAATGTGTACGTTACCTGAGTCAAATTGCTGAGCACATCGAAAAATCCAGAGGACTGCGTTTCACAGACCAACTGATCCTGGATGACAAGAAGCAAAACATTGCCGCCAGCGCCGTCCACTTGGCAGAATCAATCGCTGCCAAAGGTATTATTGTCATTACCCGCCGTGGTTTTATGGCCAACATGGTGACCAATTGCCACCCCCATAAATCAGGCGTATATGCCTTTACCAACGATAGTCGTACCCGCCGTCTACTCGCCCTGAACCGTGGCGTCCATGCTTACAGAATCAACTTCAGCCAGGATCCGGAAAAGACCCTGGCGGCAGCCTTCCAACAACTTTTGGAGCGTGAGCCTGAAATGCACCCCGGCGACCAGGTAGTGGTCATTTCCGATATATTGGCAGGTACCGGGATCGAAGCTATTCAGATAAGAGAGCTTAAGGCTTCTTAGCAAGATGCCCCATATACTAATCTGACTAACCCAGAAAACAAGACAGGCATGAATCAAATCAAAGCGCGGAAGCTACCTTTTCACTATGGCTGGGTGATCGTGGCAACAGGCGCCCTGATTATTGCTGCCTGCCTTGGGTTCGGCCGATTTGCGCTAGGCATGTTACTTCCCGCTATGGGAGAGAATCTGCATCTTAGTTATTCACAAATGGGCCTCATATCCACCGCCAATTTTTGCGGTTATGTGGCTGCGGTCATAGTGAGTGCTGCGCTGACCTCCCGGCTGGGCGCCCGTCGCCTGATCGTAACCGGGCTTGCATTGGTTTCCGGATCAATGCTGGCGGTTTCGCAGGCCAATAGTTTCTTATCTGTACTCCTCCTTTATACGCTCACCGGTTTTGGCAGTGGCGCGGCCAATGTGCCGATCATGGCACTGGTCTCCCATTGGTTCAGGCCCTCCCTGCGGGGCAGAGCGGCTGGCTTTATCGTCGGCGGCAGTGGTCTGGCCATTATCATTTCGGGGCTACTGATTCCAGCCGTTAATAGCGCATTGGGCGAAGAAGGCTGGCGTGGCAGCTGGATGATACTCGGCCTTGCCAGTACCGCGATTATGATTGCCGCCGCACTGCTGATTCGTAACAATCCTGCCGAAATGGCCAGTCAACCACTTGGAGTGGAACCACCAATCACATCCAACACAAAAAGCACGGCCGCCTCCCCAAGAGCCATCATCACCCACCTGGGGTTTATTTACCTGCTATTTGGTTACGCCTATGTCATCTATGCCACCTTTATCGTTACAACACTGGTACAGGAACGCGGATTCAGTGAAGCCACCGCGGGGCAGTTCTGGATGTGGGTCGGCGCTTTCAGTCTCGTCTCCGGCCCACTGTTTGGCGCGCTATCAGACCACCTTGGGCGCAAGCTGGCACTTATAACCGTACTCTGTTTGCAGGGAGTTGCCTACCTACTGGTGGCACTATCACTCCCCACCGGCTTTCTCTATCTCTCGGTATTTCTTTTTGGCATCTCCGCCTGGGGGACACCCGCCATCATGGCCGCCGCCATCGGCGACTATTTAGGGCCGCAAAAAGCAGCGGCCGCGCTCGGCTCGATCACGCTGTTTTTTGGCGTGGGTCAGATTATCGGACCAGGGATTGCAGGTATACTGGCAGATATCACTGGGAGTTTTGCCTGGAGTTACGCAATGGGGAGCGGCATGGCGGTATTTGCGGTACTGCTTTGCCTGGGACTAAGAAAGCCAGGTTAAAATCTACTTACAGCCTGAATTCAGCTGCATTTTTACACATAATAAATTCAATTAGGGCTGACTGCTTGAGACCATGCTCACGAAAGGTCTTCTATGGAGCCCATAGATTCTAGCGGTTTGGATTAACTCGCTGCAGCGAGTCGAACGAGGTACCGGGCATGATAGACCCCATCCATTTTTTCTTTCAAGCATAGATACCAGCAACTGCTATTTATCCCTAATCCAGTTTTTAACTCTCTTTTTCTGTTGTTTGGCTTCTTCCCTATAACGCCTTGATTTTTTATTTTCGGATCTATTCGGTACGGATTGATTTAGAGCCTTATTCTCTAAAACCACCGGTATATTAAATTCCTCTATTGGCAACAAAGAGAGCTCACTCGCGCCGTCATAAGGTTGGTTGGAGTAGTGGGTAATGCCCTCCTTATCTTGCCATTTGTATACGACCGCCTGGTTAAAAGGGCTCAGCAACAAAAGGGTCATTACTAAAGTATATTTTATCAAAGGAATCTAGTTCTCAATTAAAATGGGCTGTGATGCCAAGCGTTTGATTGTAAGATTTTATTAAAACTCAATCCACCTTCCTATGTGGGAGAAACCAAAACCACTCGACCTCTTTCAAACCACATCAGACTGGGTAATTTTATAGGTTTTCCTATATAATTGAACGAAACGGCCACCAGAAAATCATTATCTGACTGCGACCCTTATCGGGAGTACTCATGGCTATGCTAAATCAAAAATCCATTTTGTTGTTGGCCATCTTTGGCCTGCAAATTCAAGCGGCACCTGCAGAAACAAACACGACGGTTAGAACCATTAACCCTGAAGAACATTCGCCGACCGAGATGATTGCCAAGCCCAAATCGGAAAAAACAAAATCCACAGCGCAAAACAGGGTTAACCGTGCTGATTCGACACAAAAATCAACGGGAAATACCGAAAAGCCGCGCTCTTTCCATAAGAAAAAGAAACTGGATATCGATGGAATAGTCGGTCCTTGAGAACCTCAAAAGGATCATAATCGATTGTTCAAAAGGGTCAGCCTCGATGCATTGACCTAAATACATACACACCCGCTTTCCCCTGGTAACGGGCCAAATCATCCTCAGCCCATCACGAAACGCAACTATTTAAATAGGGTACCCATGAACAAGGCACGAAATGTAGCAATACTTCTCTTTACAACCCGCGCTGCCACTCTTGCCTTAAACTAACCGCCTCTGGTTGCTCCAACATCAGCCGAACCCGCTGCAAAAGCTTTTCCTTATCCTGATTCAAGGTTCCCTTCAGCACCAGGTAGTTGGATGCGTGATCGCTACGAAAGATGGTTTTTTCCAGCTCCAGATGGACTAGTAGCATCTCCATTTCCCGCGCTAATCCCATTTGATCGAGCGGTTCAAATTCGCCGGCAAAACCCGCCTGATATCTCTCCATGCTGCCGTGAAACGACACTACCAATGTCGACAGGTATTCTGGCTGAGCGGCGCTCATCAGGCGCGCGGAATTGATGGCGTGCTGCTCACTGTATTTTTTACCACCGAGGCCGTTCAGGATCATTACCGATCTTTTCATGCCCGCTTGCCCGGTTTTCTGTAATGCTTCCAGTGAGGATTCGTAGGTCTCGCCTTTGCTGATCTTTTCTAGCATCAGGTCATCGCCGGTTTCGCAACCGACATACATTAGACTAAGCCCCAGCTTTCTTAATTCCAGCAGTTCCTCGACCGTCTTGTTTTTTACATTACGTGGCAGGCAGTAGGAGGAGATACGCTGCACATCAGGGAGATGGCGATTAACGGCCTCGAGAATCGCCTGAAGTCGCCTGAATGACAAGGTCATGGCGTCACCATCCGCCAGGAAAATACGTCGTATTGGTTGCCTGGATTGGGCAATCGCCTGCAGTTCCTGCTCGATCTGCGCCTGCGGTTTCGGCCGAAAGCGTTTTTGCGGCGCGGTGTACATTTCACAGAAGGTACAGTTGTTCCAGGAACAACCGTTGGTGACCTGAAGAATCAGTGATCTTGCCTCACTCGGCGGGCGAAATAACGGTTCAATATATTCGGGATTCATTTTGCCTTTGTTTTCTCAATTGGTTACTCAATTATTTACTCAACGTTTAATTGCTCTATTCTCGGAATTGGTGCCGTTGCAATCAATCGCAATAATCGAAATGTGGGCTTTTTTATCATTCAGGGCCGGACGAACCAGCACAACACAAGAACGAATTGCCGACCTGCGATCACAGAATTTGGAAAAGCACCCAATTATGCACCATACTGTAGGTAACAGGAACAGTCTATGAACCCCATTAATCTAGTGGCCCATCGTGGCTATCAAAAGCGGTATCCCGAAAATACGCTATTGAGCCTGGCCGAGGCAATACAGGCGGGTGCTCGATTTATTGAAACGGACATTCAACTCAGCTCAGATTTGGTCCCGGTACTTTATCACGATCGCCATATGAAAAATATCAGCGGTCTCAAGGGTGCGATCCACCAATATCCATTTGCCGAGCTGATCAAGACACCCGCACATGAACCGGCGCGTTTTGGAAAGAGGTTTGAATCACAGTGCATCACTCCGCTGGCAGATCTGGTCACTTTGTTAGCTGCACACCCGCAAGTCCATGCCTTTATCGAGATCAAGCGCTGCGCCATTGAGGCTCATGGTATTGAAAAGGTTTATCAACGTGTCACTGAAGCATTAATGCCGGTGTTTGACCAGTGCACCTTAATCAGTTTTTCCGTCGATTTTATAGCCTACGCACACGATCTGGCCTGCCCCAATATCGGTCTGGTCATAGAGCGCTGGAAACAGCTCAACAGTGAGCTGTTTGCACGACTGAAACCCCAGTATGTATTCTGTAATCAGAAACGTTTGCCGACATCAGGCGATCTGCATATAGAGGGTTCGCAACTGGTAGTTTATGAAATCGACAACCCGGAGACCGCTATCGAACTGCAAGAACGCGGAGTTCAGCTGATTGAGACCTTTGCTTTTGTGGAGTTACAAAGTGCTCTGGATGAGCATTTTCGGATAACCTCCGATGCAAGTCTATGACCTGGTAGTGATCGGCGGTGGCATCCACGGTGCCGGTGTTGCGCAAGCTGCCGCCGCTGCCGGCTATCGTGTATTGATTCTTGAACGTAACAGCTGGGCGGCAGGCACATCCAGCAAATCCAGCAAACTTATACATGGCGGACTGCGCTACCTGCAATCGGGTCAGTTTCAACTGGTTTGGGAATGTTTGCGCGAACGTGAACTTCTGCTTCGTATTGCGCCGGATTTGGTGAGTCGATCAGACTTCTATATACCGGTCTATAAACAATCGAAGTACCCAAGCTGGCAAATTAGACTGGGTCTGATGATTTATTCATTGTTTGCCGGATTCAGGCCCGGTTGCCGCTTTGAACAATTATCAAAAAGCGAATACCCAACGCTGGCTCCATTGCGCCTTAATGATTTAAAAACTGTATTTCGCTATCAGGACGCACAAACTAATGACTTGCAACTCACGCAAGCAGTCATCTCATCAGCCCGTGCGCTAGGCGCCACTTCCGCTTGCCCTGCTCGGTTCGTATCAGCAAAACAAACAACCGGCGGTTATAGCGTGAGCTATCAGGAGGGGGATGAGGTAAAGCATGTGGACTGTCGTTGTCTGGTCAACGCCGGTGGCCCCTGGGTCAACCAGATTGCACAGCGTATTGTTCCACATCCGCAGCCGCTCAAAATTGACCTCGTTCAAGGGTCACATGTATTACTTCGTGGTTCACTTGCCAATCATTGTTTTTATTTGGAAGCCCCTCAGGACCAACGTGCGGTATTTGCCCTCCCCTGGTACGGCAATACGCTGGTGGGGACAACCGAAACCCTGTTCCGGGGTGATCCAGACGAGGTATGTCCGCTTCCTGCGGAAGAAACCTACTTGCTCGAAACGGTTCGCCATTATTTCCCTGAATTTGAAATTGATATTCTCGACCGCTTTGTGGGTCTACGGGTATTGCCGCACTCCGATAGACGATTTTTTAAGCGATCACGTGAAACCCTATTGAACGTCGATCAACAGGTTATAGGCATCTATGGCGGAAAATTAACCAGTTACCGTTCTACCGCAGAAAAGGTCGTGCGTCAGATACAGAAAATATTGGGCAAACGAACTCGAATCGCACACACTCGAAAACTTCAGCTCAGACTTGAGGCAAACGAAGATTCAGCTCCTGACACCAGCGGGTATAACGCTGATTGATATTATCCATGCCAGCTGCAGAGGCCGTGAATGTATCACCTAACCGACAATCCCACTGACTCTGGCAGCCCGCCAACCAATAGGCGGCGCCTTGCGCGCTTGCCTCAATTAATTTGGGGCGAACTACTTTAAGCCCGCTCAGATCGGCTAGCTTCTGACACAGACTGTCCAGCTGTGATAAGCCTCCCGTTAAAATAACCTGTGTGGGACAAAACTCATTTTCTTTCATCAAATCCAGATTGACCTGTAGCAAAAAGAGAACGCTTTCCAACACCGCGACCATTCTTTGCTGTTCGTTACCTTCACCAATAAACTCGGTTGCTATATCACACCAGTAGGGTGAACCCAGGCCAGCGACTCCATTCATAAACAGAGGCAGCTCCAGATATTGTTGCGCCCATTGATCAAGCCTGCTGATATCTTGAATACCGAGCGCATCCTTTGCCCAATCCAGTGCAGTGGCGGCCGCGTTAACCGTACCCTCTACTACATAGAGCGCGCTTTCTTTTTTATGAACCAGACTCCGTAGCAATTTGCTTGGCACAGTTGCGCTATCGAGCCACTGTGCATTAACGAACGCACCTGTCCCGATATTGATATAAGCGGTATCGGGTCTTAATGCGCCTGTCGCAAATAGGGCCGCCGACTGGTCACCATTCACCAGGTTCAGAGGTAGGGTTTTCCGATCAAATGGAAGGTCACCAAACTCATGCTCAGTAGCAACTATATTCGGTAGTATTTGCTCTGGTATACCAAACGCTGCCAGCAGCCAGGGATCCCAGGATTGGCTATCTGCATTCCACAGCAGGGTACGGGATGCGTTGGCGGGATCAACCTGAGGCGTTTTATTTCCCGTTAACTGGGCAATCAGATAACAGGCCAGCGGCCCACAAACCAGGCGCTTCTCAAGGCATGCTTCACGCACCGCAGGAACATGGTCCAGGCACCATCGTATTTTGCTAGCCCCATAGTGTGGACTTAGTCTTAAACCGGTTCTATGGTGAATTTCTGCTTCGTCGAGCTTTTGGTCGGCCAACCACTGCGCTGCTCGTCGATCCTGCCAGCTGATTATCGGGTAGAGCGCGTCCCCTGTTTCTCTATCCCAGCAGACGAGACTCGATCTTTGGGTCACCAACGCCGCAGATAAGATGCTGTTTGCCAGTTCCTGCGGCAACGCATCCAACACCTGGTGCGCCGACTGCAGCAACGATTTGGCGACTGCCTTAGGATCCTGCTCAACCCAGCCCGGCTGGGGTGTTGAGGTTTCAACAGCAACCGCAGATTGGGCCAGCAGTTCGCCAGCCGCATTAAATACCAGTGCACGGCTACTATGACCGCCCTGGTCCAATACAAGAAAATGATGGGTGTCCAATCTACAATCCTGTGATAGCTACAGCTTAATTGTAGATCAGTTTTGCAGAACTAAAACCTGCAAAATGAAAGTTTGAGCCCAATACCGCTTGGATATCGGGCTCAACACTGGCTAGTCGAAATTCATACCAAGTCGGTGTCCTACTATTTCGTATGATTCAACAACATTACCCATACCCTGACGGAATCGGTCTTTATCCAGTTTTTCGCGGGTATCCTTATCCCAGAGACGACAGCCGTCCGGCGTAAACTCATCACCTAAAACCAGCTCTCCCTTGTAAACACCAAATTCCAGTTTATAGTCGACCAGCAGCATACCACCACTCATAAACAACTCTTTGAGTATGTCATTGACCTGAAACGTCAGTTCTTTCATCCGCTCGATATACACATCTTCAGCCCAACCAAAGGTGCGGATATGATATTCGTTAATCATTGGATCGTGCAGCTCGTCATTCTTTAAAAAGAACTCAAAGGTGGGAGGATTCAAGTCCATGCTTTCCGGCACACCCAGGCGACGACAGATACTGCCAGCGGCAATATTACGCACGACACACTCTACGGGTATCATATCCAGCTTTTTCACCAGCGATTCCTGATCGGAAAGAATACGATCAAAATGCGTGGGAATTCCCGCTGCTTCCAGTTTTTCCATGATAAAAGCGTTAAACTTATTGTTCACCATGCCTTTGCGATCCAACTGTTCTATCTTTTGACCATCAAAGGCAGAGGTGTCGTTGCGGAACAATAGAATCAGCCGGTCCTCGTCATCAGTGGTATATACTGATTTAGCTTTACCCGCATAAAGTTCGTTTCGTTTTTCCATCAATGTCTCCAATTAACTTAGCTCTCGCCAACCAAAACCGTTATTTTGATCAGCTATTGTTAACCAATCTGACTTGCAATCCATCGCCTCGGCGACTGCTTTCGCTGCAAATTCAGGTGTATTGTTTTGCTCACTTATATGAGAGACCACCAGGTGCTGTAGTCCCTGTAATTCTATTTCAGTAAGCAGTTGTGCCGCCTGCTGATTGTTTAAGTGTCCATAGTCACCGCCAACTCGCTGTTTAAGGCGGTAGGGATAAGGTCCCTGATTGAGCATATCCAGGTCGTGATTACATTCCAGCAGCAATCCATTCAGCTTCGCATAGCTTTGCCTGACGAAGGGAGTAATACTACCTAAATCTGTTAAAACTCCCAACTTTTTTGCACCGTCTTCGAATATATACTGACAGGGTTCCCTGGCATCATGAGGAACGGGTATAGGCTGTACCTGAAGATCCTTGATTACGAAGAGGTCATGACTGCTGATCTGCTCTAATCGCTCGATCTTGCCAATTCTATTTGACTGACAGGTTCCGGCTGTCATATATACCGGTATCCCATATTTTCTCGCCAGCGGGCCCACGCCGCTGATATGATCGCTGTGCTCATGCGTTACAAGAATGGCATCCAGCTGGTGCGGTTCTTTTCCTAACCGCGCCAGTCTTCTAACGGTCTCTTTAAGCGTAAACCCACAATCAAGCAGCAAGCAGGTTTGCTGGTTTTCAATGATAGTCGCATTGCCACGACTGCCACTACCCAATGAGGCAAAACGCACTTAAATACCTGTACAAACCATCAACTCCAGGCAAACCCAAAAATACCTTAAATCAGGTTGTCACGAATACCCGCTAAAACCGCTTCAGACAAATCTCTATCGTCCTGTTCAGCATCACTTGCTACGGCCACTACAATTTGCTCCGCCTCTGTTTTAAGTGTCACCCGATATCTGTGCCCCTTACCCTTAGAGGGAGAACTGCCTCCGACAAAGGGGACGAAAGACAACCATCCACCTTTTTTACCCTCTTTCGCGTCGGGAAAATAATTCACATAGTAAACGCCGGAACTACGATCTTTATCGGTAACCTCAAGCTCCGAGTCTTCCAGGGCTTTGCCCACCGACTCCCAAGCTCTTTCATAATCTAAGGTTAATAGCAGCACCCTGTTGCCCTGTTCATCGGTCGACAAGGAGGATTTCGGTGCCCCTGAAAAGCTCTGCGCCAACAAAGAGGCTGGTGCGCCTTCATATTCTGTTTCAATCAAAAAGCTCGCTAATTCCTGCATGATCGCTTCAGAGAGTTCGTCACCCTCTTTAACCTTGCTCCAATCAACCTGCTCGGGCCTGGGTAGTTCATCCTGCTTAGGAAAACCCAAATGCATAATATAGACTTCTGCCGAGTTCTTATGCATACCATGCTCCACACGAATGCGGAATTTATCGCGGGTCGCCACGCCATCTTTTTCCCTGGTCAGCCAGACAGTTTGCATCAGTCCTTCAAACGGAGACTCTTTTTCAAGCTGAATATTATTAAGCTGCCAAAAACGCCGCACCCGCGCCCAGGATTCAGCCGGAGGCGAATTAACAACAATCCAGTAACGTTCAGCGGATTTAAAAGCTCTGATTTCACCCTGTGTTTTGGTGACAAATACTTCCGGCATGGGCACAGAAAAATCGCTGTCAAACTGCGGCGTGCCATCCCAACCCGGTACCGGGTACAATTCCCTTATCGCATCAGCATCGGCTCCCTCAGGCAATTGCAGAGGCTTTTCAACCTGTGCATCACGATAATCATGTTTGCGATCTCTGAAATACCCCTCATCTCCTGTGAGCCAGCCACAGCTGGAAACACTCAAAATAAGCGCCGAAGATAAAATACCTGCAAAAAGCTGCGTCGGTCGAACCTGTACTTTTTTCATTCTTTTAGTCTCTAAATAACCTCAGCCTGCTTCATTGCTCGACGAACCAGATCATGATACTTCTGACTTAAGGGCGTCAACGGAAGACGTATCCCCTGTTTGATTAAACCCAACTCCGCAACTGCCCATTTAACCGGTATCGGGTTCGCTTCAACAAACAAATCCCGATGCAACGCATCCAATTGTTGGTTGATACGTTCTGCGGTTTCTCGATCACCATTGATCGCCGCTCGGCACATAGCTGCCATCTTGTCGGGAACAACATTGGCAGTCACCGAGATATCTCCTTTTGCGCCCATTAACATAAGTTCCATCGCTGTCGCGTCGTCACCGGAATACACAATTAACTGGTCTGAGAAACGTTCAATAACCTCTTTGCCTCGCGCCAAATCTCCGGTAGCTTCCTTGATACCGACAATATTAGGATGTGACGCCAAACGCGCCAGCGTGTCCGGTAGCAAATCACAACTGGTTCTACTGGGCACATTGTAAAGAATTTGAGGAATATCAACACTGTCAGCAATCATTTTAAAGTGCTGATACATGCCTTCCTGCGTTGGCTTGTTATAATAGGGCGTCACCAACAGACAGGCGTCGGCAGCCACCTCTTTTGCGTGTCTGGACCACTCGACTGCTTCCGAGGTGGAGTTAGAGCCAGTCCCGGCAATCACAGGCACACGTCCGGCTACCCGTTTGACCACAGTTTCAATGACCGCGACATGTTCATCAACAGGCAGGGTTGGCGATTCGCCAGTCGTTCCCATTGCGACGATGCCATTGGTCCCTTTTTCCAAGTGAAAATCAACCAGTCGATCTAATGCTGGCCAATCGATGGCACCGTCTTCTAACATGGGGGTTACAAGCGCCACAATACTGCCGGATATCATTCACCTACTCCGCCGAGAAAAATAAATTGCTATAGTAATGTCGGGGACTCACAATCACAAGACAAGCTGGTTATAATTTCGTCTACCAGCGCAATAAACTGAACAATTCGGAATCAGAAAATGAAACAAGTAGCTATCGGCAAGCCCGTCGACAATTTCACCGTCGTTGCAACCAGCGACAAGACGTTCGACCTTACGACTTGTAAAGGCAAAAAACTGGTGCTCTATTTTTACCCCAAAGACAGCACGCCGGGTTGCACGACTGAGGGCCAGGATTTTCGTGACCTACATGATCAATTCGAACGAGCAAACACGCTGGTTTTCGGAGTTTCAAGAGATAGCCTAAAGTCCCATGAAAACTTCAGGTCCAAACAGTGTTTTCCGTTCGAGCTGATTTCCGACCCGGAAGAAGCGTTATGCCGTCAATTTGATGTTATTAAAGAGAAAAATATGTACGGTAAAAAACATATGGGGATTGAGCGCAGTACCTTCCTGATCGATGAACAGGGCGTACTCAGGCAGGAGTGGCGAAAAGTGAAGGTAAAAGGTCATGTACAGGAAGTACTGGAAGCCGTTAAATCTATCTAGCCCGGATTTTTCGCCAGGGGAATTAACTTAGGGAACCTCTGGATAACTCCTTAATGCCTCTGCGAGACCTGAAAGTTTTAGCTGCAAGGCAGGAACTGCCGCTAATGCTTATTGCCTTAGCAAAATTTCTAACGCCGCAGATGAAGCTTTCAGGCCTCGCCCTCCGGGGCTTACAGGGCATTCGTAGCTCTGCGTTGGCTTTGTTTGCAAGGTCTGGACATTACTGCACAAAGCCGTCTTGATCTACAAACGCTCTGTACGCCAGAGGGATCCAGAGGCTCCTTAGCTAAATTTCAGCTCACACAGACTTTGAGATTACCAGAGACCTTTGCATAATGTCTCGACTAAACAGCTCCGTTGGATACCGGCAATACCTCTAAAATCACCGGTTGAAGAGACAGTTGGGTGGCGCCAGCTATACTCCTGACCAGTGCAAACCCGGATATCAATGCTGCCAGCCCAACCAGAATCACTCCCACCTCCGGCAATTCGAACAGACTTTCAGCAACTGCAGCGGCAAGCACAAATAGCACCAGAGGAAGCCCATAAGCCAGTAATGCTGATTTTACGAGGGTGTTTTCCGGAACCCCCAAAACGACCTCATCTCCCAACTTCACGGGTTGATCAGTCGTCAGTCGTATGTGATTTCGCTTTCCTTCGCTAAATTTCGACATCAGCCCCTGACCACAAGTGGATTTCGCAGCACAGCTTCCGCAAGACGACTGCTGCACGGTTTCTACCCAAATCTGATTTCCGTCTACCGCAACGACGCGGCCCTGCTCTTCAATCATGGTTCTGCACTGACCGGGACAATTGAGTCAGCCAGCCGTTTCGCCGTCTGCATGGGGACTTCGCCAACTACTGTAGCAAAATAATTGCCTGACTTATTTTTAACAATACGCGCCACAGCAACAGTGGCACCCATTTGGGTTGCCATTTCCTGATGCGCTTCATCGGAGGCTTTTTCTATAAAGATAGAAAAGGCAGTCATACCATCACTGAAGGTCAGTGTATCTGCCTGCATTTTTCCACCATAGGTTCTGCGGATTCCTTGAACTCTCATGATGAAACCATCCGGAAGCCAAGTCAATTTCCAGTTGGGCTTTTTCTGCTCAATTGTTTCCTGCGCCGTCAGGGTTAACGGGTTGTGCTTAATCACCTCACCGGTTAAACCCAGCGCCAACTCCGAATCGGGAATAGGCGTAGACAAATTAACTTGGGTAAATTGAAACCGTTCAAGTACCCGGCCACCATGCAACAATACAGATTTCAGGAGCAGTCCGGTTTCCTGATCCAGCCAGATTCTATATCCGTAGCGGTATTCGTCCTTGGGTTTGATCGCAAAACTAATTGCATCCCTACCTACGACACGACCTTTTCGGCCATCGGTCAACTGGTACTTGTCGGTTAAATTGCTGACATCACGAATAAATGCTTTAGCGAACGGGCCAGCCGGTATGCGATGATTAAGATTACCTTTCCAACCCGCCGCGTGAACACAGGTCACTTGCTCTCCGTCACGGATCAACTCATGTCTGGAACCATCCATGCGCACAATTCGCTCTTTTTCTACTCCCTCATCTACCCTATGTATGATACGCATGGTTTCCATACTGTTACCATGCGAATAGACGAAGGTGCCATCATAATCCAGTCGGCTGAAGGCTTCGGACATGCGTGCCAGTAATCTGTTTGCCTCTTCTTCTGCGAGCGCTACATCCGTATCTGCAAAGGCAAGAAAACTGGCAAGCAGCGAGCCCAGAAATACACATTGTTTAATGAATCGGCTAAAAGGATCAGCAATTACTGCGGTCACAATTAATACCTTTGCGAATCACCATCGCTGACCAATTGGGCATAAGGCATAAACGCCCTGCCTCTGGACAGATCTGCCTGCTGTGTATGGGTATCAATGAGTGCACGTAATTTCTTTTGTGTGGGAGTCAGAGAATCGGCATTTGCTGCTAAAACACTGGCGTCCTGAGACTCAATAGTAGATGCAAACTGGGAAGTCGCATCCATAGAAGTTGACTGCGTAAATTCCGCACTCTGCGGGCCGGACACTGGCTGGTTAATCTGCAACGCGCCAAACACCACGAGAAAAGCAACAGACGCGGCAACTGCCATACTCGCAACCGGTCTTAGTACTTTGCTCCAACCGGTAGAGTTGACCGCTGTTCCAGCTTCATAGGTTAAACCTTCATCTGCGATAGCCTCGGCAACGCGCTGACTGATATCAATATCGATATGCTTTGGCAACTGCCCTTTCATCGCAAAACTGGCTAATTGATATCTTTTCCAGGTGTTACGCACCTCATCACCCTCTTCCTTACTCGAAAGCAAACGATGAATTTCCAGCTCATTGGCTTCGTCATCCATTAAAGCCGAGATAGATTCGCGCAGATTGTCTGTCATCAGTATGTACCTCTGTTATACCTAATTTTTAATTTTATTGGTCAATCAGATTACTAATTTGTTTATCAATGGCTTCCCTGGCCCTGAAAATTCTAGATCGCACGGTTCCTACGGGGCACTGCATCACTTCGGCAATCTCTTCATAACTCATTGCATCAAACTCTCGTAGTGTCACTGCTGTTCTCAAATCTTCCGGCAACTGCTCAATTGCCCGGTACACTGTTTCCTCTAGCTCAGCCTTATACATCTCCTGCTCAGGAGAATCAATATCTCTTAACCGCGTCGAACTCTCAAAATACTCTGCGTCAGCCACTTCCACGTCGGTATCTGGCGGCCTGCGACTTTTCGACACCAAGTGGTTTTTAGCAGTGTTGATTGCAATACGGTATAGCCAAGTGTAGAAAGCACTGTCTCCCCGAAAGCGACCCATCGCCCGATATGCCTTGATAAAGGCCTCTTGAGAAACATCCAGTACTTCGTGACTATCATGAATATAGCGACTTATTAGCCCTGCAATTTTATGCTGATACTTTAAAACCAACAGATCAAACGCCCGCTTATCACCTTTTTGGACACGCTCAACCAACTGTTGATCGGTCTCTTGCTCCCTAACCATTTTCTCTCCGATTCCCTTCGCTTTTATATCGCAATATCGAAAGAGACAGATACGAGCCTGTAAGATCTTGGTAGGTAGACCATTGGATTCCCCAGAAGTTCTTTACTAATCGTAAAAACCACAAAAAATGTGTAACTTTAACCCCAAATCGCCCAACTTGTTGATTTTCAGCTTTAAAATCTAACATTATCTCATTGATTATTATTGGGCCGTCTGTATGACAGCGAGAATCCATTATAGTGCAAACTTATTTTTTGTCACTCCGTTATAACTAATCCTTATCGCATGAATAATAACCACCGCACGAATTAGCGCCTTAAAAATCACGCTGGATTGGTTCCATCTTACTGCTTGCTTACCCGCAGGCTAACTGGGGGTAACCCCAGGAATTTCTGCTTTTTCAATAGAAAGATATAGCTGATCGTGCAATCCGCCAGTATGATACGCCTGTTAGCTCGCTTGATGGTTATTCCAGTTATTTGATTTATGAACCCAATTTTTAAACATGATGTTCTCGTAATCGGCAGTGGCGCCGCAGGGCTATCACTGGCTGTCAAATTAGCGGATCAGCTTAAGGTTGCGCTACTCTGCAAAGACCAGGTTAGTGGCGGCTCAACCTACTACGCTCAAGGAGGCGTGGCGGCGGTTCTGGACTCTTCAGATACTGTCGATGCTCATGTGCGAGACACCTTAGCCGCTGGTGCGGGCGTATGCGAAGAACAAGCTGTCAGATTTACAATAGAGCGAAGCCGAAGCAGCATCGAATGGCTGATCGAACAGGGTGTACCTTTTACCGAAAACAACGACAATCTGACTGAATCAGAATATCACCTCACCAAAGAAGGCGGCCACAGCCATCGGCGTATCATTCACCAGGCTGACGCAACTGGACGAGCCATCTCTGATACTTTGGCTCACAAAGCCCAGTCTCATCCAAACATTGAAGTTTTCGAGCATAGAACGGCCATCGACTTAATTACCAGAGAAAAGCTGGGATTACCCGGAAAAGGTTGTTTTGGTGCTTATGTCCTCAACTGCGACACCGAACATGTTGAGCTTTTTCGAGCAAAATTTGTGGTATTGGCCTCCGGAGGAGCGAGCAAAGTCTACCTTTACACCAGCAATCCAGACGGCGCCTGCGGGGACGGAATCGCCATGGCTTGGCGTGCTGGTTGCCGTACTGCAAACCTGGAATTCAATCAATTTCACCCAACCTGTCTTTACCACCCACAGGCAAAATCATTTCTCATCAGCGAAGCACTGCGCGGTGAGGGAGCCCGCTTACTATTACCCGATGGCACTCGTTTTATGGCTGCGTTTGACTCGCGCGGCGAACTGGCCCCACGCGACATTGTCGCTCGTGCTATCGACCATGAGATGAAGCGTCTTGGTTGTGACTGTCTATTTCTAGATATCAGCCATAAATCCAGGGATTTCATCATCAGCCATTTCCCAACCATTTACGAGCGCTGTCTGGCATTCGGCTTTGATCTAACCAAACAACCTATTCCGATTGTTCCTGCCGCACACTACACCTGCGGTGGTGTAATAACTGATCTTAACGGTTGTACTGATGTTGACCAGCTCTATGCCATTGGTGAAACAGCTTACACAGGACTTCATGGTGCCAATCGACTGGCCAGCAACTCTCTACTCGAGTGTTTCGTGTTTGCCAACAGCGCTGCAGAGCATATCCTTAATCAACTTAACCAGGTTGCTGATCCGCCAACCGCGCCAGAGTGGGATGAAAGCCAGGTTACCGATTCCGATGAAGATGTGGTGATTTCGCATAACTGGGATGAACTGCGTCGCTTCATGTGGGACTATGTAGGCATTGTGCGCACAGATAAACGTCTGCAGAGAGCGAAACACAGGGTGAATTTGCTCAGCCAGGAAATAGCGGAATATTATAGTAACTATAAGGTAAGTAACGATCTTGTAGAGCTAAGAAACCTGGTTGTTGTTGCTGATCTTATCATTCAGTCCGCATTAGCACGCAAAGAAAGCCGCGGACTGCACTATACGCTGGACTATCCCCAAACCAATACCCAATCGAGCGCAACAATTTTAAGTCCGCCAAATTTCTCAAACCAGTAATCCTGCGCGATCTGAAATTATTACGCAGGAAAGCGCAGCGCGGCGCGCAGCTGCCTATATTGATCCCGGTCGATCGCATCTGCAAACAGTGCCAGTCCACGTCCTAATCCGAAAACGGATGAATCGAGTCGAAGTAAAATCACCTGGCCCGACTCAAAATGACGTTCTGCCAAAGAGAATTCTCGCATTCGGGCTGACTTAAAAACCTGAACCCTATCACCCAATATTTTAAATGCAACGACTCGGCCCTGCCCAAAATAATAGTACCAGTAGCAGACTCCACTTGCAGTGAGGCCTCCCAGGAGACAAAGGTAATGCCACAGGTCCAATTGAAACTGTATTATTCCAAACAGGACAACGCTATGCAGGGCGCACAAATAGATTAGCAGCCATCGCGAAATTTTAAGATTGATCTTTGGGAGTTTTTGCATGAGCTATGATGAGCGAGACAATTCTGCCCAGGTTTTCATTCTCCGGCACATCTCGTCCTAAAAACCATTTAAATAAATCCTGGTCCTCTTCAGCAATTAACTGCTCGTATAGCAACTTGTCTGATTTTGCAAGACTGTCAAAACAATCTTCAAAAAAGGAGACCAGAATTAGATCCAGCTCCAGCATTCCTCGACGACTATGCCAGTAAAGGCGTTTTTTGTGTACTTCATCACTCATTTAATTGTCTTCTAGTGTATTGAAATTTGTTAGACTGATTGAGATCCTTGCATAATGTAGCGAGCGACGGCAAGACAAGGCAAAATTCGGCGAAAAAGTGGGCGACTGCATGGATGCAGTAGTTAGATCGACGCAAGAAGCCAGAGCCGAGCTTATACTTATAAATGAACATTTTGAGCCGGGTTTTAACACAGTATTGCCTAGCGTAGTAGTTATGCAAAGGTTTCTGATTATATATAAATTTAATTAACACGTATTGTTATGAGTACTCTTTATGTCGAATGATCTGTGGAAGAATTATTTAGTTTCTATGGGGGCAGAGTTTTCTGCGCAGCAGGATTCAGAATTTGTGACTGGCTTTTCGGCAAATAGTGCTGCCGATAATCAAACAGAATATGCCCTTATTTGCCCACTGGTACATCTCAACCTGCTGAGCTGCGCAGGCCCTGACAGCAACAAATTCTTACAGGGGCAACTGACTTGCGATCTTAATCAGATAAAGCCTGACAGTAGCTTATTGGGTGCGGCCTGCACACCTGGCGGAAGAGTTTATAGCAGTTTCAGACTGCTTGAACGGACGCAGCAAGACTCTACCCAATACCTGATGAGAATGCGTAGCGATATTATTGCCTCGACACTGGATTCTTTGAGCAAGTATATTGTTTTTTTCAAATCCGAGATGACGGATGTAAGCGCCGAGTGGGTCGGTATCGGCGTGATAGGGAGCCAGTGTGATGCGCTTTTATCTGAAATTTTTGGCGGCACCCCTCAAATAGAGAACCAGGTCTTGCAGAATGATACAGGGATGGTCATACGGGTACCTGGGGCGCTGGTGCGCTATGAATGCTGGGTGACCGAGGACTCAGCACAGGCATGCTGGGAAAAGCTTACGCAGGTCGCGCTGCCAGCCGCTACCAATAAATGGCTATTGCAGGACATAGAAGCGGGAATTGCAGAGATCAGCAGCGTAAACCGTGAAGCCTACATTCCACAAATGCTTAATTTTCAGGCCATTGATGCCATTAGCTTTGACAAAGGTTGCTACACCGGCCAGGAAATTGTTGCTCGAACTCAGTACCGAGGAAAATCAAAACGCTTAATGGTACGCGCTATTGTCGATAACGGCCCGGAACTGATCCCGGGCATGGAACTGACGCGTCAGGGTGAAACGCAAAATATTGCGACGCTGGTTGAGGTCGCACCTTTAAATAGTCAGCAACAGGAAGTGCTAATGGTCGTTCTCGCCGATCTTGCCACCAAGGACCAATGGGAATTATGTTCGCATGAAGATTGTTTTACTGCTCAGCTCCTCCCATTACCCTATCATTGCGCAGAGAAAACTGAATAGAGCTCTGAAAAAGTTTGCTGAAATTGGTGCTATTTATACAGCTTTTATATAAAAGCATTCTATACTTAACTTGAATCCAAATACGCCTCATATATAAGCGCTAAAAAGCCATGCCGAATTTATTAGAAACTGTTGAACATGACATTGTAACTGCAATCGAAAGCGATAAACTTGTATTGCCAACGCTTCCTGAGGTCGCTCTGCGAATTAGGGAAGTCGCGCAGGATCAAAATTCATGCGTTACTGATCTGGCAGATATTATCAGCAGTGATACGGCCATTACTGCACGTGTGATTAAAATCTGCAATAGCCCTTTACTTCGTGCCAGCCAACCAGTCGACAGTTTGAAAATGGCCATTAACCGACTGGGCATGTCCTACAGCGCAGATTTGGCAACCGGACTTGCCATGAAGCAGATGTTCCAGGCTACTTCAGACATTATTGATTCGCGAATGCGAGACCTGTGGTCACGCAACACCGAAGTCGCAGGGATCTCTCATGTGCTGGCGCAGAATTACACCCGCCTCTCTCCGGGACAGGCTACGCTTGCTGGACTCACTCATAAGATCGGCGTATTACCTATTCTTAAATTTGCCGAAGACAATGATCACTTGCTGTGTGACGGGTTTACACTCGATGAAATTATCGAAAAATTACACCCGAAACTTGGCGAAATGATTCTTAAAGCATGGGATTTTAATGAAGAGTTAAGTCGGGTACCGGCGGAATATCTAAACTTTGAAAGGGATAGCGAGCAAGTGGACTATGTAGATGTCGTAACGGTCGCTAATCTGCAGTCTTACCAAGGCACCAATCATCCCTGCACACAACTGAACTGGGAAAATATACCAGCGTTTTCTAAACTTGGTCTGGATCCTTCACAAGAAGAGGAAGAAGAGGATCTTTCGGAAAACATGCAGGCCGCGTTGTCAATGCTGTCCTGATTACCAGGTGAGCAGTCTAATGCCGCTCACCTGTAACCTATTTACAGCGAACCTTAATCGACAAACTCCATGCCATTGATGCGATGTGCTGCTACCAGCGTATTGTATAGCAAACAGGCAATTGTCATGGGACCAACACCACCAGGCACAGGCGTAATAGCGCCCGCTACTGATTGCGCAGAAACGAAGTCGACATCGCCAACCAGTCGCGACTTACCCTCTTCAGCTTCAATGCGATTAATTCCCACGTCGATGACTGTTGCACCTGGCTTTATCCAGTCGCCCTGAATCATTTGTGGGCGACCAACTGCGGCCACTAAAATATCCGCCGCCCGGCAAACATTCGGCAAATCTTTTGTTCTTGAATGCGCAATGGTTACAGTGCAGCTCTCCTTTAGCAGTAAGGCTGCCATTGGTTTACCTACAATGTTTGATCGCCCTACAACAACCGCGTTCAAGCCACTCAAATCACCCAAATAGTCTTTCAAAAGCATACTGCACCCCAACGGAGTGCAGGGCACAAAACCCTCCAGACCTGTTGCCAGTTTACCTACATTGCTAATATGAAACCCATCAACGTCTTTTTCTGGATTAATTCGATCGATGACCTTCTGTTCCGAGATATGTTGCGGCAGGGGTAACTGAACCAGAATACCATGTACATTTTTATCCTGGTTCAGCTGATCCAGTAAATCCAGTAATTCCTGCTCGCTGGTATCAAGTGATAGCTTGTGCTCAAACGAATTAAATCCAACCTCTTTAGCCTGCTTGCCCTTGTTGCGGACATAAACCTGACTGGCAGGGTCTTCTCCAACAAGTACAACTGCCAAACCCGGAATCACCTTAGCCTTCGCAAATAACTCGCCTGTATGACGTTTGATTTTAGCCCTAAGCCTCTCCGCAAAGGCTTTTCCATCAATAATTTCAGCCACAACCTTTTCTACCCTTATTTGTTGTGAAAATCCGGCTTACGCTTTTCAACAAAAGCATTCATACCTTCTTTCTGATCCTCGGTTGAAAACAACGCCTGGAATATACGTCTCTCATACTTAACGCCTTCTCGAAGCGTGGTCTCATAAGCTTTGTTGATAACTTCCTTAGCCAGTTTAACGGTGGGTTGAGAGTACTTTGCAATTTGAGTAGCGATCGCAATAGTTTCTTCCATTATCTTTTCAACAGGCACCACGCGTGCTACCAGACCACAATTTTCCGCTTCTTCAGCCCCCATCATCCGTCCGGTCAGGCATAGATCCATTGTTTTAGATTTCCCGATAAAGCGTGCCAGTCTCTGCGTTCCACCGGCACCGGGAATAACACCCAGTTTAATTTCAGGCTGACCAAACTTTGCATTATCTGCAGCAATAATAAAATCACACATCATGGCGATTTCACAACCACCTCCAAGTGCGAAACCTGCTACGGCGGCAATAATTGGTTTTTTACACTTAGCAATTCCTTCCCAATCCGCATTAATAAAGTCAGTGGTATACAAATCGATAAAGTGTTGATCTTTAATTTCAGGTATATCCGCTCCAGCAGCAAAGGCTTGCTCGTTTCCGGTCAATATGATTGCGTGAATGTCGCCATCTTTTTCGAACGCTTCCAGCGCAGCAGAAACATCTTTCATCAACCCGGATGAAAGCGCATTTAGTGATTTCGGGCGATTCATCTGGATAACACCCACTTTGCCATGGCGTTCAGTAATCACATTCTCGTAATTCATTTATATATTCCAATTCAATCAAAAATTTAGAGCGCGATAATAACCTGTCTAAACCTCGAACACTAGAACCTGTTGCCAATTACTGGCAGGTCAATCTCACCGCACAAACACTTGGCTGCTTGCAACCTCCCTCAGCTGTTACCTTTCAACAATAATCAGACCAAGCAACATTCACAAATAGATTTAACTGGCACCAGCCGCTCGGGTATACTTGCTGGCCAATCTTGAAAGGGTTCCCTGATAATTGAAGGTCATCGGGCTAACCAGCACAAACAAAATCCTTAACTCGCCAACATGAGAACGTAAATGCCAATACCAAGATCCAGCATTATTCTCTGCTTGTTATTCATAGCGGCACTGGCGAGTATTGTACTGAGTATGTGTATCGGTAGCTTTATCTTGGGGCCCGAAGAGCTTTTTCAGGCGCTTTTTAGTGAAACTGATTCATTAGGGAAGACTCTCGTCTGGCAATTAAGGCTACCCAGAGCTATTACGGCTTTTGTAGTAGGTGGCATGCTTTCTCTTGCCGGCGCGCTGATGCAGGTAATTCTACGCAACCCTCTCGCCGACCCCTATATTCTAGGTATTTCCGGTGGCGCCTCCAGCGCCGCATTGCTAGCTATGCTATTTGGTATTGCCGGTACGGGATTGACCCTGTTCGCATTCGCCGGAGCCATGTTGTCAATGGCCCTGGTATTCGGTATTGCACGCGGCAAAGGCAGTTGGTCTCCAATGCGCGTGTTACTCACCGGAGTAGTTTTGGCTGCTGGATGGGGCGCATTCATAAGCCTCATTCTCGCCATCAGCCCTAATCAGAACCTGCGTGGTATGCTCTTCTGGTTAATGGGTGATCTTAGCCATGTACAATCCATTAGCAGTCTTTCTTTCGTACTTATCATTGGCTTTTTATTCGCCTATTGGCAAGCGCGACCGCTGAATTTGCTTATGCATGGTAGCGACCAGGCCAGCGCTCTTGGTGTTTCAGTGGATCAGTTACGCAGCCTTCTATTTGTCGTCGCATCCCTGTTAACCGCTGTTGCCGTGAGCTTGGCGGGCAACATAGGCTTTGTTGGTCTGATTGTTCCACACCTGGTGCGCCTGAGCCTGGGCAGCGATCACCGTCTGCTGCTACCAGCCGCAATTCTGCTGGGTGGTACATTACTGGTAATCGCCGACCTGATGGCTCGCTCGCTGTTAAGCCCGATGCAATTACCCGTCGGCGTTATCACCGCATTGCTAGGCGTACCTCTGTTTCTACTGATACTTAATCGAACGCAGAGGGTCAGCTAAACCATGTCTCTGCTTTGTACAGAAAAGCTTGGCGTTCAAATAGCAGATAAACGAATCTGCTTTTCTCTTGATCTTAATATAGATCCCGGCCAAACCTGGGGAATATTGGGTTGTAATGGCGTGGGGAAAACCACGCTGCTGCATACGCTCGCGGGACTAAGAACAGCCGAAAGTGGTGCCATCAAGCTAGACGACCAGCCCTTATCCAGACTGAATCGCCGACAAATCGCCCAAAAAATGGGTATATTATTCCAACAACAAGTAGATCCTTTCCCGGCAACCGTTCTTGAATCTGCACTGATCGGACGCCACCCGTTTATAAAAAGCTGGCACTGGGAAAGCCACCAGGATATTCAAATTACCACTTCGGCATTACGCAAGGTCGGACTCGAGGGCTTTGAAAAGCGCTTGACTAACTCACTTTCCGGAGGCGAGAAACAGCGATTGAAGTTGGCAACTCTCTTGACCCAGAACCCAGGCATCATGTTGTTGGACGAACCGACCAATCACCTGGATTTAAATTATCAAATGCGCCTGTTGTTGCTGCTTAAGAAACACTCAACAGAAAGCAACGGCGCTTTGCTAATGGCCCTGCATGATATCAACCTGGCGGTACGTTTTTGCTCGCACATTATGTTACTGGTACCAAACCAGGAACCCATTATTGGAACTCCAGAACAGGTGTTGACCGCGGATAATCTAAACACCGCGTACGGCTGGCCGATTAAGCAATTCAAAAACGACGAACTTACCTTTTTCTACCCGCGCTAGAGGCTTAATGTCCTTTAAAACTCGCGCATCCAAAAAGCCAGCCCAAGCAACACCAGATCAATTTCTCGCCTTTTGTATGGCTTCGCAGACATACTCTGCACCCTCCAGAATACGCATGCTCTGCCGGGATATCAGATCCCAGGGAATACTGTATATCTGATCCTGCTTAACCGCTTTGATATCACTCCATTTACGCCATTTCGCGCTCATGTCTGCATTACCAACCGCCCCTGAACTAAATAGAATCACATCCGGATCTGCCAGTATTACTGCCTCCAGATCGATCTGGGGGGCCAAATTTGTTGCTTGAGAAAACGGGTTAATGCCCCCGCATAATTCGATGACATCATCTATCGCATGATCGCCATTAATTGTCATTAAGGGTTGGTGCCAGATCTGGTAGAACACCTTTAATTTTTGCTTATCACGATAACGCTTTTCTAATACATCAATCCTCTCTTTGAATTCTGCCACCCGGCTTTCCGCCATCCGTTGCTTTCCCACCAAAACCCCGAGCTCTCTGATATTTCTGGTAATACTGCTCATACCTTTTGATTCGACCATATGCACATTAATTCCGAGCATAGCTAATTGTTCTATCGCTTTCCTAGGCGTTCCGCTCTGCCAGGCAATCACCAGATCTGGAGCCATCCCAACGATAGCCTCCAGGTCAAAATTTGAGGCATCACCTATTCGACGTATAGAGCGCGCAGCCTCTGGATAATCGCTATAGGACACTGTGCCCACAACACGTTCACCCACCCCCAGCTCAAATAGCAACTCCGTAATATGAGGAGCAAGACTAATAATACTTTGCCCCTGATAACGCTCGTCAGACCTACGCTCAGCCACTTTCTGGTCGGAGAGCGACTCTGCAAACAGGTCCACAACATGCATAGAGCAGGTTATAAAAAGCAAAGGAATCAACCGGCTAAAGGAAGTATACCGAAACAACTTTAAATGACTCAATTTAACTCCTGTAATGACACACGCAATCGATACACTTTGACAAGATCCTCCACAATTTCAATTGGTATAAATACTTTTATTAATTTGTTCATTTTGTTTTTGACAAGCCCGGTTAGAGGTATAGAATAAATTAAAGATTGAGCTGAAAGCCCAGGTTAAAAGGGCTTGTTTTAAACAGGCCTTGAAGCGTTAACTTTCTAACAAGAGGTCTGATTATGAGAACTCAATCAAAAGTACCCGTAATTGGCGCACTGCTAACAAATAGTTCTTCCCGCCACTCTCACTGTGGCGAAAAATGCCTAAGAAAACTCATGGGAAAACCCGTTTTATCCTACGTGATTGAGCGCGCCTCTCCGCAGGTCACAGCACTCATACTCAATGCAAACGGCGACCCCACTCGCTTCCACAACATTAATGTACCCATAGTTCCTGACGCGATAGAGGAACACCGTGGTGCGTTAGCGGGAATTCTAACAGGCATGGAATGGGCACGCGAACATAACCCTAAATGCGAATGGCTGGCAACCTTTTCAACTGATTCTCCATTTATCCCTCAGGATCTTGTTAAACACCTGCTCGATGAAATCCAGGCCCAAGGCGCTGATATGGGCTTCGTGAGTTGTGGAGGCAAACCACATCCCGAGTATGGTTTATGGCCGATCGAACTGGCTGAAGATCTGCGATACGCGTTGATGGAAGAAAATATCAAACGGATCGATATGTGGACAAGGCTTTATAATACCATCACAGTGGAATATGAAGCTGACCCGATCGATCGTTTTTCAAACACAAACTTTATTGATGGTATTGTAAACATCGAAAGGAGCGCGGCCCTGCATTAAGGAACTGCCACACTTAATCTGTTAGTTTTATACCTGATACGGCTCGGGGTTCTGCTCACTCCAGCTGACCACCTCATCAGCATCGACCCACAGATAACCCTCTTCGATCCATGCCTTGAACTTCTTCAGGGCCGGACAGCGTTGTCCGCTCTCTCCCGTATCATAGCGAAATTCCCAGCCATGCCAGTTACAAACTACCTTTTTCCCGACAATCACACCATTGGCCAACAACACACCACGGTGCAAACAACGTCCATATAGCACCGAGACTTCCTCACCATAACGAATAATCATCAGGTCGGTTCCCTCCACCACCGCCTGAACCGGTACACGCTGTTCCAGTTCTGCCCAGGGATACAACTTAATTTTTTTCATGACTATCTCTTTTTTGAACTGGAGGAGTATAAATTATTTACAATACAGATCAGATCTAGGGAACCTCTTACATGGACACCGCCCGTTTGCCAAGTCATAAACAACATATCGGTTCGATTGCACTCTTACATCCTGCCTGTTGATGACGTTTGTAGTCTGGCCACTATGCAGTTCGCCAACAGGGCCCAATCTGACTAACGGCATCTTCTGCCAAGAGGTTCCCTAGGCACTAACTGGTTGAAAAAAATCTAAAATAATCAAAAATTGTATGATATTACCTACAGGCTTTTAAGTGATTGTTTCGTGTAAATCAGCCTACAGCGCGTATGCTTAAATCAATGGAGAGCGCGACGGAATGTGCCCACACAAGGACGTGTGAACCCAATCTTTATATGGCCCAGTCAATCGGCTGGCCCCCTTGCTGCTCAAGATACTCATTGGCCTTTTTGAAATGCCCGTTACCCAAAAAACCTCGATACGCGGAGAATGGAGAGGGATGCGGCGACTGCAATACCAAATGCTTGTTACGATCTATAATTTGTCCCTTCTGCTGCGCGTAACTTCCCCACAGCATAAAAACGCATCCCTGATGTTCAGAATTGAGGATCTCAATCACACGGTCGGTGAATTGCTCCCAACCTTTGCCCTGATGCGCGCCAGCGTTGCCCTGCTCAACAGTCAGCACACTGTTAAGTAATAACACGCCCTGTTTTGCCCAGGGAATCAGGCAACCGTTAGACCCAAACTCGATGCCCAATTCCGCATTAAGCTCCTTGTAGATGTTCTGTAGTGACGGAGGTGGCTTAATACCATCCTGCACAGAAAAACAAAGACCATGCGCCTGATTGGGGCCATGATAGGGATCCTGACCAATAATCACCACTCTAACCTGCTCAAACGGTGTCAGATTGAAGGCATTGAATATTTCATCACCTGAAGGGTAAATCGTCTTGCCAGCCTTTTTTTGACTCACCAGGAAAGCTCGCAGCTCTTGCATGTAGCTTTTGCCAAACTCGTCAGCCAACAATAACTTCCAGGCGGGCTCAAGCCGGATGTGTTCAGTATTCGACACCTTGCTACCCCGTCAGCTACTGGGTCTCATATGCGGGAAAAGCAGCACATCTCGAATTGATGGCGAATCGGTAAACAGCATAACCAAACGATCAATACCAATCCCCTCACCTGCAGTCGGTGGCAAGCCATACTCAAGCGCTGTCACATAATCCTCGTCATAGTGCATGGCCTCATCGTCACCGGCATCTTTTTCCTCGACCTGTTGTCGGAAACGTTCAGCCTGATCCTCTGCATCATTCAATTCTGAAAATCCATTTGCGATTTCCCGTCCACCGACAAAAAACTCAAAGCGATCGGTTACCATCGGATTTTGGTCATTTCTTCGGGCCAGTGGTGAAACCTCGGTGGGATATGCCGTAATAAAGGTTGGTAAATCCAACTTATGTTCAACGGTCTTTTCAAAAATCTCAATCTGTACCTTACCGACCCCCCAACTATCCTTCAGCGGTATCCCCAGACCCCGAGCAATCGCTTTTGCGCCCTCTAGACTGTTAACCGCATCTACGTCAATGTCCCCATTAAAATGCAGGATTGATTCGACTACTGTCATACGCTGGAATGGTTGGGCAAAATCATACTCCTTTCCCTGATAATGCACTTGGGTATCGCCCAGCACATTCTCGGTAATATGACGCAGCATGTTCTCCGTTAAATCCATTAGATCACGGTAATCCGCATAGGCCTGATAAAATTCCAGCATTGTAAATTCCGGATTATGGCGCGTGGATAATCCTTCATTACGGAAATTACGATTGATCTCAAATACCCGCTCAAACCCACCGACCACCAAACGTTTCAAATAAAGCTCTGGCGCAATCCGCAAGTAAAGCTGCATATCCAAAGCATTGTGATGCGTCACAAAAGGACGGGCGGCCGCTCCTCCAGGAATCACCTGCATCATCGGGGTTTCCACTTCCAGAAAGCGTCGCGCACAAAGATATTGGCGTATGGCTTCAATAATTTTTGAGCGCATAATGAAGGTTTTCCGTGAATCTTCATTGACCATCAGATCCACATAGCGCTGACGGTAGCGCATCTCCTGATCAGCAAGCCCTTTATGTTTATCCGGCAATGGTCTTAGCGACTTAGTCAGTAAATGCAGCTCATTCAGATGGATTGATAGCTCCCCGGTATTGGTTTTGAACAGCGTACCGCTAGCCCCTACCAGGTCACCCAAATCCCATTTTTTAAAGGCATTGTAGACACCCTCTGGCAAATCATTCTTGCGCACATAACATTGAATACGGCCTGTCATATCCTGCAATGTAAAGAAACTGGCCTTACCCATAATTCGCCGTAGCATGACGCGTCCTGCCACAGCAACTTTAACACCCTCAGATTCCAAGACCTCCTTTTCCTTGTGTCCATGAGCCTGGCAAAGGTCCTCGGCATAATGATCCCGCCGGTAGTCATTAGGAAAAGCATTACCCTGCTCTCTTAATTCTGTAAGCTTAGAGCGACGCTCTGCTATAATTTTATGTTCGTCCTGCGGTAGTTCCTGATCATTACTCATGAGTACTGTTCACATAGTTGCTTGTATAATTTCGCATTTAATTGCGTGAAATAGCGCACTAAAGACCCGCTTTAAGTGACGCTTCAATAAATAAATCCAGATTACCGTCCAATACCGCCTGGGTATTCGAGGTCTCTATATTGGTTCGCAAATCCTTGATACGCGAGGCATCCAGCACGTAAGAACGAATCTGGCTGCCCCATCCGATATCCGCTTTACTGTCCTCCATGGCTTGAGCCTCCACAGTTCGCTTTTGAATTTCCATTTCATATAATTTGGCTCGCAGCTGCTTCATCGCAGAATCTCGATTTTGGTGCTGCGAACGCTGATTCTGACATTGCACCACAATCCCTGAAGGTTCGTGTGTGATACGAACCGCCGAATCGGTGGTATTGACGTGCTGCCCGCCAGCACCACTGGACCGATAAGTATCAACTCTCAAGTCGGCGGGGTTGATATCAATATCGACATTATCATCTATTTCTGGAGACACAAATACCGAGGCAAAGGATGTGTGTCTGCGATTACCGGAATCGAACGGAGATTTACGTACTAACCGATGCACACCGGTTTCCGTGCGCAACCAGCCAAAGGCATATTCACCCTCGAATTTTATAGTCGCACCCTTAATACCTGCAACGTCACCGGCCGAAACTTCCATCAGATCGGTTTTAAAACCCTTTTGCTCTCCCCAGCGCAGATACATTCGCAGCAGCATCTCGGCCCAGTCCTGCGCTTCTGTACCCCCGGAACCTGCCTGTATATCAAGAAATGCATTATTGATGTCCATTTCCCCGGAAAACATCCGTTTAAACTCCAGCTTATCCAGCTCCAATTCCAGTCGTTTTGCTTCTTCGGACAGATCGGTGATGGTTTCCTGGTCCTGCTCATCAACAGCCATATCTAACAGCTCTGTAGTTTCATCCAGGCCACTATCAAGGATCTCAATGGTTTTGACCACACCCTCCAATTGAGCACGCTCTTTACCTAAGGCCTGAGCACGCTCTGGCTCGCTCCAGACGTCCGGGTCTTCCAGCTCCCGCTCTACTTCGACCAGCCGATCGCGCTTCTCCGAATAGTCAAAGATACCCCCTGAGTATGTCCGTTCTTTCACGCAAATCTTTAAGCAATTGATTTAGTGGGTTTACTTCGATCATAAAGTCAGCTGTCTCGGTCTGAACAAAAGCTGGCATTCTAACCGATTGGCTCTGTAGTTTGAATGACTGCCAGGTGAAATAGCCTGATCTTTTCCTTTCATACACAAAAATATCTGCCTTTGATTTGCCCACGCCAGAACCCACACTAAAACTGACCTAATAAAATAATTCAAAAAACCCAACAAGCATCTATAATTGCTATCGAAGGTCGTTCTCTGGATTTGACGCAAAGTATTACAGAACGGTCATTCATGCGCACAGGCTTGTTAGAATTATTAAAGGCGCTAGTTATGCAAGAAATACTGGTCGAGGCTCTCATGACCCCCGATGTATGTCATGTGGGCAAAGAAAGTTTGGTTTGTGACATCCTTGAACTGATGACACAAAATAATCAGTCGTGCATTATCATTGCTGACCAGGAAAGACCAATCGGTATTATCACCGAACGCGATATCGTGCGACTCCTGCAGCGCTCCAATGAAAAATCTGATCTTATCGCAAAAACCGCAGTACAGGTCATGTCTTCCCCCATTATAAGCCTCAATCAGGAGCAAACCCTGTTTGACGCGATGGTCATTAGCCGGGCCAATCACATTAGACATTTTCCCGTGGTCGACACGAATGAGAAGCTGGTGGGTCTCATCACTCATTCTGACCTGGCCAACGCTCACTTCAAGGTTGTAGAGATGCAGAGCGAAATTATTGAAGCGACCGTACAATCCAAAACAAAGGCGTTGTTGCAAGCCAATAATGATTTGTTGGCATTATCACTGGAAGACCATTTACTGCAGATAGGCAACCGCAGAGCAATGGAGGTTGACCTACAGCATACCCATGCCGCCGCAGTTCGATACAATCAAATTTACTCAGTGATCATTCTGGATCTCGACTATTTCAAGAATTTCAATGATCATTATGGCCATACTGCGGGTGATGAAGCCCTCAAAGCCGTAGCCCTGAGTATTAAACAAAGCATTCGTCAATCGGATCGTCTTTATCGATACGGTGGCGAAGAATTACTGCTGTTGCTGCCAGCTACAGAATTACCACAAGCGGGATTGCTGGCGAGCAAGCTGGTAAAAACGCTGGAAGAAGAGGCTATCCCACACGCTGCCTGCCCCTCCAAAATACTCACAATCAGCGGCGGGGTTGCCTGCGTAACGCATAACAACACCACCTACAAAACCTGGCAGGAAACCGTCACACATGCCGATGAATGCCTGTATCAGGCGAAACGGGAGGGTCGCAACCGAGCATTAACAGGGTTCTAAATGCTCGATGATTAACTGCAGGGATTTTTCACCCCGGTACTCATTGATATCCAGGCGATAAACTACGCGCACCTGGCTGGTGCTATTGGGCCAATGCTCAAGATCAACAAAGAACGCGATCGCATCCAACGGCGACGAGTTCTGGTCTGCTGCCAGACTCAACTTGAGATGCTTTTCGCCGACTAACCGTTGCTGCAATACCTGAAAAACCCCTTCAAATTGAGGTTCGGGAAACTGCTGCCCCCAAGGCCCGGCATCGCGCAACAATCGCGCGATATCGAGTGTGAAGTAACTTGATTCAAGCGCTCCGTCTGTCAATACCTGCGCCTCAAGATCGGCTTCATCTAACCACTCTCGCGCCAGCAAATTAAATGCTTGAGTAAAAGCCTCCAGATGTTTGCGCTCAATGCTCAGCCCCGCGGCCATCGCATGGCCACCAAATTTTTTTAATATTTCCGGATGCCGCTTAGCCAGCGCATCCAATGCATCACGCACATGAAATCCCTTAATCGAGCGCGCTGAACCCTTGATCACCCCCTTCTCCGCATCGGCAAAAGCTACAACCGGTCGATGGTATTGCTCTTTAATACGTGAAGCGAGAATGCCAATAACACCCTGATGCCACTCCTTATCATAGAGACAAAGCCCCACTTGCTCTGAACTAACCTGAATTTCACTCAAGCTACTCAACGCACTTTGCTTCATATCGGATTCAATCTCTTTGCGCGACTGATTCAAGGTATCCAGCTGTAGCGCCATCTCCATCGCTAGCTGATCATCATCTGTTAACAGGCATTCGATACCTAACGACATATCATCCAGCCGTCCGGCGGCATTGAGTCGGGGTCCCAGCGCAAACCCCAAATCGCTGGCCACTATTTCACTCTGAGTTCGACCTGATATTTTTAAAAGTGCCGAAATACCCGGCAGAGCCCGCCCGCTGCGAATCCGCTGTAAACCCTGATGCACCAATATCCGATTATTGTGATCTAATGCCACCAGATCAGCGACCGTACCCAAGGCAACCACATCCAGGTAATCCGCCAGATTCGGCTCCGGTATCTCTTTGCTTTCAAACCAACCTGCTTTTCTCAGTTGAGCTCGCAGCGCGATGAACAGGTAAAAAGCCACTCCTACCCCAGCAGTACATTTTGAGGGAAATTCACAGCCCGGCTGATTTGGATTAATAATCGCATCAGCGTCTGGCAGTTGTTCCCCCGCCAAGTGATGATCAGTGACCAGAACCCGAATACCCAATTTTCTAGCCAGCGCCACACCCTCAATGCTGGATATACCGTTGTCTACAGTAATAATCAGGTCAGGTTTCTTTAACTGAGCGACCTTAACGATTTCCGGAGTCAGGCCATATCCATATTCAAAACGGTTGGGAACGAGATAATCGACTGCAGAAGCGCCCATAGCCCGCAACAACCTGACGGCTAATACGCAGCTCGTGGCCCCGTCCGCATCAAAATCACCAATGATCAATATCTGTTGTTGCTGCAGCATTGCATCATGTAGCAGTTTGACTGCCTGATCGATGCCTTTAAGCTTCTGGAAGGGCCATAATCCGGCTAGACCGAGCTCAAGCTCTGTGTCGCTGTTAATTTTTCTAGCCGCAAAAATTCGCGCAAGCAGCGGATGTTGTGAGGAAAGGTTGCTAAGCCGTCCGGCATCAACGGGACGCCGCACAATGGTTTTCATGTTTGCGTCCAGCATCCCTATCGATCTGTCATGAATAAACTGTGATTAAGGCAATTTGGATAAAGGTTACCTGGATCAAGGCTGCCTGCGTTTCCACTAATCGTTGCTGCCAGTGATTGCGCGCTGCACTTCTGCAACCTGATTAGGCACCACCTTATAACGTTCTTCCCGCTCAAACAAATCTGCCATATGATGAGGCAAAGTAGGTTGCTCACAGCCAGCTTTGAGTACCGCTTCAGGGAATTTTACCGGGTGCGCAGTAGATAGCGTTATCATCGGAATACTGCGATTCCTGTTGCACTGCCGAGCGGCTCTAACACCAATAGCCGTGTGAGGGTCAATTAATAACTCTGTCGCTTCAAAAATTTCCGCAATCGTTTCGCAGGTTTGATCGTCATCCACCGCACTGCTGTCAAAATTCTCTCTGGCACGTTTCCATACCCTATCATCCAGCGATACCGCACCTTCATTAAAGTTATCCAGCAACGCTGAGACAGCTGCGCCATCCCGGTCATAGAGATCAAACAACAGGCGTTCAAAATTGCTAGACACCATGATATCCATGCTGGGAGACAGGGTATGATCAAGCTGCTTTTTGCTATAATCGTTATTACTGATACACCGGTGCAAAATATCATTCTTATTTGTCGCAATCACCAACTGCTCAATCGGCAGGCCCATCTGTTTTGCCAGATAACCAGCAAAAATATCTCCAAAATTTCCCGTTGGCACGGAAAAAGAAACTTTTTTGGACGGCCCACCTACCGCTAGTGCCGCATAAAAGTAGTACACAATCTGAGCCATGATACGCGCCCAGTTGATCGAGTTCACAGCTACCAGCGAATGTTTGCCTTGCAAAAAGGATTGATCATTAAAACAGGCTTTGACAATGCTTTGGCAATCGTCAAAATTACCTTCGACCGCCAGGTTATGAATATTTTCACCATTCACCGTGGTCATCTGCTTTCGCTGCACGTCCGATACACGGTTGTGTGGGTGCAGTATATAGATATCAACATTCTCACAGCGACGGCAGCCTTCAATCGCAGCTGAACCGGTATCTCCGGAGGTGGCACCTAATATAGAAACATGCTGATGGCGCCTTTGCAGAATATAATCCAGCAATCGACCAAGTAGCTGTAATGCAAAATCCTTGAAAGCCAGCGTCGGCCCATGATAGAGCTCTAGAATCCATTCGTTATGATCAAGCTGGGTTAAAGGAGCAACCGCAGGATGCCTAAAACCAGCGTAACTTTCATCAATTATCGACTTCAAGTCTTTAGCCGGAATACTATCACTGACAAAAGGCTGAATAATCCTGAATGCCAAATCGGCATAGGATAGCCCCTGCCACTCATTAATTTCAGCTTTGCTATAATGGGGCAGCGACTCCGGCACATATAAACCTCCATCGCTCGCCAAACCCGCCAGCAAAACCTCTTCAAAATTCAACACGGGTGCCTGACCACGTGTACTGATATATTTCACTTGCTTCTCTACCTTAATATCGATGCGTCATGGAAATAGTTGCTAGCCATCAATTAATCAAAGACTCTGCACGAATTTTAACAATATCACCCAAAGTCGAATCAAGGGACTCAATCTCAGCAATAGCCTCGTTCATTTTGCTTTCTTCAACATTTCGCGTCAGCAAAATGATAGCAACCTCGCTTCCCTTAATCTGCGGTTCTTTCTGAATAATTGCCTCAATACTGATGTCCAGCTCGCTAAGGATTCGCGCAACATTGGCCATGACTCCCGGCTGGTCCAAGACCTCCATTCTTAAATAATAGCTGGTGACCACTGACTCAATTGGCATTATGCGAACATCCGAAAGACAATCCGATTTGAATGCCAAATGGGGAACCCGGTCGTCTGAGTCTATTGTTAATGTTCTAACCACATCGACAATATCCGCTACCACTGCAGAAGCAGTCGCTTCACCCCCGGCTCCGGCGCCATAATAGAGAGTCGGCCCAACCGCGTCACCATGCACCATGATAGCATTCATCACACCATTGACATTGGCCAATAACAGTCTTTCCGGAACCAGAGTGGGATGCACTCTTAGCTCAATTCCCTCAGGCACCCGTTTAGCGATGCCCAAGTGCTTGATGCGATAACCCAGTTCTTCTGCAAACAGGATATCCTGCGCGCTGATATGGCTAATACCCTCGGTGTAGACCTTTTCAAACTGTAACGGAATCCCAAACGCAATCGAAGCCAAAATCGTCAGCTTATGCGCCGCATCGATACCTTCTACATCAAAGGTGGGGTCCGCCTCTGCATACCCAAGTTCCTGAGCCTCGGCCAGCACATCAATGAACGGACGCCCTTTCTCCCGCATTTCCGTCAATATGAAATTGCCTGTGCCATTGATAATGCCCGCCAGCCAATCAATCTTATTAGCGGTCAGGCCCTCACGTATTGTCTTAATAATAGGTATGCCACCGGCAACTGCTGCCTCAAAAGCCACCATCACACCCTTTTCCTGCGCGGCCGCAAATATCTCGTTCCCGTGCTCTGCAATCAAGGCTTTATTTGCGGTAACAACATGTTTACCCTGCTCGATCGCCGTCAATATCAGGTCGAGCGCAACATCACAGCCTCCGATCAATTCAACAACGATATCCACCTCAGGTGCCGTGGCGACATCAAACACGTCTGCCAGCACACACACCTGTTGCAGGTCGTAATCAGTTTTTGGGCTGCGACTACCTATATGGGAAACCCTTATTTCCCTTCCCGCTCGTCGTGTAATTTCCTTTGCATTTCTGTTAAGCACATCGAAGGTGCCACCTCCGACCGTACCTAGTCCGCAGATCCCAATATTTACCGGTTCCAAAGAAATTTCCTCATTTATTAGCTACCAGTTCTTTCAGAAAAATCGACGCTTCCACATAAAAAGCATGCCTATTATTTACTACTGGTCACCCGTATAAAACCCGTCATTTTTAAACATGCGTTTGATACCTCGCAGCGCCTGCCGGGTACGATGCTCATTTTCGATCAGTGCAAAACGCACATGATCGTCGCCATATTCACCAAACCCAACACCGGGAGAAACGGCTACTTTGGCATCCTGCAATAAACGCTTGCTGAACTCCAGGGAACCCGCTTCGCGATATGCTTCGGGTATACGTGCCCATACAAACATGGTGGCTTTAGGCTTGCTAACCTGCCAGCCAATACTGTTTAACCCATCACAAAGCACATCGCGACGGGATTTGTATTGCAAACGAATTTGTTCGACACAGGATTGATCCCCTTCCAAAGCCGAAATAGCCGCAACCTGGATGGGGGTAAACGTCCCATAATCCATATAAGATTTAATGCGGCCCAGAGCCTGGATAAGAGTGGGGTTTCCACAACAAAATCCTACGCGCCAGCCCGGCATATTATAACTCTTGGACAAGGAGAAAAACTCTACTGCAATCTCTTTGGCACCAGGAACTTGCAAAATTGAAGGCGCCTGATAGCCATCAAAGACTATATCCGCGTACGCCAAGTCCTGTATCACCCATATCTGATGCTCTCTCGCAATTTCGACGACTTTTTCAAAAAATTCCAGTTCGACGCACTGAGTTGTTGGGTTTCCAGGAAAGTTTAATACCAACATCTTCGGCTTGGGCCAAGAAGTCTTGATCGCATTTTCCAACTCAGTAAAGAAATCAACATCGGGAGTTAACGGCACATGCCGAATATCAGCCCCCGCGATCACAAAACCATAAGGATGTATTGGGTAAGAGGGGTTGGGTACCAGGATCGCGTCGCCCGGTGACATGGTAGCTAATGCGAGGTGAGCCAGCCCCTCTTTGGAACCTATGGTCACAATGGCCTCGGTTTCAGGGTCTAACTCTACTTGATACCTTTGCTTGTACCAATTACAGATAGCCCGTCGCAATCGGGGAATGCCCTTGGACTGTGAATAGCGGTGCGTATCTGCACGCCTAACCGTTTCCACAAGCTTATCGACAATATGCTTGGGTGTCGGCTGGTCAGGATTACCCATGCTGAAATCGATGATATCTTCACCACGCGCACGCGCCTGCTGCCTGAGTTCACCGACGATGTTAAACACATAAGGGGGTAGACGATCTATACGACTAAATTCTTTTTTCACGCTGATATTCTGGGAGAAGTTAAAAGGCGCTTATTGTAGAGGAGCTGACCTGCAAACACAAAGCCAGTTACGAATATAATAGCGATCCATATTACTTTTTAATTAGCTTGAGAGTCTGTCTGGAGCAGTACCCAATAGTGACTCAAATTTTTGAGGCCCGACCACTAACTCAAAGAAAAAAACCAAAAAGGAGACGCAGTTGATCGTCCCCAGGTTGCGTTAAGATTGACGTTATGATTTCAAACCATCTACAGGCCTAATAGCGCAGCAAGGCGATCCGGCTCAATAAATCCTGGCACCAACTGACCAGACTCCAGCACTAAAGCCGGTGTGCCGCGAACACCCATTTCACTACCCAGACTATAATGTTCCGCAACGGGGTTTTCACAATCTTTTGCTTCTATCTCTTCACCATTTTTAAGACGCGTAATCGCTTCTTGGCGATCATCTGCGCACCAGGCAGATACGATCTTTTTATAGGAATTAGAGCCAATGCCTGCTCGCGGAAATGCAAGATACTTTATCTCAATACCGCGCGCCAAATAGCCATCCATTTCCTGATGCAGTTTACGACAGTACCCGCAGTCCACATCGGTAAACACTGCGATTGATGCCTTTTTAATCTTTGGCGTAAATACAATCAACTGCTCATCTTTGATCGATGACATTTTCTCTGCACGTCCGGCATCACGACTTTGTTCAGTGAGGTTCACCAGACCTTCATCCAACACCTGAAACAGATCCCCTGCGACAAAGTGGGTGCCATCTTCTGAAGCAAAAACACGTTCACCATTGGCCAACTCAACTTCGTAAAAACCCTTCATCGGGCTGGGTTTAACCGCAACGATGGGCAGCTTAGGAACCGCTGCCTGTATCTTTTCAGTTATTTTTTGCTCTGTACTGATCGGCTGATCGGCCTGCACGCTAACTGCCAAAAAAATTAACCAACCTAACAATCCCACTAATAAAAATCGCATATTTTGACTCCATGCCATACAAATCGGGCTCTCGCTTTAGAAGCACTTATCGCGTTTTGGTTCAAATATCCTGTCGCGTCCTAATTGATATTTCTTTTTATACAGGCTGAGACCTTTGCATAACCACTACGCTAGGCAATACTATGTTAAAACCCGGCTCAACATGCTCATTTATAAGTATAAACTCGGCTTTGGCTTCCTGCTTCGCTCTAACCCATGCATCCATGCAGTCGTCCGCTTTTTCGCCGAATTTTGCCTCATCTTGCCGTCGCTCGCTACATTATGCAAAGATCTCAAGCTAATTAATAATAGCCTATATAGAGAAAGGGCGGTATAACCGCCCTTTCTCTATATTTTGCTCAACCCAGCACAACCGTTCCTGAATCTAATGATTCACGCAAACGCTGCAAATACTAAGGCCTGCTGTAACAACAAATTCTAAACTTGCTGCTACTGGATTTTTTCCTTAATACGCGCAGCTCTACCAGACAACTCTCTCAAGTAGTACAACTTGGCCTGACGCACATCGCCACGACGTTTCACCTTAATGCTTTCCACCAGCCTACTATAGGTTTGGAAAGTACGCTCCACACCCACACCATGGGAAATTTTGCGCACGGTAAAAGCGGAATTCAGTCCACGATTACGCTTACCCAGTACAACACCTTCAAAGGCCTGTAAACGCTCTCGAGTACCTTCCTTAACTCGAACCTGTACGACGATGGTATCACCAGGCCCAAATACGGGGATCTCCTTGTCTATTTGCTCATTTTCCAGCGCTTGGATAATTGTATTTTTTCCGCTCATTGCTCTAGCTCCTAAAAAACCAAATGTTTGGCCATTATCTGGCCTGAAACTCTTGTTTAAATTCAGCGAGCAGTTTTTCCTGCTCACTATCCAATTCTATATTTTCTAACAAATCAGGTCGCCTTAACCAGGTACGCCCCAATGATTGCTTTAAACGCCAAAGGCGAATCTCTTCATGATGCCCACTAAGTAGAACATCCGGCACATTTTGCCCAAGCAGCTTTTCCGGCCTTGTATAGTGCGGAAAATCCAACAATCCCGCAATAAACGAATCCTGCTGTGCCGAATCTTCATGGCCAAGCGCTCCCGGCAGCCAGCGAGTAATCGCATCCACCATCACCATTGCACCAAGCTCACCACCACTGAGTACATAGTCGCCTACAGACCACTCTTCATCGACGTCACTGGCAATAACCCGCTCATCAACGCCCTCGTATCGACCTGCCACGAGAATCAAACTCTCGCGACTTGATAGCTCCTTTACCGCCTTTTGATCCAGGGTGCGGCCCTGTGGAGACAAATAAGCCACTTTAGCCTGACCACCTAATGATCGCTTTGCTGCAGTTATAGCATCCCTGAGGGGCTGAACCTTCATCAGCATCCCAGGCCCACCACCATAAGGTCGATCGTCTACCGTCTGATGTTTATCCTGAGTAAAATCCCTTGGGTTCCAATATTGCAGCTCAAGCAAACCCTTGGTTACTGCCCTTCCAGTAATTCCGTAGTCAGTGATAGCCCGAAACATTTCGGGAAACAAGCTGACGACCCCTACCTTCATGGCTAAAACTCCGGATCCCAGTCGACCCTGATCTCACCTTTATCCAGATCAACTGATTTAACAAACTGATCCAGCAAATACGGCAGTAAACGCTCCCGCTTATCGATACTACCATCACAACTTTTCACCACTAGTACATCATTTGAACCTGTTGACATCAAATGATCCACCCTTCCCAGCAATAGCTCTGATCCCGACTCGCTTTCTGCATACACCTTGAGGCCTTCCAACTGGTGCCAGTAAAAATCACCTTCGCCCAGTGAAGGCAAACTGCTTTTAGTGACCCCTATACTCGCGCCGCAATAATTCATCGCTATATCGCGATCAGTACTGCCCTCAAACTGAACCACCAAACCTTTGCCATGCTTTTTGCTGGCAATCAAATTTACAGGGGACCAGTCACGGTTTTTGGTTTTAATAAACCAGAATTTGTAGTCGAGGATACCTTGCACAGGCTCGGTTTCGGACACAACCTTAACCCAGCCTTTAATGCCATAAACCGAGGTAACTCTCCCCAGCACTATAAATTCTGCTTGCGACATATCCTGGGGATGTTTCCCGCTATCAGGCTTCGGTAGTTTCCTTTAACAAAGTGACTACACGAGCTGACGGCTGTGCGCCTTTGCCTAACCAGTAGGCAATGCGTTCCTGATCAATACGTAAACGCTCTTCCTGACCCTTCGCAACTGGATTAAAGAATCCAACACGTTCAATATAGCGCCCGTCACGAGCGTTGCGTCGATCCGCAACAGTGAGGTGGTAAAATGGACGCTTTTTAGCGCCACCACGAGACAATCTAATAACTACCATTATGTTGTATCCTCTGATCCAGGTGGGTTTCAAGATCACCCACGATTAATAAAAGGGCAAAGCCCTAAAAAAGGCGCGTATTCTACGCTAAAAATAACTGCCATGCCAAGCACTTATCTGTTTATTTAGACAGCCCAAATGCAAAGCAATCAGCGTGGAAATCCTCCGCTTGGGGGCATCATGTTGCTCATACCACGCATCATATTAGCCATCCCCCCTTTTTTAGAGAACTTCTTCATCATCTTTTGCATTTGCTTGTGTTGCTTGAGTAGACGATTCAAATCTTGAATCTGGGTGCCTGAACCCGCTGTAATACGGCGTTTACGCGAGTTATTAATGGCATCTGGATAGCGTCTTTCACGGGGCGTCATCGAGCAAATCATCGCCTCCATTTGACCTAAGGATTTGTCATTGACCTGCTTCTCCACCATGCCGGACATTTGACCCATTCCCGGCAATTTATCCATCAAACTGCCGATACCACCCATATTACGCATCTGCTCCAGTTGATCGCGAAAATCATTGAGATCAAACTTCTTACCTTTTTTGACCTTTTTAACAAACTTGTCGGCCTTCTTTTTATCGATCTTGCGCTCAGCTTCCTCGATCAGGCTCAGCACATCGCCCATATCCAGGATACGCGATGCCAGTCGATCCGGGTAGAAAGGCTCCAGTGCATCGGTTTTTTCACCGACACCAATAAATTTAATCGGTTTACCTGTGATATGGCGCACGGAAAGCGCGGCGCCACCGCGTGAATCACCATCGGCTTTTGTGAGAATAACACCGCTTAAGGGTAATGCTTCGTTGAACGCCTTGGCGGTATTCGCTGCATCCTGCCCAGTCATAGCGTCTACAACAAAGAGCGTCTCTATTGGATTTATCGCTGCATGCAGGGCTTTAATCTCGTCCATCATATCTGCATCAACATGCAGACGACCTGCTGTATCGATTATAACGACATCGGAAAATCTTTGCTTGGCGTGCGCTATCGCATTGCGTGCAATATCAACCGGAATTTGTTCAACAGAACTGGGGAAAAAATCAGCACCCACCTCATTAGCCAATGTCTCCAATTGTTTAATAGCTGCCGGTCTATAGATATCGGCACTGACTACGGTCACCTTCTTGTTCTTACGCTCTTTTAGCCATCGTGCAAGCTTAGCTATTGAAGTGGTTTTACCTGCTCCCTGTAAGCCTGCAACCAGAATAACTGCAGGGGGTTGGGCGGCGAGATTCAGCTCTTCACAGAACTCTCCCATCACCTTCTCCAACTCACTCTGAACGATCTTTATAAACGCTTGCCCCGGCGTCAGGCTTTTGGCAACCTCCTGCCCAACGGCACGTTCCTTGATACGCTCTATAAAAGATTTAACGACGGACAGCGCAACATCCGCTTCCAACAGTGCCATGCGTACTTCACGCAATGTATCTTTTATGTTGTCTTCACTGAGTTTTGCTTTTCCGCTAACCTGCTTAAGTGCTTGGGTTAAGCGACTGGTTAAACTATCAAACATAGAGAGGCTCTCTTCCTTTCCTGATGAGCAATATTTGCCCTAACTATTAATATCTCATTTACCAAACCAGAGTGATTCAGCAGTTAGCCCTTGATTGACTTACGGGTAGTTCCGCTGACTTACGTCGATTTAATGTGGCATTTTAACAGGAAATGCAATACATTCATCCCTCTAAAATAAATGATTCATGGACAATAAAAACACATTTCAATGACTTCTAGCATAATGGGAACTATTGCCATCATTTGTTATATCGGTGGCACACTATTGCAGTATTTCAGTCTCGTGAGACGCGATAATAGCCAGCGCAGCAGGGTATTACTACTAGGCGCTGCCGCACTAGCATTTCATACGCTAAGCTTCAGTGGGACCGTTATAACCGAACAGGGCCTCCACTTAGGTTTCTTCAAAATATCCTCTCTTATCGGATGGCTGGTCGCTGGCCTGTTACTTGCCAGCAGTATTAGAAAACCGTTAGAGAATCTGTTAATTGGTATCTACCCCATTGCAGCACTGGGTCTCGTCTCTGCCATTATTTCGCATGGCACCAAGGAACCCGTCATTCATTTAAGCCTGTATAGCACCAGCCACATTATACTTTCCCTGTTTGCCTACAGCGTTTTAACCATTGCTGCTGTACAAGCCGTTTTGTTGGCGTGGCAGGATCTGCAATTGCGACATCAGCGCGTCAATGGCTTTGTGATGCAATTACCACCGCTACAGATTATGGAGCAACTTCTGTTCGAGCTGATTTGGGTAGGCGTAATCCTTTTGTCCGCTGCCATTATTTCTGGAGCACTTTTTATCGAGGATCTGTTTGCACAACATTTAGTGCATAAAACGCTACTTTCGATCATAGCCTGGGCCATTTTTTCACTACTTTTGATCGGACGATACCGTTTGGGCTGGAGAGGCAGTATTGCCATTCGTTGGATCTTGAGCGGCTATCTTTTGCTGATGATGGCTTACTTTGGTACAAAGTTGGTATTAGAAGTTATCCTGGTGTAAGGATGATCAATTTGGTTTAGCTAAACTTAAATAGCTCGATATTCTTGACATTAATTCTAGAACAGCATAAAAAGACTGTTCGATAACAATAAAGGCCCTTCGCTAGTTGGACGAAATCCCTCTTAGCATACTGTTTTCAGTATTAGCATTCCTTATTCTTCTCTCAGGTTTTTTTTCTAGTTCTGAAACGGGGATGATGGCGCTTAACCGTTACAGATTGCGTCACCTCGCTAAACATAAACATCGCGGCGCTGTGATGGCGAGCAAACTGTTGTCCCGGCCTGACCGTTTAATCGGTGTAATTTTAATCGGCAACAATTTTGTCAATATCGCCGCATCTGCCATTACCACCGTGATAGCAATCAGAGTATGGGGTAGTGCCGGCATCGCCGCTGCAACAGGCATGCTAACCCTGGTGATACTCGTTTTTTCCGAGGTAGCACCGAAAACGCTTGCCATCATGCATCCGGAACGCATTGCCTTCCCTGCTTCCTTTGTTCTACGGCCACTGCTCTTTATTCTTTATCCGCTGGTATGGCTGGTTAACTTTATCGCCAACCAACTATTGCGCATATTCGGCGTACGCATCAAGAGCGACACCGCCGAACACATCACACGGGAAGAGTTGCGCACGCTAGTGAATGAAGCAAGCCTGCTGATACCGCAACGCCACCAGAACATGCTACTGGGAATTCTGGATCTGGAGAAAGTAACGGTTGAAGATATTATGGTGCCACGAAATGAGATTTCCGGCATTGATATTGATGATGATATTGGAGCTATTATCGAGCAAATAAAAATCAGCCAGCACACTTGGCTGCCGGTATACAAAGAGGATATCAGCCAGATTTCAGGTTTCCTGCATTTGCGCAATGCGGTGCGCTTCCTAACTGATACTGAAATTACAAAAGCCGCCATTTTGCAGGCTTCTCAAGAACCCTATTTCATCCCGGAAAGTACTCCACTGAATGTACAGCTGTTAAATTTCCAGAAAAATAAACGTCGAATTGGCGCCGTGGTCGACGAATATGGTGATGTTCAGGGAATTGCCACACTTGAGGATATTCTTGAGGAAATCGTCGGAGAGTTCACCACTGATGCGGCCACAAACAGCAGAGATATTCACCCACAGCAGGATGGGTCGTTTATCATCGAAGGCAGTGCAAATATCCGGGACATCAATAAAGCACAGGGATGGCACCTCCCTACTAAAGGCCCAAAAACCCTTAATGGTTTAATCATTGAGGCTCTGGAATCAATACCTGATGCAAATGTTGCATTTCGTATAGGCGACTATTATATTGAAACGATCCACACCAAGGGCAATATTATTAAAACAGCCCAGGTGAGAAAGGCTGGAAAGAAGCACTAGAAAAATCCATAAATACACCGATGCTTTATGGTTGCTTCTAAAAATCGCCCAGTGATATAACAACAACACTTTAAAGTGTGACGAATGAACAGGAGATATGCCGTGTTAATTAATCGAATATGGGGTCTTTTTTCACACCCCGTCAAAGAATGGGAACAAATCAAAAACGAACATAAAGCTGGCTCAAAACCTTATTTGCTCTATATCTTAATTTTGGCGGCGATACCTCCGATCTCAGGATATATTGGTGCAACACAAACCGGGTGGCGGATCGGCGATGGAAACGTCACTAAATTAACAGTCGAAAGCACAATCCCGCTTTGTATTGTAGCCTATCTAGCAATTGTGGCTGGCATCTACGTCACCGGAATCGCTATTGACTGGATGCGCAATACCTATACGGATCTTGAAGAACATGAATTATCCGGCTCGGCACTGGCCGTATATGTGTCGACGCCGCTGTTAGTTCTGAGTATTGTTGGTGTTTATCCTGTAATTTGGGTAGGCCTCATTACGCTGGTCATCGCCTCATCCTATGCCGCTTATCTGTTGTATAAGGGCGTGCCGATTGTTTTTCAAATCCCGAAAGAAAGAGGAGTGATGTTTGCCAGTGCCATTTTAACTTTCGCTCTGGTTATTGCGATTGTTTTGATTATTTCAACTGTCATTATCTGGGCCGTGGGATTTGATCCGGTATTCACTAATTAACCGCGCACTCTACCCCTGTCTGAAGCGCATGCCTCATCGGCAAGATGGGGCATCTCTGCTCTTCAAATTTCAATTTATAATCTGTCCCGTTTTAGTTTAGACTCATCACTATGAAATTTTGTAGCAACTGTGGGAATTCGGTCATCGAGAAGATTCCGGCTGGTGACAACCGACCGCGTTTTGTCTGCGATGATTGTGATACGATTCATTATCAGAATCCGCGGATTATCGCCGGATGTCTGCCGGTTTATGATGACAAGGTTCTGTTGTGCAAAAGAGCAATAGAACCTCGTTACGGCCTCTGGACCCTGCCCGCCGGCTTCATGGAGAACGGAGAAACCAGTGAAGAAGCTGCTATTCGAGAAACCTGGGAAGAGGCACTGGCGCGGGTCAATGTCCATGGCATTTACACCCTATTCAACCTCCCTCACATTAATCAGGTATATATGATTTTCCGGGCAGATTTATTAGATCTGGATTTTGGTGCTGGAGAGGAAAGCCTTGAAGTTGGGCTGTTTGAAGAAAGTACCATTCCCTGGGATGAGCTCGCCTTTCCTGTGATGAAAAAAACACTGGAATTCTTTTTTTCGGATCGTCAGAAGGGTAGCTATGACGTTCGTATGCACGATATAACCCGCCCGCTTAGAAAGTAATCAATACTACAAAACGCTATATAATGACCATACCGAATAGGCAGGCTCTTCGTAGGGGTGAGCGTCGAGCATTGCCTTAATTGCCGACTCAATCAATATATCTTCACAGACCAGCTCCACTTTATATTCGATGACCGATTCAATTTTATCCAGCTCCCCAAGAAAGGGTTTGCTGCCTGCCAACGGTCTAAATTGACCCTCTCCTTTACACTGCCACGCACAGCAATCGTAGGCTCCGATACGTCCTGCTCCTGCCTCAAAGAGCGCAGACTTTACCGAATCCAGGTGGCTTTCGGGCACGTAAAGTGTAATTTGAAACATGCTTTTGCTCCCCTACCCATAGTTTAAGTGCTAACAGCCATCTCTTAGTAGTTCCGATACCGCTCGAAACAAACTCTGTGCTGATACATTGTCGGGTGCTACCGGAACCCCCGCGATCACATCAATTTTAGCCCAAAGCTTCTTAGGTCCGGTTAAAAATGCTCCGCGCCCCTGATGACTGAAAAAGCTGCCCCATAATCCACGCAATGCCATCGGTATAACTGGTACCGGACTAGTCGCTATAATCTTCTCAATTCCCGACTTGAATTCACTCATTTTTCCATCGGTTGATAACTTACCCTCTGGGAAGATACCAAGCAACTCACCCTGCTTCAAACCTTCCTCAATACTGGCAAACGCTTGCTCATAAACCACAGGATCATCCTGACGGGAACAGATAGGTATCGCCCGTCCAGCACGAAACACAAAATTTAAAATGGGTATTTGATAAATACTTCGGTGCATCACAAACCGAATAGGACGTCGCACCGCTCCGGCCAGCAGCAAAGCATCGACATAACTTATATGATTGCAGACAATGATTGCAGCGCCCCGTTCTGGAATATTTTCCAGTCCCTGGTGCTTGACCCGGTATATTGAGTGCCCCAGCAACCAAACCAAAAAACGCATTCCGAACTCTGGAACTTCGCTGTAGATAAAAAGAGCCACCGCAGCATTCATCAGTGCCAATACCGCAAAATATTGCTCTTTCGCCAAGCCTGCCAGTCCAATCAATAAAATAGCTACCAGCGCAGCAAGTACCATTAACAGCGCATTTAACACATTGTTAGCCGCAATCACTCGCGCTCTATAATTTTCCGACGTTCGTTGCTGCACCATGGCATAGAGTGGCACGATAAAAAAGCCTCCAAAAATTCCTATCATTGCCATATCTATCAGTATTCGCAGTGCCCCATCCAGCCGCCAAAACTCCACCAGCGTTCTCAGCTCACCGGGGTTAGAAAAATTACTGGCAAAATAAAGATCCAGGCCAAAAACACTGAGCCCCAGCGACCCCAATGGCACAATACCAATCTCTATTTTATGACCCGACAGCTTGTCACAAAGCAGTGAACCAACACCAATTCCAAGAGAAAAAACACAGAGTAGTAAAGTGACCACGCTTTCCCGGGAGAACAGCACCTCAATACTATAATTGGGTAGCTGGGTCAGGTAGGACGCTCCCAAAAACCAGAACCAGGAGATACCTAATATGGCAAGAAAAACTGTTCGATTAGTATAAGCGTAGCGTAAAATTTCAGCAGTTTCGCTGACGGGGTTCAACCTTATTTTCATCTCGGGTGCGACAGCTCGTGCGCGTGGAATCCAGAAACTAACCATCAAACCGAGCAGCGCCAGGGAACAAACGGCAATTGATATTCCGGTTTCAGGAGCCGACCATTGCATCATAACCCCCGCTCCCGCCGTTCCCAGAAGGATTGCAAGAAAAGTACCCATCTCCACGAAAGCATTTCCCGAAACCAGCTCATCCTCGCTCAAGTACTGCGGAATAATTGAATACTTTACCGGGCCAAAGAAGGCTGATTGCATTCCCATGAAAAACAGCACCGCTAACAGTCCCCATAGACTTTGATAAAAAAATGCCAACGAAGCACCGAGCATTGCAATTAATTCAGTCAGCTTAAGCACACGAATGAGCAGCGCTTTTTCGTATTTATCAGCTAATTGCCCTGCCAATGCCGAAAACAGGAAAAAGGGCAAAATAAACAAGCCCGCTGCCATATTATTTAAAATATCCGTACTAACCTGTGAATAGACGGTTGCCTGGTAAGCGATAAGCAGCAGCAGAGCGTTTTTAAAAATATTATCGTTAAATGCGCCAAGAAACTGCACACCGAAAAACGGCAAGAACCGTCTTTGGGTAAGCAAACAAAACTGACTCTGAGAGTTTTCCGCTTCCTGCTTATCTGGCAAATGCTGTTTTTCTGACATATACGTGTATTTCTATCCTTTTTTGGGCAGCCTATCAGAAATCATTCCCTGGCTCACATGTTTCGTGCAGACGTAAATGTTTCGTAAAGGTTAAGCAAGCTCTGTTTGTAAAGCTGGACATAACAGCACAACGCCACATTAATCTACCAACGCTCCGGAAGCCAAATGACCTAGGGGAATATTCAAGGAGTTTGCCTGGTTAGTTAAAAGAAGGGATTTCGGCTTAACCAAAAGCGCTGTTTTATATTAGAATGGTTCTTCTTCTCATTTATTGTCTATTAGTGGAATCACCATGCTTGTCATTCTGTCTCCAGCAAAAACCCTGGATTTTAGCACACCGGCTCAAACCTCTTCGTTTTCGACTCCAGCGTTTTTAAATGAATCAGCAGAGCTTATTGCAGTTTTGCGTAAATTTTCTCCAGACAAGCTAGCCGAATTCATGGGGGTTAGTGAAAAGATAGCAGCGCTGAACAGCACCCGCTTTGAAACCTGGTGCCGGCCCTTTACAACCGATAATGCCAAGCAGGCCGTCTTTGCCTTTCGTGGCGATGTCTATACCGGTATGCAGGCCAATCAATTCAGCGAAGCCGACTGTCAGTTTGCGCAACAACGTTTACGAATTCTTTCTGGCCTTTACGGAATCCTGAAACCTCTGGATCTGATCCAGCCATATAGACTGGAAATGGGTACCCCTTTAAAAAACAGCCAAGGGAAAAATCTCTATGAGTTTTGGGGTGACAAAATTTCCAATGCGCTGAATCTCGATAATGATTCAAGTGGCGACGGGGTCGTTATAAACCTCGCTTCAAATGAGTATTTTAGAGCCGTAAAGCCAAAGCAGTTAAATAGTAAAATTATCACCCCGGTATTTAAAGATGCGAAAAACGGAAAGTATAAAGTTATTAGCTTTTATGCAAAAAAAGCCAGGGGCTTAATGGCTAATTACATCATCCAAAACAGAATAATGCAGGCAAAACAGTTACAAGCCTTCAATTCGGCGGGCTACTGTTTCAATGACGCCTTGTCAGGCAATGGCGAATGGGTATTTACGCGGGAAGAAAACTAGTCTGGAATCTGTGGCAAGCATTAGCTTCAGCCGCTTGCCACAGAATGAACGTTTTAAGCAAAAACTCAGTTCGATAGCGCAAATTGCAATTTCGTGCGCGCCAGTGCTGAATCAGGTGTGGCACCGGCAAAATCAGCTTTATATTGCCACTGTTTAACAGCTTTCAACGCAGATCTTTCAAACAGATTTTTAGGGCTAGCCTCGATGACCACGGCGTTCACAACCTCACCATCGGGAGTTACGTTAAACTCGATCACAACATACCCTTCACGGCCAGTTCTTAATGCTCGACTGGGGTAATCAGGATTCACTCTTTTCTCTAGGGTGTAATATTTGAAATTTTCAGCCATCTGATCAGAGGATTGTGCGATACCACTAAAACCAAGCAAACACACTAACAGGCTGGTCACACACAGGGATAAAGAATATTTTTTCATATTTAACCTCTCATTTTTCTCTTGAAGTGATCGCCTCTCCATGGTTCTGTTTGTTTAATTTTTATCCGCAACTATCAGTAGCTGTTTAATGCAATCCCTAAGTTAAAGCATAGTAAAGATTGATAAATGTTCAAATTAAGACTCTACATTTTTACCAAAAAACATCGATCAGGTGAATTGTGGTGCTGATCGTAAATTGGTGATGGCATAAAGATGCATCGCCTTGTTGGTAGCACAAACAATCAACGCTCATGCAGCTATTTATTTTTCAATAAGTTACCAGGCTTATCTGTCATTGGGTATAGCAAAGCCAGGCATAACTATTCCCCCCCATAATAAAAAATTGACTTCACTACAAAAAACCAAGGGCATCACCTAATCTATTAGGTGAGCTAAAATCCGCAACCAAATGATTAATAAAAGATAAATAAAATTTTCTCTGTATAAAAAAGACGGGCTACCTATGCCCGCCTTTTTAGTTATATTTTGTCACTCACTTACTGATGGCATTCCGGCTTACCAAGACCAGACATCAATTAGATAGGGAAAAGCTCATACGGGTTCGCGCCAACGCCATATCCGGTTCATCATCTTCAAACTGGGCCTCATACTGCCACTTTCTAATAGCGCTGAGAGCCGCTTTTTCGAACAGATGCTTGGGGCTGGATTCAATAACCGTAGGGTTTACTACCTTTCCTTTCGGATTAACATTATATTCAATCACAACATACCCTTCTCTACCCGTGCGCAGGGCGCGACTTGGAAATTCAGGGTTCACCCGCTTCACCAGTTTGTAAAACTCAAAATTACGAGACATACGCTCCTGTTTTTGCTCCGGGGTTTCTTCGACCAAGGGTTCACCAGCATTATCTGTTTCGCCCTCCTGTTCCAGTAGCTTTTTCTGCTCTAACTTCGCCAGTTCCTCTAATCTTTTGCGCTCTTCTTCAGCCGCAATCAGTTCCTTTTCCTTAACCTTGATATTTGCTCTTGCGGTGACAGTACAAGCTTCAATTTTCTTGTTTAAAATTTCAATTTTTTGGGTAATGGGAAGGTTTGCCACCTCTTCCTGCTGAAGCAGATTTTGATTGGGCAGAGAATCTTTGTGATTCGTAAACGCCTCCAATCCCTGTTTCATCTTTTCCAATTCGAGACCTTTCACCTCTTTACCGGTCAGAGTCTGACACATGCTCAGGGATTCCCCCAAATATTCTAGGCTTTCCTCTAGTGTACCTTTGAGCTCATCCAACTTTGCTTCGGCAACTTCAATTTCAGATATAACGCGATCACAACGACGAATTTCAGCTTTAACTGAAAATACATCAACTATCGCCTTACTGAGATCTTCGGCGCTGGCTTTTAGCTCGAGATAGTTGGTGAATTCACTTCTTGCTTCCTCAGTTTCATTATTACGTAGATGTTCAGCAGATTTGTCACAGGCGGCAACACCTTCCTGAAAAACAGGTAACGCCTCTGTCCTTCGTATATCAACCCCCACGGTGTCACAATAACCGATAATTCGAGTAACTTCCGGATTGGCACTTTCCAGGATACCTGCGTCAATAGCCGCCGCTTGATCCCTTAGTTCGAGAAACGTATTGTAAGTTTCCTTGGCCTGATCAAAGTCCTGCCGTCTTAATATATGAGCTGATTTACACTCAGCATACCCCTTTTTAAGTAGATCCAACGCCTTATCATTGACTGCTATAGCCTGACTTGAAAGCATCAGCAAACTTCCGGCACAAATGGCCGCAGAGCGCTTAATCATTCTCATTTGCCTCATTCCAATATTTTTACCGCTCGGGTTTAAAAGTAATTATTGTTGTTATTTTTTTATTTTATGTTGATTACAGACTAGTCAAGATTACAAATTCTTCAACTTCATTCTTTAACTAATTGATTTAAATACCATGAAATAAATCGGTGACTACGTGAAAATAACTCCAGCTTCAACAACGGGGGGCATTGGACAATCCAGAGAAACAGAGATCGCCCGGAGAAGTTCCATTTCTATTGGTTTAACCTGTCCATCATAGTTCACACACAGGCACAGGGCTTTTAGCAACTTAGGTTTAACCAGGGGCCGCAATCGGTTCAATATCGCCAATGCTCGTGATAAATCCCGTAATCCATATTCACCATAAGAAACAAACTGTATTCGCCGCAGACCTAGCATCTCCTTTGCCCTACTAAAACTCTCAATAGCTTTATCCGGGCTATCTGCGCCAGCAGCCGCCAACGCAGACAGCAGCAGTTCAGTTGCTTTGCCCACAGATTTTAATGACTTGATTTGCCGTTTACTAAAAATCAGACCATGATCAGGCTCAATATATTGAATAATAATTCGATATACCGCCCATTCAAATAACTCTACTGCCTGATCCGCTTTAATCAAATGGATCAGGTTAGTTTTAAATATCTGATAATGCTCATCGCTCAGCTCTGCCAATGCTGGCAAACACAGCTCCAATATCGGCAAACGAAACCTGGGCGTTCGAATCTCTGGCCTATTTAATCGACGCATTTCCGCAAACACCCTGGCATCCGCCGTACTCTCGAGCTGCTGCCACTGTTTTAGCTCAACCGCCGGCCGCCTATCAAGCAGCAGGCAATAAATCATAGCTCGCGCACTAAAAGGATCGTGCGCTGCGTCCATGACCGTCTCAGGTATACTTGTTAACAGATTACTGGCGTAAGACAGTTGATCTGCAGCCAGCTCCCCCACAGAAGCCAAAAGCACATCTTCAACTTTAGGCTGTTCCGGAATAATTGACGCCGACATCCTACTAGCGACATTCGGACTAACCCCTGGCTGCCCAACTTCGCGCATAAAAATTGTCTTTGGCGGTTGTTGAGCAACATGCGGATACTGCCCATTCCAGTTCGGATCAATTCGTTTAATGCGCTCACTCAATGGTGGATGAGTCGCCATCAAGCTACCTAAAAAATGGCTGATCGCCTGAGCAAAAAATAGATGGCTCATTTCAGCGGCTTTTGGATGTTCCAGATGAGAGCCTTTAACGAACCCGCCAATTTTTTTCAGCGCACCACCAATACCCGCAGGGTTACGCGTATATCTGACGGCAGACGCGTCAGCCAGGTATTCTCGTTGCCTGCTGACAGCAGCTTTAATGAGATTGCCGAAAAAAGTACCCGCATAACCGATAATAGCCAACCCCCCTCCCAAGAGTAGCAGAGGAAGTGCGAGATCATTTCTGCCTGAGCGACGGCGATAACCAACACGCGAGACTACCCGTAACAAATAGTATCCGATAATACCAATTACCAGGATACCGTGTAACACCCCCATTAAACGAATATTGAGACGCATATCACCGTGAAGAATATGGCTGAATTCATGTGCAATTACACCTTGCAATTCATCCCTGTCAAGCAGGTTAACACAACCACGAGATACGCCGATCACTGCGTCTCCGGTCTGATACCCAGCTGCAAAAGCATTAATTCCCTGCTCTTCAAACAGGTAAACCGGCGGCACCGGTATTCCGGCCGCAATAGCCATCTCCTCCACCACATTGCGCACACGACGCTCATCCGGATCATCGGTATTCGGATTGATCTTTTTTCCACTCAGCGCCTCTGCAACCGCGCGACCACCACGGGAAAGCTGTATTAACTTAAATAGACTGGCTAGCAAAATGATGGAAAGTACGCCCAAGCTGACACTAAGCAAACTATCCAGCGCGACCACTTCCGTGTTAACCAACGATTCTGACAGATCGCCATTGCTTGCATAAAGGGCGAAGACCAGCACCAGTATATTGGTCAATGCGATGAGACTGGCTACCGCAAGAGCAAAAAGCAACACTAACAAGCCGGTTCGCTTGCGCGCCTGATCCTGGTGCTGAAAGAAATTCATCCGTGGTTAACAGACAGGGTTAAAACGTCACTTCAGGAACCTTCTGAATCTCTTCGCTATCATCAAACTCAAGCAAAGTGGCATCCTTTTTATGACCGAAGCTGGGTGCCAGTATCACGGGCGGAAAACTCTGGCGGTAAGTGTTATATTCGGTGACCGCATCGTTAAACGCCTGCCGTGAAAAAGCCACACGATTTTCCGTACTTGTGAGCTCTTCTGAAAGTTGCATCATGTTTTCGTTGGCTTTTAGCTCGGGATACGCTTCCATCACCACGTTCAAACGACCCAATGCTCCAGCTAGAGCTCCCTCGGCCCCGGCCAGCTGGCCCATTGCAGCCGCACTCGAAGGATCAGCTGCCGCGGCCTTCAATCCGGCCAGCGCCTGATTCCTGGCTGATATTACCGCTTCCAGAGTTTCTCGCTCATGTTTAATATAAGCCTTAGCGGTCTCCACCAGGTTCGGTATCAAATCATAGCGACGCTTTAGCTGCACTTCAATTTGCGAAAAGCCATTCTGATAACGATTTCTAAGGGCAACCAGCCGGTTATATATACCGACAATGTAAAACAGCAGTACTGCGACAACGACCAAAACAATGATTAATTTAACGTCCATAAGATGTCCCTTCAAGTGTTAAACCCATGAGACTTAGCCTCAGCGGCAAGATGATTATTACAAAGTTTGGCTTAATTAGCGGCTCTGTCCAATTTCTTTTATCGATATACACACTATAATCTGACCCATAAAGCATAATTCAAGCCATCAATGTAATCCAGCTTATGATAAAAACCTGTTTCTATCTTCTTGGGGCACTTGCACTACACCATACCGACCTAAACCACGGCAACGGTTTTCATAGCCTGTTTCTTCCGGTCGTTGATGCGATATTCTTTATTTTTATTATTTGGCAGATGATTTTCTATTTTACTTTGAACAACTTTTCTACGGGCAACCACTATAGTTTCCAACATCTGGTGCTGGATATCTATGACCTGCGTTACGACGTCCAGGATCACGGGCTTTTATACGCGTTGTTTCAGCTCTCGCTCAGCATTATCGATCTGATCTGCATTGTGCTAGCATTTTATTACTATAGTCAGATAGCGCTGGACCTGATTTCTGGTTGAATATCCTTAACCAGGAAGGATAGTCTGAGGATAGGGATAGAGATGGCCGCTGCGAGAGCAACGGCCAGATTATACTAGCCGTTGCTGCGCTCAAATTCCTGCATAAAGCTTGCTAAAGCCTCGACACCCGCAACCGGCATCGCATTGTAGATAGAGGCACGAATACCACCCACCGCTCTATGCCCTTTCAGAGCGTAGAGATCATTTTGCAAAGCCTCTTCCAGAAATTTACCGGCCAGTTCGGTATTGGCCAGATTAAAAGTCACATTCATGACTGACCTGGATTCGGGCTGTGCAGCACCCAGATAGAAATCAGACCCATCAATTAACCGGTACAGAATCTGTGCTTTTTCTTCATTACGCTTCTGCAAGGCGACGATGCCGCCCTGTTCTTTTTTCCACTCCAACACCAGCATTAGCATATAGATGGCAAAGGTATTGATTGTATTCGCCATCGAATGATTATCAGCATAGACCTTATAATCCAGCAGTGTTGGTGTTTCAGGCATCGCATTACCAATCAAATCTTCGCGCATCAAAACCAGTGCAACACCAGATGGACCGAGATTCTTCTGGAAACCGGCATAAACAGCGCCGAATTGACTATAATCGACTTCCCGAGAAAAAATATCGGAAGTCATATCAGCAATCAGCGGCACTTCACCCGTATCAGGGTATTCATTCCAGCGAGTACCATAGATAGTATTATTACTGGTAAGGTGTGCATAAGCTGCCTGTTGGTCAAACTCAATGCCACTGACATCCGGGATACGATCAAAATTCGTCGCTTCACCGTTTGCTACGATTTCAACTTCACCATAACGTTCCGCTTCCTTTCTTGCCAGTTTTGCAAAATTCCCGGTTTCAAAATATAGCGACTTGCGCTTTGCGGAGCGGCCTAACAGATTCATCGGCATAGCGGAAAACTGCATTCGCGCGCCGCCATGCACATACAGAATTTTATAGTTATCGGGCAATCCACTCAATTCCCGGATCAGCTCATCACAGCGATCTACGATGGCATCAAAATCCTTTGAACGATGGCTTATTTCCATGACGGAAGCGCCCATTCCTTTATAATCCAGAAACTCCTGTTGCGCCTTTATCATTACTTCTGTCGGCAACATGGCAGGACCAGCACCAAAATTATAAATACGTGAACTCATACGTTTTAACACCTGATTAATTGCTAATTAAGCTATTGATAACTACACACTATGCACGATCAATATTTTCAAAAATCATGAAACAATATTGGCCTAAAGCACGCGCACACTAATAACGCCTTCGATCTCCTGAAGTTTACCCAAAATTTCAGCGGATACTGGTGTTTCCACGTCGATTAAATTGTAGGCAATATCATCTCGGCTTTTATTAAGCATATCCACAACATTGATCTCCGAGTCCGCCAACACAGAGAGCACTCGGCCCAGCATTTTCGGAACATTTTTATTGACCAGCGCAAGACGACATTCGGTAGTTCTTTCCAACGTCAGTCCCGGAAAATTGACTGAATTAACAATGTTGCCGTTTTCCAGAAAATCCATTAATTGATTGGCAACCATGACAGCACAGTTGTCTTCCGCTTCCTGAGTGCTGGCACCCAAGTGCGGCATGAGAATTACCTTATCGCTGGCAATGAGTACCGGTGAAGGGAAATCCGTAACAAATAAACGCAGATTGTTGCTCTGTAATGCATCAGCAACGGCTTCGGAATCCACAATTTCTTCCCGGGCAAAATTAACCAGACAGGCATCGGGCTTCATCGCCGTGAGTAACTCAGCATTAATCAAATGATAGGTTGTTTCAATCGCGGGCAGATGCAAAGTTACAAAATCTGATTTGGCCATTAGCGACTGAAGGTTCTCCATTTTTTTAACTTCACTGGGCAAGCGCCATGCCGCATCTACCGAAAGTGCGGGATCATAACCCAACACATCCATACCCATTTCCAATGCCATTCTGGCCACGCGGGAACCGATCGAACCCAAGCCAATTACACCTAAGGTTTTGCCAGCCAGTTCTTGCCCTCGAAAACGTTTTTTCTCCTTCTCAAGCAGCTTGCTCATGGCTTTAGCATCACTCATGTCGGTCAAGCTTCTTACATAATCAATACCCTGAAGCACGCCTCTGGAGCCTAATAAAAGTGCGGCCATCACTAATTCCTTTACCGCATTAGCATTGGCGCCCGGCGAATTAAAAACCGGAATACCCAATTCTGTCATGCGAGACACAGGTATGTTATTGACGCCGGCTCCAGCTCGTCCAATTGCTTTAACAGAAGCGGGAATCTCCTGTTCAGTCAGCTTGTGACTTCGCAACATCATCGCATCAGGATGACCGATCTCACTTGCCACCTCATATTTGTCACGAGTAAAGCGCTCCAACCCTTTAATTGAAATGTTGTTAAGCGTTTGAATTTTATACATGAAACTTTTACCTTTGCGCCGCAAAAAAAGGAGAAAGATTTTACCCGAGATTGCAATAAACTAACAGCACATAGCCTAAATTTATGCCACCTTTGTGGTTTCCCTTTATGCAAAATTGTAATTAAATGGCAGGACTAACCCATCAAGCTCAACAGTGCCCGTGAGTTAATTCTTACTGTTTTTAACTATAAATTGATTGAGGAACCGGCTATTTAAATGAACATCCGATTACGCAGCAAACTACCCCATGTAGGCACCACCATATTTACTGTAATGTCACGCATGGCGTCAGAGCATAACGCCATCAATTTATCACAGGGCTATCCTGATTTTGACGGCCCCGCTCCTCTAAAAGAGGCGCTATGTCGCTATATCAATGATGGCTATAACCAGTACTCACCGCTCGCCGGAATACTTAAGTTACGTGAACAGGTCGCAGTTAAAGTAAAAGCCTTTTATAACCATAATGCCTGTCCCGAAGAAAATATCACCGTTGTTCCTGGTGCCACGGAAGCGATTTTCTGTGCCATCCAGGCATCGGTTCATCCGGGTGATGAAGTCATTGTTTTCGATCCAGCCTATGACAGCTACGAACCATCGATCCAACTATGCGGAGCAAAGGCGATTCATATCCCCCTGCTGCCACCTGATTTTAAGACTGACTGGCAACGGGTATCCGATAGCATCACCGCTAAAACCCGCATGATTATCATTAATAACCCACATAACCCTACTGGCACGGTATGGAGTGAGGACGATATAAAGCAGCTCTCCAGGATCATAGAAAACACGGATATTCTGCTGCTATCCGATGAGGTGTATGAACACCTGGTATATGACAATCGACCCCACCTATCTATATTGAGCTTCCCGGAATTGGCCAAGCGGGCTTTTGTGGTGTCGTCTTTCGGCAAAACCTATCATGTAACTGGCTGGAAGACAGGCTATTGCATCGCACCGCAACCGCTTACATCTGAATTTCGCAAAGCCCATCAGTTCGTATCTTTCGTGGGTGTAACCCCCGTGCAACATGCGCTGGCAGACTTTATGGAACAATACCCGGAGCACTGTCTGGAACTTCCCCATTTCTACCAGGAAAAAAGAGATCTGTTCGTAAGCAAAATAGCCTCATCAAAATTCAGAGTAAGTGCATCTTCCGGGACCTATTTCCAATTGGCAGATTATCGGGAAATCAGCGACCTGCCCGACACTGCGTTTGTAGAATATCTAACCCGCACAGTCGGTGTCGCAGCCATCCCCATATCCGTATTTTATGAGACCCCGCCTGATTCTCATTTAATTCGTTTCTGTTTCTGCAAAGAAAACTCGACTCTAATGAAAGCCGCAGAAAAGCTATGCGCGATTTAGCTATTACATTGATACAACATCCGCTTGAATGGTTGCAGCCCAAGCAAAACAGAGCACAATTCCAGCAGCAGATAGACCAAATTAAAACTCCCACGGATCTGATTATTCTTCCAGAGATGTTTACGACCGGGTTTACCATGGAGCCTCAATCGGTATTCGAGGACACCCGTGGTCCGACCCTGCAATGGATGCACGACCTGGCTCAGCAAAAAGATGCGGCCATCACTGGCAGTTTTATCGTGGGTGAAAAATCTCAGTTTTTTAATCGATTGATATTTATGCCGCCTAGCGGAGACTACCAACAGTATGACAAGCGTCATTTATTCCGCATGGCAGACGAACAAAAACACTACAGCGCGGGCGATCGTAAGCTGATCGTTGAATATCGGGGATGGCGAATTTGTCCTATGATCTGTTATGACCTTCGCTTTCCCGTATGGAGTCGTAACAACAATGATTATGACCTGCTGATTTATATTGCAAACTGGCCCGCCGCGAGAAAGTTGCATTGGCAAGCATTGCTACAGGCAAGAGCTATTGAAAATCTCTGTTTTGTCATCGGTGTCAACCGATCCGGCGTTGATGGTAATGGCATACCCTACGATGGAAACAGCATGCTGATAGATGCTCAGGGCAACCGCCTTCTAGACATGGAAAAAAGCAGACAATGCTGCAGCGAAACGCTGAGTTATGACGCACTGCTGGATTACCGGAAAAAATTTCCCGCTTTCCTGGATGCCGACGAATTCACTCTAAAATCCCGGTAATTCATTTGTGATTGTTTCAGCAGAGTTGGTCGATCGTTACACATGTTCATCAATAATACGACCTTTTCGCATAATTGATGGACGCTTATTTTTTTCTTCCGTTTTTGTTGCCCGCACCACCCGTCTGTCCGGTTTTTTACGGCGGTCTAGCGCTGTTTGGCGCGCTGCTTTACTCAACAAGCGGCGGTCTGTAGCATTTCTTCGCCTGTTACCGGTACGCCTGCGCTCCACCTTCGCCGGATTTTCCTGATCGGCCAGTGCTTTAGAGCGAGCTGTTTCCTGCACATTTTGTGCAGGTTTGCTCGAATTGTTTTCGTTAACCTGTCGATTAACGCTTCCAACCGGAATAAGATCAACCATTCTTATTCTCCTGGCTACAACCTCTTTTTAGTACAATCCATTATGTATAGTTTTAAATTACAATAAAATCAACTCATTATCTTTACTTAAGACAACAGAAACGAAACGCTGTTTCCGTATTATCGGCCTGCCATTGAATTATTTGAGACTAATATTCTAAAGGTGAATTGATGCTGCTTGATGAATGCTTTTATTCCTGCCCCTACTGCGGCGAACCCATATCATTGGTTCTCGATCTATCAGGAGACGATCAAAGCTACTATGAAGATTGTTCGGTGTGTTGTCGTCCGATAAAATTGACTATTTACAGCGATGGCCAGGGGCAGTTAGACAGATTACTACTGCAACGTGATGACGAATGAACTCGACCTTCATTTAATCGCTGCCTGGCGGTACGTAAAATCACATTAACCGTGCGTTGAAATTCACAGGGGTTAAGGATAAAGTATCCCCGCACCGGGCTATTGTTAGAGTAATCAGCAGTTTCAACGCGTACATAGCGTTTTTCCTGTGAAATTGTGTTTCTGGTAAAAGCTCTTTATTTCCCACAATTGATCACACGAGATCAATAATCACGCGGTAAAACAATGATTGAAGACTTGCTGTCCAATAATCTGAAGTGGGCAAACCGAATCAAGCAAAATGATCCTGACTATTTCCCCAATCTTTCAATGCAGCAGAACCCGGATTATCTATGGATTGGCTGCTCCGATAGCCGCGTACCCGCTAACGAAATTGTCGGCATGCAGCCAGGGCAGGTATTCGTGCACCGTAATGTTGCCAATCTTGTGGTCCATACGGATTTTAATCTGTTGTCAGTACTGCAATATGCCGTCGATGTATTACAGGTTGAACACGTGATTGTATGCGGTCATTACGGATGCGGTGGTGTTGAAGCGGCGCTTGCGAATCAGCAACTCGGCATTATCGATAACTGGTTACAGAATATTAAAGATATTCATCAACGGCACCAGGAGCAGTTTAGCGGACTCTCGGAAAAGGAACAAAGCAATCTGCTGTGCGAACTAAATGTCATTGAGCAGGCCAAAAACGTGTCCCAGACAACCATCGTCCAGCAGGCTTTAAAAAGAAAGCAGAAACTCAAGATTCACGGCTGGATATACAGTATTGCGGATGGCTTGATAAAAGATTTAAAAGTTCCGGTTTAAAGGCAAAAGCGGACGGCAGTTAACCCTGCCATCCGCTCATCTCTATTGCTTATGCACCTGGATCATCTGAGGATCATCCCGAAAATCAAGCAAAATAGCTCTGACACGCTCCTGCCATAACTTACCAAACTCATACTCTTCCTGTTGTCCCGCATCGCCTGCCAGACATTTCCCTAGCAAGTCCCTCATGCGAGGATCTGCTGGAATACTTTCAAGCCGTGAGGAAACACTGACGCTAGCTCCCGTGTCGACGCGCTCAAATCGAATTTCATCTTCTATTTCACTATTAAAAAACAACAGATCACGACGATCAAAGCGCCCGCCAATACCCTTAAACCCTGTGTCCTGAGTCGCGCCAGTAATAAAACAAACCACATTGGCGATTACTCCTGTCACACCACTGACCTTATCCTGACGAAAGGAAACTTTAACACCACCCCTTTCAGGTACGCCATCAGGATAAAGTGCCTGCAATGCCTTGGCTGTCATCAAAAAGGCCGAAGCCACCGTCGGACATGAATGTCCCGCAGTCTTAACAACGTCGATATAACGATATTCAAATTTTCCACCTTCAGCCGCTCCCAAAAACTTGGCGAGCGGATCCTGAACAACGATGGTCGGTGCCTGATCAAAAAAACCGGGGTAATTCATACTTCAATATCTCTTGATAGAACATAAATGCTACTGAATAGAACATAAATACTAACTGTTCCCATATGAACGATAGCCGTGAACTTCTTCTATTCAACCTGAACGTAAAGATTAACATTTCTCATCGCGACAGACATACCTTCGGGCTCACTATTTCAGTAATACCCAATCTGAGTCAAAAAATCCTTTAATGGACAAGCTCCGAACTCACCTTCTCTCAGTTCGTCGAAACAGGAGCGCAGGATTTCGAATCACCAGATATACACCGCAAGCGGTCAAACCAATACCGATCATTCCAGTCTCATTGACTGTCTCTCCAAATAACCCCCAGGCCATCAGCGCTGTCACCGCTGGTGTCAGGTAAAAGTAGCTGGCCACCTTAGTCGCTTCTCCCTCCTTGATGAGTCGCATTAACAACAAAATAGCCGTCAAGGATAATCCGAAAACCAGCCACAGTACCGCAAGTACAAACGGTAATTGCCAATCTATCTCGCGAGTTTCAAAAACCAGCGCTGCAAGTGTCATGATAAGTGCCGTCGACAGGTACTGATAAAAAGTCCCTGTTAGCAACTCGACGTCCTGACAAAAGTGCTTTTGATAGAGAGTACCGCAGGTGATCCCTAACAGAGCCATTAATGAAAACAACAAGGCATCCGTCGAAAAATAGAGGTCAGCCGCACCCGGCTTACCATAGATTAAAACCAGGAACACACCTGCGAGTCCCATTAGCAATCCCAAGATCTGGGTAACGCTAATACGCTGCCCCCAGCCGAGCCAAAGAAACAAAGCCGTAAGAATTGGCTGCAGCCCCACTAACAACGAAGCTATACCGGCTGGCATTCCAGCCTTAATCGCTGCAAACACGCCACCCAGGTAAGCCCCATGAACCATCGCTCCAACCACCATAGAGTGCTTGGCACCGCGCCAGCCAGGCCATTTTGTGCGATAGTGCGCTATTAAGAGTAAAAACATCAGCAGGCTGATGTACATTCTTAGCGCCAAAATCGTAAAGGGCTCGGCATAGGGGACCGCATATTTCGAACCTATAAAACCCGTCGACCAAAGCACAACAAAGACCAAAGGTGCCAGCTTCATTAAGGGTTTAGACGACATTAATCAGTCCCTAGCGTTACGTGCTGTATAAAAAGTTGTATAAAAAAGGAGGCAATACTGCCTCCTTAAAAGATGAAGAAAGGGGTGTTAACCTGGTTTAAGCCGCGGATTCGGATCGAGGCCCTTCAATTATGCTTTTTTGCGAACCGCCTGAAATTTCAATTTTCCTGGGTTTCATCGCTTCTGGTATTTCACGCTCCAGATCGATGTATAACAACCCGTTTTCAAGATTGGCTCCAATCACTTTTACATGATCTGCCAACTGAAATTTACGCTCAAAGTTGCGTGCAGCGATACCACGATGCAGATATTCACGATTTTCTTCTGCGCTCTCTTTTACACCACTGACTTTTAGCGTATTGCGCTCGGATTCTATATGTAGCTCCGAGGAATCAAATCCGGCCACCGCCATCGAAATGCAATATTTATCATCGCTGACGCGCTCTATGTTATAGGGTGGATAAGCCGGTTGTTCGATGCGATTGGCGCTATCCAGCATAGATGCCAGATGGTCAAAACCAACAGATGAACGGAATAAGGGTGATAAGTCTAATCTTGCCATGTTCATATCCTCTAAATTTAAGCAATATGTTTTGCCCATCCAAAGATCGGGCGATTAACAAAGAAACCCCTCTTGGAGCTTCAGTTTCAGGCCTCATCGAGCACCCGTAACTCTTATTTATGGGCTATTAATAGAATTTCAAGGAAAGATCATGCAACTTTTTTATTGTGATTCCTGACGCGCCAACGACGGTTCGACCAAAGCCAACTATCAGGGTTAGCATTTATATGTGATTCGACGGCTCTGGCATAGAGCTCGGTGATGGGGTAATTTTTATCATCCTTCATATAAGGAGGTTCAGCAATCAACTCATACTCTGCCTCGTAATAGCCTCGGCTTTTACGGGTCATACGCACAAAAACAACGGCTGCTTTGGCAAACTGCGCAATCTTTTCCGGCCCGATGAAAAACCGGGTTTCCCGGTTGAGAAACTGAGTCGTATGAAACCGCCCCGAGCCTTTGGGTTTTTGGTCAGCCAAAACCGCATAAGCCCTTTGTTGCCGCTTGTTTTTCACCACCTCCGCCATAAAATTATCAACATCTATCAAACTGGAACCAAACCGGGTGCGCATACCAAAAATAAACCGATCCATCGCCTTGTTGTGCAAAGGCTTATAGACGCCATCCATAGGTATTGGCAAACGTAAACCAACTGACAGCTGCAACCATTCCCAGTTACCTGAATGTGCGGACAGAAAAATAATGGACCTTCCCTGTGCAACCAACTCATCAAGTAATTCAAAATTCTTATGGCTTACCCGCTGGTCCAACTCGGCTGGCGATATTTCGTTCGCTCTAATCACCTCAACCAGCACGTCCGCCAGATTGAGGTAGTAGTTTTTAGCCAACGTCCTTAACTCAGCTTCACTGCGCTCAGGAAAAGCTGTACGCAAGTGCTCAAAAACCAGGCCGCGACGGTAACGCACCACGTAATAGGTTATAAAATAGATTAGCCGTGCCAGTGCGTACAGCAGCCCCAAAGGTAATTTTGCCAGTAATCCAAAAAGCATAAACATCCCTATCTAAAAGGGGAAAACGTAAATTTTAACGTTCGGGTATTATAATTGTGTTACAGACCAACTGAAACTTGACTACAACCAAAGTGGGTAAATTGTTGTAAATTAAACCTGCGCTGGTGGTCTTTGCTGGCTATACAAAACCCTAGCCCTCAAACTCCTTCCATTTATAATCAATAAGCTCAAGCAGCACGCCATTCATCTTTCTGGGATGCACAAATGCAAACTCGCAATCCCTAAAAGGCCTTGCTCCGCCCACAATGGGATAGTTTTGACTCTCTAGTTCACCGATAGCCTCTCGCGTATTATCCACGTTAAAACTGACCAGCATCACACCTTCGCCTTTTTGATCAATATATTTGGCTACCTCACTGTCAGGTGAAGTCGCCTCTATCAGCTCAAATCCCACCTCGCCTACCCAATAACGAGCAACTTTGATTTTTTCCGGCTCATCAACGTAAGTATCATCCGGTTCACTCTTCCCTAATACCGGCTCCCACACCGTCCGCGCCTGTTCAATACTTTTAACAGCGATACACAGGTGATCCAGTTTATTGGTTTTCATCTCGGCCTACTCTTAATCAGGTTGTTCCTTAATAGCATGCTGGATTCATCGGAATCAGGCAACACCCTTCACTATTAATGTTCTCATTAACCAAATCCATGCTTATAAATAAATCCAATCATTGACAGGGCCATTACTGAACCTAAACTATCGCTTCAGGTCATAGGCCTGTCAGCATTTACAAGATGTCGTTTAAACTGAAAGGATTTATCGAGTGCGCAAAACCACTACCCATGCCAGCGTTTTTCTACTTCTAACACTATTTGCAATCAGCTTAGTCAGCTGTGGCTCTCTTCCTGAGGGTGAACGTGAGAGTGACGCCGCGTCACCCATTCAAAGCACCAATGATAATCGGCAATATCAGAGTTTTATTCTCCCAAACCAGCTTAAAGTACTGGTTATTTCTGACCCGGAAACAGATAAAGCCGCGGCAGCGCTGGATGTTAACATCGGCAGCAGCAGTGATCCTGCTGATCGGCAGGGTTTAACGCACTTTTTAGAGCATATGTTGTTTCTGGGTACGGAAAAGTATCCGGAACCCGGGGCCTATCAAAAATTTATCAGTGAGCATGGCGGATCGCACAATGCTTATACTGCCTTTGAACATACTAACTATTTCTTTGAGGTTGAAAAGGATTCGCTGCAGCCAGCATTGGATCGCTTCGCCCAGTTCTTTATCAAGCCTTTGTTTAATAGCGAATACGTGGAGCGGGAAAAGCATGCCGTCGACTCGGAATACCAGTCGAAACTCAAAGATGACGGGCGACGCCAGTACGACGTGTTAAAGTCAATCATCAACCCATCCCACCCTTTTTCCCGGTTTTCCGTTGGCAGCCTTGCTACGCTGGAGGATCGCGAAGGCAACTCTTTACGTGCCGACCTGGTCGACTTCTATCGTCAGCATTACAGTGCCAATCTGATGACTCTGGTGGTGGTCGGCCCGCAGTCAATTGACTCACTTAGAGATCTGGCAACGGAATTGTTCCGCACGATCCCCAGCCACGATACACGCCCCCTTGAGATCGATGAACCGCTGTTCAATGCCGGTCAACTGCCACTTTCTCTGCATATCGAGCCGATCAAAGATATCCGCAGGCTCACCTTGCAATTCCCTCTGCCTGGGCTTTATCCCTTTTATCGAAGCAAGCCCACTCATTATCTGGCCAACTTGCTCGGTCACGAGGGCAAAGGGAGCCTGCTTTCTTACCTTAAACAAGAGGGTTGGGCAGAGTTTCTAAGTGCCGGGGTAGGACACAGTGCCACTGACTCAGCCACTTTTCAGATCACGATCGGCTTAACCCAGGATGGAATGCAGAATCGAGATGCGGTGATTCAGGCACTGTTCAATCAAATTAATTTGGTCAAACAGCAAGGAATCGATCAATGGCGATTTGATGAGCAGCGAAAACTCTCTGAAATCGAATTTGAATTTAAGGAGAAAAATAGCGCGGTGCATGATGCAACTTCACTGGCTCGGCAGATGCACCACTACCCTATTAAGGATGTGTTGCGTGCGCAATATCTCTTGGAAGATTACGATGCTCAGCTACTGCGACAGATAATCGATCGACTGCAACCGGAGAACATGCTGTTGACCTTGATCGCAAAAGGGCTGGAGACCAACCAGACAACTCAATGGTTTAATACGCCCTATCAGGTATCCCCTATTTCTTCGGAGCAGATTACAGGCTGGGTACATCCCCTGCCTGAATCTGTACTGGCGCTGCCCCCTGCCAACCCCTTTATCCCTGACAACTTAGCGATTAACAGTGCGGCCAACGGTTCAAAAATACCTAAACGCGTAGCCTTTGAGGCGGGGCTCGAACTTTGGCATCGGCTGGATACAGAGTTTAAAACGCCTCGCGCCGATTTCTATTTTGCGATCCGCTCGCCGATAGCGAACGATACGGCCAGACATGCACTGTTAACAGATCTTTACGTAAAAACCGTTAATGATCAGCTCAGTGAATTTAGCTACCCCGCTTACCTGGCCGGACTGAATTACAACCTCTACAAACATGTGAGAGGAATGACCGTAAAGATTTCCGGTTATCATGACCGTCAGATTCGAATGCTGGACGAGATCAGTAAAGCGTTAAAAAATCCTCGCGTACAGGATGAGAAATTTGCCGTTTTTAAGGATGAGATTGAGAGGAAGTTGCGTAACCAGCAAAAGGAACGTCCCTATAATCAGGCGTTAGACAAAATCTCCAAATTACTCCTTGAATCCAGCTGGACAGAGCAGCAACTGCTCTCAGCGCTTGAATCAATACAGGCTGACGACCTTAGGGCATTTACCGCAAACTATTTGAATACTATCGAGTTGGTGGCTCTCGCCAATGGAAATCTTGATCTTCGCGAAGCCAAAGAGATGGCCGGCATGCTGGCACAGTACTTTCTCACCAACAGTCACACAAAAATGGTGGCCCACCAGCCAGTGATCAAACTACCAAAATCCGCTTCGCTGATTGCGCCCTTTGAGGTGCCTCATCCCGACTCGGCACTGACTGTTTATTATCAGGGTGAAAACAAGGAGATCGAAACTGCTGCGCGTTATGCCCTTTATAACCAGCTACTTTCAGCACCTTTTTACGAAATGCTGCGAACCCAGCAGCAACGAGGCTATATTGTCTTTTCAACACCCATGAACCTGATGGATGTCCCAGCGCTTTCACTGGTTATACAATCGCCCAACACCTCAGCGATTGAGCTGGCGGAACATACCAACACCTTTCTAAAGGGCTTTAACGAACAGCTCAAACAGATGACCGAGCAGGAGTTCAACACTCATATTCAAGCACTCCGATCGACAATTCTGGAAAAGGAAACACGACTGTCTCAGCGATCCAACCGTTTCTGGCACGAGATCGACAGAAGCAACGCTGCGTTTAATCGACGCGAACGCTTGGCCAGTGCGGTTGAGGCATACTCACTCGATGAGCTTAGACAGGCATTTGCCAATGAACTGTTGGGCCACGGCAAACGCAAGCTCACTATCCTTGCTAATGGTGAACGTTTTCCTTTGTCTGTCGATACGGTCGACAAGGCCACCGTGATAAAGGCTCGTCGTGATCTACCAAACAGCTATTTTTAAAGCCTGATTAGCTCCCCTCTCCGCTCTTCCTTTCGGAAGTTGAGGCAGAGAATCACAAATTGAGCACCAGCCCGCTTTATAGCGAGTAAAGATATGGGCATAAGGTTAGAGGGGGATCTCTGAGTTGAGCGTGGCAACGGCAAAGGTAAAGGTAATACTGGAGCCACAGATGCCTTAGATTCGGCATTTCCTCCCCCCGATATAGCGACCGGCATTAAACCAATAACTGCTGCTCATAATGCTCAAGTTGATCAAGCAGGTTGAGCTTGCCCTGATCATTGGCGTGAATTTCCCTTAGCACTTCAATTCTGGCGTGATATTCACCCAGTGCAATACTCGCTCCTCCATCGGTTTGCGTAATACGTGTCATCCGATATTCATTCCAATTTTTCTGTTCTTGCAGATCCAGGGTCTCTGGGAAATTTCGCGCTCGATAGCGGAACAGCATTTCAGGAATACGCTGATCCTGGGCAGGTTCGCTAAAGGACCTCAACTGGTCCGGAGATAAACATTTAATACGCTCCATGAGCTGTCGATCCTGGGTACTGAAAAATCCACCGCTATACAGCATCAGATCTGGGTCAGACTGCTCCTGAAAAGGACGGTTAAATACTTCCATTACCTTTTGTTCAAGAACTGTGCTTTGCTTGATCTTCTGTAGATTGCCCATACAGGTTTCTACATCCATAGCCAGACGCTCGGCAACTGCATCAGAAATGAGGCTGACGGGAACCACCACTGGGCATTTGTTGATATGAATCGCTTTCAGCGGTATTCGCTCAACGCCTTCCGGCAGCTGATCGGTAGGGGTAAAAATTCTTTCTCTGATCTGTTCTGGATCCAGCGTCAACAAAGCGGTGGGATCAACATTCAAATCATACACATAGATGGCGTTTTTATTAACTTTGTCTCTAGCCAGCGGAACGACGACAGCACCGCAACCCTGATCCGCCGAATACTTGGCTGAAATATGCAGCACCGGTTTTTTTTCACGCAAATCAAGTTGCCGTTCTAATTTCATCTTGTTGCGGTTTTGGCAAACATACTCATACAGCTTGGGCTGCTTTTCACGAATCAGTTTGGCCAGACCTATAGTAGCCCACACATCCGACAGCGCATCGTGTGCTGCTGCATGCTCAATAGCGTTCGCTACCGATAGCTGCTCCAATTTAAAGCTGGGGCGCCCATCTTCATGATTCGGCCAGAGTATGCCCTCGGGTCTGACAGTGCGGGTAAGACGCACCATATCAATAATATCCCAGCGTGAATTCCCATTCTGCCATTCTCTCGCATAGGGGTCATAAAAGTTACGGTAGAGGCAGTGACGGGTGACTTCATCGTCAAATCGAATTGAGTTATAACCTACAACACAGGTATTAGGTTCAGAAAACTCACGGTGAATCTGGCGAATAAACTCTGCTTCACAAACACCTTTTTGCTGGGCAATCTGTGGAGTTATTCCGGTAATCAAGCAGGCATCAGGTTGCGGCAGAAAGTCATTCGCCGGCTTACAGTAAATAACCAGCGGATCGCCGATGGGATTAAAATTTTCATCTGTCCGTATACCAGCAAATTGTGCCGGCCTATCACGAAAAGGATCTGCTCCAAAAGTTTCAAAGTCATACCAATAAAAGGACATGTCTCTCCCTAGTGACATTTTTATTGGTATTGTAGGTGATTGGCTGGTGGAGGCAATAGCAACAGACTATAACCTCTACTTGTCCTTATCAGAAAAGAAAACGCTTGAATTAATTTCTCAGAGACCTTTGCATAATGTAGCGAGCGACGGCAAGACAAGGCAAAAATCGGCGAAAAAGCGGACGACTGCATGGATGCAGGAGTTAGAGTGACGCAGGAAGCCAAAGCCGAGTTTATGCTTATAAATGAGCATTTTGAGCCGGTTTTTAACACAGTATTGCCTAACGGAGTAGTTATGCAGAGGTCTCTCTCAGACTATCGTTCCTCACCGGTTAACGGCTGCAAGGTAAAGTCGGATGGTGGCTGTGGCCTATCTTCCTTCTTTTCTTCAACCGGCTTGCCCATCGCCTGGCGTTTCAGGCGCCTTAACTCTTCCTTCACGCTATCTGACGGCTTCGCTCCATTCTGTTCCTGCAGAGGCTTCTTGATAGCCTCTTGATTGGTTTCCGGGCTTACCGGTTCAATTTTACGGCTCACGGGTGCCCCACCCGCTTTTTCGTGAAGTGTAATCTGTAGCCGCAGGTTATTGGCTGAGTCTGCGTTACGCAGCGCCTCTTCCATGCTTATCTTTCCATCAACGCAAAGTTGCATGAGCGCCTGATCAAAAGTACGCATACCCTGCTCGTTTGATTTCTCCATCACTTCCTTGATTTCGTCAATATCTCCCTTCTTAACTAAATCCTTAACGCGAGGTGTTCCAAGTAATATTTCAACCGCAACCGTTCGTTTGTGATCTACTGTTGAAACCAATCGTTGCGATACGATGCCTCGCAGATTCAGAGATAGGTCCAACAACAGTTGATTATGCCGTTCCTCTGGAAAGAAATTGATAATGCGATCCAGTGCCTGGTTAGCGTTATTGGCATGAAGCGTAGAAAGACACAGGTGGCCGGTTTCTGCAAAAGCCAGGGCATGCTCCATCGTCTCACGACTTCGAATCTCACCAATGAGAATTACATCGGGCGCCTGTCTAAGGGTATTCTGCAACGCATCCTCATAACAGTCAGTATCCACACCAACCTCCCTCTGGTTGACGATACTTTTCTTATGCCTGTGTACAAACTCTACTGGATCTTCAATAGTGATTATATGGCCGGCACTATTGCTGTTTCTATGATCAATCAGTGAGGCCAACGAAGTGGATTTACCAGAACCAGTACCACCAACAAATAGAACCAGTCCGTGCTTTTGCATCACCAATTTTGGTAACTGTGGTGGTAACCCCAACTCTGTAAAACTTGGTATTTGTGTTTTAATACAACGAATTACCATTGAAACTTCATTTCGTTGCTTAAAAATATTGACTCGGAATCGTCCCAGATTTTCTTCAGAAATCGCGAGATTCATTTCCGGCTTTCGTTCAAAATCACAAATCTGCTCCTCGTTCATGACCTCATAGGCAATCTGTCTTACTTTATCGAGCGGCATTGGTGAATCCGCTATCCGTACCATCTTACCTAAACATTTTATACTGGGAGGTGCACCAGTGCTTAAATACAGATCAGAACCATCGCGATCGACGAGAATTTTTAGATAGTTTTTTATTTCAGACATAGAGGCTTCCAGCAACAATCAACAATCAACAATCAACAAATTTGGATAAAAGGGATCCATTTCAGTATAGTCGGGGTAGCAAAAAGTGCTAAAGAACCTGCCATAAATTTTTATCCCGCTAATTAACACAAACTCTATTTCGGCCTTTTCGTTTGGCTTGGTACAAAGCCTGATCCGCTGCCTTAATTACCTGCTCGGGAAGCTTCAATGGAACCAATCGCTCAGCAGCTCCAATGCTAACAGTGACGCGGACCTCTTTATCCAATTCATCTTTGCTACGTAGTTTTCTCCCCTCTTTTTTGTCTTTTGGCCGGCTTTGTGAGCGAATCTTCATAGGATAATCTGCAATCATTTCCCGCACTACTTCCAGGTGTGGCTTTACCTGTGCCAACTGTTTTCTGTTAAAAACAATGGCAAACTCTTCACCACCATAGCGGAAGGCTTTCCCGCCACCGGAAACATTGGCCAACTGCGCCCCCACCATTCTAAGCACATGGTCACCCATATCATGGCCATAGGTATCATTGAACTTTTTAAATCGATCGACATCCAGCATCGCAATTACATAATGGCGACCCATTCTGGAAAGGTACTCGTTCAAAGCACGACGCCCTCTAAGGCCCGTCAGCTCGTCACGATAAGCCATGTTATGGGAATAAAACAACAGGCTGGTGAGCATGGCTACGCTGAGAATACTGAAATTAATTAATCGTTGCGCAAACACATCTGCCTGATTCAAAACCAAGGCCATCGCAAGCAATGCCAGTAGCAACAATAAATTAAACGAGTTTCGCGTAAACAACCAACTCGTCAGGATCACCAATCCTGCTACAGCTGTAGTTAAAACTGTGAATTGCGATAACGCTACCGCTGGCGTGTAGAGAAAATCCATCAAGGACAGCTGATAAAGTTGCCAAAAGGGGTGCTCCAGACTATTTATTAGCCCAATTGCCAAGGCAACTTCTAAAACCACCAGGCTCGTCAAGGCGTAACTCAACATCGATCGTACGCCTCGATCGGGACACAGGGCAATGATTGCAAAATTTATGGGCAAAAGTATAGATAGTAGCCGTACCAGCTGCGACGCAGCCCCCCTGTTCCAGGTTCCTTGAAGCAGCCAATAGCAAAATAGCAGGACAACTGTCATCACCAGCATCCGACCCACATTAAAGTGCAGGGCCAGCAGCGTGACAAATATTAACAATACATAAGGAAGTAAAGTCAGAATTACTCGATATTCCAGGATCTTTGGCGTCAGAGACGGTGCCGCAAAGACACCAATAATGAGCAGCAGGAACGGTGCGAGATAACCTGTTCCGGATTTAAGACTGATTACACGCAATTTAGAGCGGCCCTGGAGTTACTGTGAGTTACTGTGAATCCCTTAGGACTCCTGTTAATGTCGAGCTAACCTCTGAGTAAGTCTAGACCGAAATAGAAAAGTTGCCCGATATTTTCACTCGCACGACTTCGGCAATATTTAAGCAACCCCTGATTATTCAAGGAGCCCCTGATTAAACTAATACCTTATCGCGCTCCTGAATAAGACCGTCAAAATCACGCAGTAAATTGATAATTCGCTCACTCGAATGAGTGGTACTTCTGAAGTATTCCTCGGCCATTGGAACAATACCACTTGCCCGAGGAATCGGTTCCTGTTTCTCAATAATATATTTAACTCTTACGCTAAAAATAAACTGCAGCCACTCTGGAAAAGTCAGGGTATCAATACAGAAAGGCTGCTGACTTGCCAAAGCATCTCCGGTAGGTATTTGATCTCGCCAAAGCCCCTGTTCACGCATAACCGATTCCAGCGTCAACAAAATTTCAGCTAACTCTGAATAATTTTTCAAGCAAGAGACTCCCAACACCTAGGCTATTTTGGCTTTTGAACAAGCCGCCTTCTTTTTCGCCCCTCTTTTTTTCTCGTTAATCTCCCTGTGCAGGTCGACAAACTGCTGTGTCAATTTATGTGATGCAGCCATATGTATCAAAGGCTTAGATTGCTGATGTGACTCTCTCATCTTAACCGAAGCGGACAGATGAACTGAGAGCAGAGGCAATCCTTCTGCTATTAATTCATCAAGCAATTGTTTCGGTAATCGAGCACGCGGCTGAAACTGGTTGGCGACAATCCCTTCAACAAACAGCTCTTCATTATGATCTTCCTTAATCTCCTGGATCGTACCAAATAATGTGTAAAGCGCCTGTCTCGAAAAATCATCACAATCAAAGGGAACCAAACACCTTTGTACGGCAATTAGCGCTGAACGCGTATAAAAATTCAGTGCCGGCGGAGTATCAATATAGATCTGCTCAAAGTCCTGTTCCAACTGTTCCAGTGCATCTCGCAATTTATAAATTTTGTAGCGCGATTCCAGCTTACTTTCCAAGTGCTCCAGCTTCGGGCTTGAAGGAATAATAAACAGATTTGGGTACGGCGTTTCATGAACAAAATCAAAAGGTTCTTTGGCAAACAGATTAAAAGATACCGTTTGTTCAAAAAGATCTGCCACGGTATTTTCCAATTCAACTTCCGGTTTACCCAACAGATAATGTGTACAGTTTGCCTGTGTATCCAGATCAATAACCAGTGTTTTCATACCTTGGCTGGCACTGATAGCGGCTAAATTCGCCGTAATACTGGATTTGCCAACACCACCTTTTTGATTAAAAATGACACGACGCATGAGTTTCACCCTTCATTATTTTGCGCTGCGGAATATTTGTGTCATTCTAATGGATATTAATGCAGAGTTAAAGCAATGTTTTAGCCCCCCCGAGTACATAATTGCTACCGATTTTTATCCAAGTAGAATTAATAATCGTTCAGAGGTACGCCAAAACAATGGCTATTGAGCAGGCATCTTTATTACAAAGATAAATACAGCTGATCTGATTTCGCCGCCATCACAAAGTCATTCTGGTGCAACCCTTTGATCTTATGCGTCCACCAAGTCAATCTAACCTTACCCCATTCCGTTAACAGGCTGGGGTGGTGATCTTCCATTTCAGCGATCTTGCCAACCAGGTTAGTAAACCTCAGTGCATCAACAAAATTATCAAACCGGTACTCTCGAGTTAATTGCTTCGTACCATCACAATCGACCACCGTCCAGTTTGGTATTTCTGTCAACCATTGTCTTATCGCTTCACTACTTGCACTCGGAGCACCGCTGCGACAGACCTCACATCTCATTTCGCCTAGTTCTCTCATAGCACCTCCAAAAAAGCCAACTGAACCACCCGGTGCGACAATTTGTCACACCCCTGTAACCACCAAGCTAACGTATAATAGCCGCTGTCTTCAAGCAATACCTGATTGTATTGCAGAGTGTTATAGAGGTATGATTTTGAGCTTTGTTACTACAACTACCATCAGAGGTATAGGCCTGCTTGGGCTTGCATTCATTCAGTCCAGTTTTGCTGATCATAGCGAGTATATTGAAGAGATCGTCGTACGAGGCGAACTGGTTACTTTCGACAAATCCACTACCATTTCAGCCAGTGAGCGTTCTGCGACAGACAGTGCCAAGCTGCTTCCATCGATACCTGGTGCCAACGTAAACAGCAATGGCGCTATTACCGGCATCGCACAATATCGAGGCCTTTATGGTGACCGGGTAAACGTACATTTGGATAATAGCCCTGCCCTCACCGGTGGACCGAACGCCATGGACTCACCTCTATCCTATACACCACCTTTGCTGCTGGAAAATATCGTAATAAGTCGTGGTATCGCGTCTGTCGCCTCTGGCCAGGAAACGCTGGGCGGCCAAATCACAGCCAATCTCAATCGTGGCCAGTTTACCGACGATGAGACATTTTCAGCAAACGGAGGGCTATTTACCCGATACAACACTGGTAGCGAAGGCGTTAATCATGCCCTCGTTGGACAACTAGCCAATCAGACACATAAGCTGTCGCTATTAGCCAGCTACGACAAGGGTAATGACACCGAAGCAGGTGATAATACTGACATAGAAGGTACCGAATATCAGCGCGAGCGCTATGATATCAGCTACGGCTTTCGCACAGGGAATACGGAGATTGAAGCCTTTGTCGGGCGATTGGATACAAAAGACACAGGCACACCGGCTTTGCCTATGGATGTCGACTATATTGAGAGCAATTTAGCCGGTTTAAGTGTTAATACCCTTGTTAACGATATCAGCCTAAAGGCTCATATCGCATACGGCCATGTCGATCATGTGATGAACAACTTTGCAATGCGGACACTTGCATCCCCGATGATGTTTCGTGCCACCCGGGCAATTGGCAGAAATCTGGCTTACGGACTGCAGGCTGAAATACCAGCTGCTGAAGGTGAATTCACATTGGGAATCGATGCCAATGAAGTGGTTCACGATGCCGATATATCCAACCCTAACAGCGCCATGTTTTTGATCAAAAACTTCAACTATTCCGAGCGCAATAGTTATGGTTTATTCGCGCAATGGAAGGGGGATTTGGGAGATTATCAGCTGGAAACCGGGGTTCGCTATAATCTTATTACAATGGATAGCAATGACGTGTCTGCGTCCGGATTGATGGGTATGATGGGTGTAAACGCCGGGAATCTTGCCAACCGATTCAATCAAGCAGATCTCGACGAGCAATATGATAATTTTGAGCTCGTGCTTAAGGCCTCTCGCCCTATCAACGAACACACGGTTGCGCACATTGGTTTGGCCCGGAAAACGCGCGCACCCACATATCAGGAGAGATTCCTTTGGCTACCACTTCCGTCCGCAGGTGGCTTGGCTGATGGACTCAGCTATACCGGCAATCTGGACCTGGATAGCGAAGTAGCCTATGAATTGAATGTCGGCTTGGCCTGGCAGACAGATAACCTCTACTTTACACCGGAACTCTTTTATAAAGATATCCAGGACTATATTCAGGGCACACCGAGCACCGATATGCTTTCCAATATGGTTGCTACCATGATGAGCGGCAACCCTGCCCTGCAGTTTAATAATATCGATGCAAAATTATACGGACTTGATGCCGGCTGGGGCTATCAGGTGAATGATCACTGGCGTTTGGACGGCGTATTGAGTTATGTACGAGGAAAACGCAGTGACGAAAATGATGATTTATACCGGGTCGCACCGCTCAACCACAGTCTGACACTGAGCTATGAGGCCGATCGGTTTGGTATCAAAATCGAGTCTGTAATCTACGCAAAACAGGATAAGGTATCTGCTTTTAACAACGAGCAGAAAACTTCTGGCTATGGACTCGTCAATCTGGATAGCTATTTTCAAGTAGCCGATAACATAGAAATTGGCCTCGGCGTGCAAAATCTCCTTGATAAAAAACACCAGGATCATTTAGCTGGATATAACCGCAATAACAGCAGCGATATAGCACTGGGAGATAGACTTTATGGTGCGGGCAGAAATATATACCTGGAAGCTAAATTGACCTGGTAAAAGTGTTCGGCTGGGAACCTCCACTTCAGCCCTTCCCAATGCGGGAGAAAGGTGTAATACGTTTCTCTGGGTGGGAGCTGAAGTGGAAGAGTTCGTATATTTCTATTAGAGCTTGGGCCTACCCAATCCCTAGCAGACAATAGTGCAGTCAATTACCAATGGCCTTCAGCTAATCTCAAGTGGCGGTTCCTGCAGTGCAGAATACTGCTCTCGCAGCTCCAGAACATGTTCGCTCCAATAGCGCACTGTATTAAACCATGGAAAATGCATGGGAAAGGCTGGATCAGCCCATCTTCTGGCCAGCCAAGCCGCGTAATGCATAATCCTCAACGTTCTAAGTGCCTCCACCAGACGTAACTCTTTGGGATGAAAGTCATAGAATTCACTATAACCTTCAACAATCTCCGAAAGCTGTGCGGTTCGGCGCGCGCGATCCCCTGATAACAACATCCATAGATCCTGAACTGCCGGTGCCATTCGCGCATCGTCAAAGTCCACAAAATGCGGGTTATCATCTCGCCACAGAATATTTCCCGCATGGCAATCACCGTGAATCCGTATGTAACTAACATCAGTGACCGAACTAAATATTTGCTCAATCAGGCTCAACAAATCTTCTGTTAAACTATCATAGGCCGTTTTCAACTCTGCCGGTATAAATCGCTCACTAATTAGCTGCGCACTGTTATAGCCATAACTCTCAATATCCAATGTCGGCCGATGTTGAAATGGCTCACTGGCACCGATTAAATGGATCCTTCCCAATAGTCGTCCCAAAATCAGCAGATTATCAAGATTATCGAATTCCGGCGCGCGTCCGCCTTTACGCGGGAAAAGAGAAAAACGAAATCCTTTATATTCTGACAGGCTTAAACCGTCGCTATTCATCAGGGGCGCCACCACTGGCAATTCCTGATCGGCCAACTGAAAACAAAATCGATGTTCTTCGGCAATTTGCTCATCGCTCCAGCGCATCGGTCGATAAAACTTAGCGATCAATGGAGTCTGGTCGTCGATACCTACCTGATAAACTCTATTCTCGTAACTGTTGAGCGGAAAAAGACGTCCGTCACAAAGGTACCCCTGGCTTTCAATGGCATCCAGCAAAAAATCCGGTGTCAGCTCCTCAAAAGGGTGCTGTGGCTCAGTTGGCATCTAACGACAACTGTTGGCGGTGAAATCGAGCTGCAACTCGCTGATTATGCTATTCATTGACTACCCTTTTCTGTCAAAAATCCTATCTGCGCGCTGCGGCGCCACTCGTCAGTACTAACTTTTGATCCATGTCTCATGCACCTGTAACCATACATAACGATCTATATTTTTCTCGATCAGCGCACTGCTGATCCTGCTAGTCGTATCGCTACCAAATTGCCACTCCTCATAATTAACCATAACAAGGGTATCGGATAGTATGCGGCATCGAGCATTTCTTATTTCAATATTAAAAGGCTCCGGGATAGCCCCGTGGGCCTGCCACAGCTGTTTGCACAGCCCCGCTTTCTCTGTCGATCCACCACTAGGACTGATCATAAAAAACTTGTCATCCAGCGCCCTATTCAGCCGCTCAAATACCTCAAGCGTTTGAGCGACCTGTCCCGAAAGCCAGACCTCAAAAAAACGGTGGAGATCAATCACTTCGTCTACAAAGCCTTTTTCCAAGCATCTGTACTCTCAACGATATTTAGTAAAAACCAACTATTGAACGGTTAATTTCTCTGCTATAACTTTCTGCCAATGTATTGGGCCAGTTTGATGAACCGACTCACCGGTGGAATCAACTGCAACGGTGACAGGCATATCTTGCACCTCAAATTCATAAATAGCTTCCATACCCAGCTCTGGAAAAGCAACCACCTTGGCATTTTTGATTGCCTTGGAAACCAGGTATGCCGCACCACCCACCGCCATCAGATAGACTGACTTATGGTTTTTAATAGATTCTGTTGCCGCAGCCCCTCGCTCCGCTTTACCGATCATGCCTATCAATCCAGTCTTTTCCAGCATAACATCAGTGAACTTGTCCATACGGGTTGCCGTCGTCGGCCCCGCAGGGCCCACCACTTCATCACGCACCGGATCAACCGGGCCGACGTAGTATATAAATCGATTAGTGAGATCAACAGGTAGCGACTCTCCCTGAGCCATCATTTCCACCATTCGCTTATGAGCAGCATCACGCCCAGTTAACATATGTCCAGACAGAAGAACTGTTTCACCACATTTCCAATCCTGAATATCATCTTGAGTTAGTCCATCCAGATTTACACGACGCGCCTGATCACCTACGTCCCATGAAACATCTGGCCATTCACCCAGATCAGGTAGCGCCTGCAGTGCTGGACCAGAACCGTCCAAGGTAAAGTGAGTATGCCGAGTTGCTGCACAGTTAGGAATCATCACCAAAGGCAAGGATGCCGCATGAGTCGGATAGTCCTTCACTTTCACGTCCAGAACTGTGGTTAAACCTCCCAGCCCCTGGGCACCGATTCCCAGGTTATTAACTGCATCCATAATTTCCAAACGCAACTCTTCCGCTCTATTTTGAGGTCCCCTCTCACGTAATTCATGGATATCAATTGGGTCCATCAGAGACTCTTTGGCAAGCAATGCTGCCTTTTCAGCTGTTCCGCCGATACCGATCCCCAGCATACCTGGTGGACACCAGCCTGCGCCCATGGTGGGAACGGTTTTAACCACCCAATCCAAGATACTATCACTTGGATTGAGCATGACCATTTTGGACTTATTTTCAGAACCGCCCCCTTTTGCTGCCAGCTGTACCTCAACCTTATTGCCAGGCACCAACTCATAATGAATAACCGCTGGTGTATTATCTTTGGTATTTTTACGTGCGCCTGCCGGATCCTCTAAAATAGAAGCCCGGAGCACATTATCAGGACAACTATAAGCTCTTCGCACTCCCTCGTTGACCATATCGGCAACGCTCATGCCCTCTTCCCATTGCACATCCATTCCGATTTTCATAAATAAACACACAATTCCGGTATCCTGGCAGATCGGTCTTTTCCCTTCAGCGCACATACGTGAATTAATTAATATTTGCGCCATTGCGTCTTTCGCGGCCTGAGACTCCTCTGTCAGGTAGGCTTCATGCACCGCCTTAATGAAATCCAGCGGGTGGTAATAGGAAATGTATTGCAGTGCATCAGCAACGCTTTCGATCAGGTCATTTTGACGAATCAGGGTCATTGGGAATTAAACTCCTTACTATTTAGAGATCAAACCGGCGGGAAACTCTAACGCCATTCACCGGCTGCATATCGCGATTATTTTACTACATTATCGATCAGGAATGGTCTGTTTTGGCAGAAGACAAGAATCCAAATATTTCCTGAAATACACAAATAGCAAAAAAAAAGGCGGGCTACTTTAGGCAGCCCGCCTCTTTTAAGACTTTCTAACTAGATACTAGTAAATATCTTTTCTTGTGTTGGTTACATTGAATTTACCAGTCGGAGTAATCAAGCGCTTATCCTTGATCACCTTTTTAAGCGTGCGCGTTTTGTCGTCAACTACAACAATCGCAGACTCCTGGTCTTTACCACTCCAAACGGAGAACCAGACTTCGTCACCCGCTTTGTTGTACTCAGGCTGAACAACTCGCTTCGGACCTTCTCCCAAACCTGCCCATTCACCGATCGGCAGCACTTGAAAGCCTGATTCCATATCATTGATGTCATAAACTGCAATAGACTGGCTGATTTTTGGATCAGGGTTAAGCGTGGTATCTACCCAAAGGTTTTTGGATTTAGGGTGAGTTTTCACAAAGAGCGAACCACCACCTTGACCTTGCAGCGTACGAACCACTGTCCAGGCATTCTTTTTATGACGCTTTGGATCAGTACCAATCAACGTTACATCGGCATTACCCAGTGCGCTGGTCGCCCAAACTGGACCAAATTCGGGATCAACAAAGTTCGCTCCACGACCGGGGTGCGGAATTTCTTTGGTATCAACCAAGGCTTCAACTTCCCGATCTTTGGAGTCAATCACTGCGATTTTATTAGACTTGTTAGCTGCCGTCATGAAATAACGGTGGGTTGAATCCCAGCCACCATCGTGCAAGAAACGTGCAGCTTCAAGCGTAGTCACACTCAAGGCATCAAGATCGCTATAGTTGACCAGTAGTACTTTACCGGTTTCTTTGACGTTAACGATAAACTCAGGATGTTCATGTGATGACACAATCGCAGCCACACGAGGCTCAGGGTGATACTCTTGTGTATCTACCGTCATACCGCGCGTTGACATGATTTTCTTAGGCTCGAGAGTTGGACCGTCCATAATGACATACTGTGGTGGCCAGTAAGCACCAGCAATCGCCAGCTTATCTTCATAGCCTTTGTACTTGGAGGTCTCAACCGAACGTGCTTCCAAACCGATCTTAATTTCTGCCACAAGCGCCGGTGGATCCATATAAAGGTCGATCAGGTCAATCCTAGCGTCCCGACCAATGGTGTACAGGTAACGACCAGAATCTGATGGGCGTGAGATGTGCACCGCGTAGCCCGTTTTGATGATATTGATAATTTCCTTCGTATCGCCATCGATCAAGGCAATTTCGCCACTATCACGTAGCGTTACGGCAAAGATGTTATCGATATTTAACTTATTTAGCTTCTTGGTTGGTCGCTGATCTACCGGAACATAAACCTTCCAGGAATTTTTCATTTCCTCGATACCCCACTCTGGGGGGGTCGGTGGCTCATGCTGAAGGAAGCGCGCCATAATATCGATGCCATCTTCAGTCAATACGCCTGAGGTATTCCAGTTGGGCATTCCCGCTGGTGTACCGTATGAGATCAGCGCTTTCAAATATTCCGTGCCGCGCTGCTGCGTAATATCTGGAGTTAACGGCTTACCGGTAGCACCTTTACGCAATACTCCATGACAGCCAGCACAGCGCTCAAAAAAGACCTGCGAAGCATAGGCGAATTCCGCCTCGGTCAGTGCTGGCGCTCCTGGTGTAATATGCATTTTTACATCCTGGCCAGGAACTGGTGCGCCCTGATAGCGCAGCTCAGACTCCACGACATTTGGATGATCAATTTTTCTACCTGCTTGATCTTCTGCGCCCAAAGTAGCACCAGACAACAGTGCTCCCGCACTGAAAACTGCGGCTGATAACAGCCCTTTTTGAACCCTCATTTTCATTGTAAAACCCCTAACTTGATGTAAATTACTTTCTGCTGCGCGCAGACTAAAAGTTCACCGCGCACAAGTCATTGACTCAAATCAACAATGTACATTTTACTCAGCGATCACAGTGTTTTTGGTATTCTAAACTCGCGCTGGAACAGCTCGATTCAAATGGTATTAATCTTTGTTTTTAATCTAATGGCTGCACCGCAATTTTCTGACGTGAACGATGCGACCGGCGCTCTCTTTTTTTTCGTTTTTCTATGAGCGGCGGACACATCCCATCATCCCAGTAATCAACCTGACATTCAAGGCAATAGTGACACTCGGTATCAATAATTTCTCCAGTATGTTTAATAGCCGAAATTTGACATATAGCCGCACAGGTTTGGCAAGGTCGTCCGCATTCTTTTCTACGGCGTAGCCAGTCGAACACCCGAAAACGGGTGGCAAAACTAAGGCCTGCCCCAAGCGGACAAAGGTACTTACAGAAAAATTTACTGTTGAACGCTGAGATCACCAACAGGATTACCGCATAGGCAACAAACCACCACTCTCTCTGAAATTTTAATGCAAAGGTGGTTTTAAACGGCTCTATTTCAGCAATGGCTGAAGCTGTCGCCAGTGACTCCAGCGAAACACCCACCAACAAGATGAGTACGATATATTTTATAGCCCACAGGCGCTCATGCACCATTTGCGGGAACTGGTAAGATTTGAGTCCAACTCTCTTGGCTGCTTTATGAATCAGCTCCTGCATCGCCCCAAAAGGACACAACCAGCCGCAATAAACCCCTCTGCCCCACAAAATAATACTGACCGCGACAAATCCCCAAAGCACAAATATCAGGGGGTCGATCATGAGTGTTTCCCAGGTAAACTCATTACTCAACAGTTGAATAAAGGCCAGTACATTCATGATGGATAATTGCGCCATGCAATAGTAGCCAATGAATAAAACCGTAAAAACCAGATAAGCGAGCCGTAATCTCCTAAACAGGCGTGTCCGAACTACCAGCCAATCCTGAAAGAAAAGAATGAATATGAGTACAGCCAACGCTGCCAGGATTACCGACAATTCAAATCCCTTTTCATGCCACACTTCATCTATATTGAACCAATGCGCCTCTTCAATCACAAATGCTTTGTTCTTGATTACAGCGTCATTTCCCTGACTTTCCTGTAGGGAATCCTGTTTCAGAGCTTCGGCAGGAACAGGGGATACAGTTTTCACCATAGCAGGCTGATCCGCAATTTCAGCCTCTGACTCACTTTGTATAACGGGCAGTTTGGATTCTGTTTCCTTTTTCTTAACTTCTGCGACCGCTAACGTAACAACCTCTTTAGCTTTAGCTGTTGCTCTTCCCGCTGCTACCCTTTTGGCTTTTACTCTCGGTAGCTCGTAGTATTGGCTAATGCGTTGTGCAGACCGCATAATCGAACGATTTAACACCATTGCAGTGATTGTTGCACCCGAGATACCGTCTATTCCTATATAGCCTTCCCTGCTATGGGCGCCAATTCTGACTTTTGAATAGACAGATTGCCGCTGATACTGCTGTGTAAAGCCATTCAAATCCTTGTCGGTCACTCCAATAACCAATATTGGTTCTTCATGTTCGAGGATTTGAATAGCTTCAATCTTTGCCTGCAGGTTCACTCCAACCAATACAGCGACAGGTTTTCCGGAATAGGCCGGTATCGGAGCAACCTCGTTGGTCAGAAAAATATAACCGAGCAATTGGTCATCTGAATAGACTGGACGAGCTAGAGTTTGCTTATCAATTTCTCCTAATTTGTTTATGCCCTCCATTAGTATTGCCGCCTGATGGAGTGAAACATCAGTAATCCCAATTGCCCTGGCTTGGGCATAAACTGTCAGGCCCAACAACAATATCATTAGTTGCAGGAACGGTAATAACCCATGTAGACGAGATTGCATTTGCATTTAGTTAGGATAAACTCCACCTGGAAATTAACAAACCGAATTATAGGCGAGAGGATCATCTCGGCCTTGATACGAATCAAACAAGCCACCTTAAATAGTTTACTCGATAGCGCCGCGAACCATTATGATGACTAAGTCAATGACAAACAACTTAGAAAACCGCAGTGGAGTATATACTTCACTAATCTATATCTCTCTTCTATTGACGCTATGCACAGTTGTCTTAAGCGCCTACATCCGACTCTCACAGTCAGGCCTGAATTGTTCTCCCTGGCCTGATTGTTACGGTCAAATAGGCGTACAAGCTGAAAAACAGGGTATCACTGTACTCACCAAGGAAGGCGCCGAAATGTCTCACAAGGGCGCTCGTGTCGCCCACCGTTTTATAGCCAGCACGCTGGGTGTAACCATATTGCTGATTTTTTTAATTTCAATTAAAAGAAAATTTAGAGGGCAGCCCGGCCTGCTGGCAGCAATATTGCTAATGGGTACAACTATTTTCCTTGCCCTTTTGGGTTATAAAACACCCTCTCGAACTATTCCATGGATTACCTTGGGAAATCTCGGCGGCGGCATGTTTATGTTGGCGACACTATGGTGGCTCGGTCAATCCAGTCTGATTCCAGACAGAATCAAAACAAATATAGCCACGCAAATATTCGCTATCGCGGCGATAATACTGTTGTCATTACAAATCCTCTCTGGCGCCTGGGTTAGCGCAAATTTTGCGGCAACCGCTTGTAACTCTAGACTATTGTGCGACCAGCTTTGGCCAACAGCCGTTGATTTAAAGGAAAGCTTCTTCTTATCTCGCGAACTTATCCTTGATCAGCAGGGTTCAATTCTGCTCGCCGACCAGTTCGCACAAACGATCAACATGACGCACCGATATTTATCAGTCATGTGCATGCTCTTTCTTGGTTTTTTTGCTTTTAAGCTTATGAAGGTCGGCGGTGCATTAACAACAACATCAAAGGCCATAGCAGCATTTCTGTTAATCGAACTGCTGCTTGGCTTAATTTCAATCTATTATCAGCTACCTCTGGTTTTCGTTACAGCCCACAATCTAGTCGCGGCACTTTTGCTATTAAGCTTGGTTAATGCGCTCATGTACCTTTGCAAAGAGCGGGCCTGATTATGCAAAGCCGTTAATTTTTTTCTCGCGAAATTGGAAATTAACATTTACAGCAGCCAGTAAAACCAGACACCCTACTGCCTGGTGTAAGGAGGCCGCCGCTATGGGCACTACTTTAATCAACAGATAAACGCCTAATCCGTATTGCGCGATTAAGGAGCAGAGCAGTAAATTCAAACTGGTTTTCTGGCTTGCGCTAAACGTTTTTCTAAAAATATTGCTCCACAACCCGATTACAGATAGCAGCAGTAAGGTACCCAAGAGTCTATGAACAAACTGAACCCCCGCATTATTTTCAACCAGATTCAACCAAAGTGGTGATAAGGCGGACACAGCATCCGGCATCCACTCGCCATTCATGGTCGGAAAAGTGTTATATCCCCAACCCGCCCTTAAACCCGCCGTAAAGGCACCATAAATAATCTGCAGGCTAACCAGACCGGTCGTAATGAGGGCAAACCCTCTTACACCTTGGCATTCTCCATCACCAACTCGCAACGGCTGAGCCTTATTTTTAAGGCCCAAAATAATCCAGAACAAATACGCCAGCAGGAATAAAGCCAAACTCAAATGTGCCGCAAGCCGGTAATGACTTACCCTGGGCATATCCACCAGCCCGCTCATCACCATGTACCAACCCATAAGCCCTTGTAGTCCGCCAATTAAAAAGGCAACACCCAATTTCTTGAGTAAAGGCCTATCAAGTTTTTTACGAAGCCAAAAATATAAAAATGGAATAAAAAATACCAGCCCGATAGTGCGTCCCAACAACCGGTGACCGAATTCCCAATAAAAGATACCTTTGAACTCGCCGAGGCTCATGCCATGATTGAGCTTCAAATACTCTGGGTACTGCTTGTACATTTCAAATGTACGGAGCCATTCCTGCTCGCTTAGCGGGGGTATTGCTCCCATGATGGGACGCCAATCGACCATAGAAAGTCCCGAATGGGTTAACCGGGTTACGCCACCCACAACCACCATTGCGAAAATAAAAGCACAGACTATTAACAGCCAGATGATAATACTCTTATAGTTAGAAGATTGATGATTTGTCATATGCACTCTATAAAATCAGTTTAATTGCTAAGGGCTACTCTTTCTCAGTAAGCTGCCCAACTTTTTCTAATATCGCTTTTTTATCCTCTTCCTTAAAACCCATATGAGAGTAGCGTATCGCTCCTTCGCGGTCGATGATAAAGTGCGTTGGCATCCCCTCAACCCTATATGCCTTAAGTGCCTCACTTTCGCTATCGCTCAATACTGGGAAAGGCACATTGAAGGGCAATATAAAATCTTGCCCTGCCTGAGGGTCGACATCCACATTAACTGCAAGAATTTCAAACCCCTCACCGGAATATCGCCTATACATATCCACCAGAAACGGCATTTCTTTTCTGCATGGCGCACACCAGGACGCCCAGAATGTCAGGTAAACCACCTGTCCTTTATACCTCGATAAACTGTACGGCTGTTGGTCGATTAAACCGGGAAGATCTAAATCCGGAGCTTGCTGCGAGGCAAACCGCTGATCATTGCACGCACCCAGTGCAAAGCTTGCAGCCAGCATTAGAGAAACACTAAATAGATTACCTTTAGCTAACATTGATCTAAAACAACTACCGAAACCGATCGAGGAGAGTATAATTCATCGATCTTGTAAATTGAGGATATTTGAGTGGACTTTATTTTATACACAGCAGCAGGAATCATGCTCTATTTCGTTTCTGATTTTATACTGGTGCAAGCTGAATTCAGGTACGGCAAACCCTTTAAATACCGTAGCGTTATTTTCTTCGTTATCATCAGTATACTCGCCGTCACTTCCTTTCAGTTATTCAGTTACTATATGACCAGCTAACTTACCAACTCCAGGTTAACTACTGTACTCTTTTTCGCAAGAGTGCCCTTAAAACTACGATAATAAACAGTACGCCGCCAACAGATGAAACCAAGCCCCCCATACCCATAAACCCCATTCCTACGACACGTTCGATACTGTCCAGTTGCTGTTCCGCTCCGGCAACTTTACGCTGCACACCATAACCACCGGACCAGACCAGTCCCATAATATGCATCAACTGTCCCCCGCCATAGGTCCAGGGTTGCCACTTGGCTATTTTTATATCACGTAGCGCATATCCCATTTTTGGTAGCAGGTCGTAGGTCAGGCCCATCAGCGCCAGCGATACGCCCACAATGCTGCCGTGGTAATGGGCCGGTATAACAACGTTACTACCCTGAATCATAAACCCGATAACACCACCAATGCCGAATAACAGGAGAGAACAAATCAACGCATAACGAGCTAACTTCTGCTCATTGGTTTGGGATTTGTCAGTCATTAACGCCATTAAAATAGCCGCACCAAGCGGTAATGTTGCCAAACTCCCGCCATAACTCATCAACCAGGTAAACAGGAGTATATTCTCTGCACTGGTGACCGGATAAGCCAACTGAATGATCGGTGCCAGGAATACACAGAACAGGCCGAAAAACAGAATTAATAATACAACCCGAGGACTGATAGGTAACCTTATACCGGCACTGGTAGACAACCAGAGCCAGGCCACCAGCATCAACATAGTATAGGTGAACTGCAGAACATGCCCACCGCCCCAAAAAAGGCGTTCATAAAAAGCCTGTCCGGCAAGATATTGAGGAAGCTGTATATAGGTCCAGATGAAAACGCAAAGTGCTACAGCCGCCGATACAGCCGCCGCATTTAGTCCAAAGCGTAACGAGGCCTCCCCGGTCATCCAGGGCCCGACGGGAGGACAAGCACTCATACAATGAAATACCAAAACTGTAAATCCGAGTGCAAAAATCAGCAAACCGGCAAAAAACACTGGATCACGCAGCACCGGTATATAGTTGCTCATCAACGCATTCCCTGCGCCAGTAAAGGGCGATAAAGCGATAATGAGCGTACCCACCGCTGCTAATCCAAATGCAGTCCAGGCAACTCCCATAAATCGTAGTTTTGAATTCAAGCTCCAGAGCACACCAGCAAAAGCAAGCCCCCAGACCAACACCGAAAGATCAACATGCACCACTAATGCAGTATGAAAAAAATCAACCCAGGGAAACACATCCTGAATATAGGGCGTTCGGGAAAGCACCAGCAACAATGAAAAAATTCCTGCACCAAATAAAGCCAGCACGCACAGCCACAGCCAGGAAACAGAGAGCAATCGACGACTGTCGTCAGGAATGGTGAGTGTAAATGGCTGGTCTTGCATAAAAATCTACCCTTAAATGGTATCTATAAGAGATATGGTTTCCCTGCTCTACAGCGCAGTATTGGGACTAATTTATCGAGCGGAGATTATCGCGGAGCTTATTTAAAAATAAACCCATCCTTGAAATCGATTACCAAAACCTGTCTTGAGCTCAAATTGATAGTCCTCAGAACCTCAAAGTCCGCACTACCAGCATGTACATCATCCTTGAGAATTGCTTTGATTTGATGTTCCCCCGCTGGAACACTAAATCGACCATAAAAGGTGGAAACACCATCTTTTTGCAATCCAGAGGGACGTGCAATGGACTCAAAGAAAGTCTCACCATCAAGTTCAATATTTAATGTAACCGGCGAGCGTTCTCTGGGACATTCCTGCAAGACCTTCATGTTGGGCGACAGATTACCCATTTCTGCTTCACTCAAATCCCGGCATTCTCCAACTATTTTTCCTGGGTGTCTTATACTGACTTTAACCGTGGCATTGGCTGGATCAGTATGTTTCCACATAGGCGCAGAGGAAAAATAGGCAATAAAGCCCATAAAAAAGGCATAGGCAACAATTTGATAAACAATCAGGCGTAACTTAGGCATCACGTCCTCCCTTAACGAACCGCACATCATCCTCATGGCCTTTATTCTCAAGCGTCTTGACATATGTATCCAGCTTATCGGCCAATTGCTTATTGCCCTGCTCTCCTGCCCATATCACCGCAATATCGCGCTTGGCGCCGGATGTGCGTAGTTTTGGAAAACGCTCTGCGGCAAAACGCTGTTCCATCCAAGTGTTGCCGAGGCGGTAATAACAGTCCTCCTCGCAGCAGCCGGTTACCATAACGCCATCGGCCAATTTGTTTCTAAAGATGTAATCCACGAAGGATGGCGGTAATTGACCAACACAGGGTAGTAGAATTCCTGCCACGTTATCTTGCTCAAGAGACTCAGTCGGCGCTCCAGATCTACATCCGAAGATAAGTACCTTTGGTTTATCACCCTTAAGCTGTTTAGCTTTCTTATCAGTCAGTTTTAACAATTCTTTTACTGGCAAGTCAGGCATATCAATACCTGTAATCAACTCATCCACACTGCGGAAGGGTGTCGATGAAGGACAAGCCCCGGCGCATATTCCACAACCGATACACAGATCTGGATCAACCACCGCTTGCTTGTGGCCCTTTTTAAAATCATGTACTTTCATGACTATCGCACTGTAAGGGCAGTCGGCAAAGCACCATGCACAGCCGTTACAGTTGGGGGGATCTACCACCGCAATGGGTTTGCGTTTATGCGGTGACAGCCAGGGTAAAATCACCAATAGCCCGGAAATACCACAAAGCAGACCCCAAACCCATCCCGGCCCCCAAATTTCGATCAATGGAAAAACATTCAGATAAAACCAGTCCAGACCAACATTGGTGACTGATTGATCAAGGTTCGCGGGTGCCTGACTCATTGCCGGATTAATCAGCGATAGCAAAATGAGCGCCGCCATGGCGCCGATAGCCAGTTGCTTTGGCGGATTCGTTTTAGCATAACTAATGCGTTGAATATGTATAAACATCCCTAATAACAACGCCAGAGGGAATCCAATATGCAAAAATGCTAACAGTGAAAATAACCGATCACTTACCGTTTCTTCATTCAGAAAGTTACGAGCCATAGGGTCAACCATGATAGGCAACCAATCCAGAAGTTCAGAGCTTAACAAAGCAATATATTGCGCCAACTCATCCCAAACCAGCCAGTAACCACCAATCGCCGACAAAAACAGCAACCACAGCAATGGCACACCAGAAACCCAGGAAAATACTCGTACCCCCTGATAACGACCTTTCACAAACTCTCGAAGAATATGTAGTGTCACTGCAACCACCATCGCTGCAGATGAGTATCGGTGCAGGCTGCGCATAATACCGCCCAGATACCATTGCTCATTCGTCAAATACTCAATGGAGGAATAGGCACCGTGGACACTTGTTTCAAAAAATACATAGAGATATAACCCTGATCCTGCAGCTATCCAGAAAAAGAAAAATGAAAGGGTGCCCAAATGGAAAAACGGGTTGGCGTGATCAGTAAATATTTTTGAAAACAATAACTCAACCGGATTGAGCAACATTTTCCCTGCTTGTCGAATATATACTATGGGGGATTTCATGATGACTTCCTAGGATGCTTTAATTGATCTGCGCCACTCTTTAATCAACTGCAGGCCCAATACCAGACAGCTCATCGCTCCGATGAATACTCCGATAAAAATAGAGTAGTCAAAGCGGTAATTCTCACTTGATGGGTCATAAACTGTACAAAAAAATCGAATTTTATCGGTAAAAGATTGAGCCAGAGACTCTGTTGGTCGATTATAAAGCAGCTCTTTCAATGGTTCGACCAAAATGGGTACTTCAAACTTCATGCCATAGACCTGACGGTAAATCTTTCTCTGTTCATCCAGTACGCTTGTCTGAACCAAGTGATTAAATCCCTGGGGCGACGGGTAGTAAATAAAACCTAAATCTTTGACCAAGGCTTTAATTGTCGACTCATCCGCACTGAGAAAATGCCAGTCAGCAATGCTATCTCCCCCCTGTTTTTTACGAAATTCCTGCATCGCTTCTGGCGTATCGATGGGCGTATCAAAGCCTATCGTTAACAGTGTGAACTTTTTACCAGGAATAGCTTTTCGGGCATCTGCCACGACCTTCGCCAAATAACGGGTAGTCGTCGGACAAATATGATAACAACTGGTGTATATTAAACTTATCAGCAGCGGTTGGCCGGCAAAATCCTTTAGCTCTACTTTGACGCTATCAGAATCTCTGAATGTATAGTTTGCTACAGTCTTGCCTATTACCGCCTGGCTATATTGATAAGCCTGATTCCGATCAAAGGTTGCAAAATCGGTATCCGGGTCCTGCATTGAAGCACCATGTGCTTCGTTTTTTATACTGTGATCTATCGAACCAGATCCACTTTCATGCGAAGCACCCACATCCCTCTTGCTATCATGCATACCCCCCAAACCAGGCATTTTTTCATCCATTTTTCCCATAGACGCATTTGTTAGCGAAAGCGGCATGATAAGAAATAAGGTAATAATTATAGGGACGAGGCGGTCACACCAGAAGGCTTGATAAATCATTAAAACTCAGTGAATACTCAATCAGAAAAGGGTTGTTTAGTATATCCTAATAAAACCAATATCATAAGCAAAAATAAAAAAATAAGCCCCTCTCAAGGGGCTTATTTTGACCAGGCTCAAATTTCAAGCCCGCTTTTAACAGAACTGCTAAGAGAATGCTTAGCTGATTCCCCAAGTCTGAGACAAATACTTCCAGTTGATGAAGTAGTAGGCTGCAAACGATGCGAAGAATATAAAGGTCAGACAAAGCGTACCCGGCACAGTAATACCTCCAGATGCGTGAAGAGTCTTATATTCGTCATCGGTAACCATTTCAGCAGCCAGGGCAGGAGAAGACTTCTCTTCACCCAGCTTTCTGCCAAACAGCAGTGAAGCAACGATAATGATACAGAATGCTGCTCCACCGACTACAGCCAACACAACTGACATACCGTTAAGCGCCATCATTGTATAGGCCGCCGCAGGAAAATCATGAGTCATCCCTGTTCCGGCAAAACCAATATCCCAGTGTCTGCGCGGCACACCCAGCGTACCTGCACCCATCAGGAATAGTGATACACCGGTCATACCTAAACCAAAGATATAGGGCTGCCATTTTGCCAGACCCTTCATAACCAGGTCACGGCGGAACAATACGGGTACCAGCCAATAGGTCAGCGCCATAAATGCCAACGTTGTACCAATCACCACTGTGGCATGGAAGTGTCCGGGAACATACACAGTGTTGTGAATCAGAATATTGATCTGCTCAACACCCATAACCACACCCGTAATACCACCCAAAAAGCCAAAGCCAACCAGCGATATAAACATGCCTGAGAATACAGGATTGCCCCAAGGAGCTTTAGTCAGCCACTCAAACAAACCCTTGTTGAAACCGCGCGCACGCTGCGCTGCTTCAATCGCACCGGGTACAGTTAACCCATGCACCATGCTGGCCATTACCGCCAGGTACATCGCATAACTGGTGTTGAACATTTTGTAGTTAGAGCTGAGTCCAGGATCCACCAACAGGTGGTGAACACTTGCCAGCTGCAGGAACAGAATGTACATCAAGAACGCTGTACGGCTTACCTTTTCTGAGAGCGGCTTGGCACCAAATACAACCGCTGCAATGAAATACCAGATTGATATATGAGCCGAAACGTTAATTTGCTGTGACGAGTGACCAAATGCCCACCAGATCATGCGATACATCAACGGATCAATATGCGCCACCAGACCAACACTCCAAAGGAAGGTTGGAATCAGGATGATCGCACCACTGACAATTGTAAACACGGCAATAATAGCCGCGACAGTCGCACCAAAGGTGACCAGCGGAACCGAACCCTCATAGGTGTTTTCTGCTTTTGCAATAGCCAGCGTTCCGAAAAATATAAAGGTCCCGATTAACGCGCCCACCGCAAACAGAATCAGACTCAGATAAAACAGAGGGTCTGCACCCATTGGCGTATAGGAGGTCATCATGACGCTTGAGTTACCTTGCATCACGATATAGTTGTTGAGCAACGCTCCGATCAGCATCAACGCAAACGCGACCCAGCCCAGTTTGGGCGTTGCCAGTCGACATTTAAGGAGCACCGCCGAGCAAAAATACAAAAGTGCTATTTCAAAAAATATAATCCAGAAAATCAATACATTAAGACCATGAGCAGTCAATACAAGATAGAACTGATCTGCAGGCAACAGGTGAACTGCCGGCCAACGAGTCAATCCTACAAGCAGGCCGAACGTACCGCCCACGAGCAAAAATACAACCGCTGCGACGGCATTTGCCTTCATCAGCAGTTCTGCTGGTTTATGAACATGGAACCCAGTCTCTGGGCACACACGGAAATTGGTATTCATGATGTCCCCTTACCTATTCAACGACTAGAAGTTTGCCAATCATCAAGTGATGGCCTATTCCGCAATACTCATTGCAGATCAACGAGTATTCACCCGATTCATCAGGCGTCAGATTAACTACATACTCATAATCCGGTACTACCTGGATATTAATATTGGCTGGCTGTAAAGAAAAGCCATGCTGCCAATCCAGTGATGAAAGGTGAACACGATAGCTTTGACCTTTCTCAAGCTCCAGCACTGGCCACCAGCTCCACAAACGTGCAACCAGATAAACGTCGCTGCCTGCAGGCGGATGTACGATTGGCGTTTTTTGTGGGCCATGCTCACCCACAGTGAACTGGTCAACCATGCCTTGCGCTTTCGCCATAAACTGCTCGGGGGTTACCCGATAAGTTTCATTGGGTAAGTTTTGATCACCTACAACGTGCCAATAGGGCATCATAAATGTCATAAAGACACCCCAGACAAACACGATGGATATCCAGATAAGTTCGGTTTTCTCGATGGGCTCTTTCCACCAAACCTTATCTGAGGGAGGCGAGATACTCATATGCTCTCCTTACTAATTAGAATATTGTTATTTTGTGATGAAATGTTATTTACCCAAAGGGATGCTAACAATTTCCATGATACCCCAAATCAAATACAACACAGCTGGGCTTGCGACACCTAAAAACAACAGGATGAAGGGATTATCCAACAACCGTTGCATGAAAGGAATTTCTTCATTTTCTGGCGGAACGTCATGCGGCGACATACCTAACTCCTTAGTGATTAATGTTTAAAAATTTAGAACTTTTATTGAGGCTGCAACTCTATCCACTCTATAAATGGAAGTAATTGATCTGAATCATGATCAATACATTACCTATTATATTTTTGTAGATTTGCCATTTTATTATGTACAATGAGCCCGCTAAATTTTACAGATTCTTAGGAGTAACTCAATGAAATTTTTACTTAGTCTTGTTTGTAGCCTTGCAATGCTTGGCGCCGTATCAACTGCTAATGCTGCTGACGCAGCCGCAGGCAAAGCAAAATCAATGACTTGCGCAGCCTGCCACGGTGCAAATGGCATGAGTCCAAATGATCTTTGGCCTAACCTTGCTGGACAGAAAGCAGGTTACCTGGCCAAACAAATCAAAGCATTTCGCGACGGAAACCGTAACGATCCGATGATGGCCCCAATGGCAAAGGCTCTTTCGGACGATGATATCGCCAACCTGGCCGCTTACTTTTCAGGCCTATAAGTCGTCATAGCAAGGCTTATTCTAATCGCGCTGTTTTTTGTGATGCCGGCACATCCGGCGGATACTGAAAGCAGCGTTAATGAAAGACTCCCGTTCAGCTCACTGGAACTCGAAGCTCACTGGCAGGTGGATTGCAAGGAGACTTTAGCCAGCCTAGAGAAATCAATCCAACAGCTCATCAACGAATCCAAAAGTATTCGCTCTGGCCAAGTAGAAAAAATTTTCCCTCCTTTCACGCCAAGACTGCAGAAATGCGCTTTCATTCACAACACCAAAAAAACTAATCGCTACTCCTCCTGCCCTGATTATCTGCGCATCGTAAAAAAAACAGCCATCATCCAAACCGCCTGGCCAGCTGATCATAATCAGGATATGGGAATATCAATTAGCTTAAAAAATTCACTAATAGATCTGCAAAAAATGCTAACATCGGAGCATTGCCTAAATTGAAGGAAAAGTTGTTCCCGTGCGTTACCAGAAATTGATTTCTGAAATTGATCGATTAAATAGTCAAGATCCTAATAAGGTACAGATAAACGGAACAAAAATAGGCAAAGAGTTGCTATATAGTCATCGAATGCTCGCGCGTTTGCTTTCAATGGCCCCCGACGCTCCGGAAACTCTGAAGATAGCGGTTTACGGTCAGCACATCACTCGCTGGAAAATACCCAGAAAAAGCTTCCCCGAAAACAGAAGCGGCTATCTGCAATGGCGCAAAGCCCTGGCTAATTATCATGCACAGAACCTTTCAACACTTATGCTTGATGCAGGATATTCTGAACGGGAAGCGGAGCAGGTCTGCAGGTTAGTCACTAAGAAAGATTTAGCGAGAGATTTTCATACGCAAACACTGGAAGATGTTGCTTGTCTCGTCTTTCTTGAATACTATCTTGCGCCAATGCAAGAGAAACACAGCCAGGAAAAATTAATCCAGGTATTACGTAAAACCTGGCGCAAAATGTCCGATAGGGGCCAAAAGTTAGCGCTTGAATTGACTTATTCTGAAGAGCAAAGGTCACTGATCCATAGGGCTACAAACCAAGCCTGCATGGATTAGATGGATTCTTCAAATTATTTGTCGTATATCAATATTTAGCCATAGAGAAGATTAGTATTCTAATCTTCTGAAATTCGGGGTAGTTACCTATGGACCATTTACCAATATTTACCAAAATGACTGGTAAAGGTTGTCTATTGGTTGGCGGCGGAAACGTTGCGGCACGAAAGCTTGACATACTGTTGGACGCAGGAGCAAAAGTCACCCTGGTCGCACCCACAATCTGCGAGGAAATCAAAGCGCATAAGGATGACTCGCTTACATTGCTTGAGTGTGGCTACGAAGAGTCCATGATGCAAAATGTAGCCCTCGTTATTGCAGCAACAGATGATCGCGCACTTAATGAGCGCATCTATGCTGATGCCAGCCGTCGAAACCTTTTTGTTAACGTTGTTGATAACCCTGAGCTATGCAGTTTCATCATGCCGGCTATTATCGATCGCTCACCTATTACAATCGCTGTCAGTACTGGCGGAAAAGCACCGGTACTTGCAAGATTGTTGCGCGGCAAAATTGAGTCCATGATACCGCATCGCTATGGCCGACTGGCGAACCTGGCCGACCGGTTCCGTTCCCAGGTCAAAGAAAAACTCACAGAGGGAACCGCAAGGAAAAACTTTTGGGAACAGGTCTTCGAAGGTTCAATTGCAGAACGAGTGCTGTCAGGTGAAGATGAAAAGGCTGATAGTGAACTGAAAGCGCTGCTCGATCAGAATACAAACGCCGCCAAACCGAAGGGCGAAGTTTTCCTGGTTGGTTCTGGTCCCGGAGATGCTGATTTACTAACTTTCAGAGCACTACGCCTAATGCAAAAAGCTGATGTAGTGGTCTATGACAGGCTCGTTTCAAAAGATATTCTCAATCTAGTCCGGCGCGACGCCGATAAATTCTATGTTGGAAAACAAGCGAGTAACCATTGCGTACCCCAAGACAAAATCAACGATCTGCTAGTATCACTCGCAACGGAAGGCAAGCGGGTATTAAGGCTAAAAGGAGGCGACCCCTATATATTCGGTAGAGGTGGAGAAGAGGCCGAAGAACTCATTAAAGCAGGTATACAATTTCAAGCGGTGCCGGGCATTACATCCGCCGCAGGCGCCTCAAACTACTGCGGCATCCCACTCACGCACAGGGATTATGCACAGTCGGTAACCTTCGCGACCGGCCACCTGAAAGACAACAGTGTCAATCTCGATTGGAAAGCGCTTGCAAGAGATAATCAAACCTTGGTGATCTATATGGGCTTAGGCGGTTTGCCAGTCATCTCCAAAGAGCTGATTGCACATGGCATGAAGCCTGATATCCCTGTTGCCGTCATCTACAAAGCTACCCAGCCAGAACAGCAGATAATTATCAGCAACCTGACTGATGTAGCGCAAAAAGTAATCGAAGAGAAATTCAAAACACCGAGCATTCTGATTATTGGCGAAGTTGTTCGCCTTCGCTCCCGACTTGGCCACTGAGCAAATTTGAGACAGCACCCGGGAGCGACCACCAAGCAGGAAACTCCCGGTACCAGTAACGCTATTATTAAAGTGATTTATTCTGTTATTTGATTTCTATGGCTGTCGCCCACCTTTTCAGACTCCTCCGTCGCCCGTTCCAGCAGTTGGGGCAGGCGCGAAACTATTTCTACACTCCGCTTTCCCTCAGCCCAAAGAAGGCTGGGACTCTTTATGTGCGCATAATAAGAGGGAGCGGCTGTAAAATCCTGTTGCCATCTGAACTCACCGGCAAGGCCTACAATCAACACAGCCCCCGCAAGACCTAATGCAGACCAGGAACGACGCTTAGCCTTCAAATTGGTTGCCAGAGTAAGGCTTGACCAAAGCACAGCCACTAGCAAGAGAAATTTACTGCCGTTAACCAGTGCGTCCTGGAGCAACCCACTACTCAGGTTGTAGGCAATTGTTTCAGAAACAAACTGTGAAACAAATGAACTCAAGCCAAACAGGTACCAGATCGAAAGATGACAAAAGAAATAAGCTCGATGCCGTGCAAGCCTTCCGACTAAAGCCCATACCGCAGCCAGTAGAACAACGCCCAAAAGACTCCATAAGGCCGGCTGTACTATTTTGAGTGGCTTATACTCTGCAAATGAATGGCTATAGCTTTCGAAAACAAGCATCATGCAGGTAAGCACAATGAGCATAGTCCACACCAACGGTCTGCCCAAACTAACCAGGCGAGCCTCGGCGCTATCAATTTTAAGAACGGGACTTACTAAATGTACGTCGCTGTATAGGTGCAAATAGGTATGCCCCACTCTCAGCCTGTCACCAGAGTCCAGACCCTCCTTTTCCCGGACTCTCTGTTTCTTGTGATACGTACCATTGGCGCTCCCCAGATCTTCCGCCAACCACCCTCTATCATGAAGCGTTAACCTCAGGTGATGTGCAGAAACATAGGCATCTTCCAGAATTACATCATTGTCAAATGCTCTGCCGACTGTGATTACTTCTCTATCTGTGCGCACACGCTCAATTAATTGCCCGCCTCGCCCTCTCACTTCAACAATGGTCATCGTTTGACCACCTCCATGAAGCGTCTTAAAAAAGCCTCCATACTTTTAAGGTCGACTCCCGCCAGCGTAAAGTGACTGATAAAAGCCTGACTGGATTGATCGACCGCTCCCCTGAGGTAAAGAAGGTCATAAAGCCCCGTATACTTCCGATAAGCGCGAGCACACATGACTAACTTGTCGGTTTTATTATTATCCTCAATAAAATGCTCTTCACAAACAAAGTTACCTACATTTTCCTCATCCACCCGATTGTCCGGATAAAACCTACCGAATATCGAACTATAAAAACTGCGAAATCTCATATCACTCAACTCACCTGCCTCCAGCCACAAAAATTGGTAACTGATCACACCAGTATTGAACCGGTCATCCAGATAGATGGACTGCTTGCTTCTGCAAGAAGTAGAAATACTACGATAGAGATCTTTCTCTTTGTTGGATTCACCCCAGCATTTAACAAACGGCGACATTTCTCCCAGCACCTGTGCTTCACCAAGTATTTCAGTGGGCCAGTCCTGCAACAACAGGTCATTAAACAGATGTTTTTGATTTTGCAAAAGTTGATTTCGAATTCGAGTGCCAAATTGCTCTTTCTGAACTGCCTTGTCGTGCTGGCGATCAAGCAGGGCCCGCAGTGGCTCGCCTGGAATAAGGAAACTAATCTGATTTCCGGCAGTAGACACATTAATTCCCACAACTTCGCCATTACGATTTAAAACCGGCCCACCACTCATCCCTGGATTGACTGAACCAGAAAAATGTATTCGCGGGTAATAGCTGTTCTCGTCAAGCCCGTTAAAGGTACCTGGAACAACGGTAAAACCAATATCATAGGGGTTACCAATCGAATAGATTGTGTCTCCCTGCTGCGATGGTTTGTCAGGAATATCGAGCGGCCGCATCTCAGACACAGCTGCCTGAAGTAAAGCCAGATCATTCAGGATATCTATATCGACTAACTGAAGCTGTTGAACCACACCCTCAGAATTCACCAATTCCGCACGATATTTTTTTGGGAAATGAACCAGCTTCGATATGACATGAAAATTGGTCGCGACCAATCCATCCTGTGAGGCTAAAAAACCGCTACCCAGACCGATCTTTTTTTCGGCTCGCAGATCGATCAATCGGATCTGAAAAATACGATCCTGGTAATGTTTGAAGAGCAGCATTGCGTCTTCTTCTGCCAAAACAGAAGTGGACAGCAACACAAATACCATCAGCTTCACCAAGGTACTGAGCAAAACAACCTCCTTTTTATTGTGCCATTCGCGCCGCGCTACGAGACTAATTAGCAATAATCCTTTCAACTCTCCCGCTAAAAAAATCAGACCGGCATATTCAGTGACTGGTTCCCTCTTCATAATGTGTCTTATTATAGACATTGTATTTGCCGGAAGGCTTACTCATGGGGAGGCGTTTAATCTCTTCCAAACTGTGGGCATCATAAATAATCAGCGCCCCTTCCAAATCCCAAATACTAACTAAAGCATAACGACCGTCTTTGGTGAACTCAACATGACCGGAGGTTTTCCCTGGTGCCGGCTGCAGGGTTTTCACTATTTTGAGACTTGCCTTATCGATAACATGCATTTTATCCTTGTTTGGCCCAAAAAACACATCCACCCATGCATAGGGGTTTTGCGCATGACTTCGCATAAAAAAGCCGGGCCCATCGGTCTCAATGGTCGCAATGGTTTGCCAATTATCCATATCTATCACACTTACCTGGCCGTTACTCAAATTTGGTGAGGCCAGTACCGTTTTATCCTTGTATTTCCAGGTGATTCCCGAACCCAAATGCGGCATTCCAGGCAAAGCAAGCTCCGCTATCGTAGCGCCTGTATCCAGATCGATAACCAGGCCACTTCTAACCTTTGATTTTTTGCCATCGCTATCCAGAGGTCGCGCTGCACCCATCACCTGCGAATAGGATTGATTAAAAAAGAAATCATCCAGGTAGTCGTCAAGCTTAATGCCTCGTGGTTCAAATACTGGCTTCTCTATCCCCTTGTTCTTATAGGGTATTTCCCAAACTTCCGGGATATCCTTCAACGCAGCGATAAAGCTATCTCGCGTCGGAGCAGTATATACCGCGCTAACCCTGGAAGTGATTCCTGCATCTCCTTCGGTGACCAAAATCTTCACTGGCATCAGCGTATCTGCGTCCAGAAATACCAGATTATGGGGCAGGTAGTTACCTACAGCGACGTAACGACCATCGAATGATACCGCTAGATTTCTCGTATTGATACCGGCGCGCACCTCCGCGACGGTTTTAAGGTTGTACATATCAAACTTGGATACCCAGCCATCACGTGACGCAAAAAAAACATAACGCCCATCACGCGTATATTTGGGGCCGCCATGCACTGCAAAGCGGGTTTTAAATCGATGTATTGGCTCAAAGGTATCACCATCCAGAACCGTTGCATGATGATCACCCAGTTCAACCACCATAAACAAATTTTGTAGATCGGCTGAAAATACCGGTACATTACCCAAATCTTCTGTTTTGTGGTGTATAACTCGGGAAGCTATAATTTCATCCAACCCCCAATCAGGAATCATTGCTGTCGGAGAGTATATGTAGCTCACCAGCTGTTCAATTTCTGAACTCGACAAGCTGCCAGAAAACGCCGGCATTTGCGTCGCTACTCTGCCGTTGGCAATCACATCAGCCGCAAACTTCTTTTTTAAACGACTAAGGTTCTGCGGCAATAACGCAGGACCCATCGCTCCCAATCGTTGCTTTCCATGGCATTCCGCACAATGTTGCTGATAAAGTGCTTGCTCATTGGTATTGGTATCAGCATCGGTTGCAGAGACCAAACTCGTGATGGACCAGACCATTACAGCTAAAAAAACTGATCTTAATGACATCCTACTATTTTTCCTTTTACTAAAGGGTTCAGGAAGAGATCGTTTTAGCTGGAATAGAATCTCTACTGTATGGCGTGACCTTTAAGCGCTCAGCATCTCCAACTACGCCAATCTCGTCATCTGTCAAATAACAGGCCGGATCTTCCTGCCAAGGATCACCCGTCAATTGATAGGCCCTGACTCTCGTATTACCCCCACAAATAGTGCTGTAATGGCAGGCTCCACAGCGGCCTTTCAGCTGCCTGGGCTGATTTTTTAGCCCAGCCATCAGCGGGTCGGAACGATCTTCCCAAATCTCTGAAAAAGGGCGCTCTTTAACATTACCCAGATTGTAATCCCACCAGAATGTATCCGGGTGCACATTTCCCAAATTATCGATATTGGCCACATATAGCCCGGATGCATTACCTCCCCAACTCTCCAGCCGCTGCCTGACAAAATCTTCCATTTCCGGATAGTTTTTACGCACCCAATAAAGCAGGTAAACACCGTCAGCATCGTTATTGCCCGTTACATACTCTCGGGTTCGCCCCTCTTGGAGTTCTTTCCAGCAACGATCAAATATCAAATCCATCGCCCAGCGAGTCAACTGATGTACTACATCATCCTTACGATTCCGATTACCCCTGCCCGCATAATTAAGATGCGAAAGATAGAATTTATCGATCTCTTCATCATCCACTATCTGCAACAGTTCCGGCAGTTCCTCAGCATTGTCCTGGGTTAAGGTAAATCTCAACCCCACTTTAATACCATTCGCCTGGCAGAGCCGTACGGCTTTCATTGAGGCATCAAAAGCGCCATCTAGCTGCCGAAATTTGTCATGAGTTGCTCCAATTCCATCGATACTGATTCCGACATAATCAAAACCGGTTTCAAGCAATGGCCCTATATGGGATTCATCAATTAACGTCCCATTACTAGAAAGTCCAACATAAAAACCCTTGTCTTTGGCATATTGACCCACCTCATAAATATCGGGACGTAACAATGGCTCTCCACCCGATAGAATCAATGCTGGCACCCGGTACTGCTTCAGGTCATCCATCACCGCTTTCACCTGCACAGTGGACAACTCTCCCGGGAAATCCTTGTCCGCGCTTATCGAATAACAGTGCTTGCAACAGAGGTTGCAACGCCGAATCAGGTTCCAAATCACCACTGGACCCGGCGGTTTTCTCAACGCAGCTGCGGCGTCCGGGTTAGCAAGGGCCTGCATAAATTGTGTCACGCGAAACATATCAACTTCCTCTTTAACGAATCCTTAAACCCGTTTTCTTTAAAATTTTCAGACTATTAAGCTGCGTCATCGCTAGACATGAGGAACCTAACAACTCTCTGATTATCTGCACCTGCTGTTCAACTTCAGGTTCTGTTCGGCCATGCACCATAGCAAACAGGTTATAATTCCAGTCAGGTTCCTGGCGAGGTCTTTGGTAGCAGTGGCTGACAAAATCCAGGTCCCCTACATGCTGACCCAGTTGCAATATATGTTCGTCCTCTACATCCCAGACTGTCATCAGGTTGTAGCGGTAACCCAGCGCATAATGATTTGGTACTAACCCAATGCGCCTAATCAACCCCTGATCCAACATCTTGCCCATTGTTACCAGCAACTCAGACTCATCAACACCAACCTCTTCAGCAATTGTCCGGTAGGGCCTGTCACATATCGGCAAGCCATTTTGCGTTGCCGCAATGACTTTCTTCACTAATACTGGATCTAACATTCAATTAACGCCTAGGCCTGCAGTTTCAAACCGACAAAAAATTCTGTTTGTTTAGGGAGATTTAATCCAGGGCAACCCGTCACCGTCTTAATATCTTCAAAAACCTGTTCCAACTCCTGGTAATCCTCTGTGGCCAAAACAAACCACATATTCCATTCATGTTCACGCTGATAATTATGCGCCACTTGGGCATAGCCATTCACCTGATCCGCCACTTCATCAAAGCGATGTTCGGGCACTTTCAAGGCACAGAGAGAAAACGAACCATCTGCTTTTTCAATATTATAGAGTGGACCAAAGCGCGTCAGCACCCCTTTATCCAGCAATCGCCGCAAAGTCTGCTGTACTTCTTCACTAGTCACACCCAGGTTTTCGGCTATTCGCATAAAGGGCTCTGGGTCTAGCGGAATATCGCCCTGATAGGCATTAATAAGCCTTCGTTCCAGATCACTAAGAACCACAGATTCCTGGCGCAGCGGTCGGTGCTCAGACATATCGAGCCCCTCTTTGCTTAAAGCGTTTGCTGCTAAATAACAGCTGATGTGGATAACTCAGCTGATGACGTTCAATAAGCTCCTTCAACTGCTGTTCAACCAGATCACGCCCCTTACCATGAATCATACAAAAAAGATTGTAAGGCCAGCCTTGTCTGCGCGGTCTCTGGTAACAAAGAGTAACGCAGGCCTCATCTGACAGTAGTTGCGCAATCGTTTCGATTTCCATGTCCGGAATATCCCAAACGACCATACAGTTTGCCGAGTACCCTAGCTCATGATGCCGGAGCACCATGCCGAACCGCTTAATGAGTCCCTGCTGCGTAAACTCCTCGATCTTGGCTATTACTTCCTGCTCGGTGACTCCCAGTTGCTCCGCCAGATAAGCATACGGTTTGCTTACCAGTGGGAGCCCCTCCTGAAGCGCTCTGCGCAGTCTATGGTCAAACGGATCCACTACCATAACGGAAATCCCAGGTCGATGTGGTAACCTTTCACCATAGGCAAATTCAGCAAAGGATAATCAAATTTCGCAGCTATCTTGTCCAAAACGCGCTCTACACCTGACTGATCGGTCGCATTAACGACAAACCAAAGGTTATAATCGTGCTCTCGCTGATAGTTGTGATTCACCTCTACAAAGGTATTCACAAAGGCAGCGACCTCCTCGATTTCCTGTTCCGGCACTGCCAGCGCTGCCAAAGTGCTGGACCCAACTCGATGATGATTGAATACCGCACCAAAGCGTGAGATGGCTTGCTGGCTTTCCAGCTCTTGGAGTCGCAGCAAAATTTCCTGTTCGGATATCGCCAACTCCTCAGCCAGCAGCTTAAAAGGCTCTGGATGTAGTGGGAAATTTTTCTGTATCTTATTTAACAGTTTCCGATCCTGATCCGAGAGTTTCATTACAGACCTATTTTAGCTGCCCGATTGGTAAAAAATATACCGCTGGGCTTATGCGCATCCAGAGTTTTAAGTAAGGAATAATCCTCGGTGTCATAGACTTTAATTCGGTCCTCATCCCGCACAGATATCCAGACCTTCTCGCCGCGTGGCGCAAACTCCATGTGCAGCGCTCCTTTGCCTACATCAAGCGTTTTAACCACTTTTAAACTATGCACATCTATCACCTGAATCCAGTTATTATCGGGATAGGCGAAGTTCACCCATACTTGCCTGCTGTCTGGCTGCACCATCGCGAATACTGGCTGCCCCTTTAATTCGATACGGCCCACCTGCTCCCAGCTACTTTTATCCACCACCAGAACCTGATGTAAACCGATCGCTGGCAAAAAGATTAAATCTCCGGCAACCGCCCAGCCCTCAAGGTGCGGCATTTTATAAACCGGTAATATTTCATGCCCTCGCCCATAATCAGGTAAAATTCGACGCACTCCTTTCTCCTGCTGCCATAAATCCAGCATAGCCAGCCCATCCTCGCCAAAGAGTCCCGCAATGTAATAACGTCCATCCCCCGATATCAGAGCGTCGTAGGGTTGCTTCCCGATTGCTTTAAATTTAGTAATTTCAGGCTGCGGTCCATTTGAAAAATCAGCAACCCAGGTCGCCCCACCTTCGAAAAGCGAAAAAATAAATTTATTTCCAGGCGCATCAACCAGCCCAACTGTTTTTGATCCTTCCGGTGAACCTTTATAGGCTGCAACAATATCTGCTACCAAGGACAGATCTTCGCTGCTAAATACCTTAATGCCTCCTGGCACATAATTTGATACAGCAATAAGAGAGCCGTCCTGAGAAACCGCACCGCCAATGGAATTGCCCCCCTGAATAACTCGTTTAACAATTTTTCCTGTCAGCAAATCTACCTTTGTTAAACCGCCATCTCTGCCAAAAATAAAAGCAAATCGAGCATCTCTGGAAAATACTGCCGAAGCATGGGATAAATCCCCCAGACCTTTTACACGGCAAAGCACAGTGTCTGTCGAATTCTCTACAACGAGTAAGTTGCCCTGTTCTCGTTCCACGACAACGCCCAAATCACCAGTACCCCGTAGTTTGCTATCACAAGCAAAAACACTAAAAGATAACGTGGCAGAGACCAACCATAACAGTATCGCTACTTGACGACTATTCATTCATCTACCTCTGACTCTGTCTCAGGCTCTATTTTGGGTGTTAAAAGGAATACCAGATAATCAATATCTGCTTCTGACAGCAGTTTTTCCCAAGGGGGCATCGCCGAATCAGGCATACCCTGACTAATAACCTGCTTTAAATATTGGCGGGGTTTTCCAGCCAGCGACTCTGGCATTAGAGCTGGCCCCAAACCACCTTTGAGCCGCATACCATGACAGGAACCACAGTCATGCTTCAATAGATATTGCAATTCTTGCTGCCGCGCTTCATCGACAAGTTTCTCTTGCGCGTTCAAACCTGCACTTGGATTAATTAGAATACCCATGAAGACAAGAACAAGAGCCCAACTGCTTGAATAACCAACCAAATCTCTCATGCAGCCATCATCTTTGTTTTACTGAACCAACTTATTGACATGGATCATACGGACGCTAATTTTAACGTATTGATCGGCTGATAGATAGGCGCAGGCTACGCCTACTAGTCATCGCTCTGGGATAACAGGCATAAATCAACAAACGCTTTTGTTTAATATATGCTTAAAAGGCACTTAACAACTCCCATTAGTACATAATTCAAACAGCAAAGCAGGTTCTTCTTTTAACCCACCACAGATGGCTGCACTAGCATCCGGTTCACTACAGGCCATAAAATACTGAGTAAAAGGCTCTTTTTTTACTTCACCACAGATGGCTTCACTAGCATCCGGTTCATTACAGGTCATAAAATCCTGTACATCTATTTGATCCTGATTCTTAGCGTACCAGCTAGACCCCTGAGCTTGCAGCTGCCCTTCTTTGTAGCGCACCAAATACTCTAATTCTCCATCCAAATACCAAGAGGTTTCCTTCCCATGACGTCGGCCATCTCGATAGAATATTTGGTTTTGCTTTTGCCCATTTGGGTAGTAGTTCACCACGACACCACTAAAAGGAATTTTACCCTGATGATCTTTGCGATAGGCAATGCCCTCCGCAAATTCCAGTTGAGTTGAATTAATTTCCTCCAACGCCAAGCTCATACCCGACACTATAAATAATAAAAATAAAACAAAACATTGCTTCATCGTAAATTTGCTATCCAGAAATTGCTAACCGTGAAACCGTGAGTCTCATACAAGTATAGTACATACGCAGTCAACCAAGAAGCTTGACCAGCCATCCAGCAATATCCCTTACTTCATCCATACAAACCGAATGCGGCATGGAATATTCATGCCACTCCACTGGATATCCTCGATACTCAAGTTGCTGCTTCGCATTTAAACCCAGGGTTATTGGCACTACCGGGTCATCCACACCATGTCCCATAAACACGGGGATTTTTCTATTGGTTTGCACTCTGCCTTCATCCAACCATTTTTCAACGGGGATATAGGTGGATAACGCCATTATACCGGCTAATGATCTGTCAAACCGCATCACTGTAGAAAGTGCGACTGCACCTCCCTGAGAAAATCCTGCCACGATAATTCTTTGAGAATCAATTCCCCGATTTATTTCTTTGTTAACCAGCTCCGACAATTGATCACAGGACTGTGCAAGCTGACCTTCATTAACTTCTCGAACTTCTGACATTGACAAGATGTCATACCACGAACGCATCTCACAACCCAAATTAATAGTAACCGGACGCACCGGGGCATGCGGAAAAACAAACCGGACCGCAATATCCTGAGGAAGCATAAGTTCCGGAACAATTGCCTCGAAGTCGTGCCCATCAGCACCTAATCCATGCAGCCAGATAACAGCTGCATCTGGTTCGTTGCCTGAAGGGTTATGCTCTAATTCAATGGTCTCTAAAGATAATGTCAATTTAATCTCCCAAGTTTATAACCTAAGTCAGCCTACTATTTGTACTTCTATAAACGATCAACAGTATAGCGAAAAAACCTTTTTATATGGATGCAAAAATGCCACAAAAAATTGATCCGTTCAGGACAAAAAAAAGCCCGGAAAATTCCGGGCTTAAAGTTTCACAAGGGAGGGTATAACTCATTGCAACTTAATGCATAACTGATAGACTCACCTCCCATCACATAGTTCATAAAAAGTTTAAAAAAAATAAACTTTTTATCCTAAAAACCAGTTTTCTGATAATTTAAACGCTGGCCGCTCCCTTTTTTGAGAAACAAGATCCGTTGTTTTAGATCCATAATTAGTGTCAGCACTGTGCCATATTCACCGAGCACCCTATTTGCATGGTATTCCGAGTGAATTGAAAAGTCTCCAAGCGTACGGTCTTCCAATAGTTGTTGCATACCCTTTACACCATCCTCACAACCTCGGGCAGCCAACTCATTCGCTCTATGCAGGCGGTCCAGAGAGCCCTCAAAATTAACATCGCGATAGTTATTTTCCTGACCAAGATAATGGTTGGTATGGCACTGAACCCCTTCGCCCTTAAGTCGATACAGATCATCACCAGAAAATTCCAGATTGTAGGAACACCCCAAATTATCTGCCAGCAACACATTGCTCGCTTTCCCCTGACTACATCGCTTGACCAAAGCTAGTGCTGAGTCCATACCTGAACTCTCCAACAACCCTCGCAACAGTATATGCACCGGCACGCCAACTACTGATTTTTCGGTAGCCAATATATTCAAACACACGCCCAGGCCCTCCGAATTCATTCCTATCTTGCCGATAATACCAGGCTCCGTGACCATCTTTATTAAAGGTTTATTGGCCACTTTTATGGTCATCAAACAAATTAATTGCTCCATTATCGGGGACCAGTCCCAATTTTGCCCAAGAATACCTGGCTCCGGGAAATACACTGCCGTGCATTCCAAGACCTGGCTATTCAGTATTTCACTACGCGCGTTTAACGCATAGATCCATAGAGCGTCTACTTTCGCAGCACTGGCAAGTGCTTCAATCTCCAGCTGGTACTCAGGGCTGAAATCCGCTATCGTCTGCCGATATATTCGGGCAATGCGAAATAGCTCCTGCTGCCTCAGACCAAATAATCGGGCGTAAAATTCAAGCGTATCCTCGATTTTTGAAGCTAAGCAATGCCCATGTTGCTCACCAATATCCTCGTGACTACCCGAGAACTCAAATTCTGGGACCTCCTGTTCAATCATCATGCAGCAAACGGTAACGTGTTCTTGGTAATGGCCACCAGAACGATATAGGTAAATGCCAGTACTGAACCAATAAAGGCTATCGCACGCTGTGTTTTCGTTTTTCCGTAGGTCAACGCAACCATGCCAAATAATATATAGGCCAGCAAAGCAACAAATTTAGCTGTCAACCATCCATGCACAAACGGGTATTGCTGAATCTTTATTGCCAGTGTAAGTGCACTGAGCAGCAAAACCGTGTCAATAATATGAGGTGCAATTCTCACCCAGCGCCGCTCCAGCATGGGGGAATTCATCAACATCCAAAGGCCACGTATGAGGAAACCTGCAATGGAGAGGCTCACGGCCGTCATATGTATATTCTTGATTAAAAAATAGGACATTCAGAGACTCCTGATTAAAACAGCCGCTAATACTAGCGAAAAAACACGGCTAGCTATAGTGAAGAATTCAAATTAATATAAGGATCCAAAACCCGCAGCTAGTCTTAAAAAGAAAATGAAAAATTACCACAAAAGCCAACAATCCGACGACACCCCTTCCAGGCTAGTCTACTCAACCGACAGCGGTCGTTTTTGCTCAAAATGTGGCGCAACCAAACACCTAGGAGCCTGCGCAAAACAGGACTCATTGCTTGAAAATCAGCAGGGTGACGGCATCGTGCGCATTCAAAGACAAACCAAGGGCCGTAAAGGGAAGGGCGTCACTTTAATCACTGGCTTACAGCTATCAAACAAAGAACTCGTTACGCTTGCAAAACAGTTAAAAAAACAGTGCGGTGCCGGCGGAACAGTCAAAGAGGGTATTATTGAGATTCAAGGAGACTACAGAGAAACGCTACTCGTCAAATTACAAAAGCTGGGCTATGACGCAAAACTGGCGGGCGGATAGTTGCACCTTACAAGCGGATATTACGCTTATATTTTAAGCCGGTGGATAGCTTCATAGAAACCTTCCAAAAACAAAGCCCATCGCAGTGATAACCCGCTATAATGCGAACGCATGAGCACTCCCCTTGAATTCCTACAATCAGTATTTGGCTACGCAGTTTTTCGCGAGCCTCAACAGGAAATCATTGAAACTGTAGTTGATGGAGGTGATGCATTAGTACTCATGCCAACGGGCGGGGGGAAGTCGCTTTGCTATCAAATTCCCGCCATTGCCCGTAAAGGCTGTGGCATCGTTATTTCCCCCTTAATTGCTCTGATGTTGGATCAGGTTAAAGCACTGCGTCAGGTCGGAATTAAGGCCAGCTACCTGAATTCCACACTGGACGCGGACAGCGCCGCCGAAATCGAACAATCACTTATCTCTAACGATCTGGATTTGCTTTATATTGCTCCTGAAAGACTCTGTCAGGAGCGCACACTCTCCCTACTTGGGCGCTCAAATATTGCACTATTTGCGATCGACGAAGCTCACTGTGTATCCCAGTGGGGACACGATTTTCGTGCAGACTATTTGCAGTTAAGCATTCTTCACCAACGCTTCCCAAAGATACCAAGGATCGCACTCACAGCCACCGCGGACGCTCGCACCAGAAAGGAGATCATCGAACGTCTTGATTTGGGGCATGCAAAACAATTTATAGCCGGTTTCGATCGTCCTAACATCCGCTACCGAATTACTTTAAAGATCAACGCGAAACAACAATTACTGCGTTTTCTACAAGATGAGCACCCTAATGATGCGGGCATTATTTACTGCCTTTCCAGGAAAAAGACCGAAGAAATTGCCTTCTGGTTACAGCAACAGGGGTACAAGGCCCTACCCTATCATGCCGGCCTCAACAGCGAGATCAGGGCTGATCATCAGTCTCGTTTTTTGCATGAAGATGGCATTATCATCGTGGCAACCATTGCTTTTGGGATGGGCATAGACAAGCCCGATGTTCGGTTTGTGGCCCATTTGGATATGCCTAAAACTATTGAATCCTATTATCAGGAAACCGGGCGCGCAGGACGTGATGGAGAACCGAGCGACGCGTGGATGGCGTATGGCCTGCAGGATATTATCAAGTTACGCCAGATGATGGCCTCGTCCAATGGGAGCGAACAACACAAAAGAGTCGAGCAACACCGACTTAATGCGATGCTGGGTCTGTGCGAGATTACCAGCTGTCGACGCCAGACCCTGTTGAATTATTTTGGAGAAACACAGGAACAACCCTGTGGTAATTGCGACACCTGCCTGGAGCCGGTTAATACCTGGGACGGCACCAAGGCTGCAAGGATGGCGTTGAGTGCCGCCTACCGAACCGGTCAGCGCTTTGGTGTCAGCCATCTTATCGATCTTTTGCGTGGCGCAGAAACCGAAAAAATCCGGCAATTCCAACACCACCAATTACCCACCTATGGCGTTGGCAGAGAACTGGAGATAAACCAGTGGCGCTCTGTATTCAGACAATTGGTTGCAAGGGGTTATTTCAGTGTAGATCTGGAGGGCTTTGGCGCCTTGCGATTAGAGGAAAAATGTCGCCCCTTGCTGCGTGGCGACACTCAGGTAAAGTTACGCCAGGATAACCCCAGAAGAAAAGCAAAACAACAAACCAAAAACGTACTACCTGCTGAAATTGATATTGCGCTTTGGGAAGCGCTTAGAGATTGTCGCCGCGTTTTAGCTGAAGAACAGAAGGTCCCCCCTTATGTTATATTCCACGATCGAACTTTACAGGAGATGTGCCTTATACTACCTGAGAATCTGGCTGAATTCGGTAGAATTAACGGTGTGGGTGAACGAAAATTAGAAAAATATGGCCCGGTTTTTCTTCAGGCTATCAGTACTCATTTTTCTACACGAGCTATCTCAGAGCATTAACTATTAATAAAAGGGTTTTCGCGCAATTCTTCACCAATTGTGGTTGCCGGTCCATGCCCGGTGATAACGATAGCCTCCTCATCCAGCACCATGAGACGCTCTTTAATAGACGTCATAATTGTCTTGAAATCACCTCCAGGAAAGTCCGTCCGGCCAATAGATCTCCGAAACAGTGTATCACCTGCGATTAAAAGCTGATGATCGGCAAACCAAAAACTCATTGACCCCGGTGTATGACCCGGTGTATGCAGCGTAACACCGCCACAGCAGTTTAAGTCCTGATCATCATGCAGCCATTCGTCGGGGCCAGGTACCGCCTGATAGGGCACACCAAACATCCGGCATTGGTCTTCCAAGCTATCCCATAGGAACTGATCCCCCTGATGCAAGAAAAGGGGGGCACCCGTCGCTTTTTTAATTTCACCGGCCGCTAGAATATGATCCAAGTGAGCGTGGGTATGGACAATCGCACAGATTTTCAGCCCCATTTCATCAACCTGGGCCATAATTTTCTGAGCATCACCACCTGGATCGACAATGATCGCCTGCTTTAATACCAAATCGCCAATAATGCTACAATTACATTGCAGTGGCCCCACCGGAAAAGTTTTACGGATTAATCTTGGGGTCGTCTCATCGTGTGTCATCAATATTCAACCTTGGCATTTCACTTTTTTACATGCTTCATTAAACGCTTGCGCTTTTTCACCTGTCGCGGTGTCAGTTTATTCTTGCGGCCTTCAAATGGGTTTTTGCCTGCCTTGAATTCAATAAATATCGGTGACCCTTCGATCGAAAGGCGACGGCGAAAGGTCTTTTCCAGGTATCGCTTATAGCTGTTCTGCACTTCCTGAGTCTGATTTCCATGAATCACTACACGCAGCGGATTTGACCCACCCTGGTGGGCATAGCGTAGTTTTATTCGTCGCCCTCGAACCATCGGTGGCTGATGTTCGACCACTGCCTGTTCCAAAATCTGCGTCAATTTATTGGTTGGCCATTTGCTGACCGCTGACTGATAAGCACTATCAACCGATTGGTATAGATCCCCGACACCTGTTCCATGCAATGCCGATATAAAATAAATTTTCGCGTAACTCACAAACTCGAGCCGCCTCTTGATTTCCTGTTTGATTCGCTGCTTATCCGCAAACTCCATGCCATCCCATTTGTTCAGCGCAATAACTAACGAGCGGCCCGCATCGAGCACAAATGACAGCATATGCAGATCCTGATCGACTATGCCCTCACGTGCATCGAATACAGCAATAACCACATTTGCATCCTGTATCGCCTGCAGTGTTTTGATAATCGAAAATTTCTCTACCGTTTCTTTGATGTTTTTACGCCGTCTCACACCGGCAGTGTCGATGAGCGTATAGTCAGTATCAAAGCGCCGAAACGGAATATAAATACTGTCCCGAGTGGTGCCCGGCTGATCAAATACCACCACCCTCTCTTCTCCCAACATCCGGTTAACCAGGGTGGACTTACCTACGTTTGGACGACCCACAATGGCAATGCGAATACCGGTGTTTTCGATACCGTTTTCGGTTCCCTCATCTGAGCCTGAAAAATCCGCGAGCACCCTGTCAATCAAGTGTCGTACTCCACGGTTTTGAGCAGCAGCAATCGTATGCAATTCAGCCAAACCCAACTCATGGAATTCGGCGCTGGCTGAATCCGCATCCAGGCCATCAATTTTATTCACAACCAGGTAGCAACGCTTATCCATTTTACGCAGGTGTTGAGCAATCATTGAATCCGCCAGAGTAACTCCAGCGTGTGCGTCAACCAATAACAAGACGGCATCAGATTCTTCTATTGCCTGAAGTGATTGCCCCGCCATCATCGAGTCAATCCCCTCTTCATTACCGGTAATTCCCCCTGTATCAACTACGATATAGGGTGAATCGCCTACTTTTCCTTCGCCGTACTTTCGATCGCGAGTCAACCCCGCATAATTGGCTACCAACGCATCACGCGAACGAGTTAATCGATTAAAAAGTGTAGACTTACCAACATTGGGACGACCAACTATGGCTATAACAGGAACCATTTATATCAACCTGTAGCAGATGAACCGGCTGCCTTAGAGGACGGCCAAAAATAGCGGTATTATTTATCGTCCACCCGGAGGGAGACGACTTTACCGCTATTGCCATAAACATAGAGTGAATCTCCTTGTGCAACCATTGACGCCACACCTTCACTATCGATTTTTTTACGCCCCATAAAGTGCCCATCCAGCTGTGACATAAAATGCAGATATCCTTCGAAATCTCCGACTACTAAATAGTTGCCATAGGTGACCGGAGCTGTTAGCTGACGACGATCCAGCTCACTTTGTTTCCAAACACTGCTCCCGGATTTTATATCCAGCGCATGAATATGGTCATCAGTGTCGACAACGTAAAGGTTACCAAAGCCCTCATCCGGGCCAAGGAAACTGGAAATTTCTTTCTGCCACCGAAGGCGTGCGCTATTGAGCTCAATGGCACTGACCTTACCATGAAAGCTGGTAGCGTAAACCATGTCACCCTGAAGCAATGGATCACCATCCACATCGGTCATTCGCTCCAACTCCGAGCGTCCCTGAGGGACAGATACTCTTTTCTCCCAAAGTACTCGACCGGAATCCGCATTCAATGCAAGGACTTTGCCATTGGCCAAACCAACCAGCGCCATATTTGCAGTCAGGGTTGGATTGCTGTTACCTCTAAGCGTTAGAGCAGGCAATATGCTCTCATAAAACCAGCGCTGCTCACCCGTTGCGTGATCCAGCCCATATATTTTTTCATCTGAGGTTTGTACCAGCGTGATACTTCCGTTCGTCTGAGGAACCGAAAGAATCTCACTCGAAAGTTTGGCTTGCCAGACCTGGGAACCGTCTTCCTGGTTTAAAGCAATAACGCGTCCATCACGCGTTCCCAGCAACAGATATCCAAATCCAGACCCAAGGCCACCACTCACGGATTCATTTAATTTTCTTTTCCACAGCTTTTTCCCATTCGATCGATTAACGGCACTAAGCTGCCCGTTAACGTCAACCATAAAAACCGCAGTCTCTTCGATCGCAGGTTTGAATTTTATATATTTTTCACCCACGCCATCACCAATCCCGGCCGACCAGGCTTGTTTAATCCTTAGTTCTGACTCAAAGTCGACTAAAGGCGCCGGTTTGGGCCCCTCATCGTCTCCTTCAAATATTCCGCCGAAAAAACCACAGGCAGTAATTGCAGGCAATAGCATTAAAGCAATAAATAGTCGCCACAGGGCCTTCATCTAACTCTCTCCGTCTTGTGCCAGATCATTCAGCTTAATTGTTAACACCGGGTTGTTTGCACCAAACTGTTCGGTTTCCACTTGGGCTTTCTGATAGGCCAATCGCGCCTCTTCAATGCGCCCCTGATGCAGATAAACATCACCTTTAAACTCTTCATAGCTTGCCGTATAAGCACCTGCATTGGTGGTTTCAACTAAAGCCAAAGCAGCATCTGCATTCTCCGTATTATTCTGCGCAAAAATTACCCGTGCCAAACGAAGACGTGCTATCAATTGAATGGCCGAATCCGCATCGCTTCGGTCAACTACCCACTGCAACTGTTTCGCTGCCAACTCGACGTCGCCTCCATTAACAGCTTGTTTGGCGGCCAATAAGGACGCATAGAGGGCATATACTGAATCACCGTGCTCAGCTTTTAACCGATCAACAAGGTGACCGATCGTAGCCTGACTAGCCGGTTCATTTTTTTCCTGCGCTACCTGTACTGCATCAACCAGATCAAAATAGATCCCGGAAACAGTCTCATTGATACCTTGCTGATAACCTTGCCATGCCTTCCAGCCATAAATCAGCGCCAACGCCAACCCGATACCGATGAGTACCGACTTACCATTCTCCTGCCACCATCTTTTTAACGCCTCTACCTGTTCTTCTTCGGTACGATAATCCACCTACTATTACTCCTGCCACTGCCATATTAAACGATCAACAAAGATCGCATATAGGTTATCAATTGATCTCTCCTGACTCTCAGCTGCTCGCCTTCTCCACGCAACGGTTTAACCGTCACACTATCGCTGGCCAGCTCCTCTTCACCGATGACTATCGCGTAACGAGCGCCACTTTTATCGGCTCGCTTAAACTGGCTTTTAAAACTACCCCCGCCACAGTTTATTTGTATGCTGACATCGACTAATTCATCTCGCAACCATTCCGCGATCTGCAAAGCCCTGCTTTGTTCCGCTTGCCCTGCGGCAACCAGATAAACGTCCGCTATCCTACCATATCCCTCGGGGACGGATTGCAAAGTCTGCAACATTAACACTAATCGCTCAACCCCCATAGCAAAACCTACTGCGGGGGTCGGGCGACCTCCCAACTGCTCAACCAGACCATCGTAACGTCCACCAGCACATATTGTACCCTGAGCTCCCAGATCTGCAGTTATCCATTCAAATACTGTTTTACAGTAGTAATCCAGGCCTCTCACCAAGCGTGGATTTACACGGTACTTAACACCTGCGTCATCAAGATAGTCTTTTAGTTGTTCAAAATGAACTTTCGACTCTTCATCAAGGTAGTCCAGGAAGTCCGGCGCACCCGCTAAAATTGCCTGAGTATTCTTATCCTTCGAGTCCAAAATTCGCAATGGATTAGATTGTAAACGACGCTGGCTATCCTCATCCAACTCAGATTCATGCTGAGCCAGGAACTCAACCAGCCGTTCTTTGTAGTTTGATCTAGCCTGCGCTGATCCCAGCGAATTTAACTCCAGGCGCACATGATCTAAAATCCCCAAATTCTTCCATAAACGCGCGCTCAGCAAAATCAATTCGGCATCAATATCCGGCCCCACCATACCAAAGGTTTCAACACCAACCTGATGAAATTGTCTGTACCGGCCTTTTTGCGGACGCTCGTAGCGAAACATAGGGCCGCAATACCAGAGTCGCTGCGTTTGGTTATACAGGAGGCCATACTCTTCGCAGGCGCGCACACAACCTGCAGTGCCTTCCGGCCTCAGGGTCAGGCTCTCACCGTTTCTGTCCTCAAAGGTATACATCTCCTTCTCGACAATATCGGTGACCTCACCAATAGATCGTTTAAATAAACCGGTTTGCTCGACGATCGGCAATCTTATCTGCTGATACCCATATCTGCCAAGCACGGCTTCTACCTGCTTCTCCAAATACTGCCAGACCGGGGTATCCTGTGGCAGAATATCATTCATACCGCGTATTGCTTTAATCTTACCCAAAATGGGAATCCTTAACTCTCTATCTAATCACGTTCAATGGGAAGGGAAATGCAGATTGGCAGCCACACCTTTATCCCAGTTTTATATTTTGCTTTCAGCGCATTTATTCATGAACCGCTACGCCTGCCTTTTCCCCGCAAGCGGCTGCGCTATTGTATGACAGATCGGCCAGTACTGCATCGCCAATATCAGGCACAAATATGTAATAACGCTACTTAATACAAATTATTGGGCAGACAATAATTTAAGGCGATGGTCACTTCTTGAATAACGCATATTTGACGGTACAACTCTACAAAAGCGAGTCCATATCAAGCAGAAAAATTCACCTACTAACTAGCGAGAAACTTTGTTTGCAAGGTCTGGACATTACTGCACAAAGCCGTCTTGATCTGCAAACGCTCTGCACGCCAGAGGGATCAAGGAGTTATTCAGCGGTTCCCCAGGTATGTTCCAACTCGCGCTCCAGATCATTTGTTAACGGATTAACAACTGACTCTAGCGGCACATCCCCTACATCTTTTATTGTCGTTGAACTTGTATCGCTATGACTTCTCCACCATACGGTGGACAACGCCAGAAACAGAATCATTATTGCGATACTTGCCCATTTAATCAGAGGATCACTCGGTCTTGCCTGCCTTCTAATATTGATCAGCCGTTTACGCGGCAGATCTTCATTTCTGTAAAGGTTGTCGAGTTGGGTAATTAGCTCATCAGCAGCAATATTCAGGTAACGGGCATAACTCCTAACGTACCCTTTAACATAAGTTGGTCCGGGTAGTTTTTCGTAATGGTCTTGTTCAAGATAGGACACAAATTTTTCACTCAGCTTCAAATCCCGCGCCACATCTAAACAACGCAAGCCCTTTTTTTCTCTCTCCTTTTTTAATATTGAACCTGGTAGCAGAAGGCTTTCCAACTCAACTTCTCTTTCATTAATAACCAATACGTCCCTCAATCAGCGGCATGCTTAATGCGCTGGTATTCGCCTGACTCCGGGAACATATTTTTCAGCATCAGCAAATAACTTGCCTCTCTGTTTTTATCACCACTCACGCGAGCCAGCTCTACTCCCAGGGCCAGGCTACGAGGTGAATTTGGCGCATGCCTCAAACGCACCAATCTCTGATACTGAGTGTGATAGCGTTGACTGGTATTAATTCCTCCATTCGCGAAGTGCATGCGTGCGGCTTCGATCAGCGCTCTTGCCCTGGAATCATCAATATCGACGGCTCGATCAAATGCCACTAGTGCTTTCGTTTTCTGATCCATTTTCAGATAGCACATACCCAGGTTTTCATAAACCGAAGCCCGATTCTCGTAGAGCGAATCATTAGCGGCCGCCTCTAACTGCACACTCGCGTCGGCAAAGCGCTGCTGGCTATACAAAAATGCCGCATAATTATTTCTTATGCGAGTCTCGTTCGGACCATACTGTAATGCTTTAATAAAATGATCTTCTGCCTTTTCCGGCTCATTCTCAGCCTGAAAGAGAATCGCCAGGGCGATATGTACATCCGGTGACTTGGGGTCGATTTCAAAAGCACGCTTCAAAGGACGTTTTGCCTCTACGGTTTTCCCTTGGTCGATATAGCGCAGGCCCAGTTCTGTATATTTTAATAATGCCTGTTTTTCATCTGCATTTTCACTAAACCGCGTATTACTCGTGGTCACACAACCTGCCAGTATAAAACCCGTAGCCAGCCAACTGCCCAGATTAAGCCAAATAGAGCGATATGCCTGTTTCATTATCATTCCCGATTGTTTACGAATGTGCTTATTATAGTCTAACCGCTGTAATGTAACGCTCACTTCTCCGAGTTCGATCCTGCACTTCTCCAACCAGCTGTCCGCAAGCAGCCGCTATATCATCGCCGCGTGTAACTCTGACAGTCGCTGTATAACCTGCATCAGCCAAAACCTGCTGAAACGCCAGCACCGCTTTCCTGGAAGACCGACGGTAAGGCGTATTCGGAAAAGGATTAAACGGGATCAGGTTAATTTTGCATGGCAATGGCCGAAGCAGCTTTGCCAATTCGCGAGCATGCAGCAACTGGTCGTTTACACCCTCTATTAATGTATATTCTACTGTTATCACCCGCCGATCACCCAGCACTTTCAAATAGCGCTGACAAGCAGCAATTAGTTCGCTTATGGGGTACTTTCGGTTAATGGGTACCAATTGATTGCGCAATTCGTCATTAGGCGCGTGCAGAGAAATTGCTAGTGACACATCAGACACTTCACCTAAATGATCGATTTCCGGCACTACTCCCGCCGTACTTAACGTTACACGTCGTTTGGAAATACCATAGCCCAGGTCATGCATCATGATTTCCATGGCATTCACTGCGTTATCAAAATTCAACAGCGGCTCACCCATCCCCATCATCACCACATTACTGATATTCTGATCGTTGGTTCCTGCCCTGTTACTTCCCGATTGGCTGGCAATCCAAACCTGCCCAATAATTTCAGCCGCACTCAAATTTCTGTTAAACCCCTGCTTTCCGGTTGAACAGAAACTGCAATCCAAAGCACAACCCGCTTGCGATGACACACAGAGCGTTGCTCTATTTCCATCAGGTATCAACACTGTTTCAACGCTACTACCACCCTCTATCTTAACGACCCATTTTTTTGTGCCATCTTCGGAGGTGTGCTGTTCGACGATTTCCGGGCCACGAATTTCTGCGACCTCCGCCAACTGAAGTCTAAGTGCTTTACTCATATTGGTCATATCATTGAAATCTGATACGCCATAATGGTGCATCCATTTCATCACTTGACTACCACGGAATCGCTTTTCCCCTAACTCCAGGAAAAACGCTTCCAGCTGCCCGATTGTCATTCCCAGCAGATTAATCTTCGCTTTCGGATTTGACGTAACCAATTAACTTATCCTCGTTACCAAGCTACTAACAAGCTACTATGCAGCTCGATAACCTAGCGCGAACAAATCTCGTCATCCGCAAAAAAGTAAGCCACTTCGCGCGCTGCTGACTGCGATGAGTCAGAACCATGGACCGCATTAGCATCGATAGTTTCGGCAAAATCAGCTCTAATGGTGCCTTCCGCCGCTTCCTGAGGATTAGTCGCGCCCATTAATTCACGATTTAACACAACGGCGTTCTCTCCTTCCAGCACCTGCACGACCACAGGTCCAGATGTCATAAAGCCAACCAAATCCTTGAAAAAAGGTCGCTCACGATGCTCTGCATAAAAGCCGCCCGCTTTTTCATCATCCATATGCAACATTTTTGCCGCAACAATCTTTAATCCTGCTTTTTCAAACCGGCTATAAATCTCTCCGATTACATTTTTTGCGACTGCATCGGGCTTAATAATAGAAAGGGTACGTTCAACGGACATTGACTTTAAGTCTCCTAAATTTAACGGTCTAAAATTAATTCTAACAAAAGCATCAGAGATGTCTGAGCTCTCATATACTCAAGATCGCGGATTATAAGGGTTTTTGTACGGAATTAGTATGAAAAGCTGGTCTGCTGGATATCTTTATGTGATGGTTATCATTGGTCCTATAGACCCATTCAAAGCGCGAAAATCACCCTCTCATAACGCGTATTAAAGATACAAACTAAATCTTTCAGCCAGAGCGACTGCTATTCGGCTTCTTCTATCCACGCTGCCTGTATCGCTTCCAGTATTTTCTCACCGCAGTGATTTGGATCGTCGTCGAACTCATCCAGCGCCATTACCATGTTACGCAGATCAACAAAATTTATAGTCAATGGGTCTATTTGCTCATGGTTATCCGCGAGTTCAATCGCAATATCCTGCACATCTGTCCACTTTAAACTCATAATTTTCTGCCTCTATTACCCATGTGCATATCGAGCCCCTTTATCGGGCTATATTTTCGCTTCCGATACCTGGTTGATTGTATATTTTGGAATTTCGACAACTAAATCCTGATCCCCCACTTCAACCTGACAACTCAGTCGCGAATCAGGCTCCAAGCCCCAGGCTTTATCCAGCAAATCATCTTCCAGCTCATCAGATTCTTCAAGAGAGCCAAACCCCTCCCTGATGATCACATGACAGGTAGTGCACGCACAGGAGAGCTCACAGGCATGCTCAATCTCAATATTATTTTTTAGCGCAATTTCTATCAGGTTATCGCCTGGATCTGCCTGAATTACAGCCCCTTCAGGACAAATTTCAGTATGGGGTAAAAAAATTACCTGTGGCATATCGTTTCCCTAATTCTGCTCGTCATTGTCGATCTCTAGTTGATCCAGTGCTCGCCCTGCCAATGCTTTTTTGATACCTGCATCCATACGACGAGCAGCAAACTCGCTACTTGCGTTACCCAGATTATCGATTTCTCTGGCAATTGTCTTGGCATCATGCTGCATCAGTGCCTGCATCAGTTTTTTAACTTCTTCCCTGAGTTGCGTCTGCTCCTCTTCACTTAACAATTCAGCCCCATCTTCTGCCAGCGCATTGGTAACACTTGCCAAAAGTGCCTCACCCTCTACCTGTTTTTCTCTTAACTTTCTCTGTTCCACATCGTGCTGCGCATAATCAATGGATTCTTTGATCATATGCGTGATTTCGTCATCATTGAGACCATAGGAAGGCTTAACCTGAATGGTGCTCTCTGTACCCGTACTTTGTTCACGGGCAGATACGCTCAATATACCATCTGCATCGACTTGAAATGTGACCAGAATACGCGCCGCTCCAGCCACCATCGGCGGGATTCCGTGTAATTCAAAGCGTGCCAGAGAACGGCAATCTACCACCAGCTCTCGCTCACCCTGCAGTACGTGAATCGCCATTGCTGTCTGGCCATCCTTATAGGTGGTAAATTCCTGCGCTTTAGCAATCGGAATCGTCACATTACGCGGAATTATTTTTTCTACAAGCCCACCCATCGTTTCGATACCCAGCGACAGTGGGTTTACATCCAATAACAGCATGTCTTCGCCTGACTGGTTGCCAACCAGTACGTTTGCCTGCAGTGCTGCACCGATGGCCACTACTTCATCCGGATCAATATCCACCATGGGTTGCGCACCAAAAAGCTCTGCCACGCTAGTGCGCACGCAGGGGACTCGGGTAGAACCACCCACCATCACCACATTGTCAATTTGCTCCACTTTGAGTTTGGCATCGCGCAATGCGCGTTTACAAACTTTGAGCGTTTTCGCGACCAGTGGCTCAATCAGCTGATCAAACTCCAGGCGAGTCAGGGTTTCCCGACACTCACTCTGGCCCCAGCTAAAAGCCAGACTGGTTTCGCCCTGATCAGACAGATGTTCTTTAGCCTGGCAAGCTAGCTGAAGCAAATCTCTTGATTCAGAATGATCGAGATTCTGTTCGATTCCCGCTTTTTTTATCAGCCATTCGGCAATAGCATGGTCAAAATCATCACCACCTAATGCGGTATCTCCAGCTGTAGATAACACCTCAAAAACCCCAGCTTGCAGGCGTAGAATGGATACATCAAAAGTCCCTCCCCCCAAGTCATAAACAGCAATAACTCCTTCTTCCTGTTTATCCAAACCATAAGCGACAGCCGCAGCAGTTGGCTCATTCAGTAGTCGCAAAACATTTAACCCTGCTAGCCTTGCCGCATCTTTGGTGGCCTGCCTTTGTGATTCATCAAAATAGGCTGGCACGGTAATCACTGCCCCATCAAGTTCACCACCCAGAGCTTCACCACCACGCAAAGCTAGTACCTTGAGTATTTCTGCTGAAACGCTAACCGGACTTACATCACCCGCTACCGTTGTGATATAGGGCATCCCGCCCTTCTCTTTCTCCACAAATCGGTAAGGCATCTGCTCGCCAAACATTTTAACATCCGCTACGCCACGCCCCAATAATCGCTTAACTGACACAATGGTATTAAGGGGGTCTTCTTTTGCCGCTTTTTTCGCATCTTCACCAACGACAACGCCTTCAGCGCGATAGCGCACCACAGAAGGTAACAATTTTCGCTGCTGCAAATCTGGTATCACCTCAGCGGAGCCGCTTCTAACTGTCGCAACCAAAGAGTTAGTTGTGCCCAGATCGATACCAACCGCAAATTTATGCTGGTGAGGCTGAGGGCTTTCTCCCGGTTCAGCCAGTTGTAGTAACGCCATAGAAAATTCTCTTATTCAAATCAGATTCGTACCCAAGGCCAGTTAACTGGCCTTGATTCAGGCTAGTAATCGAGCAACTCTTCCTCCAGTCGCTCTACTTCATGTTGCATTTTAGCGACAAATTGCATCTTTTTAACAACTTCCACCGTTTTTTCCAAAGAACTGGCTTTGTCATCTACCAGCATTGTTCTAAATTCATCCTGAAAGGACAACATCTGCTGATGTAAATGCGATGATATTTTATCCAGCTCCGTCTCAGGATCATTGGCGTGCTGCGCGACCTCGAGCTTTTCTCTTAACTCAATTTGCTGCATTAAAAACTCTGGATCCATATTGGTTGAGTTATCTTCTGCCAAATCTATTCCACTTAGCTTAAGCAGGTAGGTTGCGCGCTTCAACGGACAGGTCAGAGTTTCGTAAGCATCATTTATGTTTGCGGCATATTGCATAGATAACAACTGATCACGCTTCGATGCATGGGCATGGCGATCTGGATGTGTCGTTCGCTGAATATTCCGGTAGGCACTAGCCAAGCTAGCAAGATCAATATCGAATTGTTGATTAAGCCCGAAAAGCTGGAAGTAGTTTTGGGGGGCTGTCACAGAATTTATCCACCTTCATCTTTTCCGCCGTTATTAACCGCGAATTAAATTTCTGTTCGTAGGGTATGTCTAACGACGATAATTGAGTAGTCACAAGCTAAAACTGAATACCCATAACCTGGCTGTTAAAAGCTTTCGCTATATGTTGAAGCTCTCACCGCAGCCACACTGGCTACTCACATTCGGGTTGGTAAACTTAAAGCCCTCATTAAGGCCTTCTTTAACAAAGTCCAATTCAGTGCCATCCAGGTAAGCAAGACTCTTTTCATCAACGATGACCTTTACACCATGTCCCTCAAAGACCTGGTCATCATCTGCCACCTCATCGACAAATTCCAATACGTAGGCCAACCCGGAGCAGCCACTAGTGCGCACACCAACACGTATTCCCACACCCGTGCCTCTTTTGTTCAACTGCCTCGAGACATGCGCAGCAGCTGATTCTGATACTGTTATCGCCATAAATACTCCCAACTTCCCGGTGCTGGATCGTCAGCCATATGACACTGAAAACATCCTTTACCGGAAATACTAATGTTTCGATTCCCGTTTATTTCTCAAATCCGAGATCGCCGCTTTAATAGCATCTTCGGCCAATACCGAACAATGAATTTTAACGGGTGGCAACGCCAGCTCTTCTGCAATATCGGTATTCTTGATCTGCGTCGCTTCGTCAAGGGTTTTACCCTTAACCCACTCGGTCAACAGTGAACTGGACGCAATCGCCGAACCACAGCCATAGGTCTTAAATTTTGCGTCCTCAATAATATCATCATCATTAACCTGAATCTGTAAACGCATCACATCACCACAAGCGGGCGCGCCCACCATTCCCGTTCCCACGTCGTCAGATTCTTTATCCAAAGCGCCCACGTTACGCGGATTTTCATAATGTTCCAGTACTTTATCGCTATATGCCATTTTCCTAACCTCTCAATTCTGCCAGTTGCTGCTTAATGTGCAGCCCACTGCACAGTCGATAAATCAATTCCGTCCTGATGCATTTCCCATAGTGGGGACAGTGCTCTCAGTTTCTCTACTGCTTCTCGCACATGGTCAATCACATAATCCACCTCTTCTTCCGTGGTAAATCGACCGATGGAAAATCTAATTGAGCTATGTGCCATCTCGTCACTCATACCTAGCGCACGGAGCACATAGGAAGGCTCCAGGCTCGCAGAAGTACAGGCAGAGCCAGATGACACGGCCAAATCCTTCAATGCCATCATCAATGACTCGCCTTCAACAAAGTTAAAACTTACGTTCAGAATTCCAGGCAAGCGCTGGTTTTCGTCACCATTTAAATAAACCTCATCCATTTCACGAAAACTATTCCACAGTTTTGAGCGGAGCTTTAATATCCGGTCGTTATCTTCTGCCATATCGGCTTTCGCAATGCGACACGCCTCTCCCATACCGACAATTTGATGTGTCGCAAGTGTTCCTGAACGCATACCACGCTCGTGACCTCCGCCATGCATTTGTGCTTCAATCCTTACACGTGGCTTACGGCGAACAAACAGAGCTCCGACCCCTTTAGGCCCATAGATCTTATGCCCGGAAAAGGACATCAGGTCTACTTTCGTATTCTCTAGATCTATCTCGATTTTACCGGCACTCTGTGCCGCATCTACGTGAAAAAGAACCCCTCGGCTGCGCGTAATTTCGCCTATTGCAGCAATATCAGTAATCACGCCAATCTCATTGTTTACATGCATTAAAGAAACCAGGATGGTGTCGTCACGCATTGCTGCCTCAACCTTTGCAGGTTCAATAATACCCTTCGAATCCGGTTCCAAATAGGTGATTTCAAATCCTTCGCGCTCCAACTGCCTACAGGTATCCAGTACCGCCTTGTGCTCTATTTTTGAGGTGATAATGTGCTTGCCTTTCTTTCCATAAAAGTGGGCAGCCCCTTTTATCGCTAAATTGTCTGACTCAGTAGCGCCAGAAGTCCAAACAATTTCCCTCGGGTCACAGCCCACCAGATCCGCCACCTGTTTTCTGGCATTTTCGACTACCGCTTCAGCCTTCCAACCAAATACATGCGAACGCGATGCCGGATTACCGAAATTGCCCTCGAGCTCTAGACACTCGATCATCTTCTGTGCCACCCGATGATCCGCTGGTGTGGTTGCGGAATAATCCAAATAAATAGGTAACTGCATCTAATTTACTCCAATCTAAAATTCTTCACTAATTCGACCTGATCACTTCTATTTACTAAGGTGTATTTACTAGAGTGCGGCCTCAATTTTAATCAAACCTTCCTTCTGACCCTGACTCATTCTATGCACATCATCAGACTGACGCTTAGCAACTGTCCTTACTTCATTTCTTCGCACCAGATCACCTAAGCTGATTTTACTCAAAAAATCATGGATCTGATGACTTAAATCACTCCACAAATGGTGTGTTAAACATTCATGACCGTGCTGGCAGTCATTATCACCGCGACACAGGGTTGCGTCTACTGACTCGTTCACTGCATCCACCACTTCAGCAACGCTTATATTATCCCCTTCTCTTGTGAGACGATACCCGCCGCCTGGGCCGCGAACACTCTTAACAAGCTCACGCTTACGCAACTTGGCAAATAGCTGCTCCAAATAGGATAGAGAAATATCCTGCCTGCCGGAAATATCAGCCAAACTAATCGGCCCCTGAGTGCTGTGCAAAGCCAAATCAAGCATAGCTGTAACCGCGTATCGCCCTTTTGTAGTAAGCCGCATATCAAATTCTCGTCACTTCACAAAATATACAATGGGGGTTATTATGTTAAAACCAAGTATTTTAGTCAAGTATATATCCGATTAATTTAGTGGGTTATTATCGGGATCAGATATTTGAGATTTAGGCAGGTGAAAGCCAACCCCTGACAACAGCTCTTACCTCGAAAGATTAGCTTCTCTTAATAGCGCAAATACTTTGCGTCACGCTCGGAGGTGACGGACTATATCCCTGAATAAAATCAATTACTTGCATATCTTTCCCGTACGCATTTAAAAGCTCATTCTGCTGCAACAGAAAATCGGGGTTACTTGGCCTTCCATACATCTGATTGCCATCTGCAAAGGTATGGTAGAGCAGCACACCTCCTTCTTTTAACGACTCGAACAAATAGGGCAATAACGGCCTATGTAGATAATTAACCACTACAACTGCGCTAAATTTTTCAGCCGCAAATGGCCACGGCCGCCCCGCTTCAAGATCAAACTCGACTACTTGGGCCAAGGGGTGATCTGCCAAATCTTCTACTCCAGAAACGTCACGATCCAGAAATGTAACGGACAAGCCTTTATTTAAAAAATAACGACCATGCCGCCCACCGCCACAGGCAAGATCAAGCACTTCACCCTGAGGAATAAGGTGGGCGAATCGTTCTACCCAGGGACAAATATGAGAGATTCCAGGTTTCTGTGACATCATCATCGTTATTCCTAATAATTCAAACACCCACAATCGCTGGTGTCACATCTTGTTTTCAGTTTAAAGCCCTCGAAAAAGAACCGCTTAAATTACGCATTTCAATGCCCTCCTCTTGAATTGCTTTGCTTATATCAAATTCTTGATTTATGTCATTAGCTCATTTACCCATTACCCTATCATCGGATTCAATATTTTCCAATTGGTAGTATCAATGAGTCATTCAAGCCAAACAGCTTGGGATAATGCGTTAGTACAAAAGTACAATTATTCCGGGCCACGTTACACTTCTTATCCGACGGCTGTTCAGTTTTCGGAAGGCTTGGATCTGGAAGAACTAAGTTCATCCATTGAAGCATTGGCGAAGGGCGATCGGCCTCTCTCCCTGTATTTGCATATTCCATTCTGCGCTCATCTTTGCTATTACTGCGCCTGCAACAAGGTAGTTACCAAACGTCACGACAAAGCGGCCCCCTATCTTGCCAGACTTTATCAGGAAATCGAAGATAAAGGTCGGCTATATGAAAGCAAGCGGATGGTTGAGCAAATGCACTGGGGCGGCGGCACACCTACATTTCTCAACGAAGATGAAATCCATAGCCTGATTAATCATCTGCGTGCATATTTTAATCTGCTTGATAATGATCACGGGGACTACTCAGTTGAGATTGATCCCCGCGAATGCACACGCCAGAAATTGCATTTACTGCGCTACGAAGGCTTCAATCGCATCAGCATAGGCGTCCAGGATTTCGACGAGAAAGTACAAAAAGCAGTCAACCGTGTGCAACCCATCAAATTGGTTGAGGATTTAGTCAATAGAGCGCGGCATATTAAGTTCAAATCCATCAATATGGATTTGATTTATGGCTTGCCATTTCAGACTGCGGCAACTTTTGAGAAAACGGTCAACCAAATTATTGAGCTATCTCCGGACAGGCTGTCGGTATTTAACTACGCACACCTACCGGAAAGATTCAAATCTCAACGACGGCTCAATCCTGAAGAGTTACCTGCACCGGAAGTAAAACTGGAAATCATGCAGAATACCATCAGCCAGCTTGAAGATGCCGGTTATGTGTATATTGGCATGGATCACTTTGCCAAACCAACCGATGAGCTAGCCATCTCTCAAAGACAAGGGCAGCTGCACCGAAACTTCCAGGGATATACTACACATAAAGACTGCGATCTCATTGCAATGGGCGTTTCATCCATCAGTCATATCGGCCCTTATATTTTTCAGAATCATCCTAATCTGGATAACTACATCAAGGCGGTTGACGCCGGGAAAATACCGGCGCTGAAAGGCATCAAGACCAACAAAGATGACCAAATACGTAGTGATATAATTACCCAACTCATATGCCACTTTGAGTTGGACATGGACCAGAAAAGCAAGCAGCACAAGATCGATTTCAGTCAGTATTTTGCCGATGAAATGGAACGACTAAAACCCTTTATTGAGGACGGTCTGCTTAAAATTAAGAACAACCGCATTGAAGTACTGTCCAGCGGTCGTCTGTTAATTCGCAGCATCTGCATGGTCTTTGACGCGTACCTACCAAAAGACAGCGAAACCAAATCTTTTTCGCGCATAATTTAGCGACCCTGTGAGCCGTCTATAGCACACGCGACTGAAACGGTGTTAACCCACTAGTTCAGCAGTTCTGCATAGGCTATATAAGCTACTTTCTCACCACGTTTAATCGTATGTCCGGGCGGTACAATAGCGAAACCATCCGCCCAACAGGTAGAAGACATTACACCTGAACTTTGATTATCATAAACAGTCACCAGGGATTCTCCCTGATCGCTATTACGCACCCGAGCCCTCAAATACTGTTGTCTGTTCGATTTTTTTGTCACCTCAAAATCGGCAATCACCAGCATTTCCCGCGGATATATCTCGGTCGCGCCCTGACACTTCAGCAGAAAGGGTCTCCCCAACAGTACAAAGGTAACAAAGGCTGAAACCGGATTGCCTGGCAACCCTATAATCGGCGTACCCAGCACTTCACCAAAAGCTAGTGGCTTACCCGGCTTTATTGATATTTTCCACAGATGCAGTTGCCCCAGCATTTCCACGACCGGCTTAACATGATCCTCTTCACCCACCGATACGCCACCAGTGGTGACAATACAATCAGCCTGCTCTGCCGCTTGGCGTAATGCCCGCTCAGTGGCCTCGCGCGTATCGGCAACAATGCCCAGATCCAGGACCTCCATGCCCAGCGACTTTACCAGGCCAGCCAATGCAAAACGATTTGAGTTATATATTTGACCCGGTCCCAGAACATTTCCAGGCTCAACCAACTCATCTCCCGTAGAAAGAATCGCAACACGCAGCGGCTTTACAACAGGAACCTCGGCAATACCCACAGAAGCAATCAGACTTAACAACTGAGGAGTTAATTTAGCTCCAGCAGAAACTATCAGCTCCCCCTTTTTGATATCATCTCCCAAGGGGCGGATATTCTGTCCCAAAATCACGTTTTCAGGAAATACAACCTCGTCCCCAACGAGCTGGCACTCCTCCTGCATCACTACGGCATCTGCACCTTCCGGCACTTCTGCGCCAGTAAAAATGCGTGCCGCACCGTTATTTGCTAAAGGTTGCGGAACTGCTCCCGCTGGAATTCGTTGTACCACCGGCAGTTTTAGCCCGGCACTTTTCAAATTTGCAAGATTAACCGCATAACCATCCATCGCGCTGTTATCAGCCGGCGGTACATCTACCGCCGACAATTGATCCTCGGCCAATATTAGTCCCAGCGCGTCTTCCAGCTTTACCCTGACAGCCTCGTCTTTTATCGGTGCGGCCGCCAACAGCCGATCAAGCGCCTGCTCGATCGGCATCAATTCTTTCGCGCCAGCCGGCTGAGTGTCACACCCGCTGCAACCACTCATGAACGCGTTCCACTCGCGGTAATAACAGGTGACTCCGTTGCCACCTTTGCCAGCACCATGGCGACAAAATTACAGGGGCGATGCCGGGCATCCAACTGCTCCAGAATAATCTCATCCCAGGCAGTTTTGCAGGCATTGGGGGATCCTGGCATACAGAATATAACCGTATTATTTGCAATTCCCGCTACTGCTCTGGACTGTATCGTAGAAGAACCTATATCAAGCGCCGATTTCTGGCGGAACAGCTCCCCATAGCCTTCGACCACTTTATCAAACAGAGGAGTTACCGCTTCCGGAGTACTGTCGCGAGAGGTGAATCCAGTGCCACCGGTTACCAGTACCACATGCGTCTGACTGTCGGCGACCCACTGCGACAGTATTGAGCGGATCTGATAGACATCATCCTTAACAATAGCCTTTGCGTAAAGCTGATGTCCGGCTTCCTTAAGCCTGTCAACCAGAGCATGTCCGGAGGTATCGGTCTCCTCTGTACGAGTATCTGATACTGTCAGCACTGACACATTAAGTGATACAAATTCGGCGTTTTCTTTCGCGTGTCCCATAATTCACTCTTTCCTAAAACAAAAAACAATAAGCTGTGCATTATAACAAAGCCCGTTAATTTAAAGCTAAAATTCTTTATTGCAAATGAGAGGCTGCGAGAAGCCCGCCAGACCGGCGAACCCCTATTCTATCGCTCAGACTGCCGTATCCAGCACCTGATCCATTCCGGATTGCCCAAACCAATAACCGTTACAGTGCTGCCGGGCTATTAATGAGGTTTCAGATTTACCACTATCGATAACTTCACGAAACTGCTCGATTATCTTTTCCGTTCCGTCGGACTGCGGACTCACACGCACCACATTGACACCCATATCCACCATTTCTGGAACTTGAGGTATCAGGTCATAGCAAGAACCTGACATAGTTTGAATACCGTTCAGTGTGAACAGCTTTTCGTCCTCCTGGGTTTGCATGGCAACGCCGTCGGGATAATCAATACAGCTATAGCGACAATCATCCTTAGGCAGATTACGCATTCTTGCGGTGAAGCAGCGAGCAGAATAGGCCAACGGCAGTTTGCCATAGGAAAAGACTTCGGTTTCTATCTGATCGGCAAAGCCCATCTCACCAGCATCGGACAAAATATTTCCCAGAGTTTCACGATTTAATTCTACCGGCATTACCCATCGCTGCATGCCCTGTTGCTGCAGTATTCTCAAGGTATGGGCGTTATAGATATTAATTGAATGTCCGCACACAAAGGGTAACTTTTGTTCGCTCAACATCTGTACAGCCGCCATATCATTGGCTTCAACCAACAAACCGTCGTTGTTATCGCAGACTTTTTGCAATCCGGATAATTCAGATCGCGCCTCGATCAACGCCAAGGTAGACAAAACTACCTGTTTACCCGATTTATTCAGCTCCGCCGCCAACTCTATCCATTCATCTGTGCGCAGCTCATGACGTTTCGAGCAAACCGCTTCTCCCAAATAGATAATATCCACCGGCGCCTCCAGCATTTGCTGATAAAAATCCAGCACCTGCTGCTTAGGCCAGTAGTAGAGTATTGGGCCAACTGAAATTTTCACGGGTTTACTATCTCCAAATTTATTCAACTGTTCGACTAAATACCCCAAGTGTTCAATCGCCAACGATGCAATTTTCTGTTCTGAGGTCGCAATCTCCGACCATGGGGGAATCTACAAATTTCTACCCTGTGATGACACTGCAGCATGAAACTCCAATCGCAATATCCGACTAATTCCGAGGCAGCTAGTAGCGGTTTATTGCCAGGGACGACTGTAAGCACCCAAGGTCGTTTGCGTACCTTCAGATACTTTAGACAGGCTATCCAGCCATTCGCCACGCGGAGTAAAATTATCTCGCTCTACCGCATAGGTATCTAATGCTTCACGCCATACCCGCACAATCTGCTCCACATAGGCAGGGCTGCGTTGTCGCCCTTCCAGCTTTATCGCTTTAATTCCTGCAGCACTTAATTCCGGTATCAGGCGTATAGTATTCAGACTGGTGGGTTCTTCCAATGCGTTATAAACATGATCATCAACTTTAAAGCGACCTTTACAAAGAGTCGGATATCCGGCATTTTCACCTTCCTGATAGCGATCGATCAATACATCATTCAAACGTGACTCTCTGCCCAGATCAGTTTCTTCCCAGCGCACCGCTTTGGCAGGCGAGCATGCACCACAGGTATTGGGTGATTCATCGGTCACATAGGATGATAAATAACAGCGGCCTTCTGCCATTATGCAAAGGCTGCCAAAACCAAAAACCTCAAGATCAACCGGGCTTTTCTCGGCGGCTAATTTTACCTGCGCTAAAGACAACACTCGAGGCAAAACCGCACGTCGAATACCGAAGTTCTGATGATAAAACTTTAAAGCTTCATGATTGGTAGCAGAACCTTGCACAGACAAATGTAGCGCTAAATCTGGATACTTATTGCAGGTGTATTCTAAAACACCCATGTCGGCAACAATCAGTGCATTCACGCCTAAATCATAAGCGCGGTCAACTGCTTCCTGCCAGCGTTTCCACCCCTTTGGCTGGGCGTAGGTGTTGATGGCGACAAAAACCTTCACCTTGCGATCGATGGCATAATCCAGCGCTTGCCTTGCTTTACGGTCATTAAAGTTTAAGCCGGCAAAATGCCGGGCGTTCGTGTCGTCTTTAAAGCCCATGTACACCGCATCGGCACCACTATCAACTGCGACTCTTAAGGCTGGCAAACTACCCGCTGGACAGACTAATTCCATTAGTAAATACTCTTATGTTGCATAGATGAAGCGGCTTACTTGAGATACCGACTCTAACAATTGTTTTAGTGGAAATGGCAGGTTTTCGTGGTCTAGCGCATCGAGGATATTTTTTACTTCCAAACCCAGCTCGGTATCCCCTTCGATAGTCAATCTGCGTTGAAAAAATAAGGTATCAGGATCTTCCTGGCGGCTAACCAACAGGGCAAACTCCCTGGCATCTCCGCTAATGGTAACGTCGGCGTCTCCATCCGCTCGCTCGACTTCAACTAGCGAGTTCCTTAACGTAATACTCCAACCAATGTTCAAATCCTTAACTAATACCTTTAGATATCGCCCTTCCAAACAATCCAAATCACCCTCTTCAATTTCCGCAGCAAACACCTGTGGTAACATTTTTTCCAGGGCAATTTTCTGGATAAGAAAAGGACATGCCTGGGCCGAACGGCTCACTACGGGTTCTATAAATTTTTGGATTAGGGGATTCATCTTGATCGCTCCACTTTATATTTTCGCTCTTCTGTTCCGCTCGCGGCAGCAACTTCAAAAGGATCTATATCCCGCAAAGTACCCGCAGCCAAAGCCACAACTAACAAAATCAACACATTCAAAATTACCGGCACTGCAATAAAGGCTGAGACCAAGTATCCACCCTCCCGATTCCAAGGCTGTGACACTGGGCTGAAAGGGAGGGAAAATCAGAATCGCCGACGTATCTTTTGGCACCATAATAATCGCCATACCCTGCGCAGGCAACACACAGGCTCATTACTGAAGTGATAAAGTCCCGATAAAAGCAGCAACAGAGACTACGAAGTCGTTTTTAGGCTTACTAATCATATGTTGCCGCTTAAATTTAGTGCGTCAACGCCGGGTTAACTTCCTCCATATCAATACCTTTAATGGTCGCCTTTTCCATTAACCCATGAATATACTGACGTACTACCCGCCGATTACCCTGCTCGGATAAATAATTTTGTATTTTTTCCCGAACCTGATCAAACTCGAGTGGCTCACCAGCTATTTTGCGATCGACCCGTACCAGGTGATAACCGTAGCGGGACTCTATCGGGCGGGAGCCAACCCCGACTTCCAGCATAAAGAGCTGTCGTTCAAATTCAGGGGTCGTTTGACCTTTGCTTAATTGTCCGAGATTACCATCCGTTTCCTTGGAAGGACAATCTGAATACTCTTTCACAAAGGGTACAAACTGATTTGGGTCTTCCTGCAGCTGCTCCAATACCGATTCTGCCTGACTTTTCGCCGTGTCACGTGCTTCAGGATCCTTAGGGTCGGCAGCAAATAGAATATGGCAAGCTTCGACTAGGTCCGAACTGCGAAAACGATCCTGGTTTTGCTCAAAATAGCGCCGACAACTGATTTCATCGGTTTGCGGTGCGGCTACCTGTGTATCAATTAACGTTCTTATCAGCGCTTCACTTTTGGTTTCGCTATCCTGTCGATTCAGGGTCTTTTCCAATCCCAAAGAAATAGCCTCTTGTACTAAGAGCTCTTGAATAATGAGTGCTTGAGCTGCTCGGCTAATTGCCTCTTCAGCACTATTTGAAGGATGATACTGAAGCTCATTAGCCAGTGTTTCCTTGGCAATAGCTGTGCCATTTACCATAATATCCGGCAAATCTGCAGCTACTTTTTCAGCATTAGGTGAATCGCTTAATGATAAATTCGGTGAAGAAATTGTCATAGTATTTTTCCAGGGCCTGTTAATACTAAATACCCCACAGTGCAGACTACGGGGTATTTTCATGGCTGCTTTTTGGTTGAAGTATTTGGCTTCTCCAACCTGGTAACCTAAAAGACTTCCTTTCTAACTATCTGCCTAGAAGACTTTTTGTCTGACTATTTGATAGTTACGTCCCAGATACCAAACCGGCGCACTGATAACATGCACCATGCGAGTGAACGGAAACACCACAAACAGTGTTAGGCCGAGAATCACATGCAGCTTATAAATCAGGCTAACATTGACCATTGCCGCGGCCGCTTCAATTGGCTGAAAAGTTACTACACTTTGAGCCCAAGTGCCCAACAGTAACATCACGGAACCATCCATATGTTGACTTGACGCAACAATTGTACAAAGCCCTAGTATCAGCTGCGCATAGAGTAACAACAAAATCATAATGTCTGATTTACTGCTATTAGCGCGCACGCGGTCATCGGTTAGTCGGCGTTTAATCAACATGGTCATGCCGATTAAGGCTAAAACCCCAAAGAAACCACCGGATACCATCGCCAGCAATTGCTTGTTTGGCGTGGAAATCGCGTAGTGATAAACAGATTCCGGCGTTAACAGGCCTACAAAATGTCCCATCAAAACAAATAACACACCTACGTGAAACAGGTTATTAGCGACGCGAAAGTTTTTACTATTCAGCATCTGACTAGAACCTGCTTTCCAGGTGTATTGTTCTCGATCAAATCTTATCCAACTGCCTACCAGACAAACCAGCAGTGCAATATACGGATAGAGACCAAATAATAATGTATTAAAATAACTCATTTTTTATCTCCAACATCGATTGGGCACCTCTAAAAAATGCACTTTTTTAGAAATGCCCATTTAGCTAACTACAATGGCTGACTGCTTGCGCTAGAACCCTGCGATGAATCCTTAACCCAATGCACCGGTTCCGCCTGCTGTTCTTTCATGGGGAAAGATGCATTACTCTGCGACGGACAGGCTTGATTGTCATCGCCCATACCAAAGGTAATTGCCTCCTCTTCCCAGACTTTATCCAGTGCTTCCGGTGTATCATCGCGCTCTTCTTTCGCAACCTGCTCAAGTACCGGCTTCAAATCGATCTTAATACCGGCGATCATTAGCAAAGCGTCGAAAAGACAATGATAAGGGCTTTCCCGTTCCTGCAACCTTGCGCTCAGCAACGCCAGAATATGATGAACATCGGCTAACCCTTCGCGCGCATCCATTTCATCACCCTGCGCCAGAAACTCCAGGTAAAGGGGAATATAGTCCGGCAGCTCTTTCACGCCGAGGCTAAATCCCTTCTCTTCGTAGAGTGCCATGAGATCTACCATAGCTTGACCACGATCTCTCGACTCACCATGCACATGCTCAAACAACAGCATTGACAGAGATCGCCCACGATCAAACAGGCCGACGTAACATTCCTGCGCGTCCATCAACTCCTGCGCACACAATCCTGTCATTAGCTGTTCCAATTGGCCGCGCATTTGTGGCGAAATTTCTTTCGCCGAATGAATCGCTTCTATCAGATCATCGCCGTGAGCCATCAGCTCTTCGCTGGGATAGCTCATCAGCCTTGAGATAACTTTTAAAATCATCATCGTCCGCTACTCCCAAACCTGAACCGTGTCAATAATGTCTCGGCGATTTGCCTTAGCAGCACCAAACATATTGACCTCACTGGTGCCGTCTGAACAACCATTACCGAAGCTAAAGCCACAGCCACCGCGCTCCGCGTAGGCTTCAACCAAAGCATCTTCACGGTGTGCAGTAGGAATTACGTAGCGGTCTTCGTAGTTGGCGATTGCCAGATACCGATACATCTCTTCAACCTGCAAAGAGGTTAAACCTACCTCTTCCAGCACCGCTGCATCGTCGGTATTCTCAACATTCTGTGCCCGCTTATAAGCCCGCATCGCCAACAGACGTTTTAGCGCCAGAGTTACCGGCTTTTCATCACCTGCGGTCAGCAGGTTGGCCAGATATTTCACCGGGATTCGTAGTGAATCCACATCAGGTATTACCCCGGACATTCCCACATGACCCGCATCAGCTGCATGCTGGATTGGTGACAGTGGGGGCACATACCAAACCATTGGCAGGGTGCGATATTCCGGGTGCAACGGCAATGCCAGTTTCCAATCCACCGCCATTTTGTACACCGGTGATCGCTGTGCCGCTTCCAAAGTGGAATCAGGAATACCATCCGCTTTAGCTTGCTTGATCACTTCCGGATCGAAAGGATCGAGGAAAATTTCCAGCTGTTTCTCGTAAAGATCCTGCTCCGAAGGTGCACTCGCCACCTCTTTGATACGATCCGCATCATAAAGTAGTACGCCCAGGTAACGAATACGTCCAACACAGGTCTCAGAACAAACGGTTGGCATACCGGATTCGATACGCGGATAACAGAAGATACATTTTTCCGATTTACCGGACTTCCAGTTGAAGTAAATTTTCTTGTAAGGGCAGCCGGAAATACACATACGCCAGCCACGACACTTCTCTTGATCGATCAGTACGATACCATCTTCTTCACGCTTGTAGATCGCGCCACTCGGGCAGGACGCTACACAAGCCGGATTCAAACAATGCTCACACAAACGCGGCAAGTACATCATGAAGGTATTTTCGAACTGACCGTAGATTTCCTTTTGAATGTTATCAAAATTTTTGTCTTTGCTACGTTTCGAGAACTCAGTACCCAGAATCTCTTCCCAGTTGGGGCCCCACTCGATTTTCTGCATACGCTTGCCAGAAATCAGCGACCGCGGTCGTGCTACTGGCTGATGCTTTTGCTCCGGTGCGGTATGCAAATTCTGGTAGTCGAAATCAAACGGCTCATAGTAATCGTCAATTTCCGGCAGATCCGGATTAGCAAAGATATTCGCTAAAACGCGAAATTTGCCACCAATCTTCGGATTAATGGAACCATCGCTGCTACGCACCCAGCCGCCATTCCATTTATCCTGATTTTCCCATTCTTTCGGGTAACCAATACCGGGTTTAGTTTCAACATTATTGAACCAGGCATATTCCATGCCTTCACGCGAGGTCCACACGTTTTTACAGGTAATAGAACAGGTATGACACCCAATACATTTGTCCAGGTTTAATACCATGCCTATTTGAGAACGAATTTTCACTGTGCAGCCTCCTTAAACGTCTTGAGGTAGTGGTTGTGGCAATGCATCCCCACCAAGACCGCCGGTCTCAGTGTCGTCCAGCCAATCTACTTTATTCATTTTGCGTACCACCACAAATTCATCACGGTTACAGCCTACAGTGCCGTAGTAGTTAAAACCGTAGGACTGCTGTGCATAACCACCGATCATATGCGTTGGTTTCATGATCACACGGGTTACCGAGTTGTGGTGTCCACCGCGGGTACCTGTTGTTTCGGAACCCGGCACGTTCACGATCCGCTCCTGGGCGTGGTACATCATCGTCATACCTTCGTTGACACGCTGGCTCACTACCACACGACAGGTAATTGCGCCGTTGACATTGAATACTTCAACCCAATCGTTGTCTTCCAAGTCCACCTTTTTAGCGTCGACTTCAGACATCCAAATAATCGGACCACCACGGTTCAAGGTCAGCATGATCAAGTTGTCCGAGTACGTACTGTGAATACCCCATTTCTGGTGCGGAGTAATCCAGTTCAACACGATCTCTTTATTACCGTTGGGTTTTTTACCCTTGACCCCTTCAATGGTTTTGGTATTGACCGGCGGACGATAGGAGATCATCTGCTCGCCGAATGCCTGCATCCATTGGTGATCCTGATAGAACTGTTGGCGTCCAGTGAGCGTGCGCCAGGGGATATATTCGTGAACGTTGGTATAACCGGCGTTATAGCTGACATGCTCGTCTTCCAATCCAGACCAGGTGGGCGAAGAAATAATCTTACGAGGCTGTGCCTGAATATCACGGAAGCGAATCTTCTCTTCGTGCTTGGGTTCAGCCAGATGCTTATGGTCGCGTCCGGTAATTTTACCCAGCGCACCCCAGGCTTTGACCGCCACATTTCCGTTGGTTTCCGGCGCAAGAGTCAGAATCATTTCCGCCGCGTCAATCGCACTTTCAATGCGCGGTTGTCCTTTGCTCACACCCTCTTCCGTCACGCGATAGTTGAGATCACGCAGAAATTCGACTTCCTCGTCGGTGTTCCAACCAATCCCTTTACCGCCGTTACCGGCTGATTCAAGCAAGGGGCCGACCGAAGTGAACTTCTTATAGGTGTTCGGATAATCCCGCTCAACCACTACCATATTCGGTGCAGTCTTTCCTGGAATTAATTCACACTCACCTTTTTTCCAGTCCAGCACGTCGATTGCCTGCGCCAATTCACCGGGAGTGTCGTGTTGCATCGGAATCGTGACGATATCCTTTTCCACGCCCAGGTTGCCCTCGGCTACTTCAGAGAATTTCTTCGCAATACCTTTGTATATATCCCAATCTGAACGTGCTTCCCAGGCCGGATCTGCCGCTTTGGACAGTGGGTGGATGAAGGGGTGCATGTCCGAAGTATTCAGGTCATCTTTTTCGTACCAGGTCGCCGTCGGCAATACGATATCGGAATACAGACAGGTCGATGACATACGGAAATCCAAAGTCGTTACCAAATCCAGTTTTCCGGTGGCGCCATCAACAACCCATTCGGCTTCCTTAGGGATAATCCCGCCACTCTTGCCATTATCACCGTTCATGACACCGTTATTGGTGCCCAGCAGGTATTTGAGCATATATTCATGCCCTTTACCGGAGGAACCCAGCAGGTTTGAACGCCAGATAAACATGTTACGCGGAAAGTTTTCCGGACTATCGGGCTGCTCTGCTGAAAAGCGAATATCGCCGCTTTTCAGTTGCTCAACCAGGTAATCTTTTGGATCTTTTCCAGCGGCCTCCGCATCTTTGGTGATTTGCAGCGGATTACGATTTAATTGTGGTGCGCTCGGCAGCCAACCCAATCGCTCTGACTTAATATTGTAATCCAGCATCGCTTCGGGGTACTGTGATTTATCTACCATCGGCGACAGCACTTCATGAATACTGACCTTTTCATGACGCCATTGCGAGCTGTGATTATAGAAGAAAGAGGTAGAGTTCATATGACGTGGTGGTCTATGCCAATCCAGGGCAAAGGCCAGTGGTGTCCAGCCGGTTTGTGGACGGAGTTTTTCCTGACCCACATAGTGTGCCCAACCACCACCGGTTTGACCAACACAACCACACATGATCAACATGTTGATCAAACCACGATAGTTCATGTCCATGTGATACCAGTGGTTCATCGCTGCGCCCACAATGATCATGGAGCGACCCTTGGTTTTGTTTGCGTTATCCGCAAATTCACGCGCTACCTGGATAACTTTCTCACGCGACACACCAGTAATATTTTCCTGCCAAGCCGGTGTAAAAGGAATCAGATCGTCATAGCTGGAAGCGACATTGCCACCACCCAAACCACGATCAATACCATAGTTTGCAATGGTTAAATCAAATACTGTGGCAACCTTAACGCTGCTACCATCTGCCAACTGTAAATCACGCGCAGGTACATTGCGTGGCAGCACTTCATCGTGCTCGCAGTAGTTCCAGTATTCGTTGCTTTGATCCGCGGCAAAGTGCGGGAAGGAGACTGAAACGGTGTTTGCTTCACCATCGACCAATGAAAGCTGCAGCCGGGTGTCTTTACCCTCTTTACCTTCACGAGCTTCAATATTCCACTTACCCGCTTCTCCCCAGCGATAACCGATAGAACCGAGCGGAGACACCAGTTCACCACTGGTTTCGTCATAGGCGATGGTTTTCCATTCCGGGTTATTGTCCTGACCCAGGTTTTCCGCCAAATCAGATGCGCGAATAAAACGGGTTGGCTTCAGTGTGCCATTATCATGCTCTTCCAACAGCACCAGCATCGGCATATCCGAATAGCGACGCACGTAGTCAGTGAAATATTCACTGGGATTTTCCAAGTGGAATTCCTTCAGAATCACATGACCGAAGGCCATACCTAAAGCCGCATCAGTACCCTGCTTAGGGTTGAGCCATAAATCTGTAAGTTTCGCCACTTCCGAATAATCGGGCGTAACGGAAACTGTTTTTGCACCTTTATAACGCACTTCGGTAAAAAAGTGAGCATCCGGAGTGCGCGTCTGAGGTACATTTGAGCCCCAGGCAATGATGTAATTGGAGTTATACCAGTCCGCCGATTCCGGGACGTCAGTCTGCTCACCCCACACCATCGGTGATGAGGGAGGCAAATCGCAGTACCAATCGTAGAAGCTCATACAAACGCCACCAATCAAGGACAGGTAGCGCGAGCCAGCAGCGTAGGAAACCATTGACATAGCCGGGATTGGTGAGAAACCGACTACTCGGTCTGGACCAAAGGTTTTGGTGGTATACACGTTCGCAGCTGCGATAATTTCGTTGACCTCATCCCAGGATGAGCGGACAAAACCGCCGAGACCACGTTTCGATTTGTAGGAGATCGCTTTCGCTGAATCTTCGACTATAGAGCCCCATGCTTTCACTGGATTCGAATGTGACAGGCGCGCTTCTCTCCATAGTTTCAGCAGTGGCTTACGAACCATCGGATAGCGTAAGCGGTTAGCACTATAAATATACCAGGAGTAGCTGGCACCACGAGGACAACCGCGTGGCTCATGGTTTGGCAAGTCGTTACGGGTACGCGGGTAATCGGTCTGCTGAGTTTCCCAGGTAATCAGGCCGTTTTTTACGTAAATTTTCCAGCTACAGGATCCGGTACAGTTGACACCGTGCGTGGAGCGCACAATTTTGTCGTGCTGCCAACGCTGTCGATAACTGTTTTCCCATTCCCTGCTTTCATTGGTGGTATCACCATGACCATCGGCGAATTCACCCTGTTTTTTCTTAAAAAACTGCAATCTATCAAGAAAGTGACTCATAACATAAATCTCTACTTATCGCTCATTTAACGAGGAGACGTTCTCCCCTCAAATCCACTTACAGGCAACCCGTCCGCAGCAATATATGTGCTACCAGACGGGCATATTTCCACATTCATCAATCTTAGGGGTTATAGAATTCATTATCGCTTTTCAAACTGAACTCTTCGTTACATTTCGGACAACAGACGAGAACTTGCTTTCTATCCTTGCGCAAATAAAACCACCAGTTGATCAAAATACAAAGCGCATAGAAGGCAGCAAAACCATAAAGTGCGTTTTCAGGCGTAGTTGCCTGAATTTGCTCGCCAAACACTTTCGGGATGTAGAATGCACCGTATGCGGCTACCGCCGAAGTCCAACCTAACGCCGGGCCTGCCTGCTCTTTATCGAATACCATGGCGATGGTGCGGAAGGTGGAGCCGTTGCCTATTCCAGTCGCCGCGAATAATACCAGAAACAGCAGGAAGAATTGCACAAAGTATTCTTCAGGTGTAGCCGAATTATAGGCTGCCTTCATGTAGTGAGCGGCACCGATAGCCGATACCACCATAACAGCAGAACATATGTGGGTTACCCAGGCACCCCCCATCTTGTCTGCAATCCAGCCACCCACGGGGCGAATCAAAGCGCCGATAAAGGGTCCCATCCAGGCGTACATCAATGCGCTCGGACCATTCGGATTTGCCGCATCATGAACCAAGACGCCATCAGGCCCCATAACGTGGGTATAGCCAAATATGACTTTAATTGCCAACGGGAAGGCAGCCGAAAATCCGATAAACGACCCGAAAGTCATGGTATAAATAATACTCATGATCCAGGTGTGGCGATTATCAAAAATTTTAAACTGCCGATTCAAACTGGTTTTAATATCACCTGGAATGATTTTCAACAGAGAAACTGTCAACGCAACCACCGCCACCAATACCAATTCTTTAGGAACATTAAATCCCGAACCATTTGCGCTGGCTGGCAAAATCAGCCAGAGACCACCTGCAGCGGTAAACAGACCAATCGACATCATGCCGATAATAATCGCAAAACTGGTTACAGGGTTACCGATGTCCGGCGAAACATGTTCCACTTTTAGATTATTCATACCAAACCAGCCGGCAAAGGCAAGCGGTATTAAAATCAACAACCAGACAAAGCCAGCGTTTTGGATATAGGTTTCAGTACCTGCTGAAATTTTACCAATCAAAGTACCACTGGAGCTTTGTAATACCATAGACTCGCCACCTAATCCGCCAAACAGACCAAAGGTCATGACGAGTGGTACCAGAATCTGCATAGTGGTTACACCAAAATTACCTAGCCCGGCATTCAAACCAAGCGCCAAGCCCTGTATCTTTTTTGGGAAAAAGAAACTGATATTGGACATCGAGGAAGCAAAGTTACCGCCCCCAAAACCGGATAGCAGGGCCAACAACTGGAATACCCATAACGGTGTATTTTTATCCTGAAGTGCCAAGCCAGTGCCAAAAGCAGGAATCATTAATAAAGCAGTGGTAAAAAATATCGTATTACGGCCACCACAAAGGCGGATGAAGAAACTGCTGGGAATACGAAGGGTGGCTCCTGTTAGCCCGGCAATCGCCATCAGTGTAAATAGCTCGGACTTTTCAAACTCAAAGCCCAAGTTCAGCATCTGTACGGTAATAATCCCCCAGTACAACCAGATGGCAAAGCCACAAAGCAGGCTGGGAATAGAAATCCACAGGTTCCTGTTTGCGACTTTTTTACCTGTCGATTCCCAAAAAGCGGGATCTTCAGGTTCCCATTTATTAATTTCAGACATATGTCTCTCCAGCTTCGTATTTATAGTCTTGTTTAAATAAAAATTTTTTAACTAAAACTCCCGCAGATATGAATTTGCGGGAGTTTTTCAATTACAACAGATCGCTTTCCCGTTTCAGCTGCAAGATGGCATAGTTCATCCAGATCAAACAGACAGCCACGAGCCCAAACATCAGCATGAAGCAGGAGCTACGAACATTGAATGCATCGGACAAAATGCCAAAGAAGATAGGCAGAGTGAACCCTCCCAAACCACCAATCACACCGACCATGCCTCCGACAGAACCCATATTGTCGGGATAATAATCATGGATAATGCGGTAAACACTGGCCTTACCAAATCCTTGTGCAATACCCACCACAAACACCAAGGCAGTGAACACCCACACATTCAGCCCAACCTCAAAGGAAATATCCCCTTCAATACCATGAATAATCATGCTGGTTTGCGGATACGACAGGAAGAACAGGCAAGCCATGGATATCCAGAACACCCACCAATTGACCGCTCTCGCTCCCACTTTATCTGATGCCCAACCGCCGGCAGCACGAATTAATCCGGAAGGCAGCGTAAACAGCATGGTAATAAAAGACGCCGTTTTCAGATCCATACCATATTCACCGACATAGTATTTAGGCAACCACAAGGCCAAGGCAACGAAGCCACCGAATACAAAATAGTAGTAAAGTCCAAAACGCCAGACACGCAGTTCTTTTAATGGCGCTAGCTGGTCCTTCATCGATTTATGCGTGCCGGATCGCACGCGCTCCTGCTGGTGAGGATCGTTATAAGTGAACAGCCAGAACAAAATCGCCATGACTATCATAGAGATCGAATAAACCTGGGGCACCATGCGCCAACCAGCAGCTATCACAATTGTAGGCGCGATCAGGTTAGTGATGGCAGCACCAGCGTTACCTGCACCGAAAATACCCATTGCCGTACCCTGGCGTTCCTTTTCAAACCACGCAGAGGTATAAGCAATACCTATCGCAAAAGAGCCGCCAGCCAATCCCACAAACAGGCCAATCGTGACGTATTGCCAGTACTCAGTCGCAAAGGCCAGACCGTAAGTAGGTATTGCTACCAGTAACATTTGAATAAAAAATACGATGCGACCGCCAAAACGATCAGTTAATAGACCGAGAGGTAAACGGGTAATCGATCCGGTCAGAATTGGAGTAGCCACCAACACCCCAAACTCCGTATCAGTAAGACCCAACTCGTCTTTAATTTTTATACCGATAATTGAAAACATGGTCCACACTGCAAAGTTACAGGCGAAAGCCAATGTATTCATGGTCAGCACTGACCATTTTTTGGAAGATTCTGCTACCATTGAGTGCTCCTCAGAATAACTCATAAGGACTAAGTGAAAATGTTGCAGTGCCGAATATATAGCGACAAGAAGTGGGGGCTATTGACATAAATCAAGTATGAGCATGCGACGTAGCCGTCGAAACTAGATGAAATACCACTAAAGTGGTAGCATAAAAAATACGAATAATCCTTTTTAATCATAGCGTTAAATAATTTTTCGAAACAAAACAGGGACAATTTGTTACTACCAACTATTTGGTAGTAACAATTAAGCGACCAACTTAATGATTAAGCACGGGGCAACAGAAAAATCACTTTCCCAACGCTTTGGTTTTGCAATTGCATGCATAACTCTGTTGGCGTTCACCAGTATTATCGCCGCCATTTTTGTAATCCAGCAGGCCGGCACCCACGCCGCGGCTGTTAATTCTGCCGGATCCTTGCGCATGCAGTCTTATCAAATAGGTACCGCTTTACTAACCATACAAAGTCGGTTGATCAGCGAGGGAGAAGCGTTTGATGTTCGACGAGGCGATAAACGGCTAGATAAACTGATTGGAAATTTTTCCGCACAGCTTGATAGCGAGCAGCTATACGACGTCAGACGTTCAGATAAAAATATTGAGCCCGGCAAATCCTACAAACTGGTTGAAACTGAATGGAAAAGGCGCATTGTGCCTATGCTTAATCAACTGCAGCAATTTCAACCCGGATCTGCAGAATATAATGCGCTCAGCAATCAATACCTGCAGCAAGTAAACCAATTTGTCGACAATATCGATGATTTCGTACTCGCACTGCAAATTGATTCAGAGCAACAAATCAGAATTCTCGGATTAATTACACTATTCTGCGTGTTCTGTACAGTCGGTGTCGCCTATGGCGTTATGTATCTATTAAACTCTTCGGTGATTTTGCCTCTGGCTGAGCTGGTGGAGCTGGCGAACCAGTTCAAACAAGGTAATTTCAAAGCGCGCTCTAACAATCCTAATCGCGATGAACTTGGCTTGCTTGCGCAAACTTATAACCAAATGGCTGAATCTATTGCTAACCAATATGAGCGCCTCGAAAAGACCGTTGCGGAAAAAACCGCTGAACTAATCCAAAGCAACCTGACTCTTGAGTTTCTATACGATACCAGCAGAAAACTGGCTGGTGAGAACAATCCTGAAGTACTGCGATCTATCCTTTTAAAACTGCAAGAAGTTGCCGAACTCAAATACTTGTTATTGTGCTATAAACCGGCTGCCGATAGTAATTACTATGAGCTGGTTAACTGCGGCACTACTGACAATATTCATCCCGAACAACTGGCCAATGCCCCCTCTCTGCTTGCCTCCATGAAAGTATTGCCCAACGAGCGGGTTCCAGCGATCATTTCTGAGCTCAGGGAAGGACAAAATCAGTACGGCTATCTGTACACTGAACTGGATTCGAAGAAAGGAAAGAGCGAATGGAAAGAGCAGTTGATTCAAAATGTAGCTGACCAGCTGGCAGCCTCCTATAGCCTGCAGCATCAAGATGCGCAGGAAAGACTGGTTATGCTGTTTGAAGAACGAGCTGTCATCGCACGAGAGCTGCATGATTCTCTGGCGCAGTCCCTATCCTACCTGAAAATGCAGATTACCCGTCTCAAAACGCTGCTCAAAAGAAAAGCGGATGAAGAGGTCATCATGGGCGTGAGCAACGAACTCCAGGATGGGCTAAACGCAGCTTATCGCAACCTCAGAGAGTTACTGAATACATTCCGACTGCAAATAACACATCCATCATTACAGGCGGCTTTGGATACTACAGCAAAAGAATTTGCTGAATTTAGTGGCGTACCTATTTTACTGAATTACAATATGTTGGCAAAAAAACTAACCCCCAATGAAGATATCCATGTATTACAGATTGTAAGGGAAGCGGTTTCCAACGCTGTCAAACATGCTAGCGCCTCAAAAATAGAGATCCATTGCGACGAAATCGGTGGTAACGCCGTTACCTTTGATATCATAGATGACGGGATCGGCATTGATTCAGCGGCCTCAAAAAAATATCACTATGGGTTGTCCATTATGCAAGAGCGGGCAAGCACCCTAAATGGTAAGCTCACCATTGAACCGGGCAAGCTGCGTGGCACACAGGTTTCGCTAACATTTACACCACAGATAATGACTGAAACGCCTGAGAATAAAACATGAACGATAAAGCTCAAATATTATTGGTCGATGACCACCCTTTGCTCCGCACAGGAGTCGCTCAGCTCATTGCGCTGGAGGAAGACATGGAAACTATTAGTGAGGCATCCAATGGGGAAGAAGCCGTCGCCTTAGCAATTGAGCTCGACCCTGATCTGATTTTGCTTGACCTGAACATGAAGGGAATGAATGGCATCGATACGCTGTCGGCCCTGCGCGATGCAGAGATCACCTCTCGCATTGTCATGTTTACTGTATCCGACAATCAGGAAGACGTTGTCGCCGCACTACAGGCCGGTGCAGATGGCTACTTACTGAAAGACATGGAGCCGGATGATCTTATTAAGAAAATCCGACTCGCCGCGCATGGCCAACTGGTGCTAAGTGAGGAATTAACCGAACTGCTCGCTTTGGCCATCCAAAGCAAAAGCCGCAAAGACAATAAATCTGATGCGAAAACGATGACCAAGCGTGAGCGGCAGATACTAAAACTGATTTCTGCCGGTATGACCAACAAACATATCGCTCGCAAACTCGACATTACTGAGGGTACAGTCAAGGTTCACATCAAACACCTATTTAAAAAGCTGGGCCTAAAATCCCGCGTTGAGGCTGCAATTTGGGCCATGGAAAACAAACTCTAGCAGACAAATGCATAGAGCTGCTCTACCTGAAGACGATCTGCCTACCAAATATTATCTCAACTTCCAATATTAGAAGATGATCAGATGACCCGAAATCCCACAGCAGGTATAAGCCCGGATAGTTTTTTCCTGACTTATCCAGGTTGGCGAAAGCTCTAGGCCCTGACTCAGCCCCTTAATCAATTCCTTTTGACCGTACACAACACTGATCAATTCATTGATTTGGCAAATTACCACTAATTAACCCTCTGCCCACAATAACTATGCCGCCACATCGAAACATTATGTATCTCATTGAATTAAAAGAATAATATAACATTAAAACTGTACTCCAAAAGTGGTATTTTAGAATTACACTGTGCTTTTTACCCAGCCAAACATTGATCTGGATCAATCTAAATCACAGACTCGAGCACTATATTTGATCCAGAATTTTTACTGGTTCAAGGGAGATGTCCCAGTTTTAATCAATGACCACTTAGTTTCACAGGTAAAGTTTAGCAACTTACGGTTAACTCAATAAAATTTAAGGAAAGCATAATGAAAAAGCTTAATTCTCACATCCTCAGCACCTCAATTGCCCTGCTGATTGCAGGTGGCAGCCAGGCTGCCCTTGCCGAAGGGGAAGCCGGTTCTTTTACAGAAGCACTCACCAGCGGCAAAGTCAGTGCAGATTTTAGATTACGTTACGAGACGGTAGACCAGGATAACGCACTGGATGACGCTGATGCTTTAACGTTACGCTCTCGACTAGGGTACACCACTGGTACTTTTAATGGTTTTTCAGCCATGGTTGAAGTTGAAGACTCACGTGTCGTTGCCGGAGTCGATGATTATACCGTCGGACCCACAGGCTTTAACGTGGGTGAATATTCAGTGATTGCTGACCCGGAAACCACGGAAGTCGACCAGGCTTACATTCAATACAAAAATGACGGTTTCACTGCCAAACTGGGCCGTCAGGTCATTACCTATGACAACCACCGTTTTATTGGGCACGTGGGCTGGCGCCAAGACCGACAAACTTATGATGCTGTATCTTTGAGCTTCAAACCCTCCGAAAATGTGAGCATCAGCTACAACTACATCGACGAGCGGGAGCGTATTTTTGCCGAAGACGCGGATATTGATTCCAATGATCATTTGCTCAATGCATCTTTGAAAACTGCTGCAGGTACTTTGACAGGCTACGCTTACCTGCTTGAAAACGAAGATAACGACCAGGAACATGACACCTACGGAGTAAGATTCAACGGTTCTACTATGGCTGGCGACATTAAGGTCCTGTACGGTGCTGAATTCGCAACGCAGGAATTTGAACAAAATGCAGCCGATGCGGACGCTGATTACTACAATCTGGAGGCAGGTGTCGTAGTCAACGGAATTACTGCCAAGCTGGGCTATGAAGTGCTGGGATCGGATAATGCCGGATATGGCTTCGCCACTCCGTTGGCAACATTGCATGCTCACAACGGTTGGGCTGACCAGTTCCTGGGGACTCCTGCGCAAGGTTTGGTTGATCTTTCATTCACACTGGCAGGAAAGCTTGCTGGAGGTGACTTCAAAGTTGTCTACCATGATTTCGAGGCCGATGACGACACTCCAACGGTTGATGACTTGGGCGATGAAATTGATCTGGTCTACTCCAGAAAATTCGGCAAATACTACAGCGCAGGTATTAAATACGCTGCCTTTTCAGCCGATGATATTGGTGTGGATGCCGATAAACTTTGGGTTTGGTTTGGTGTGACTTTCTAAATCTGACTAAATAGAACCCTATTCATAATCTCTCCCCCTAGAGATTAAGGCCCGCAGTAACTTTGGTTGCTACGGGCCTTTTTTTAGCTTATCAACGTCTAATCCAAGCATATATAAACCTTAATTTTTGTCAGGTAATTTTACAGTTAGACTGCCCTACAGGGCCTAATAACAGATCATCTAATTGATATTTAAGGCAATAAATTTTATGGCCTAAGTTATGCTTTATTTTTTTGATCGGTATTTTTGATTTTGGAGTTCCTAACGGAAGGGCATTCCTATGCAACCTGAACATCCAGTCGTGGCACAAAATGCTTTTTGCGATTTGATTGGGGAATCATCCCCTCTAATCAGTCTTTTTTACATCCTCTTTACTTTTCTCATACTCTTACCCAACGCAACCCATGCCTGGGTCATAGACGACACTTCAATCGTCACGTTAAAGGACAACGAGCAATACGGGGCAGGCCAGCAAAGCGTCGGTTTTAAAGTTGTCGACATTTCCGACTCCATTCCACTGGGAGCTATTGGTTGTATCGGTATCTGTGTAGGGCTCGAAGCGGAAGCGGGTGGCCATGCCAAAGTGGATGCTAACTTCAGTGTCGGTTTTAACAATACGGTCGATCTGCTAGCAAAAGCCAACACCCGCACCTTTATCTTTGGCGCCGATACCGCCCCTGAAGTCGGCAGCAGCTTTCATTTAATTAACCGCATCGAATCACAGGGTATCGACAAACTCAATATCAACGCCGGGAACTATTGGGCTTCATCAAGCCTGGACATCAATATTGGCGCATTTGCACGCGCCGAAGCCTGTCTAATCCTATGCGTCAATGGTAACTTCTCCGTAGGTGCGAACCTCGGTTTACAACTGGCGGATATCAGTAATAGTGGGCTATCGTTATTGGGCAAAAATGTCGATAGCAGTTCCCCTTATTCTTACTCTCATCCGAGCGGGCTTTATGGAGCATCTGCCAACATCCCTGATTTTTCCAAAACCTTTACCAATTTAAGCTCTGGGGAAGCTGCAAGCCTGCCAGCACAATCGCAACAACTGGTAGGCGCGTGGATCGATGTCGCCGAAGTTATCGCGCGCGCCTTTGGGCTGCCGCCGCTCGAGGGTTCAGCCTTAGGGTTCGACTACGAGTTGCTGAGCCTCAATCTTTTTGCCGGGCTTAATCTTCAACATAATTTTACGCTGGATGTATTGGACGTAGAAACCCTATACAAATTCTCCTCCCCTGTGCAGGTTTTTGATTCCACTAGCAATAGCTGGAACGACCCGGTCTGGGCCTTGGTTTTGGATGATAAGGAAGCAGTCACCTTACGCAGCGAGGATGCAGCCTCTCTTGGCATCATTCGCACTCCCCGTTACATCTATCAAATCGATTGGGGTTATGATTTGATTCTCAACGCTGGCGCTGAATTGGATGCCATTGCAGTCAATGGTTACGGCCTTAACATTGGGCCTCTGCTCAATCCAGATCCCTGGAAAGTGGATTTAAAGAAATTTAACCTTGGATCGAAGACAGAAACCCACGTGCTGTTGCAGCAGGATAATAATCTCAATATTGACTTTAACCTTACCCGCGTTATCCCAGGCGATGAAACCACCCCCACCACGGAAATCAGCCTCTGTGCCTTACTGCCGGGCGGCTGTCAGCAAGCTGGCTATGTTGCCGTGCGCACCGATCTCGGCAGTGGGGTTATGGAGGAAACAGTCTGGCGGGTATTTAATTTTGGCGTACCCGGTTGTGGTGAGAACGAAATCACCGACTGTGATATTGATTTCAGTGTGCTTCCACAGATCACCCGCTATCGAGTAAAAAACATACCTGATGGCTATAGTTTAGGCATAGACTTAGCTGATTTTTCAGGTGACGCATTACTTTTAAGCGTACTCGCAGAATTGGGTATTGACCCCAGTTCTACCCTACCTTTGTCACAGTTGCTCGAATACGCTGATGATTTTGATGCTATTGATGCCTTCTTAGCAGAAGACCCGCTACTGGGAGGCCCAGCCTCATCCGATGAGCAGTTACTCGCGGCTTTAACGGCATTGGGCGTCGACTTAGACAACCCTTTTCCCAAGCAACCGCTGGGCCCTGGAGCACCAAAGCTGACGCAACCATTGACCGAAGAAGTAAGTTTTGCCATCACTGCGCAGGTTACCGAACCTTCGGGTTTGGCGCTCTTTCTGTTCGGATTAATATCCCTCCAGCTCGTAACATTACGGCATCGATCAAGCAGTATTGCGCGTGTTAAATAGCCTATTACATGATGTCATGAAACGAATTTCATTTTGTTTCTGCAGACAATGATGACACGACCTTTTCTGGATTCGCTACAATCAGGCAGCCTATCACCACCAGCACGGCACCGACCAAGCTTAGCCAATTTAGCGTTTCGGCAAAAATATAGTCAGGAAGCAATAATGAGAATAAATTTTCATAGCAAAGCGTCGCGAGCGGAATAAAGGCCAGCAACGCACTACTTTTTGAAGCTTCCCAACGAGTAATCGATTCCCCAAAACAGACGTATGCAATTAGCGAAGTAAAACAGCTCGCCAATAACAACCATAGCTGTACTTGATTTAGCTGCCACACAATATTCAGCTCTGCAACCGGGAATAGCACCAACATTCCCAGACTGTAACAGCAGAGTAATAAAAAGACAGGTGAGATGCGGCCACTTAATAGCTTTTGTCCCAACCCGTAGAATATCCAGATCAATGCAGCACCGGTCATGTAAAGTATGCCGAACGCATAGTCACTGGATGCATCAATAATTTCTGGCAGGCGGTTATTGAAAAACAGTATAAGCCCGGTAATAAATAGCAGTGTACCCATCCACTGTATCCGGCTAAAGCTCTCGCCCAGCAATAGCACACTCAAAACCACTAACGCAATAGGTCCCAGTTGAATGATAATTTGGCTGGTGCCAGCAGGAATATGCTGCAGGGCATCCATGAACATAATGTGATTAGCAAGAAGACCAACGACCGCGAAGAGCAGCAGAACTAAATCTTTTGCCCTCAGTTGCACCGATATAACCGGCCCCTTTTTCAAGACAAGGTATAGGGAAAGAATCAATGTTGCCGCAACAAATCGATAAAAATTGAGCGTATAGGCATCCACCTTATCCAACACACCCTTGGACACGACCGGCAACAAGCCCCAAAAAGCAATAGCGGTGATAGCCAACCACAATCCAAGCAGAGATTGACCGGATTTTGAACTAACCATTGACGAAGATTCCTGAAAAAATTCCGCGGGCTTTGCGGCCCGCGGTTAAAGGAGGGGAAAAATAGATCAGAAACCCGTTTAATGAATTCCGTCTTTTACGTTAGCCTACATTCTCCATTTAAAGCCTAGGCCGATCGTACGAGGCCGGGCAGCAACGATGGACTCAGGATCCTGAAAGGTACCGATACCATCATACACAGCCAACTCATCGGTCAGGTTTTTCACATAGGCGCTGATAGTGATATTTTCATTCAATTCATAGTTGGCCCGTAGATTTAAAATTGTGTACGAGTCCAGCGCTATATTAAACGGATTATCATCCTGAAATTCAGTATTGGTATCATCCCTATAGGTCAAATCACCCACCAGAGTTAATGGCCGGCCACCCACCTCAGTGTCATAGGTTAACGCAGTGTAAAACTGATAATCGGGGACATTTGGAATATCCGCACCATCTAGTCCTACAATCACGAAAGGGGAGGCGCCTGGCAACACTGGCTGATCCGTGGTCAATTCATGACTGAAAAAATAGGTGCCGGTAAAATCAAGCTTCCATGCGTCTGTCAGAAGCGCTGTGATCGACCACTCGAAACCGTTTATTTCCGCTTCTCCACCGTTTACAGTAAAGGGGATGTTACCCGCAGGATCTCGTGGCTCCACCTGGATATCTTCCCACTCAATGAAGAACAATGCTCCATTAGCCTGAACACGGCCACCCATTAATCGAGATTTGAGTCCAAATTCAATATTGGTCAGTTCATCAGATTCGTAGGTCGCAGGAATACCCGCCGCAAAGGGTTGGTTTGAGTTATTCACACCACCTACGCGAAAACCTTCAGAGTAGGTTGCATAAAGCATAACATCTTCTGATGGATTATAGGTCAAGGTGAATTTTGTAGTGACCTGATCGTCATCTGCCTCAATTAACCCCACTGAATTTCCGTTCACTGTCGTTCCGATGATTCGACCTGCCGGTACACTCGCCCCCCCACCAAAGTTATGCAGATTGGCCTGAACCGACTCTAGATCCACTTCGAAATAGCGGACACCAAATAACAGCTGCCATTGATCATTGAGGTCAAAAGTCGCTTCACCGAAGGCCGCTTTTTGCTCTATTTCATCCGCACGAAAACGACCAAAGAAAGTGGTTCCACCTCCAAAAAAGTCATTGGCATCGAGCGGATCCCAGGGCTGCGGATTTCCATTACCATCAGTAGTCACTACATTTACTTCAAAATTATTTTCATCCTTTTGGTAGTAGAGTCCAGCCACAAAGTTGAACGCGCCATCAAACGAAGAAGCAAAGCGTGTTTCAAACATATCAATCTCATAGGATTGCGGCTGTACCGTCACACCTGGCGCGGGTACACCGAAAAACAGCAAGATAGGTGTACTATCAAATACCAACTCAATCTCATGCTCAAATCGACCGGCCGATAGCAACCAGGTTCCTGCGTTAAACTCATACTGCGCGGTTAAGCCATAGAGCGTCACTTCATCATCGCGAGTATTCACGGTAATATCAGAGTTGATAAAATCATCTCCGGGCGTTAATGAAGGAAGACCGGCCAATGGCGCAAACCCTGGGTTACCCGGCAACATCGCAATTTCCGCTGGCTGATCAGGCCAGGCGGGAGAGCCTTTATCAGTAAAACGTGACGAGCCTCCGGTTTCGGTATCCTGGTCCAAATACATCAGGTCCAGCGTAAACGCATCATTAGGTGTCCAGCGCAGATGTATCCGACCGCCGGTGGTTTCCTCGTCATTGATATCATCACTATCGCCATCAAAACTGGTTACACCTGCCACGGTGATTTCGCGACGTGGCTGGTCAATCCAGCCCGAATTGTCGGTACGCCACCCAACCAGGCGAACGCCTAACACATCCTCTACCAGAGGAATGTTAATCATTCCGCTAATGGTATTGTTGTCTCCACCTTCATCGGTATCAGAGACATCAATTTCAACAAATGCGTCGAATTCGGCAGTATCCGGCTTTTTCGGTATAAACCGAATGTTTCCCGCCATCGAGTTGGCGCCATATAGAGTACCCTGAGGACCATTCAATACCTCAATACGCTCAAGATCGATAAGTTTAATGGGTGCGTTCTTCCCACCACCATCCTGGTTATCAGTGGCAGTAATTACAAACTCGTCAAAATAGGCACCGACAACTGAAGGCCCATTACCATTAACGCCGCGGATAATATATTCTTTATCACCAGGGCCTAAGTCCTGAAACTGCAATCCTGGAACACTGCCGGCAAAATCTTCAAAATCCAACTGCCCTTTTTCTTCGAAAGAGTCTCCAGCCAGTGCAAAAATGGATGCTGGTACAGATTGCAGATTTTCTTCACCACGCTTGGAAGCCGTGACCGTAATCTCTTCAATTACCATGCCCTCAGCGGAAAACACGTAACTCGGCAAAAGAGCCGTTGACGCGACAGAGACCGCAAGTGCAATCGGTTTAATTTGGCTTTTCATAGCCTTCCCCCCTAATCATTAACATCATTTTCCAATTAATGCCAAGCACAACTCAAAATCCAGCACTAATGCGCCTGAGTCAGCGTTGACATGCGTACCAATATTTCAAAATTGCTTGTCATTGTAAATCAGTTATTTAGGGCCTTAGCCCTAAGCGACGAGCAGTAAGCTTAGAAGAAAGCACACCCTCCCACACGGGCACTGCCTGCCCCTTAATGTTTATATTGCCATTCTCGGTGCAAGATACCCTAACCACGCCTCCCCGCCCCATTTCAAACCCCTGCCGGGCGGTCAATTGATCCGCAGCCGTCAATCGCCCCTGAGACATCAGGTAGGCTGCCAAAGCTCCCGACGCAGTGCCAGTCACTGGATCCTCAACTATTCCATATTTGGGGGGGGAGAAAAAACGGCCTTGCGTTTGATACTTGTCGATAAAAACAAAAGGGTAGACCCCGGTAAGATCATCGTTTTCCGGCCATAACAGTTCAATTCTTTCACTGTCAATTTCAACCCGTTGCAGATCCGAAATATGCTTCAGGGGAACAAAGCAAGCCCATAGCCCGCTGCTAGCACAACCAACATCCATTGATTCAGACAAGGATGAAAGTGGTAATCCCAGAATATCTGCTGCCAAGGCCGCTCCCGGTGCGCTATGTACTTCGGGTGCGAGCTGCTCCATAGAGGCCCAGCCAGGCTCGCCTGCTTTAAATTCCAGTCCCAGCCTGAGCTTCCCCACACGGGTTTCCGCAACAATCCATTTTGTTTCATCCCGCCCCTGAATGCGTCCTAACCAACCAAGCGCAAATAGCGCTGACACAGTCGCATGGCCACAGAGATCCACTTCGGTTGTAGAGGTAAAAAAACGCAGCTTTATATCCGCCTCCGACGACTCCGGGCGACAGATGAAAACTGTTTCGGAAATATCGTTTAGCTCCCCGGCAATAGCCAGCATCAGGTCATCTGACAGCCCATCCCCCTCCGGCACAACCCCAGCCGGGTTACCTGTAAAAGGTACCGTAGTAAAGGCATTGACCCTCATCACCTGCAATTGTCTGTCCGGTATCAACAAAGATTCCATCTAATTGCTCCCATCCAGCAACTGTCGGATAGCGTCAACAGCCTTCTCGCAATCTGATCGCCCGACGTTCATACTGGTCACCAATCTGAGCAGAGAGCCGACATTCAGCGCGCCAATGCCCATTCGTTCCAGTTCAGCCACTAGCTGAGTAGCACTCTCTGCTCCAGTCTTAATATCAATATAAAGAATATTGGTCTGTACCGCATTAAGATCAATTTCCAACGCCGGATGGTCGGCCAGTTGCTCTGCCAAAAAGAGGCAATTTTCATGGTCCTCTTGCAATCGCTGCCTATTGTGCCTGAATCCATAAAGTGCCGCGGCGGCCATAAACCCAACCTGGCGCATCACGCCTCCCAACATGCATTGAATGCGTCGTGCTTCGGCAATAAAATCAGCATCACCAAGCAACAAGGCTCCCATGGGCGCCCCCAAGCCTTTTGAAAAGCAGACCGACATGGAACCTTGTTGCTGAATTTGTCGAGATGGTTCACATCCGCTGGCCACAATGGCGTTCCAGATTCGCGCACCGTCGACATGTACCGGTAGCGAATGGTCTTGAGCTAATGAAAATATCTCTTCTAATGTTTGTTGTGGGTAGATCACGCCACCACCAAAATTAGAGGTATTCTCCAACACGATTAAAGATGTACGAGCGTAGGGGTTTTCAGGATGCCGGAGCGCTCCTGCGATGGCGTGCGGTGATAAAATTCCATGATCACCTTTCAGCAAAGATGGTTGCACCCCGGAAATAGCCGACATCGAACCTGTTTCAAAATAGTAGTTATGCCCGTACTCTTCGATTAGCACAACATCTCCCGGGCGGCTCCTAACCCGGATTGCAATTTGTCCAGCCATAGTTGCTGAAGGTAAGAAAACACCTGCTTTCACACCAAAGTAGTCTGCTACTTCAGCTTCCAGACGATTTACAGAAGGATCTTCACCATAACCCGAATTACCCACCTCTGCCTGATAAATTGCCTTCCTCATTCCCTCATCTGGCAGGGTAAAGGTGTCTGAACGCAAATCAATTTCAATCATCCTGAATTCTCCTCCTAGCGGTTCAATATCGAATTTATTTCCGCATATTTCTACTCTTCAAGTTCTTTAAACAGACACTTCAACTCAGATAGTCCTCTGACGATTTCGGATTCGTTACCACCGCCCGCACCTACCCGTATGTGCTGATCGTACCCATATGCACTGCCGGGCATGACAAAAGTGCGATAGGGTGGCTTCAACAGTCTTTGTGACAACTGCTCGGAATCAACCTGGGTCATTAACCGGCAAAAACCGATCAGGCCCGCTTGCGGCCTGACCCAGTCAAGTTGAGGTTGCTCTTTAATAAACTGACTGATCAACGCCAGGTTTTTTTCACCCTGTTCCCGCGCTTTCTTAACAGACTGTTCAAAGCGCTCTTCCCGTAAGGCAATATCTGCAATTGCTTCTCCCAGAACATTCATTATTTCACTGGTGTCTTCACGCAACACCATCGCATCAAAAAGTAATTGGTTGTCTCGTGATATCATCCACCCCGTTCTCAACCCTTGCAAGCCCATCACTTTTGAGACACTTCCAGTACTGATCCCACGCTCATAGATGCTGGCAACTCTGGGCGTTGTTCGATCCACCCACTCCATACCCCGGTATACTTCATCAGTTAGCACATAGGCACCAACTCGATCCGCCAGCTCAACAACACGGCTGAGTGCTTTCTCATCCAGAATCTGTCCGGTCGGATTATTGGGGTTACATAAAAATATCAGTTTGGTATTGGCCGTTATCAAATCCTCCAGCTGATCGAAATCAAACATCCAGTCCAACTCTTCCTGTCGCACCAGCTCTTTCACCTCAGCACCTATGGCCTCACCGAGCACCAGCGGTTGAGGCCAACCCGGTACATCAACGATCATCTCATCACCTGGCCCCACCAGATTACTGATTGCCAGAAAATTTGCCTCTGCGGTACCCGCCGTGATCAAAACATTATCCGCTCTACAGACAGGACCATAACCCCACCTCTCAATCACCTTTTCCCGCAGCGATGGCAGTCCCAGAAAAGATTGCCCCGACCAATCCAGACTCAGGTCGGGATCAAGATCGCCGATAAAATCCCTCAGGCGCGGTGATTCAGCCAACGAATGAACAACCGACACTTTGGGTTGCGCCTTATGGGCCTCTAAAAATAGCTCAAATAATCGATGTATCTTTACACGCATCCGCACACTCCGGTTTCTAGACAAAATCCGTTAATTTGTGCTCGTTATCAGCACCAGCAAAATTGCAACCGGGGCCAAATAGCGAATAGAAAAGAGCCAGTAGCGGACAACATACCGGTTCTTTAGTGAAAACTCCTCTAGCATGGACGACTTCGACATCGCCCAACCGGCAAATAGCGCAAGCAATAATCCATTGGCCGGTATCAGCAAATTGGAAACAACAAAATCCAACACCTCAAAAATGTCCTTATCCGCCAACATAGGGACCCAGCCCAGGGGGTAAACAGCTCGCCAGATATTAAAAGAGAGCAGCGCAGCAACACCCAACACCCAGGCCAAGACACCGGTAATCCAAGCCATCACTGGCCGGGAGTAACCTGTTTTCTCAATCGACCAGGCAACCACTGGCTCCAACATAGCCACCACTGTGGAAAAAGCAGCAAAAAACATCAGTGCGAAAAACATCACGCCTAATATCCCGCTTTCGAATTGTCCAAAGGCGATCGGCAATGTGACGAAAATAAGTCCAGGCCCACTGTCCGGGCTTAGTCCATAAGCAAATACCAGTGGGAAGATCGCGATACCAGCCATCAATGCCACTAGCGTATCTACCAGTGCAATCACAACAGCTGATTTTGGAATAGAGATACCTGCGGGCAGGTAGGCGCCATAGGTGAGCAGCGCACCCACCCCTACACTCACAGAAAAGAACGCCTGCCCTAACGCAAGAAAAGCGACTTCAGCGTTAATCTTGCTGAAATCGGGATTAAACAGAAAAGCCAAGCCTCTTTCGATATCCGCATAAAGTACAGCATTTACTACCATCACCATGAGCAACACAAAGAGCATTGGCATCACCAGCTTTGCTACCCACTCAATACCTCCTTTCAGCCCGCGGGCGATGACCATTGTCGCAAGGCCCAAAAAAAGCGTATGCATTAACAACATACGACCGGGATCACTTAACAGCCGCTCAAAGGACTGCTGAGAAACAATCGCATTATAGGTGTCGAAAGTGCCATTCAGCGCACGAAGCAGATACTCCAGTGTCCAGCCGGCAACCACGCTGTAAAAACTGATCGCAATAAAGGGTGTTAATATACTGAACCAGCCGATGATTACCCAGGCTCCACTCGCCCGTTCAGCTGCAATTAAATTTCGCATAGCATTTACCGGGCTGGACTTTCCGCGACGGCCCAGCGCCAACTCTGCCATGATGATGGGCACACAGAGCAACAGGATAAAAAGCAGGTAGATCAGCACAAAAGCACTACCTCCATTTTCTCCTGCTTCAAAGGGGAATCGCCACAGGTTACCCAAACCGACGGCCGCACCGATACAGGCGAGCAGAAAGGCCGACCGGGAAGACCAGACAACCGGGGTACTGTTTCCTTCGTCACTCCGCATATTGGTGATCTCTAAGAAGCTCCGGCTTTCAGCATTCGGGATTCAGGCAAAAAGTATTCTACTGAACGCAGCCGTAATACTCCGAATGTTTCAAAGCTGGAGGTAAAAGTAAATGATTCATTTAGAGCTTTCGCCCGATTTTATCTCCAAAAGCAGTCGCCTCAGGGGTTTAGCCACGGGTGGAATATTGGGTAAATACTCTGTTTTTTAACCTTTTCCACTGGCATCACTAAACTGGACAGGCATAAAATGAAAACCAATGTCCACACGCGAAACACAAAAAATCATCATTGAGACAGCCATCAGCTTGTTCAACGAACATGGCACAAAAGCGATCTCAACCAACCGAATTGCTGATGAGTGCGCCCTTAGCCGGGGGCACCTGCACTATCATTTCCGTACCAAAGAGGAGATCATCCAGACAATATTTCAGCAAATTGACCGGGAAATGGACGGTGCCTGGTATGAGGATCATAAAAACCCGTCCATGCGCCATGCTCACTTTATGTTTGAGCGCCAGGTGGATCTGTTTTTACGCTATCGCTTCTTTTATTGGGAGCTCTACGCACTGCTTCGCAAAGATGCACGACTAAAATTGCTATTTATCGACTCCAGAAAAAAGCGAGAGAAAGAGGTTCAACGTTTCTTTGAAGCGCTCGTTGAAAGAGGATTGATGGTGGCACCTGAACCGCCCGTCACCCTGGAATCGTTGCTGCAGATCTCCTGGCTAGTCAGTGATCATTGGATTTATCACCTGGAATTAAAGGGGAAAGAGGTCAATACCGAAAACATTCGCAAGGGCTTCAAGCTGATTTATCAAGGCTTTGAGCCCTACCTGACACCAAAAGCGATGGCCGAATATCAGCAAGTTCTTCAATACAGGAACCAACCGGATCAGGGAGGGAAGTAACATATCAGTCTATTAATAACCTGAAATTACGTTATTAGGGCTACCACTCTAAATATTTTTTATTTTACAGGTGCAGATCACAGCGAAACGCATACAATGGAATGATTATGGCAACACGCGAAACACAAAACCTCATAATAGAAACAGCGATCCAGCTGTTTAACGATAACGGTACCAAGGCAATTTCAACGAACCGGATCGCCGACGAATGTCAGCTAAGCCGAGGTAATCTGCATTATCACTTTCGCACCAAAGAAGAGATCATCCAAACTATTTTTCAGCGTATTGATCGGGAAATGGATAGCTCCTGGTATGAAGATCATCAGCACCCATCGATGGAATATACCCATTTTATGTTTGCTCGCCAGATCGACCTGGTCTGGCGTTATCGATTTTTTTATCGTGAGCTTTACCCACTGCTGCAAAACGACGCCCGCTTAAAACTTCTGTTCATGGACTGCCGTAAAAAACGTATGAAGGAAGTGAGCCTGTTTTTTGATGAAATGATTAATACCGGGCTGATGGTAGAGCCACAACCACCGGTATCCATGGAGTCTCTACTTCAGGTTTCCTGGCTGATAACGGACCAGTGGCTACCCCATATCGATCTTCATGACAAATGTGTGAATGAGCAGAATATTGAGGAAGGTTTTGACCTTATCATGCAGGTATTCGAGCCCTATTTCACCAGCAAAGCGAAAATCGAATACAAACAGATTATCGAGCACCCAGAGCTTTTACGCGGCATTCCCGATACCAAGCATTAGGGTTCCGTACCTAATTTAAATAACAACTCCAGTATTCTATTCAGATACACTTTAAATCAAATTGGCAGCGTGAAACTATTTCTCACCTGCCAACTCATTTACAGTTGTTTAGTGGGAGTCCATTGTAATGAAATGGCCAGCAGATAGAATTACAAAGAGTTCAAAAAAATCCTTTGGCATGTATGAGAAGGCCGCCAAATTAATGGCGCAAAACATAGATGTCATACATTTGGAGGTGGGGCGCCCCAGTTTTGATACCCCTTATCACATAAAGGAAGCAACAAAAAAAGCTCTGGATGACGGCCTGGTTCATTACGGCGATTTCTTCGGCGAGTTAAAATTTCGCGAAGCACTTTCCGAAAAATTGGCCCGCTATAACAACATCATTGCAACGCCTGAAGAGATTGTCGTAACCAGCGGACTAACTCACGGCGCATACGCCACCTGCATGGCTGCCCTTGACCCCGGAGATGAGGTCATTTTGCTGGAACCCTACTATCCACAGCACGTCAACAAGGTTGAGCTCGCAGGAGGAAAAATTGTCACGGCTCCACTAAATCGGAACGAAGGTTTTAGCATTGATGCGCAGGCCATCGAACAAAAAATAACTCCAAAAACGCGCATGATTGCTCTGGTTAATCCGGCTAATCCAACAGGGAGAGTTTATAGTCACGATGAGTTGCAGGCGCTAGCTGAAATAGCGATCAAACACGATTTACTGGTTATGTCCGACGAAGTCTATGAACAAATTCTCTATGACGGCAACCAGCACATCAGCATTGCCTCGCTACCAGGCATGCAGGAGCGCACCATCAGTCTATTCGCCTTTACCAAAGGTTACGCCATGGACGGATGGCGCATGGGTTATGCGGTCGCTCAGCGGAATTTAATGGAAGCCATTTTAAAGATAACCATCAATGATATCGCCCACGTCAATGTGTTTATTCAAGAAGGCGGTTACGCAGCAATTACCGGGTCACAGGATTGCGTGCTAGAAATGGTTGCTGAAGATAAACGCAGACGAGACTTGGTTTGCTCCAGACTTAATGCCATGCCAAATGTGAGTTGCGAAATACCAGACGCCACTATCTACGCCTTCCCCAATATTGAGGCAACCGGGCTCTCCTCGCAAAGCATCGCTGACAGTTTGCTGGCTCAACACCAAGTCGTGGTAGAAACCGGGGCTTTTTATGGCGCTGCGGGTGAGGGCCACCTGCGCATTTGCTTTGGTGCGGAATCCTACGAGCGTATTGAACAAGCCATGAATCGTATGGAGAAGTTCTTCGTAGCACTTGCTGATAGTTAAGGAATCACCGTCTGGGAAATAGTAAGCTTGGAATGCCCCTTAGCACAATAACTTCGGAGAACCTATAACATGGCAACAGGCAAATCTTCCGTAACCTGGTCCTCTAAGCCCGCCTTTCTGCTCGCGACCGTTGGCGCTGCGGTGGGCCTTGGCAACCTCTGGCGTTTTCCATTCGTGGCCGGAGAAAACGGCGGAGGCGCTTTTGTACTGGTTTATCTCGGCTGCGTACTGATGTTGGGCGTACCCATTATGATGGCAGAGCTTTCGATCGGTCGCCGCGGAGGAGGAAGCCCGCTTTCAACGATGCGCAAACTAAGCCGGGAAGAGGGTGTTAGCCCCAAATGGCAAATCGTCGGTTGGTTAAGTGTTGTGATTCCACTGATCGGTCTCAGTTACTATAGCGTGGTAGCCGGCTGGGCCATTGACTATGTAGCCAAAGCGGCGATGAACAGTTTTCAGGGTTTTGACGGTAGCCAGTCTGAACAAACTTTTAACCGCTTACTGGCGTCACCTCTAAATCTTATCCTGTTACATACACTTTTTATCAGCGGTGCCGTATTTGTAGTAAGCCGTGGTATTCACGGAGGCATCGAACGTATCTCCAAAATAATGATGCCAACGCTGTTCCTGCTGCTGATTATTATGGTTATTAATTCCGCGGTTGCTGCCGATATGGAAGCAGGATTGAAATTTCTATTCTCTCCCGATTTTTCAAAACTGACTCCAGCCACTTTTGTGCTCGCTTTAGGTCAGGCATTTTTTTCTGTTGCTATTGGTGTAGGTGTGCTGATGACCTACGGCTCCTATATGCCGAAAAGCTTTTCTCTGACCACTTCGGCTGCAACCATTGCTTTAGCTGATACTGCAGTGGCTATTTTAGCAGGCCTGGCAATCTTTCCGGTTGTTTTTCAATATGGCTTAAACCCTGGTGGAGGGCCTGGGCTTATTTTTGTAACGCTGCCAGTGGCTTTTGGTCAAATGCCGGGGGGCCATATTCTCGGTTTATTGTTCTTTGTGCTGCTTTTCTTTGCCGCTTTTTCCACCGCAATCGGAATGCTTGAGCCTATCGTTTCCTGGTTTTCCGATCGCGGCATGAACAGACCCATAATGGCGATAGTATCAGGCGCTACCGCCTGGTTTATGGGTTTGGCTGCAGTGCTATCCTTCAATCTCTGGTCGGATGTCAGGTTGCTCTCGATTTTCCCCCTACTTGCGGAAAAAGATATATTTGAGCTAATTGATTTTTTGATCTCTAATCTGATGCTGCCGCTAAACGCATTATTGATCGCGGTGTTCTCGGGCTGGATAATGTCAAGAAGCTCCACTTTGAATGAACTACAGTTGACCGATAATTGGGGCTATAAATTCTGGCGCTTTAGTATTCGGTATATCGCTCCAATTGCAATCGGCGTCATCTGCTATACCAGTATTTTTTAATAGCTTACTAGCAAGATTCAGGGTGCCATTTGAGCAAACCAACAGCTGGTGAATATGATTTTATTATAATCGGTGGCGGTATCGCTGGCGCATCAATTGCCTTTGAACTCAGTCTTTCCAAAAATATTTTACTGATAGAGCGTGAGGATGCCTTTGCCTACCACACGACTGGACGTTCAGCTGCAACCTATATCGAGCTTTTACATAATCGAACCATAGTTGCCTTATCTCGCGCCAGCAAAGGTTTCCTTAATAACCCACCTTCCGGATTTACGGATATCCCTCTACTCAAAAGATGCGGCTGTATTATCACCGCAAACATCACCGAGCAGCACTCGCTTGAATCAGCATTCCAGCAGGCCATTGGATATGGCACAGAAGCTAAAATGATAAGTGCGCAAGAGATCTCCAAAAGGATACCTTTTATTCGTACAGAACCAGAGGTAATTTTTGCCGGAGTCTACGAACCACAGGCTCAACATATTGATGTTGACGGCTTATTTCAGGGCTATATTAAAGGTATTAGAGCGCGGGGTAGTCATACTCATACTCGTACAAGCATATTAGAAATTAAACGCTCCGATGGATATTGGCATCTGCAAACATCCAAACATTCACTCCGCTCGCCAGTGCTCATTAATGCTGCAGGGGCATGGGCTGACTCTGTCGCGGAAGCTGCCGGGGCCACACCCATTGGATATGAACCAAAAAAACGCACCATGATCACCTTTGATGCACCCGCGAATGTGGACATTTCCGCCTGGCCCATGATGGGAAATATTTCCGGCAGTTTTTACTTTATCCCGGAAGCAGGACAATTAATAGGTTCTCCTGCTGACGAAACCCCTTCCCCGCCCTGTGATGCGCAGCCTGATGAGTTGGGAGTCGCTACGGCTGTATACAATATTGAGCAGCATACTCATCTACAAATCAGCAAGATTAATAGCAAGTGGGCGGGGCTTAGAACCTTTGCCCCCGATCGCCTGCCAGTTGTCGGGTTCGACGCCGGTACCGAGGGGTTTTTCTGGTTTGCCGGCCAGGGTGGTTTTGGTATTCAGACCGCTCCCGCACTCGCTAAGCTTGGGGCAGCGCTTGCTCTAGAAAGGAAAGAGACTGAGGTAGCCAAGGCCGTGGGAATTGATTTGACCCTTGTGCTACCGGATCGTTTCCGATAGTAAAAAGGTGGCCGCTATTTCAACTCGATTTCAGCGTTATTTGTTACCAGGCCTGGTATTTCAATCGGTGATTGTTGGAGGCGGCTATGCGACCGGTCGCGAGCTGGTGGAGTTTTTTGTTTCCAACGGGCCGCTGGGTGGTCTGTTAGGTATGTTGCTGGCCATGACTATTTGGAGTGTCGTACTAACTGTCAGTTTTGAGTTTGCCCGCATCACAGGCAGCTACGATTATCTGACCTTTTTCCGCAACCTGTTGGGCAGAGGCTGGATTCTCTTTGAAATCCCCTTTTGTGCGCTCATCATTGTTTCGCTAGCAGTCTTGGGATCTGCCACTGGTACCCTGTTGAGCAGTCACTTTAATATTCCTGATTACACCGGAACCCTTCTACTAGCCTTGCTGATTGGCATCCTCGCTTTCTATGGAACTGCACTGATTGAAAAAGTATTCGCCTCCTGGTCTTTGGTGCTTTATACAGCCTATGCAGCTCTGTTTCTCTGGTGCTGGAACACTTTCGGCGATTCGATAAAAGCGGAGTTTGCAACACCCGTTATTGCAGAAAACTGGTACCGTGGAGGCGTTGTTTATGCCGGGGTGAATATCGCTGCGATACCGGCCATTTTGTTTAGCCTTAGGCATTTACAGGTGCGCAGTGATGCCATTTGTGCCGGTTTATTAGCTGGTCCCATTGCTATGATTCCCGCCCTGCTATTTTATATACTACTGATTGGATTCTACCCCGCCATCACGGCTGAAAAACTGCCGCTCACGTTCGTACTTGATCAGCTAAATCAGCAGTATTTTGGTTACCTGTTTCAGATAATAATCATTGGAACCTTCATTGAAACCGGAACAGCCCTGATACATTCCCTAAATGAGCGAATTGCAGTGGTTTTCAAGCTAGAGAAACGCTCCGGAATCACGGCCTGGTGGCGCCCGATAACGGCCGTAATAGCGCTTACGGCATCGGTATTTTTAGCGACCAAAATTGGCCTTGTTCAGCTAATTGCTGACGGTTTAGGCACCCTCACCTATGCATTTTTGCTGGTATTCGTGTTACCTGTTATGACAATAGGGATCTGGAAAATATACCGCGCAACATAAGCGCTCGATCATCACAGGCACTAAACACACATCTCTATCCGCTTTGTTGTTGCTTATATAAACTTTGGCGGACTAACAGGCTATCCAACACGTCTGACAAAGCACCTCTCTCCCGATACAACAATGCAGGGTTTCTATGAATGCAGAATTTCTATGAATACAGAGTTCCTATAAAGACAAGCTGTCGTTCCCTTTTTGGTATGGGCCCTATTTATCCCCCGCGATAGACTAACTTCCAGAATTTAATTTTCAATGGGGGCGATATGCTTAATAAGAGTATAATGCGTACAACCAGGTTCAAAATAAAACCACTGGCAATCGTGGTAGCAGCAACTGTAGTTTCATTTCAATCACCTATCACCTCTGCCGAATCCACCCTTGAGGAAGTTGTGGTTACCGCTCAAAAGCGGGAAGAGAGCCTACAGGAGACTCCCATTGCAGTATCGGCATTTACAGCATCGGCAATAGAAAACAAAGGTATTGAAAACATATCGGAGGTTGCCGGTTTCACGCCCAACCTGGTGTTCGATACGACCTCACCTGTGAGCGGTCTTTCTTCCGGTGCAGTTGTTTTTATTCGTGGAATAGGCAATACCGACTTCAGTTTGACCACTGACCCTGGTGTAGGCATCTACGTTGACGGCGTTTATATGTCGCGATCTGCTGGTGGTGTACTTGATGTGCTGGATATTGAGCGTATTGAAGTGTTGCGTGGACCGCAGGGTACACTTTTTGGGCGCAATACTATCGGCGGGGCAATTAATGTAACGTCACGCCGACCCGCTGAAGTGTTGGGAGGAAAGGTAGATCTCACCGCTGGCAATTTCAATCGTATTGATTTTCGTGGTTCTATTGATATCCCCATCACAGAAAACCTCCTCTCTACCCTGGCTATATCCCGAAAAAACCGTGACGGCTATGTCGATCGCGTACTAGCGGGTGGCCAGTTAGGTGATGAGGACAAAATTTCATTCCGGGGCACGCTCGTTTATGAACCAAGCGATACCTGGGATTTTCAGCTCAGTGTTGATCACAGCCAAATCGATGAGCAAAGTGCTGCATCAACGCTCGCAGGATTTACTGCAGGTGCCGGCACACTGGGATATGCCTTAGCAACATTTGGCGATATCCCTTCCGGCCTGGCTGACCTTGCCAAATATGTAACGGATAGCGAAGACGACGATAGTTTTGCCACCGGGCCGACAGGCACTGAGTTGGATATAAGCGGTATTTCTCTAGCAACCAATTTTCACGCCGAAAATTTCGATGTTAAATATACACTGGCTTATAGGGAAACCAATGGAGAGTTTTTCCGTGATCCGGATAACTCACCCCACGCTATAACCCATACGCTGAATCCGGATTATGATCACGCACAGATCAGTCATGAACTACAAATCACTGGCACTGCCTTTGGCGGACAACTAAAGTACGCGGGTGGGTTCTATTACTTTGAAGAAGATGGTACAGACAACGTATTTGTACCTGTTTTCCTGCCTACGCCGGATCTCGCTGCCGGATTCCCAGCAACCATCAGCAATTTCGCTGAAGTGGACAACACCAGTGAGGCAGCCTATCTGCAGCTTAGCTGGAGCCTCTCAGATACAGTTTCCATCACCGGTGGGATTCGTCACACATCTGATGACAAGGGTTTTGACTATACCCAATTTATTGGTGCAGATTTAGCGGGCAACCCGTTACCTTTTTTCCCCGGCGCGATAAATCAATATGATATGTTTTCGCCAGGATTGCTGCCGTTGGTAGGAAATGGTAGTGGCTCGACTGAAGATTCCTTTGAAGAGACAACTTTCAAATTCGGAATTGATGCAAAGCTTGCGGACGACACCTTGCTCTATTACAGTTTTTCTCAGGGCTTTAAAAGTGGCGGTTTCGTGTTGCGATATGTTGAGTCCGTCCCGGACATTCGGTCGTTTGAGCCGGAAACCATTGACTCCCATGAGATTGGCGTGAAATGGCAGGGATGGGATGATCGCGTGCGTATTAATGCCGCGCTCTTTTATGCGGATTATGATGAAGTACAGGTTACCTTTTTTGATAGCCTCGGCGGACCTATTACCGCTAACGCTGGAGAGGTTGAACTGAAGGGCCTTGAATTAGAGATCACGGCGCTGTTGTCGGACAATCTACAGCTGGATATGGGCTACGGCTATACCGACGGGGCATATAACAAAATCAACCCTATTACCGGCCTATCACTGACCATCAGTGAATCGGCCAAGCTGGTAAACACCCCAAAATACAATTTCAACCTGGGCTTGGAATACAGCATCCCGGTAAGTGGCAACGAATTAGCTATTCGAGTGGATTATGCCTATACCGACGAAATATTTAATGACTCACAAAACTCTCCTTTTCTGTTCCAGGACTCATACGACACTTGGAATGCTTCAGCCCGATTAGATATAGGCGAAGACCTGGACCTGGTTGTATTTGTCAAAAACTTAACTGACGAACGCTATATTGAAAGTGGTGACTCCAACTTCGGGCTGGGATTTCACGAAGCCAACTACAACCGCCCGAGAGAGTACGGTGCAACCTTGAGATATCGATTTTGATTATTCGGAGATTTAGCAATGAGTAAACTATTTAACGCTGCCGTTGTACAAGCTGCTCCCATATTTATGGATCTTGAAGGTTGTGTGAATAAAGCCATAGGATTGATAGAGACAGCCGCTCAAGCGGATGCTCGAATAGTAGCTTTTTCAGAGTGCTGGTTCCCTGGATACCCTTGGTGGATATGGCTATCACCGACAGCAGATAATGTCAGGTATTTTCAGCAGTATCATGAAAACAGCCTGGTGGTAGGTGGTGATGCCTTCAATCGATTAGGGAAAGCCGCCAGGGATAATAAAATTTTTGTATCCATTGGTGCCAGCGAGCGGGATCATGGTTCACTGTACATTGCGCAATTTCTGTTCAGCGACAATGGAACCCTGCTACAAGGGCGTAGAAAATTGAAACCTACCCATATGGAAAGAACGGTGTATGGTGATGGAGACGGTAGTGACTTAGATGTTCTTGATACTGAGTTAGGCCGTATCGGTCAACTCTGTTGTTGGGAGCATCTGCAACCGCTCTCAAAATATGCCATGTATAGCATGCATGAGCAGGTTCATATTGCTGCGTGGCCATCCTTTAGCACCTATCCGCAGGCATATGCGCTGGGGCCAGAAGCAAACAGCGCCGCTTCTCAGGTTTATGCACTGGAAGGACAGTGCTTTGTATTAGCGCCCTGTGCCACCGTATCGCAGGAAATGTATGATTCATTGGTTGAAACCGAAGAGCAGGCAAAGCTTATCAGTGCAGGAGGTGGTTACGCGCAGATATATGCGCCCGATGGCAGCCCCATGTGTAAACCTTTGGCAAACACAGAAGAGGGGCTGTTAATTGCGGAAATTGATCTGGGTGCCATCACCATTGCAAAATCTTTCGCCGACCCGGTGGGCCATTATGCGAGACCGGATGTCACCCGTTTATTGCTAAATCGATCGCGGCAACAAAATGTAGAGGAATTTACGCCGGAGCTGGCGGATGAAATTGTCGCTGATCAGGAAGATAGTAGCCTTAAATAACCGTGCATTAATTAGATAGTCCTTATCACCTGAGACTGAGAAATATTATAATGCGAAAGGAGAAATATCTTGCCCAAAAATAATATGCCCAGCAATTGGACTCCCCCGGCCCCGGCCTGGCAGTCCGTATGGCAGGAAACCGATGACCCGCTAATTACGGGCTATTTTGGCATTCAGGGGGACGAACCCATTTTGCTAGAAAAGTGGGCGAAAAGTGCCTTTTTTTCCGAGCATGCACCTTTACATCTTGAGCAAGGAAAATATATAGACCAGGAAAATATCACCAACCACCTGTTCGTTGCATATTGGCGAAATTCTGCCTATCAGCAATGGTGGATAAAAAACGCAGCTTGGTGGATGAACGACCAGCGTCTTGAAGAGGGTGTTGGTTATTGGCGTGAAATCATTGCAATGCCATTCGACCACTTTGAAACACTGCATTCAACAGCAACCCCCCACGGCATTGGAAGTTTCGCAGATGACATTGAGGGGCCAATTGATGAGCATGGTTATCCGGGTGGAGCAAGAGACCGGATTCCACTTTCAGAAACATCTGACCTGAAAAACATTAAAAGTGTACAAAAACCGCTCAAGGCACAGCAAAAAGCCGGAGGGAAAAGAGTCACCATTACTCCTCCGAAAAACATGTGTGTAATCCAGTCGGGACAAGACTGGTCAAACTGCAGTGTTGAAGAAAAGGCCTTTTACCTGGATAACGTGCACCCCACGTTATTGGAAGGTATGCGCTTCTTAAGGGACAACCCAATTGACGCTAATTGCTATGCTCTGCGCTTTGTCGATAAAAAAGATAGTAACTGGGATACTAAGGAGCAAAGCTTTGGTCTGGGGTACGCGCCTGATATCTACGCCTTTGAAAACTGGGCCAAGAGCCACCCAACACATTTAGCAATTTTTGGTGATTTTATGAAAATGGTTTCTGTTTTTGGTGAAGAAATGAAACTCCAACTCTGGCATGAAGTCGCTGTATTGCCCAGCGAAGGATCTGAATTTGAGTATATTAATTGTCACGTGAACACGGGTCTATTAGGTTATGCAGATACCTCTAAAATGGAGTAACATCAATAAGGCCAATCTTTTATGGTTAGTTAGGTGATACATATGCTTCCACTAATTCCTGAAGGTTACCAAAAATCCACTTCAAATATTCTTGAGAAAGAACGGTTTGACTATTGGCGCGACCTTATTTGCGATGAGTTCGTGAAGCTGGATTGCGAGGAAATTAAACGAGGCTCCTTTCACGGCGAGATACGAGGCGGCGTCGGTGTATCAAGCTTGCGCTTCTCCGAAGTGATTTCAGACCCTCAGCTAGTCCGCCGTTCAAAACGTCAGATTTCGAAATCAACTGAGGAAGAATTCCTAATCAGCTTTCAGTTGGCTCAGCAGGGACTGGTAAGGCAGGATGGCCGCGAGGCGATACTCCGGCCAGGTTATTTTGCACTCTATGACAGCACGCGACCATACACGCTGGAATTCAAAGATCATTTCCATCAATTTATTGTACAAATGCCCAAAGAAGTATTAAGCCGTCATTTAATGGCACCCGAGCAATATACAGCAATTCCCATATCAGGAAACCAAGGGCTGGGTGCAGTTCTCTCCAATTTTATCTTTTCACTGGCGAAAGAGTTACATCACGTGCAGCAAGCACCTGAAGAGTTATCGGAAAATCTTGTAAACATGATTGCAATGGCCTTTAGTTCATCTTTGATGCTTAAGGAAGCGGGCAATCAATCGGTTGCCCGTGAAACCGTCAAATTCCGAGTTCGTCAATACATCGACAACAACCTGTTCAATCCGGAATTATCCAATCATCATATCGCTACAGCTCAGGGAATCTCTACCCGCTATTTGAATAAACTTTTTGAGAATGAAGAACAAAGTATACACAGCATGATACTGGATAAAAGAATGCGCAGGGCCTATGAACTACTTAGCGATCCGACTTATTGTGGGCATAGCATCGAGAAAATATCTTATACCTTGGGCTTCTCCGCTCCGGCACATTTTTCACGAGCCTTTAAGAAACATTTTGGTAAAAACCCAAGTGACGTCAGAAAATGAAAACGCCAACCAATAGCTTAATCTGCACCTGTTAATAATCACTGTCTCAAAATCCCACGGATAACCCGCCCACAAAATTACGCTTAGGAGAACGGTTTTAACCTAGACACCGTCGGCATTTCCGTCAACAAAATTTAAGCCGTGTCTACTAAGGAACCTAAGCAAAAAAAGGGTCACACCAAATTCTGCGCGACCCATGAGGGAGGGTTAAATCTAACTAAAGCATGCGCTTCTGATGTTCTATCAGATAGTCAATTTCCTCTTCAGTATTAAAAAAGTGCGTGCAAACTCTAAGATTTCCTACTCCACCAAGATTACGCAGTGAAATCTTGATAGGTTTCATACAACGTCCCGGCGCCGCGCAGCTGGCAAAAAATGCTGTATCCTTTTCGTAGCTCCCGCTGGTATATGTGATCAGACCATGGCGCTTGGCTGGGTCGGTGGGCGAGGTGACGGTACAGCCAATTTCCTGCAACCGCTCAATCGCATAGGTGCCCAGACGTTTAATGCGTTCCTCTACATTTTTAATGCCGATCTTTTCGTAAAACTTTAAGGTAGCAACCCAACCAAATAGCGATGGGCCGATGGTAATGTCCTGAGAAAATTTATTAGCGGTGTTCACGGGTGGGTAATCCCAATGCGCCATATTATCGTGATTTTCCACACCAAAGGGGATCGGACCCGGAACCTGAGCCCAAATATAATTGCGGAATCTTGGGTCGATTTTTTCGATCAGCTCCTTCTTGATATAAAAAAGACCCGCGCCTTCCGGGCCACATTGCCATTTGTATGCGCCCGTGACCATCATATCGACATCATCGTCCTTCACGTCAATATCAATAGCACCAAAGGCCTGAATCGCATCATCAAGCACCAGCGCACCATGTGCATGCGCAATTTTGCAGACCTCCTTCATGTTAAAGGTGAAGCCGCAGAAGGCTGTGGTGCGATCAACGATCACCAACCTGGTATTACCGTCAACCTGCGCCTCGAGATCTTCCATCAGGATCTCACCATTCACGTGTTTAACAAAGCGCAGCTCAACACCATAGCGTTTGCTGATATCTTGGGCTATGTAAAGAAAAGAAGGGTAGGACAGATCGTTCACGACAATATTATCGCCTGCCTTCCATTCAAGCATGTTGTACATAATCAGGTTAGCAACAATTGACGGGCGATAAGCATTAGTCACTTCATCTTTGTCGGCATTAATAAAACGCGCACCACGGGTAATACTTTCATCCCAGGCAGTCGTGAGAAAGGGATGGGTCGCAATGTCCGCGTTAGGTATATCCTCCATGCGACCATATTCAACGAAGTTATAGAAATCCCGAGCGGCTTTCAGCCAATAATTACCTGGAATCATCTGATCCCCGGCGTTTAGATAAACCCAATAGTCCGTCAGCTTAAACTCGCTACGAATTTCGTTTAAATTTTGATCAATATAGTTTTTTCCCACTTTACCTCTTAGCTCCTTACTTCATATTGCAAAAACACCATAGAAAACGCTCAATGTCACCGGTTAAATATATTGTTGGGCAAAAGCGGCGCGCCGAAATCCAGAGGCAAAAAAAGCAGCCAGACTGACAATGTCAAAAACCGGTACTCTTAATACTTGCTGTATCTCCAGCCTAAAGGGCACCAGGTTTGGACACTCCAACACCACCAGTCCCAGCTTGGCACTGCAGTTTTTTAACGATGCAGCTGCGTTGGACACATCCCTTCTGAGTTTTTTAACATCCATATTCTGAGCCCCCTCCAGCACAACTCGACGAAACTCCGGGTAATCTTCCATTCCCTTTACCTGTACGTCTTCCAGTTTGAATCCAGATGCGCGGAGGTGCTCGTTACTCAACAGCCCGGAGTGCCCCGTAATAAGGCCCAATTTGAGGTGCGACGGCAAAAAACCCTTCAGCAGTGGTACCATCTGCAACCCGGAACTGAGAAACGGAATATCGAGGCTATCCGCGATTAGTCTTTGAAAGGGAGCATATAAACCACAACTGGTCGTTATAAAATGAACGCCTTTTTCCTGTAGCTGCCTCGCAGTTGCAATGATGGGTTCCAAACAGGATTCATCGATATTTAAGAGATGCTCAATGGTTACTCTTTCAACGACTGCATGTAATACTGGAAACTCAAAAGTTTGTGCATGCCCAGGATCCCCTGGCAACCTTGGAATTGAAGAACAAAGCGACAGGATGCCGGCCACCTGGCCATAGTGAGTTCGCCCCCCATCTACTTGATCCGGATAATATTGCTCCACAGGATATTCCAAAGGTTGCCGATGATGTGATACATCGTTGATGAATACTGATTGCTAACACCCTAGCCGCTTGTATTCAATTTTGGTACAAAAATTATAGGGTCTTAGGTCTAAAAACAAAGACTTTATTCTTATCGGTAGTAGTTGTATAACGCATAAAATGGGTTGAACTTGCTGTTGATCCAAATCAAAAACCCATTAGTTTAGGTTTAAAGTTCAGTCCTTGCCTCAGTTATAATCGCAGCCTTCATTTATCTGGTAACCAGAAAAAGAATAAGGGTGTATATGCTTAATAATAGAATTCTCGATGCGGAGTTTCGTGGGTCAGGTCATGAACATAGGCCTTTACGCCTTTGGCTGCGCCTGCTTACCTGTACAAACATGATCGAAAATAAATTACGCAATCATCTAAGAAAGGAGTTCGGCTGCACACTACCGCGCTTTGATATGCTCGCTCAATTACAAAAAAATCCAGAGGGATTGAGCATGGGAGAATTATCACAACTGATGATGGTATCAGCAGGTAATGTGACGGGTATCTCCAACCAGCTTGAAAAGGAAGGTCTTATTGAGCGCAAAGTATCAGCCACAGACCGGCGCTCCTATAGACTTTCACTGACTGATCTCGGGTTGCAACAGATTAAGAGAATGACGCAATCCTACGAGTCCTGTTTATCTGAGATATTCACAAAAATTTCTGAAGAAGGAACTGACACTGCTATTCAAATGCTGGGCAACCTCAAGCAGCATATTGGCTCGGAGCAGGCAAACATCCAGCTTTCACCAGTCTAATCTACCCGGCGGTCTGACCTGGCATGACCTGATAAAGCAAGCGCCTGTATGTTCGCTGGCCCCTGGATAAAATTTTATTCCAGATTTTAAATGGCAGTTTAGTCTGCCTGATTGGCCAACTAACGATGTCATCATTAACCCTTACCATTGCGTGCCCCTTTGATGATTCGGTTAATCAACCATCCATCAAAGGGGTGCTAGTTTACACCGCTTAGTCTATCAATGAATACGTACTGGCGTTGCAACCCCACTTCGGAAAATTCGCAATGTTCCGTAGCCGACTAATTCTCAATAGTTGGCAATTATCTAAAAATATTTTTAATTACATATTGCAATTATTATAAATAGATTCTATATTTCACAGTATAATTTTTTCATCTTGTAATCAATGTGCATTTGATTGATCTTCCTCCTCGCGTTCGATAGAGCGCAAGACAGCAGGCCCGGTTTTCCGGGTCTGTTTTTTACACCCTATCTTCGGTTATAAACACTATTTATTTATAACCTTTCCATTCATAAAATATTAATTTCATATTGCAATTATTTTTCTTTACAACTATTATTTAAAGTCTCAGCAATCCCAATTTAAAGTCCTTCGACAGGAGCATAATCGTGAAAACCATTTTTGAACCATTTAGAATTAAATCGGTAGAACCGATCAAGATGACAACGCGCGAAGAACGTGAGAAGTTGCTGAAAGAAGCCAATTACAACGTTTTTTCATTGAAATCTGAAAACGTTCTTATTGACCTGCTAACAGATTCCGGAACATCCGCAATGAGCACCGATCAATGGGCTGCGCTCATGAAAGGTGACGAGTCCTACGCTGGCTCTCCTTCCTTTTATCGCTTTGAAGCTTCGGTAAAGGATCTGTTTCCTTTTAAACATGTCATTCCCACTCACCAGGGTCGAGCGGCAGAGCAAATTTTAACGTCAATCCTGCCTGGTGATACCAGCACCCAGATTATCCCTAACAATACGCATTTTGACACTACACGCGCCAATTTTGAAAATGCCGGTATTAACGCACTGGATATGGTTATTGAAGAAGGAAAAGATCCGGCATTGGATTATCCCTTTAAAGGGAATATGGATCTTGTTGCGCTGGAAGCACTGCTGGCCAAAGAAGCTGATAGGGTTCCTCTAGTAATGATCACTATCACTAATAACGCTGGAGGCGGACAGCCCGTTTCGATGGCCAATGTACGTGGGGCAAAAGAGATTTGCGAAAAATACAACAAACCTCTTTACATCGATAGCGCGCGATTTGCCGAAAATGCCTATTTTATTAAACTGCGCGAAGAGGGTTATCAGGACAAACCCGTCAGAGATATTGTGCGCGAAATGTTTTCACTCGCTGATGGCATGACTATTAGCGGGAAAAAAGATACTTTTTCCAATATGGGAGGCTGGCTAGCTCTGAATGATGATGAATGGGCGGAAAAAGCCCGTGCTAGACTCATCATGACAGAGGGATTCCCTACTTATGGAGGACTTTCAGGACGTGATCTGGAATGTGTTGCTCAGGGATTGAAGGAAATAGTTGATGAAGACTATTTGAAGTATCGTATTCGGTCAATCCAGTACATCACAGAAAAATTGGACGCGATTGGCGTGCCAGTGATGAAGCCTGCTGGTGGTCATGCTGTCTTTATCGATGCGAAATCCATGTTGCCCAACATTCCTGCTCTGCAATATCCTGGTCAGTCACTGGCAGTAGCAATGTACATCTATGGCGGCATTCGAGGTGCTGAGATCGGATCCTTTATGTTTGGTCGCCAACCGGATGGCAGCGAAAAACCCGCACAAATGGAACTGGTTCGCCTTGCTATGCCTCGTCGCGTCTATACCCAAAGCCAGGCGGATTACATGATTGAGGTATTTGAGGAAATTGTCAGGGACAAAGATCAACTGAGAGGTCTGGAAATCACCTGGGAACCAACTTCATTACGTCACTTTACTTCAAAACTCAAGCCACTCTAGCTGGAGTAGCGCTAAAGGACTCAATCAGGAACGCAATCTTTATTTTGCGTTCCTGGTTTTCTATTTTTTCTGATCCGTTTATTCTTTAGGCACATTCTATAACCTCCCTTTTATTTTGCACCTCACGATGCAGCTGAATAGCCTCTTTAATCTGCCCTACCTTTGTTAACCCTTTGACTTTATGGAATAATATATCAGCACCTTCATATTGGCGCTTCAGGTACGCCAACCATTGTTTTGTCCGATTCCCCACATAACGCGGACTCCATTGATCAGACTGATCGAAAAAGGCCTCGACTGAGTCCAGTATTTGCATCCAGGCAAGTACCTCAGTCTTACTATTATTAAACTGCGATTTAATCTGTCGCCCCAAGTCCGGGCAAGCTAACGCGCCCCGGCCTAACATGACATCCTGACACCCACTTTCCGCTTGAGCCTGTTGCGCGTCATTGGTATTCCAAATTTCTCCGTTAGCAATCACGGGAATATGCGCTATACCCAACACGCGTTTTATATGGCTCCAATGCGCAGGTGGCTTGTAACCATCATCGCGGGTTCGCGCATGAATACATAGTTCAGTGGCACCAGCCTCCACAATACCAGCAACGATATCCTGCAAAAGGCTGGAATCTTTATATCCAAGCCGAATTTTAGCCGTCACTGGAATGGACTCATCCACTTCATTTCGCACAGCGGCAACTATCGAGGCTACACGCTTTGGCTCCTGCAGCAGGACTGAGCCTCCATCACTTCGATTAACCGTTTTAGCCGGACATCCGAAATTCAGATCAATGCCCGGAGCGCCAAGTTTTGCTGCCTCAACCGCATTTACCGCCATCCATTTCGGATCACTGCCTAACAACTGAATAAAAACCGGTGTACCTGCTATCGTTCGACCGCCCTGATTCAGCTCGGGAGAATAGCGTTGAAAGACCCGCTCTGGGAAACGGTGATCCGTCACCCTTACAAATTCTGTCACACAACGGTCATACCCGCCTAAACCAGTGAGCAGCTCGCGCATGGCATGGTCAACCACCCCTTGCATTGGTGCCAGCAAAACACGCATAATTATTCGGTCAATCCGGCTTTGCGCATTTTGTTATAGCGGCTATAGCTCTTCTTCAAAACATCATTCTTTCTTTGGTCACTCAATGCAGTCCATTGTTCGATCTCTTGCTCAGTGCGAAAGCAACCCACACAGATTTTGTTGTCGTCCAGACGACACACCATAATGCATGGGGATTTAACACAACTTTCAACCATAAAAAATTTCTTTATAACGAGTGTACTGGTAAGGGATATCTATTTTGGATAAAAATTCTCCAAATAACCAGAGTAATTTACTACCCAAAATCTAATGCCGACCAAAAATAGTTGATATCTAAAATATTTTCAGCGCCGCCATTGACTTAATAGTTTTCTTCAACGACCATAGAGGATCTGTCGCAAGACACTAGTGAGCAAAATCCGGAAAGCGAAACTTAAAATCCATTACTACAGATCGATAAACATGAACACTCTTACACTTAAACATCGACCTCAACACCTAATGCGCAGCAGTGTGGGTGTGTGCATTTATGCCCGATGCCCTGTGGAGCGGTTCTAAAGGTTTTAATTTCTAGATAAGAGAATAGATAAAAGCCTCCTGGGACTCAGATCCAGGAGGCTTTTTTCTTTCCAAGCATTTATTTTCTAAATATCCGAAAGAATCCCTCCGACTTCCTGGACCAGAACCGTTAGGTATTTGCTGTGTTGCGCTATCTGCAAACTAGCATTTTTTGTCTTCCAAGGCTTAACTCAAAACAACAGTGAAGATCATGGAAAGAAAACTACAATTCAACATTACAAAAATTTATCTTCTGGCATTTTTTCAGTCCGCCATGGTGATTACGGCTATCTATGTACCTTTGTTACAAGGATACGGCCTGTCCATGTCAGAGGTTATGCAAACACAGGCCCTTTTTGCACTGACAGTCGCGATCAGCGAAGTGCCCAGTGGCTACCTGGCTGATCTTTGGGGCCGAAAAAACACTATCCTCTGCGGTGCAGTTCTCAGTGCCTTAGGGTTTGGCTTACTGTGTTTGGCGAATACCTTCTGGGAATTCATGGCCTACGAATTCATTCTGGGCATTGGTATAAGCTTAAACTCAGGAGCTGATCTGGCATTATTGTATGATACGAATAATCATCTCAGTAGCAAAGGCGATACCCAACGTAGCAGCCAACATATTGCAAAGCTGATTTCACTGGAAGGACTGGCTGGTGCAATAGCCGCAATTCTGGCAAGCGTACTGATGCTCTGGTCTTTGCAATGGGTCGTTCTGGTACAGGCTATTATTGGCCTGGCGCCGGTTTTGATAGCAGCCACCTTAGTTGAGGCCCCACGAAAAATATCAGTTAGCGGACATCGTGAAAACGCGCTGCATTTGAAAGCGGTGATGATGAAAAAACCTCTAGTGCTCAGTATCGCGCTGGCCATCATTGCGTTTAATCTTGCCGCAATTTATGGTTTTTGGCTGTATCAAAAATTTTGGCAGGCTCGTGGCATTCCGGTCGCATATTTCGGTTACCTTTGGGCTGTACACTGTATTATTCGGGGACTTGCCGCTCGATTTGCTAACGACGTGGAATTGCTATTTGGGTCACAAAAAACCCTGATATTAGTTGCTCTGCTCAACCTATTTGGTTTGCTGGGTATGGCATTAAGCCCTGGTCTGCTGGGTGTTTATATAGCCTTTATTTTACCGATTGCTCGTGGAATAAGCTCAGTCATACTGGCTGATGGACTGAATAAGAGACTGGACGCAGAATTTAGAGCCACTGTTAATTCGATCGTTAGCCTGGGATTTCGGTCCATTTTTATTATCACCGGACCGCTCATAGGAGTGCTATTGGATAAGCAGGGGGTCGAAACCAGCCTTATAGCATTGGCAGCAATATTTACTCCAATATTTGGCTTGGTTTTAGTGCTGCTTTTCAATAGCATAAAACAGGAGAAACAAACTTTTGGTGAACCCAAACTGTTGAAGGAGATTGAAAGAGAGCCACTTACCAACCATTAATCTAATGGCGGCACATCAAAATTGTGCCGCCTTTTAATGATTGGCAAATCATACCTGTGGCCAAACGCCAGAAGCGGCTTTAGCGTTAGCCGGCGGTACTTCTCTAGAGAACATTGAATGTTCTGGAATTGATATGACATTTTTTGCCACTAGATTAGTACTAAAGTGCTTCTACTTTTTGCTTTCCACAACGTTTGCATTTAAACAACGTCACCAGTTTGCCCTGCTTTGAATCGACGAAGTTAGTCTTCACAACCATCCATTTATGATGACCGTGCTGACACATACCGAGCGGCTTTGTATTGGGTTTTTTGAAGGGCAGTATTTTGGCCATGTGCTGTATTAATCTGTAACCAGGGGCACTCTACCTACCATTCCGGTAACCGAGAGCACAATGCATAAAAATCAGCATTAACTAATTGCCCGTATAGAGCCCGCGCAGAGACAAAAATCAGATACTTCGAACAAACAGATACTCTTAATTGCGTACTCAAGGGCGACGTGGTTTGTTCTCCACCAACTTACCCTGATATAACGCTTTGGCTGCCTTTAATAACATTTCCTGATCTTTATGACTAAGCTTAACTGCTTTCCCATCGGGTAAAGTAAAGGTCAAACTATAACCGTTGAGGTCGTGGTAAATATCCTGTTGAGTAATGGCAAATGGTTGAAACTCGTCCATGACATGCTAGCCAGGCGTTAGCCTGCTATCCCCTAATTTAGTTAATGATAAAATCCCTCTTGCTGAGCCTGGATTGATTTAAAATAAAACCCGGCCCACAAAGGCCAGTTCGAATTGCTACCCGAGTCCGCCCTTTTTATTCCCACCTAGCATTTTCCTATTTCGTGGATCAAATAAGACTAGCATAAAATACAAATAATTGGTGCGCTTACCAAAATTTTTTTAACACTAATATTTGTGAGTTTTGTAACATTCAATCTGTAAGAACTGGACTCCATAACTCAGCTCCATATATTGCCACGCAAATCTACCCTGTGGTCTGCAACACTCCACTCACAAGAGTCTCCCCACAACTACTGCCAACAGCCGATATTCTGCAGCTAGTTGCTCTTTTTCTCAGACCAAACCGCATACTCATTGCCATTAGGGTCTGCAAAATGAAAGCGGCAGCCTCCCGGAAAGGAGAACAGCGGTTTTATAATTTGACCTCCTGCTTGCTCTACCTTCGACTGCGTGCTATCAAGGTTATTACTATAAAAAACAACAAGCACGCTCCCCTTTTCGACACAGGAATTTTGATTAGACCTGTAAAATCCACCCTCTAAACCCGCATTGGCGAATGCGCTATAGTCAGGCCCATAATCGATAAAAGACCAACCAAAGACCGAGCTGAAAAACGACTTCGCCAGGTCTAAATCTTTTGCCGGTAGTTCCAGATAATTTATTTTTTCATGCTCATTCATTCAATTAATCCCCAGTGCTGCCTTTTTTTACATTAGTACAGCGTCAAATGATATATACCGCACTATTAAAACTGAATAGAATTTAGATGCTTAATCGTTTATGCTTAAAGCTTCTCATCTGCATTTCAGCAAATCAATTGTTAATTTAGGTTGTTAGTACTTTTCTAACTAACTACTAAATTTTTAAAGTGACACCTCAATAAGCAGGACGAAAAAACAAGCATATAAAAAGTTAAGAAAAGGAGGAAATGATGGAAATCGCCCTTAAAGAAATTATATTTTCCTTGCTGTTAACTGTTTTTCAAGGTGATATTGATCGCGAGCTATATGAAACTTCTGGTGTGGTCACGCCCCAGGGGCGCATCGTACTTGCGTTTCTCACTGCTGGCGCCATTTCAGGCAACCAGCTCTATGCCGCAGTGCAAAATCAAGCCGGCGACAATATCAAAAGTAGTAACTTTCAAATTCAAAGCCTTTACAGCGGGCAAATTTTCGCGATTAGCCCAAAGATGGTTCACGTAGGAAACTATGTTTATCTGTCCGCAGTTTGCGATGCTTTTACCGCCTGCATTTTTCGCTTTAATCTCAACACCAATACCTGGGAGGCGCCAGTACTGTTGCCAACGGCGGCGGGCTTGGTGGTCAGTACTGCTTTGGTGCTATTTGGTAACAATCTGGGTTTAACTATGCTTACCAATGACAATCACCTGCTTTTTCTGCAAGCTAACCCACTTGTGGCCACTCTGGCGCTTCTTAATTTTGTCGCTGTCCATTCGATTCTCAATGTAGGGAGCACCTTTCAGGGCGCCACCATCGCCAGAACCGCCGTTGACCCAGCCACCCTGCGTACCTGCCATATTTACCGACAACTGGTTTCAGCCGTACTACTGGGTAATATTGTCGCTACCTGTTTTCTAAATAATATAGCAACCACCACTGTGCTTGAAACCCTGAGTACTGCTGCTGGGTCAGCAAATTATATAGAGGCCGATAGTCTTTTCTATAATGGTGTGTTTTATTTTATGTACTTCCTGGCGAGCGGTGCCGTAAAACTAGCGGCATTTAGCGACCCCGCATTGGGTGCGCAAATATTGCAATTAGGCGTGGTTAGCCTGCTATCCGGCTTTCCAAGTATGGCCATGGTTGTTGCGGCTGGCTCAAACCCAAGACTATTTGCTTACTGGCCTGGCGCAGCAGTAGTTATTACCCTGGCAACGCTGCAATTTCAGCAGCTTAATGGATTCCCAATCAATAAAGTAGGCCCAATTTTGGCGCTGTTACTACTGTCGGCAACGCTTTCAATTGGCATATGGGGCTCTGGAAGCGTGGTCTCCACCATTATGACCGAGGCGGTTCCTTCAGGTGTGCCTATACTAGGACCGCTGGGGTTCGGGCTACTGATAATTTTATTCATTATTATTGGGCTTTCCCGCAAACACCGGTTGCGACAATCTGACACTTGATCCACCAATAAACCTGTAACAAAGAAGCGGTTCACAAATACCGCTTCTTTGTTATTCGCTCAAGCCGCGGGGTTGAATAAACTATTTAGTTCTATAGATAGTGATAGCCTATCAGGTAAACTGCCACTAGCATCAGCCCTCCACCCATCATCAGATTAAAAACCCTGATCCGCAACTCATTGCTCAAAATCACCATGATACGATCACCAGCAAAGGCCCAACAGCTCACGGAAGCAAAACAGATGACCAGACAAATACCAGTGAAGGTGCCTAACAACCAATAGGATCCCGAAGCGGCAAAAGCTGATACACCTGATACACTTGCTATCCAGGCTTTAGGATTCAACCATTGCAACAACACACCCTGATAAAATTTTAGAGCGCTCTCTTGTCCATCACCCAACTTCGGATTTGATATGGCAATTCGATAACCCATGTAGAAAACCAGACCCGCACCCGCCAGAGTTAGGCCAGTTAAAAATGCTGGGAAGCGAGCGACCAGCTGAACAATACCCAGACCAATTAAAAGTAATAACGAAGCAAATCCAATCGCTGCACCTGCAATAAAAGGTAACGACTTCCTGAACCCGTGATTGGCGCCGTTTGACAAAGTTATCAGATTGACCGGCCCAGGTGATATAGCCATGGACAGGGCAAAAACAAACATGGCAACAATCAGTGACATAGGACCTCTTTTAAATAGGGTACTCTAACCCTTTTACTTGCTGACTGACGAATATGATAAAACTGTGCTCAATCGGTTGAGATTCTTTCTGTTTGCTACCCACTACTTGATAGCGTCGCACCATTGTCAGCAGTGCTACAGTAGCTCTAGAGAGACAGCTAAACTGGTGAATTCGTATCTGGCTTCAGGCCAGCAAAGCAACCGACTTAACCTGAGCATAGACTTGTCTACCGGGCGTCAAATTTAATAGCGCCGCTGATTTTCGCGTAACCCTCGCCAGCAGGGGAACTCCACTTATTGTTAGACGTAAAGTGACCTGCGCTCCCCCCTCAGGTATTAGCTCTTCTATACTTGCTGGGAAAATGTTAAGAATACTGGTGCCAGACTGGTGTTCAAGTGTGAGGCTAACGTCCCGAGCTGCAACACGCAATCGCACAGTTTGTCCAACTGCGATCTCTTTCCCCGCCACTGCAAACCGACCACCAGGAAATTCCAAATAGGTGAGATCGAACGCTTTATCATGCTCCGCAACTCTTGCATCAATTATTGCGGCCGCATCTTCCTCGTGTGCCAATGGCAAATCGAGCCTTGTATATAGCTCGCTGGCTGCCCCCGAAGCAACCACTCGGCCCTTGTCGAGTAGTATCAAATGATCCGCCAAGCGACCAACTTCATCCGGAGCATGGCTAACATAAAGTACCGGAATATCCAACTCGTCGTGCAGTGACTCGAGATAAGGCATAATCTCCTGCTTGCGCGGCATATCTAGTGCGGACAAGGGTTCATCCATTAATAATATTCGCGGACTTGCCGCGAGCGCCCGAGCAATCTCAACACGTTGCCTTTCCCCACCTGATAGCTGATCGGCTCTGCGCTCCAGCAGTGAGCCGATATCTAACCACTCAATCGCACGCTGCATCGTCAGCTTGCGTTCGCTTTTTGGAACACGCTTAACCGCATACTCCAGATTGCGTTTAACATTCAGGTGCGCAAACAACCCGGCATCCTGGAACACATATCCCAGGCTACGACGATGCGTAGGCGTAAATACCTCAGGGGTCTGCCAAATCAGGCTGCCTAAGCGAAAATAACCCTCGGAGCAGCGCTCCAGCCCGGCACAAGCTCTCAGCAAAGTGGTTTTTCCACAACCGGAGGGACCAAAGATAGCAGTGATACCCGAACTCGGAAAACTCAGATCAACATCCAGCAAAAAGTCTCGGCGCTGAATTTTAAAACGTGCCTCAATAGTCATTTCTGAATCACCGAAAATCGACGATTCACGAGATAGACGACCGTTAGCATCACAAATGAAAGCAATACAAGGCCTCCCGACAACCAGTGGGCATGACCGTACTCTAACGCTTCAACGTGATCGTAAATAGCGATGGACAGTACCTGCGTCTCTCCTGGAATATTCCCACCAATCATTAGGACCACTCCAAATTCACCCACTGTATGAGCAAACCCTAATACCATAGCCGTAAGAAGCCCAGAACGAGCGAGGGGAAGAGCAACACTAAAAAAACGATCCAGCGGAGATGCTCGTAAAGTAGCAGCAACTTCTAAAGGCCTTGGCCCGATTGCTGAAAAAGCATTTTGTAACGGCTGTACTACGAAAGGCATGGAATAAAATACAGAACCAATCACCAGACCGGTAAAAGTAAATGCCAATGAGGGCCCACCTGCCCACTCCATCAGCCCTCCTATTGGCCCATGTGGCCCTAAAGCTATTAATAGATAGAATCCCAAAACGGTGGGCGGCAACACTAATGGAAGCGCCACTACCGCTTCCAGAAAAAACTTATAGCGCCACTCAGTACGTGCCAACCACCAAGCTAAAGGGGTACCCAGCAGCAATAAAATAATTGTAGTTAGGCCGGCCAGCTTAACCGTGGTCAGCAGCGCTAAAATATCCAGTTCACTAAGCATCAGGGGGTGCTATATCCAAAACCACGAATAACCTCTAACGATTCCGCACTTTTAACAAAATTTAGAAATTCAGCGGCGGCTTCGCTGTTTTTGAGGAGAATAGCCTGCTGCTCAATGGGAGTATAAAGTGTCTCAGGTACATCCCAAATAGTTCCCGAAACCGGCAACTCTGGTCGCTTAAGCTGAGAAAGAGCTACGAACCCCATTGCAGCATTCCCACTTTTGACGAACTGGAAGGCTTGACTAATGTTCTCTCCACGGACAATCTTTCGCTGAAATTTTTTCCATAAGCCTAAATCTTCCAGAACCTCCTGTGCAGCTTTACCATAAGGAGCAAACCTGGGGTTGGCAATCGACAACTTTTCAAAATCTCCTCGCTGCAAAATTGTTTCTATTGGTTCGTCGCCGTCTACTAATACTGGGCTCCACAAAACCAACTTGCCTATTGCATAGGTAAAACGACTTTCTGAAACGGCAATCCCTTCTTCATCCAACAATTTAGGTCGCTGTATATCAGCAGCAAAAAACAAATCAAAAGGCGCACCATTTTTAATTTGCGCATAATGCTTCCCAGTGGAGCCGAAAATCAGCGTCACCCTGTGTCCTTTTTCTATTTCAAACCGATGCGCTAATGCGTTAATCGCTCCGCTAAAATTGCTTGCAACCGCAACGCGTATCTCCTGGGCCATTGCGGGATTGGCCATAATAGATGAAAAGGCCAGAGCGAGGAATAAAATTCGTATTAGTGCTTTCATAGGAGCGCTAGTTTAGCAAAGTTAGGCCTGTTTCTGAAAGGAAGACTGGGATAGTAGGGAGTCGACAAAACCCCTTTTCAATTCAACAAACTATCTCGCTAAAATAAGCACTAGAGATTATTTGAAAGGATAGTCTAAAGGTATCTAAAGAGAGCTCTTACTGTAGCAGCCCGCAGGGGCCTCACCGTGTATGCCGGCATCAATATCAAGAACATCAAAAATGGCATCACCCTTAATAAGAGTAAATATACGTTGGGCGGTTTAAATCCGGGGGACTGATTGTAGAATCACAGTTCTACCTGTTTATATCTGCGGGAGTCTGTTAAGTAATTCCGCTACCCAAGCTTGAAAGTTAACCCATGATTCTGCCACTTTTTCCATCCACTGCAAATCGCTACCTGGCCACAACACCATGACTATCGAAAACAAAGCCAATGCAAAAAAAGCAGGTTTTAGATTTTTTTTCGGTGTTTCCGCACCACAAGTCTCACTTATACAAGATGCCTGTGCTTCCAACTGGGAATTCAATGGTGGGCCATCATCACCCTGCTCTGCGTTTTGCGGAGCGATATCGGAGGTATGATCCAGAGCGCCACTATGTACCTCAGTTTCGACATCCGCCGATGATTGTCCGATTGCACAATCGGCTTCCATGGCAGGGTGTTTATTTCGGTTTACCACTGGAAGCGCGATCACATTGCTACCCTGTCTACCGATACCCCGCGCATTACTGAATGCGGGCGCCGCTAATGCTTCTTTCTCTAACTTTCCATTAGAGCGAGTGTCATCGTCAAGCAGGATAATCTCTTCGTCACTAATCCGCTCCAGCTCGCGAATAAAATCTTTACCGCTTTGAAATCTATTCTGTGGATCAGCAGCTACTGCAGTATCAATGACGCCCTGAAATAGTGATAAATGGGAAGGCAGCTGAGCCACACTTTCGGCAATATTCTTATCTTCACCTATTGCTTTAGCGAGTGCCATTGATTGAGATTTGCCCGCCAGCAGATAATACAAAATCATACCCAAATTATACAGGTTTGACCGGATATCCATCACTCCAGCAGCTATCTGCTCTGGGCTCATATAGCTCAGTATAGTTTTATCATCTTCGACAGATACTGTTTCTTCGCGGCTAAAAACTTTTTGATATTGCCAGATATCGATTAAACAGGGCCGACTTTGGTCCGTTGTTAACAGAATACTTGAGGGGTAAACGGTTTGGACATTAATGTTTTTGCTGGCCAGGTAATCTAGAGCACCCGCGATCTCTTTAATCACATAAATTTTATCTAGCAAACACATTTGGGGCGCGCGAGCCTCCAGCGCATCGCCACAAATATAGTCATTTATGCAGTAGATTGTGTCATTTGTTTCCCCGACCGCACAGATATTAGCGATATTTGGATGAGAAATTTGGCTCGCATACTCTCCGTCACTTAAAAATACTTGGATAGTCTCGTTCAGGTCTTCACTTTCCAAACTGGCTTTGTGCCAACACTTGATGACCACTCTCTTCCCTGAATCGGACTGCTTTGCTAAATATGACTCAGAGCGATCGTCTCGCCCTATGGGCTCAACTATTTGATAGCCTGATAGTTCCATCTTTCATCCTATTGTCTTTTTTACAGTTATGCTATTCGTTCAATGACTCGTTGTACGGTAAGCTTCAGCTTCCTGATTACCCTGCCAACAATCTAAAGCGTGGTTGTATTTATTATTGTAATAAGCATCAGTCGATACCGAATTACACACAACAGAAACAAAAGCAATAACTATGCCGCTCCAATATTTTCTTTATTTTACAAGTACTTATTGTTTTTCCCACATTACCAGTGCGAGCTGAACTCAAGCAACTGTAAATTTTTCCGACGCTTAAGGGATTAAAGTTTAGCACGCAATACAAAATCAGCACGCTTAATAAATCGAAGACTAAAAAACAAGCTCGCACGAAACAGAAACAGTGCGTTTATTTATTATCTGCAATATGAGAGAGTGACACTCAAACTTAATTGCATACAGGGTATTGTATATAATGTATTTGGATCTCAGCCATTTATTCTGGTTAATGATTCTCGCCGTGGCGGTGATATATTGGTGGTCAGCTTACGGCATTAAACAGCTGGCCTTAGTTGAGACCAAGGCATATTGCGTTACTATGGAAGTGCAATTACTTGATGAGAGCCTGGCTTTGAAACGCATCAAGATTAGACGCGAGAATTCCGGGAAATTACTGTTGCTAAGACATTTTAATTTTGAGTTTGCCTCTACCGGAGATGACCGTTATCAAGGAGAGATCATTATGCATGGCAAAACCTGTATCGGTATTCACTTGGATGCACATCGCATTTAATCCAGCTTACTCTGTGTAAAAAGCTAACCGTCGGATTATTACATTGTGCTTAGGGCCTGTTCCACTCAAACCGGTAAGATTCAACTTCCTCGTGCTCACTATATTCGTGGCATACCCACAAATCAGCAACCGCAGCCAGATTTTCGCCTATATAAACAAGTGGTACGCGTTCACGCAACCAGGGTGGCACCCCATATTCCTGTAATAATTTTTTAAGTGGGTGAGACCCTTGCCTGCCCTTGGGGCGACAACGCTCTCCTCCCCGGCGAAAACGCACCGTCACTGGTTCTATCACTTCACTCATGCGTATGCCACCACTCAATGAGGACATTACCGATAACTGACCAAAGGCTGGATCTTGTATTTTTGCTGGTAATCGCCACTGAATAATCCGCTCAGCATTATGCGCAAACAGTCTTCTACCTGCATAAAGCTTCCCCCGGTAGCGCCGTACCATAATACCCGCCCACTCAACGACCGGCTGAGCATCGACACGTGAATTGACCACGCTGGATAGAATCTGGCACAACTGTTCGTAACTTGGGGTGGGAAACCCAAAAGAAGCAATCCAGCTTCGCAGCAAATTCAGCTGGATCGGTGATTCATAGTGCTGCAACTGCTCTACGTCCAACTCCCTGCCGCTCCAATTGAGTCGCTCGATTTCCCGTTTCATAAAAAACGCCAGACATTGGTCAGCCTGTCCGTTAACCTCGGCATTCCTCATCAAGGTTGAGCGATAACCTGGCCAGCGATTTGCTACTATCGGTAAAAGTGTGTGGCGAATATAGTTCCTATCGAAAACCTCGTCCGTGTTACTATCATCCTCTATCCACTGCAAACCGGCTCGCTCTGCGTATTCCCTAAGCTCGCTTCTTGGAACATCCAGCAGGGGGCGAAGCAACCGGGCTTTACCGATCGCTCTCATCCTCGGCATACCGGCTGCACCTTTATGGCCACTGCCACGGAAAAGCCTTTGCAGTAACGTTTCAGCCTGGTCATCGGCATGGTGCGCCAGGAGCAGGACATCCTCTGCGTGCAGATTTTCCTCGAATACGGCGTAACGTGCTGTCCTTAGCTCGTTTTCAAGACTGGGCAGTGATTGATCAACCCTGACGGACACGACTTCCAACTGAACCTTCATTTGCTGGCAAACCTGACGGCAGTGCTCTACCCAATGATCTGCAGCGATACTGATTCCGTGATTCACATGTAGAGCTACAATATCTGCATCCAGATACTTCCGAACCTCCGTCATCGCATAAAGTAGTACATGCGAATCCATACCACCACTAAAAGCAATGACATAACGCCCCTTATTCGCGGGCGCGACACGGGCCAATTCATTAACCAAATGGGTAGCAGTGAAATTCATGATGTATCAATCCGTATTCAGCTTAGTATCGCGGAACGGAATACCCTTCTAACGAGAGCTTTTAGTTAGCGCCTAACCTGCCTAAACTTGAATACCATATGACATGTAGCGCTGATAGCGGTTTTCAACCAGCTCGTCTACAGTTAATCCCTGCAAGCGTCCTAGCGATCGAATCAACGCTTCCTGTAACTTTATTGCCAACGGATCAAAATCGCGATGAGCACCTCCCAGAGGCTCCTCAATGACCTGATCAACAAGCCCCAGCTCGTGCAGCCGCGGTGCAGTAATACCCATTGCCTGAGCTGCATCAGCCGCGCGATCCGCGCTGCGCCACAAAATGGAAGCACAGCCTTCCGGAGAAATTACCGAATAAGTCGCATACTGTAACATGAGTAGTTCATCACAGACTCCGATCGCCAACGCGCCACCCGATCCTCCTTCTCCAATCACCGTTGTCAGGATTGGCACCTTCAAACGAGACATAACCCCGAGATTATAAGCAATTGCTTCGCTTTGACCCCGCTCCTCTGCATCTATTCCCGGATAAGCGCCCGGTGTGTCGATAAAGGTCAAAATCGGCATATTGTAGCGTTCAGCCAACTCCATCAAACGACAAGCCTTTCGATAGCCTTCAGGCCTTGGCATCCCGAAATTACGTCTTACCTTTTCTTTAACATCTCTTCCTTTTTGGTGGCCTATCACCATCACTGGCTGATCATTCAGACGCGCCATGCCACCAACAATCGCCGCATCATCAGCATAATGGCGATCACCATGCAGCTCGTCAAAGTCGGTAAACAGTACTTTAATATAATCAAGCGTATAAGGGCGTTGCGGATGTCGTGCCATCTGGGCAACCTGCCATGAGCTCAGGTTGGAAAAAATATTTCTAGTAAGCTCCTGGCTCTTGCTCTCTAACTTACTAATCTCTTCACTAATATTGAGATCATTATCATTGCTAACCAGGCGTAATTCTTCAATTCTGATTTGCAATTCAGCAATCGGCTGCTCAAAATCTAAATAATTCGGATTCATTGGGAAGTTCTGATTAACCTTTAATTACTTCGGATATATCTACGCAATGGTATTGATATTTAATCATAATAACAAGCAGGAAACCGGGATTCGCATACACATAAATGACTCTATTTCTAATAACAAAGCGACACTTTGTCATCTCCAAAACGGTCTTTAAGGCGCGTCAGCAATTCATCGTCCGGCTTTATGGTCCATTCGTTACCGAGTTGAATTTCACCTCTTGCCTGCTCGTTTGCATATTCAAGTAGCATTTTGCACCCTGCACCGCGAAACGGCGACAGTATATCTGCCAAGTAATGTGGCAACTTGTCGCCATTTAGATTCTTCGTGATCGATAGTGCAATATGACGCGCATATCGCGCCCGTGCACCAACCACATCATAAATCGTCTTGGCCCTGACTTTAACCGCGCCAGAATAGTCATCATGGCTTACCTCTCCTTCGATCACCAATAGATTATCCTTCATTAAAAAGTCTTTAAAGGTTTCATAGGCCTCGGCAAAAACCGACACTTCAACGCGACCGGTGCGGTCGTCCAGTGTGACGAATGCAATACTATCCCCCCTTTTGCTTTTCATTGTTCTGATCGCAACGACCAGCCCGGCAATGATCTGATCCGATTTCTTGGTTTGCAATGATACCAGCGGTTCCTTGGCAATTGTCCTAAGCTCAGCCTCGTACTCATCGAAAGGGTGCCCACGCAAGTATAACCCCAAGGTCTCCTTCTCCGCCTGCAAGCGTACTTTTTCAGTCCATGGCCGCACCTGGTGATACTCTTTATAGACATCACCCGCCTGTTCAGCAACAGCACCCGGCAATCCGCCAAATAGATCTACCATTCCACTTTTCTCGTTATTACTATGCTGTTCGGCAGTCTTAATTGCTTCTTCCAGGCAGGCCACTAACACCGCACGATGGGGGGCTATTTCGTCCATGGCACCGGATCGGATCAGCGCTTCTATTGCCCTGCGATTAACTTTGCGCAGGTCAACCCGCGCACAAAAGTCAAACAGATCATTAAAATCTCCACCCTTTCTGCGCGCTTCTACGATCGACTCGATTGGTCCTTCACCTAACCCTTTGATAGCACCCAGCCCATATACGATCTGATTGTGACCATCCGCAGTGAATCGGTATTCTCCGATATTAATATTCGGCAGCACCAATGGCATCTCCATCTGCCGGCAATCCTCCAGCAGAATTACCACCTTGTCGGTATTCTGCATATCTGCCGATAACACAGCCGCCATAAAAGGCGCAGGGTAATATGCCTTGAGCCATGCCGTCTGATAGGATAAAAGCGCATACGCAGCGGAGTGTGATTTGTTAAACCCGTATCCAGCAAACTTTTCCATAAGGTCAAAAATATTTCTCGCCAGATCCTCGTCAAACCCTTGCTGACTGGCGCCCTCCATAAATATCTGTCTTTGCTTGGCCATCTCTTCGGCCTTTTTCTTACCCATTGCTCTGCGCAGCAAATCTGCGCCGCCAAGTGTATAACCACCCATTACCTGAGCAATCTGCATCACCTGCTCCTGGTAAAGGATAATGCCGTAGGACGGTTCCAAAACAGGCTTCAGACATTCATGCTGGTATTGAGGATGGGGATAGGCGAGTTCAGCTTTACCCTTCTTGCGCGCAATAAAATCGTCCACCATGCCCGACTGCAAAGGACCCGGTCGGAATAGCGCTACCAGCGCAATGATATCTTCAAAGGTATTTGGCTCCAGCCTTCGCATAAGATCCTTCATACCCCTGGATTCCAGCTGAAACACAGCTGTCGTGTTTGCATTTTTCAACAGTTTATAGACCTGTTTGTCTTCCAGATCGATTTGTGAAATATCCAGGTCTTGTTCAGCCTGTTCCCTACGTAACTTATTGACGGTTTCAACGGCCCAATCAATAATCGTTAGTGTTCTAAGTCCAAGAAAGTCGAATTTGACCAGCCCAACCTGCTCCACATCATCCTTGTCATACTGTGTTACCAGGCTACCGCCCGCCTCATCACAATATAGCGGGGAAAAATCAGTGAGTTTTGTTGGCGAAATCACCACACCCCCGGCATGCTTTCCGACATTACGCGTCACACCCTCAAGCTTAAACGCCATTTCCATAATCTCTGCCGCCTCTTCACTCTGCTTAACGAAATCGGCAAGCGTCGGCTCCTGCTCCATGGCCTTGCTCAAGGTCATACCTACTTCAAACGGGATCATCTTTGATAGCTTATCCGCCAAGCCATAGGGTTTTCCCTGCACCCGAGCCACATCCCGCACCACCGCCTTGGCCGCCATAGTGCCAAAAGTGATAATTTGCGAAACAGATTCTCTACCATAGGTTTGCGCCACATAGTCAATCACCCGGTCACGTCCATCCATACAGAAATCCACATCAAAGTCCGGCATGGATACTCGCTCAGGATTTAGAAATCTCTCAAAAAGTAAATCAAACTCCAGTGGATCCAGATCCGTGATGTCCAGAGCATAAGCAACCAGCGAACCGGCACCAGAGCCCCTTCCTGGTCCCACTGGAACCTGGTTATCCTTAGCCCACTTAATAAAGTCCATGACAATCAGGAAATAGCCTGGAAATCCCATTTGAATGATGACATTAAGTTCAAAATCGAGCCGATCGATATAGGTTTGCCGTTGTTGAGGGTACTCGTCAGCTGATCGATTGAGTATTTTTTCAAGCCTTTTTTCAAGCCCCTCAAGAGACAGTTGACGGAAGAAATCATCCATCGTTAATCCCTCTGGAACCGGATAATTAGGCAGATAATTTTCGCCTAATTCGATCTCCAGATTACAGCGCATAGCAATCTCCAGAGTATTCTCAATCGCCTCCGGAAGATCTGAGAACAACTCGACCATCTCTTCACTGGACTTGAGATACTGATGCTCACTATAAAGGCGTGCCCGACGCGGGTCATCCAGCGTGCGGCTATCATGAATACAGACTCGTGCCTCATGCGCTTCAAAATCGTCAGAGTGAATAAACCTGACATCGTTGGTCGCCACCACTGGCAACTCAAATTGCTCAGCCAATAACAGCGCTCCCTGCAAGTATTGCTGCTCTCCCTCACGACCTGTTCTCTGTATTTCAAGGTAGTAGCGATCAGGAAAAACTCGACGCCAGAAATCAATACATTCCCGAGCCTGTTTTTGATTGTTTGACAGCAATGCTTGCCCAACATCCCCCTCTCGTGCCCCCGACAAGGCTATCAACCCGCCGCTATGCTCAGACAACCATTCATAACTTATCAACGCCAAACCTTGTTTCTGTCCCTTAAGATAAGCCATTGATATCAATTTTGTCAGATTGGCATAACCTTCCCGGTTTTGCACCAGCAGGGTACATAGCGTCGGTTTAGATTCACCATCAGGATTCTCCAATAATAAATCCGCTCCAGCGATAGGCTTAATACCTGCAGCCACAGCCCCTTTATAAAACTTTACTAAAGCAAACAAATTGCATAGATCGGTCACGGCAACCGCAGGCATTCCAAAATCTGAAATAGTTTTGATAAAGGGTTTTACTTTGAGCAAACCATCTCGCAGGGAGAATTCAGTGTGGTTTCTTAAATGGATAAATGATGAAGTCATAATTTCCAATTTAAAGCACTGACCGAACAGCGCCTGGGCTATGAGATGAAAGTTTTATAACAATTTTTTAACCGGTGCAAAAGAACGTCGATGAATCGGCGAAGGACCTAGCCGAAGTAAAGCAGCCAGATGGGCTGCAGTAGGATAGCCCTTATGTTTGGCCAGCCCATAACCAGGATAGATTTCATCGAGTGCCATCATCTCGCCGTCTCTCGCTACCTTGGCCAGAATCGACGCTGCACTGATTGCGGGCACCAGGGAATCTCCTTTAACAATCGCCTGAACGGGATATTCCAAGCTAGGGCAATGCCTGCCATCAACCAGCACCTGGCGGGGCTCGACGCTCAGGCCCAAAACTGCACGACGCATGGCTAATAGACTTGCCTGTAGTATATTAATTTGATCAATTTCTTCAACTTCGGCACGAGCAATACACCAACAAATTGCTTTTTCCTTAATTTCCTCTGCCAGCGACTCCCTTTTTTTCTCTGACAGTTTTTTTGAATCCTTTAGCCCAACTATAGGCTGATTACTATCTAAAATTACCGCCGCAGCAACGACCGCGCCCGCGAGCGGCCCTCTGCCCACTTCATCTGTTCCAGCGACGCCCTCAACATCAAGAAAATCCATTACCGTCCCACCAACTTCAATATGGCTTGTGCAGCCCGGTCACTCGCTCCCTGCGCCAATTGCTTGTGGATTTCCATAAACTTGCCAAATTGTATTTCACACGATGCTCCGTGATTAAGATAGTCTAACAGCACCGGTCCGATACGCTCCGGGATAGCCTCATCTTGAATAAACTCAGGTACCAAAGCGCATTCAGCCAGGAGGTTCGGTAACGCAATAAAATCTGTTTTCACCAGTCGTGATACGACTTTAAAGGTTAGTGGCGCAACTTTGTAGGCAACCACCATAGGACGTTTAATAAGCATGGCCTCCAGCGTTACCGTCCCCGAAGCCACCAGCAATGCGTCCGCAGCCGCCATCACCTTACGAGCTTGCTCGCTGATCACCTGTACATTCTTTAGCTGCGGATAGGCTGTCAACTCTGCCTTAATGGTATCCGCTACCGCAGAATTAACGGCAGCTACCAAGATTTTACAGTTGGGTTGATGCCGCTGACACCATAGCGCGGTTTCCAGGAAGGTGGCAGTCAATCGGCCAACTTCACTCATACGACTACCTGGCAACAAAGCCAACACACTATCTTTTTCAGACAAATCAAAGTCAACCCGAGGCGTATGTTTTTCACTTTCAAATGGAATCTGATCTGCAAGTGGATGCCCTACAAATTCTACCGACATACCATGTTCCCGATAAAATTCCTTCTCAAAGGGGAATAACGCCAACATTAGATCTGCACATCGAACAATATGCTTCACTCTACCCTGACGCCATGCCCATATCTGCGGGCTGACATAATGCACTGTTTTAATACCGGCCATTTTCAACTGGCGCTCCAAAACCAGCGTAAAGTCAGGTGCATCAATACCTATAAATACATCAGGAGGATTCTTCACAAAGTAATTTTTCAGACGACGACGAATACCCAGCAACTCAAACAGCCTGCCCAATACTTCAAATAGCCCCATTACTGAAAGCCTTTCCATCGGAACATGGGAATCAAAACCCAAGGCCATCATTTTCGGGCCGCCAATACCTTCGAAAACAGTATCAGGATAAGCAGTTTTTATAGCCGCAATCAACCCGGCACCTAGTAAGTCGCCCGAAGCTTCACCTGCGACAATGCCGATACGTAGAGGACGCACAATAAAGTGATGGCTAGTTTTTAACGGACAATGCCGCGTGTAGAATTGAGAATAGATTCGACAAGCATATCAATTTCAGGCCCCTGATAGTCAAGAGATCTTACGTTAGCAACAGCATCGGCGACAGTCAGCCCCTGGCGAAATATAATTTTATAGGCCTTTTGCAAAGCAGCTATTGCCACTTTAGAAAAATCCCGCCGCCTCAGCCCCTCAACATTAATGCCATGTGACGCCGCCGTATTACCACTCACGACAACAAAAGCCGGTATATCTTTGACAATTACACTGCCGACACCACTCATGCTGTGAGCGCCAATATGACAAAACTGATGAACCCCGGCAAATCCTCCCAGCACCGCGTAATCACCAATTTTTACATGCCCAGCCACAGCCGCGTTATTGGCTATAATGCAATGATCGCCCACAACCACGTCGTGTGCAATGTGGACGTTGACCATAAACAGATTATCATTACCGATATGAGTAACAGCACGATCCTGGGCTGTTCCGCGATGAATAGTACAGGCTTCGCGAATGATATTATTATCTCCAATTTCCAACCGCGTAGCTTCCCCAGCATATTTTTTATCCTGGCAGTCTTCTCCAACGCTTGCAAATTGGTAAATCTGATTATTTCGTCCCAGCTTGGTCGGCCCCTTTAGAATAACGTGAGGCCCGATAACAGTACCGTCTCCCACCTCAACATCAGGACCAATAATACTCCAGGGACCTACGCTAACATTGGCACCTAGTTTTGCCGAAGGATCAATTCGAGCAGTGTTATCGATCAATATTCTTTTCCCTGTCAGCGCAGATGATTAGACCGGAACAGACCAGCTCTCCTTCAACAGTCGCTTTACAGTCAAATTTCCAGATACCTTTTTTCTCGGCAACGACAGCTGCTTCCAATTGCAATCGGTCACCCGGTGTAACTGGACGCTTAAATCTTAGTTTTTCGGCCCCAACAAAGTAATAAATTGACCCATCGGCTGGCTTCTTGCCCACCGTTTTGAATCCCAGGATTCCGGCGGCCTGAGCCATGGCTTCGATAATTAACACGCCAGGCATTACTGGGAAATCAGGAAAGTGTCCATTAAAAAAATCTTCATTCACCGTCACATTTTTATATGCCACAATAGACTTCCCTAGTTCTAGCTCCACCACACGATCCACTAGCAAGAATGGGTACCGGTGGGGCAGATACTCCCGGATTTCATTGATATTCATCATACCTGATTGCCTTTTAATTCTTTTAGCTGTTTTTCCAGTTTTTTATACGTTTGGCAAAATTGTCCAGTTGACGCGTACATTCAGTTTTAATCCATTTTTGTACCGCCGGATATTCCGGAACAACCGGCTATCGCAGTATAATCGCCTATTTTAACGTTATGCGCGATCATTACCTGATTATCAATTTTATACCTTCCCCGATAACCGCATCCCCTAGGCAAACCTCAATCAATAGTGCTGCCAACCACATTTCTGCATCACAACCCATTCGGGTACTACCACTCTGGCGCCCTCTGCCACTTCCGCTTAAGGGCCAACACTTGCTATTGGATCGACCTACTCAGTACAGTCTATCACTACAATTTTATTCACTCCCGGTCGACTGGGTTGCCACTCTTTCATATAACTTCGAAATTCGCGCATAACCGAGATAGGGGTTTGGGTAAATAAGACTGTTGGGCTGCATATTTACGACTGACTGGAACCGTAGAAACACGAGTATAATCCAGTATCGACCTGTATGCAGGAATAGCGAAAAGGCTGATGACCAGCATCAGCCTTCTGTAACCTGATAATACCAAAGTTACATACTGAGACTCCTCTTCTAACTCAGCGTCTAGATAGGATGCCCATTCCGCCAAGGAATAACGGATACTTTCTTTCATCACCCCCGATAGTTATCTCTTGAGGTTAAGCTTCTCGGTCACCTTTTTAGTGATATCGTACTCAGGAGCGACAAATATTGCGGCTCTTCTTTCCAAAATAATGGCATAAGTCCCTTCGCTTATAATTTCCTGAATCGCCTCCTCCAATTTGGGGCTCAGCTCTGCCAATAATTCTTGCTGACTTTCATTTTGAGATTTCTGGATTTTCTTGATATTGAACTGATAGTCAACCGCCTTTTCTTCGACATCCTTTGCCAGCTTTTTCTTTTCACTTTCGCTCATCACCGCAGCATCTTGCTCCATTTTCGCTTGAAGCTTTTGAATATCCTGGGCCAAAGACTTAATCACATTTTGATCGGGGGCATACTCTTTTTTTAACTCTGCAATTCTTTCTTTCGCTTGTTCCGAGCCTAAAATAGCAGCCTGTATATCAATGACGGCGATTTTACCTTCCGCTACTGCCAATTGGGCGCCCATCAGGCCGCACATAATCACACCTAGTATTAATTGCTTCACTCTTGATCCCCTTGATGGTTAATTATATAAGCTGATTATCAACAATTGGCATTAAAAGGTTTTGCCAAATGAGAATTGAAAAAACTCCGTATCGTCCAGCGGCCCTTCGTTAAAGGCTTGAGCAATACTAAAGGTTAGCGGACCAAAGCCCGATAGCCATGTCGCACCGACACCAACGGAAAAGCGTAGTTCCCCAGCGTCGAAGTCAAGGCAATTTACGCTAACGCTTGGACATTCGGTATTAAATACATTTCCCGCATCAACAAACAGGGTCGACTGCACTGAGCGTTGATCTTTTAGAAAGGGTAATGGGAATATTATATCGACTCCACCAGTAACCAGAAAGTTACCGCCGAATGGATCCAAATCTCGATCCGGATCCAAGGGACTAGGCGTACTGCGCGGCCCCAACTCATTATTTTTAAATCCACGAATAGAGTCAAAGCCACCGGCGAAGAAGTGTTTATAGAATGGCAAGGTTGTAGAATCACCATAGGCATCGCCATAACCCAACTCTGAGCGCAATCTCAACGTCAAACTTCGTGTCAGAGGAAAAAATATCTGTCCCTTATAAGTTAACTTATAATAGGTCAGATCGCTTCCCGGAACAGCCAGTTCCAGGCCTAAAGTTTGAGAACTACCACGGGTAGCAAACACACCTCGGTTAAGTCTGGATTGACGCCATGATGCTGTAAACAAAAACTCATTAAAGGTGGTGCCCTCCAGATCCAAAAACTCTGATATTTCCAGAACGGGGTATACGCCCTCGGTAATATCAGTATTTTCATAACCGATATTGAAAGACAGCGACTGGGTTTCCGATATCGGATAGCCAAATGACACTCCTCCACCGAAGGAGTCGGTAGTAAAACTGGCTATATTATCCTCGTCATAATCAAGCTCTCTATAAAATAGATTAAAACCTCGCGCTACGCCATCTACGGTGTAATAAGGATCTAGATATGAGAAATTATATGCAGACTGGAATCGACTTCGGTTAAGGCCAATGGAAACTCTCTTTCCGGACCCAAGGAAATTATTCTGACTCACGCCCGCACCCAGGATCAAGCCTCGACCCTGCGCAAAGCCCAGACTGGCAGTTACGCTGCCCGAAGGCTGCTCTTCAACGGTATAATCAACATCAATCTGGTCTGTACTGCCTGGCACCTGCGGTGTTTCGACGTTGACTTCCTTGAAAAACCCCAGTCGCTGTAAACGCAACTTGGACAGTTCGATCTGTTGGTTGGAGGCCCAACCGGATTCCATCTGCCGCATTTCCCGGCGCAATACTTCGTCAATCGTTTTCGTATTGCCTTTGAAATTGATACGCCGAACATAAGCGCGTTTACCTGGATCGATAAAGACACTGATATCTACCGTATCATCCTCATCATTGACCTCGGGAATACCATTAACATTGGCAAAGGTATAACCCTCATTACCCAGGCGATTTGTTAAGGCCTCTGTTGTTACAGTAAGCAGTTCATTGGAAAAAATTTCACCCGATTTGACCAGCAAAAACTGCTCAAGTTCTTCCTCGTCCAGCACCAGGTCACCCGCAAAAGTTACCTGATCAATAGTAAACTGATCACCTTCTACCAAATTGACCGTGATATAAACTTTCTCTTTGTCTGGCGTAATTGAGACCTGTGTCGATTCAATATTAAAATTAATATATCCGTTATCCAGATACTTTGATTTTAGCTTTTCCAAGTCACCCGATAATTTTTCCCGCGAATACTTATCATCGTTGCGATAAAAACTTAACCAATTGGTTGTACGTAGTTCAAACAGATCCAACAGATCCTCATCATCGTAGACACTATTACCTACAATATTAATCTGTTTGATAGAAGAGGGAGCCCCTTCTGTAATATTGATGGAAAGTGCAACCCGGTTACGCGGTTGCGCTTCAACATCGGTCTCTATATCAACGCCATATCTACCTTGCGCGATATATTGACGGGAAAGCTCCTGCTCCAACCCTTCCAGTGTAGCGCGTTTGAAGATTTCACCTTCCGACAGCCCCGACTGTTTCAAACCATCGAGTAGCGCCTCCGTTTTGATAGCCTTATTACCATCGATTTGGATATCGCTAATCGAAGGTCGCTCAATCACCGTAACGATGAGTACATTCTCGTCACGTGCAATTTGAATATCATTGAAAAAGCCGGTTTTAAATAGACTGCGTGTGGCATCTACCAACACCTGCTCGTTAACGGTATCACCAAGATTAACCGGAAACGCCCGAAACAGGGAACCAGCCGAAACACGCTGCAACCCTTCAATTCGAATATCAGCAACGGTAAAATCATCAGCCATACCAAGCTGTGTCCAACTCGCCATCATTAAAGTGACAATCAGAGGTATAAATAAATTTCTTTTCATATTTTTCTTATAAGCTAATTATTTTAAAGCCTAGTTAAATCGTTATAGATCGCTAGTACCATTAGAGCCAGGATAATACTCATGCCAATTCTCAGACCCATACCCTGTATTTTTTCCGACACAGGTCTGCCCCGCACCAGCTCAACGAGATAATACATCAAATGACCACCGTCGAGCACGGGTATTGGCAGAATATTAATCAAACCGAGACTTATACTTAGATAAGCCAGGAAATTCAGGAAGGTTTCAGCCCCCTTATCCACCGAAGCACCTGCAACTTTAGCAATGGTGATCGGCCCACTCAAGTTTTTAATTGAAATCAAGCCGACCAGCATCTTCTTCAGAGAAACCAAGGTTAAAACGGTCATATCCCAGGTTTTTTCCAGCGCAGGAACCCAGGCTCCAAAGATAGAATATTTAATCTCCCGTGTTAATTCCTCCGGCCAGGGTACTGGCATTGCGGCCACACCCAGATAACCGATAGTAGTACCGTCTTCCAGTATCTTTTCATCAGGCTGCACCCTGAACTCCAGTATCGTACCGTCGCGCTCAATTTCTACCATGACGGTCTTACCGGGATTGCTCTGAACTTGCTGCACTAACTCTGGCCAATAGTAGACGTGCGTACCCGCAATCCTGCGCACTCGGTCACCAGGCGCCAATCCGGCACGTGCCCCCGCTCCCTGTGGCTCAACCTGCCCAACCGTCGCCGGGATATCCGGCAGGTACGGCGTGATTCCCAGCGATTTTATCGGATCAGGGCGTTCCTCCCCTGCTAACCAGTTTCTCAGAACTAACAGGTATTCGCGCTGATCACTTTGCGGGCCAATCGGACGAGTGATCAAAGAAATTTCTCTAGTTTCCCCAACATAGCCCAACAACTGTACATTCAGAGCCTGCCAGGTAGCGGTAGCCGCACCATCGATCGAAATAATTTCTTCTTTTTCATCAATGCCGGCCAGCGCAGCAATCGAGTCTGGTGCAACCGCGCCCACGACTGGCACCAATGTTGTTACACCCACTACAAACAGCAACCAGTACGCGAAGATAGCAAAAGCAAAGTTAGCTGCCGGCCCCGCAACTACAACGGCAATCCGTTTACCAACAGATTGACGATTAAAGGCAAATGGCAGATCCTCTTGCGCAACCTCCGCTTCCCGCTCGTCAAGCATTTTGACGTAGCCTCCCAGCGGGATAGCGGCAATGACGAATTCTGTTCCGTGACGATCAACCCGTGTAAAAAGAGCTTTTCCAAAACCAACAGAAAAGCGCAACACCTTGATTCCACACTTGCGTGCCACCCAAAAATGGCCGTACTCATGCACAGTAACCAAGAGTCCCAGGGTTACAATGGTAGCAAACAGAATTTGAATTACACTCATGCTTAACTCTAGCCGTCCCTAGCAGGCTCGGCACTTGACCTGCTCGTCGGCCAGCCGCCGCGCCAACAGATCTTGCTCCAAAATAATATCAATACTGTCGGCGTCTACCCGTTGATATCGATCCATTACGCCAGCAACCACGCTGGCGATAGCTGTAAAAGGTATCTGCCTATTAAGAAACGCTGATACCGCTACTTCATTCGCTGCATTCAGGGCAGTGGTCCCCGTTCCACCCTGCTTTATTGCATGTTCTGCCAGTCCCACACAGGGGAAACGCTCGCGATCCAGCGGTTCAAAGTCCAACTGCGAAACCTGAATCAAGTCTAGCGAGCTTACCCCCGAATCAATGCGCTTCGGCCAGCCTAGCCCGTAAGCAATCGGCGTTCTCATATCGGGGTTACCCATCTGCGCTAAAACTGATCCGTCATTGTACTCTACCATTGAATGTATCACGCTCTGTTTATGTATGACGATATCAATAAAATCCTGCGTGGTATTAAAAAGCCAGCAGGCTTCAATCAACTCCAGCCCCTTATTCATCATCGTGGCTGAATCTACGGATATTTTCTGCCCCATTGACCAATTCGGATGAGCACAGGCCTGTTCCGGTGTAACGGATTCAAGTGAACCAAGCGGCAGGCTGCGAAAAGGCCCTCCCGAACCAGTCAGGAGTATCCTTCTCACGCCGGACGTTTGCAAATCGCTCGTATCGTTTTCCGGCATACATTGAAAAATGGCATTATGTTCGCTATCAATTGGTAGCACCTGAGCCCCGGAAAGCTTAGCCTGCTGCATAAAAAGATCACCCGACATGACCAGCGCTTCCTTGTTGGCCAATAGCACCCTCTTGCCTGTCGAGACAGCAGCCAAAGTTGGTAGCAATCCCGCAGCGCCAACAATCGCGGCCATTACGTAATCCACTTTTTCATGGGACGCTACATACTCAAGTGCGTCTTTTCCTGAGAGCACCTCTGTTGAAACCTGTTTTTTGGACAACCTTTGGCGCAGAAGTTCAGCCGCGGATACATCTAGCAGCACTGCAAATTTCGGTTGAAACTCCAACACTTGTTTCAGCATCAGCTCAACGTTGTTATTGGCCGTAAGCGCAAACACCGGGTATTGATTCTTGTGCCTTGATATGACATCTAAAGTGCTAATACCGATGGAACCAGTGGATCCAAGAATACTAATCTGCTTTACTGACTCAATCACTTAACTCAACCCCAACTTTACAACCAGCAGACAGTACAAAGGCAACCCCGCCACCAGACTATCTATGCGGTCCAGCAACCCACCATGTCCCGGCAACAGGTTACCACTGTCCTTAACACCACGATGCCGCTTTACCATACTTACCGTTAAGTCTCCAAGTATGGATACCGCTGCAGTTATCAACGCCAACAATCCAAAGCCACCCCAGTGCCACAGCAGCCCAGGATTCATTAGGCCGGAAAAAGAGGCTACGCACCAACAGATCAGGGTCGCTGAGGCTAAACCACCTAGTGCGCCCGCCCAAGTCTTACCAGGACTCACCAAAGGTGCCAACTTGACCTTACCCCAGGCTCTACCACTGAAATAAGCGCCAATATCAGCCCCCCAAATAATCAACAGGAGCATCAGAACCAGCATGCCCCCCTCTCTCGCTTGCTTTAGGTAAACCATTGCCAGCCAAGCCGGAATCAAGATCGCCAGACCTAGAATTGCACGCTGCAATCGTCCACCCCACCATTGAATTGACGCCGGAAATCGGATTACCCAAATCAGCGCGCACAACCACACGGCCATCGCAAACCACAGAGCGTATTCCCATATACTCAAAGCTAATTGATACGGGGCAATACAAAATCCGATGAATAGCAGCGCGTAAACTATCCTATAGACGCTAGAAAATCCGGAAAGATCCGCCCACTCCCAAGCAGCAAGCGTAAAGATCGCCAATGCAATCAAGTTAAAACCCGTTGCAGGCACCAGCAAAATCGCCGCCACGACTATGGGCGCCAAGATCACTGCGGTGATAATTCGTTGTTTCAGCAAACTATTTCTCTACCGAATTACTAGTATGGCCAAAACGGCGCTCGCGACTACTATAATCCTTTAGAGCATCCAGAAACGCTTTTTCATCGAAATCTGGCCAAAAAAGATCGGTAAAATAAAGCTCGGTATAAGCCATTTGCCAAAGGAGGAAGTTGCTTATTCTATGCTCTCCGCCGGTTCTGATGCATAAATCTGGTGGCGGCAAGTCACCGATACTAATCTCGTCATTAACCGAATCAGGATTAATATCGGATAGCTGCAGATCTCCCGCTACTACTTTTTCAGCGATCTTCCTTACAGCTTGGGCAATATCCCATTGCCCTCCATAATCAGCTGCTATAATCACAGTGCAGCCATTATTATCCACCGTTAGCTGCTCCACTTCGGCCATATGCTTTTGTATACCTTCGCTAAAGCGGTGCCTATTGCCTATCACCCGCAGACGAATATTATTCTTATTGAGCTTATTGGCTTCGCGTTTTAGGGCATTAAGGAATAGCCTCATCAGCGCGCTGACTTCAGCCTTGGGGCGGCGCCAGTTTTCACTGCTAAAGGCAAACAATGTAAGAACTTTGATTTTGTGCTTGGCACAGGCCTCAATGATATTCCGTACGGAGTCAACGCCTGCTTTGTGGCCCGCACCACCCGGCAAATTTCGCGCCTTCGCCCAGCGGTTGTTGCCATCCATGATAATGGCAACATGCTCTGGTATATTGCCAAGCTGCAAATCAGAGGTTGCCTCTATGGGAGTTTCACTTTGCATATATCCCCTAGAACTTTTCTTCAATTCAAACTCTGCCAACAAATACTGTTTAACATTGTTTTCTGGCCATCTTTTTGTGCCGTAAGGCGCGAAGGTGAGCAACTACATTCGACGATCGGCAAACTCAATACACCGTAAAAACGGCTTATTGTCGCCTTAATTTTTCCCGTCTTTCTTTACACACGAATATCGATCACAAATAATATTCAGTCTAAAAAACTGCCTATATTTCAATAAGATCCGTCTCTTTATGCTTTAACGCCTCATCAACTGCCGCGACATATTTATCGGTCAGTTTTTGTACATCATCAATGGCTTTACGCTCTTCATCTTCACTAATATCCTTCTCTTTAAGCAATTCTTTGAAATCACTATTAGCATCACGCCGCGCATTGCGCACCGACACTCTTGCATTCTCAGCTTCATGTTTTGCTTGACGGATATAGTCCTTGCGCGTTTCCTCCGTCAATGCAGGCATGGGCACACGAATAATTTCACCAGAAGTAACCGGGTTTAAACCTAAATCAGATTTATGTATCGCCTTTTCAATTTCTGGAATCATCGCTTTCTCCCAAGGCGTAATATTCAAAGTGCGACCATCCTCAACGCCAATATTAGCCACCTGGTTGATTGGCATATCCGATCCATAGTATGACACTTTGACGCTATCGAGAATGCTGGGATGGGCTCGCCCGGTACGTATTTTGTTAAACGCAGCGGCCAATGCGACCAAAGCTTTCTCCATTCGGTCTTTTGTATCTTTCATTATTTCATTAATCATGATCAAAGCACCCTATTTTTCAATCAGCGTTCCTTCATTTCCACCAACAACAACTGTTGCTAATGCTCCTGGTTTGTTCATATTAAACACCTTGATCGGCATATTGTGATCACGTGCCAAGCAGATCGCCGTTAAATCCATTACTTCGAGCTGCTTTTCTATGACCTCATCATAGGTCAACCGCTCATATTTAGTTGCGTCTGGATTAGTCACAGGATCCGCTGAGTAAACGCCATCTACTTTGGTAGCCTTCAGTACCGCATCCGATTCTATCTCAATACCTCGCAAACAGGCCGCGGAGTCAGTCGTAAAGAAAGGATTGCCAGTACCGGCAGAAAATATGACTACATCCCCAGAGCCTAAATACCGCATTGCGCTTCGCCGGTCATAATGCTCAACGACACCACTCATTGGAATAGCTGACATCACTCGGGTGGCAATGTTAGATCTTTCTAATGCATCTCTCATTGCCAATGCATTCATCACTGTTGCCAGCATGCCCATGTGATCACCCGTCACTCGGTCCATACCTGCCTTATTCAATGCAGCACCACGAAACAGATTACCACCGCCTATGACCAAGCCCACTTGCACTCCAATCCCTACCAGTTGCCCTATTTCCAGCGCCATACGATCCAGCACCCGGGGGTCGATGCCAAACACCTCATTCCCCATCAATGCTTCACCACTGAGTTTAAGTAATATTCGCTGATACTTCGCTTGGCGATCAGAACTCGGCATAGATTTTAAAACTCCAAATTAATAGCCCACTACAAAGGGATAGCGTATTGTCAGGACGAAACAGTTCCACCCCTCAGTTTTAACCTACTACTACAAACCTGCTTGCTGAGCAACTTCAGTTGCAAAATCGACCTCTTCCTTCTCGATACCTTCTCCCACCTCATAGCGCATAAACGCTAAAATTTTAGCCCCGGACTTTTTGACCAATGCACCCACTTTTGTGTCGGGGTCTTTAACAAAGGGTTGTTCAACAATGCTAATCTCGGCAAGGAACTTACGCAGCCGTCCATCGATCATCTTCTCAACGATTTCCGCAGGTTTACCGCTATCCTGAGCCTGGGCAGTGTAAATATCACGTTCCTGGGCAATTACATCCTGGGATACGTCATCAGGATTAACTACCATCGGATTTAATGCGGCCACATGCATCGCAACATCTTTCGCCAACTGATCATCGCCACCTTGCAAAGAGACTAAAACGCCAATACGGTTATTACCGTGAACATAGGAACCCACAACACCATCCTGAGCCGAAAATTCCTGAATTCGTCGCACACTGACATTTTCGCCGATTTTTTGAACTAATGCCTGACGTTCATCTTCAAGGCCAGATTGCATCAGCGCCTCAACATCTGTCTGACGATCAGTAAAAGCCTTTGAAACCACCTTATCCACAAACGACTTAAAGTTATCGTCGCGGGCAACAAAATCAGTTTCACTATTGACCTCGACCAACACAGCATAGCTCCCATCTTCTGCAACTTGCGTCGCAACAATGCCTTCTGCCGCGGTGCGCGATGCTTTCTTCGCGGCCTTCATACCGCTTGACTTTCTGAGGTGTTCTATTGCTTTATCAATATCACCTTCATTTTCAGACAGGGCTTTTTTGCAATCCATCATACCCAGTCCAGTACGTTCCCGTAACTCTTTAACCATTGCGGCTGTTATTGCTGCCATTTCGAATCACCTCTAAATCTTATACTTAACTTAAAAAAAGGGGCTCTCGCCCCTTTTTACTTTAATTTTTAATGCCGGGGTTTGCTTCTGACAAATCACCCTTACCTGGTATTTCTAGCTTGCTGAAACTTCCTCTGCCCCGCCTGGCGCTGCTTCTGCGGTTATTTCAACAAACTCATCTGTCCCGCTCATATCAGCTCCGACACCTTCCAGAATGGTGTCTGCAACCGCTTTAACGTAGATCCCAATAGAACGGATCGCATCATCGTTACCTGGAATTACATAATCCACCCCATCCGGGTCACTATTAGTGTCAACCACACCAATCACTGGAATACCCAGCTTATTTGCTTCATTCACGGCAATACGCTCATGATCCACATCGATCACAAACAATGCATCGGGCAAGCCACCCATATCTTTAATACCACCAATGCTGCGCTCGAGCTTTTCCATCTCACGAGTAAGCATCAGTTGTTCTTTCTTGGTGATTTGTTCAAAAGTGCCATTTTCTTTCTGCACCTGCAAATCCCGATATCGCTTAATCGACTGCCTGATTGTTTTATAGTTGGTGAGCATGCCACCCAGCCAGCGGTGATGCACATAAGGCATACCTGCTCGCTCCGCTTCGTCTTTGATGATTTTGCTCGCAGCTCTTTTGGTACCAACAAATAAAATTTTGTTTTTGTTGGAAGCGAGTTTTTGTACGAGATCGAGCGCCCCATTCAGCGCCGGTACCGTATGCTCTAAATTGATAATATGAATCTTGTTACGCGCACCGAAAATATAGGGACCCATTTTCGGATTCCAGTAACGTGTTTGGTGACCAAAATGTGCACCTGCCTGCAGCAGGTCTCTCATTGAAACTCTTGACATAATAACCTTCTTTAAGTTTGGGTTAGGCCTCCACATACCCCGTTATTCCAACCAACTGTTTTCACAGAAAGCACCCGGAACAAAGTGTCGGTACGTGTGTGATTTAGTAGAACGATTTAACTGTTCAATTTCTCTGCTCGAACAGGCTGCATTCATACAAAGACGCGGGCTGTCACAAGCGGGCTGATTTATACCACAAATACCTCCCAAGTAAAAGGCATCAATCAACAAATAGCCTTAATACAATGCCAGTATTTTTTCACCCTGAAAAGAGTTTAGAATTTCTTTCGCTAGCAAGAATACCGATTCACTCCAGCTGTTAAAAAAACCAGGGATTCTGCTCATGATTAACCTCAATTAAGCCAAGACAACCTGAAGTAACGTCGGCACCCACCTCTCTTTTAAAAAAACGGTTATAATCAACTTCTAATTATGGTAAAAAGGCCGCCCCTTTATACCTTACCCGTAACGTTACAAAATTAATCTCGGTAGATATATGAGCATATCCATCAAGACACCCGAAGAAATTAAAAAAATGCGAGTGGCTGGCAAACTCGCTGCCGAAGTTCTGGAAATGATCGAGGACAAGGTCATACCGGGTGTATCAACCGGCGAACTGGACCGCATCTGCCACGAATATATTGTGAATAGACAGAAAGCCATTCCAGCACCGCTTAATTACAAAGGTTTCCCAAAGTCCATTTGTACTTCCGTCAACCAAGTAGTCTGTCATGGGATACCCAGCGACAAGAAAATATTAAAGAGTGGCGACATCATCAATATTGATATCACCGTGATTAAGGACGGCTACCATGGCGACACCAGCAAAATGTTTTTTGTTGGGAATATAACGCCACATGCTCAAAGACTGGTTAAAGTTACACAAGAGTGCCTGTATATGGGTATCGCACTGGTAAAACCGGGAACTTACCTGGGCGACATTGGGCACGTCATACAAAACTACGCACAAAATCATCACTACTCTGTTGTTAGAGAATACTGTGGCCATGGCATCGGCAGTAACTTTCACGAAGACCCACAGGTACTGCACTATGGCAGGCCCAAAACAGGAGTACAATTAAAGCCTGGTATGATTTTTACGATTGAACCCATGATTAATGCCGGCAAGCGTCATGTTAAACTGTCCTCGCGAGACGGCTGGACCGTAGAAACGACAGACAAAAGACTATCGGCGCAATGGGAGCATACCATTTTGGTTACTGAAACCGGTCATGAGATTCTCACTCGGCGAGGTGAAGAACACGGCCTATGACTGCCCGCCATGATGACTGAAACTGAAGACCTGAAAGCTATCCAGACTGAGTTATTTGATCCGGATGCGTTTTCACAACAGCTCGAACAGCATCATAACCCCATTCGAACTTTCAAAGATGCGCTGGCTAGTGCACAACAAAAGCTTGATCAGCATTTTTGTGATGGCACCCCAACCCATTTATTAATTTACGCCCGAGCCTGGCTGATCGATCAGATATTGGTGATGGCATGGCGCCAGATTCCTTTTCGTAATAAAAATTTAAGTCTGGTCGCCGTGGGCGGTTACGGGCGAGGCGAATTACACCCACATTCTGATATCGACATTCTCATACTCTACCGGGGCTTTGGCATCAGGAAACAACACCGTCACATAGAGAAATTTGTCACTTTCCTATGGGATATCGGGCTAAAGGTGGGTCACAGCGTTCGCTCGTTAAACCAATGTAAAGATGATGCCAGAAGAGATATCACCATAGCGACAAGCCTAATGGAGTCGCGCTCCATTGTTGGCGAACCTGAATTATTAGCGCAGATGCAAAAAAAAGTCGGGCCCAATAAAATCTGGCCAGAACAACCCTTCTTTACTGCAAAAAGGGAAGAACAGATTGCCCGCCATAAAAAGTTCAATGAACTTGAACATAACCTGGAACCAAATGTAAAAGAGTCTCCAGGTGGGCTGCGGGATATTCAGATGATCACGTGGGTTGCAAAGAGACATTTTGGCGGAAATGACCTGCAAGACCTGGTTTCCAACAAGTTTCTTACGGAAACCGAATTTGGTCTGCTTAGCGAAGGACAAAATTATTTGTGGAGGGTGCGATACGGCTTGCATATGCTCGCTGGCCGAGCTGAAGATCGACTTCTTTTTGACTACCAGGAGCCGCTTGCCAGACTTTTTGGCTTTAAGGATACCGACGAATCATTAGCCATCGAGCAGCTGATGCAGCAGTTTTACCGTGTTGTATTGCGCACCATGGTGCTGAACGACATGCTTCTGCAACACTTTGATGAAGCCATCTTGCGCGCAAAGGAAAAGCCTGTCGGTATCGCAATTAATTCCCGTTTTAAAATCACTAATGGCTATATAGAAGTCACCAACGACCAGGTATTTAAACGCACGCCCTTTGCGCTTATGGAGATTTTTTTGCTCATGGCGCAAAATCTGGATATACAGGGTGTACGGGCCTCCACAATTCGCTTGATACGCGAAAGTCGACATCTGATAGATGATGACTTTCGCCTGGATATACGCAACATTTCAATCTTTATGGAGTTGCTACGCTCCCCCAATCGAATGGTAACGCAACTGCAACGCATGCGCCGTTATGCGGTACTCGGGCGGTACCTTCCAGAATTTGGGAAAATAATCGGAAAAATGCAGCATGACCTGTTCCATCTTTATACAGTAGACGCTCATACACTGTTGCTACTCCAGTATTTACGTCGTATTTATTTGCGCACCGAGTCTGACAGGTTTCCTCTGGCCATCAAGATAATCCGCCAGATACCCAAACTTGAGCTACTTTATATAGCCGGCCTGTATCACGACATCGCCAAAGGTCGCGGTGGCGACCACTCAAAACTTGGAGCCACCGATGCACGCGAATTCTGCATGCGTCATCGCTTAAGTAATTGGGACGCGAGCCTCGTTGCGTGGTTGGTAGAGAACCATCTAATCATGTCTATCACTGCACAACGTAAGGACATCTCCGATCCAGACATTATCCAACAGTTTGCAGAGAAAATGCAGGATCAGCTTCACCTTGATTACCTTTTCCTATTAACCGTTGCCGACATCAACGCCACCAACCCCAATCTCTGGACCAGCTGGCGAGCCACCTTAATGCGACAGCTTTATCTGGAAACCAAGCGTGCTCTTAGCCGAGGGCTGGAAAACCCGATTGACCGAAAAAATGCGATAAATAAAAAACAATGCCAGGCGTTGGCATTATTATCGTTTAATCCGGTCATCGTTGAGTCGCTGTGGCACCAACTGGGAGATGAATATTTTATACAGCATTCACATGAAGATATTGCGTGGCACACACAAGCAATATTAGAACACACTGAGCCGGGGAAGCCTCTGGTGATGATCAAAGAGCTGAGCATGCAGGAGGGTGCAGGCGGCACCCAGATCTTTATTTATTCACAAACGGAACATCACCTTTTTGCGACCACGGCAGCCATTTTGGAACAGCTTGAACTTAATATTGTTGACGCAAGAATAAGCACGTCGCCTAATAATTTTAATCTTAATTCGTATATAGTGCTGGAAGAGAATGGCCAGCCAATAGGTGATAATCAGCTGCGGCTGGCAAAAATAAAAGCCGCGCTAACCAGTGCACTACAGAACCCCAAACAAATGCCTACGATTATTAAACGCCACACCCCGCGCAGACTGCAGCATTTCACCATGCCAACCGAAGCGCATATCTATTCTGACAGTATTCTCAACTGTACCGTCATAGAAGTGGTTACCCCGGATCGTCCGGGCCTATTAGCGCGTATCGGCCGCATCTTGCTGGAAAACAAACTCATTCTGCAAAAAGCAAAAATCACCACACTTGGAGAAAGAGTTGAGGATGTTTTCTTCGTCTCCACGGAGCATCGGGAGGCTATCATTGACGAGAAACTGTGCAAAAAAATAGAATTTGAAATATGTAGTCAACTGGATCAGTGGGCTCAACATGAGTCCGGTACCGGCAATTCTGTGACAGTAATCTAGGAATTTCTTAATGATTAAGCTCTATGGCATCAAAAATTGCGATACCATAAAAAACGCCCGGGATTGGCTAAAAAATTCACACATTAAATATCAATTTCATGACTATCGCGTTGATGGAATTACTGACATCCAATTACAGCTTTGGTGCAATGAATTAGGCTGGGAGCAGCTCATTAACCGCCGCGGTTTGACCTGGAGAAAACTTCCAAACGAAGATAAATCAGATTTAAATGAAAAAAAGGCAATCAGCCTGATGCAGACTAATCCAGCAATGATTAAACGACCTATTCTGGACACTGGAGAGCTTAGAATTTTGGGCTTTAATCCATCGGAATATGAAAAGATTTTAGGATAGCAATACAAGAGGTTTTTTATGAGTAAAAATAAATTCTACAGCTTCGCATTTGGCGTAGGCACTAAAAGCAACTCAGGCAATTGGCTGGAAGTTTTTTACCCTTCACCAGCATTCCAACCAGACGACAAGTTGATGGATATTGTCACCACAACTCTGGGCTATCAAGAAGGGAATGCCGCTGTAGAGCCCAGTAGCGAACAGCTTGAAAAACTGGCGTCAAACCTGTCTGCCGCAGGTATGAATGGAGATGCTGCGCTATGCAAACGCTTGCAGCAAAGCGCCCAGTCTATTGTCATTACTATGATCGCTGAAGATATAGCTCCTGAAACAGTCCCGGAAGTCTACCTCAAGCTACACCTGTTATCACACCGCCTGGTCAAACCACACGAAACGAATCTAACTGGTATGTTCGGCCTGCTTCCCAACGTTGCCTGGACCAACAAAGGTGCAATCGCTATCGATGAATTACCAGAACGGCAGCTGGACGCGAGACTTAACGGAGAACTATTGGAAGTTATGTCGGTTGATAAGTTTCCTAAAATGGCAAATTATACAATGCCTTCAGGAGTTCGAGTGGCCGACACCGATCGTGTGCGACTGGGTGCACACCTGGGAGACGGAACTACCGTCATGCATGAAGGGTTCGTGAATTTTAATGCGGGAACCTTGGGCACCAGCATGGTCGAAGGACGTATTTCAGCAGGTGTTGTGGTCGGCCACGGCAGTGATCTGGGGGGAGGCTGCAGCACAATGGGTACACTTTCCGGCGGCAACAACGTGATTATTTACGTTGGCGACGAGTGCCTAATTGGGGCAAATGCAGGTATAGGGATACCGCTAGGTGATCGCTGCACAGTGGAAGCCGGGCTGTATGTTACAGCCGGCTCAAAGGTTACTGTACTGGACGAAAACAACCAGCCTATAAAAGATATAAAAGCTCGTGATCTGGCAGGAAAGCCTGACTTGCTGTTGCGCCGCAATTCACAAAACGGGCGTATTGAATGCAAAACCAACAAGTCGGCAATTGCACTCAATGAAGAACTACATGCCAATAACTAGTATTTGATGCTGTCGGGCGGTTATTAAATCGCCCGACACTATTAGCCTGGTTTTTGCAGACCTTTAACCGGACTAGCAACATCGGCATCTGGTATGGATGCCACCCATAAACAGCGCCTTTATCACCTGCCTGCAAATGCCTGGAGAACTTGCCTTACGCATTCGCAGCCTCGAATAGATTAGCCAGCTGACCGCCGCCCATAGTATCAACCATAGCGTTCCTGATACGGGCAGCTCGCCCGCCCCAACAGCTCGAAATTCTTGTCCATCATTAATGGCCCCGAAACTGCTGGATTGTGCAGCACCCCAGGAAAAACCGGAAGAACCTTCACCTGTACCAATGAGTTGTAGCGATAGCCCGGGAGCTGTCGACGCGCTTTCAGAAACCTCTATGTCCAAACTCGTCAGTCCTGCGGCAATTCCGGTGGCCGCGACGAACGAGCCCTCATAACTTAAGAACTGGAGCACCTCGCTTAAGGCGTTCACCAAAGCAATACCATCAGGCGCGCCATTTTGAATGCCAGGAATTGCGAACGCAAGCACTCCAAAACCATTACTTTGATTACCAATCAAGCCCTCCAGGGGTTTTGACAGATAAGGACTGCCATTTCCACCATTATAGAAGACCAACTCCCACCCCGCTAAATCAGTGCCGGCAGGACCCGCCAACTCAACGCCTTCCTCTTGATCAGCGCTTAAGTTGTCATAATGTATTTCATTGATAAACACAGGCTGTGCATGAGCGAACTGAACCCACAAAAAACCTACGAAAAAACTTAGAAAAAGTGACTGAACAGAGAAAACTGTTCGCATGGAAACCTCCTTGTATGCAATTATGTGTATTTGTTCTCAATCCTATGAAAACCGTTACCACTATAAGGGCTTAACAAAAAAATGTAAATCTGCGTTTTCATTTCCAGGCTTTTCAAATGAGAGGTATTTGGAATCTTTTTGAGATGGTTAATCAACTGGTATACAGTTAGCCTTTACCCACTTACAGCGAATAATCCAGAGACCTATGAATAATAGTCCCGTACTGCAACTTGCAATGCAACTAATCAGCCGGCCATCCATTACACCCAGGGACGAGGGATGCCAGGCGCTTATGATTGAACGGCTCAAAGCGATGGACTTCAAAATCGTGCCACTACACTTTTGTGACGTCTCCAATTTTTGGGCTATTAGAGGCGAGTCTGGTCCGATTTTAGCGTTTGCGGGACACACAGATGTAGTACCCACTGGTCCTGCAGAAGAGTGGGACTCTCCACCTTTCGAACCGAGCATTAGGGGCGACTATTTGTACGGGCGTGGAGCAGCTGATATGAAAGGGAGTCTTGCTGCAATGATTGTGGCTACAGAACGTTTTATCGCTCGCCACCCAAATTATCAGGGTAAACTGGCTTACCTGATTACCAGTGACGAAGAGGGACCGGCAATAGACGGGACGGCAAGAGTCATACAACACCTACAACAACAGGATGATCAAATAAACTGGTGTGTTGTCGGAGAGCCTTCCAGCGGCGACAGGCTGGGAGATACGATCAAGAATGGGAGGCGTGGCTCACTGGGTGGTTTGCTGAGAGCAAAAGGTATTCAGGGACATATCGCTTATCCAGAAAAGGCGTCAAACCCGATCCACTCTGCACTGGCGGCACTCACCGAACTTACCAACGAGGAGTGGGATCAGGGAAATGATTTCTTCCCGGCCACCTCGTTTCAAATTTCCAACATTAACGCTGGAACCGGCGCTACTAACGTCATTCCCGGAGAGCTGGAAGTCGTTTTTAATTTTCGGTTTTCAACCGAAATCACCGCAGATCAGCTCATTAACAAAGTAGAAGCGGTTTTGGCTAAGCACAAAGTAGATTACACCCTCCAGTGGACCAAGCATGGCCAACCATTCCTGACGGATTCAGGTGAGCTTGTTGCTACAGCGCTGCAATCAATTGCAGAAATAACCGGAGAAACCTGCCAGCTTTCCACTAGCGGCGGCACTTCCGATGGCCGGTTTATAGCGCCGACAGGTGCTCAGGTTATCGAACTTGGGCCATGCAACCGAAGCATTCATAAAGTCAATGAATGCGTTAAAATCAGTGATCTGGATAAGCTGGCATTGATCTACGAGCAGTTAATAACCCGCATGTTCCATTGCCAAACTAATTAATATTTTGTATCAGCCAATGTCTCCAGATCATCAGTCTCTACGCCAGAAAATTGTGGCCTGGCTGGCCAAACGAGGTGAAGACCACAAAAATAATCTACAGCTTGTAGTTATCGGGGCCGGCGTTTTCTTTGTAGGCGCAGGCATACTCGTGTGGACGGAAAAATCAGTTCCTTCTTCCGTTCAACAGGAGCTAATAGCTGTGGGCGCCATCATCCTATGTTTTGTCGGCTGCGTCACAGCGCTTACTGGCTATCTTGGTTTAAGCATCTTCCGCTTGATTAAGTTCTTTCGCGACGACTAACGGTGGCTACACAAAACGATCAACACCGGAAACGAAGCTTGATCGAAGCGGCTCATAGGCTGCCCGTTAGCGGTCTACCGAGACATCATCCGCCTGAAGCCCTTTCTCGCCCTCCGTCACTTTAAACCTGACTTGTTGACCATCACTCAACGAGCGCCTTCCGCTACCTCTTATCGAGCGATAATGCACAAAAATATCCTCGCCAGAACTTCTGGTGATAAATCCAAATCCCTTGGAGACATTAAACCATTTAACGGTACCTTTCTCTCGGTTAGCATCCTCTTCAGAAACTGGCTTCTCATCAGATTCTGTTTTTATGCCTGTCAGCCCCATAACAAGGCATCCAACAAATACTAATAGGTAAACTGTAAAAAACTGCAACAGTTTTACATTCATGGCGTCCGTCTGTGATAGCCATTCAAATATAAAAGGCGCAGGAATCGCCAACAAAAATCCAAAGAAAACACTTCTTAGCAAAATATTTAAAGTCATTACTTCAACCTGTTATTAATTTAGACAGCTGGTAATAGTGTTGGCAGATCAGATGGTATGAACCGCCCCTGTCTTTTTTAGATCAAGATCATATTAAAGGGTTTTACACCGGCACCCTATTTCGCGCGCACTTATATAAACATACGCTCCGGCATTTGTTCAAGCTCAATCTTTCGATTGCACTAACGAATAACAATATTTATTAATGTTATTTATGGAGAAAAATGAAAAGCTTGTCTATATTTTTGTTAGCTGCCCTAGATTGCATCGAAAGTGCGCTGTGGTAAATAATTATTAGATAAGGCTATAACAAAAAATGAAGTATCCAGAAGACGCAACCCAAGCGGCACATTACCTCCGCGAGGCAATCCCTCTCATGGTAAAATATAACATACAACCCAACCCTCGTAATTTTGCCCTTTGGTACGGTTATGTTTCAAAGAGCAAACCGGATCTCATCAAAGAGCTCGATAACGCTATCCAAAAACATGATACCTGCCCACCTAATATCAGTGCTGACCTGTTCCGTCGCTATATTATTGACGAAGAAGTTGACTTCTCGAATGATATCCGCGAGCAGATCGCTGATATCGTTAGTAGCCTTTCTGAAAAAACTGGCAAAACCATTAATGACGAGCATAATTACGAAGATCTGCTCAATCAAAATCTTTCGCTACTGCAACAGGATACGGGTAAAAGCAACATTGAAAACGTGGTTCATTCACTCATCGAGCATACAAGGCAAGCTACTGTTATAGCCGAAGATTTTCGTGGCGAAATCAGCAAAGCCCATAGTGAAATAGAGTCCTTACGCCGTGACCTGAAAGAGCTATCACATGAAGCTTCTTTGGATCCATTGACACAAATTCATAATCGCCGCGCCTTTGATAAGGAGTTGCAGCGATTGATGTCTGAAGCACACACACAACAAAGCCCACTGAGTCTCATTATTACGGATATCGACCATTTCAAAAAATGTAACGACACTTACGGACATGTTACCGGAGACAAGGTATTACAGTCTTTTGCGAAAGTTCTATCCGGACTATTTCATGAAAATGGATTTCCTGCACGTTATGGTGGTGAGGAATTTGTAATTCTGTTACCAAACCATAACATTGAAAGTGCAATGAAGCTGGCCGAGCAACTACGCAAAACAGTTGAAACGATGAAAATCAAGAAAAGGGGCTCTGACGAACAGATTGATCAGATTACCACTTCGCTGGGGGTTGCTCAGTGGCAACCGCTTGAAACAGCTTCCAGTATCATTTCACGTGCTGATTCAGCTCTTTATCAAGCCAAAGAAAACGGGAGAAACAAAGCACTGAGTGCTGCCTGAAAATGCTAAATGGAACTAATAAAGAGCTGATAGAAAGCCGGTGGTCCTCATTAAATTGGAAAGCGGCCATGAAACATCGAATCACTAATGTCTCAATGGCCGCCTGATTTAAGGAGTCTTTAAGCGATACCTCAACCTGTCCGTTGCGACTCAAAGTAGTGTTAATTAATTACCGCTACAAGCTAAGTGGATTTACTGTTATCACTAGGTGTCTCCGGGAGACTACTTCATATTATCCATAGCTCCTTGCAACTGTCCTTTCACCTCCTCTGACTCTTCCTCCAGATCTTCCATTCCTTCTTCCATCATACCCTCTGCATCTTCAGCCATCTCCTCAAGTGCTTCCTTACCCGCTTCAACGCCTTCCTTAACAGTATTTTCGGCCGATTCTGCAACTTTGCCTGCTGTGGCTTTGGCATCATCCATCATAGAGCCAGCGTCCTGTTCACCAGAAGCTGCTTTCTGCGCTGCATCTGATTTGGCTGAATCACTATCCGATCCACAGGCAGCTAAAACAAACGAAAACAATACCGTCGCTAAAAAATGAAATAAACCTCGATTACTCATAGTTTCACCATCCTTAATTTGAAGAAACATCATATTTGTACATCTCTGGTTTAAACAGCGGTGTAGTTTTAACACTTTTACAACATAATTCCAAGAAAATAACAGCGTGGTTTTGTAAAAAAATCAAACAGTTAGATAGATATCATAACGACTTGATTTCCCCTCCACCTGATAATTGGGCTGCTGATCATCAAGAAATGGCGCGTGTCGTGGTCTTTTTACAACCACCTTCCTGACTGCTTTCTCTCTAGCTAATGAAAGCAACCCCTCCTGACTATCAGGCTTTTCCAATAACAAATGCAACAATTGCATCTCTTTTTTTACCTTGGCGGCTTTCCGGCGCGGCGGAAACATTGGGTCTAGATATATCACGTCAGGCAAATCCTCACCTTCTATGCGTGACAAATATATTTTTGAATCTTCCAAATATAAACGCATTCGATCAATAGTTGGCCGACAATCTACATCATACTGCGCCCTCGCCATACCGTCTTCCAGCATCAATGCGACTAGGGGGTTTCGCTCAAGCATCCGTACTTTACAGCCCAAACTCGCAAGCACGAAGGCATCTCGACCAAAACCTGCCGTTGCATCTACGATCTGCAGTTTGAGACTTGATTTAATCGCAATCGCTTTTGCAATAAGCTCATTTTTAAAAGATAGATGTTGCTTTCGATAACCCATTGCGCCAGATATAAAATCGACAATCACCGGGTTCGCCTGCTGATCTGCTGCAGCTTTTAGCCCGATACCCTTTTTCCCTACCCAAAGCCATAGAGGTACAAAATTACTACAGCTAGATTCCTGCGCGAGTATGCAGCGTAAGTTTAGACGAGCAGCAACCTGTTCGGCTCGCTCTTTGTGAGACCCGGACTCGGCAACCACCCATACTTTTTGCTCACTCAAATCGCGTGCCCACTACTTCTGTGAATCGCTTAAACGATCAAATCCAGACCCTGGTTTGCCGCCAGCAACGCTGGTTCGTTAAAAGTCTCAATGGTTCGGTAGGCATTGATTGCCTGTCGGTTAGGGAACGAATCAGATTCGTTCTTTAGTACGCGCAAATCAATTGTTAAAGCTGGTAGAGGAGCAGAGGATCGATCACTATTTCGCGTGCCGCTATCGAACTTGGAAGTCAGTTGAGATCGACTCTCCTGAACGACAGCCTCTTTGAGTTTGGCCCTTCCCTCTGCGACTGCCTCCAACACAGGGACCGCCGCCCCCTTAGGGGAAGAGTAGACAACCGGGAGCGCCGAATTAATTATCATATTTTGTAGACTAAATTTTCTAGGTGAAAAAGAAAAGTAAAATCACACCTAATGTTAACCGATACAGCACAAATGGCAGCAGACCAATTCGTTCAATAATTCTTAAAAACCAGCCGATACAGAGAAAAGCACTGATGAATGACACCGCGATACCTAGAACAATGCTATGCCAATCAACGCTCTCACCAAGCTTTATCAATTCGATAAATTTGAGTAACCCTGCCGCACTGATAATCGGAACGGATAATAAAAAGGAAAAGCGAGCGGCAGCGGTTCGAGTAAAACCCAATGCTAATGCGCAGGTAATAGTGATACCCGATCTAGAAGTGCCTGGAATCAAAGCAAGTGCCTGGGAAACCCCAATAAGTAGCGCATCGCGAATGCCCAACTGCCCCATTTCGCGTTTTTGCGAACCCCATCTGTCTACAAAATAGAGGCAAAATCCAAATAGCAGTGTTGCCCAAGCAATAACCCGGGTATCCCTTAACGATTCCTCCAGTACACCATTGACAAGATACCCGGCCGCCACTGCTGGCAGGGTAGCCAGCAAAACAAACCAGGCCATTCGACTTTGTGCTGATGCCGGTTCGCCTCGCACTGACTTGATCCATGCTCGGCCCATCTCACACAGATCTTGTCTAAAATACAGCACTACCGCTGTCAGGGTGCCAACATGCACTGCCACATCAAAGGCCAGCCCTTGGTCACTCCAGCCTAGAATCTGCGAAGGGAGAATTAAGTGCGCCGAACTCGAGATGGGCAGGAACTCCGTTAATCCCTGCAACAAGGCCAGAATTGTGGTCTGAATGTTATCCATATTGATTATGATTTTGCTGATTTTTTCCAGGCATTTTTGCCTCGCAGATAATTAGGCTGCGCTTGTGCTGCGTCGAGCGAATGTCCCATATTGAAATCCCGCATCGCTAGCCGTGCAGCATCTTGCGCGTGCGGGTAACATTCCAGCTCAAATTTTACAATATTTGCCAATATCTCTGCCGCCAAGTCATCAGCGTACTTCCAGCCATCTCCCACACCAACCCAATCTGTCCGTGAGCCCAAAATTGTCTCCGGAACAATCAGTTCCGGGGCAGAAAGCCCCTCTTCGCCCTTAAGTTCCACCAGCTCACCGATCCTGCTATAGCAGCCCCAGTAGACCTGATTCATGCGGGCATCAATTACCACCATCGAGTTATTTGCATCGTTTTCACGACAATAGGTTTGCGCCAAAACGGCCAATGATGAAACTGGTAACATGGGTAGCCCCGAGCCAAACGCCAGCCCCTGAGCTACACCTGTAGCAATACGGATGCCCGTAAAGGAACCAGGTCCATTGGCAAACGCAATACCATCCAGTTCACTAAGACTATATCCTGACTCATTCATCAACCGCTCAACCATCGGCAACACTTGCCTTGCATGCAGCTTCGGAATTACCGCATATTCTTCAATCAGAGAACCATTATCATTTAATGCAACTGAGCAGGCGTTGCTTGAGGTGTCGATGGCTAATAGTCGGGGCATAAATTAAGCAGGCGGGCTATTTATACAGTGGAGTGTGTGACTGGCGAGCAAGCAAAACCGCACTAGCCTCTGCGCCAGCAGACTTCCGAAATTGCTTGAAATTTTTTAACAGAGATTGCACCTCGTGATTTTTGTCCTTGATCACGCGCCTCAGACAGAACCCCAAGTATTTTTTCGCGTGATACTTTATAGATTTCTGAAGTTTCATACCTATCGTTCATAATCACTAACAGTAGAATATCCCAGTTTGCGTCCAGATTAAGCTGGCCCACACGATACCCCGACTTTTTAGGGTCAAAGACCACTCGCCCTTTAACCTGAACTTTCCTGTCACCCTCAGGTGTAGCCATCCAGGCATCCACTGCTCGCTCAGGCTCAGTGGCTGGTTTCAACCCAAGCAAGCTTATCGCGTCATACTTTGCCAACTCAGCACTGACCGGCAGTGTGTTACCTGTTGACTGGCGGTATTCCGAAGCAATTCGCCGCGTTTCGTCCATTAATTTTTCTAAATTATAAACCGGCATTATTTCCTGGTTACCGTCCGCAAGCTGCTATTCCTCATGAAATCTTTAGCTGTGTGCACTCGCAAACCCAGACACATGGCTTTGTTATGCGCCTTTAGCTGCCTTTCGGCATTCAGCTATCGTCAATTGCCAATAAACCTTAGCCGCTAAGCATCCTTTGGCGCTGGCGCGACTGCCGCTTCAGATCCTACGACCGGCTTCTGAGCAGGGGCCTTCTTCGGTGCAGCTTTCTTCGGTGCAGCCTTCTTCGGTGCGGCCTTCTTCGGTGCGGCCTTCTTCGGTGCGGCCTTCTTCGGTGCGGCCTTCTTCGGTGCGGCCTTCTTCGGTGCAGCCTTCTTCGGTGCAGCCTTCTTCGGTGCAGCCTTCTTCGGTGCAGCCTTCTTCGGTGCGGCCTTCTTCGGTGCAGCCTTCTTCGGTGCGGCCTTCTTCGGTGCAGCCTTCTTCGGTGCGGCCTTCTTCGGTGCAGCCTTCTTCGGTGCGGCCTTCTTCGGTGCGGCCTTCTTCGGTGCGGTTTTACCTGCCTTTGTCACCACAGTCGACTTTTTCTCAGCCTTTACTTTTTTCTTACTTGGGACTGTTTTTTTAATGGCAGGAGCTTTTTCTGATACTTGCGCTTCTTTAGCCTTTAATTCCGACAGTTTTTTTGCGGCTTGATCAGATGCTTTATTAATCTTAGCGAGCTCTTTTTTAGCTTGCTCCTTATGCTTAGTGAGATTATGTTTCTCTCGCTGCGCACGCCATGTCCGCTCATAGGCTGCTACAGCCTTTTTCCAGTCTTTCTCTGCAACTTCTACCAACTTATGCCCGTAGTGCTTTAACCTTTCCTCAACCTCTGCCTCAATCGCCTTTACTTTTGCCTCAACCTTCTCGGCTTCCTGCTTGATTTTCGTCAGCTGTTCGTTAATATGCAATTCAGACATTGACTTTTCCAGCTTGGCCAGCTCAACCTTTGCTTTCTCAACGTTACGCTTGTTGGCAGCAGAGGCGGCAGTTGCAGCCTTATTACTGGTTGCTTTGGCTTTCACCTGTGCCTGCGCTACTTTCTTTTTGATCAACGCTAGTTCTTTTTGTATTTTCGCTAACATCTTATCAACTGCTGAGTCAGCTGTTTTTTTACCCGTAGGTTTTTTAGCTGGGGACATAGCACTTCTCCGTTAGTTCCTTAACAAAAGGCCTATTCTAAACTGCTAGTGATCTGATTACGAATATCTTCTACTGAGCCCAGTCCGTCAACTTTTCGATAAACCGGAGCCCTTTTTGAATCCAATTCAGCCCATTCAGTATAGTAGCTTACCAATGGTTTTGTCTGTTCATGGTAAACACTTAAACGTTTCCTGACAGTCTGCTCTGTATCATCATCTCGCTGAACCAAATCCTCACCGCTCAAGTCATCTTTACCCTCCTCTTTAGGCGGGTTGTAAATAACATGATAAACCCGTCCGGAAGCCGGGTGCACTCTGCGGCCACTCAGACGCTTGACGATCTCTTCATCGGCCACATCAATCTCTACCACACAGTCTATGTCAATCTCCGCATCTTTCAACGCCTGAGCCTGTGGAATAGTGCGGGGAAACCCATCAAAAAGGAAGCCATTCTTGCAGTCTTGCTGTTGAATACGCTCTTTAACCAACCCAATAATAATATCATCGGAAACCAAGCCTCCCGCATCCATGATACCCTTCGCTTTAAGCCCTAATTCAGTTCCTGCTTTAACAGCGGCTCTGAGCATATCACCCGTTGAAATCTGAGGAATGCCATATTGCTCAGTAATGAATTGAGCCTGAGTACCCTTACCTGCACCCGGTGCCCCCAATAGTATAATGCGCATAGTCGCGTGACTCCCATCTCTTCAATTTTAATCCTGAATGACTATAACTGCTTTTAGTGTGGGTTAAAATCCCTTTATCAAAATGTCCCGATTCAGCAAATTTATTCAACGTCCTGTGTTTTTGCTTGCTGCCACTCCAACTCCAACTGTTGTGGATTCAAGGATCTCATGCGTTTATTTTGCGACGCCACAGATTTCTCTACCCGGGCAAAACGTTTTTCGAACTTCAAATTTGCAGACCTTAGCGCCATTTCTGGATTGACCTTTAAATGACGCGCAAGATTAACGCAGGTGAACAGTAGGTCCCCTACCTCATCAATGATATCCTCACTTTTGCTACTTTCGATCGCATCCTTAAGTTCTACCACCTCTTCGGCCAGCTTATCCCAAACACCGTCGATATTCGCCCAATCAAAACCCTCACGCGCTACTACCTGCTGTACTTTAAAAGCCCTCATCAATGCTGGTAACGCCAAAGGAACTGTATCCGTCAGTTTTGCGTCTTTTGTTTCCGGGTTTTTGAGTTGTCGCTCTTCTTCTTTTATTCGCTGCCAATTTTCTCTTATCTGGTGTTCATCAATCTCAATATCGCGACTCCCTGCTGATTCCAGGGTACCCTGCGGGAACACATGAGGGTGCCGACGCAGCAGTTTTTCAGTAATCGATGAAACCACATCGTTAAAATCAAAGGCTTGCTCTTCTTTTGCCAATTGCGAATAAAAAACAACCTGGAACAGCAAGTCTCCCAATTCCAGTCTGAGTTCGGATAGATCTCCACGTTCTATTGCATCAGCTACTTCATAAACCTCTTCCAGGGTATGGGGAAGAATAGTCTGGTAATTCTGCTTTAGATCCCAAGGACAGCCGTGTTCAGGTGACCTCAAATCACTCATCACCTGCAGTAGGTCTTTAAGGTGGTAGTTCGGCATGCGCAGCCTTTGTCTTTTGATAATTCCAGGGTTCATGGAATACCGATATTCTGTAACCATACCCGCCCTTAGCTCAACCGCCCTGGCGATACCTTTTCACATCGATAATATTGGGTATCTGACTGATTTTTGTCAGCACTTTTCCCAGTATCTCAAGGTTTGACACCTCAAGGGTAAGCGTAAAATCAACCAGATTATTTGTATGATCAAAAGTACTAGTTAAGGCCGTAACATTAACAGCTTCGTTGGCAACCACAGCTGTAATATCCCTAATCAGTCCTGTACGGTCAAACGCTCTAATTGATATATCCACCGGATATCGGCCTTTCTGCTGACTGCCCCACTGTACGTCAATTATTCGTTCCGGCTCTTCCTGTTTTAAACGCAATACGTTACTGCAATCCTTGCGATGTATCGACACACCCCGTCCCTGGGTAATATATCCGGTGCAGTCCTCTCCCGGTATGGGTTTACAGCAACCGGCGATACTGGAAAGCAAGTTCCCAACACCTTTAAAATCAATAGCTCCAGCGACATCAGTAATTGTCCCCTCTTTGCCTAACATCAGGTCAAGTTGGTCTTTTGTCGAATTCGGTTCCAGCTGCTCCTGCGCTGAGTTGACTACCTGCCCCAACCTCAGGTCACCGGCACCTACGGCGGCAAAAAGATCTTCCGCCGACTTGTAATTGAGTTTTGGAGCCAGCAGATCAAAATTCACTTTATCCAGCGCCATTCGCTTCAGTTCCCGCTCAACCAGATCTCTGCCGGCTGCTTCATTTTTCTCCTTGTTCTGGAGCTTAAACCAATGCTGAATTTTCGTTCGGGTTCGGGATAGATTGACATAGCCATGAGCCGGGTTGAGCCAATCTCGACTTGGTGCTGCATTCTTGGCAGTTAATATTTCAACCTGCTCACCGGTTTTTAAGCGATAGTTCAGCGGGACAATTCGACTATTCACCTTTGCGCCACGACAATGGTGACCTACCTCTGTGTGCACCCTATAGGCAAAATCTATAGGCGTTGCTCCCTGCGCCATATCAACGACATGTCCCAAAGGGGTATAAACGTAAATACGGGTATCCTCAATATCAACGTGCAATTCATCCGCAAGCGAACCCAGATCGCCCACCTCTTCATGCCATTGCAGCACCTGCCTTAGCCACTCTATCTTCTTTTCGTAGCTGCGTTCGGATTTCGCGTCGTCGGTCCCTTTATAACGCCAATGGGAGCACACACCGTACTCTGCATCTTCATGCATGGCATGCGTGCGAATTTGAATCTCCAGCGTCCGCCCGGCAGGCCCAGTCACAGCGGTATGCAAGGATTGATAGCCATTTCGCTTGGGAGTTGCTATATAATCGTCGAACTCTTTGGGGATGTGGCGCCATAAGTTATGAACTATTCCCAACGCGGTATAACAATCACTGATTCCCGGCACCAGTACTCTTACTGCACGGATGTCGTGAACCTGATCGAAATCTATATTTTTGCGCTGCATTTTACGCCAAATACTATAGATATGTTTTACCCGGCCAGTAACGACGGCGTCAATTCCATGCTCTTTGAGCTTACTCTCCAGCAGCCGTATCATCTCGGAGATATAACGCTCTCGATCGAGTCGTTTCTCATCGAGCAGCCTGGCGATGGTTTTGTAACTTTCGGGAGAGAGATAACGGAATGAAACGTCTTCCAACTCCCATTTAATATGTCCGATTCCCAAACGATGTGCCAAGGGAGCGTAAATATCAAATACTTCCCTGGCGACTTTCTGCTTGCGTTCTTCCGGGGCATTTTTTACCGATCGAATAGCCCAGGTTCTTTCCGCCAGCTTGATTAGCGCAACTCGCACATCATCAACCAATGCCACCAGCATTTTGCGCACGTTCTCAATCTGCCGCTGAGTATCACCCAACACGGGCTGATCCAAAGGTTGCTGCACAGCCGAGATAGCAGCCATTTGCTGCACCCCTTCAATCAATTTGGCCACACGAAAACCAAAATCATGCCTCACCTGTTGCAGAGATAACTTATTCTCGCGTACAGCGCGATAAAGCAACCCGGCGATCAGCGTTTGCTGATCCAGCCTCAAGTCAGCCAAAATTTCAGCAATTTCCAGACCAGCAAAAAAACAATTGTTATCAGGATGGGTAATCTGCAGGGGGTCACCAGGCGCTTTAGATACCTTTTCTGCCAAAAAGCAGGCACTGCGTATATCCTCGGCATCCTCGAAACCCAGATCGATTTGCAGCCGATGGAGCCACGCTTCAATATTGATTGACCCGTCCGGTGAAACAGGTCGGTTTTGCCTGACTTGAACCATAAGGCTAATCAGCGCCGGCTAACTGGCTCTCGGTTGAAAACCGCTATCGACTCAACATGGGTTGTATGAGGGAACATATCCATAACTCCTGCCTCTGAAAGATGATAGCCCAGATTTTTTAGTTCTCCTGCATCGCGCGCCAAAGTTGCAGGATTGCACGACACATAAACGATTCGCTTGGGCGCAAAGCGTGCCATTTTTTTTACGATTTCCAATGCTCCTGAGCGAGGCGGGTCAATTAGCATCTTATCAAACCCCTGCTGAGCCCAAGATTGTTCCGAAAATTCCTGTGTCAAATCCGCAGCATAAAATTCTACATTATCGACGCTATTATGCCGGGCATTTTCAAAACCACGTCTAACCATTTCATCACTGCCCTCAACGCCAATAACCTGCGCGGCAGAACGCGCCAGTGGCAGCGTAAAGTTTCCCAATCCACAAAACAAGTCCAACACGCGTTCATCCTGCTGAGGGTCTAACAAAGAAACAGCTAAAGATACGGCCTGTTGATTGATCGACTGATTTACCTGCGTAAAATCCATTGGATGAAATTGCATCTCAAGATCAAAGTCAGGCAGGCGATATTGTAAACGTTCTACGCCATCTGCAGGCCAGATTTTATGAACGGAATTTAATCCGCCCGGCTGCAGATAAATATCAATCGCGGCGCTCTTACCAAAACTGACTAGCTGCTCTATATCCTCTTCAAGCAAAGGTTCTACATGGCGAAACACCAAAGCCACAGTGTCGTCACCGACCGCTACTTCAATCTGCGGGATCGCTCGATATACCGACAAACCAGCAATCAGTTCGCGTAACTCTACAATTTTCCCACCGACCCGCTCATCAAGGATATGGCATTCTTTGATATCCGTTATGAAACTACTGCCCTTTTCCCGAAACCCCACGAGCACTTCTTCTCGTTTGGCAACATAACGTACTCCGAGCCTGGCTTTTCGTCGATAGTTAAAGTCCGAACCCTGCATTACCGGAAGTAGTCTATCGGGAGATAATCCACCAAAATGCTCCAGCTGTTGTAACAAAGTCGATTGCTTTAAATCTATCTGGGCGCCACTCTCAAGGTGTTGCAAACTGCAACCACCGCAGCGATCCGCTTGTGCGCACCGCGGTTCAACTCGCTGTCGCGATGACTTAATAACCTCTAGTGTAGTCGCTTCTTCAAAACGACTCTTTTTGCGCCGCACCTCAGCTAAAACTCTTTCCTCGGTCAATGCGCCTTCCACAAAGACCCGCTTACCCTCACGCAACGCCAATCCTCGCCCATCGTGGCTTAGCGCATCTATTTCAAGTTCCAGCTTCTCATATATTTTGGGTTTGCGGTTTCTTCTAGACATTCAATTCGTTTTTCAAATTTTGGCGGAAATGCTCTATGCCTGATATATTGGGCTTAAATCACATATATCAAACAAGTAACGGAAAAATAAAAAAGGCCCAAATTCGGGCCTCACAAAATAACATTTATGCTGGTCAATTGATTGTCTGCTGCCAATTGATCTTGCCAGTTCATATACACAAAACCTCGATACCAGCCGTTTAAATTTGCTTCAACGATCTCTGGCCACGCTAACTATCAGGGTCTCAAATTAAAACACACCGGTCGACAGGTACCGATCCCCTCTATCACAAATAATAGCCACTATAACTGCATTTTCAAGATTCTCAGCCACTTGAAGCGCTCCTGCTACCGCTCCTCCTGAAGAGACTCCGCAGAAAATACCCTCTATTGCAGCCAGATCACGCATCGTTTTCTCAGCTACATCCTGGGAAATATCCAGCACTTGATCCACACGACTTGCATCAAAAATTTTCGGCAAGTAAGCTTCGGACCAGCGCCTGATCCCCGGAATACTGGAACCATCTTCTGGCTGCAAGCCAATAATCGCTATTTGTGGATTCTGTTCCTTCAAAAACCGGGAAACACCCATGATGGTTCCAGTCGTGCCCATTGAACTTACAAAATGCGTGATTCGCCCCTGAGTCTGCCGCCAGATTTCAGGCCCGGTTCCCTGATAATGTGCTAACGGATTATCCGCATTAGCAAACTGATCCAGCACTATTCCCTGCCCCTCTCGCTGCATTTGATGGGCAAGATCACGCGCACCTTCCATACCCTCTTCCTGGTTAACTAAAACCAATTCAGCACCATAGGCAGCCATCGATGCCCGTCGTTCCTCACTCATATGATCAGGCATAATAAGTACCATACGGTAACCCTTAATGGCCGCAGCCATTGCCAGTGCTATGCCGGTGTTACCGCTGGTTGCCTCTATGAGCGTATCACCCGGCCTAATATCGCCTCTAAGCTCTGCCTGCTGAATCATGCTGATGGCCGGGCGATCTTTAACCGATCCTGCTGGATTATTACCCTCAAGCTTAACCAATATGTTATTGTTTTTGCCGGCACTCATTCTTTGCAGCCGTACCAACGGAGTTTCACCGACATAATTTTCAATAGTTGGAAAATCAGAAGTCTTCGACGCCAGAACCTGCGACTGTAACCGTTTATCTAGTGGGGTACCGCTCATTTATCTTTCCTGAACTGAATCAATTTAATGTATTACGACTATTTTCAGCAGCGCTTAGGCCATTTGAAACCAGTTACAATAGGTCATCTAGCATGAAAATATAAATCGCCGCTATAATACGTTTAATATAATTTAACTCATAATATTCTATCCAACTAACGACATAGCCATTGGTAATAACAATAGCTTGAACTAAAGTTAGACATTGAAACCCATATAAATGCCTCATCCATACAGCTAATGGTTGAGAGCGTGGACGCCATTAGCACAACCTTTATCGGTAGCATGACACAGAAGTATGAAGAATCCAGTATCCATTAAAATTTTATCGAAACTTGCATTGCTTCTCCTTGCTAATTTTGCAGGAGGGATGCTGATATATCAAACCTACCTAATCGCACAAAGAACAGACGAGGCGGCAATCGCGTATGGGCAGAATATAGCTCATAGTATCTCTGCTGTAGTTCAAAATACGTCATTAAGCAGTAAACCAGATGCACTAGCGCATTTGTCCGAGAACCTGCTTAAAACTGAACACATCGAAGGCATACTGATCATCGACCCTGAAAAAAATGATATTCTCAGATCAGGCACACCCATACCCCTTTCTCTGGTCAACCGGTTTATAAATAATGGAACACTTGGCATCAGGCAGCAAAACACGCTTTACATTTCAAATCAATTGATACAACCCCAATCCAGCACTAAGCATATAGTGGCAACAGAAAAGCGAGGCGGCTATATTATTCTTGCTCTAGCTGATACGGAGGGTCCACAAAGAAGAAACTTGTTGCTAGCCTACGTCCTAGTCGGAACTGTTATCCTGTTGATGCTTGATCTGATGATTTTTATTCGGCGGAAAAAGCGAACCCGGGGTGATGTCAGCGACGTCAATGCGCCACCTCCTGCGAGCAGCAAAAAAAAGAAGGAGCACATACAACTCGAGCACTCGATTGGTTTGCAACAACAAGCAATTGATACGGCCAGACAAGAGGCTTTGAAAGCGAGCGAAATCAAATCCCAATTCATCGCTAACATGAGCCATGAGATCCGCACACCATTGAATGCTATCATCGGCTTTACGGATCTGTTGCTCAAAACACAACTTGATAACAAGCAAAGGGATTTTCTCTCCACAATACGCAAATCATCGATCGGATTGCTACAGATCATCAACGATATTCTTGATTTTTCAAAGATTGAGGCCGGCAAGATCGCCCTAGATGAAATATCAATTAGCTTAAGAGATACCATTGAAGATGTTCTAACGGTTCTCGCTCCTTCTGCTCACGAAAAGAAGATTGAACTGGCTTGCACGATTTACCCGGAAGTCCCAAATTTAATTCTGGCCGACCCCTTGCGGCTCAAACAAATCCTTACCAACCTCGTTAGTAATGGAATTAAATTTACCAACCACGGTAGTGTCATCGTGCGTGCTATGATCAATAAAAAAGAGAAACAGCAGTCTGTTATTAAAATTATCGTATCTGATACCGGGATTGGCATTGCAGAGAAGAAACAGGTAGTTTTATTTAACGCTTTTTCTCAAGCGGACACATCAACAACTCGCCAGTTTGGAGGAACCGGTCTAGGACTGGTGATAGCAAAACAGTTGGTTGAGCAAATGCACGGGGAAATTGGTGTTAGAAGCCTCCCCGGACAAGGGGCCAACTTCTGGTTTACCTTTACCGCAAAATCGATGGATACCAACCGGTCAGACTCAACGTTAGCTCCCATTGACGGCGGCCATATTGCGGTTTTTGATGCCCACCCAATTGCACGTCTGGCAACCATACGCCGCCTAAAGGCTTGGCAACTACAAACCTACTCATCCACAAATCTAAGACAAATGGCACAATACATAGAAAGCCACTATTCATCAAACCCTGTCGACATCGCCATTATTAGTCTGAGCTTTACCGATACTGACTGGCAGTTGGCTGAGACACTAATCAATAGACTGAAAACTGAGTTTAATTGCGAGACAATTTTACAGCATAACACCGTCAATGAAGATGAACATGAAGCCTGTATCTCCCAACTCAGCTGCACCAAACTCGCAAAACCTGTGCGTCAACAGAATTTATATAACGAAATTAGTAGACTGTTATCAAAATCTACCAATTTAGCTTCCACACCCACAATGGATAATTCAAGTATATCCAGATTTATAGATCGCAAACCTACAGTACTCGCTGTGGACGATAATCCGGCAAATCTCAAATTAGTCCAAGAACTGCTCACAGATCTTGGGGCCAGAGTCTATACCGCAATTAGTGGTCAGGACGCGCTTAATTTGCTGAAAGCAGAGTCATTCGACATCGTCTATATGGATATTCAAATGCCAGGTATGGATGGTGTGGAAACAACCAGAAGAATCAGAAATACGCCCAGTGCCTATCGCGATGTGCCTATTATAGCGCTGACTGCACATGCTCTTGAATCGGAAAAAGAACACCTGCTGGCATCGGGATTAGATGACTATCTCAGCAAACCCGTCACCGAACAACAATTGCTGGATACCATTCTCGATTGGACTGATGTTAAAGCCTCTACCATTTCGGTAGAAGATTCATCAAAAAATAACCGAGCCGAACTCTCAGAACGACACACGAAGGGCGAAAATGAAGTCGTTGATCTTGAAATGGCTCTGCGCTTGGCGGCGGGCAAAAAGGAGCTAGCCCAGGAACTGTTTGATATGCTACTTAACAGCCTAAAAGAAGAACAGGCTTCAATAATCGAGGCCTTTCAAAATAATGATCGTGACAGTTTGTTGCATAATGTACACCGCCTGCACGGAGCGACAAGGTATTGCGGTGTCCCAGCATTGCAGTCGGCTACCGCTTACGTTGAAAGCACGCTAAAACAAACACCATCTGAGGACCTTCACAAGGCTATGGAAAATCTTAACTATGAAATTCAACGCTTAAATAACTGGGCCGGATCAAATAGCTAGGGAGCCTCCAGCTCTAGACTCATCTAAAACGCCAGTTCAATCTACTCATCCAGCTATTTTTTCTTCCAGTTTCCCTCAGGATCCTGGTAGTAATTACCCAGCTCTGTCTCCTCCACAGCCCGCTGATAAAACAACATAGCCACTTGCTTTATTTCAATATTATTTTTCTTCGCTGTAGCACTAAATACGGCGCGGCGTTTATTATTGACCTCCTTAACAATGAGTTGGGTTTCTTCACTGGGTGGATCAACCAAGTAACCTACGTACCCATCGTTTCTTTCACCGACCAATCCCGCATTTTTTGCCTCTTTAAGGGTCAACGCATAGGCCGAGCTGATTCCGGCTAGTATCAGGATAATAGCTAAAACTAACTGCTTCATAGGGCTTTCTTCCTTCAATCTTTTCAACATTTAAAACAACCCACTATCATCTTTGAATATCTGATCGAGTTCTTTATCAACCTTAACTCTGATTTCATGCTCAATTTTTACATTGAGATTAATCTCTATGGGTTTATCCGGCATGGCAACCTGTACTGTAGGAGCACAGCCCCACAGGCAAATGCACGTCACAACAAGAAGTAAAATGTTTCTTTTCATTCGTTAAAACCCATTTTGCTATTGAGATATATGCTACCAGTCCAAGATTAACACTGGCTGAACAGAATCACTATAGAGATGTCCCTATTTGCTTTTTTTAAGTAGTTTATTATTGAGTATATCGGTGACCACTCGGCTAGACTGGAGACTTTTTAATAACATCGGAATATTATCGCTAATATTCACATTCAGATTGATTTTCTGTCCCTGATTCATATCAGGGTTCATCCCTTTCATTCTTACATCTAATTGCAGATCGCCCTTTGGAGAATAGTTTGCGACGAGTTTCATTTGATCATAATGATAGTTATTCAAAGCCTCTCTCACCAGCTTCAACGCAGAGTTCGAGCCAAGTTCTGCGCTATCGGCCTCATAGCGAATAATTCCGCCAGGCACCAATGCCGTTAATTCTCCACTATCGATACTCATTCCCTCGGATGTTACTTTGACAGGCAGTTTACCACTCAATCTTCCGGTCGCCATCACCGCATCATAGCCAGCTTTTTTCAGCAATTCAGCGATATCCAAAGCATCTATATTCAGGTTCAATACCTGATTTTGAGATGACACCTTATCACTCATGTAATAACTATAATCTTTGAAGTTGACCTTTCCGCTCAACATAGCTGCCTGAAAACTGTGAATATCCATACGTTGATCAAGTGTGTCGAATGAATAGCTTAATGCAACATTTCTAATCGGGAGACCAATATCCAGCATTTCAATCCTCACTGAGCCCGGCGCTGAACTGTGAACCTCGTTCAAACCCTGCGTTCTCATACCAATATCGCCAGACAGTCCAACGAACGCTACATCATGAAAATAGCCAGTCAACCCGGCGGCATGGTGTCTGATTTCACCTTTGATCGCCGGGTTCTGACCCGATAAAGACCAATCGAATTGCGCTTCTATTTCCATGGAACCTGACAAAAGATCCAGATTAAACTCCCAATCATCGAAGAAATCCGAAAGCTGCTGCTTCGAAAAATCAATATCCGCGGACCAAAAACTGGCGGCACCGGTTTCTTCGTCCAACTTGTGACCCAACTCATAGGCAAATAAAGATACCCCGGCATGTGTTTGAAATGCACCGGACATATCAATCTGTCCTTCGTTGAGCTTAACCTCAGTCTGCACCTTCAGATGGGGCAGTTTGAAGTCAGCGTAACTGGCTCTATTGAGGGTTCCATCCAAATTTACAGTCGCCGATAGCTGCTTATTTCGAACGCCCCCCGATCCCGATAGTTCTGCTCCAGTCTGTAGCTGATACTCCGTGTTTTTTAGGCTCGCTCGCAGTTTCACGTTCTCAACATCGAATTCAAAGTCTTCACTGTCAAGGGAATAGCTCAATCGCAGCGCCTCCAGCAGTTGCAGCTCGAGTTTATCTATCCCAAAATCGGAAAAATCAAGTCCATCCGCGCTCATTTGTGAACCCGGCAATAAATTAATCTGCGCCGAACCCGATTTCAGAAAAAACGCTCCGTTAACTTTAGACTTTGGAGACTTAACCACAATTGAGTCCAGGTTCAACCTGGACATCTCAGCGTCTATCACCAACCCTGTTTCACAGTTTATTTGATCATGCCAAAAGCAATGGAACTTCCGAAAACTGCCATTAACAAGCAACTCGTTTGTTTGACCCTCAAGTTTTAACATCACCGTCTCAGAACCGAAATCTAGCTGTATACCCTGCTTATCAATTACCATCAGATCAGCGCCAACCGGCAGTTCAAGCTGTAACCTACCGAACACAGCGGCGTGATCGTTCCTGTACTCTGCAATAATAGGCTCCGCAATTTCAGCATGCATAACCACTCCATCCAGCAAAGCTTGCTCTATTGCATTGGGAATTTTTGCTGAAAGCTGCATATCTACACGCCCTGACAGGTACGCAAGATGTTCAGGCAACCCTATCTGCAACTCATCAATTAACTCCCAAAAGCCCTGCAAAACAACACCGAGCTCCCCGCCTAACCGGTAACCTGCTGAATCCGGTTTGAGCTGGGCCTTTAGTGAGGCAAAAGTCTGCTGGCGGTTTGCGAGCTCGAAGCTTAGATCTGTATGAACTTCTAAATACTGCGTAATCTGGACGTTGACTGCATGACTCTCTCCAGTTAACTGAGCACGAACGCCATGTGACGTTTTCTCGAAACCAAACCGTAACACTTCCGGCACTACATCCAGTTTAAGCTCATGAATATCGACTTTCCCAGTTGGCAAAAGCCCTATCTCCTGTATCAATTCGCTCACGAGCAGTGGGCTGCTATCACTAAATTCTGGTATAGCCACGGAGGCCCGTCTAACCTGAATATGATTAAGTGATAAACTCATCAGAGAATATTCCAGGGTCAGACCATCAATCAGCTGCAAGGCATTGTTGTTACCCATTCTGAGATGTATATGCTCAACAGCCGATTTTTCCCAACCCAAGCGCAAACCATCAATTCGCTCGATATAAACCTGCGAATCAATCAGCCACCAGTTAGCTATCGTTTTTATCAATGCAATACGGTAGAAGCCGATCACGAGCAGCAGCAACAGAAAACTAAGAAGGGAGAAAATCAGCTTTTTGATCAGTATCTATCCGCAGTTAGCAGTGCAACGATTGCATGCATATTTAACACATGTTGATTTGTTAGACCTTTATTCTAAGCCCAATACAAAACCATTAGAAGAGCGGAATGTGGGAGTCTAAACCAACCACCACATACATTTTATTATTCTGTTAACCTTTTTATCCTTGCAACTTTAAACGCGGACCAATATACTCCTTGTTATGGCTCACTTAACAAATAGCGTTGAATATGGCATTCATTGCCTGCTTTGGTTGGTATATTCCGGTAAGTCGCGGGCAAGCAGCCGAGACCTTGCCAACTTGCAGGGCATTTCACCGAGCTTCGTCGCCAAAATTTTTCAAAAATTGGAAAAAGCGGGAATCGTTAATGCGAACGACGGTGTGCGGGGTGGTTACCAGCTAGCCAAGCCGCCGGAAGAAATTACCGTACTTGCTATTGTGGACGCAATAGAGGGTTACAAACCGCTCTTCGATTGCAAAGAAATTCGTGGTCGTTGCGCCGTCTTCGATGGAGATCCTCCACACTGGGCGACTAGTGGTGTGTGTGCAATCCACGCAGTGATGCTGCGCGCCGAAAAGTCGATGCGTGACGCGTTGGCGATGGAATCGCTTGCCAGCCTTGCGCAAACTGTGGACCGTAAAGCGCCAGATGATTTCGGTCATTGCGTTGAGGAGTGGCTGTCAGATCGAGGCAAGGCGCGCCTAAGAGGAAGAAAGCCGGAAATTTTCGAACGCCTATCTGATCCTCCGCCTAAAAGCTGAATCGACCACGAGCATTGTGCTGATTTATGATCCATCGCCGGATATCTGTCGATCGCTCCTGAGTGCGTGAGAAATTGTTTTATTTATTCCACTTTATTGAAAGAGAAAGAAGATGACTCAGTTAACCCAAAAAATTTTAATCGCAGGTTCGGGCTTTGCCGGTATGTGGTCAGCGCTTTCCGCAGCACGCGCCGTGTCGCTCACTGGTAAGGAGGATATGGTAGATATCAAGATCATCTCTCCCGCCCCGAAACTACATATCCGCCCGCGATTTTATGAACGAACATTTGAGGAAATGGCACCGGACATCGCACCGTTGTTTGCTGCGGTTGGAGTCGAGCATATAGCTGGTACCGTACAGAAGATTGATACGGATCGTCATGAAGTTGAAATGACTGGCAACGATGATAAAAACGTTATATTGCCGTATGACCGATTCATTCTGGCCACCGGAAGCGGGCTCTTCCTACCGGATATACCGGGCCTAAAAGAATATAGCTTCAATGTTGACCAACTTTCTGACGCGATAGCATTGGATACGCATTTGAAGGCGCTTGCCGGTAAGCCAGAGACGGTCGGTCGCAATACGGTCGTGGTCGTGGGTGGGGGCTTTACCGGCATCGAAACTGCTGCTGAAATTCCGGACCGACTACATGAAATCCTAGGTCACGACACGAATATCCGTGTCGTGGTGTTGGAACAGGCGCCCGCTATCGGCCCTGACCTCGGGCCGAGCCCTCGCCCCATAATCGAAGAGGCTTTGACTGCGTGCGGAGTCGAAGTGATAACGTCAACCAGTGCTGCTGCGATCGACGCAGACGGCATTACTACCTCGACAGGGGAGCGGATTGAAACCAATACCGTAATCTGGACAGCAGGCGCTAGGGCTCATCCTCTCGCCGCACAAATAGAAGGCGAACATGATCGCTTTGGCCGCGTACTGGTCGACCGGTATTTGCGCGCCAAGAGCATCAAAGACGTATTCGTTACCGGCGATGTCGCGATGGCTGCGACTGACGATGAAGGCAATGTTGCGATGATGTCTTGTCAACATGCACTGAGCTTAGGCCGAGTAGCTGGACACAATGCAGCGGCTGAGATAGTCGGCTTACCGAAACACCCATACAGTCAACCAAAGTATGTCACATGCCTAGATTTAGGCCCATGGGGTGCGGTTTACACCGAGGGCTGGGACCGTAAGGTCGAGATGAAACGTGCGGATGCCAAAGAGCTCAAACGTGCCATCAATACACAATGGATCTATCCCCCGACGCCGGATCGTGACACGGTCTTTAGCATTGCCAATCCAGACTACGTCATTGTTCCATAATAGCGTGTGGCTGTTATACCGCGTGAAAATTTTGTCGGCAATTGAGCTACTTTCACAGCTGACCATGAAAATTCTAAGCACTTTTGTTAAATTTTTATAAGGATACCGCAATGCCGAAAACCTCAACACTTAGTAGAGTAACTGTAAGCTTTATCGTGAACCTGTTGTTTTTTCAATCAGCGTACGCCAGCACCGATGATGGGTTCGTCGTCCCACTGATGAGCAAAGTATTAGGAAGCGATGATAAAGAGGTCTTGGTATTGACGGTTAGTTATCCGCCAGGCGCCGCAACTCCCATCCATCGTCACGACGCTCAGGTGTTTGTCTATGTGTTAGAAGGTACGATCACGATGCAGGTCGAGGGCGGCGAACCAACAACGATTGGTCCTGGAGAGATGTTCTATGAATCGCCTGCTGATATTCACGCTGTGTCCAAAAATGCAAGCGACACCGAACCGGCAAAGTTCCTCGTGTTTCTTATCAAGAATAAGGGAACACCTCCTGTGATCCCTGTTCAGTAACCTAAGAAACCTACCAACGCTGATTTCTGAGATGCAAGGGGGTTGTTAGCAACGCTTTTTGGCTTTCCAAAAACAAAAGACGGTAAATTGACTATGCATAAGTATTTGATCGTTCTTAAAATTTGTTTTTTATCTGTCGTGTTTTTCTTCTCAATAAATTCGTACGCCACTAATTTGCCTGATGAGATATTAACTGCACCCATACCGCTAATATCCGGAGAGAAGACCAGTCTGGCCGAGTACAAAGGAAAAAAGCTGTGTATTTAAAGTTTTGGGCGACTTGGTGCCAACCCTGCCGAAAGCAAATGCCCCACTTCGAGGAAGTCCAAAAGGACTATGGGAGTGAGATAGAGGTCATCGGTATAAAAAACTCCGCACTTGGCGGGACTTAATGTAAACGGACTTTGTTACGCTCTCTTTCTTCGAGCAAATCCAATACCCGCTAGGCCAAGTCCCATTAAACCAAGGGTGGCGGGTTCCGGAATACCCGTGGAACTAAACTGAGCGTCAGTAATTGAAAATCCTTCTTTTGAAAATTCGAACTTTATACTTGAGAGACCTGCGACAATGAAACTTAGGTCTTCGTTATTGCTGGTATCTCTAAAATCTGTAATAGGAATCAGTTGGGGAAGATTATTACTGGGTTGAATTGGATAGATGTTGACGATATACCCAGTTGCACCGCCACTGCCGTGTCTATAGCTACCGGCTACATTGTCTTGTCCCGCTGGCGGTCTTGCTCCTTGTTGCCCATCACCAAAGATGACTTCTCCATTGACTAAATCCAACGTGTAAACACGGTCACTGACACTACCAATTTCTGTCATCAGAACATCGAGTCGTGGCTCTTTCGAATCAAAGAAGGTGACATCGATGACGACAGCATGAGCCGATGATGCAAAACTTGTTAATAACAGGCAAACCAAGGCAAGCACCTGTGTTTTGAGCTTGCTAATGGCCTTGAACAACATGCAACCTCACCGAAGTGTACTTTGATTTTGCTTTCGGTACCGCCTGTAGCCAATAGCGGCCAGACCAAGACCCAGCAATGCGAGAGTGGTGGGTTCCGGAACCTGCTGCAACCCCATTAAATCCCCAGTATCGTCTCGGAGGCTGAGAGTCACAAAAGCATCCGACAGGCTGGTGTAAGTGAATAACATGCCAAACTCTGCATCGAAACCCGGCGGATCGGGCTGTGGATTGAAACCAACCAAGCTTGCAACATCGACCACTCCTGACGAAGATGTCGTGAACCCCAACTCGACATCGAACAAGTGTGTATTTGGAGCTCCGGCTACCAACGCATCGATCCCAATTACCAAGCTATTGAAGTTATCGGCAGGAGAGGGATTATTGACTACTAGATCGTAGCCCGTAAGGTTGATAGCGAAAAAGAACTGAAACAGTTGACCACTACTCTGTCCGGGTAGCTTTAACTGGGCAGTCATCGGATCGATCAGCAAGAGGTCTGCAACACTGCCTGGATCCGAGCCAGGAGGATCGGGCTGCGGATTGAAACCGACCAAAACGTCAGGATTGATGATGCCGTTAGTACCCAGCAACGAGTAGGCTGAGCCCCACGGGATGCCGTTAACCGGAACCGCATGGACTGGGCCACACAGTATCAATGCAGCTAGGATAAAGAAAGCACGATAGACAGTTGTCATTTTTTAACCTCCGTAAGGTTCAGCCAAAAAATTCGATACCAGCCCACAAATCACAAGCAAAAACTGTTCCATAGCAATAAAAACAATAAGTTACGAATGGCAAAAAGGATGACTGTAAAATAACCTGACAAATTGTATGGTTATTCTTTGAGTTGCACTAATTCAATACCGATCAGTTACCCCGCCAACACCGCCCTAAAAACACGTTGTGATATTGTGTGTTACTGCAGAGAGGGGCGCTTATTGTAGGTATTATTTTTGTTGTGGTGATGCCACGACTAGCCGACGGGCGGAATAGCCGGTGCGATAGTTTGCTACGCATATTTCTGGTTTTCAGTTTACCGTTGGTTGACTGCTGCAACTTCAAGTTATCGCTAATTTGACCGTCGGCTTTTAGAGCTTAACCGTCTGTCCAGCGCTATAGAATCCTCTCTTACGATGTCAGTTCAAATCTGAGTAACGCTCTCTAACGTATTTAAGCGCCATTAGCTGCCCTATTAAGATACCACAGTTAAGTATTCACCTAGCCTGCGCCCTGGATCAATTGTTTCATTTCCCAGATGGCTTGTTTAAGTCCGGTAAATACGGCTCTTGCAATAATGCCATGCCCAATATTTAACTCGTTGATTCCGGGAATCGCAGCCACTTCTTCGACATTATGATAGTGTAAGCCATGACCAGCATTAACGACCAATCCCTGCTGCAGCGCGAAAGAGACGCCATCCGAAATGCGCTGCAACTCTTTCTGTTGCTGCGCTTGTGTTAGCGCATCCGCATAATGCCCGGTATGTATTTCAATGGCCGGAGCGCCACATTCAACAGCCGCTGTTATTTGAGTAGGCTCTGGATCGATAAATAAAGATACCTGTATATCTTGATCCGCAAGCTGTTCAGTCACAGCTTTAATGCGTTCCTGCTGTGCCACCACATCCAAACCACCCTCTGTGGTAAGTTCCTCACGCCGCTCTGGCACAAGACAGACATGAGGCGGCTTAATCTCGCGCGCAATGGCAACCATTTCATCAGTCGCCGCCATTTCCAGATTCATCCGGGTCTGCAAAATATCCCGTAACATCCTCACATCGCGATCCTGAATATGACGACGATCTTCGCGTAAATGAAGGGTAATCCCATCAGCTCCTGCCTCTTCAGCCTCAATAGCCGCCTGAATTGGATCGGGGTAGCGTGTACCCCGTGCTTGCCGCAACGTCGCCACATGATCAATATTAACACCCAGCAACACTCGATTCTTATCATTCATTCGTTAATTCCTTAGTTCTAAATAACTCTCTGCTGCGCAGTGCTTTGCCACCCAACAAAGGCGTTATCGATAAACGCATCAGCCGTTTTGCCGCCTGCCGCACTTCAGTAGTTTGAAAATTATCCGCGCAAATAGCATTCAGTACTTTTGATGAAAAACACCGCTGTTTTTGTTGCACTGTGGGAGCATACCGCAACAACTCAAATTCGCTTTCCGGGTTATAGTAATACTGCATTTCCGGCCCAGACAAATCAATTTCATTATCTGTATCGGATACTGGTTCTGGAAAGGGAATGCCATAACCCAGCTCCTGCAACAACAGCTTTTCAAAACATCTCAGGTAAGGTTCAATTTCATCGCAACTAGCTAACTGCTGCAACACCCGCTGATAGCCATCGAACAGGGTTTCACAATTATCCTGCATGCGCAGCAATATCGACAACAACTCATTGATATAAAGACCGCTTAACAAGGCATTACCCTGCAACAGAAGTCGCTCTCCAGCACTACCTTGATCTATTGACCCAAGCGTTTTAAGCTCACCCTTACCATGCCAGGATATTAGTATTTTTGAAAATGGATGCAGCAGGTTTTTATTTAATTTACTGCGTTTGACTCCCTTCGCAACAGCACTAACCCTGCCGTACTCCGGTGTAATAAAGTCAACCAGCTGACTGGTCTCTCGAAAATTTCTGCTGTGAATTATAAACGCAGGTTGCAGTTCGACGCTCTTATGCATCTTCTCTGTTCTTCACTCAATATCAACAACTCAGGAAAATCTGGAACTGTGTGGAATTGCTAAAATCACTTGCTATCAATCCCCTTTATCCAGCCTTAGCTGAATTCGCGAAAAGCCATCAGTCCTTCCAGGCCGCTACTCATCGATCTTCATATCCCAGACTTGCCAGTGCCCTTTCGTTATCCGACCAGCCTGATTTAACCTTGATCCAAAGACTCAACATCACTTTTGAATCAAATAACTTCTCCATATCCAATCGCGCGTCTTTGCCAATAGCCTTGAGCTGCTCTCCTTTGCGGCCAATGATAATTTTTTTCTGCCCATCACGTTCGACTAGAATCAATGCGCCAATGTGTAACACCTTTTCCACGCGCTTAAACTCTTCAATTTCAACCGTGACTTGATAAGGGATTTCGTCTCCCAGACGACGCATAATTTTTTCCCGAACCAGCTCCGCCGCCAAAAACCGTTCACTGCGATCTGTGACCTGATCCTCTGGGAAGTAATGGATCCCTTCTGGCAGCATTCCGGCGATGATTTTTTCCAGCGCATCAAGGTTATCACCCTGAGTTGCCGAAACAGGTAGGATCTGCGCAAAATCCATCTTTTCACTGACACCCTTAATATGCGGCAACAATGTCTCTTTGTCTGCTAACAGGTCGACTTTGTTGATAACCAGAATGACTGGACACTTAACACAGCGGACCTTCTCCAACACCCATTCATCATCCTCCGTCCAGGCAGTGCGTTCCACAACAAAAACCACCAAATCAACGTCACGTAACGCTGCCGTCGCAGCGCGATTCATATAACGATTTAGCGCTTGGGCGCGGCCCTGGTGTAAGCCCGGCGTATCCACATAAACGACCTGCACACCTTGTGCCGTTTTTACGCCCAGAATCTGATGTCGAGTTGTTTGAGGTTTTCGCGAAGTAATACTGATTTTTTGACCCAGAATATGGTTCAGCAGCGTTGATTTGCCAACGTTGGGCCGCCCTACTATAGCAACGTAACCACACTTGCCTCGCTTCAACTCAGACTTAAAAAAATCATCACTCATTTAATCGAAGAACCTCTGAAGGAAAGATAGAAAGCTATCATATCTGGATTGGTATAAATGGTCATCTGCGGCGAGTGCTAGTTTACCTGCAAGATTTTAAGCGCTTTTAAAGCTGCCTCCTGCTCTGCCTGCCTTCGACTGCTACCCGTGCCTGTTACAGTCTCTTCCAGCAAGCTCACCTTACATTCTACATCAAAAATTTGTGCATGCTCTTTGCCCCGCGTAGCCACCACCTCATATTGAGGTAAATTCTGTTTGCGCCCCTGCAAATACTCCTGCAATTGAGTTTTTGAATCCTTGTGATTGTCCTTCACCGACAGCTTCTGCAGGCGTTCCTGGAACCAATTCAGCACCTGCGACCTGCAGATCTCAATATTCGAATCCAGATAAACGGCACCGATAATCGCCTCCATTGCATCGGCTAAAATAGAATCCCTGCGATACCCACCGCTCTTCAGTTCACCCTGCCCCAGACCGAGATGATTCCCCAAATTAAATTCGCGGGCCAGCTCTGCCAACGTCACTCCCTTTACCAGACCGGCTCTCAAACGGCTCAATTCACCTTCTTTTGCATGCGGAAATCGCTGGTATAACGCTTCAGCGATGACCCAGCCGAGGATGGAATCACCCAAAAACTCTAAACGTTCATTATTATTTTTTCCCGCACTGCTATGGGTGACAGCCTTCTTTAACAGGCTCTGATCAGTAAACTCATACCCCAGAGAACGGCTTAATTTATCGAGTGCGAGTGTCACTTGTTCTTTTCAAGATGATGATTAAACTTAGCAATTATATCCAGGTTATAAACCACAGGAATTCGCTCTTCATAGATAATATCGATACTTAAATTATCTTTTTTCTTGGTGATGATAATCTCTTCGTCTTTCATATTCCGCGAATAATCAACACTTAATTTCTTTCTAATCGTTTCGCGAATCTCTTTTTTCTTCCAATTGATCAGGTCTTGTTCCGATTCCAAAGAACTGAGGGCTTTGCCAACCGCAAAATCGGTTATATAGAGAGGTACGAGCTTCATCGTCAGTAACAACCCACCGACGACCAGGACCACAATGATGATCAAACTGAGCATGCTATAGCCGGATTGATTTTTTGGTTTCACCGTTTTTTCCTCAATGATTGAATGATGCCTGCTATGCTTATTTTTCTAACGATTCCATAACTTTAGTCTATCGAGCCAACATGCGCAAAACTTGGAAGGCTCCAGAATTTATTCCAATGCATCCAAACCGACACCGCTTCACCAACGACCAGTTTGTCCGGTACGGTTCCCCAGAACCTACTGTCATTACTGTTGTCCCGGTTATCCCCCATCACAAAATAATGGCCTTGCGGCACCACCCATTCACCGGATCGGCCGCCCGGCATCAGGTTGATATAGATTCGGTGATTAACGTCCCCCAGTTGTTCCTGCAGCAGTTGAAAGCGGGGACTTCCCGGTGGCAACTGTGCGATCAACTTGAGAGACATCAGGTCACCATTAACTCTTAACTGCTTATTACGATAACTGATCGTATCACCTGGCAAACCCACCACACGCTTAATATAATTGATTTTATGGTTTCCTGGAAACTTGAATACCATCACATCACCACGTTGCGGATCCCCTACTGAGAAAACTTTAGTACCTAAAACAGGTAGTCGCAGCCCATAATTAAACTTATTCACCAGTATAAAATCCCCTATTTTCAGCGTCGGCAACATTGACCCTGAAGGGATTTGAAACGGCTCATACAAAAAAGAGCGTAACACTAAAACTACAAACAAGACGGGAAAAAATGATTTGGAGTATTCCACAACTGCAGGTTGCGACGGCTCGGTATCGTGGCTGTCAACGCCATCTCTTTTTGCTCGAAATGGAGCCCACCAAACTACATCGACAAGCCATACAGCTCCTGTTATAAAAACTGCCGTCACGAGTATCAGGGGGAAATCTAAGTCCATTTCTGGGTCACCTTATTTTTTTATCATTTATCAATTTTTAGTACCGCCAGGAAGGCTTCTTGAGGAATTTCAACCTGACCCACTTGCTTCATGCGTTTTTTACCTTCCTTCTGCTTTTGTAACAGCTTTTTCTTACGACTGATATCTCCACCATAACATTTGGCTGTTACATTCTTGCGTAACGCTTTTACGGTTTGTCTTGCCACAATCTGGTTACCGACCGCAGCCTGTATTGCTACATCAAACATCTGCCGTGGAATCAACTCTTTCATTTTTTCTGTTAACAGACGGCTTTGTGTACGAATGTCATCGCGATGAATGATCAGCGCCAGCGCATCCACTTTTTCACCATTAATCAACACATCCATCCTGACCAAATTCGCCGTTTGAAAACGCTTAAAACTATAGTCCAACGAGGCATAGCCCCGACTAACTGATTTTAGTCGATCAAAAAAGTCCAACACCACTTCATTCATCGGCAATTCATAGGTAATAGATACTTGACTACCAAGAAACTGCATATCTTTTTGTACGCCACGCTTTTCTACACACAGGGTAATAACGCTACCTAGGTGGCTCTGAGGTACTAAAATATGCGCTTCCACAATCGGCTCTCGCATCTCTTCTATCGAAGCAGGGTCCGGAAGCTTCGATGGGTTATCAACCAATAGCTCTCGGCCCTTGCTATCAACTACCTCGTAAACCACCGTCGGCGCAGTGGTAATCAAATCAAGATCATACTCACGTTCCAGGCGTTCTTGGATAATTTCCATGTGCAGCATTCCAAGAAAGCCACAGCGAAAACCAAAACCCAGAGCATCTGAACTTTCAGGTTCGTAAAACAAGGAAGCATCGTTCAAACTCAGTTTGGCCAATGCTTCACGAAAAGATTCGTAGTCGTCAGAACTCACGGGGAACAATCCAGCATAAACCTGTGGCTTCACCCGTTGAAAACCAGGCAGCGCTTCTGTCGCCGGTAACTTCGCCGATACCAAAGTATCGCCTACAGGTGCGCCATGAATGTCCTTGATACCCGCTACTACAAACCCTACTTCACCTGCTTGTAAAATACCTGTTTCAAGTCGTTTGGGTGTGAACACCCCAGCGATATCCACTTGATAACTCTGCCCAGTCGACTTCACCAGGATTTTATCTTTCTTGCGCAAAACCCCTTGGCGCACCCGCACTAATGAAACAATACCCAGATAATTATCAAACCATGAGTCGATAATCACCGCCTGTAACGGCTTCTCGCGGTCACCTTGCGGGGGTGGCACGAGCTTCACTATCTGCTCCAACACGTCCTCAATACCCATACCGCTTTTAGCACTAACATGCACCGCGTCCTGAGCATCAATCCCAATTACTTCCTCAATTTCACGGATAACACGCTCCGGTTCTGCCTGCGGCAGATCCATTTTATTCAGTACTGGCACCACCTCAAGGCCTTCTTCGATCGCGGTATAGCAGTTGGCTACAGATTGAGCCTCAACACCCTGCGCCGCATCCACTACCAAGAGAGCTCCCTCACAGGAAGCTAATGAACGCGATACCTCATAGGAAAAATCCACATGCCCGGGCGTATCAATAAAATTAAGCTGGTAGGTATTGTTGTCTTTTGCCCGATAGTTAAGCGTTACGCTTTGTGCCTTGATGGTAATGCCACGCTCTCGCTCGATATCCATCGAGTCCAGCACCTGCTCAGACATCTCCCGAGCACTCAGCCCACCACAATGTTGAATAAAACGATCCGCCAGCGTAGATTTGCCGTGATCAATGTGCGCAATAATTGAAAAATTACGAATGTGTTTAAGGTCTGCCACTTAATCTATTCAACCAGAAAAAAAGGGATAAAATTCTATCGGTAAATTGGGGGAGCAAGTCTACATGATTTACAGACGCAGTGCTATGCGCTGCTGCTAATTCGGAAGGATTCAGATGATCCATTTAACGTGGCATTCGGGGCCGCTATGCGGCCCCAATATTAATCGATTTTTCTTCCTGGAAGGGGAAATGGCTATTCACTGATTTTCAGTGGTAAAAAAATGGGGCGGCCATTCCTGATGATACGCACTGGCACTGATTTATCCGGCTTCAAATCATCCACCAGTTCTTCAAACGCTTGTGCTGAGGCCGGCTTTTTCCCATCAATCATAGTAATAATATCACCACGACGCAGACCTGCTTGAGCTGCATCACCCTGCTCAACATCCACAATAATCACACCTTCTTTAATGCCTGTTTTAGCTTCAATATTTTCAGTTAAGTCCGCAACTGTCAGACCCAGCCGAGCAACCTTTTCATTGCCTGGTTTTTTTTGGGTTACCAACTGGCCAGGCTCTTCAGGCAAATCACCAACTTTTACAGTTAAGGTTTTCATTCGACCATTGCGCACCACCTGCACCGGAACTTTATTTCCCGCTTTGGTGCTGCCTACCACATGCGGTAAATCTGCAGACAATTCAATCTCCTTATCGCCGAACTTCGTGATAATATCGCCTTCACGCAGCCCCGCGTCTTCTGCAGGACTATCAGGTATTACCTCTGCAACCAATGCACCTGCTGCCTTTTTTAAGCCAAAAGATTCAGCCAGCTCTCTATTTACCTCCTGAATTACCACGCCCAGCCAACCACGACTGACATGTCCTTTTTCCTTTAACTGCTCTACCACATCCATAGCAACCTGCATAGGAATTGCAAAGGATAAACCCATAAACCCGCCTGAACGGGTGTATATCTGCGAGTTAATTCCCACAACCTCACCATCCATATTAATCAGAGGTCCGCCTGAGTTACCCGGATTAATAGCTACATCCGTTTGTATGAAAGGTACATAATTATCGCTGGGCAGACTGCGATCGATGGCGCTGACAATGCCTGCCGTGACTGAATAGTCAAACCCGAAGGGTGAACCTATCGCCATCACCCATTCACCAACCTCCAATTCATCTGAATCGCCAAGCTCTACTACCGGTAAATCTACTGCATCTATTTTCAATAGCGCTAAGTCTGACCGTTCATCTCCGCCAACCAGCTTCGCTTCCAGTTCCCGTCGATCAATGAGTCGCACAACAATTCGATCCGCCCCGGCAACCACATGGTAATTGGTCAAGATATAACCATCCTCCGAGATAATAAATCCGGACCCCAGAGATCGCTTATTCTGCTGCCCTGGCCCCTGTCGCCGGGGAAACATTTCGTCACCAAAAAAACGACGAAATAATTCCGGCATTTGTTGCCGCGAATCGTTGCCATCAGCAGATTTTTGATTGCCATTTTGCGCCGTACTGATATTCACAACAGCAGGCTTGAGCTTTTCAACCAAATCCGTGAAATCAGGTAATGAAGCGGCATTGACACTACCGATGGATAAAATTAACAGCACAAAACCCATACAGGTTTGTAACGCTGAAAAAGGGAGGTTTAAGACTAAGCGCATAGAAACTCCAGTAATTATTAAAAAGAAGCTGCAACCCAAGAATTTTTGAGTAACTCTCTAAGTTAAATTTACGAATTACTGAGAGGTTTGAAAAGGCTTTTAGTTCCGTAGTGGATTCTTTATCCAGCTACGGCACAGCATTAATTCACGCGCTGGCCGCCGGTTCTTCTTCTACCTTGGGTTTTCTACGAGAAGGTGTCGGCCATGCCGTTAAAATTGCCTTAATCAGGGTTGCCAACGGAATAGCAAAAAACACTCCCCACAGGCCCCACAATCCGCCAAAAAACAACACAGCAATAATGATGGCCACTGGATGCAGGTTTACAACTTCGGAAAAAAGGAAGGGCACCAAGAGATTGCCATCCAGGGTTTGGATAACGCCATAAACAATCATCAGGTAGAAAAAGTCGGAGGTCCAACCCCATTGAAAGGCGCTAATCAAAGCAACCGGTATAGTCACCACCGCCGCACCGACATAGGGTATGATTACCGACAGCCCTACCAGGATTGCCAATAAGGCCGCATAATTTAGCCCCATGAGTGAAAAAGCTAAAAATGAAGCTACTCCAACCAGCACAATTTCTATCACTTTGCCGCGAATATAATTCGCTATCTGGTCATTCATTTCCAGCCAGATCTGGTTCATCAACTTGCGTTCTTTCGGCAACAGTAAGGAAAACCAGCCAAGAATCACAGCTCGGTCTTTCAGAAAAAAGAACACCAGGATAGGTACCAACACCAGATAAATAATCAGCGCTACCAGATTGGGAATTGTAGACAACGAGTAGGAAACAACCCACTGACCCACTTTGCCAGTTTCTTTACTGGCATCCTTAATCCAGTCCTTTATTTGAGCTTCAGAAACAAACTGCGGGTATTTCTCCGGTAAACCAAGCAACAGTTCCTGTCCATCATGGAGCATTCTAGGCAACTCGGAAAACAGGCTGGTCAACTGATTCCATATTAAGGGCAACAGTATGAATATAAAGGTAAATAGCAGCCCGAGAAACAGGACAAACACCAAAGAAACCGAAGCCAGGTGAGGGACTTTAAATCTTTCAAGCTGAGCGACCACTCCCTGCATCAAAAATGCCAACACCAAGCCTACAAATACTGGCCCTAGCATTTCGCCGACCGTTAACACCAGAATCAACGTAAACGCCAAAAGCAAAAATAGAATCAGCGCTTCTTCATCAGAAAAATATCGTTCAACCCAGGTTTTAACAACCCTAATCATTGCTGCTCCACATGGTTTGATGCAAAACTTGCCTCATGCACCCATCCTGATTAACACTCGCCCTTCCTGATTAAATAGATATAAACCTCGCCTGCTCTCTTGCACTCGAGCATTTCGTTACTACTTTGTTCAGCAAATACCTTGAAATCACGCTCCGAACCAGGATCTGTCGCCAGAACTTTCAACACCTCATTCGCCTGCATCTCATTTAGCGCTTTCTTCGCCTTTAGCAGGGGCAGCGGACAACGCAGATTCGTCGCGTCCAGTTCTCGGTTTATTTCTAACACGCGTTCTCGCCTTCCAATAATAGCCTAGTGCCCAAGCATACAATAATTCTCTGGAATGCTATAGCATATGATGAGATTATGGAACGACTGGCCAATTTTATGTCTGGGGCATTGAAACAAACCCCTACTGATAATGTCACAATAGCGTTAAATAATAATGCATGCCCACCCAACAGAATCATGGGGATTGCCGTTCTACAATGATAAAATTTTTTCTGCGCTACATTTTCACACCGATCATTTTTCTTGTCGTGCTGCATTGGCCCTACGCCTTCGCTTATGCCAATAATCTTCCCTCTTTAGGGGATGCAGCTTCCGCGACAGTATCACAGGAGAAAGAACACCGCCTGGGTCGCGCATGGTTAAAAGCACTCCGCAGCCGCACTCCGATCATGTCGGACCCACTAATTCATGATTACGTCGAGTACTTGCTCTATCGGCTCGCTGAACATAGTGAATTGCGAGATCGTCGCCTGGAGCTGGTAGTCATAAAAAGTCCTGCGCTGAATGCGTTTGCAGTACCCGGCGGTGTTGTTGGAGTGAACGCAGGACTCTTTATCAATGCCAACTCGGAGCAGGAATTTGCTTCTGTGGTGGCACACGAACTCGCACACCTGAGTCAAAGGCATTATTCGCGAAATGTCGAAGAAGCGAAGCGCAAACAAATACCCAGCATGGCCGCCTTGCTTGCCAGCGTTGTCATCGCTGCAGCCGCTGGTGGCGAAGCGGGAATGGCTGCCATTACTGCAACTCAGGCAGTCATACTAGACGGGCAATTACGTTTTAGTCGCCAAAACGAACAAGAAGCAGACCGTATTGGGCTAAAAACCCTGGTGAATGCAGGTATGGATCCAAATGCCATGGCCAAAATGTTTGAGCGAATGCTGGCGGCACAGAGGCTGCTGGGATCTCGCCCACCGGAATTTCTGCTTACACACCCAGTGACTGAGTCCAGGGTTTCTGATGCTCGCAACCGTGCTGCACAGTTTAATGCAGTAGATTATCAGGAAAACATTGAATACTACCTGATGAAAAACCGCATTTTACTTAAATTTGGGGAATCCGCCGGCAAGTCAATAAAACATTTTGAGAGCGAATTAGATAATCCAGACAGCATGCGTGCGGATGCAGCGCGCTATGGCCTGGCTCTGGCCTACAAGGCTGCCAACCTGCCACAAGAGGCCAACCAGACTCTTGCCCCCCTATTAGAAAAGGATCCTCGCCGCATCAGTTACCTGTTCGCCCATGCTGAAATCAACTTGCACCCGGAGAAATTACCCGATGTAGAGCGGCTTCTAAGAAAACATCTAGAGATTTCACCGAACAACCATCCGCTGAGTGTCGCTTTGGCAAAAAATCTCAACCTCCAGCAGAAATACAAGGAATCAGAGTCCTTGCTCATTCAACTCAGTAAGAATCGTCCAAACGACCCTAACATTTGGTATGAGCTTGCCGAAATCCACGGACTCAGTGGCAACATATTGGGCGTGCATCAAGCGCGTGCAGAATATTTTATATTAACAGGGAATATGGACCGCGCCGCCGAGCAACTTGAATTTGCCCGCATAAAGGCGGGAGGAAATTATCAACTCACCGCCAAAATCGACCAGCGTTTAAGAGATGTGCAGAATTATGCGCTGGAGTTAAAGAGCTTCTAGGCTTTACCCACAACAGAATCTTGCTGCCTGATCTGCTCTGCAAAACTTAGCATACGCTGCAACGGAATCATTGCACGTTCACCCAGCTGTGGATCGATCAATACTTCATTTATCCCTTGCTCGAGCGTCTGCTTAAGATTCTCCAATCCATTCATCGCCATCCAGGGACAGTGAGCACAGCTAATGCAGGTCGCCCCTTTACCGCCAGTCGGCGCATCAATAAATGTTTTCTGCGGCGCCATCTGATGCATCTTATAGAAAATACCCCGATCAGTAGCCACAATAAACATATTATGAGGCAATTCCTGAGCTGCCTTAATCAGCTGACTGGTGGATCCTACCGCATCCGCCACATCGATAACCGCAGCCGGTGATTCAGGATGCACAAGCACACCCGCATCCGGGTATAGCGCCTTCAGATCCAACACACCCTTCGCCTTGAACTCCTCATGCACGATGCAGGCACTATCCCACATGAGCATTTTCGCACCTGTTTGATGCTGGATATAGTTGCCCAAGTGCTTATCAGGTGCCCAAATTACTTTCTTTTCCTGCGAGATCAAATGCTCCACCACATCAAGCGCAATACTGGAGGTCACAACCCAGTCTGCACGCGCCTTCACTGCGGCTGAAGTATTCGCATAAACCACCACTGTATGATCCTGATGCTGATCGCAAAAGGGGCCAAATTCTTCGATCGGGCAACCCAGATCCAATGAACAGGTTGCCTCCAGCGTCGGCATCAATACACGTTTTTCCGGATTTAGAATTTTCGCCGTTTCACCCATAAATTTAACACCGGCCACCACCAGCGTGGATGCTGAGTGACGATTACCAAAGCGCGCCATCTCCAGTGAATCAGAAACGCAACCGCCTGTTTCCTCAGCCAGCTCCTGTAACATCGGGTCCGTGTAATAATGGGCCACTAAAACGGCATCTTCCTGATCAAGTAATTTTTTAATTTCCCGTTTATAGTCAGCGGCTTCAACAAGGCTCATAGCCTTCGCTTCATTAACCTGCGCCAGATGAATTTGACTCGCCAGTTGTTCCTGTACTTGCTGTGACATGTATCTAATCTTTCGTAATCTGCTACGCCACCAGTAAACTAACGTAGCTCAGGGTTAGGTAAATTGAGATCAGCATTCATTCTAATGGATTCGGAAAAAGTTGTCATAATTTGATCACATTACCGCCTTTCCCAATAACACAATCCATTTACCTTAATGTCTCACTCAACATTAATAGTTCGCGGTTCCTACATTTTGCAGCCAAACTAGCAATAGCATACACATCATCCCTATTAGGGTTGATGTCACTGTAAATTTCACAATATTTGAATTTCAAAAAATAAAAATATAGGATCACGGAAACGGGTACTTCTATGCCATGATACGGTTTCACTCTCATGCAGAATAGCGAAACCGAATTTCATTTAACCCTTCACCTAAAAAATATAAAGAAACAAAAAGACAAAAGGAGGTTAGTTTCATTCTATTGTATCAGATTGGTGAACGTCCAGCTTGACCGCTCGACGCAACCGGCATGTTAGCCAACCACAAGTGAAAACTGATCTTTTTCTTTCATTTCAAAACATTAAAAAGCTCTAATTAATCTATTCTACCTGAACATAGTCTCTCTAATTTCAGCAATAACTCCATATTGATATTACTTAAATGCACCAATAATGGCTTGAATCTCTTCATCATTATCAGTGATCAACTCGAGCCAATTTGGTTTCGAACAGACTCTAATTTCTTCAGGGATTCTCTGATATGCCGACAGAGACTCCAGCTCTGGAAGCGAAGGGTTTTCTATTGTTAAAAGTACGGTGTAATACAAAGCAAGGTTTGCAATATCGAGCAAGCCAGGATTGTCTTCCCAGCTCTTATCCCATTGTCCGCAATCATTTAAAACATTGATTATGGTCTGATCCACTTCCCATTTGGTCAACACTGCAACACCTATTCTTTTACTGTACTCACGACACATCTGAAAATAGATATCGGCATCAGGGCTGTCTGAAGCTTCTAACATTGCCGAAAGTACTGACAGAGATCCAACTTCGGTCAACAGCATCGCCATCTGAACTTCGTCGACAGGGAAGTATTTAAACTTCTGCGCAAGAAAGCTGGCAACGCTTGTTTTTACGACCAACCGATCCCACGTATGTTGGAATAGTTTTTTTGCGGTGGCATCTTTAATCTCAACCATATTTCTTGTGGAGTGAACCATTACAAGACTGCTAGTAGCCGAAAAGCCCAGCACGCCTACCACCTCAGCTAGCGTTTTGGGCGGAACTGCCCTACGATATACCGGGCTTGATGCAGCCTGAATTAAATACGCCGTTAACGCAGGATCTTTGGCTATAATTTCTGTCAAAGAATTACAGGTCGCATTATCTTTCGAGATCGCCGACCGAACCTTCATCGCCACATCAGGCATGCTTGGCAGACGAAAATCTTCCTGAAGTACTCGATCAAGAACCTCCTGGAAAAGAACTTGCAAATTTATATCAGTCATAGAGAATTCCTGCTTGTATTTCCACTTATAAAGTAAGTATAGCCAACCTTCGAAACATAGCTAACAGAGATGCATAGATTGTGCATCAAAGTAGCGTTTAGTGAATATTTCGATATAGATTGAGCGGCTGCAGATACCCATCAGGTACGATGAGACGGAGCCTAAAACAGTATTCGCGCAGTAAAAACAAAAGCGCCCCCATTTCTGGAGGCGCTCACAATAATCGGCGTTATTGATTTGAATTGGTAGGCGCGATTGGAGTTGAACCAACGACCCCCACCATGTCAAGGTGGTGCTCTAACCAACTGAGCTACGCGCCTAATTCGAGCTGCGTACGATACCACCAGTCGCCAGCTTGCTCAAGCAAAAATCTAAAACAAAAGCAGCTTTATTTTTACTCAGTCAGGCAGTGCAATTACTGCTGATAAAAGTCTCTGTACCAGTCCACGAAATTCGCGATTCCCTGCTCTATTGGCGTCTGTGGCTTATAACCAACATCCCGAATCAAAGCTTCCACATCGGCATAGGTGGCGGGAACATCACCAGCCTGCATCGGCAATAGTCGTTTTTCAGCGGTCTGACCCAGGCACTCTTCCAGCACTTCAATGTAACGCATTAATTCAATCGGATTGTTACTTCCAATATTATAGAGCCGGTAAGGGGAGCTGCTGGTAGCCGAATCCGGCATATCACCATTCCATGCCAAGTTAGGCTCTGCAACCTGATCAAGCGTACGAATCACCCCTTCCACAATATCATCAATATAGGTGAAATCCCTTCTATGCTTACCATAATTAAATACATCAATAGGCTCACCGGCCAGGATCTTTCGAGTAAAAATAAATAGCGCCATATCCGGCCTGCCCCAGGGTCCATATACGGTAAAAAACCGAAGTCCAGCGGTCGGTAACTGGTACAGGTGGCTATAAGTGTGGGCCATCAGTTCATTAGCTTTTTTGGTTGCTGCGTAAAGGCTTACCGGATGGTCAACGTTGTCCGCTACGGAAAAGGGCATTTTCGTATTTGAGCCATAAACAGAACTGCTGGATGCATAAACCAGATGTTCGACTTGATTATAGCGACAGCCTTCCAATATATTCATAAACCCCGCTAAATTCGAAGATACGTAAGCGTGGGGGTTTTCCAGTGAATAGCGCACACCGGCCTGTGCTGCGAGATTTACCACACGTTGCGGCTGATGTCTTTTGAATGCCGCCTCCATGACCGATTGATCTTCAATATTGATACGCTCGTCCGTGAAAGTATCAAAGGCCAACAATGACTGAAGCCGTGCTTTTTTCAATGAAACATCATAATAATCGTTAAGATTATCAACACCGACAACTTCATCTCCTCGTTCCAGCAAACGTCTGGATAAGGCTGCACCAATAAAACCTGCCGATCCGGTGACCATTACTTTCAAAATTTATTACTCCCTTTTTAATCTAACCTAATGCTCCATGAAGTACCCGGAACAAAGCCTAAGCCTGACACTAACTTTAGACCAGATCCATCAATCACCCAAGTAACGCGGCATTAATTTCTGTAATTTCGTCCCTATATCTGGCCGCCTGTTCAAATTCCAGATTTTTAGCGGCTTCATACATTTTATCTTCAAGTCGGGAGATGCATTTACCCAACTCTTTCGGTGACATTTTTTGATAGTCCATGTCATAGGACTGTGACCTCTCTGCTACCCGCCTAGATGAATGACGAGATTTCACACCAGGTGTAAAGGCTCCTTCCAGAATATCCTCAACCGACTTTTTAATTCCCTTGGGTGTTATCCCGTGCTCTTTGTTAAAGGCATTCTGCTTGTCGCGACGCCTCTCGGTTTCCTCCATGGCACGTTGCATGGAGCCCGTCACCCTGTCGGCATAAAGAATGGCCGTGCCGTTTATATTCCTTGCCGCTCGACCAATGGTCTGTATTAACGAACGTTCTGAACGTAGAAACCCCTCTTTATCCGCATCCAGTATAGCCACCAGCGACGCCTCTGGTATATCCAATCCTTCTCGCAACAGGTTGATACCCACCAACACGTCAAACTCACCGATTCGCAAATCCCTGATGATTTCTACACGTTCTACGGTGTCAATATCCGAATGTAAGTACCGCACTCTTACACCCTGTTCGGCATAATACTCAGTTAAGTCCTCTGCCATTCGCTTGGTTAACACGGTCACTAGAACCCGCTCCCCCTCTCCCACGCGACTATTAATTTCAGATAGCAGGTCGTCGACCTGGGTGGTAGCGGGACGTACCTGGATTTGCGGATCAGTCAGCCCCGTGGGACGAACCACTTGATCAACGACCTGTCCGGATCGCTCCGTTTCATAGGCACTCGGGGTTGCTGAAACAAAAATTGTCTGTGGGGACGCGTTCTCCCACTCTTCAAATCGCATCGGCCGGTTATCCAGAGCAGAGGGTAAGCGGAAGCCATATTCGACCAGTGTCTGCTTTCTCGACCTGTCACCCTTATACATGGCACCTAGTTGTGGAACGGTCACATGAGACTCATCCACTACCAGCAAAGCCTTTTCCGGCAGATAGTCAAAAAGTGTAGGAGGCGGTTCTCCCCCGGGTCGCCCCGAGAGATAACGCGAGTAGTTTTCTATGCCAGTACAGTATCCCAATTCAAGAATCATCTCTGTATCAAAGTTGGTACGCTGCTCCAAACGCTGCGCTTCAACCAGTTTATTAGCAGATCTTAGTTGCTCCAGCCGTTCTCTAAGCTCTTCCTTTATGTAGTTAACGGCCTTCAATAGCTGTTCACGAGGTGTCACATAATGGCTCTTCGGATATATAGTAATGCGCGGCACGGATTTAACGACCACACCGGTCAGCGGATCAAACAGGCTGATGGACTCGATTTCATCGTCGAACAGTACGACGCGAACCGCATCTTTTTCTGACTCCGCGGGATAGATATCAATCACATCGCCGCGCACCCGATAGCAAGATCTATGCAGCTCGACATCATTGCGCCGATACTGTAGCTCGGCCAAACGCCGCAGTATGAAACGCTGATCCACACGATCCCCACGATCGAGATGAATCACCATATTGAGATAGGCGTCAGGATCCCCTAATCCATAAATGGCAGAAACCGTTGCCACAATAATGGTATCCGGCCTTTCCAACAACGCTTTGGTAGCGGACAGGCGCATTTGCTCTATGTGTTCATTCACCGAGGCATCTTTTTCAATGAAGGTGTCGGATGCTGGCACATAAGCTTCAGGCTGATAATAATCGTAATAGGATACAAAATACTCGACGGAGTTATTTGGAAAAAATTCTCTAAATTCACCATATAACTGTGCCGCGAGAGTTTTATTGGGCGCCAATACCAGAGTGGGCCGCTGAGTTCGCTCTATCAAATTCGCAATGGTAAAAGTCTTTCCTGAGCCAGTCACCCCAAGTAGCGTTTGATAGGCCAAACCCGCCTCGACACCCTCACATAATGAATCAATCGCTGCGGGCTGATCACCTGCGGCCGCAAAGGCGGAAACAACTTTAAAATCCTGCACTCGTGACACCTACATATTAGCTGTTCGATTTAGCGGAAGCTAACTATCTTAACCAATCAGGATGGTATGGCAAACAGCATTTGCCAGGAAACCCCGGATAGAGGCTTTAGTGAATGCCAAACAGACATAAAAAAAGGGCCGGCATTTGCACGACCCTTTATTTTATATGGCTCCCCGAGCTGGGCTCGAACCAGCGACCCAATGATTAACAGTCATTTGCTCTACCAACTGAGCTATCGGGGATCAAATCAGTTGAGGCGCGTATATTAATGACGTTTGACAGAGAGGTCAACCATAAAAGCCAGCATTTCCTGGAGTTATTTTGGATTACCTAATTGTAGCGATCACAGCTGCTACGCTATTGTTAATTCAAGATTCGCTATTCGTTTTGAAACGCCGCTTAACCAACAATTCCAATCGTTCGCGATGATATCCGCCGGCTTTCAGCTGAACTTCTAGTCTGCCCTATTTAGTATTTGGATAGAGTTTGGTGACCTTGGCTTTTGCTGCTGATTCCTTCTCAATAATTTGAGCTGATTTGACATAAATTGAGTCAACAAACGCATGTTGCGGCTTGAACCCTATCACTGAATTCAATAATACGTTTCTTATTTTTTCGTAGTCAAATTCATCACAGGCCTGATCAAGAGCGGCAACAATATGCTGTACGTCCTGCCAAGTCATGGTCGCTTCTTCAGTACGCAAGATCTTGCTGTGCTCAGTACCTGCCAGATTCTCGCCAATCAACAGCTCTTCCCGCAATTTTTCACCCGGCCGCAACCCGGTAAACTGTATTTCTATATCTCCGTGGGGATGTTCCTCGTCTCTAACTTCCAGGCCCATTAAATGCACCATCTTTCTGGCCAGATCGACGATATTGACATGTTCACCCATATCCAACACAAAGACATCCCCTCCCTGAGCAATTGAAGTTGATTCAATCACCAGCTGAGCAGCTTCTGGAATGGTCATAAAATAACGGCTCACTTCAGGGTGCGTCACTGTAACCGGTCCGCCATGATTGATCTGCTTACGAAACAGCGGCACAACCGAGCCAGACGACCCAAGCACATTCCCGAAACGGACCATACTAAAACAGGTATTTTCCTGTTGTTGTGAGAGCCCCTGCAGAATCAATTCCGATAACCGCTTGGTTGCACCCATGACATTCGTGGGCCGAACAGCCTTATCGGTCGAGATCAGCACAAAAGATTTTACTTTTGCCTTAGCTGCTGCCTGGGCAAAAGCGAGTGTGCCGAAAACATTATTACGCACCCCTTCAATAATATTATGCTCTACCAACGGTACATGTTTATAGGCTGCCGTATGGAATACGACATCGACCTTGAACTGCGCCATAATTTTTTCGGAAAGCACACCATTTTGTATCGAGCCCAGCATGGAAATAATTTCCACTTCGCAGGACTGCTCTCTCGCCAATGAGCGTAACTCTTTTTCAATGCTGTACAGACCATATTCAGATATTTCAAACAGCAGCAGGCGCTTGGGTTCTGCTGATAGAATTTGCCGACACAGTTCAGAGCCAATGGAGCCCGCCGCACCCGTGACCATCACTGTTTTACCACTCACCGCCTTGGCCAGCAGCATCTGGTTTGCTGGCACCGCATCCCGGCCAAGCAGGTCTTCAATATCTACGTCCTGAATTTCGTCCAATCTGACTTTTCCGGCTACCAGGTCCGGCATCGAAGGTACGGTGCGCACATAGACCGGCAAACTCTCCAGCCGATCAATAATCGCCTGCCTCTGCACTCGGCTGATCGAGGGCATCGCCAGAAGCACCTGCTTGATTTTAAGGTTTTTCAGCACCTGCTCCAGGTTATCTGGGGCATATACCTGAATGCCGTTAATCACACTTCCCCTGGTAACCGGGTTATCATCAATATAGGCAACCGGCAGATAGTCTGAGCCACTGGAAAGCGCTGATGCCAGTTGCATGCCCGCACTTCCTGCACCATAAATTGCAACCAGTTGACGCTCTGTGTAGCTTTTGATCAACCAATGGAAATAGGCCCGCACCAAAAAGCGACTCCCGCCCACATAGAGTACGGCAATGAGCCAGAAAATAACAAATATAGACCTGGGAATGGCTGTGATTTTTAACATCAGCACAGAAATCATCATCACAACGGTAACGAGCGTGACACCCTTGAGGACGGCAAAGGCCGCTTGAGGCCCCATGTATCGAACGACCGCCCGATAGAGTCCCAGGCGTCCAAGTATGGGGACACTAATCAGCGGTGCAGCAATAAAGAGCCACAGGTATTGAGAGGAATCATAGGTAACTGAACTTAAATACAACGCGAACGCGGACCAAAGAGCGAATGGAATCATGAGCCCATCGGCCAGCATCATGATAATGCGTTTGTATTTTCGTGGTAAATGCAATATTCGAGTATGAACGAAGTTCGGCACGAATTTTTCCTTTACAATAAGAGCACTTGATACAATAAGCGCTACTTAATACACCCTATTATTTAAATGATTTATGCCTAAGCGACAATTCAATCTTGTCTGCCATAATCATCACCAAACCGAATAATATCATCCTCTCCAAGATAGCTACCCGTTTGCACTTCTATAATTTCCAGCGGGATTATACCCGGATTTTGCAAACGATGTTTCGTTCCTATCGGTATATAGGTCGATTCATCCTCATTTAGGCGAAATTTCTCCTCACCTTTGGTCACTAATCCGCAACCTTTAACCACCACCCAGTGTTCAGCACGGTGATGGTGGAGCTGCAGCGACAACTGTGCTCCGGGGTTTACGACAATACGTTTCGCCTGAAACCGACCACAATTGACGATCGACTCATAGGATCCCCAGGGTCTAACGACTCGGGTGTGATCCGTTATTTCTCGACGGGCATCAAGTTTCAACCGGGTGACAATATTTTTAACATCCTGCACACTTTGACGGTCCGCTATCAACACCGCATCTGCTGTTTCTACCACCACCAGATCTCTTAGTCCAATCCCGGCAACCAGACGCGATTCAGAACGTATATAACTGCCTTGCGTATTATCCAGCATCACATCACCAACGACAACATTTCCCTGTTGATCCTGGTCGGTAATATCCCAGATAGCCGCCCAAGCGCCCACGTCATTCCACCCGGTATCCAGAGGTACCACAACTGCGTTACGCGTATTCTCCATGACCGCATAATCAATTGACTCACTGCGACATTCGGAAAATGCTTGCTCATCCACTCTCTTGAAATCCAAATCCGTATAGATTGAGTCGTAGGCATGTAGGCAGTCTTCCAGTATGTCCGGCGCATACTTTCCTAGCTCCTTTAAATAAGTCTTCGCCGAAAACATAAACATCCCACTGTTCCAGTAGTAACAGCCACTGTCTACGTATTCCGCTGCTTTCTTCACATCAGGCTTCTCAACAAATTCCGCCACGGCGTAGCAGCCGCCTGCCATCTGGTTCGCTCGTTTGACGTAGCCATACCCCGTTTCCGGCCGGTCAGGGACAATACCAAATGTAACCAGTTTGTCCTGTTTAGCCTGTGCTAACCCACTCTCAATAGCTTTGTGAAAGACTTTATTTGAACTAATCAGGTGATCCGCTGGCAACACTAACAAAACCGCTTCTTCATCCTTTGCAGTGGCTTCAATAGCCGCAAGCGCCACTGCCGGTGCAGTATTTTTCGCTACCGGTTCTAATAAAATTGTCGCATCCTTTATCCCCAGCTGGCGCAGTTGTTCAGCCACCATAAACCTGTGCTCAGCATTGCATACGAGCATCGGCGGGCTGACGCCCCCTATCCCTTCCAGTCTTTGCAGGGTTGACTGCATTAGAGAATTTTCTTCGTCCAACAGGGGAATGAATTGTTTCGGATAATTTTCTCGAGACAGTGGCCACAATCTTGACCCTACCCCTCCAGCTAAAATAACGGGTACTAGCACAACGGCTCCCAACAATTAACAGCGTTTATTATTTTAATCACGAATTCGCACAAACCTCAGTAAGCCCGCTGTTGAACTATCATAAGCTTGCTCTTTTTTCTCATCATTACCATTGGCCTGTATTTGACCGGCCAATTTTTTACCCAGCTCTACTCCCCACTGATCAAATGGATTTATATTCCAAATGACGCTTTCTGTATAGACCTGATGTTCATAACATGCCATAAGAGATCCGAGACTTTTGGGTGTCAGCTCTTTCAGTACAATGGTAGTACTGGGCTTATTGCCTGGATAGTGTCTCGCTAAGGCATCTCTATCGCTATCATCTTTAGCGATCGCCTCTCCCAACATCAGTGCTCGTGATTGCGCAAGACAGTTAACCATAGCCAAGGTCTGATGTTTCTCGGGAACCGCCGGATTATTTGCCACGACAATAAACTCAGCCGGGACAAAATGTGTCCCCTGGTGTAACAACTGATAGAAGGCGTGCTGCGCGTTCGGGCCAAACTCTCCCCAGATAATCGGTGAAGTAGCGCACTGAACCTGCTCACCCGTTAGAGTAACGTGCTTTCCATTGCTCTCCATTTCAAGCTGCTGCAAAAAGGCTGGAAGCACATGCATTCTGTGGTCGTAAGGCAACACCACCCGAGTGGTTGCATCACAAAAATTATTATACCAAATCGCAATCAATGCCTGAATAACCGGGATGTTTTCCCTGAATTTTGTATTTCGGTAATGCTCATCCGCTTCAGCCGCACCTTTTAAAAACTGCTCAAAATTATACATTCCAAGACTAATAGCTATCGACAAACCAATAGCTGACCATACGGAATACCGTCCACCAACCCAATCCCAGAGCGGCAACTGATTTTCAGTCTTGATACCAAATTCGCTCATCGCATCAGCATTTGCCGATACCCCGATAAAGTGTTTCGTTAACTTTTTCCCGGGACCTAAATGGTTGGCAAGCCAGGCCTTCGCTGTTTCCGCATTAGCCATAGTATCGACTGTAGAAAAAGACTTGGACGAAACGATAAACAGCGTTGTCTCTGGATCAAGGTCGCGCAAGGTCGCAACAACCTCATTGCCATCAATACTCGAAACAAATAGCACTTTGACATGAACTGACGCACGATGTTTAAACGCCTCACAAACCATCCTGGGTCCTAGATCAGAGCCCCCTACTCCCAAATTCACAACAGTGATAATGGGCTTACCGGTAGCGCCCAAATATAAACCCGCGCGAATACGCTCAGAAAAATCTCGCATCTTCTCTCGCATTACCGCTATCGAGAGTATGATATCCTCGCCAGCCACATTGACGGGGTGCTGCATTGAACCACGCAAAGCGGTATGCAGTGCAGGGCGGTTTTCTGTTGTATTTACGTGCTTAGCGGAAAAAAGTGCGTCGATACTCTCCTTAAGTCCGGCAGACTCTGCCAAATCTATGAGATAACTTAATGTTTGCTCAGAAAGGAGGTTTTTAGAGAAATCGTAGAGCGTATTGCCCAGTTTGAGTGAGAATTGCTCAAATCGCGCAGGGTTTTCTTCAAAGAGATCGCTCAAAACCCATTTCTTTTGTGTTTTTCTATGATCAGCCAAGGCTGCCCACTGAGCAGAGTTCTGTAGAGATTGACTCGCTTGCTTAACTTTTTCCATTAATTCACCCGCGTTAACGTAGCCCTCATACTCATTCCAGTTTGCATCTATCACGGTTTAATTCAATTTCCTTGCTTTGCGAAGAAAGTATAATTGGCTTAGACCAGCTTGCAATAAAAAAGGCGCAATAATTGCGCCTTCTGTCGCTCCTGGTCACAGCATCATAAGCTGATTTTGTCCTTGTTTTTAGCCAACGTACTCACTCCAATACCTTTCACCTTTAGCAGGTCATCCAAAGTCTTAAACGGCCCGTGTGTATCTCTATAGTCCACAATAGCCTGTGCTTTTTTTAGCCCTACACCCTTCAATTGAGCCGCTATAGTTTTTGCATCCGCATTATTTACATCGACGACTTTCACTGCAGTCGCCGCTGCAGCGATATTAAGCTGGTTATTTGAATAGGAGGGAAGCGACAACAACATCAGTGAGGTGCTCAATAAAACAATAATCCATTTGATACTTTTCATAACTACATTCCTTGTGTGATTAAAAGCAGGCCAATCCTAACAAGGCCGTAACACAAGATCAAGCTTACAAAAAATTTAGATCGCCATGCTGCTGATAATATTATCCAATGCCAGCAAGGGTGTTCTGCTTTGCGTAATTGGCCGGCCAATCACCAGATAACTGCTTCCCTGACGCACCGCTTCCGCGGGTGTCATTATGCGTTTTTGATCATCAGCCTCGGCTGTTTGGGGGCGGATTCCAGGAGTCACTAATAGAAAATCCTTATTCCGCTGTTCTCTGAGCAGTTTTACCTCCTGTGGTGAACAAACAACTCCGTCCAAACCACAGCTCTCTGTTAATGTTGCTAAGCGAGCGACCAGGGGTGTCGATCGTTCAGCGAAACCCAGCTCCTCAAGATCACGCGACTCCAGACTGGTTAAAACAGTTACGCCAATCAGTAGTGGGCGAGCACCACTTACCTTCTCCAATGCTTCGCGCGCAGCCATCATCATAGCTCGTCCTCCCGATGCATGGACATTCACCATCCACACACCCAATTCTGCAGCGGCACGTACTGCCTGAGCACAGGTATTGGGGATATCATGGAATTTTAAATCCAGGAATACTTCAAAACCCAGAGCTCGCGTTTGCTCAACGATCGCTGGCCCGCATCGCGTAAACAGCTCTTTGCCTATTTTTAGATGGCATTTCCCCGGATCTAACTGTTTTGCCATCAATATAGCGGTCTCTGCGCAGCTATAATCCAGAGCCACTATAATCTTTACATCGTCACTTTTACGCAATTCGGATTACTCTCCCATCAGTAGTATTTTCAAGTCCGTTTTATGGACGCTAACCATTATTCACCTTCCAGTCCATAAATTGGTTTAATCTTTCCCCAACGCTGACAACCTGGGCATAGCCAAACCAGGTGTTTTCCCGAATATCCACAATTTGAACAACGGTAAACGGGCTTGGCCTCAATCAGCTGGGCCATTAGTTTCCTAAGTTCGGACAAATGGGAATCACCTGTTTCTTTTTCTGCTGCAAGATGTATATCGATGAGATGCAACACCCCCTTTAGTGATGGCCGGTTCGCCAACTGTTCCACAATAAACTGTCGTGCCTGATCCTTTTGCTCCGGCTTCCCGTAAAGTATATCTGCCACAGCAAACACGAGCGTAATCGAGGGTTTCTTTTGCAAACAGTCCAGCAAAAACTCTTTGTGTTCTTTGTCTTTTCCCAATTTCCGGTAACAGTCCGATAAACGCGGAATAGATTCAGGCAGATAACTGGGATCCTGCTCCTTCACTCGGCGGAACGCCTTAATTGCCTCTCTGTAATGTCCCGTCTGAGCCTCCAGGTGCCCCTTTAATAAGCTCGCTCGCACACAGCTCGCATCATAATTAAGAGCCCTATTTAACTCCCTTCGTGCCGGAGTATTTTCGTCGTTAGCCATGAGCAGAATAGCTTTCTCACAGCAATAATGGGCAAGAACCGGCCTGATTTCAGGGCCCTGTTTTGGCAGCAGCGACAGGGCACATGAAATGGCCCGATCCCAGTCCTTTTCCTGCTGATAAATGTCCATAAGCAGCTCTATGCTACGCCATTTAACTTCGCCGGATTCATCGCCTAAATCTTTAAGCAAACGTTCAGCGCGATCCAAAAGCCCTGCGGCCATGTAGTCATTAGCCAGCTCAAACTGAGCCAATAATAGTTTATCTCTTGCTAACCCCTGCCTGGCAAGCAACGCCTGATGGACCCGGGTCGCCTTGTCCACTTCTCCCCGGGCTCGAAAAAGCCGCCCGAGCGCAAGGTGAGTATCGACAGCATTGGTATCAGCACCCATCGCATTGAGGAACATTTCAATCGTTGCATCTGCTTGCTCTTTTAGAAGAAAGTTGAGCCCTTCAAAGTAGTCATATGGAGCTGAAGCGCCTATACCTGATCTCTTCTTGAGCTCCCGGCGACCAAGCCACCACCCTATCGCCACTGCAACAAACAAGGCCACTAGAAATGGCAGGTCGGACATACTATTCCCCTGTAATACCCGCCCGAAGTTTTGACAGCTCCTGCTCACTCTGCCTTAACTGGCGCTTGAGTGATACCAGGGTTGCTTTGACTCTTGTCACCAACAATATGCAGATTAATAACCCAATCAAGCCACCACTCACAAACCCCGCGGCGACCCAGATTGAAATACTGGCCTCTGGCAAAGTGACAAACACAAGTGACAAAGGGGTCTGGGCGATGTTCTCTGTAGTAAATAATAGTCCCCAAGCGAAAACCATCAGCAAAACTAAAATCATGAGTATTCGTTTAACCCATCTCATGCAGCACCCTTAATATGCGAGATAAAAACTATCAATAGATCTGTTGGCAGATCGATACACACCGGTATTCTACCTCAGCTTATACAATTAACAATAATACTTAAGATGGAAAAGCAAATTCCTACCCTTTCACTGGCAGAGTCAATTACTGTCAGACAAAAAAAACGGCATGCTCTAGAGCATGCCGCTTATATAACATCAAGTGACTTTAAGACTAGCTTCGATTCGCATCCACTTTCTCGCGCAACTCCTTGCCAGGCTTAAAATGGGGTACATATTTGCCTGACAACTGCACAGAATCCCCGGTCTTGGGATTACGTCCCGTTCGCGGAGACCTGTAACGTAGCGAAAAGCTGCCAAAACCCCTGATTTCAATTCGCTCGCCAGTGGATAAGCTTTGTGCCATCATATCAATAATCGCCTTTACTGCCAGCTCAACATCTCTGACTGATAGTTGCGATTGATTAGCCACAATGCATTCAATCAATTCTGACTTGGTCATAGCCACTTCCTGATTGTTGTTGTATGCAAAATAGTATAAACCAGAATACTATGTATCGCCTTGTTCACAATACAATTTATTCCTCTTCTTGATCCTGATTAGCCATTTGTGCCTTAATCAGTTCGCCAATAGTGGTAGGTCCTGCGCGCTCTGTTTCTCGCTGCCGCATTTCCTTCATCACCGTCTTCTCTTCTTCCATATCCTTGGCTTTAATAGACAGGCTAATCACTCGGTTCTTGCGGTCAACATTAACGACCTTACACTCTACCGCGTCGCCTTCGTTAATCACTTCTCGCGCATCCTTAATCTTATCCCGGCTAATTTCAGACACTTTCAAAGTACCCTCTACGCCTGGTGCCAGCTCGATTGTGACATACTTGGCATCTACTTCTTTGGCATTACCCGTGACTACTGCACCCTTATCATTTGCTGCAACATACTCTGCAAAGGGGTCGCCATCAAGCTGCTTAACGCCTAAAGAAATACGCTCTCTCTCAGGATCTATAGAAAGAATAACTGTCTCTATATCGTCTCCCTTCTTGTAGCTTCGCACCGCTTCTTCACCGGTTTCACTCCAGGAGATATCAGACAGGTGAACCAGTCCATCAATTCCACCTTCCAATCCAATAAAGATACCAAAATCAGTAATAGATTTAATATTTCCTGATATTTTCGATCCTTTTGCATGATTGGAAGCAAATTCTTCCCAAGGGTTTTGAGTACATTGCTTCATACCCAAAGAAATACGGCGACGCTCCTCGTCAATATCGAGAATCATCACTTCAATATCTTCTCCTACCTGAACCAGTTTCGATGGATGAACGTTTTTATTGGTCCAATCCATTTCTGAAACGTGTATCAGCCCTTCTATACCTTCTTCAATTTCGGCAAAGCAGCCATAATCCGTTAAGTTAGTGACGCGAGCCTTAACCTTGCTATTTTCAGGATAACGACCTTTAATCTCGCCCCATGGATCACTGCCAAGCTGTTTCAGCCCCAGAGACACACGATTCTTTTCCTTATCGAACTTCAGAACCTTAACTTTAATTTCGTCACCGATCGCAACAATCTCACTAGGATGCTTAATTCGCTTCCACGCCATATCGGTAATATGCAACAACCCGTCAACACCGCCCAGATCAACAAAAGCACCGTAGTCTGTTAGGTTCTTAACAATACCGTCAACACTCATCCCCTCTTCAAGGGTGGCCAGCAGGTTATCTCTTTCTGCACTATTTTCTTTTTCCAGCACAGCACGACGAGAAACGACCACATTGTTGCGCTTCTGATCCAGCTTGATAACCTTAAACTCTAATTCTTTACCTTCAAGGTGAATCGGTTCACGAATGGGGCGCACATCAACCAGCGATCCTGGTAAGAAAGCCCGCACATTGTTGAGATCAACAGTGAAGCCACCTTTAACCTTGCCATTAATAACACCTGTGACCAGCTCTCCAGCTTCGTAAGCTTTTTCCAGTACGTCCCAGGATTCCGCACGTCGCGCTTTTTCACGGGACAAACGTGTCTCACCAAACCCATCTTCCAGACTTTCCAGGGCGACTCTTACTTCGTCCCCTACATTCAGATCAAAATCACCCGCCTCGTCAATAAACTGGTTACGAGGAATCACACCCTCCGATTTTAATCCTGCATTCACGGTCACCCAATCGCTATCTATCGCGACAACCACGCCGGTTATAATTGAACCGGGCTTCATTTCGACCGTCTTTAAACTCTCTTCGAATAACTCTGCAAAGCTTTCGCTCATCATTTATACCTACAAATTTTCACTATAAGTGAAGCAATAACACTTTCACTTATTTCCCCACGTATCCAGCCATCTACGAGGGCCTATTTATATAATGCCAGGTAATGCGGGGCTGGTTTTTGCGCATTACACAGGCAGCAATACCGGATCAAGCCAAAGCCCTTTTCCTAGCCTCAACCATCACCCGATCAAACACCTTTTCTATACTCAAATCCGTACTATCCAACTGAATTGCATCGGAGGCAGGAATCAACGGCGAGGCACTTCTGCTTGCGTCGCGCTCATCCCTTTTTTGAATATCATCAAAAAGAGCGCGCAGGCTAACATCAAACCCTTTGTCTTTCAACTGGTTATGGCGCCTTTTTGCCCTTTCCTCAGCGCTGGCGGTCAGAAATATCTTCAAAGGTGCGTCCTCGAAAACTACTGTACCCATATCTCTGCCATCCGCCACCAACCCAGGCTGCTTGCGAAATGCTCGCTGCCTTTGCAAAAGCGCTTCTCGAACCCGCGGAATAGCGGCTACCTGAGAGGCAAGATTTCCACAGGTCTCAGTACGAATCGCCTGACTGATATCAACACCCTTCAAAAGTACCCGAGCCCCCAGCGCACCCTCATCAGGCTGAAAACTCACATTTAGTCCGCCCGCAAGTCGCTCCAAAGCACTGACATCTGTGTTGGCAATACTTTGCTGTTCAGCAGCCAAAGCCAATACTCGATACAGGGCTCCACTATCCAGTAAATGCCATTTAAGCCGACTCGCCAAAAGGTAACTAATAGTTCCCTTTCCAGCACCTCCTGGTCCATCTATGGTAATAACAGGTGGTATTCTTTCCAGTTTGGTCATCCTTAATTTTCTACTTTGACATTCATTCCTACCTGATTCGCTAAATTCACAAAATCAGGGAATGAAGTAGCCACATTGGCACAATTCAGTATTTCGATATCGCCGTCAGCCCTCAGTGCGGCTACTGAGAACGCCATCGCAATGCGATGATCACCCTGGCTGTCAACCACCCCACCCTGATACCGCCCCCCTTCAATGGAGATACCATCAGCGGTAGGGTTTGCGTCGACTCCTAAAGCCACAAGTCCATCGGCCATTACCTGTATACGATCGCTTTCCTTGACTCGCAACTCCTCAGCACCCCTCAACACCGTCTTACCCTTTGCACAGGCTGCAGCAACAAACAACACAGGGAATTCATCGATTGCAAGAGGCACCTGATCTTCGGGAATATCAATACCCTGCAGTTGAGATGCACGAACCCTGATATCCGCGACCGGTTCACCTCCCACAATTCGCTCTTCAATTAACTGGATGTCAGCACCCATTTTCTGAAGAATATTGATCACACCTGTGCGTGTTGGATTAACACCGACATGCTCCAATGTGATATCAGAGTCCGGCACAATACTGGCAGCCACCATAAAGAAAGCCGCAGAAGATATATCAGCCGGAATATCGATACTTCCACCGCAAAGAACACCTCCGCCCTGCAAACTTATTTCCTTTGAAGTGCCAGACAAGCTTTTTACATCAACTTTATAACCGAAACCGCACAACATTCTTTCGGTATGATCCCGCGTCGGAGCGGGCTCAACCACCCGGGTAACACCTTTTGCGTAGAGCCCGGCCAACAGTAGACTTGATTTAACCTGAGCGCTGGCAACGGGCATTTCATAATGTATACCGTGAATCTCACTGCCACCACGCAGCGTCAAAGGCGGCTTGCCGTCACAAGTCTCAATTTTCGCACCCATCTGCGCCAGCGGACCCGCCACGCGCTTCATAGGACGCACTGACAGAGAACTATCACCCGTGAGCTCAACATCGAACGATTGCGCCGACAACAGTCCGGCAAGCAAGCGCATTGAAGTCCCCGAATTACCTAGATACAGTGGTCCAGGCGGGGCTTTCAAGCCACTCATGCCGACACCATAGATCTTTACTTTTCCTTGAAAAGGGCCCTCGATCACTACACCCATATCACGAAATGCCTGTAGCGTTGCAAGACTATCTTCGCCTTCTAAAAACCCACTCACCTCTGTCTCGCCCTGGGCGATCGCACCCAGCATTATCGAGCGATGCGAAATGGATTTATCTCCGGGCACACGTAACTTCCCGGTTAACGCCCCTTTTTTACCCGCAAAAAATGTGGTATCACTTTCATTCATAGGTTCAACATAAGCTCTTTGGGCTAGTAATTTTGTAAAATGATCTCTGGCCGACTTGGCACGGGTAAAAATCCCCATCATCGACTGACTGTCCTGGTCTTCTAAAGCCTTACGAAGCATCGTCACACCTTCAGAGAAGGCATCCAGACTTTTCAGCACAGCCTCACGGTTTGCCAAAAATATATCGTGCCACATTGTTGGATCACTGGAGGCAATGCGGGTAAAGTCCCGAAACCCTCCAGCAGCGTAGCGAAAAATTTCCCGATTTTCATTTCGCCCAGCCAGTGTCTCGACCAGCGAATATGCTAACAAATGCGGCAAATGACTGGTAGCCGCCAGGACCTGATCATGATACTTAACATCCATGGTAACCACCTCAGCACCAGCGGCTTTCCAAATTTGACTGACAATATCCAATGCTCCCCGATCAGTCTCGGGCAACGGCGTCAATATAACCATATGCTGCAGATAAAGTTCTTCATCTGCGGCTTCAATACCACTTTTCTCCGACCCGGCGATCGGATGACCAGGAACAAATTTTGCCGGTACGCTACCAAATACTTTTTTTGCCGCTGCGACAACTATCCCCTTGGCACTCCCGGCATCCGTGATAATGGTGTCAGGCGACAACGAATCCTTGATTGATGCCAGCACCTTTTCAATACCCAGCACAGGCATTGAGATCAATACCAGATCAGCACCTTGAACGGCTTCAGCTGCATCCAGGGAATAGCTATCAATCACTCCCATCGCCACCGCTCGCTTAAGGTTTTGCTCGTTACGCCCCACCCCAACAAGTTGTTTTACCATACCTTTGGTGCGCAGCACCTTGGCCAGAGACCCACCAATAAGCCCCACACCAATCACTACCATTTTATTAATAGTTAGCGAATCAAGGATTTCTTTATTTTGTTTCATTACAATTATTAGCCATTACCTGGCAAAAAATGCCAATTCTTTAGTGGTTAGGTTAATAGAAGCCTTCCGAAAATGGGGAATTCAGAATTACAGCCAAAGAGCTGGCAAATGTCCATCTATAGAACCGCAACAGGGTAGGATCCTAATACTCTTAGCTCGGCCGCCTCATCGGCAATTTTTGCGAGCACAGACTGGACTTTTTCATCCTCACAATGCCCTTCAAAATCAACGAAAAACACATAGCTCCATGTGCCTGTTCGCGAAGGCCTTGTTTCGACCCGAGTCAGACTTAACTCAGCTTTTTGAAAAGGCTCGAGCAAATGATAAAGGGCTCCTGGTTTATTGCGCATTGCAATAATGATCGAAGTTTTATCCCGCCCGCTTTGCGGCACCAACTGATGACCGACTACAAGAAATCGTGTTGCATTATCCGGCTCATCTTCAATTCGTGATGCCAGCACATCAAGAGCATAGGCTTCGGCCGCCATATCACCCGCAATTGCAGCCACCTCGGCAGCACAGTCTGCAGTTTCACCTAAAACCATTCTCGCCGCTTCAGCATTACTTCCAACGCTGACCCGCTCGGCCTGGGGCAAATGCGTATTCAGCCATTTTCTACACTGGGCCAGAGACTGCTCGTGCGAATAGATTTTTCGAATATTTGCCAGCTCTGTTTCACCCTTGGTTAACAGGTGGTGATGAATACGCAGCTCCACTTCACCACATATTTTTAGTGCTGAATTCATAAAGCTGTCTAGCGTGGAGTTGACCATACCTTCGGTGGAATTTTCTACCGGAACCACTCCGTAGTTGGCAGCACCGGACTCGACCTCTCGAAACACCTCATCAATCGATGCCAATGGTGCACTGACAACCGAATGTCCAAAATGTTTAAGCGCGGCCGCCTGCGTAAATGTCCCCTCTGGCCCCAAAAACGCGATCCGCATGGGCTGCTCAAGCGCCAGACACACTGACATCACTTCACGAAAGATCCGCGCCATTTGCTCGTCAGCGACTGGTCCTTTGTTACGCTCCATAATTTTACGCAACACTTGCGCTTCACGTTCCGGTCGATAAAACACGGGGCTCACAGCGCCACCGGAATGCATTTTGACTTCGGCAACTTGTTTGGCGCAGCTTGCCCGCTCATTGATCAGACGCTGTATATCCGTGTCGATAGCGTCGATTTGCTGCCTGAGTTTGCTTAACGCCTGCTGCTCAGAAGCATTTTTACTCATATGTTTACACGCCAGTTATTCAGCATCAGGGCTCGATTCTGCTGTATTTTCACTATCCACCTCGTCCACTTCTTCTGTTTCTTCAACACGCTCCACACCGACAAGACGCTCTCCCTTACCAACTTTAATCAGTCTAACTCCCTGCGTATTACGCCCCAAAACGGGAATTTCATCAGTCCGCGTCCTGACCAGTGTACCTTTATTACTAATCAGCATTATTTCATCTCCATCGGTGACGGGAACAGCACCGACCAGCTCTCCATTGCGATCACTTGTCTGCAACGCAATCACACCTGAACCACCACGATTATGTACCGGGAAATCTTCCATTTCCGTTCGCTTACCATAACCGTTTGCACTGACACAGAGCACTCGCACATCAGGTTCCGGAATAATCAGGGAAATTACACTCTCTCCTTTCTTAAGTCTAGCGCCGCGAACCCCTCGGGCGGTTCGCCCCATGGGACGCACATCTGACTCAGCAAAGCGCACCGCTTTACCCGAATTGCTGCACAACATAATATCTTTATTGCTGTCAGTGATAGCCGCACCTATGAGTGTATCATCTCCGTTTAAATCCAGGGCAATCAGCCCGGAGCTTCGAGGTCGCGAAAAATTCATCAGGGAAGTTTTCTTAACCGTTCCACTGCTCGTTGCCATGAAAATAAAGTGATCTTCCGTATACTCATTAACTGTCAAAATGGTGGTTATGCGCTCATCTTCAGCCAACGGCAACAGGTTGACCATGGGGCGCCCCTTGGCGGTACGGCCAGCTACCGGAATTTGATAGACTTTGAGCCAATAGACCTTCCCCCTGTTGGAAAAGCAAAGTATGGTGTCATGCGTACTGCAAACCAAAATGTGTTCAACGAAGTCCTCATCCTTCACTGTCGTTGCCGCCTTACCCTTTCCTCCGCGACGCTGCGCCTGGTAAGTACCCACCGGCTGAGTTTTTGCATACCCGCCATGAGACAGGGTCACCACCATATCTTCCTCGGTAATCAAATCTTCCATGGTGAGATCAAGCTGACTATGCATAATCTCTGTGCGCCGATCATCACCGAACTGCTCTTTGACTTCCGCTAGCTCCCCGCGAATGACTTCCATCAATCGATCACGATTCTCAAGAATTTCCAGCAATCCGGTAATTCGGTCAATCAGATCCTTGTATTCGGAGACCAGTTTTTCCTGCTCTAATCCGGTTAAACGGTGCAAACGCAAATCAAGAATGGCCTGGGCCTGCTCTGGGCTCAGGTAATAATTCCCCTCACGGTAGCCATACTGTTCCGCCAAATCTTCCGGTCGACACACATCCGCCCCTGAACGTTCCAGCATTGCCATTACTGCACCGGGCTGCCAGGGTTGTGACACCAGCTTTTCCTTGGCTTCAGCGGAAGAGGGTGATGCCTTAATCAGTGCAATAACGGGATCGATATTGGACAATGCCACGGCCTGTCCTTCGAGAATATGGCCTCGCTCGCGGGCCTTGCGCAGTTCGTATATGGTACGCCGTGTAACCACTTCACGTCTGTGCCGGACAAATGCTTGCAATAACTGTTTTAAGTTGAGCGTTTTAGGTTGCCCATCTACCAGTGCAACCACATTTATACCGAATACATTCTGTAATTGTGTCTGTGCATAGAGATTGTTGAGCACAACCTCAGGCACTTCGCCACGCCGTAATTCAATAACGATTCGCATGCCATCCTTATCGGATTCATCACGCAACTCGGTGATTCCCTGAATTTGTTTATCCTTAACCAACTCAGCAATTTTCTCGATTAAACGCGCTTTGTTAACCTGATAGGGTAATTCGGTGACAACAATGGTGTGCTTGCTACTTTTTTCGTCGGTTTCAATTTCGTGCCGCGCACGCAGGTAAATTCGTCCGCGCCCCGTTTTGTAGGCCTCCACGATTCCTGCTCGACCATTAATAAAGGCTGCCGTCGGGAAATCCGGGCCCGGAATATGCTCCATCAATTCCGGGATATCAATATCCGGATTATCCATCAGTGCCAGACAACCGTTGATCACCTCGCTCAAATTATGCGGCGGAATATTAGTGGCCATGCCCACCGCAATCCCTGAGGAGCCATTCACCAGCAAATTAGGGATACGTGTTGGCATCACCTCTGGTATTAGCTCCGTGCCATCATAGTTTGGCACAAAATCAACGGTCTCCTTATCCAGATCTGCCAGAATCTGATGGGAAATCTTGTCCATGCGAATTTCCGTATAACGCATAGCAGCAGCTGAGTCCCCATCGACAGACCCGAAGTTCCCCTGCCCATCTACCAGCATGTACCGCATGGAAAAAGGCTGAGCCATGCGCACAATGGTGTCGTAAACGGCCGTATCACCATGGGGGTGATATTTACCGATTACATCACCCACTACACGCGCAGACTTCTTGTACGGCTTGTTGTAATCATTATTGAGTACACTCATCGCAAAAAGTACGCGCCGGTGCACCGGTTTAAGCCCATCCCTGACATCCGGTAATGCACGCCCGACAATAACGCTCATCGCGTAATCCAGATAGGACTGTTTCAGTTCATTTTCTATATTGACGGGTAGAATTTCTTTGGCTAACTCACCCATAAAGGTCTGCTTCCTTTTTATACGATTATTATATTCTTTAGCGGTCCGCAATAGGCCCGAAAAAGCCAAATTGACCAACCCAAAAAGGAATGGATTTTAACACAGATCGGTACAAAATTTCACAATCACATGCGTTTATATGGGAAATATTCCCAACCCGGCTCCCCAGACGCACTACCAGGATAAAAAACCCAATATTAAAGAAGTCTTCTGGACAGACCCACGTCCAAATGAAACAATCGCCCGCTTTGGAAACTGAAAACGAATCAGCTACTCAAACGACTCAATGGCTAAGCAAAAAGCGGACAGCCTGATCAAGGCAAAGTGGATAATCCCTGTTAATCCGGACAATCAGGTTTTGACGAACCATAGCCTGATAATCAACAACGGACTTATCGAGGATATTCTCGACTCAGACCAAGCCGAGCGAAACTATCGCTGCAACAAGCAATATGACCTTGGCGCTCATGCCATCATACCTGGGCTGATTAACGCACACGGCCATGCCGGGATGACACTTTTTCGCGGGCTGGCAGACGATCTGCCACTAATGAGCTGGCTGAACAACCATATTTGGCCAGCAGAGCGAAGATGGGTGAGCGAGGAGTTTGTCGCTGATGGTACTGAGCTGGCCATTGCAGAGATGCTGCTTAGCGGGATCACCTGTTTTAGCGATATGTATTTTTTCCCTAATCAGACTGCCAAAATTGCACACAAACACAAGATTCGTGCACAAATCATGATGCCGGTACTTGAGTTTCCCAGCGCCTGGGCCAGTAATGCTGAAGAATATATTCACAAAGGGCTGTCGATTCATGACGATTACCGGAATCATGAATTGATCACCATAGGGTTTGGCCCCCATGCGCCCTACACAGTCTCTGACGAATCCTTTGAAAAGATACGCATGCTTGCCGATGAGCTGGATGCTCCAGTGCAGATTCACCTTCATGAAACCGCACACGAACTGGAGGATTCGCTAAAACAAAGTGGACTGAGACCGATACAGCGACTCAATCAGCTGGGCCTACTCTCCCCTCGGCTTCAATCAGTACACATGACACAGGTCAACGAGGAAGATATTCACCTACTCGCAGATAACGGCTGCCATATTATTCATTGCCCGGAGTCAAACCTAAAGCTCGCCAGCGGATTTTGCCCGATTGGGCGTCTAATGGACTGCGGCATCAATATAGCCCTGGGGACAGACGGAGCGGCAAGCAATAATGACCTGGATATGCTTGGGGAAGTTAAGACAGCTGCATTGCTGGCTAAAGGGGTTAGCCATAGAGCCGACACTTTAACTGCTTATCAGGCATTACGTATGGCGACCTACAACGGTGCAAAAGCGCTAGGAATGGAAGATTCCATCGGTAGCCTGGAGATCGGTAAATCCGCTGATATCACAGCCATTAATCTCGACGGATTAAAACACCAGCCTATCTATGATCCCATTTCACATCTCATCTACACCAATTGCAGCCAGGATATCTCTCACGTTTGGGTGAAAGGACGCGCCCTAATGGATCAGCGAAAACTGACGTCGATCGATATGGATGCATTACAATGCAAGGTAGCCGTCTGGCGTGATAAAATCAGGTTTGCAGAAAACCAGCAAAGCATGAACTTTTAACCTCCCGTTTGAGGGAGATTTGCAAGAATTTAAGGTGCCCATCAATGCCAAACAGCCCTACATCCGAAGACTCTACTGACCCAAGTGAAACCAATGTAGACAACGCGGAAATTGCAAAATTTGAAGCCATCGCCAGTCGCTGGTGGGATCAGGACAGCGAGTTTAAACCGCTACATCAGATCAACCCCTTACGACTTAATTTTATCGACGAAACCGCATCATTAGCTGACAAAGAGGTACTTGATGTCGGCTGCGGGGGGGGTATTTTATCCGAATCGATGGCGCAAAGAGGTGCGCGGGTGACAGGAATAGATATGGGCAATACGCCAATTAATGTGGCCAAGCTCCACAGCCTGGAGTCCGGCCTGGAAATCGACTATCAGCAGATCAGCGCCGAGCAGCTGGAACAACAGCGCACCACCCGCAATGCACCCCTGTTTGACGTTATCACTTGCCTGGAAATGCTGGAGCATGTGCCTGACCCCGGATCCGTGATCCGTGCCTGCGCCAAAATGCTTAAACCTGGTGGACATCTGTTTTTATCCACCATTAACCGAAACCCTAAATCTTACCTGTTTGCAATTGTCGGTGCAGAGTATGTTCTGAAATTATTGCCTAGAGGAACCCACGATTACAGCAAGTTTATTCGACCATCGGAACTGGCAGCCTGGGTTCGTCAAGCGGGCCTGGTTTCCCATAAAATAATTGGCCTGGTGTACAACCCTGTCATGCAGAGTTACAAACTGGCCGATGACGTCGATGTCAATTATATGCTGCATGTCACAAAGCCCGAGTAATACAAGAATGGCAAACAATTCTATTACTACAATCCTGTTCGACCTGGACGGCACATTACTGGACACAGCGCAGGATCTAGCCCAGGCTTTAAATAGATTGTTACTTGAAGAAGGTACGGCACCTTTGCCCTACCCATCAATTCGCGAAGTAGTTTCCAATGGCGGCAATGCCATGATCAGCCTTGGGTTTAACACTCGCATAAATACCAAGCGGCATCAGCAACTGTACCGAAGGCTGCTGGATCTTTATAGCGAGAATCTTACCCAACACACGATGCCTTTTCCGGGGATAGAGGCGCTACTGGCCACACTGGATCAATTCGAACTATCCTGGGGCGTGGTCACTAACAAGCCCAGCCAATATACCCTGCCTATCATGCAGCACATGGCACTAAGCCCGCGCTGCTCGGCCATTGTTTGCGCCGATCAAGTAAAAAACAGTAAGCCTCACGCTGAACCCATGTTAAAAGCCTGCGAAATTATTGGCTGCAACCCACAGCAGGCTATTTACGTCGGCGATCACCGGCGCGACATTGAAGCTGGCCATAATGCAGGAATGCGCACAGTGGCCGCGCTATACGGCTATATCGAAGCCAATGACAATCCAAAGGAGTGGGACGCGGACTACTATATAGATCATCCAGACGAACTAACTCAGTTATTACATAGCGGCTTTTAGTAAAATCAGGCGCCGCAGAGGAACTCATCTTGACCAATAAAACAACCAGCAATACAAATTTGAACCAGCTAAAAGAGCGCGTAGTACTGGTAACCGGCGCCGGAGACGGCATCGGTCGTGCCGCCGCAAACTGTTATGCCGAAAATGGTGCCACTGTTATTTTACTCGGGCGCACACTTAAAAAACTCGAATCGGTCTACGATGAAATAGTCAACAGCGGTTCCCCAGAACCTTTGATTCACCCAATGGATTTACTGACCGCTACACCGCAGGATTATGATGATTTGGCGGAAGCCATTAAACAGGAACTGGGCAAACTGGACGGCCTTTTACACAACGCGGGTATTCTCGGCAAAAAAGCACCCATAGCAAGCTACGACCCTAATACCTGGTGCGAAGTGATGCATGTCAATGTCACCGCTCAACTAATGCTGACCCAGGCAATTCTCCCATTAATGGAGGAGTCCGATGATGCATCTATCCTGTTTACCTCATCAGGCGTCGGTCGAAAAAGCCGCGCTTTTTGGGGAGCTTATGCGGCATCAAAATTTGCCACAGAGGCATTGATGCAGACGCTTGCCGATGAGCTTGAGGGCATTTCCAATATTAGAGTCAACTGCATCAATCCAGGCGCAACCCGCACCCGCATGCGCGCACAAGCATTTCCCGCAGAAGATATCAAAAAGAATCCTGCTCCTGAGGAGATCATGGGACTCTATCTTCACCTTATGGGGCCTGCAGGTAAAAATATCCACGGCCAATCCCTGGATGCACAAAACTGGAATGCCCCAAATCCCTCCCAATAATCATGACAAAAATTTGTCACCACCCTGGTGTTTTGCATTTGGAACCCAAAGGAAAAAGTGACGTTTTTTTGGCGCCACCCATAACCAACTGTTTTTGTTAGATTTTATAGGGCTATTTTAATTGGCATAGAATTCGCATCATCTCTCCCAACATCAGGAGCCCAGTGATCTCTCGTCTAACAACCAGAGCGCTCCCGAAAATAAGAATACTTGATGAATAAGGGATGAGTTATGGCAAACAGAATACAAAGCGCCAGCGTGTTCAATTTAACTAACAGACTGGAACCGGCGCGAGCCGAGCATTCAACTCAAAAAGCCAAGCTAAATCAGTTGCTGATTGATCTTTCCAGAGATTTACAGGCATCCCTGGAGATCGAAGAAATTCTCTATCTGTTTTTGAACCGTATTCGTACGCTAGTACCAGTAGATGGAATTAACTATAGCCATGAGGAATCCGACATTCAATTTAGCAGCGCTGTCACGGGCAAGCACAAAGTGAGTTATCAGCTGAATACAGAAGAAGGCAGTCTTGGCCTGATTGCATTTACACGCCACCGACGATACCGGGATAATGAAATCCTGATGCTAGAGGATCTAATGAGCAGCCTCATGTACCCGCTGCGCAACTCCCTGAAATACCATAGTGCACTTAAGGCTGCTACAACAGATCCTCTGACGCTTTGCGGCAACCGACAAGCTCTGGATGCAGCACTCCACAGGGAGATAGATCTTGCGTTGCGCGACAAAACACCCTTGTCGATCATCATGTTCGATTTTGATCATTTTAAGAAAGTCAACGATGACTATGGCCACCAGTGTGGCGACGACCTGTTGAAGCAGGTCGCCATGGATCTTCTTCAGATGCTGCGCAAAACCGATTTACTGTTTCGCTATGGCGGCGAAGAATTTCTGATTTTGCTGCACAAAACGGATCTAGAGGGTGCGGCCCAGGTCGCCGAGAAAGTACGCCGAGGGGTTTCCTCGAGTACTATCTCTTATAAGAATCAAAAGATTTCCACAACCATCAGTTCGGGGGTCGCAACACTCAATTCACTTGACTGTGTCACCTCCATCATAGAACGTGCTGATAAGGCCCTTTATGCAGCTAAACGTAAGGGTAGAAATCAAGCCTGCTGTGCAGAATAGCTGTGGGACTGTTAATGACTAACTGGATTGAGGCTATTTGGCCGGGATTTAGTCGGCCGGAATTTGGTCGATCAGGATTGGGCGCGCATAAACCAGGTAGAAGACAACTGTGAGACCAGCTCATCACCGCGCATTATTCGGTTATCAAGCTTAATCATACCTTGCCGATCACGACTTTTGAGTGCTCTTGCCTCAGTAATCTCCGTTTCAACGTGTAACACATCCCCCGCATAAACCGGTTTGAACCAACGAATGCTATCCCAGCCCGGCGACACGATAATCTCAGCATTTGGAAATGCATCCTTGCTCATGCGCCGCCAAATCGCAGAGATTTGTGGCCCGGATGCGATGATGCCATCCCAACCCAAAGCCCTTGCTTTCGCCTCATCCAGGTGAAACGGCTCTGGATCATACAGGCGCGCAAAATCGAGCATTTCCTCAATCTTCATCACCCAGTTGCCATACCTGAATTTTTGCCCCACCGTAAAGTCTTCCAGCCATTGGTTATTCAAAAAAGGTTCGGATGATTCACGCATAACTCGCCACTCTTCTATTTTTAACAAATAACCAAAGGCACCACAATCGTACCCAATTATTGATCAGCTCTCTGGCCGATAGATACGCTCAAGCATTTCTCTGTATTTTTTAGGTATGGGCTGACTCTTCAACTCATCCGCATTAATACAGGTGGTCATTGTTTTCGCATCAACACAGATCTTTCCGTTGACGTCAAACAGATAACGAATACCCAAAGAACTGTTACCAATATGAAAACAGGTCACTTTGATGACCGGCCGGTCACCAAATCGCAGTGGCGCCTTAAAGTCAATCTCCGTATGCACCATCGGGAATGCTACTCGGTGTTGCTGAATCAGCAGGTAATAACGAACACCGATATATTCCTCCCATAGATCTTCAAAGGCCTCGTGGATAAAATTATTTATCCGCGGATAATAGGCAATGCCAGCCGGATCAACGTCACCAAAACGCACCAGTCTTCGGGTGATGAATATGTGACTGTTTTCACCATCGGCATTACCCGTATTTAACAAATTCTTACCCTCGCTCATCGCTAGCTAGCCGCCTCAACTGCCGAGATGGCTGCATTATAATCTGGCTCTTGAGTAATCTCTTTAACCAGCTCGGTGTAAGCCACCTGTCCAGCCGAATCAACGACAACTACTGCTCTGGCACACAAACCCTGTAAGGGGCCGTCAGTGAGCAACACGCCATAGTCCTTGGCAAATTTTCTGGTTCGCATCATGGATAGTGGGATCACATCAGATAAACCTTCCGTTGAACAAAAACGTCCTTGGGCAAAGGGTAGATCAGCCGACACCACAATGACCTGAGTATTATCCAGTTCCGCCACCCGCTGATTAAACTCGCGCGTCGATGCACCACAGACAGGTGTATCCAGGCTTGGCACGATATTGATAAGAAGTTTTCCGGTAAAATCTGCTAAATGGCGCACCCCCAGATCCTTGTCAATGAGCTCAAAATCAGGAGCCGTGCTACCTACTGAAGGCAGATCGCCATAGGTATTAATGGGATTTCCTTTTAATGTAACCTGTGCCATAACTATCTCCTCTTTGTTTATTTAATCAATGCGATGGCGCTTCAAATTTCAAAATTAGCGTCCGCTAACGCCTGGCTTTTCGTCGCTTTTCGCGCTGCCTTTCCTCGTTTTGATGTTTGGTAGGTTGAGCCACTTTCACCTTAGACAAGCCCACCGACTCATAAATCACATCCACATCTTTTTGCTCCAAATACTCCCATCGCCCCAATTTTAATCGTGAAGGCATAAATACTGGTCCGAATCGCACTCGTTTAAGTCTATTAACTTTAGCCCCAACTGATTCCCACAATCTGCGCACTTCTCGATTTCGACCTTCCATCAGGCAGACATAATACCAGCGGTTCGCACCTTCCCCTCGACCCTCGACAATATCAGTAAATGCCGCGGTACCGTCTTCCAACTCAACACCATTGCGCAATTGCTGCTTCATGTCTTCGGTGACATTACCCAGAACACGCACCAGGTATTCGCGATCAATTTTATAGGAAGGGTGCATAAGTCGATTCGCCAGTTCACCGTCCGTCGTAAAGATTAGTAGCCCGGTAGTATTAACATCCAGCCGCCCCACGATTATCCAGCGCCCTTCACTGAGTTTAGGCAAATGATCGAACACCGTTCTGCGCCCCTCAGGATCACGGCTGGTGCAAAATTCATTCTCCGGCTTGTTATAGATCAAAATTTGCACGGTTCTTTCATCGGCCCGTGTCAATTTCACAGGACGACCATCCACCCTAATCTCTGCCTGCTCCAACACTCGGTCGCCCAATTTAGCAACTTGACCGCCAACGCTTACCCGGCCACTTGCTATCCAGGACTCGACTTGTCGCCTCGAACCCAAGCCTGCTCGTGCCAGCACTTTTTGTAATTTCTCTCCATCGGTCATTTTTTAACTCGCGAAAACGGGATGTACTGCCCCCTTGAAATATCAACGAACTCAAGGGATCAGCGTCCATATTAAATAAGCTGCGCAGGCTGTCATTTTATGCTGTAAAGGTTATTCGATACAGCAAACCCACGAATTTAGCGGTCTTCTTTTTCCGTTTCTAACCCTGTAGCCAAAGGCTCATCTTGAACCTCATCAAAAGACTCTTCACTTTCAGGTTCAACCTCATGACTTTTCGAATCAACACCCTCAAAATTTAGCTCGGCATTTATTTTATCGAGATCACGAATTTCCGCCAGTGGCGGTAATTCTGACAAATTCTTTAGGTTGAAGTAATCCAGGAATATCCGGGTGGTCGCATACATGGCCGGTCTGCCAGGCACATCTCTGTGACCCACGACTCTTATCCACTCACGTTCCAATAAAGTCCTTATAATATTTGAACTGACACTGACGCCCCGAACCTCCTCAATCTCGCCTCGGGTAACGGGCTGACGATATGCAATCAACGCAAGCGTTTCGAGTAATGCTCTAGAATAACGGGCCGGCTTTTCCTCCCATAATCGACCAATCCAGGGAGCAAGATCCTGACAGACTTGAAAACGCCAGCCACTGGCAACCTCTTTGAGCTCAAATCCTCTGCCCTGATACTCTTCCACCATCTCTTTAAGAGCAGTGCGAATATCTGCATTCTGTGGTCGTTCATTATCTGCAAAAAGTAACGCCAGCCTTTCAATTGGCAAAGGTTCGCCTGCGGCCAGCAATGCGCCCTCCAGAATTCTTTTTAGTTGCCCCAGGTCATCCATTAAGGTTGTTATCTCTTGTTTGCTTCAACTTACCGTGCCTTGATATGTATGGGCCCAAATATTTCGTTCTGGACAATATCAATCAGCGATTCCTTAATCAACTCCATCATTGCCAGAAAAGTGACTACCACCCCCTGCCGGCCTTCCTCTACGGAAAACAAGCTGATAAAGGGAACAAATTGTTTTCCTTGCAAACGCGACAGAATATGTGACATACGCTCCCGTGTAGATAGTTTTTCCATCTGCACAGAATGACTCTCGAACATATCAGCGCGCTTCAGCACCTTCGCGAAGGCTAATAAAATCTCCTTCAAAGCGACATCCGGCAGTGGTTTACTGCTCTCCAGCTTTGGCGCGTCGGCGCTTACTTGATACAGATCCCTGTTAAGACGCGGCAAACTGTCCACGTCCTCTGCGGCCTGCTTATAACGCTCGTATTCCTGTAACCGTCTGATCAACTCAGCTCGAGGATCGCCTTCATCTTCCTCGATATTTTCGTGTCGCGGCAACAGCATTCGGGACTTTATCTCCGCCAACATTGCCGCCATCAACAAATACTCAGCGGCGAGCTCGAACTGCATAGCCTTCATTATCTCAATGTACTCCATATACTGGTGCGTAATACGCGATACATTGATATCCAGAATATCCAGGTTCTGGCGTTTTATCAGATAAAGCAATAAATCCAGCGGCCCCTCGAAAGCTTCAAGAATAATCTCAAGGGCATCGGGAGGTATATACAAATCCTGAGGAATTTGGGTGACTGGTTGACCCTCAACGATCGCAAAAGGCATTTCCTGTTGCGATGGTTGAAGTACAATAGCAGCACCCACCAAAGCTTCCGTCGGTAAATCGGCACCTCGGTCAGTTCCTGACAACTCTATCGAGTCATTCATCAATTTCGCCTAGCGGTATCCCAAACCCATCGCGTCACGCACCACTTCCAACGTTTGCTTAGCCTCATCGCGCGCCGCCTCGCACCCCTCAGCCAAAATACCCCGCACCATATCGGGGTTATCCTCATATTCTTTGGCACGTGCCCGAATGGGCTCCAACTCGGTAATAATGGCATCAATGACCGGTTTCTTGCACTCAATACAACCAATGCCAGCACTTCGACAACCTTCCTGTACCCAGTCCTTTGTGGACTGATCGGAGTAGACTTCATGTAACTGCCAAACCGGACATTTGTCGGGGTCTCCCGGATCTGATAGCCGCACTCTTGCGGGGTCCGTCTGCATGGTACGTACCTTTTGATCAACCAAATCAGGCTCTTCTCTTAGCGCAATGGTATTACCATAGGATTTCGACATTTTCTGACCATCTAGACCCGGCATTTTCGATTCAGGTGTTAAAAGTGCCTTAGGCTCAGGCAGTATCACCTTTCCACCACCTTCGATATAACCGATTAATCGCTCGCGATCGCTAATAGAAATGCTCTGCTGATCATTCACCAACGCACAAGCCCGCTCAAACGCCTCCAGATCACCCTGTTCCTGAAAAAGCGTTTTCAGCTGTGTATAGGCCTTTGAGGCCTTCTTACCCATTTTCTTTATAGCGGCTTCCGCCTGTTCTTCAAATCCCAGATCCCGCCCATAGATATGATTAAAACGACGCGCTATCTCTCGACACATCTCCACGTGTGGCACTTGATCCGCACCGACCGGCACCGCCCCAGCTCGGTATACCAGTATGTCAGCTGCCTGTAACAGCGGATACCCCAGAAACCCATAGGTCGCCAAATCCTTATCTTTTATCTTGTCCTGCTGTTCTTTATAGGTGGGCACTCTTTCCAGCCAGCTCAAGGGCGTTATCATGGATAACAGCAGGTGCAGCTCCGCATGCTCGGGCACACGCGACTGAAGGAAGATTGTTGCGGATCCCGGATTTATTCCAGCAGCCAGCCAGTCCACCAGCATATCCCAGACATTCTGCTCGATCATGTGCGGATCATCGTAATGTGTGGTCAATGCGTGCCAATCGACAATTGCAAAAAAGCACTCACATTCATGCTGCAGTTTAATCCAGTTTTTTAAAACGCCATGATAATGACCCAGATGTAACTTCCCAGTGGGCCGCATACCGGAAAGAACCCGGCGGTCAGTATTAATTACGGACAAGCTTGTCTCCTAGAATTTTAGGGTAGATTGTTGTTGGAATCTTATTCGAGAATCGTATTATAACGATGTTTGGTTGTTTTATTCAAAGTGTGATGGATCGCCCACACCGGCGCGCACAAGTACCGGCACCTCATCGGTGAGATCAACAACCGTAGTTTCTTCCATCCCGCAGTAACCACCGTCAATGACAAGATCCACCGAATGCTGCAGCGTCTCTCTAATATCATAAGGCTCAGTCAGCGGGTACTCTTCACCGGGCAGGATCAGTGAGGTACTAATTAACGGCTCGCCCAGCTCATCCAGTAATGCCAGTGTAATCGAATCATTGGGAATTCGCAGACCAATGGTGCGACGCTTTGGATGCAAAAGACGCCGCGGCACTTCACCAGTAGCCCGCAAAATAAAGGTATAAGCTCCAGGCGTATGGGCCTTGAGCAACCGGTAGGTACTGTTATCCAGCTTTGCATAGGTCGACACATCGGACAAATCACGACAGACCAGTGTAAAATTATGTTTATCATCCAATTGGCGAATACGGCGAATTCTATCCACAGCAGACTTGTCGCCAAGGTGGCAACCTAACGCATAGGCACAGTCGGTGGGATACACGACGACCCCTCCGCTTTTGATAATCTCCACGGCCTGTTTAATTAAGCGATTTTGCGGGTTATCCGGATGTATGGAAAATAGCTGACTCATTCGTGTCCATTAATCGTTTTCAGGCTGGCAATCTAACGATTCCCGCTGGATCTGGCAAGACATAAATGAGCTATGTGCACCGTGCCAACTGTGGAGTGCCTTTGATCAAACAGGACAAACCGCTATTGCTGATGGCAGATTCGCGTAGGGTGGACTTATATTAAGTCGCGACCCGGCAATTTTAACCTGTCAAACCAAAAGTTAACTCAAGGTATCCAGGCACCAGCATCCCTTGCACCACAGTGGCTCATCAAGCGGCTGTTGGCTTGACTACCAAAGCTCCCAAATGGGCTTACAAGACACCGGCATATGTGCCATCTTGCCTAAATCATGCCATGAAGATGCAGGGCCGTGAAAGTCACTGCCGCAAGATGCAAAAAATGAATATTTGAGGCTCAGGTGTTCATGATAATCCGTAATATCCTGAGATTGCATACCGGAAACCACCTCAATACCATCTCCACCTGCTTCCTTGAACTCGCGACAAAGCATATCGAGTTTACGCCGCGTCAATTTATATTTTGCCGGATGCGCCAGCACCGCTTGGCCATTGGCCTCGTGGATCCAGCCAATTACCTCATTCATATCCGGCCAAAAGCATTTCACATCACCAACTTTGCCAGCGCCCAAATACTTTTTATAGGCTGTCTTTAAATCCTTGACAAAACCAGCCTCCAATAAATACTGGGCGAAATGGGGTCTTCCGATCTGGCTGTCCCCGGCTACGGTTTTAGCACCGGTATAACTGTCATGAATATTGAGCTTGGCCAGACATGCGTCAATTTCCTGCGCCCTATGCTCGCGCGCCTCAGATTGCATTGCCACCGCTTGCAGCAGAGCGATACTATCCAGACAAATATTCAGACCAACAACATGCACCCCTATCTTGCCCCAGGTGGCTGATATCTCAATTCCTGGAACCAGCTCTATCGCTAGAGTTTTGGCAAGCGCGCTGACCTCAGGTAGCTTCTGCGCACAATCATGATCGGTAATTGCCAACATATCGATACCCTGCTTCCCTGCATATTGAATCAGTTCCAGCGGTGATAACTCGCCATCCGACAAATTGCTATGGCAATGTAAATCAACTTTCATTATGGAATTTTAACCTCTTTACCCTCTGGACGCGAAACCATTGAAACACGAAGTATGAGTCCCGCCTAACGATTAATTTTCAGATTGGCATTGAATAGATGAAACACTACCTGTTATATTTCCGATCCCTGTATAAGGTGCTCAATCCTCTATTTGCCAAAATAGCGGATTGGGTTAAACGGGAAGTTTGGTGCGCACTGGTCTGTGATTGGCTGACCTACTGCTAAACCAACGCTGCCCCCGCAACGGTGAATCACATAAGCGTGACAAGCCCGGAACCGGCCTTGAACAGTTCTCGAACGATGTAGCGGAGGGCTTCATCTGTAGCTGATCATTCCCCATCGCTTCAGCTTCAAACGATCTCCCCTCCCTCGATCGCTTATTTGTTACAGCTATTGAGGATTTTCATGAAAAATTTAGTTGCAGTCGCCGTTGCCACAACATCGGCATTTACCCCCGTCATAACGCAAGCGGAACAACAACTGGATGAGCATATTCTGGTCACTGCCACTCGCTCTGAACAGATGCTGAAAAACAGCCTTTCTTCCGCCGCGATTTTAACCGAAGTCGAGATCGACAGCGCGCAAGCGCAGAGTCTTCCGGAACTGCTCGATCATATTCCCGGACTCGATATCGATCACAGTGGCGGCCTCGGCAGCCTCACATCCCTGCGCCTGCGCGGCACGGAGAACGACCACGTCCTGGTTTTAGTTGACGGCATCCGTGCCGCCAATGCCACCAGCGGCACCGCTGCATTAACACACTTGCCGGTCACTCAGGTTGAGCGAGTGGAACTAGTGCGTGGACCACGCTCCAGTCTCTACGGCAGCAATGCCATCGGCGGTGTGATACAGATTTTTACCAAAAAAGGCAAAGAGGAACTCAAACCCTATCTCGACCTTAGCTACGGCTCACACGACACCCAAATCAGCCAAGCTGGCGTGCGTGGACTATACGGCAATACCGCCTATAGTCTGAACGGCTCCTATACAGAAACAGCAGGTTATGATCGTACCTACAATAATAGCGGCGCTGACACCGACAAGGATGGCTATCGTCAATCAGCCTTATCCGCCAGTATTCAGCATCAGTTTGCTAATGGTGTCTCTCTGGCGATGGACTATCTGCGTAGCGAAGGTAATTCTGAATTCGACGGCAGCAATGACTCCACCGATTTTATCAATGAGAGCGGAAGCCTTTCAGTGTCACTGCCCATTCGGGATAACCTCAAACTAAAAGCCCAACTCGGCAGCTACCGAGACCAGACCACTTCCTTCGGATTTTCCCCCTCTCTGTTCGAAACCACCAGGGACTCAGCCGCCTTACAATTGGATTACCAGATGGCAGAAAGCCACCAGCTGAGTTTTGGTTATGATTACCACATCGACGATGTCAGCAGCAGCGCAAACTTTATTGAAAGTGAACGCGACAACCACTCCTGGTTCACCCAGTATCTCGGCAAAATCGAGCGCTGGTCCATAGAAGCCGGATTTCGCAGCGATGATAACGAAGCCTTCGGCAGTTACGAAACCGGGAACCTCGCCATCGGCTATGACCTGACGGATGATATTCTGGTTAGCCTCTCCTATGGCACGGGGTTTAAATCCCCCACCTTTAACGATCTGTATTTTCCCTTCACCGATTTTGGCTGCTTCTTCGGCTCTTGCTTTACCTTCGAGGGCAACCCAAATCTTGCCCCCGAAAAATCTGAATCGCTGGAGCTTTTAGTCCACGGTCAAACCGGAAATATCGCTTGGTTCGCCTCTCTCTATCAAACCGATATTGACGATCTCATTAGCCTGAGTTCCGATTATTCAACTGTCGCCAACGTCGCCGAAGCCAAGATACTAGGTGGCGAAGTCGGAGCCAATTCTGATCTGTTCGGCTGGCGCACAGCAATAGCACTGACCTACACAGACCCACGCGATCAAAGTGACGATAGCCTGCTAATCAGGCGTTCACGTGCCAGCGCCAATCTGGATATCTCCCGACAATTTGGTAAACTCGATCTTGCGTTATTTTGGCAAGCGCAAAGTTATCGTCTGGATCAAGACCAGGATTTCGACGGCAAAAAAGATAGGCTCAGTGGTTACGCAACCGTTGATTTACGCGCCCGCTACCAGATTAACAATGAACTCAGCCTGGCGCTGAAGATCAACAATCTGTTCGACAAGCAATACCGTCTGATTCAACCCTTCGAAACTGAGGGCGTAACTGCAGCAATTTCAGTGCACTACGAGCTCTAGACTAACTATTGATCAGGAGAATGCCGTGACCGCGAAGCAACCGTCAGATGCAAAATCTGACAAGCACAAACGCGCTATGCAAAAGCAAAAAGCCAAGGTCGATCAACACATTGAAGAGGCCGCGGAAGAACGCGGTGTACTGATTGTGCTCACCGGGAACGGCAAAGGCAAAAGTAGCTCAGCCTTTGGTATGGTAATGCGGGCTCTGGGATACGATCAGAAGGTCGGAGTGATCCAGTTTATAAAGGGACAACAGCTTTCAGGAGAAGAAATCTATCTGCGGGATCACTGTCCGCAGATAGATTTTTATCAAATGGGCACAGGCTTTACCTGGGACACCCAGGATCGGGATGCCGATATCGCAGCCGCGAAGATTACCTGGGCTAAGGCTGAAGCTATGCTCAAAGACGACAGCTTTCAGTTGGTGATTCTCGACGAACTCACCTACATGATTGCTTACAAATACCTGGACGAACAGCTAATCCTGGATGCGCTGCGCAATAGGCCTGACAACCAAAGCGTGGTAGTCACCGGGCGCGGCGGCGGCAGCGCGTTGCAGGAGTTGGCAGATACCGTTTCTGAAATCAAAGAGATCAAACATGCCTTCAAGGCAGGCGTCAAAGCCCGAAAAGGCGTGGATTTTTAGAACCGAGACCGCAGCACTATGTCTTCCTTCACCCTAATGATTCAAGGCACCACCTCTGACGCAGGCAAAACCGTACTGGTAGCAGGACTATGCCGGGCGCTCACTCGCCGTGGCGTCCGGGTAGCCCCTTTTAAACCGCAAAACATGGCGCTTAACAGTGCCGTCACTTCGGATGGTGGCGAGATCGGAAGAGCGCAGGCCGTGCAGGCGCAGGCCGTGCAGGCCCAAGCCTGCATGATCGAACCCAGCACCGATATGAACCCCGTATTGCTTAAGCCCAACAGCGACATTGGCGCACAGGTCATAATCCAGGGTAAAGCGCTTACCGAGATGGATGCAACTGATTTCCATGACTACAAAACGGTGGCCATGAGCGCAGTACTGGAATCCTACCGGCGATTATCTGAGTGTTATGAAGCCGTGATTGTAGAAGGCGCTGGAAGTTCTGCTGAAATCAATCTACGCGATAAGGATATCGCCAATATGGGCTTTGCTGAAGCGGTAGATTGTCCAGTTATATTGGTCGCAGATATCGATCGCGGCGGTGTTTTTGCGCATCTGGTGGGTACGCTGGAATTGCTTTCTGAATCTGAGCAGCAGCGGGTTATAGGATTTGTCATCAACAAATTTCGCGGAGATATTGCTCTGCTATACCCCGGCCTGGAGTGGCTTCAGCGCCGCACAGGAAAACCGGTAATTGGCGTACTGCCTTATTTACAGGGCTTCCACCTGGAGGCGGAAGACGCTATCTCCTGCCAACAGGTTTTAGACCCGTCCAAAGATAATCTCCGAGTAGTTGTGCCGGTTTTGCCGCGCATCAGCAATCATACGGATTTTGATCCGCTTAGACTGCACCCCCAAGTAGACCTGATTTTCGTTGGCCCTGGGCAGAAGATACCCGCCGCAGATTTGATCATATTACCCGGCTCCAAGAGTGTAATCTGCGACCTGCAATGGCTCAGAGAAAACGACTGGGAGCAGGTCATTCAAAAACATTTGCGCTATGGTGGGAAACTGATGGGTATCTGTGGTGGCTTTCAAATGCTGGGCAATCGAATTAATGACCCAATGCAAATCGAAGGCAAAATCAAGGAGGCAAAGGCATTGGGCTTGCTGGACATGTCAACCAGTCTGAAACCAGAGAAGCAACTTCGCAGAACTTCAGGCAGCCTAAGGCTCGACGGGAATACGCCCATCAACGGCTACGAGATTCACGCTGGAGTAAGCTCTGGCCCCGCGTTACTGCGCCCGGCAATTCAATTGTCTGATCAAAGCGATGGCGCAATTTCCGAAGACAACCAGATTTTTGGCACCTATCTGCACGGCCTGTTCAATAATCACGAGGCCTGTGAATCACTTTTAAAATGGGCAGGCTTAACCAGCATGGATACGCCGGATTATGAGGCACGCCGGGAACAGGACATTAACCGGCTAGCGGATGAGTTAGAGCAACATTTGAATCTGGCAAAACTATTTGAAGCTGTCGACCCGGATAATACAGCGCTTAGGTTCAGCGCGCACCAGACGGCCTTTCCTTCGGATGATACTGTTCCCCATTAAAAAGATTATCCTTGCTTGTCCCGCATCATAGTAGAATAGATCGTAGAATAACGGTTATCAGACTGAATGTTGATTAACAAACCTTCCAAACGAATACTATGAGTGCAACCGAATATACCACTATCGACCTACTGCGCCACGGAGCATGTGAAGGCGGCGAAATTTTTCGTGGCCATATCGATGTTCCACTCAATGAGCAGGGCTGGCTGCAAATGCGCCAGAGTCTCGAATTTATTGGAAAGCCCTGGCCATGGGAACGGATCATTAGCTCCCCGCTTGAGCGCTGTCGAGCGTTCTCTAACAAATTAGCTATAGAGGCCACCATTCCCTGGCGCGAAGAGCCCGCATTCAAAGAAATGAGTTTTGGTGACTGGGATGGGCAGCCCATCGATCATATTTGGCGTACCTACAAGGAAGAAGCCAACCGTTTTGCGACAGATCCCGCCATGACTTCGCCACCGAATGGCGAATCGCTCGGTGAGTTACAAAAACGTGTTTTAACCGGGTGGCATGATATGATCGAGCAATACCAGGGGAAGCATTTACTTAGCATTCAGCATGGCGGCACTATCCGGGTAATCCTGGCCTACATTTTAGATATGCCCTTGAATTCAGTGGGGCGCCTCCACCTACCCTATGCAGGCCTTTGCCGAATTCGAGTTTACCCAGACAACAAGAAAAGCCCGACATTACTTTTCCACAACCCTCTGGAGGCATAGGCCACAGTACTATCGGCGTACCATTTTGCTACGCAATATCTATTATGAAGTCATATACCAGCGTGCGTATTGAAAAAGGCTTTTTTTTCAAATCAGCTCAGAAAAACCCAACAAGTTGCTTTATAATACGCGGCTTTCAACCCGCGATACGATTGAGTAGAACCTGGTTTTTGCGTCCATCGATGCCAATAGATATATAAATTTTATGAAAAAATTATTGTTCGATTTCTTCCCGATAGCCATTTTCTTCGCCGTGTACAAATACGCCGACAAACTGTCTTTCCTTAAAGTTGGCCCCCTCGAAAATGCCGAAAACATCATTATTGCAACCGCGATACTTATTCCTGCCACCCTATTCCAGGTTGTTTATGCCTATTGGAAAACCCGTAAAATAGAGCGTATGTACCTGATAACTCTGGCGCTGGTCGTGGTGATGGGAGGTGCAACGGTGATATTACAAGACAAGGTATTCATTCAGTGGAAACCGACTGTGGTTAACTGGCTATTTGCAATAGCCTTCTTAGGCAGTGAATTCGTTGGCAAAAAGAATATTCTGGAACGTATGATGGGCGGACAAATTGAACTGCCGAAAAACATCTGGAGTCGCCTCAATTATCTTTGGACCGGTTTTTTTGTTTTCGCCGGCGCGATTAACATTTATGTTGCTTTCAGTGGACAATTTACAGAAGAGCAATGGGTTAACTTCAAACTGTTTGGCATGCTTGGGCTTACCCTGGTATTTGTTATTCTGCAGGGTCTTTACCTCGCTCGCCACGTTAATGCTGAGCAACTGGAACAGTTCGATTCTAACCACAACGCAGATAAGTAACCACATCATGACCATGTACTATGCCATCATAAGTGAAGACATCCCTGACAGCCTATCATTGAGGCAGGAGGCGCGCTCGAACCATCTGAAAAGACTTGAAGACCTCAAGCAACAGGGTCGACTACTGGTCGCCGGACCGCACCCAGCGATCGACAGCCCAGATCCCGGACAGGCCGGTTTCAGCGGCAGCCTTGTTATTGCCGAGTTCAGTTCGCTGGATGATGCCCGGCACTGGGCGGATGAGGATCCTTATGTGACGGCGGGAGTCTACCAAAAGGTCTCCGTTAAACCCTTTAAAAAAGTACTTCCCTGAGGAGATAAATAGTGAATCGCGGCGCCTCTTTATTGTTAATTACATCGCTCTTCAGCACTGTTATACATGCGGAGACCATGTATGTAACAGACCAATTCAAAGCCCCGGTACGCACCGGGCAAACTAACGCCTACCGCATCAGGGCCGAGCTTAACAGCGGAACGGCGGTAGAGGTCTTAAATTCAAACAGCGATACTGGCTACAGCCAAATCAAAACAAAGCGCGGTACCGAAGGCTGGATACTTACGCGATACCTGACCAATCAGCCGGCCGCGCGCGATCAGCTAACATCAATACAAACAAAGCTAAATGAAAGCTTTCGCAAGCAACAAAACTTGATCAAGGAAAAGAAAGAACTACAGGAAGTAAGCCAAAGCCTGCAACAGGATAACCAAACTTTAACCGAGCTTAACAGCAAGCTGGTAGACGAGTTGTCTTATATTAAAAAGGTTTCCGGTAACGCGGTTAACATCAATCAACGCAACCAGGAATTGATAGAAGAGAATCAACAGTTGCAGAATCAGACCGAGTTATTGAGCGCCGAAAATGATCGACTGGAAGATGAAAAACAACAGGATTTCTTTTTTTACGGTGCTGCCACAATTCTAGTTGGTGTGTTTTTAGGGTTAGCAATTCCCGCAATTCGACCACGACGCAAAGATCCAGGCTGGGTGTAAGAGTACTTTCCCAGAATCCATTCACTCAAAATTGACAAAAGAGGAGTAAAAGCCTCGGGCTTTAGAAGTTTAATGATGAAACAGATAAAACAACTTTTTTTGCTGACCAGTCTGCTACTTGGGCTGGTTCAATCAAGCACTGCTGAAACAACGGAACCGGTTAATCATCCTGTTGTAATAATGGAAACCAGCATGGGTAATATCAAGCTGGAACTCTATCCCGATAAAGCGCCCATCACTGTCAGTAATTTTTTAACTTATGTTGAAGAAGGCTTCTATAACGGAACCATTTTCCACAGAATCATCCCCTATTTTATGATTCAGGGTGGCGGAATGGATAAAGAACTGAATGTGAAGCCCAATCACGATCCCATTGTCAGTGAGGCGGATAATGGCCTTAACAATGATCGAGGCACCTTGGCAATGGCTCGAACACGAGACGTAAATAGTGCGAAATCACAATTTTTCATCAATATTGAAGATAACAAACATCTTAATTATACCAAGCGAAATGGCGGTTATACCGTTTTTGGCAAAGTCATAGATGGTATAAAGGTAGTGGATGAAATCAGTAACGTCGAAACAAAAAACGTGCAGCGCCACTATGATTTACCGGTCGAACCGGTCATCCTGCACTCCATCAGTCAAACTACAAAAAAAACCAAATAACCGAGGTACTCTAGGTTTTTTGCATTAGTACAAAAAGGCCTCAATATATAAAATAAAGATAGCGCTGAACTAATTTAAGTAAAAATTGACCTGTATCAAATGCACCCCCAATCAACAGGTTACGCATTCACAGGCAAGACATGCGAGACTCGCCGTTTTATGATCACACTCGCTCAGTATCAGCGTGATTAAATGTAATAAGCACAAAGAAAATCAGTTTTGGATTTTGATTCAGATATACCGAGGAAACCGCAGATAACGCAGGAGCGGAACACATCCATCTCCAGTCTGCGTAGCTATTATCAACTATTGTACTAGAGAGAAGCACTACTCACACTTGAGGAGAGAAATGAGATGCGAATTGGGATACCCAAAGAGATCCATGACGGGGAGAAAAAGGTAGCAACCACCCCCGAAGTGGCGGAACAGCTCATAAAACTGGGCTTTGAAGTTGCCATCGAGTCCAACGCAGGACAAGCGGCAAACTTTTCAGATGATGCCTATCGAGAATCCGGTGTCAGCATCGTTGAAGATACCAAGAAGCTCTGGAGTGAATCGGACATCATCCTAAAGGTCAGAGCACCGGAGACACACCCCGAGCTTTGTATCGATGAAGTTGAGTTGTTGCACGAAGGGCAAACGCTATTAAGCTTCATTTGGCCAGCACAAAACGAAGAGTTAATGCAACGCCTGGCTAACAGGAAAGTCACCGTCCTGGCAATGGACAGTGTGCCACGTATTTCCCGGGCACAGAAGATGGATGCATTGAGTTCTCTGGCAAATATCGGCGGATATAGAGCTGTGGTTGAGGCAGCACAGCATTTTGGGCGGTTCTTCACCGGCCAAATAACTGCTGCCGGTAAAATTCCACCCGCAAAAGTACTGGTGATCGGTGCTGGTGTTGCCGGTCTCGCCGCCATCGGTGCTGCCAAAAGTATGGGTGCTATTGTGCGCGCCTTTGATACCCGCCCTGAGGTAAAGGAGCAGGTTGAAAGTATGGACGGCGAGTTCCTCATGCTGGAATTTGAAGGCGACGACGACGGGTCCGGTGAGGGTGGTTACGCCAAAGTGATGAGTGATGAGTTTATCAAAGCGGAAATGGATCTGTTCGCACGCCAGGCGATGGAAGTCGACATCATCATTACCACCGCATTAATTCCGGGCAGACCAGCCCCGGAACTGATTACCGAAGCCATGGTAAAATCCATGAAAGACGGCAGCGTAATTGTCGATCTGGCCGCTGAGAAAGGGGGTAATTGCAAGCTAACGGAAGCTGATAAAGTCGTGGTTAAACATGGTGTCACTCTGATCGGTTACACCGATCTTCCCAGCCGGTTGGCGACACAGGCCAGCCAACTGTATGGCACCAACCTTAGACATCTGCTAACCGAATTATCGCCCGAAAAGAATGGTGAAATTTTCGTCAACATGGAGGATGAGGCCATTCGTGGTGCCACCGTGATTAATAACGGAGAAATCACCTGGCCGCCACCGGCGCCAAAGCTATCCGCAGCACCTAAGAAAGAACCAGCTACCGCTCCTGTCGCTCCGGCTGAACCAGAACCTGAGCCAAGTAAATTAAAGGGTTTGCTGCCTTTTATCATAGGTGGTCTGGCATTATTAGGCTTGGGCTCTGTTGCTCCAGCAGCCTTTATGGCGCACTTTACCGTATTTGTGCTGGCCTGTTTTGTTGGTTACATGGTGATCTGGAATGTTTCCCCTTCACTACATACGCCACTAATGAGTGTCACCAATGCAATTAGTAGCATCATTATCATTGGCGCGTTAATCCAGGTTTCTTCCGATCAAAACTGGATAATGGTTCTATCGGGAATCGCCATTTTAATCACCAGCATTAACATCGTGGGCGGCTTTGCTGTCACCCAGCGCATGTTAGCCATGTTCAGAAGATAGGGAGAGAAGCATGTCTGCAGGAATTGTAACAGTATCCTATATAGGCGCGTCAGTCCTATTTATTCTGGCACTGGGTGGTTTAAGCAATCAGGAAACAGCTCGTCGCGGCAATCTATATGGCATGATCGGTATGGGGTTAGCGCTAATCGCAACTCTCATCGGTATCGTCACCGCGAACTATGGCGTGCTGTTGTTCGGTGCCGTCATTGGTGGCTTTGTTGGCTGGATTCTCGCCAAGAAAGTTGAAATGACGCAAATGCCGGAACTGGTCGCCATACTGCATAGTTTGGTTGGTCTGGCCGCTGTACTGGTGGGTTATGCCAACTTTATGGATCACAATATCGCGCTAACCGGCGTAGATAAAACCATCCATGATGTTGAGACTTACATCGGCATATTAATTGGTGCGTTAACTTTCTCCGGTTCCATTATTGCCTTTTTGAAACTTAGCGCAAAAATCGGCGGTTCACCGTTGATGCTACCCGCGCGCCACTGGCTTAACCTTGGTCTGTTAATACTAGCCCTTTGGTTTGGTAATGACTTCCTCAATGAGTCAGCGACTGGTGGCGGCATGGTGCCTCTGATCCTCATGACCATAGTTGCACTGCTGTTCGGCGTACATATGGTAATGGCAATTGGTGGTGCGGATATGCCGGTTGTTGTCTCCATGCTAAACAGCTACTCAGGTTGGGCAGCGGCAGCCACTGGCTTCATGCTCAACAATGATCTGTTAATCGTGGTTGGCGCATTAGTAGGTAGTAGCGGTGCAATCCTCAGCTATATTATGTGTCGCGCCATGAATCGCAAATTCCTATCCGTGATTGCAGGTGGTTTCGGTACCACTGCTGGCTCAAGTACACCAGCCGCTGAAGGCGACGCCGGTGAAGTTATCGCCGTTCAGGCCGATGAAGTGGCCGACATGTTGCTTGATGCCAGGGAAGTCATGATTATTCCAGGTTACGGAATGGCAGTAGCCCAGGCGCAACATACGGTTTATGAATTAACCAAGCAATTACGTGACAAAAAAATCAACGTTCGTTTTGGCATCCACCCCGTTGCCGGACGTATGCCTGGGCATATGAACGTACTGCTGGCCGAAGCAAAAGTACCCTACGATATCGTTTTTGAAATGGACGAAATTAACGAGGACTTTCCTAATGTGGACGTTTCCATCGTTATCGGCGCTAATGATATTGTGAACCCGGCGGCACAGGACGAACCTAACAGCCCGATTGCCGGTATGCCGGTACTGGAGCCCTGGAAGGGTAAAACAACAATCGTATTAAAACGTGGCATGGCCACTGGTTATGCGGGCGTTGATAATCCTTTGTTCTATAAAGAAAATACACGTATGTTATTTGGTGATGCTAAGGATAGTATTGATGCGGTATTGAAGGCAGTTTCAAATTAATCGGTTAACCATGTGGGCGGAGTCGAACATGACTCCGCCCCGATTTACGGTTCTATAAAATAAAAAGCTGCCAAAGGGCAGCTTTTTATTACCAAAAACAGATTATCTATATCTCAGATTTTCGCTTCCTGTCCGGTATTGATCAATTCAATCGAATACCCTTCAGGGTCTCGAAGAAAAGCGATATGCGTGGAACCACCCAAAATAGGTCCGGGTTCTCGTGTTACCTCACCGCCTTTCGCTTTGACCTGATCACAAAACTGATAGATATCATCCACTTCCAGACATATATGGCCGTATGCATTACCATGCTCATACTGGTCCACACCCCAGTTATAAGTAAGCTCAATTAACGGGCCCTCATCAAACTCATCATAACCCACAAAAACCAGTGTATACTTATACTCCTTATTTTCCATACGCTTGATTTCTCGCATTCCGAGCGTATTGGTATAAAAATCAATTGAGCGCTCCAGGTCAGTCACCCGGAGCATAGTGTGCATAATTCTCATGAGCAACCTCCCTCAGAATTAATCGAGCAGGTTTCTGCCTTTTCCGGCAGCAATACGCAGACGCAAGGCGTTCAACTTAATAAAGCCCTCGGCATCCTTTTGATCGTATGCGCCCGCATCATCTTCAAAGGTGGCAATGCTCTCATCAAATAGACTGTCGACGGACTCGCGCCCTACGACAACCACATTGCCTTTATAGAGTTTGAGTCGCACCCGGCCATTTACCGGCGTTTGAGTATCGTCAATCAGAGCCTGTAACGCTTTTCTTTCCGGCGACCACCAGAAGCCGTTGTACACCAGCTCCGCATAACGTGGCATGAGCTCATCTTTCAAATGCGCAGCTTCTCGATCCAGAGTAATGGATTCTATTGCACGATGCCCCTTCAGCATGATGCTACCGCCCGGCGTCTCATAACAACCACGTGATTTCATCCCGACAAAACGATTCTCTACGATATCCGCACGACCAATTCCATTGGCACCGCCAATTTTATTCAACAGCTCTAACACGCTGGCTGGTGACATCGCCTGACCATCAACGGCAACAATATCACCTTGCTCATAATTCAATTCAATATAGGTTGGCTGATCTGGAGCATTTTCCGGAGATACCGACCATAGCCACATATCCTCTTCCGGCTCCTTCCAGGGATCCTCAAGAATATCGCCCTCATAGGAAATATGCAGCAGATTCGCATCCATCGAATAGGGGGATTTAGTACCACGTTTTTTCTCAACCGGAATATCATGCGTATCACAATAAGCCAATAGTGAGTCTCGGGAATTCAAACTCCACTCCCGCCAGGGTGCTATCACGTGAACGCCGGGTTTCAGCGCATAGGCACCCAGTTCAAAACGCACCTGGTCATTGCCCTTACCGGTCGCTCCATGCGAAATAGCGTCCGCTCCGGTTTCATTGGCGATTTCAATCAGACGCTTGGCAATCAATGGCCGCGCAATAGAAGTGCCTAACAAATATTCGCCTTCATAGATGGCATTGGCTCGAAACATCGGGAATACAAAATCCTTAACGAATTCCTCCCGAAGATCATCAATATATATTTCCTTAATACCCATCGCCTGTGCTTTAGCGCGAGCAGGTTCGACTTCCTCACCCTGCCCCAAATCCGCAGTAAATGTTACCACTTCGCATTGATAGGTTTCCTGCAGCCATCGACAGATGACCGATGTATCTAAACCACCGGAATAGGCCAGTACCACTTTCTTAATATCAGACATTCTCGCTCCGAACATATGGCCCCTATAGTTCAGGGCACTCTACAAACAATGAAGGGGCGCTATTTTAAACTGCGCGGCGCTGCATTAACAGCACTAGAGGCCAATAAAGTAAGGCTTATAGACTCTATGCATCAGCTTAATTAGAGAAAGGACTACTCAGGTTTATTCGCGCTCTAAGCGGATCGTCACCCGACGATTACGCGCTCTATTGAGATCAGAATCATTCTTCAGCGCCGGATATTTATCCGCATGATAGCGCGCAACGATCAGCTTGCTACTGACACCAGCTTTCTTGAAATAGCTGGCTACCAGCTCACTTCTGCGTTTGGAAAGATTCTTATTAATCCGCTTATTACCGGTATCATCAGTATGACCATCGATAAATACGCGTTTAACACTCTTGTCAGCCTTCACATAACGAGCAATGAGGTCCAGTTGGTTTCGGACATCTTCATTCAAGGAAGATTTATTGGTTTGAAAAAAGATAGCAGACCGGGCAATCTGTTGAAAATTGACCGGCAACAGCTGCGACAGACAAGAGATGTATTGCAGGTATGCCTGCTGAAAGTTAACGCTCGACAACCCAATTCTCACTGGCTCATCAGGGTCGAGCGAAAAAAGGTCTCCCGCTTCAAATGTGGGTATCAACCCCTGATTGAGATGAGACAACATGATCTCCGCGTAGGGATCTTCCACCTCCAGAGGAATAGGAGCATCCGTGACTTCTACCTTTGTAATCACCCGTGGTGCAATATCAGTACGCCAGGCTGGACCTTCCATTATCAATGCCCCCTCACCGGGTCGCATCGGATTATTAAACGGCTTAAGATAGAACGCCAGCGGCTCGCCTGCTTTTTTAGTAAAAACGCCCTCACCAAACGCAGGGATAGGCTGTGACAGGCCGCATTCCAACTCGGACCCTTCAACCTGCCACTCACTATTTTCCAGAATAGCACCATATTTAAGCGCATGAGATTGCATAGCAAACCCACAGGATAAGGCAAATGGCCCGAGTACCGTTAGAAAGCAGTTTTTAATTACGCTCATATCCCTGTCGCATATCGCATTGGTTGTCTGATTTTAATTAGATCGACAGATTCAGCAAAATCTTTAGAGGCTCTATCTAAAAAACCAGCTATGCGTTAGGATGCATGCAGAGTGAAATTTCATATTTAGAGTTAATTAATGGATCGTTTAACCCTGCTGCGGCCAGACGACTGGCATGTACATCTGCGAGATAATCATTTCCTTACTACCACAGTAACAGATGTACAGCGCTATTTCGGTCGCGCGATTGTCATGCCGAATCTTCAGCCACCGGTTACCTCCTGTGCAGATGCGTTAGACTACCGCAGCCGAATAATTGAGCAACTTGAAAGCTCTCACCGCTTCAAACCGCTGATGACTCTTTATCTGACTGACAATACCAGTATTTCAGAAATTCAGGCTGCATGTGAATGCGAGCATATATACGGTGTAAAATACTACCCGGCAGGTGCAACGACCAATTCAGACTCCGGAGTTACCGACCTGAAAAATTGCTATGCGGTTTTGGAAGTTATGGCCGAACGTGGTTTACCTCTTTTGGTGCACGGAGAAGTTACCACTCCAGAAGTAGATATTTTTGATAGGGAAAAAGTTTTTATAGACACCCTGCTGTCGCCCCTAACAGAAAGACTCCCGACACTTAAGATCGTAATGGAACACATTACCACCGCCGAAGCAGCCGAGTTCATTAGCAATGCATCGAATAATATAGCGGCAACTATTACACCGCAACACCTGCTGTTTAATCGTAACGATATGCTGGTAGGTGGCATCAGACCGCACTTATACTGCCTGCCTATACTAAAACGTAACAGGCATCAGGAAGCGTTATTGGCGGCAGCGACGAGCGGTAGCTGCCAGTTTTTTCTCGGCACAGATTCTGCGCCGCATCTTAGAAAAACCAAGGAAGCCGAGTGCGGCTGTGCTGGTTGCTATTCTGCACCTGCGGCGCTTGAGCTTTACGCTGAAATCTTTGATAAAATGGGCGCGCTGGACAAGCTGGAAGGATTTGCCAGCCATTACGGTCCTGATTTTTACGGATTACCAAGAAACGAAGACAAGATTACCTTGATCAGAAAGCCCTGGAAGATTCCTCACCAGGTATACATTGGAAACGATCAGTTAACCCCTCTGCTGGCCGGGGAAACCCTCAACTGGCAAGTATCAAACGCATAAGGATTACAGCGTGTCTGAACACAACAACCACGCAACAACTTTAATGGCCCAGCGTTTCCGTGGCTTTCTGCCCGTCGTCGTCGATGTCGAAACCGGCGGGTTCAACTCTGCAACGGATGCGTTACTGGAAATAGCCGCGATACCTCTTGAAATGGATGAACAGGGTCTGGTCTATCCTGACAATACTACTTCCTTCCATATCGAGCCTTTTGCCGGCGCCAATATTGAAGAAGCAGCCATCAAATTCACTGGAATCGATCCATACCACCCGCTACGTATCGCTCACTCCGAGAGTGACGCATTACAGGAAGTTTTCAGAAAGATACGAAAAGCCATCAAATCAAACGGTTGCAAACGAGCCATCCTGGTTGGTCATAACGCTCATTTTGACCATGGTTTTGTTAGCGCAGCTGCGGAGCGTTGCGATCTAAAGCGTAACCCCTTTCACCCCTTTTCCAATTTTGACACTGTCAGTATGGCGGGACTGGCTTTCGGACAGACTGTTCTTTCTCGCGCCTGCGAAGTAGCCGGCATTAATTTCGATCAGAACGAAGCACATTCTGCACGCTATGATGCGGAAAAAACCGCAGAACTTTTTTGTATTATTATTAATCGCTGGCAGGAACTGGGCGGCTGGGATCACCAGCTGAGGATGTAATAAAGCAATAAAACAGATCTGTTTCACGCATATAAAAAACCCCGCAAAGCACACGTCTTTGAGGGGTTTTTATTCTAGCTCGCTTAAATCTGCGAAGACAGCTAGCCGTTACAGATTGTCTGCATTTTCGGCAAGGTATGCAGCCACACCATCAGGTGAAGCATTCATACCCTTCTCGCCTTTGTTCCAACCAGCCGGACAAACTTCGCCATGCTGCTCATGGAACTGTAGCGCATCAACCATGCGAATCATTTCATCAACATTGCGGCCCAATGGAAGATCATTCACCACCTGGTGACGCACCTGACCTTCCTTATCAATAAGGAAAGAACCGCGGAACGCAACACCTGCAGCGGGATGCTCAACGCCATAAGCCTGGCAGATACTGTGCTTAACATCAGCCACCAGCGTATAGCGAACTGCACCAATGCCACCTTCGTTAACTGGCGTATTACGCCACGCATTATGAGTAAAATGTGAATCAATCGACACACCGATAACTTCAACGCCACGGTCTGTAAATTCCTTGTAGCGATGATCAAATGCAATCAACTCCGAAGGACAGACAAAGGTGAAATCAAGCGGATAAAAGAAAATTACTGCGTATTTTCCTTTAATCACTTCTGACAAATTAAATCCGTCTACAATTTCTCCACTACCCAAAACTGCGGGGGCGGTAAAATCAGGGGCCGGTCTACCTACTAAAACGCTCATGATTATATATCTCCATCAAAATATCTGTTGTAATTAGGTCAAGACTTTATTCTATTATAACCCGCGCAGGGGTCAACTGGTTAACCAGTTTGTCTATTCTTAATCCCGACCAGGCAGTGATTAACCTTCGCTTTCTTTTGCTTTAGCCGCCGCATCAGTGACCATCGTCTGTAATTCGCCTTTTTCATGTAGCTCAACGATGATATCGCAGCCTCCAACCAACTCTCCATCAATATAGAGCTGCGGAAACGTAGGCCAATTGGAGTAACTGGGCAGCTTCGCGCGAATTTCCGGATTGTCCAGAATATTTACAAAAGCAAAACGCTCACCACAGGACATCAATGCTTGTGTTGCCTGGGCAGAAAACCCACACTGGGGTTGTTGCGGAGATCCTTTCATATACAAAATGATACTGTTTGACTCAATTTGTTCTTTTATGGTGTCCAATACATCCATAACTCACCTCGTGATTTATACACCCGAAAGGGCGGGTTAGATAAAAACTCTGAGCGGCGGCATTTTACAGCCATCGAAAAAATTTTAATAGGACTAATGCCATTTTAGCTGGCGCGTTTTTTGCTGTGTACGCTATCGCTAACCTGCCGCAGCAGGTTATAGATGGTCAAGTATCAAAATAGTTCAATTTATTGCTGCTCACAATGCCGCAAATACTATAGATAATAGACTTCGAGGCAGGTTCCTTATATTATCCTCTTTTGGGTTTGGCAGCGATTGCTGCCTTTTTGCGTTTTAAGGATATGCGAGATATGGCCAATCAACATTTAATGGCGACCTACAACAGAATAGATACTGCGTTCGAGCAGGGGCAAGGCTCATGGCTGTTTGACACAAACGGCAACAAGTATTTTGACCTGATAAGCGGCATTGCGGTCTGCGGTTTGGGGCACTCCCACCCTGAAGTTACCCGGGCAATTAAGGAACAGGCTGGAAGGCTGATCCATACTTCGAACCTGTACCAAATCCCACTGCAATCCAAGCTCGCAGATTTGCTGGCAGAGGTCTCCGGCATGGAGAAAGCCTTCTTTTGCAACTCTGGAGCCGAGGCAAACGAAGCTGCTATTAAGTTAGCTCGGCTTTATGGGCATCAGCATGGCATTGACTCTCCCAACATTATTGTTATGGAAGGATCTTTCCATGGAAGATCAATGGCCACACTCACTGCAACAGGAAGTCGTAAAGCGCAGGCTGGCTTTGAGCCCCTGCTCAGTGGTTTTATTCGTGTTCCCTATAACGACGCGGAAGCTCTGAAAGATATAGCCAAAAATAACAGCAATGTCGTTGCCGTTTTACTAGAGCCCATCCAGGGCGAGGGCGGTATTGTTATTCCGGACAAAGACTATCTCAACAAGATACGTGAGATCTGTAATGATAACCAATGGCTAATGATGCTCGACGAGGTGCAGACAGGTAATGGTCGAACCGGAACTTACTTTGCCTATCAGCACAACCAAATCATCCCGGATGTTGTAACAACAGCGAAGGGCCTGGGTAACGGATTCCCTATCGGAGCCTGTCTGGCATCTGGCAAGGCTGCCAACGTATTTCAGCCTGGAAACCACGCATCAACCTTTGGCGGAAACCCCCTCGCTTGCGCAGCAGCCTTAGCGACTGTCACCAGCATCCAAAAAGAGGATTTATGTGCAAAAGCTGCCGCCACCGGTGAAAAAATGCTCACAGCGCTTAAAGAACAGCTTAAGTTTGCAGACTATGTCAAAGATGTCCGTGGTATAGGCATGATGATTGGTATCGAGTTAGACAGTCCCTGTGCGGAGCTTTTAGTGCTGGCTAAAGCCAAAGGTCTCCTATTAAACGTGACAGCAGATTCTGTTATCCGATTACTACCGGCATTAAATATCAGTGAAGAGGAGGCGGATCTGGCCGTGAATACGCTGGCCAAACTGATCAAAGTCTATGCTGCGGATGACCGCGGTCGCGAACGACGCGCCAAACCCCGATCGGGAGATGATAGACGCAAGTCTCGGTAGTGAATGATTAACACACGGTCTGTGTAAATGAAGAATATCAGGCATTTTCTAACGCTAAACGACCTGACTGCAGCGGAGTTTAAGCAACTACTGGAAAGAGCAGTTGAACTCAAACGTATGCAGCATGCAGGTGAACTTTACCAGCCGCTGGTTAATCGTACTATGGCCATGGTATTTGAAAAATCCTCCACACGCACCCGTATATCCTTTGAAACAGGCATGACACAATTCGGGGGGCACGCCCTGTTTTTGTCGCCCAAGGATACCCAGCTGGGTCGTGGCGAGCCAATTGAAGACAGCGCGAGAGTGATGTCCAGAATGGTCGATATCATCATGATTCGTACATTCGAACATAGTAAAATTGAGCGTTTTGCCCAGTATTCTGAGGTTCCGGTGATCAATGCGCTAACCGATGACTTCCACCCTTGCCAGCTTTTGGCGGACATGCAGACCTACCTGGAACATCGAGGTTCTATAGCAGGCAAAAAGGTCTGCTATATCGGTGATGGCAACAATATGTGCAATTCTTACATTAATGCTGCCAATTTGCTCGACTTTGAACTTTGCATCGCCTGCCCAGACGGATTTGAACCAATGTCAACGCTGACGGCTCAACACCAGAATCGCGTTAGCATTGAGCGCGACCCGGCCGTTGCGGTTAAAGGGGCCCACCTGGTCGTCACTGACGTTTGGGCATCGATGGGTCAGGAAAAGGAGCAGGCCACCAGAATTCAGCAATTTTCTGGCTTCCAGGTGTCTCCGGCGCTTATGGATAGTGCTGCCCCAGAAGCCGTATTTATGCATTGCCTACCTGCACATCGTGGCGAAGAAATCAGCACCGAGATGCTTGATGACCCAAGAGCAGTGGTTTGGGATGAGGCTGAAAACAGGCTCCACGCTCAGAAAGCACTGATCGAACTGTTATTAATGGACGTGATAAAGGAATAATCCAAGCCAGGGTAATCAGCCCAATTGCTGATAAACATATACAATCATATCGTCTGGGCGACTACAAAATCACACACCCAGAAAAACAGCCCACTTTTAAGTCATCCGTCTGCAGATTCAGCCGTATAAAATTGTCAAAAATTTACATGCTAATTGAGATTTTCGGTCTATCCTTAATCTAAGTCTAGATTTTACTGCAAGGATACCAAAAGCTTATGTTAGCCAACGAACTCGAATTGGTAGACGAGTCACATCAGGCCAACGACCGTCTATTGAAAGAAATTAAAGCCGCGCTGGAGAAGGAGGACATAAAGCTTCCTGCCATGCCGGATGTGGCTATAAAGATTCGCGAAGCCTTTAAAGATGAGCAGTATGAAGTAGCTCAGATTGCCCGGTTGATACAGGCAGAAGCGGGCCTAACAGCATATGTTCTTAAAATAGCGAACAGTCCGTTACACAGAGGCCCAATTCCCATCGAAACGGCAAAACATGCAATTTGCCGACTGGGCCAACACTCGGTACAGAGCATTGTTTTGACTTACACTATGCGCGCCCTGTTCAAATCCCCTTCTCCAACACTGAAAGTATTATTGCAAGATCAGTGGCAGGAAAGCACCTCAATTGCAGCCATCAGCGCGATTTTGGCTGAACGATGCGAGGGCTTTGATCCCGATCAGGCGCTTTTAGCTGGTTTGCTTCAGGACATTGGTGCTCTTCCAATCATAGACTGGCTGGCCCATAAGCAAGTGCCGGAAAATGAAATGGAACAGGAATTCCTTCAACTTAAAGAGCGCCTGTCTGCGCAAATTGGCGAAATGATTCTAAAATCCTGGGATTTTTCAGATAAATTGGTTGAGGTTGTTAAGGCGCGTGAAGACTGGCATCGAGACTCGGGGATTGAAGTTGATACCGCTGATATAGTTACCATTGGCCGCCATCATTATTACATGAGTATCAATAAACCAAATCCGGATATTCAGGAAATCGCGGCGTACCACAAATTACCCTTCAAGGATCTCACGCCGGATCAAACTTTAGCCATCCTGGAAGAATCGCGAGAAGAAATAGCAGTCATCAAAGGGATGTTATCCTGACAGAAATACAATGATAAAAAGTATTGCGGGACAAGGGCACTGTGATCAGATCAGTTGATTGATTTTTGCCAAAACAGTGCCTTGCCCATACCAGGATCTAACTGATATCCATCAAAACCAAATTTTTTATAGGCCTGCTGGGCTAATTTATTGCCTTCCAAGACCTCCATAGTTAACTTGCAACAACCTCTTTCTCTCGCGATTGCCTCCACTTGAATCAGCATTGTCTGACTAAGGCCTAGACCCCGGTATTTGCTGATCACAAATACATCATGCAGGTTCACCAAGGGTTTACAGCTAAAGGTTGAAAAGCCCATAAAACAATTTAACAACCCCGCTGGCTTTCCATCGATATAACAAAGAATAGTAAATGCATCAGGCACTGCCGATAGTTTTCTGGCTAGATTCTTTGTCACAGACACATCAAGCGCCTTCCCTCCACCCATTGGATCCAGCGCATACTCATTCATCAGGTAACCGATATCCGTCGCTTGCCCTGCATCGAAATAATCAGCCTGAATAACGCAAACTTCCATTGCAATATAGCCGTACTAAAGACTTCTATAGACGATACTGATCCAGACTTTCTCTGATAAAAACCCATCCGTCCATGATTCCCAGCGATCCGATAGACCAACCTCCTGTATCTCTGCCAGCCCCATGCCTTTATCCATCATTTGCCTGACCTCGCTCGAAGTACCAAGCAGCATTTGATGAAAGGCTTCGAGATCCGCCATGGTCGATAAGGGGCCATGTCCTGGAATAACTTTCGTATCTTTGTTGATCATCGACAGTACGACTTTGACATTAGCCGCCATGTTGAGCACATTGCCACCCGTATCAATGTCTACGAAGGGGAAGAATCCTGAAAAAAAGTGATCTCCCATATGAACCACATTGGATTTCTCGAAGAAAACCACGGTATCGCCATCAGTATGACCATTGGGATAGTGCAACAGGCGCACCTGCTCGCCATTGATATACAGATTCATCTCTTGCTGGTAGGTGATTTCAGGCAGTGCCTGATCCGGATAAGGCTCTGATACCATTTTGAAAAGTTTGATCTCTTGAGCTGTCAGCAAACGATTACGTACATTTTCGTGGGCAACAATCTGAGCCGACCCGCCTAAAGCCATATTGCCTTCAGTATGATCTCCGTGCCAATGTGTGTTAATTACGTAGGTAAGCTGTTCCAAGCCTCCATACTGGCTTAACTGGTCCTTAAGCGCCTCCGACATTATCTTATAATCATCATCGACCAACAGTATGCCCTGTCCTCCTGTTAATACCGCCAGATTCCCGCCTCGACCCTGTAACATCCAGATCTGATCAGTTACTTTTACGGATTTAAATGAAGGTGTCGGCTCATGGTGATCGGCGGCATATATGAGCGGTGCCCCGGAAATAACAACGACTAACCCGACAAGCCCTAATATTTGATTGATCAGTTTCATTTTCTCTTCCTGCTTTTCGCTTAATTTGATTGTCTACTTCAAATTTACAACCAGCCGCATCCGCCATTCTTAACGTCGAATACCGGCCTTGAAGAGCAATTCTGCCATAGTACCTGATTTTTGCTGTTTTGGAATATTTGCCGGGTTCGCCTTCCTCTCCTGCTTCACTTTTCGATCGTCTGCTTTCTTTGATTTAGTATCCTCAGCAGGGGGTTCATCCTTTAAACGCATAGTTAGAGCGATGCGCTTTCGATCAATATCAATCGACATCACTTTGACTTTAACGATATCACCCGTTTTAACCACTTCACGGGGATCCTTTACAAATCGATCAGAAAGCGCAGAAATATGTACCAAACCGTCCTGATGAACACCAACATCGACAAACGCCCCGAAATTAGTGACGTTGGTTACGCTGCCTTCGAGGCGCATGCCTGGCTTTAAATCAGCCAGCCTTTCAACTTCCTCGTTAAATTGCGCCACTTTGAATTCCGGACGAGGATCCCGACCCGGTTTATCCAGCTCCGCTAAGAGATCCTCAACTGTTCGCACCCCGAATTTTTCACTGATAAAATCTGCTGCATCAATCCTATTAAGTAATTTAGTATTACCCAATAGATGCTCCAGGTCACATTGATTAGCCTGAACTATACTTTGCACCAAATGATAGGACTCTGGATGCACTGCAGAGCAATCCAATGGATTCTGACCTGCGTTGATACGAAGAAATCCAGCGGCCTGTTCAAAGCTCTTGGCTCCAAAGCGTGGCACCTGTTTAAGAGCCTCTCGGTCTTTAAACTTGCCATTGGCGTCCCTGTAGACCACGATATTTTCGGCAACCGTTTGATTAAGCCCCGATACTCTTGAAAGTAAAGGTGCAGAAGCGGTATTAACCTCGACACCGACAGCGTTCACACAATCTTCGATCACCGCACCAAGTGCCTGGGCCAGCTTGACCTGACTGACATCATGTTGATACTGACCTACGCCAATCGATTTGGGTTCTATTTTGACCAACTCCGCCAATGGATCCTGTAGCCGTCGCGCAATCGATACCGCACCACGAATGGTCACATCAAGATCTGGAAATTCTTTTGCCGCAAATTCAGATGCCGAATAAACTGAAGCGCCCGCTTCATTCACGATGACTTTTTGAGCATTAATACCCGGATTTGATTTAAGCATTTCTCCGACAAATTTATCCGTGTCACGCGAACCGGTACCATTACCGATAGCAATTAAACTGACATGATGCTTATTACACAAAGCAACCAGCTGTGCTTCCGCCTCCTGTATCTTCAATTGAGGTTTATTTGGATAAATAACACCGTGATCCAACACCTTACCCGTCTCATCTACAACTGCCAGTTTCACGCCTGTACGCAGTGCCGGATCCAAACCGATAGTTACCCGATTGCCGGCCGGTGCTGCCAATAGCAAATCCTTCAAATTATGCGAGAACACCCGAATAGCCTCCTGTTCGGCCCGCTCTCTTAATTCATTTAAACACTCTAATTCTAAATGAGTGAATAGCTTAATCCGCCAGGTCCATCGTATAACTTCCTCCAACCAATAATCAGCTGCCCGCCCCTTTGGTGCAATACACCAATGCCCAGCAACCATCTGTTGACCGTGAGAAACCGATTCGCCGGAAACTTCAGCGCCATTCTCCGGCTCCCTGACGGAAACAGACAACACCCCCTCCTTACGCCCTCTGAACAGCGCCAGTGCCCGGTGCGAAGGCACTTTCGACAATGCTTCTGAGTAATCAAAATAATCGCTGAACTTGGCGCCTCCCTTTTCCTTCCCCTCAATAACTTTAGATTCAACCAGAGCAGAACTGCGAATATATTCCCTAAGCTTTGCCAACAACTCGGCGTCTTCGGAAAATTTCTCCATTAGAATCTGCCGCGCACCTTCCAACGCCAGCTTGATTTCATCGATCCCTTTATCTCGATCGATATAACCATTAGCTGTTTCTTCCGGGGACAACTGCGGATCCTCATAAAGGGCTAACGCCAGCGGTTCTAGACCCGCCTCTTTCGCAATCTGAGCTTTGGTTCGCCGCTTTGGTTTATAGGGTAGATAGAGATCCTCCAACCGAACTTTTGTTTGTGCATCCTGAATCTGCTTGGCTAACTGCGGCGTTAATTTTTCCTGTTCCTGAATGCTTCTAAGCACCACTTCCCTTCGCTCTTCCAGCTCCCTGAGATAGGCCAAACGCAATTCCAGGGTACGCAGCTGACCGTCATCCAAACCACCGGTCAAATCTTTTCTATACCGCGCAATAAATGGCACGGTACTTCCCTGATCCAATAGCTCGACAGCTTTAATAACCTGCAAAGGTTGTGCGTTAAGCTCTTCTGCCAGGCGCTCGTTAATCGACTGCATTATTTTCCTTATAATTTGTATCTAAATTTTCTGAGGGGCAATTGTAGCCGTGTAATAGATCTACAACCAGACGCTGTTAGCTCTTTTTCCAATTAGCAGGATGTGAACAATTTAGATACAGCATCTAAAGGCTGCCCGTCGACTCTCTAATTCAGTGGGTTCGTCGACCGCTAGCACGCGCAAGGAGCCTTCGGTGAATCACAGACCGAATGCTCCCCTTGTCAAGATGTAAACTAGCCATTTGCCGTGCAGCCATAGATGGTACGCGGAGTGAATAGGTAAATTCCTACAGGGTTATGGGCAAGAGCTTCACTCAAGGCACATTCTTCTCTGGCATTATCTGTGTTATCTTAAGCTATCGAAAAACGACAATGTATTTATTGATAAATGGATACTGATTAATCTTCATGTCAAAACATAGACGATTTAGGCACCAATCAATAAGCAACCTGTTTGCTTTGTTAACCATTGCCACCCTGTCTGCGGGTTGCCAGCAGATTCCGAGCTCAGATCCACAGCCGATGGAAGAGATAAAGATAGAGCGCGAGCAGCTCAATAAAAGAGCTGTTGAACTGCAGGAATTGCACGAAGAACTGGATACCAAGCTCTCACTACTGGACACTGAGAAAAAGCTCATTGCATCATCCCTGATCGAGCTGGAACAGGAGAGGCGTAAACTTGAAGTAATCCAGAAAACCGTGCTCCCAGTCAACGAGCCGGACAGCGCATTAGCAGCTATTGGAACTGAAAACGTAGAAATTGAAAGTCTGGTTGTCGGTCAACTTGAATATGTTCATTTGATACCTCCCGACATTCAATTCAAAGCACGTATTGATACTGGAGCGCAGACTTCGTCCCTGAATGCTATTGACTTAACTGAATTCGAGCGAGACGGTAAACCCTATGTAAAATTTGGCATTCTAGATCCTGAAACCGGAAAAACAATAGAACTGGTTCGCCAGGTGAGAAAACATACTCGAATAAAAGAACATGAAAATGACTCTCAACTGCGGCCTGTAGTTAAAATGCGTGTTATTCTAGGCAGCATAGATCAAAGGATTAACTTTACGTTAGTAGACCGGTCAAACTTCAAACATCAAGTATTGATCGGACGAAATTTTTTAAGAGATTTCGCTGTAGTTGATGTCAGCAAGCGATTTGTCACCTCTCCGAAGAAACCTTAATTATGTCAAAACTCAAGCTCTATGCTCTAGCCTTGGCGCTGATAGCTTGCGGCATAGGCCTCATGCTTTACAAGCATTACGCCCTTGGCTTTCCCCTCATGCCAGGAGACAAGACACCTGTCTGGACCATTGAGGCAAAAATTGAGTTCATTGCTCGAGGAGACCCGGTAATTGTAAACTTTACGTTACCTAACAATCCTCCTGATTTTGTCACGCTTGATGAAGGTTTTGCCTCCTCCGGTTTTGGTTTTTCCCAAATCGAAAACGATATGGAGCGAAAGGCTCAATGGACCGCAAGGTCTGTCCATGACAAACAGGCGCTTTACTACCGTCTCGATATTTACGAAAAACCAGGCACCAATGTTGAAATCGCTGACGAACTACCCAAAACTCCAGAACCACCGGAGCTTGACGAACCCTTTAGAACGGCGGCAAAAACACTGGTAGATGATATCCACCAGCTATCTGCTAACGCTGAATCTTTTACCAGCGGCCTTATTCAGGCACTGAACGCAAACCAGCCTGAACAAAATGTCAGACTATTGATCGGTGATTATCCCAGCACCAAATTTAAGACAAAGCTAACCGTCGATCTGTTAGCCATGGCAGGAATTCCGTCTAGAATAGTGCGCGGGTTATTCCTTGAGGGCGGCAGAAGACGGCAATCTCTTGTTAGTTTTATCGAAATTCATAATGGTATTCATTGGCAAATATTTGATCCGGAAACGGGTGTTGCCGGACGTCCCAAACAGTTTATTTTATGGCAGCGTGGCGAAACGTCTTTACTCGATGTCATTGGCGGTCAAAATTCATCAGTCCATTTTTCGATGATAAAAAACGCACGCGCCACCCAGGATTTGGCGGTGCACTACGCAGCAGATAACGAAGCGGCCCTGATAGATTTTTCGATCTACTCATTGCCTATTGAGGAACAAAATGCGTTTAAGTACATTCTATTAATACCCATCGGTGCACTGGTCGTCGTCATCATGAGAATTCTGGTGGGCATTCATACCTCAGGCACATTTATGCCAATTTTGATTGCCCTGGCATTTATACAAACCTCGCTGATCACCGGATTACTCATATTTATTCTGGTGGTGGGTACCGGACTGATCATCCGCTCCTACCTGTCACGCTTGAATCTTCTGCTGGTTGCCAGAATATCAGCGGTCATCATTGTGGTGGTCGCTATCATGTCGGCCATTAGTATTATCAGTCAAAAACTGGGTATCAGTCAGGCACTTACAGTTACTTTTTTCCCCATGATTATTCTCGCCTGGACCATCGAGCGCATGTCGATACTGTGGGAAGAAGAGGGTCCGAAACAGGTGCTGATTCAGGGTAGCGGGAGTCTGTTGGTTGCCGTTTTGGCCTATTTATGTATGACCAATCGAGTGATTGAGTACTTAACCTTTAACTTCCCCGAACTTCTGCTTGTCAATTTGGGTTTGATACTCATATTAGGCCAATACACCGGCTACAGATTAGCCGAACTACGAAGATTTCAGCCGATGACAGAGAAACATGTATCTAGCGACTCCTAGACAATTAAAAAAACTTGGCATCATGGGCATGAACGCCCGAAATGTTGAATTCGTGTCAAAATACAACCCTCGCCACCTTTACCCTTTGGTCGATAATAAACTAAAAACCAAATTATTAGCGCAAAAATCGGGTATTGCCGTACCAGAATTACTGGGAACAATTGAGTTCCAGCATGATGTCAAGCTGGCTCGTAACTTGATAGCACCCTTCGATCAGTTTGTTATTAAGCCTGCCAAAGGAAGCGGTGGCAAAGGCATACTAGTGATTGCCGAGCGTGAACATGATCTTTACTTCAAACCCAGTGGTGACTCACTGACGCACGACCAGGTAGAACGTCATATTTCGAATATTTTGAGCGGACTCTATAGTTTGGGAGGTGCCCAGGATGTTGCAATGATTGAAGCGATGGTGCAGTTTGACTCCGCCTTCGATGCTTATAGCTACGAAGGTATTCCTGATATCCGAGTTATTATATTCGAGGGATACCCAGTGATGGCTATGTTGAGGCTGGCAACGCATGCTTCAGATGGCAAAGCTAATTTACATCAGGGCGCCGTGGGTGTAGGCATCGATTTGGCGAACGGCCAGGCGTTACAAGCCGTTCAATTCAATCGGCCAGTGTTCAAACACCCTGATACAGGGCAATTATTCGATAAACTGCGTATCCCCCACTGGGAAAGAATCCTGCCTTTGGCCGCCGCATGCTATGAAATGACCGGGCTGGGCTACTTAGGCGTTGATATAGTATTGGACAAAAATCTCGGCCCGTTGATAATTGAACTAAATGCGCGCCCTGGCCTTGCAATTCAAGTTGCCAACGGCACCGGCCTCGCTCCTCGGCTCGCTGCAATAAAACGGTTCAAAGGTGAAGCAATGAATGCGGTAGAGCGCGCAAAATACAGCCAGAATCTTTTTGGACTTAAATCGTCCGATAATGGCTAGAGCTTTTTATTCAGGAAGCCCTTAAGTTTACCCTCAACATCACCTAATTTGCTTTCCATCTTTTTTTCCAGCTGACGCTTGAGTTCTTCCTCCGAAGGTAGCCCTTTTAATACTCCTTTGCCCAGATTCTTGACAATGATATCCATCACCAGCTTTGCTACCTCCGCAGGTGCCACCCCTTGATCACCTTGACCAAGGTCTTGCAGATGAATATCCGGAATAGTAACCGCAGAATTCTCATCCCCCAACAGATTACCTTCACCCAACAGGTTTGCCAGAAGCTTCACCTTAGTACCATTAACATAGATATGGTCGATTGCTAATGCCGTCTCGCTCGATTGGGTTTCAGGTGTCCCCTTTTTGTCCTTGCCTGCAAAGCTGGATGTTCGCTGTTCAATATTACGCTGCAGCGTTTTAATGTTGGATTTGCCAGACCCCTGTTCAAAGGTCAATTCAGCGCCCTTCACCAATATTTTTTGGATCTTTACTTTCTCCGAAAAAAGACTTTTAACATCGAGCAACACCTCGACCTCACTGACTTTAAAGGCATTGTCTGAATCAAACCCCTCCGGGTTACCCACGACAAAATTCTTAATACTTGCTCGCCCGGATATTATTGATACATCCACATCACCCAGAGTCACTCTGGTCCCCGTGACTTCAGGTCCAAATTTTTCAATCGCGTGCCTGATAATGGATCCTGCCTGAGAGGCGGCAATGCCCACTACTATTGCAAGGACCGCAACCAAACCAACAATCACAATTATAACTTTTTTCATATCCGTTTCCTTTACCAAATGATCTATTTGACAGTCCAGTGAGCTAATCATAAATCCTTTTTGACAATAGTTATACATCCCAAAAGGATTTATAGGCGGACATCCAATTGATCTTGATCAATTGGATGTCTTAATGTTTAATGCTCGATTGCTAACTGTGTGCTGATTAAAAAGGGGCGACAAATGCCATTAGACCATTTTACTGGATTGCAGGTTGTTCCTGTTAATCAAAGCAACATGCCTCAAGCTCAATCTATCTTCTTTCACGCTTATCAGAATAATCCGTTACTGCGCTATTTCCTGAACGCCACTCGTAACGGTTTCGAACAGCGCCTTAGAGGATTTATACGAGCTCAACTTGTTTCGCACTATCATGGAAACAATCGAGCCCTGGCCATCGCAGACGGGCAACGTCTGGTAGGTGCTGTGATGATCAACAAAACTACCAAACCTGACGATCTTAGCTGGAGCTGGCGACTAGCCATGTACTCGGTTGCCGGTGTTTATTATACAGAGCAATTACGAAGCTATTACCAGGATATTGCTAAGGCAACGGCAGAAGCAAATTATCACTGGCTTTCATTGGTGGGGCTCCACCCTGACTACCAACACCAAGGTTACGGGCAAATACTGATGAACGCGGCAGTTGAAGACTGTCATGCTGACGAGGATTTCCCAGGTTTATGCATCGACGCTTGTAATAAAGAACAACAACATTTTTTTGCTTCACTCGGATACTTGAATATCGCTGAGATTGCATTACCCCGACTCGATATCAATCTCATGTTTCTAGGGAACCACACAGCAGATTGTTAACCACTTGCATTAATAGCGCTTGAATGGAAATAGATCCTGTCCGATGATCTTGTAGCCCATGAGGAAGCATGGTTTCACAGGGAAATGCTATACTCTTGTTATTCTTTACAGCTAACCCTGTCTTATCTCAATGACAATTTAGTTGATCTGGCGGATGTTCGGACAAATCTAACAAGGGTAATGACGTGGTCACAGACAATCGTCTTCATCCAAGAGTTAAAACTGATTTCGAGGCAGAAGTGCTACCTTCTATTGGCGGTGAACTGAAGGTGCCTGTTGTCAACATATCTATCGCTGGACTAATGATTAGGGCCACTCAGCGAGATTTTAATCAGATTTTATCTGCTAGAGAACAGCTTGAACAAAGCAAACCTACGGAACTCCATATTCAGTTTAATATTCCTCATGCTCAGGATGGATCAGGATCTGTGTGCCTGAAAATTTACTGTCGCGCAATTTACGTACGGCGCAAATCACAAAACCACTATATTATTGGGTTTAAATTTCTCGATATGACGGAAGCTGACGAAGCGGTGATTCAGCAATATGTTCGTCAGCAGCTCACGCATCTTTGAGTAAGCGGGTTTCTTTCAATTTCTCACAGCGCAATTTTACCACTCTTACCTTAACCCACTGAAATCAATAGAAATCAACTTGCAGGCTGATATAGCTTTGTTTAAATTAGAAAGCCTGGCACGACTTACCGGAACCATGTAACCCTAATACAATCAAAGGAAAGGAGCGCATAGGACATAGCTAAATGGGTCAATCTAAAAAGTTATTCTTCTTCACAACAGCTTTGCTTGTCTCGCTGGCAATTAATGGCTGCGCGGTAAATCCTGCCACCGGTGGACTCAATCCTGTTTTAATGTCTGAGAACCGGGAAATTAAAATGGGTGAGAAGTTACATAAAGAAATCACCGAGAAAATGGTCATCTACGAGGATCCTGAAATCGCCACCTATGTAGATACGGTTGGCCAGCGAGTAGCGAAGGCTGGGCACCGAAGTCACCTAACGTACCATTTTACGGTCATTGATAGCCCCGACATTAATGCCTTTGCCTTACCCGGAGGCTACATCTATATTAATCGCGGGCTGCTAGCCTATCTCAACTCTGAAGCACAACTAGCTGCTGTACTCGGCCATGAAATCGGTCATGTCACCGCCCGTCACTCGGTTAGACAGCATAGTGCAGGAACGGCTGCCAACGTACTGTCGGCTATTCTTACTGTCGGCACCGGAAGCAGCGCAGTAGGGGACTTGACCAATGTTGCCGGTGCGGCTTTGCTAAGTGGCTATGGCAGGGAGCATGAACTGGAAGCAGACAGCCTCGGGGCAGAGTACCTATATAAATCAAATTATGATCCCGAAGCTATGGTGGAGGTCATAGGCGTTCTCAAAGATCAGGAACAGTTTTCCAAGCGTAAAGCACAGGAAGAAGGAACCAAGGTCAAGAGCTATCATGGGCTGTTCTCCTCTCATCCAAGAAATGATACACGCTTGCAGGAAGTTATCGCCAAAGCTGGAAAGCTTTCAGAGTCGCCGAAAAAAGGGTTCACCGGGACCTTCAGACAACGTATTGATGGTATCGAATTTGGTGACAGCAGTAAGCAAGGTGTACGTCGCGGTAGTCGCTTCTACCACAAAGGTATGGGCTTTACTTTGGCTTTCCCCAGCAGTTGGAAAATGCAAAACTCCCCTAATGCATTGGTCGCCTATCCAACAAAGCAGGATGGATTTCTGCAAATGCAGGTTCAAGGTGATTTAGCTGATCTGACCCCTGAACAGTTTATCAAAGAAAGATTAAAAATCGAAAAGCTGAACGATGGAAAGCTGATCGAGCAAAACGGTTTACTGGGCTTTACTGGAACTGTTCCAGCTACCGAAAAAAGAGGCACTGTGCGTATCGCAGTGATCTATCATAAAAACCAGGCGTTCTATTTTAGTGGCGTCAACCGCAAACCCAAAGGATCATTGAATTATGATCCATTTTTCATGGCTGCGATCAATAGTTTCCGCCCAATGAAACCGGAAGAGTTCAGGAAAGCCGCGGGTCAAAAAATTAAATATATACAGGTGCCACCTAACACGAGCTATGCGTCATTGGCGCAAAACAGTAAAATCGAGAAATACGCGGAGGAGCAGCTGCGGCTTTTAAATGGAGATTATCCCAGAGGGGAACCTACCACTGGCAGATGGATAAAAATTGTCGAGTAACCACCAAAGATGGTAATTAAACTTATGGTGGGACAGCGACACATAGCCACTTCCCACCAGTGGGTCATATTCTCTTTTAGTTTTGTTTCCTGATAGTATTTGACAACTGCTCGTCCAGGGCGTCGGTATGCTCCTGTTCCTCGGCTGCAAAATCCGTCGCTAACTTTTTAATTTCCTCGTCTTCAGTAGACTTGGCAACAATCGCGTAAAAATCTCTGGCCCGCGCTTCGTTGGCACGAGCGTATTCTAACGCCTGATAAGGATCCAGGTTGTAATCAAAGCCTTCTTCACCACCGACTTCAGTAGGGGCTACCCAGCGATACTGCCAGGATTTTAATTTAGGTAATTCCAGCGAACCTGCACGCTCTTGAATGGAATCACGATGCAAAATTGAATAACGATTCATATCCCGAAACAGTTTTTGAACTTCCAGATTATTATGTGCCTCCATCATATCTGCCAGTTCCAGATACCGCTCAGCGGCCTCCTCTTCCATTGCAATGGCATGTGCTAAAAATTCAACCATGTTATAAGACATTTTGGTTCCTCTTGTTAGTTTTTACCCTGTGCCGGACTATATACCGCCCACATTGCTCTATTTCATGACAGGTCAAATCACTATCATACTTCGTTACCCTCAAACTACCAACAACCGCACGAACTTTCAGGTACCGCTGACAAAGAATCTGGGTTCCTGTATCGGTAACTCATTATAATCCTGTTACAATAACTCGCCAATCAGTCATCCATAAACAAATTACTTGGATTTTGTATGCATGCTTAGTAGTATGTATACCTTACTATATTTTTAAGGAATACACAATGTCGTTGAATATTGATGACAATCGTATCGCTTTAGCGATGCCTCCGTTTTTTCGACTGGCTTTTCGCCCTCTGTTTTTTTGCGGCACATTATTTTCCATGCTCGTCATCGCCTGGTGGTCTTACTTCTGGCTAAATCCCTTTAACTGGCAACCATACGGTGGCCCGGTCTGGTGGCATGGTCATGAAATGCTGTTTGGATTTGGAGTTGCCATCGTTGTGGGATTTTTACTCACTGCAGTGCAAACATGGACCGGTGTTATCGGACTCAGAGGTAAACCATTAGCACTACTGTTTATCGCCTGGTTATCTGGCCGGTTGCTTATAGCCTTTGGAGCTGGCTTGCAACCCTGGCTGGTGATGGCCGGTGATTTGCTATTTCTGTTGTTTTCAGCCATTGCCATGGCCTATCCCGTGGTTAAAGCGAGACAATGGCGCAATATGATATTCGTTCCCATACTCTTTCTGCTAACCCTGCTCAATGGCGTTAGCCACTGGGGCGTGGTAACAAACCAGCCTCAGATTGCACAGGCATCGCTGCATGGGGCTATCATGATGTTTGTGCTCATTATCGCCATTCTGGGAGGCCGGGTTATCCCTTTCTTTACGGCGAATGGCGCGGGAGTGACCAAACTCCCACCTATTCGGTGGCTGGAGATCAGCAGCATCACCAGCATCATTTTTATCGCCTCAATTGCTTTCATCGGATTTAACCAGGTACCCAAGAGCTTGTTACTATCTTTAAGCGGCATCGCAGCAATTACTAATGGATGGCGATTTATACGCTGGGGCGGCCAACACTGTTCGGGTATTCCATTGCTCTGGTCATTGCACCTAGCCTACGCATTCATCCCCTTGGGATTTGTTGCCCTCACCCTTTATGGAGCCAATCTGATTGATAATCTCAGCGCCGCACTTCATTGTTTTACAGCGGGTGCTATGGGGGGCATGATTCTTGCGATGATTTCACGTGTAACGTTGGGACACACTGGAAGACCGCTGCAACCTCCAGCACTCATTGCTTTGGCTTATCTATTTATTCTGGCTGGTGCTCTGATAAGGGTTATTTTACCCAGCATATCAACCGAACTATCTGCCTGGGCCATAGGTATCGCTGGCGCCTTCTGGTTCCTGGGATATGGTATCTACTTCTTTTACTACGCACCAATGCTGGTTACCACCAGGGCTGATGGGCGCCCCGGCTAAAAGCAGCTTTTATGTGATTGTTATATATCCGCAGGGGCATAGGCTTTATGCCCCCTGTTTTCTTCTTTATTCCTGATCAGACTCAGGCTCAAATTTAAACCCTTCAAAAACCTGCAGCAAGCAGAGAGAACACCCCGTCATACGCAATGTGCTTAATTTAACTAATCATAAAATACTGATCTCAATCAATTTTTATTTTAATTCTATCGAGTAACATCTGCACCCAGCTTTAGATTGACTATAACTAATAAGTCATTTGGTGGTAAAAATCATCCGAAAATGTCGGCGACAATAAAGATATAATAATAAATAGCACGCTAGCGCTTCCGTAAAAGTTTCCAGTTAAAGCCAAGGATGTGCTTAAGCAAATCAGTTTTTATGCTAATGGGGTATTTGCAGGAGTTTCTGCAAATGTTGTTTAAACACCAGAATTGAAAAAGGGGGGGGGGGAGCTTTGTATGTATTTGTTTGTCATTGGTGTTAAAGATTCGTCACATGTTCTATCGAGAAAACTTGCGAAGACACCGCATGCAAGTAATTATTTGCTTTTGAGCGACCTTGCTCCAGTCGCTAATAAGTAACCCCCATATGATTATCAGATTATGGCCAAGGCAGGCTGTCACGCGATGAAGATATTGATCATCGACAGCGGGGACAGAGCAAGCCACATCAAACACGGCCTAAAGTCGCTTGGATATCATAGCGTTGAAATCTGTGACATTGATAGTGAGGCATTAGCAAAAATACGTGTGTGGAAACCTGAGTTCATCGCCTACCAGCTCTCGCTGCCACACAGGGATACCTTTCCCCTGTGCCTGGATATCAGGTCGAAACACATTCATATACCTTTCGTTTTTTATAGCAACACGCTAAATCACCCTGAAGATAAAGCACTGGCATTAGCCATGGGAGCAAATCGGTTCATCTCCGGCTCTAATGATTACGACCAGCTGCTAAACGAGATTCACCAAACTATTTGCCATACAAAAAATCAGGAAACGGGTACGGCTCAAGCAAAACGTAAATTATCGGCAGAAAATCTATTGGCGTTCAGCCGTCAGCATGCCAGCATTCTTTCGCGTCATCTGCAGGAAAAGCTGGAAAACCTGGAAATAGAACGGCGAGCTTTGCGTGAAAGCCACCATTTCAATAATTTCGTTCTTAGCACCACAGCCGATGCCATTCTCGCAATTGATGAGAGCAATAAAATAAAGTTTGCCAATAAAGCCGCCCACAATCTGTTCGGCTACAGCGAAACACGTTTGACACAGATGACCATAACAGACCTTATGCCAAAACGATTTAGAGATGCGCATAAAAAGGCCTTTAAACACTATTTGGAATCTGGCAATAAACTTCATCAAAACTGGCACTCCATTCCGCTGACTGCGCTTAACAAAGCAGGCAAAGAAATACCGATAGAAGTTTCCTTTGGTGAACAGATCAGTGCTGAGAAACGTTTATTTATAGGCACGATTCGCGATGTCAGCGAGCGCCGCGCAAACGAAGAAGCACTTAACCTTTCTGCAAAAATTCTTGCAACCACTACCGATCTGGTCGCCGTGGTCGATAAAAATTATAACTACCTGATGGTTAATGATGCCTACACCAAAATTTTCAGAAAAAAGCCTGAAGAGATTATTGGACATCCAGTTGCGGAACTCATGGGCCAGAAAAACTTTACAGCAATTGCCCAAGCCAACTATGACGCTTGTTTCCTCGGGGAGACGGTTAAATACCGCTCCTGGTTCAACATGGACAACGGTACCAGACACTTTATGGAGGTCTTTTACTATCCGCATATTAATGATAAAAATGAGGTTCAGGGGGCCATCGTTAGCTCGCGAAATATGACCGAGCAAAAAATGGCTGAAGACGCTTTGCGCATCATGGACCGTGCCGTTGAAGCCAGCAATAACGGCATCGTTATAACCGACTCAACGCAACCCGATAACCCCATCATTTACTTAAACCCGGCATTTGAGAAAATGACGGGCTATTCCCTTAAAGAGATAAAGGGAAAGAACCCTCGTCTGCTTTACAATCGTGATCTGGATCAACCCGGTCTGCATGCCATACGCAAATCCTTACGCAATAGAGAAGCCTGTAGCGCGATTGTGCGCAATTATCATAAAAACGGAGATCAGTTCTGGAATGACACTCATGTTGCGCCGGTATTTGACGATAAAGGCGAACTTTCCCACTATGTGGGTATTTCCAATGACGTCAGCGAACAAGTGCAGTATGAGCAGGAATTACGTTTTCAGGCCACCCACGATCTGTTAACCGGCATACCTAACCGCAGTTTGCTTTATGATCGTCTGGAACAGTCCATATCGAATCTACAGCGAAACCGAGGTAAGTTAGCGATTCTTTTTATCGATATCGATCGATTTAAACAGATTAACGACACTCTTGGACATGGCCTGGGTGATGAACTGTTAATACAGATTGTAAACCGTATCAATGGCCGATTACGCAAAAGCGATACGCTGGCCCGTCTCAGCGGCGATGAATTCGTCATCCTGCTGCGAGATGTGGATGAAATTTCGTCGGTAGAGAGTATAGCCAGAGAAGTTCATAAGGCGATCGCCCAGCCTTATCGTTTGCAGGGGCATGAAGTTTTGACCACCTGCAGTATTGGCATAAGTATGCATCCGGGAGACGCCAGTGATGCAGAGTCCCTATTGAGGAACGCAGACATCGCCATGTACAGTGCGAAAGAGTCTGGCCGCGATTCTATTAAAAGTTACAGCCCCGACATGTCTTCAGCAATTTCCGAAAGAATGACACTCGAAACCAGTTTAAGAAAAGCCATCGACAGAAAAGAACTCGAGCTGCATTTTCAGCCACAAATCAACCTCTCAAGTGGTGAAATTGTTGGCGCTGAAGCACTGTTACGCTGGAATAGCAAAGAACATGGCTCAGTTACTCCAGTACGTTTTATCCCCATTGCAGAAGATACCGGCTTAATTATTCCGATTGGCGAATGGGTGCTGAACGAAGCCTGCAGCAAGATGAAGGGCTGGTTGGATAAAGGCTATAAACTGAAAAAAATATCAGTCAACGTTTCCGGTTTGCAGGTTACTCGAGGCGATATTGTAAATAAAGTCTCTCATGCACTTGAGACGAACCAAATGGCAGCTGAACATCTTGAGCTTGAGGTCACCGAAAGCGTACTGATGCACCAGATAGAGATCGCCATCCAGGTAATGGGAAAACTGAACAAACTCGGCGTTTCACTAGCCATCGATGACTTTGGCACCGGCTATTCTTCGCTAAGCTACCTGAAAAGACTACCCTTGAAAAAGCTGAAAATTGACAGATCATTTGTCAGCGGTATTCCAGATGATGCAGATGATGCGACTATCGCTAGATCCATTGTCGCGCTTGGCAAAAGCTTACAAATGAAAGTTATCGCTGAGGGCATTGAAACTGAGCAGCAACTTCAGTTTGTTACTGATGAAGGCTGTGATGAGGGGCAAGGCTATCTCTTTTCTCGCCCCTTAAGCGCAAGAGAATTCGAGAATCTATTAAAGGGCAAGTCTCAATAAATCAAACCATTAGCTATAGTGCATCGATATAATTCGAACGAATTCTATGCTCTCACCCAAAATACTGATCTCAATCAATTATTTCAGCCAAAGCATAAGATATGATTCAACCTTAAAATTTATTAACTGAATAAACAGGAATTGATTATGAGCTGTTGTGGTGGTTGTGGCGGTCAAGATACCGAACCCAAGAAAGACAAAGATCAAGAGCCAACCAAGGCACAGGAACAGAAACCTGCGCAAAACGAGAAGTAACGGTTTAACTCCCTGCTTTAGAGGCTGCGTGAAGATATAGCAACGGATAGTTGTATTAGTCCAGCGTATCGTTTTTCACAAGGCCTCCAAGCTGGGGCGCCTTCTATTTTCAGGCGTTAGATTCTCTCTCCTGCACCACCTCTTCGCTTGTCGCCAACCGCAAAAAAAGAATTATCTTCACACATGACTGCGTGAACCCCGCCAAAAAACAGATTAACCTCGTCCCAAAGCTTATAATTTTTATAATGATCGACAAGCGCGCTGATAACATCCGGCCGATAACCCGGCTCGATATTAAGCAGTTTATTCTCAAAGTGGATTCGCGGGCAGCTGATCGACTGCTCTAAACCCATATCAAATTCCAACAGATTAAGGATAGTCTGCAACAACGCAGTTCTAATGCGGTTTGAACCACCCGATCCGAGCGCAACCAGCTTACCTTCACGACTATTTATTATCGTCGGCGCCATCATCGAGGTCATGCGCTGATTTTCGGTCCAACACTGGAATCCGAACGGGTTTAAATCTTCCTCACCGAGCATGTTATTCAACATAATGCCCGTTTCGGGTGCAATGTGTCCGCATCCTTCACCGTTAGAAACAGTCATGGTCGCTACGTTATGCCAACGATCTATCACACTAATATGCGTCGTCCCACGCATCGCTTTTGCTCGCCCGTGTATCTGTTGTCGATAGCGATTTACCAATACCGGATCCAGCAGGGCGCCTATTGATAGCTCTTGCTGAGCATCCATTTGCGCCTCAATCCTCGCCTGATTTGTACTCTCCATTATTTCAGCCAAAAGCGCCATGTGCTTAAAGCCAGCAAACTCCTGATCCCTGCCAGCCAGGCACTGCCAAAGCTGCAAAGCAAAAGCAATCAGGATCCCACCGGAACTCGGTGGCGGATTAGTTATCAACTCCCGTCCATTAAAATTAGCCACAAGAGGATCGCGACTAACCACCTGATAACGCAACAAATCCTTCTGCGTCAATTGCCCACCACCCATTTTACTCTGTTCAACTATTTTCCTGCCAATTTCTCCCAGGTAAAACAGATCACTCCCTTCATTCGCTAGCGCCTCTATCGAATCTGCCAATTGGGGCGCAAATAGCTTTTCACCGACCTTCAAAACTCTGTGCTGTGATTGTGCTCCATAGATCTCAGTAGAGCCCGGGGTCGCTAACAGAATCGGTGAGACTATCTCAAAGATATAGCTCTGAAATTCGTTGATAACAACACCCTTTTTTGCATACTCCAGCGCTGGCGCAACCAGTGTTTGCATTGGCATCGTTGCAAGTTCACGATGAATCTCAAATAATCCCTTTACCGTGCCAGGCGTCGCAGCAGCGCCCAAACCAATATGAAATTCCTGACTGGTAGCGCCAAAATCAGCAATAATGGGCTTAAAATCCATATCATCAATCTTGATTTTTTTGTTAGGCGTCTGTACAAAAAAATCATAAAGATGCCGATTTCCCTGGGCGGTTTGGGCGAGCATAAAGCCACCTCCCCCCAAAGACGCCAATACAGGTTCAGCGACACAGGCCGCAAAGTGCGCAGCTATTGCAGCATCGAAGGCGTTACCGCCATCGCGCAGCACCTCTAGCGCCGCATTCACTGTAAGCGGATGCCCCGCTGCAACTGCGCCTTTAGCGATCAATTAGTCTCCCCTAAAAAGCAAGCGCCATGCAACGTTTCAATTCTCGCAACAGGCGCAGTATTCGATGATATTTTCCAAAATTTAAGGTATAACATTTACTGCTATTACTGATGGAAAATGACTATGGGTTCATCCATAAAGCATAGTAACTTTAGTGATGAGGATTACGAAGCGTTTTCGCATCGCTTGCAGAAAAACCTGAAAACACTGGCAAAACTACTGGATCAGCCTGGCTTTGGAGTCGGTGATGCATCACTGGGTGCGGAACTTGAACTCAGTTTAATCGACCAAAGTGGAAGTTCAAAATGGATTAACCAATTACTCATTGACCAGGCACGTGACCCCCAACTTACGCTCGAGCTCAATCGCTATAATCTGGAGTGCAACCTTTCTCCATTACCCGCCGCCGGAGCACCTTTTTCAAAAATTGCCGATGAAATCACCAACAAAATAAGAGGGCTAAACCAACTGGCGGCAAACTATCAAGCCAGGACAGTAGCTATTGGTATTTTACCAACCTTGGAAGAAAAGGATATCGGTGTCGATGCAATGAGCGATTACATTCGATACCGTGTTTTGACCGAGTCGATAAAAGCAATGCGCGGTTCTCCTTTTAAAATTAATATCAATGGTGCAGACCCGCTGCAAATGACACTGTCAAATCTGAACGCAGAGGGTGCGAACACCTCTTTTCAAATTCACCTTCGTATTAACCCGGATCAGTTTGCCAACTGCTACAACGCCGCACAAATGGCAACTGCGCCCTGCCTGGCTATCAGTACTAACTCCCCACTGTTCTTAGGGCACCAACTCTGGGAAGAAACGCGTATACCGTTGTTTAAACAGGCGGTGGAAACCCGCAATAATACCGAAATTGCCATACACAGAACTGCACGCACTGGATTGGGTAGTGGCTGGATCCAAGAGAGTGCTCTGGAGCTCTTTCAGCGATCAGTCGATGATTTTGACGTACTACTGCCAGAGCATTTGGATCAAGAGCAGGCTGGCAGCGCTCCCGAACTGTTTGAGTTAAAACTGCATCACGGTACGATCTGGCACTGGAATCGTGCCATTTATGATCATACTTGTGGTGGTCATTTGCGTATTGAAATGCGTGCTCTACCGAGCGGACCCAGTGCGCTGGACATGGCTGCCAACGCAGCTTTCCTGGTAGGACTGAGCATGGCCCTGCGTCATCAAATGGAAGACTACATTAAGCGGATTAATTTCAATGATGTGAAAACCAGTTTTTATCGCGCTGCCGAACTGGGTCTGGACGCCCCCATTCTATGGCCCGATAAAAAAGGCAAAGCAACGCATATTCTCGCTCACCAGCTGATAGAAGAGCTACTTCCAATGGCACGCACAGGACTGCAGGAGTTGGCAATTGATACGGCAGAGATTGACTTGATGCTATCCGTCATTGCGCAGCGTCTGGAAAAACGTATCACCGGGGCGCGATGGCAGCTACAAAGATTACATCAGCTAGAAAAGCAGATGCCCCGGCCTGAAGCACTAAAAGCACTGTTGCGTGACTATTTGACTCACAGCGACTCTGGCGCACCTGTTTCCCAATGGAGTATCCAATGACCGAACAACCCTATCCCATACACTATTGGGAGGCGCCCCGTAGCGATGAGGTCGGTGAAACAATCGAGCAATTTCTGGAACAACTTGAAGGCCCTACCTGGTTCTATTTCCCGGGAAAAGATAATAGCCGTTGCCGGGTGGTCAGCACTTTATTGCATGGCAACGAGCCATCCGGGCTGCACGCGCTGCATCATTGGATACTCTCTAACGAGGTTCCAGCCACGGATCTTTACTGTTTCCTCGGCTCGGTGGCGGCGGCTAAACAACCGCCTGTTTTTCATCACCGCATGTTACCAGGTAAGCGTGATCTCAACCGATGCTTCCGGCCACCCTACAATGATGAGGAAGGGTTAGTTGCTGCGGATCTTCTGCACCGCATTACCAGTGTGCAGCCGGAAGCAGTAATCGATATCCATAATACCTCTGGTGCCGGACCGTCCTTCGCCATTGGCACTGAGTTAAAACCTGAACATTTGATCATCAGTTCGCTATTCACTGAACGAATAATCATTACAGACTTGAACCTTGGCGCACTCATGGACTATCAGGAGGGTGGAATCCCAATTACCACCATTGAGTGTGGCGGTGCTCACGACCCACATGCCCACGCACTTGCTTGTGAGGGTTTTAAGCGTTTCGCACTCGCTCCGCAGCTGTTTGCAGACAACCAAAAAATAAAGGCTATGGATTTATATAGACACCCTATCCGGGTCGAACTAATCAAAGGCTCTGAATTAGGTTTCGCCAATGGGCCTATTGCCGGTGCAGACCTAACCCTGCACCAGGACGTCGAACGTTATAACTTTGGGCTGGTCAACCAGGGAACCAACCTGGGCTGGCTTGGCCCACAGGGCCTGGCTTCGCTAGTCGCCCGGGACGCACAGGGGTATGATCATGTTCAACATTTTTTTGCCATGGAAGATGAATGCCTGTTGACGCGTCAGGATTTAAAATTATTTATGATCACTAAAAACGTAGAAATTGCCCTGTCCGATTGTCTCTTCTATCTGGTTCCTATCCAGGAGCCGGAGCACTTTAGCAAGCTCGACGAAGTACTAACCTGATACCACACATCGCAGACAAGGCTAACTGAGGAGGATATTGGTCAACGCGTCGACCAGGCAGTCACATTCCTCCTGCGTACCCACAGTGATACGCAGGAATTGATCAATGCGCTGCTGTTTGAAGTGACGCACTATAATGGCCTGCTCACGCAATGCCTGGCTTAATTTAGCTGCATCCCTTTTGGGGTGGCGCACAAACAGAAAGTTAGCTTGTGATGGCAGAACTTCAAAGCCTAAGGCTTGAAGTCTTTCCGCTAATTTTTCCCGCGTGGTGATAATTCGAGTACAGGTCTCCTCAAAATATTTTTTATCCTCGACCGCCGCCACTGCTCCTGCAATAGCCAAACGTCCGAGCGGATAGGAATTAAAGCTATTCTTAACCCTTTCCAACGCTTCTATCAATGCTGCATCACCGACCGCAAAACCAACCCTCAATCCGGCCAGGGATCGTGATTTGGAAAGTGTCTGAATGACCAAAAGGTTAGGGTATTGGCTAACTAGCGCCGCGGCAGATTCTCCACCAAAATCCACGTAGGCCTCATCAACCACAACCACGGAATTGTTGTTCCTTTCCAACAGCCATTGTATTTCCGTTATAGGCAAACCAATCCCTGTAGGAGCATTGGGATTCGGAAAAACAATTCCGCCATTAGGGCGTGCATAATCCTCTAGACAGATCCGAAAAGATTCGTCCAAGGCCACCCTTTCGTACTCGACCTGATAAAGCCCGCAATAAACCGGGTAAAAGCTATAGGTAATATCAGGAAAAAGTATCGGTTGTTGCTGTTTCAACAACGCCTGAAAAGTATGCGCCAGAACCTCATCGGAGCCATTACCCGCGAAAACCTGAGAGGTATCCAGCTGATAATATTCGGCAATGACAGACTTCAACGCATCTGCATTTGGATCCGGATATAAGCGCAACGCGTCAGTAATGCCTCCCTGTAAGGCCGCCATCACACCCGGCGCCGGCCCGTAAGGATTTTCATTGGTATTTAACTTAATTAAATTCGATACTTTTGGCTGCTCTCCCGGCACATAGGGGTCAAGCAGGCTAACAATCGAACTCCAGTAACGACTCATACAAGATTTCCAGCTGGTAGTTTGTCGAACTTAGGTAATGACGGCGAGGGAAAGTCCGATTTGAGACAGGTTTTTCGATCATTTGAGGTGAGAAACCCCAAGCTCAATAGGCTCCCAAGCATTGCCTAATTGGTTTTTCAAACACGAATATCCTAGCAGGAATTTACTCGCGAATCTTATAAATTTCCAGCGTACAGGTCTCATTCGGTCACCGATTAACCGGACGTTTTTGCAATTTACGCTGCAGCGTTCTTCTGTGCATCCCCAAGGCTCTCGCCGTTGCGGATATGTTACCTTCATTTTCTTCGAGCACTCGTTGAATATGTTCCCATTCCAAGCGATTCACCGAAACCGGGTTTTCTTCCAGTTCAATATCATCTAAGGCTTGGGGATCCAGGGCTGCCAATATTTCGTCGGCATTAGCGGGCTTACACAGGTAATTAAATGCCCCCAGCTTCATCGCCTGTACCGCTGTTGCTATGCTTGAATAGCCCGTCAAGACTACGATTTTTGCTGTTGGCTGCAATTCTACCAAAGACGGTAATAGCTGCAATCCGGACTCGTTGATCATTTTTAAGTCGAGCGTCACCCGATCAGGGGAAAAATCGCGTATCAGCTGCAGTGCCTGTTCAGAGTTGTGTGCCTGCTTTACCTCCAGGTCTCTTTTACTCATCGCTCTGGCTAGCACCTCGGTAAACACCCGATCATCATCAATAATTAATAGCCTATTATTCAGCATCAATCTCCTGCGAACGGAACAAGGGTAATTTTAACTCGGTCAAGGTTCCTCCCTGTTCATGATTATATAGGGCTACCTGCCCTTTGAATCGATTAATTGTCGCGTGTGACAAAAATAATCCTAGCCCTATTCCTTTGCGCTTGGTGCTGACAAATGGCTTACCGATCTGATCCGCTAATGCCATCGGAATGCCCTCTCCATAATCCCTTATTGCTAGAAGCACTGTATTCAGATCCCAGGACAGCTGTATTTCCACTCGCTGAGGACTCGCATCCCCAGCATTATTCAACAGATTAAGAACCGCCTGACTCATCGTCTCATCAACCTGAATTTCAGGACTCTGCTCCGCAGAAAGCACCGTATAGCTGAAAACCACTTCCGGCCGCATCAAACGCCAGCGATCTATCAAAGATTCAATATAAGGAATAACGGCAACCTGTCGAACCGCTTCGCCTGGACTAACATTCGATTTTTCAACCATACTCTGCAATGCGTATTTACAGGCCTGCACCTGGCTCTCGAGAATATTCAAATCCTCTTGCACTGAATCATCCGCCGGGTGATCTCGCTTAAGCTCACCAATCACTACCGACATGGTTGAAAGCGGCGTACTCAGTTCATGCGCTGCCCCAGCTGCCAACGTCGCCACAGCTATCAACTGCTCATCGTGTAATGCAGATTCCCTGCTGTTAGCCAGCACCAGGTCCTGTTCACGTATCGCTTGCGCCATTCTCACCACAAAGTAGGTGATCAGCAAGGCACTCGCAACAAAGGTGATCCACATACCCACCAGATGCAGACTAAAGAAATTCTCTCCATGCTGGCTATGCCCCATCACCATAGCGGTATCCGCTGAAACCAGCGGCTGATAAAAAAACACCAAAAAACTATAGGCAACAATGGTTGCTACTGCAATGAGCCAGGTATATCGCCATGCCAGGGTGGCCGCAGATATGGTCAAAAGTACCAGATAATAGGAAATAATCGGGTTGGTAGAGCCTCCAGCCAGATAAAGGAGCAGACTAACCGCCAACACGTCCAGCAGCAGATGCAGGAAATACTCAATATCCGTCACCGGCCAGGAAAACCGGAGTCTGAATACGGTAACCACCGACAGCATTATCATTGCACTAATGATGAACAACAACAGGTTATAATTCAGCGGAGCCTGTAAATAATGATACGCATAATATACGCCGGCCATAATGACCAATAGCGCAATCGCACGGACTACGGCCAAACGACGCAGATTTTCCTTTGCAGCAGAAAGAGGAAGGTGTTTTGAGAACAACATTTACCGTTTGAAACTACCCAAGTCAGGCCGCTTCCATACTCATATAGTAGAGTCGCAACAAACAGGCTAACACCATGCCGGCTATACCGACTAAAAACACGGTTTTAACATCATAACCACTGATAGTTTGTTGCCCCATCACACTGGCAGTCCCAGCGATAAAACAGTCCAGGATACCTGCCAGTGCCGCTATATGACTCACCCAGTTAAACATGGTTTTCATAACAACTCCTTTATTATGGTTGTCCGCATTGCCGATTCTAACCCATTACGCCCGTTTATCCCATACTGTAAATCATTGTCACTAATTCGCTTTATCTGTGGGAATCGAATTTTCTCCGGGCTAGAATGTCCGGGTTAAACAATATAGGCTCGTTATGCAAAACAAAATAGATATCGACCTACTGTTACAGGCGGACGCCACACACCTTTGGCACCCCTATTCATCAATGAAGAACAATCCACCCGTTTACCCAGTGCAGTCTGCTCAGGGAGTACAGCTTAAGCTGGCAGATGGCACCAAACTGATCGATGGTATGTCCTCATGGTGGTCGGTCATTCACGGATACAACCACCCTGCCATCAATCATGCCATTCAAGAGCAGCTCGAGAAAATGGCACATGTCATGTTTGGCGGTTTAACCCATGAACCCGCCGTACAGCTTGCACAACTACTGGTAAAAATCACCCCCGAAAAACTTCAACAGGTATTCTTTAGCGACTCCGGTTCTGTCGCAGTAGAGGTGGCGATCAAAATGGCCATCCAATATTGGCACGCGCAGGGTAAACCACAAAAGCATAAAATGCTGACAATACTTAACGGCTATCACGGTGACACTTTTGGAGCCATGTCCGTTTGCGATCCAGTTACCGGCATGCATGGGCTGTTTAGCGGAGTTGTATCAAGCCAGTTTTTTGTGCCCGCACCCGAGTGCCGCTTTGAGGATGAGTGGGATGAAAGCGATATTCTAGCCCTGGAAAAAGTTCTGGAAGAAAACCACGCAGATATTGCCGCGCTCATTATGGAGCCCATCGTACAGGGTGCTGGCGGCATGCGTTTTTATTCACCCACTTACCTTAAACGCGCCCGAGAATTATGCGATCAATACGGGGTACTGCTTATTCTGGATGAGATCGCCACTAACTTTGGTCGTACCGGCAAACTGTTCGCCTGCGAACATGCCGACATAACGCCTGATATCATGTGTTTAGGTAAAGCACTGACAGGAGGTTATATGACCTTGGCCGCCACGCTCACCACTGAAAAAGTCAGCGCTGGCATCAGTAATGCCCATCCGGGCACATTTATGCACGGCCCTACCTTTATGGCTAACCCTTTAGCCTGCAGTGCAGCTCTGGCAAGCACAAAATTACTGCTCTCGAGCGACTGGGCTAATAGAGTCGCTCAAATAGAGCAACAGCTAAAGACACTATTAGCCCCAGCAAGGGCTTTCAAACAGGTCGCCGATGTTCGCGTGTTGGGTGCCATTGGCGTTATCGAAATGGTAGCGCCCGTAAAAATGAAGGAGATCACCCGTGCATTTGTCGATCGGGGGATATGGGTTCGCCCTTTTGGCAGGCTTGTCTACATCATGCCACCTTTTGTTATCAGCACCAAGGACCTAGAACAACTGGCTAATGCTTTGGTCGACGTGGTGTCAGACCCGTCCTATCTAAAGCAGGCTTAATAGTCAGGCTGTAATATCCTAATAGCATAATGTTCCTAATCCGGGATCCCGTAAATCCAGTATTTGTCATATAATTGCAGCCCTTTTCACAATTTAGTTACACTTTATGCTCGCAGCGGAAAATACAGTGCCGGAATTATCGAATCTCGACATCAATATCGCAGACCTGGAACTGGAGGACGCAAATGCCCAATTGGCAGGAAAGTCGGCTCAGGAGATTATTCGCTGGGCTATTAGTTTGGGCAAACGCACTATCACAACTACCACTTTTGGTGACCACTCGGCTGTACTGTTGCATATGGTATCCAGAATCCAGTACAACAGTAAAATTCTGTGGATCGACACAGGGTACAATAGTTCCGCCACTTACCGCTTTGCCAATAAACTGATCAACGAATTGGATTTGAATATCGATGTTTATACACCGCTGATTACCACCGCTCGATTGAATGTAATGATGGGGGGGATTCCCGATGTTGATGACCCGCTGCACGAAGAATTTACCGAGCAGGTAAAACTGGAACCCTTCAAAAGAGCAACCGATACGCTAAAACCCGAAGTATGGATTACTGGCCTGCGCAAGGATCAAACAGAGTTCCGCAAAACACTGGACATCGTTAGCCGTTCAAAAGAGGGCATTATTAAGGTTGCACCGCTGTTAAGCTGGTCAGAACAACAGATGAATGAATATCTGGAAAAACATAGCTTACCGAATGAACCGGATTATTTTGATCCTACAAAAGCGCAGGAAACGCGCGAATGCGGATTACATACCCGTTTCTAATGGTGTCTCTTGTTGGCCGGTCGTAGTCGATTCGCCCCAAACTTCATTGATGCGTTGCCCATCGCTTTCCAATACTAACCAGATTGCGTCAAAGACATTAGCATGCAAACCCTGTAAATTTGTAACGAATCGCACCCGTTCCTCAGTGTAAAGCCCGGCATTGTGAAGTATATGCAATGTCGCACATAATCTCCCGTAGTAGAGCGCGCGTGTCAGCGCGTCCATTTCATTCAACGATTTTTTTTGTTCGTAAGCATGCAGTGTTGCCAAAAAATCTTCGGACATACCCCAATGCTCCGCAACTGCTGCTGAGACCTTATCGGCATAGCGGCTACGTACCAACTTAATGACGGATTCGCTGGGACGAATTCCCGAAAACTCCTTATAGACATCCATCACCATCTGAAATATCACGATATGACCGATACTACTGATCAAACCAAGCAGATGCGCCGTAAAGCTATCACAACTTCGTGTCTTTCTGGCATAGGCCTGCGCGGCCTCAGCTGCGCTCGCCGCCTGTATCCATATTCGACTAGAATACTCAGGAAAATATCCTACTTCGACCTTCACAACAGGCTGCATAACCAGCGTAGAAGTGAGTGCTTTAAGGCCGTTCATTCCCAACAACACAACGGCTCTACCGATGCTTTCTACTGGATCTTCGGAAATGCGATAAAAGGGGCTATTGGCAATTTTAAGTAACTCACCCGCTAAAACAGGATCCTGGCTTATCACCTCCACTAGATCTTTCTTGGTACTGGTCTCACTATTCACTGCTCGAATCAATTTAGGAATAATCATAGGCCTGCGAGGAAAATATTTCCTTTGACTAGGCAGAGAGGCAATCAAACTCTCTGCTCGCTCAACCACTCTTTTATGATCACCAGCAATTTCATCACGCACACGGTGTTTGCGATCAAACAGTATCTGGTGAAACGCCTCCTTTACCTCTAGCGTGACTTCTGTATCGTAGGGCACTTCCCTATCCAGGGAAACCAGATCCTCGATGACGTGCCCGCCAGAATCGCTCTTTTCAACTCTATCCCGATTAAGCTGCACTAAGCTGCCCGCTGTCGCATAAACGGCTCTCTTTCTGCTAAACGCCGACCATATAATCACTATACAAGCGGCAACCACACCCCAAGCCAAACCGAGCAGTATGCCATCAAGCTGTTGTGCGGAGCGCCCTATAGTAATGCTGACACTTAAAGGCGTTATTAGATAGGCAAAGAGAGCCATGCTGACAGCCAGCAATCCCAGCAAGGCACCTATCAAGCGTGTCACCGGAAATAGCACTAGCAGTACTGTCGCAATTTCGAGGTTAGCTAATACGTAGTGTCCATAGGATCTGATCAGCTCAGCCCAATAATCAGACACATAAGGTGCGATCCATTCATTTAGCGGATTGAGAATCTGAAAAATGTAGGGTGAGCTGGTAATCTTAAAATACAGCGAAGGTAAAAACACCAGCACCAGATAAATAACTGCTGATACCATCAGATATTCGTGGATTCGATATTTAGTCATATACGACTCCTGTCTATCAACAACCTCGACCGACTTGCGAATCGGATAGTCCCGATTCAGCCCTATCCACCTTTACATAAAAGTTAACTACAACTTCAGCCACGCAGCAACTTTAGGAAAAGCTAATATTTAAATTTTACCTAAATTTGGAGAAAAAGCTACCACCATCCAGCAGATAGTTAACTTTATTAAACAATTAATATCACGGGTAGACAGCCTGACTTATTAAAACTACCATCGACAGCACAATACCAATTGCCAAGGGTTCGCCTGGTAGTGCAACATATTAGAAAACCTTTTACAAAAACAAGTAGGATTTAACTAATGAACATCTTTGCATGGATAATTTTCGGACTGATTGCCGGTGTGGTTGCCAAATGGATTATGCCAGGAAAAGATCCTGGCGGAATTTTCCTGACCGGAGCCATAGGTATTGCTGGTGCTTTTGTGGGTGGATTTATCGGCTCTTTCTTTGGACTATCTGACATCAAAGGATTTGACCTGGGCAGCTTTGCCATGGCAATAGCAGGTGCGATCCTGCTATTGTCAGGCTATCGGCTGATTAAAAGATAGTCTACCAGTATCTTTAATAACCAAATGGCCCGGTGCTCACACCAACAGCTTCTGCTTTGATCTTTTGGTGATCTTTAGCCACATAACTATACACAACCGGCACAACAAACAGGGTGAAAAGCGTACCCACGGTCATTCCAGTAGCAATCACCAAGCCAATATTAAAACGACTGACGGCTCCAGCTCCAGAAGCTAGAATCAGCGGCACCACACCCAACACCATCGCTGCAGTTGTCATGAGTACCGGGCGCAAGCGTACTGAGGCTGATTCGCTGATCGCTTCCATGCGAGACCTGCCCTCCTGCTGCAGTTTATTTGCAAATTCAACGATTAGAATACCGTGTTTACTGATCAGCCCAATCAGGGTAATCAGACCAATTTGACTATAGATATTCATGGTTGCAAAACCCAAGGTGATAGGGATTAACGCACCACAGATTGACAACGGTACGCTAATCAAAATAACCAAAGGATCTCTAAAACTTTCAAATTGTGCGGCCAGTACCAAAAATATCGCAATTAGTGATAAGCCAAAGGTGACATAGAGCTTGCTACCCTCGGTAACAAACTGCCGTGATGCCCCATCGTAGTCGACCGAAAATCCTTCTGGTAGCAACTCTTTGGCCTTGTCATCAAGAAACTGGAGTGCATCCCCCATACTGATACCCGGCACCATCATCCCTTCCAATTTCGCCGAATTTAACTGCTGAAACTGATTCAGGCTAACCGGTTGCGCAATAGTTTCCATGCTGACAACCGTACCCAAAGTGACCTGTTTGCCGGCCGATGTGCGAACGTAATACTGATTCAGTTGCGACGCCTGCAGTCGATTTGATGTGTCGGCTTGAGGTATCACTTTATAGCTCCTACCCTGAACGGCAAATCGGTTAAGCCACCCCTCTCCAAGCAGCGTCGCCAATGAAGATCCAATCGCCTCCATACTGATCCCCATCTGCGCCGCTTTATCGCGATCGATGTTAATACGCAACTCTGGCTTGGTAAATTTCAGATCACTTTCAACAAACATGAACAGCCCACTTTTACGCGCTTCTGATGCCAACTGATCCGCCAATTGAGCCAATGAAGGGTAGTCGCTGGTGGTATTGATCACAAACTGGATGGGTGGCCCACCGCCGGCGCCAGGTAATGATTCCCGAGCGAAGATAAAGACGCTAATGCCGGGAATCTTGTCCACTTCAGCTTGCACCAAAGGCTGTATTTCCATCGCCGTCCGTTTCCTTTCATCCCAGGGTGAAAGCCCAAAAACACTAAAAGAAGAGTTCTTCGCGCCAGAGGTATTAAATCTTACTGCTACTCTGTATTCAGGAAAGGAAGAGAAAATCTTATCAAATTCCTGAGTATACCGGTTGATATAATTGATATTGGCATAATTTGGAGAATTGGAAGCCAAGAACAGGGATCCCTGGTCTTCCTGCGGTGCCAGTTCATTTTGGCTGAACAGCAATAAAAAAGGGATACATATCAGCACTATCAATGCAAAAACCAGCGTTACCGGACGATAATTAAGTATATCGACAAGAATCTCTCTGTATTTTTCCCGGAGTTTGCTAAACAACTGATCCAGTTTTTTGGAAAACCTGCTTTCTTCAGCTTCCGCCCGCATCAATTTTGAACACATCATCGGAGACAGGGTTAAAGCCACCACGCCGGAAATAATCACCGCACCTGCCAGACTAAAAGCAAACTCGCTGAATAGTTTTCCTGTGACACCGGTTAAAAAGCCAATCGGCGCATAGACCGCCGCGAGCGTCAAAGTCATGGAAACAACCGGCATCGCTATCTCCCTCGCACCCTGCAACGCAGCGTCGAAAGAAGACAACCCCTCTTCAATATGGCGGTGAATATTCTCCACCACCACAATAGCATCATCAACCACCAGACCAATGGCCAGCACCATCGCCAACAGGGTTAATAAATTGAGCGAATATCCCAAGGTCCACATTAGAAACAGCATTCCCACCAAAGACAGCGGAATCGCTACAACAGGTATAATAACCGTCCTGATATCTCCCAAAAATATAAATACAACCAGAATGACAATCAAGGCCGCTTCAGCCAGAGTTTGGGCCACCTCATCAATAGAAGCTTGTATAAATTTAGTGGAGTCATAAATAATTTCCACTTCTGTGCCGACCGGCAATTCCGGTTGTAATTTCTCCAGAGCCAGCCCAACTCGCTGACTTACTTCCAACGGATTGGCGGATGGCGTAGCCGTCACACCAATAAAAACCGCCTGCTGACCATTAAAGAAAACACCGTTATCAAAATTCTCAGAATTCAGCTCCACTCTCGCCACATCCGCTACTCTCACCAGGGTATCACCCTGGTGTTTTACAACAATTTTTTCAAAGCCCGCAACGCTGCTAAGATCAGTATTCGCCTTAACCTGAGTGGCCACCCAATAATTCTTCGTTTGCCCCGCCGTTGATAAAAAGTGATTTTTACGTATCGCTTCATTAAACTCTTGCGCAGTTATATCGTGGGCAGCCATTTTTAGCGGATCCAGCCACAGGCGCATAGCAAATTTCCGAGCGCCGAACACTTCAGCTCCAGCGACCCCTTCAAGCGTAGCAAGCTTGGGCTCGACGACCCGCGACAAGTAATCAGTAATCTGCTCGTCCGACATAGAATTGCTGTTTGACCGGATATACAGGAGCGCCGAGCCTCTGCTCACCCCCTTGGTTATCACAGAATCCTCAGCCTCCTTTGGCAACTGCCCCTTAACCTGAGCAACTTTGGCCATAATTTCCGTTAACACCTGATCAGTATCAAACTCAGGATTAATATGAGCTGTGACCACTGAGTTACTGTTCACACTGCTTGATGTTATGTAATCGATACCCTCTGCACCCGCTATTGCCTGCTGTACGGGCGTGGTAATAAATCCCTGTACCAGATCAGTACTGGCTCCCACATAAACCGTCGAGATGGTTATCACGGCATCTTCAATTTTGGGATACTGGCGAATACTCAATTGATCAAAAGCATTAATGCCCAGTAACAGTATGAAGAGATTGATAACCGTTGCTAATACCGGCCTTTTGACAAACAGGTCAGTGAATTTCATCGGCGCTCATTCCTTCCAGAATTTGAGAATTGGCTAGAGCAATGGCCGTGCCATTTTTTAACTTGATCTGGCCATCGATAACCACTAGATCGCCAACATCAATCCCTGATTTAATAGCCACTCGGTCTCCGCGAATATCTCCTGTCACAACCGATGTGCGCTCAACAACCAGCGCTCCCTTCGTGTTGGCACCGACCTTATCTTTTTTTACTTTAAATACTGTTTCACCATAAAGGGTATAGGTAACAGCAGTCTGCGGTAGCGTAACGAGCCGGTCCTCTTTATTTAAAATCAACTTCACGGATGCAAACATCCCTGGCACAAGTAATGCCTGAGAGTTATCAAACTCTGCCCGTACAAGAATATTTCTCGTATCGGTATCCACTTTGGCATTCAGCGCTATAACCTGTGCCTGAAATTCCTTTCCCGGATAAGCGTCTACGCGAAAGCTTAATACCTGACCCACGTAGATTTTGGTGAAGTCCTGCTCTGGCAGACTGAAATCAAGATAAAAAGCATCCATCGCCTGAAGGGTTGTCAGCGCATCACCTTTCGAAAGATACTGACCCAGGTTGACCTTTCTTATCCCTACTTTACCTGCAAAAGGCGCGCGAATTTTTTTCTTGGCAATAACAGCCTTGGTTTGTTCGACTAACGCCACCACTTCATCAAACTCAGCACGACTGCGATCGCTTTGCTCCTGAGAGGTCAAGCGCCGTTCTATGAGTTTTTCATCGCGTTCAAAATTTAGTCGCGCCAGCTTCAATCTAGCCTGCAGACTTTTCAAATTAGCCTGCTCAACCTCATCGTCAATCTCCAGCAGCAATTCACCCTGATAGACAGACTGTCCTGACTGGAATTGAATGGACTTGACTTTACCCTCTACCTCACCGCTTAAATCGACGCCATTGACGGCGCTTAGCGTACCGATTGCAGTCAGATAAGGCTGCCAGATTTCTTCACGAGCATACTCTCCGGACACAACTCTAGGCGGCGGCACAAAGTCGGCGAAATATTGATCCATAAAGTGCTTTTTAACCATGCTCCACCCAAAAACACCACCAAACAACAGGGCTACAAAGATCAGCATCAATAGCATTCGTTTTAACATAGATAATTCCGTTCCACTCCAGCAGACATTGCCTCAAAGCCCACCATTCTATATGCTTTCAGGTGAAACAAAAAACCCTCTTACCGGAATAGTTTAGAAATATAGCTATCTTAACCGGAGCGCTTCACATGAGCCATTTCAGCATTCAACTCACACCTCAACTCCACCAATACCTGCAGTCCGTTTCAGTCAGAGATCAAGAGGTTCTCAACGCACTGCAAGAAGAAACCGCACAGGAAGAGTTCGCCCGCATGCAGATTTCTCCCGAGCAGGGGCAGTTGATGGCTCTTTTGATAAAAATATTAGGTGCCGAACGTACTATTGAGATTGGTGTTTTTACCGGTTACAGCGCACTCTGTGTTGCGCTGGCGCTTCCTGATCATGGACAGATTATCGCCTGTGACATTGACGAACGCTGGACCAATATCGCCAGACGTTATTGGAAGCAGGCTGGAGTTGCCCACAAAATCAGCCTGCATCTGGCTCCTGCGCTGCAGACTCTGGACCAATTGCTCATCGAAGGGCAGCAGGATCGGTTTGATTTTGCCTTTATTGACGCCGACAAAGAAAACTATCAAAACTACTACGAACGCTGCTTAACACTGATTCGACCTGGCGGACTCATAGCCGCAGATAATGTACTGTGGGGAGGCAGCGTCGTCGATTCAACAAAACAAGACGCAGACACCCGTGCTATTCGCTCTTTTAATCAACAACTTCGGGACGATGAGCGTGTCGATTTGAGCATGATTCCTATTGGTGATGGTTTAACTCTGGCCAGAAAACGCTGATTTCAAGTTTGAATCTCTCCAGACACCCGGTTTGCCCACTATTAAACTGATGCCAGGAAACGATCAATTGCTGCTATTGATTCCGCTTCATCCAGCATTGGCGTATGGCCACGATTACTGATTTGCGCTACCTGCAGATCCGGTTTACGTCTACTCATTTCCTCTACACAGCTACCCGACAGGATATCCGAATGCGCCCCTCTGATGACTAGACAGGGTATCGATTTGAGTGCGTCAAAGGCAAACCATAAATCCGCAGGTACCGCCTGTTCCTGGTCCTGGTCCTGGTTCATCATCTTCGCGATAGCCGGATCATAGTTTAACACCAGTTCACCCTGCCCATTCTCCCGGTATAGTTTACGCGCGAAATGCTGCCATTGATCTTCATCATAATCAGGGAGAGCCGCCTCATTAATAGAACGCACCCGGGCAACGGCCTCCGCCCAGCTGGTTACCGGCCCGCCGAGTCCGACATAGCCCTGTATACGCTTGAGTCCCTCTACCTCTACCACCGGACCGACGTCATTCAACACCACACCTTTCAGTTTACCCGGCAAAAACCCGGCCATCAGCATCGCCATCAAGCCGCCCATCGAAGTACCAATCAATATCAGGTTATCCAGCTGTAACTTATCAATCAGCCGAAACATATCCTGGATATAAATACCCGGGTTATAGTTAGCCGCATTACGATCGTAGTCAGAGCGCCCTCTACCCCGCTGATCCGCGACTATGAGCCTGTAGCGAGGTTGCAGATAAGCGCAGAGCGCTTCAAAATCGGCTGAATTACGCGTCAAACCATGCATGCAAAGCAGATTTAGCTTGGACGATTCATTGCTATAATCCCTTGCGTACAGGGATAACCCCTCCTCGGATTCATACCAGACATCCTGATATTCAGTCATAGACTTTATCCCCCTGCAGCAAGCGTAATTCGCGTTTAAGAATTTTTCCGTTAGGATTTCGAGGCAGCTCATTGACAAAGACTAACTCAGTAATTCGCTGCTGTTTGCCAACACGCTCATTACACCAGTCTCTTATCTCATCGCCACCGGTCTGGCTTCCAGGTTCTTGCACTACAAACGCAACTGGCGTTTCTCCCCAGCGGAGACTCTTGGCGCCGACCACCGCCACCTCACTAACGGCCGGGTGTTTTACCAATAAAGCTTCTATATCCTGCGGATAGATATTCTGACTCCCTGACAAAATCATATCTTTCTTTCGATCCACAATATAAAGATAACCCTGCTCGTCAAGGCGCCCGATATCACCTGACCGTAACCATTGCCGCCCTCTTTCATCGAGCCAGATCGCCTCCTGAGTCGCACTCGGTCGACTCAGATAGCCAGGCATACTGATGCGCCCTCGCGAAACAATTTCACCACTTTCTCCATCAGGCACTACCTTATCATCATCTCCAACAATACAAATATCCGTACCAATGAGCGGCTTACCCACCGATGCCCATCGACCGTCCGCCTCTTCAGGTTCCAGCGTTGTAATAATCCCTTCGGTTAACCCGTATAGCTCCACGATCCCACAGGGAAATACTGCAAAAATTTCCTGTTTGAGTTGTTCAAACAGTGGTGACCCGCAGGCCATCATCGCGTGCATAGAAGTAACATTACGCGGCCGCTTACGATAGGCCTCGATTACTCGTTGAAATTGAATAGGCACCATGGCCGTATGCGTAACCGCTTCCTGCTCCACGGTTTCAAGAAACCTTTCCGGATCAAACTGCTTATGAATGATGAGAGTGCCACCTGCCAATACTGTGCTTAACATAGCGACCCAGGAAATATTTGAATATAGCCCAATAGTCAGCAAAGTCCTGGCGCCTCCGTGATAGCGCAATGCAATTGCCAGGTCATAGGCCCAGTCACGCCGTCCCTGATGCGTATGCACAATCCCCTTGGGTAAGCCTGTGGTTCCGGAACTGTAGATAACGTTCAGATAGTCGTCCGGCAGAATGGATACATTGGGACACTCCGTCGAACTGCCAACGACCATTTCCTCAAAACAGATCCAGCCCTTAACCGTAGCATCATCGGTACAATTTTGGGCAGCTACACAAACAGCTGCTAATCGCGGAGCTAACTTTTCTCTCACATCCTGAATACGTTGCTGCTGATCTGTACTGGCAAAAATAAATTTTGCCGAGGCATCCTCGATCATACTACTTAACGCTTCGTCAGGTACTGATAGATTTAAGGGCACGGAAACACCTCCCGCTGCCATCACACCGAATAGGGTTTCCAGCATTGGCAAACCATTACTCATTAAGACGACAACGGTATCCCCTTTCTTCAAGCCTAACGCAATCAGTCCATTCGCAACTGCATTGATACGCGCCCCAAATTCTGACCAGCTCAGTCGCTGACCAGCGCATACAGCCGCCTCCTTCTGTCCCAGCCACTTGCTATGTAACCCTATTATTTCCGGCAGCAAGGGAACAGGGGACTCTATCTCTTTCACTCTTTACATCCTCCAGATATTTGGGACATTGTCTGCGAAACGAAATTGTCTGCTAAGCGAATTGCAAATCTACCCTTGCATTCGCTTTGACTCAATCACTCAGCTTTTGATCCTCTCATAAAGGCACCACATTAATTCAACATTTGTTGAAATGTCAAGATCGAATTTTGCCGAGAAGCCGTTATCCGACTTTATCGATCACCAATACCAAAACAGGTAGCGTGTTTTTTTAGTAGTAGATGATGGTGGTTTTTTAAATAAACCTATGTATCAAAAGTTATAAAACATTTGTTTTTTCATGATGTTACCTGCGATACCGTCGTCAGCAATGTAATCGCGATCCTCTATTTTTGATTCTTCAAAAAATCTAGTGACGTTAGTGTTTCATAACACTTGACATTTCAACAAATGTTGAATATCTTATGAACCTAATTTCAACATGTGTTGAAATTAGGTGGGATAAAGATGACTTTATCGTTAAAGAACCTTCGATCTATTCCCTAATTCTGGTCTCAAGATCAAAGAGCATTGGATTAGTGTATTGATAAAGGTTTCTGAGAAAATTACAAATCACTGATCTCCACCAACGGGGGGGCCAGCCAGGCGATCTGGCAGGCGAGTCCAATCAATGACTCGAAATAAGGTGCAATATGAATATTCTTAAATTAAGCAGAAAACCTCTTGCAGCGTTTATTGCCTTAGCCAGCGGTATCGGTCTGACCACAGGTCAGGTGCTAGCCAACACGGCTAATAACACTAGTCTGGAGGAAATCATCGTCACGGCACAAAAGCGTGCACAAAACCAGCAGGAAGTCCCTATTTCTATCACCGCATACAACGCATTGGAGCTTGAAAACAAGGGGATTACCAGCATAATTGACCTGGAAAAAAGCTCTCCCAATACTCAGCTACGCGAAAGTCGGGCAACCAACTCTACGCTGACCGCCTATATCCGTGGTGTGGGTCAGCAGGATCCGTTGTGGGGGTTTGAGCCTGGGGTAGGTATTTACGTCGATGATATCTATTATGCACGTCCGCAGGCCGCAGTCATGGAAGTCTTTGATGTTGAGCGCATCGAAATATTGCGAGGTCCACAGGGTACTCTCTATGGCAAAAACACGGTAGGCGGCGCCCTAAAATACATCACGAGGAAAATGACAGGTGATGCATCAGCCAAGATAAAAGTCGCTGTGGGCTCATATAACCAAAGGGAAATCATGCTCTCAGGCCAGCTACCTGTTATTGAAGACCAACTCTTTATCGGCGCAGCTTTAGCTAAGATGGATAGAGATGGTTACGGTGATGTAGCCACTGGTTACGATATCGCAACAGGCACCTTTAATGATAGTGAAGAAAACTATGATAAAGATGCTCTGGTATATCGTTTTAATGTCGAGTACAGCCCTAATGACAAACTCTTTTTGAGGTTTGCTGCGGACAAAACGGATGATGATTCCAATCAACGTTGTGGTTCTCAGTCCAGTCAGACTGTCTTGACTCACCCTGCAACCGGTGAATTGTTCCTTGCTTCACGTGACCCCTATGACGGAGCGTGCGGCACTTCCCATAAATCCAACGTTGAAAATGAGGGTTTTTCATTTACCGCCAGCTATGCGTTGACCGACGCCCTATCGATCAAATATGTTTTCTCTGATCGCGAAGGCGAAACACAGCAGTTTATCGACTTTGAATCAACGCCGCTGGATGCCTTTGACATCCCGGCCGCCTATACCGACGAACAACAGTCTCATGAATTACAAATTAATTATTCTGCTGACCGGTTTGCACTGGTGGGTGGCATCTATTACTTTGAAGGCAACTCCGCCGGTGCGTTTGATGTAGTGCTCAATAACACGCCCTATATGGATGGCAGCCATTTTGACCTGGCGATTGGCGGTGATGTGGATACTGAAAGCCTATCTGCCTATCTCAATGGCAGCTTTGATTTAACCGACAACATAACCATCACTGCGGGCGCTCGTATTACCCGTGATGATAAAAACTCCAATATTCAGCAAATCTCTTATATCACCGGTAACTCGTTTCCCTATACAACAAACCAGGGCAGCGGATTCACCGCCGGCAATCCGGTAGATGATCTTTTTCTCGGAGCCTCTACGGACATCAGCGACGACGAGGCGGATGACAGCTGGAGTGAAGTCAGCCCTTCAATCAAGGTCGACTGGAAGATCACCAAAGATATAATGCTCTACATCAGTTATGCCGAGGGCTTTAAATCAGGCGGTTTCGATATGCGGGGCAACGCGGCACTCAATCCAAACGTGGTCAATGGCTATGACCCTGAAACAGTAGAAACACTGGAAATTGGTATCAAGAGCCAGCTGTTCGATGACAGACTGCGCCTGAACCTGACCCTGTTTGACATGGACTATGACGATATGCAGCTCACTGTGCAAACTTCACAGCCGCCACCGGTTTTCTTTTCATCGGACGTAGTTAACGCCGGTACCGCTGAGATCAGAGGTTTCGAAATCGAGGCACTAGCCCAATTAACGCCATCATTTAGTAGCTCGCTATCAGTAGGCCATATGAATGCTGAGTTAATCGAGGTTATTTCGGGGGGCGTCGATGTTTCAGATACCTGGGAAATGCTCAACGCGCCAGACTGGACCGGGCAAATTGGTTTCAATTACGATGCCGATTTGGGTGATTTAGGCTCCATAGCACTGAACACGGCTGCCACCTACCGGGATACTTCAAGAAACTTTAACAACGTAACCTGTAGCTGTGATCAGGACGACTCCTATACCCTATGGGACGCCAGCGCCAATTGGTATTCCTCTGATGATCACTGGAGCATAAGCCTGTATCTAAAAAACATCGAAGATAAGGAATACAAAACTGGCGGTTATAACCTGGGCTCAGGTGAGCTGGCATTTTATGGCCCACCCAGAACCTGGACGCTGGGAGTTTCTTACCAGTTTTAGCGATGGATTCGCTAACCATCAAGGGGGCCATAAACGCCCCCTTTTTATGTTTCTTCGTTTACTCCTTTTAGGGAGTTCCGAATTGCTGACGATGTTTATATAGTATTAGCCTGGATCAGAGGACCGTTGGCACTATATCACGGGTGCAGAATGTGTAATTCCTTGATTTTTAAAGTAATGGGATTATGATAAAGAAACGAAAGGAATACCCAAAGAATCAGGGAGTGGCGCTATATGTCTGCAAAGAAAAACCCTCTGTTTTTCCAACCCACTGGTATTAAAGATAAATTACAAGAGCATGGTGCGTTCGGTCCCGTGATAGGGTGCCAAAGTGATATAGTGCCAGAGTCTCTATAATTAGCTGTTGCACATAACCGCTTCGCGGTGGAGCACGAGATTCGAGGTTAAGTCGGCCTCATCACTAAACCAGGACATAAGGATATGTCAAATCGC
>JAJFKB010000013.1 GCA_021773395.1 Gammaproteobacteria bacterium | reverse complement strand
TGCCGCGCTCACGCTCTTCTGGCGCATTATCAATACCGTCAAAGGCTACCGCTGTTCCGCCCCAGACTTCCGCACAGACACGGGTCAATGCCGCCGTCAGCGTCGTCTTACCATGATCCACGTGACCAATAGTTCCAACGTGGACGTGTGGATTATTTCGTTCAAATTTTTCCTTAGACATGACTAGCCTCTTCTATTTCAGTATCTTGAATAAATACAATTCACGCTTTCTTGCAACACAAAAAGATCTACCAACATTTTGTAATGTGGAGCTCATAACCGGATTTGAACCGGTGACCTCTTCCTTACCAAGGAAGTGCTCTACCTACTGAGCTATATGAGCGTAAAGCACCGCACATTCCAACTTCTTACTGGAGCGGGTAGCGGGAATCGAACCCGCATCATCAGCTTGGAAGGCTGAGGTTCTACCATTGAACCATACCCGCACACTTAATCTGTGCTCCTGGCTCCCTCAACACAACAAAAAAGGCAATACCAACTACCTCTCAATGCCCAGGGATGTAAACCCAGAAATCCTTATTACCAAAAACTCTTCACAATATGGTGGAGGGGGAAGGATTCGAACCTTCGAAGGCTGAGCCGTCAGATTTACAGTCTGATCCCTTTGGCCACTCGGGAACCCCTCCATATACTTTGCGATTGACACCGCCAAACAGGCGAAACACCAACCTTTAACTCATATTTTCCGCCGCTGCCAAATGACATTTGTTACTGGAGCCCCCTATCCGAGTCGAACGGATGACCTACTGATTACAAGTCAGTTGCTCTACCAACTGAGCTAAGGAGGCTAAACACGTAACAGCTTGAAAATTAGGGGCGCAATTTTAGTAGAACTATCCAACCGAAGCAACTGATTTACAATCTTTTTGGCGATACTTTACTTGAGGGTATCTTTCTCGTACTTTTATAAGGATTTCTGACACGGGTATTTCGTCATTCACAGGCCATATTATCACTTCGTAGTAACCATAACTATTTGATTTTTCAGTCATCTTGATTTCAACACCTAAATCTACCAGCGTCTGCCCAAGTATTTTCGCCTGCTCCTCATGCTCATAGACACCCAACGACAGGCCATTAACCAAATCGCCATCGCCTATTAAAAATGCATTTACACCTCTTTCCCTGATTTTAGCCATCATTGATAGCGCAGATCTCGTCGAATCCAGTGGTTCGATATAAGCCCAATACCGAGGTTGGCGGTTAACTGAAACCTCCTCAACCGTTGCCTTAAAACCCAACCGCGCCAAAAACCCGGCAAAATCATCTTTCTGGCTGGACTCTAGAAAAGGGCCGAAGACAATACAGCCCGCTTGATCCATACTACTTTCTTCTAGCGGAACTGGCGGCAACTCCTCCACCGCACCGCTAACCTGATCTTGCGAATCCAACTCCATCTTTCTGTTTTCAAAAAGCACCGCCTCATCCATCGCTTCCGACAAAAGCCGTATCTCTGTGGAACCTTGCAGGAGTTGCTTGTCCCTTTTAGGTACCGACGACTTAGATTCCGACGACACTGTGCTTTCAGGCACGAGAATCAGCTGCCATCCCAAATACCCCATATTGATCGCCAATAGCGAATAAAATATCCAGCGCATCCTGTTACACTAGTTTCCCATTTGAGTAGACCGCCACTTAAGGTAGCGCAATAGCCAACCCATCCAATACCAGATCCGCGTTAAACGTCACTTCCAGGGCTTTTGGCAACGACAATTGCGAGCTGATTAAATCAACATCACCGCCGGTTAAGAATACCACGTAAGCCTTGTGATCACTGGCAAGCTCTACAAGAATAGAATCGACAAAATTCACCGCCATACGTGAAATACCATGGGTCACTGCCTCGTCCGTATCCATTCCCCAGCCGGTATTACCCGCCCGGAGATTGCGGGTCATTAATATTTGCCCCGTATCCCCTAGCAGCGTTTTTTTCATAAGGCTGAGTCCTGGGACGATATACCCCCCCAGATGCTTCCCGCCTACTTCAACTATATCTGCGGTGATTGCGCTACCACAATCGATAATACAAAAAGATCTGTCAGTACAATGCTGCGCCGCCAGCATAGCCAGCCAACGATCAACGCCCAATCGACCCGGATCCGGGTAAGAGATCGTTAATTGATCATAGCTCTTTTGCGTTTGTGCAAACCTCGCGCGCAACCCGAGTTGCTGCTTTAATTGATTCCCCAATAGCTTCCTGACCGCCTCACTCGCCACGCAGGAAATTCTTGTCTCCTGGACATGATATTCCCGAGCTTTTTCCAGTGCCGCCTCGAGTGATTCCAGGCTAGAACGCTGCGTCGCCAGCAGCACCTCCCCGTTGGCGTCAACAATGCGCCATTTAAGCGCCGTATTCCCGGCGTCAATTTCCAGAATCATTGAGACACCCTTACGCTTACCTCTCCGCCCCTGAATGCCTGAATACCCGACTCGCTTGCAATTAATAGCTCACCAGAGTCAGAAACACCAAGCGCACATCCCTGCACACTCCTATTGGCTAGACTGAGTAGCACTTCGTTCCCTGCTATAGCATCCAACTCCTGCCAATGCTCTCTAAAGCCGGCAAACCCTTTCGCCTGAAAGACTGGTAACACTTTCGCCAACTCTGTCAACAGCTGCGCTGTCAGCTGATTCCGGGATATCTCTTCATCACTAATTTCAGAGAGGCTTACCCAGCTTTGCTCGATAGCGGACCCATCAATGCGCGTCATGGCCACATTAACACCTATCCCAATGATTACGCGCATTGGCCCGGACATCTCACCCTCTAACTCCAGGAGAATACCGGCCAGTTTTTTCTGCTGATAAACCAGATCATTCGGCCATTTTAATCCGACTTGAATACCTGCCAATTTATTAATAGCGCTGGCAACCGCAATCCCAACACAAAGGCTAAGACCATCAAGAGAGCTGGCCACGTCCTCAAACTCCCAAATGAGAGACAGGTAGATATTCGAGCCATAAGGGCTAATCCAGCTTCGACCTCGACGCCCGCGCCCGGAACTTTGCATCTCAGCCAGGCAAACATAAGGCGCTATCCCCTTAGTCTTTACTTCGTCGTTGGTGGAACTCACCCGCTTCTTGATATCCATACGACTAAAAAGCTTTTCAGTACTTTCATCCAGGTACTCTCGAATCAGTTTTTCTGAAAGCAGCTCTAATTTTCTACTCAGGCGATACCCTTTGCCTTTCACCGAATGGATTTCAAGCCCCAGTTTTTCCAGCTGGCCCATCTGTTTCCATACCGCAGTGCGACTTACGCCAAGACTTTGCCCTAATGACTCTCCTGAGTGAAACTCTCCATCAGCCAGGATTTCTATAATTCGATTAGCATCCACAATTCATTACGCTTAAACTAAAGATGCCGAATCATAGCAAAAATCTTTCGATCATTGGCTATTTAGTCGCCGACAATATCTTTTTCGGCGCTAACAACCAACAACCATTAGGTGAAGACTACGACAATGACCACTTTCTCTGATGCTGACCAGCTCATCCTGGTCGATGAGGACGACCAACCTATTGGCACGATTTCAAAGACCGCAGCACATTTGGGTGAGGGTGCACTGCACCGCGCTTTTTCGGTGCTTATTTTTAACCGCAAGGGAGAACTATTATTGCAGCAACGCAGCGCGGACAAACCCCTTTGGCCACTTTATTGGTCCAACAGCTGCTGTAGCCACCCCAAACCAAACGAAACGGTGATTGAAGCCGCCCAAAGAAGAATCAAAGAAGAGTTAGGGTTTGATTGTGAAGCCGAATACCTCTATAAATTCACCTATCGAGCTCAGTATCGGGACATTGGATACGAGCATGAGGTTTGTCACGTGCTGGCTGGCTTTTCAAATCAGACAGTAAATGCAAATCCCCAAGAAGTCGCCGACTGGCGTTATATTTCCGCTGAAGATTTATCGAGCGAAATTGAGGCGAACCCTGACAGCTTTACTCCCTGGTTCAAGATGGAATGGCAGCAAATCAAGGCGGAACATTTAAAAGCATTACTCCCCAGCCGCAAAGACTCCTGAGTATAATCGGTCATATACGCATCGACTCAATCTCAGCGAAAATTTCAAATCCATAAAATTGGTTACTCAGCCCCTCAGAATAAGACGGAGGAAACACCTGCCTCCATCTCTAACTATAATGTGGATTCATTTTGAGTCGGTAACGCAATACTTGAGTTAAATATATCCCGGTACATTTTCCAGGTATTCTGTTCGCGAATCCATATCACGATATATTTGCCACGATCCTTTAATTCGCCTTCCGGAGTCTTCAGGAAATAAAACCCTAGCTCATAGGCGTAGTCGCCGAAAGAGGATACTTCATCAGTTTCCAGTGACGCTTTAAGACCTCCTGAGATCACTGTTTTCCAGAACGTCTTCACCTCGTTGGCACCTACAACCATATCGCCGTTAGGCGGAAGCACAGAGCCGCGCTCACTAAAAAAGGATACGACCCGATCTACTTCTCCGGCATTCATCGCAGCCACAAACTGTTCGTTGGAACTTTCAATCTCTGACCTCAGATCTGCGGCCAGCAGAACACTGCCTGCTCCCAGCCAAAGACTCATGATACCAAACACAAAATTTATTAATTTTGTTTTAAACAACATCTACCTGACTCCTGCCTATTAAAATTAAAGCGAGCCTCCCCATGCCAAAAATGGCACGGGAAAGCTCAGAGGGGGACTGTGAAACCTAGAAGTTGTATTTAAGGGATAAATACCATTCGTTGGGACGTGCGTAGACCGCTTCGGTATAACCTACTCCGGGCTGAAAAAACCCTGTGATCAGGTGCTCTTCATCGGTCAGGTTTTTACCACCCAGGGTCGCCGTATAATGCGCGTCCGGGCTAATCCAACTGATCGACGCATCAAGGAGTCCAATGCTCGACTGGGTCAGAAGATCGGTATTTTCAGCATTGTTGTAGATTTTGCTTTTATAGGTATAGTCACCGCGAAGCACGAGACTTCCCGCGTTGTTAAGCGGGACATCATAGACAAAACCAAAGTTAATCGTACTCTCAGGCGCATTAACCAGATTGTCACCAAGCTGTGACGGCTTTTCGTCATACTCCCCATCCAGCAGCCCGACAGCCAGTGTTAATTGCAGGTTATCTGTCACCGCCGCCATCATATCCAGTTCAAACCCTTTAATACTTGCTTCGGCAGCATTTGCAGTTATCGGCGCAACACCAGATTGTATGGTTACCTGAAGATCCTCAAAACTGGTATCAAACAATGCGGCATTTAGACGCAGCCGGTTATCAAACCAGCTCGACTTAACACCTACTTCAAACGTGCTAGCCTCCTCCTCGTTAAACGGAAAAGGAGTCTGGTCCGGAATAAACGCAACGGTACGCCCGCTAAAACCACCACTTTTATAACCGGTGGAGTAGGAGAGATAGGTCATCACATCATCGGTCCAACGATGTGCCAAACTGACGGTATAACTCAGATTGGTAAAACTCTCATCGGCAGTACCAGTTGATAGCGAGTTACAGTTGTTCACCACAAAACCATCGGGAACACCCAGCGCATTGGCAATACCGCAGTCCAAATGGGTTTGTATGTATTCTTTATCTTCATCGGTATAACGCAGCCCCAAGGTTAGAGAAGTTGCCTCGTTAGCAAAATGGTAGGTACCCTGCCCAAACGCTGCCCAGGCCGAATTATCCACCTCATTGCGCTCATCAAGGACTGCAAGACCATGTAACAGGGGTACGACTACCTCATCAACACCCTCTTCTTCGAAATAATAGAAGCCCAACACCCATTTCAGCTGCTCCGAATTCCCTAATAACTGAAATTCCTGGCTCAACTGCTCATGAGTATAATCGTTAGTATGTGCGTCGAGCAGAAAGGGTGAGTGATCCGGATCTTGGCCAAATACCGATTCCAGATCACGGTAAGCGGTGATCGACTTAAAACTGACTGTGTCGGAAATTTCGGCATCCAGCGTCAAAGAATAGCCAATCGTTTCAGACTCAGAGGCGCCCGGACCGGTCGCGTAGGTGGAGTACTTGTCACCAATGACAAAACGATCTTCAGAAAATGCAGTAGTGCCCGCTTCAAACCCAGCCAAGGTATGTGAAGCAACAATATTGGGCGCAAATTCATTTCCGGTTAACGGGTTTGCTACGCCTGGTGTGGGTGCCGACAAGTCGTCCTGGAATATATCGAGCAATACTAATGCTGGAGCGGTTTCATCCGCCTCGTTGTAATCAACGCTAAAAGTTGCTGCAAAAGTGTCTGAGACTTCCCAAACAAGGCTGGTTCTGATCGAGTAATTATTTTCGTTACCTGGATCATCGCCACTGGAAGGCTGTGCGGTAATCCCTCCTGCGATAATGCTCCCCGGTGCCAGTCCGGTAGTGTTTCCAGACAGCAACGCTCCAGTCGCTTCGTCATAGGCCTTAATTCCGTTTATCGCCGCCTCTAAACCGGCGAGATCCGGATTATCCGCAAAAAAATCACGGCGCTTACCGTAGCCATCCCGGTTTTTAGTTGAAAATGCCAAACTTGCGAACAAATTCTCAGCTAAACCACCGCTAACATTAAAACGAAAATCACGGCGATTGTCTTCGCCCGTGGTCGCTTCTGCGGAGAATCTAAACTCATCCGTTGGCTTTCGGGTAATCAGCTGAATGGCTCCACCGACGGTGTTACGGCCGAACAAAGTACCCTGCGGCCCTTTTAGTACCTCGATCTGTTCCAGATCCAGTAAATCCAGAAGCCCGCCTACAGATCGCGCGACGTAGATACCGTCCACATAAACACCCACACTGGGGTCGACAGTTAATAGGAAATCCGTTGTACCAATACCGCGAATATTGATATTGGGTGTATTGGAGCTTCCGTTAATCGGTGACAACGCGTCGAATTCCATATTGGAGGTTAGATCACCAATCTCCGAGACATTGGACAGACCCTGAGCGGACAGGTTCTGGGCACTAAAGGCCTGCACGGAAATAGGCACATCCTGCAGACTCTCTTTGACTTTCCTTGCAGTAACAACGATCTCCTCTAACCCCGCCACGACCGCAGATTCTGCGTGTGCGGGACCTGTTGTTGCAAACAGCGACGCCAGCGCTGCAACTCCCCACATACCTTTTTTCTTATTCACCAGCATTTTTGATTTCTCCTCTCTCTTTCCAAGCAAACGTATTGTTAACGTACCTTTGCTGGAGAAAGCCTTTAACCCCGTATCTTTAAGGAGAATATCCAGAGCCTCGTCGGCGCCGTATTTCCCTACCACTGCATTCGTCGTTTTACTGCGAATTACGTCATAGGGGAAAAGAACTTGTCTTCCAGCCTGTTCCACATAAAGCGTTAACCCGGCTTCGGCGGAACTTTCAGGAATACTAAACGGCAACAACTGCTGAGCAGACAGCCCGCCGCTTTGAACCGGCAGTGCCATCAACAGTGTAACGAGCAGAGCGTATCTGATCGGTATACCCTTCCTGAATTGCAGGCTTATAAAACCCGCTTGGATAGAAGACCTTTGTGATATCAAAATCTATTAGTGATAAATGAAAATATTTTAGTTTTGTGTGCGTTTTAGTTTTTTAAACTTGTTGGTAGGCTATTGCATACTTTTGCTGAGCACAAAATGGCTGGGACTTTGCTGCTCTACCGAAATCTCAAAATTCTCTTCCAATGATTTCATTATTCCTGGTAAATCATCCGAACGGAAATACCCCCCCACCCTTATTGCAGCGGTTTCTTCGTCGACTATACGTATTTCAGCCTGAGTGTATCGACTAAACTCCGCTATGACTTCCTCTAGCGTTTCACCATTAAATGCCAGCATTCGTTGCTGCCACATAAGCACCTTGGCAATCTCCTCTGGTTTTACCGACTGTACCGCAATCTTTTTCTGGTCATTCAAATAAACCTGTTGCCCACCATCGGCAAATAAAACCTGTTGCTGCTTAACCTCTCGGTCACCCTGCTGCACCTTTGTTATTTTAACCCGACCTTCGGTTACGGTAACCTCAACTTCATCAACTAGTCGTTGAACGCTAAAGGCTGTGCCCACAGCTTCAATTTGAGTAGCACCGACAGTGACGATAAAGGGAACATTTTCATCATGCGCAACTTCAAAAAAAGCTTCTCCTTTAAGTAGTTCGATTTTCCTCTGAGATACATCGAAAGCAGCCTGAATTTTTGTTGCCGTATTCAAAGTGACCGCGGATCCATCCTCCATCTTCACGACCTGTAACGCTCCTATCGGCGTTTCATAAATCTTTTGGTTTGAAAACCAGCTCGATGAAGGTAGTAAAAACAGGAAAAGAACGACTACTGAAGCGAGTAACGGAGCACCCAAAATAAATGCAGGTTTATACTTTCCAAGCATCTGACTTCTAGGCTTTGATTCCAAAGGTAGCAGCTCTGCCAGTCCCTCCATGACATCCATACGATCCCAGACCTCCGCGGTATCCCTTAACACCTGAGCATGAACTTTAGAACGGCGGGCCCACTCTTTCAGTTCACGTTTTTCTTCTGCGCTCAGTGGGCTCGACTCAATACGAAGTACCCACATTGCTGCTTCTTCGTGGATCATCTCCTGGCTTGCTAGATGTATAACATTTTTTGTGGTCATTTGTTCTTCGCCAACTCGTGGTGAGTCACCTTATCCAGATATCCTTTTTCACGCATATAGATGGTACAGCGTGCCATTCCTTTCGCCAGATGCTGGTTCGCCGTACTGATACTAATATCCAAGCGCTGAGCAATCTCCTCGTGGCTTAAACCGTAAACCTTTTTGAGAATAAATACACGCCGACACTGTAATGGCAACTCTCTGACAGCCTCACAAAATATACTGAATTGTTGGTGAGCTTCAATTTCATCTTCAAGCCGTGCCGTTTCATTAATGACCTCTGGCAAGCCCAAATCTTCTAGGTAGTCCGTAACTTTATTGGCGTGCAGTGCGTGATGTTTAAACGATAGGTTTCGCGCTGTGGTAAATAAATAGGCCTTAATATTGTCAATTGATGTACTCTGCTGGGCCTGGTACGACTTAACAAAAGTTTCCTGAACAATATCCTCTACATCATGGGGGCGTTTAATGTAGCGCGATATTGCGGACTTCAATCCCTGATAGTTTTCTATAAAAATTTCTTTAAGAGAAGCTTGCGCGTCTGAATAATCGTGGCCTTTTTCTGCTTTTTTGTTGTGATCATCCAACATATTGGTGGCCAAAATTAAGTGATACTGTTTTAGGGTTAATTTGCCTCATTTTGTTACCTATTGATAATAATTGCAACCCACATGAGCTAACCCTTTCCGTTAGTCTCCAAATCAATAATCGCAGTAGATCAGGTATTAATCGTTCTATCTAATATCATTCGCATGATCATGCGAAGAACAACTTAAATCACTGTCCGGCATGAGTAGACCACTACAGAATGCAGATTTAGCAGGAGCAACAATCTGCCGCCCTGCGAGCCGTCTTCATTGCACGTCAACGTGCTCAAGAGCCTGGAGCGCTTGGGTCTTTGCGCTCAAATTAAGCCCATCTATAAGATCCAATAAAAAAGGCCCACCCCTCAGGGTGAGCCTTTCTAATTTAAAGCCTGACGATG
>JAJFKB010000012.1 GCA_021773395.1 Gammaproteobacteria bacterium | reverse complement strand
TGCCGCGCTCACGCTCTTCTGGCGCATTATCAATACCGTCAAAGGCTACCGCTGTTCCGCCCCAGACTTCCGCACAGACACGGGTCAATGCCGCCGTCAGCGTCGTCTTACCATGATCCACGTGACCAATAGTTCCAACGTTGACGTGTGGTTTATTTCGTTCAAATTTTTCCTTAGACATAACTAGCCTCTCAACTCAATTCAATTCAATTCATTAACTGTTAAGACCTACCGATAATTTCATCCGCAATACTTGATGGCGCTTCGGTATACTTTTCAAACTCCATGGTATAGGTTGCCCGCCCCTGAGTCGCTGACCTAAGGTCGGTGGCATAACCAAACATCTCACCTAGAGGTACTTCGGCACGGATAATTTTACCCATCGACGAATCCTCCATACCCTGAACGATTCCCCTGCGACGGTTTAAGTCACCCATGACATCGCCCATGTTTTCTTCAGGTGTTACAACCTCTACCTTCATTAAAGGCTCCAGCAATACAGCTCCACCGTGCTGGGCGAGTTGTTTTGCAGCCAAAGAACCTGCAATTTTAAATGCCATTTCATTAGAATCGACTTCATGGAATGAACCATCATATAAAGTCGCTTTCAAACCAAGCAGCGGATAACCGGCAAGTACACCATTCTGCATCTGCTCGGCAATACCTTTTTCAACTGCCGGGACATATTCTTTTGGTATCGTACCACCAACAATTTCGTTCACAAACTCCAGCTTTTCTGCATTGGCATCTTCTGCGGGCTGGAACTTAACCCAAACATGTCCGTATTGCCCACGCCCACCAGATTGACGTACAAACTTGCCCTCAATCTCACAGGTATTGCGTATGGCTTCCCGGTACGCTACTTGCGGTTTACCTATATTCGCTTCTACGCTAAATTCACGACGCATGCGGTCGACAATAATATCCAGGTGCAGCTCACCCATACCGGAAATAATGGTTTGCCCTGTTTCTTCGTCCGTCTTAACCCGAAACGATGGGTCTTCCTGTGCCAACTTACCTAGCGCAACCCCCATCTTTTCCTGATCAACTTTGGACTTGGGTTCAACAGCTACCGAGATGACAGGTTCCGGAAATTCCATACGCTCTAGCGTTATAATGCTATTAGGGGAGCAAAGCGTCTCACCAGTGGTCACATCCTTTAGACCAATACCAGCCGCGATATCACCCGCCAATACCTGTTTAATTTCCTTCCTGTCGTTAGAGTGCATTTGCACCATACGACCAATACGCTCTTTCTTGCGTTTAACGGGGTTATACACCGTGTCGCCAGAATTCAACGTTCCGGAATATACACGGAAAAAAGTTAAAGTCCCGACGAAAGGATCCGTGGCAATTTTAAACGCCAGCGCCGCGAACGGTGCATTATCGTCAGCAGCACGCGTATCAACCGTTTCATCATCGTCCAGGATACCTTCGATAGGTTTGACCTGTGTCGGTGCTGGCAAATAATCTATGACTGCATCCAGCATCGCCTGCACACCTTTATTTTTAAAGGCTGAACCACCCAGCACAGGAACAATCTCGTTTGCCAGAGTGCGAATACGCAACCCTTGCTTAATCTCTTCTTCAGATAACTCCCGACCTTCGAGGTATTTTTCCATCAGTTCGTCGGTTGCTTCGGCAGCAGACTCAATCAGATATTCGCGCATTTCACCACAGCGATCCAGCAAGTCAGCTGGAATATCCTGATACTCAAACGTCATACCCTGATCAGCTTCATTCCAGATGATCGCTTTCATCTTAACCAGGTCCACAACGCCTTGAAAACCTTCCTCGGCGCCGATGGTCATTTGTAACGGTACGGCATTGGCGCCTAACCGATCCTTCAGCTGGTCAACGACCTTATGAAAATCTGCACCTGCACGATCCATTTTATTAACAAAGACCATACGTGGCACTTCATACTTATTGGCCTGACGCCAAACGGTCTCGGTCTGGGGTTGAACTCCGGATGATCCGCACAAAACCACCACTGCGCCATCAAGGACACGCAGTGATCGCTCTACTTCAATCGTGAAATCTACGTGTCCAGGAGTATCAATAATGTTGATTCGGTGTTCGGGAAACTGGCCCTGCATCCCTGGCCAAAAGCAAGTGGTCGCCGCTGAGGTGATAGTAATACCTCGTTCCTGCTCCTGCTCCATCCAGTCCATGGTGGCCGCGCCATCATGGACTTCACCAATTTTGTGCGAAAGGCCAGTGTAGTATAGGACGCGCTCCGTGGTAGTGGTTTTGCCTGCATCTACGTGCGCGCAAATACCAATATTGCGGTAACGATCTATAGGCGTCGAACGTGCCACGACTATACCCTCTACAATAGGATTTGATTAAAAACGATAGTGTGAGAAAGCCTTGTTAGCCTCAGCCATACGATGCACATCTTCACGCTTTTTAACTGCAGAGCCCTTGCCCTCAGCCGCATCGAGTATTTCACCAGCCAGACGTAACGGCATAGATTTTTCACTACGCTTACGTGCTGCATCAACTAACCAACGCATTGATAGCGCAGCTTGACGGTCTGGTCTAACTTCCACTGGCACCTGATAGGTGGCACCACCCACTCGTCGAGACTTCACCTCTACGGCAGGCTGAATGGCTTCCAGCGCCTTTTCAAAGGTTTCAATGGGATCTTCTGTGCCCGATCTTTCACGAACCTTGTCTAACGCGCCATAAACAATTCGTTCAGCCAGCGACTTCTTTCCGCTAACCATTACGTGATTCATAAACTTGGCTAGCGTTTTGTTGCCGTATTTAGGATCCGGCAGTACTTCACTTTTTGCTACAACTCTTCTTCTTGGCATAATTTCTTACCTTCTAATATTCAGGGGCCCCGGGATTCATCTCTTTCTAGGAAAGAAACCACCCAGCCTTACTGTATGGCTAGAGCGACCGCAACGGATTGCTCAGTTCGATCGCCCTATTTAGGACGCTTCGCACCATACTTTGATCGCGCTTGTTTGCGATCGCTTACACCTGATGTATCTAAACTGCCGCGCACCGTATGGTAGCGCACACCAGGCAGGTCTTTTACCCGTCCACCGCGTATCAAAACAACCGAGTGCTCTTGCAAATTGTGGCCTTCACCGCCGATATAGGAGGTGACTTCAAATCCATTGGTTAAACGGACACGGCACACTTTACGTAACGCAGAGTTCGGTTTTTTCGGAGTAGTCGTATAGACGCGAGTACATACACCTCGCCGTTGCGGGCAAGCCTGCAATGCAGGCACGTCACTTTTTGCTACTTTTTTCTTACGCGGCTTACGAACCAATTGGTTGATCGTTGCCATTAAAAACTCCAATAATAAAAAAATGACAGGGTTGTTCCTGCCAAAATTAAGGATGCGAGATTCTAAAGATCTCGCATCCATGAGTCAAGCGCTATCACATGAAAGAACCCAGCTTATGAGCTAGATACATTCAAAGCCTCTGTTAACGCCTGTTCCACTTCATCCGCACTGACAGTTGCGGCTCCCTGTTTCACAGCAGCTTCAGCAAGCCTCTTGCGCTTTCTTTCCGCATGGTAAGCCAAACCAGTTCCCGCCGGAATCAGTCGCCCAACTACAACATTTTCCTTCAGGCCACGCAGATAGTCTTTCTTGCCTGTGACCGCAGCCTCGGTGAGAACACGCGTTGTTTCCTGGAAGGATGCGGCAGAGATAAATGACTCCGTCGCCAACGAGGCTTTGGTAATACCCAGCAAAAGGCGTTCATACGCTGCCGATTCGACTTTACTTTTTTCAGCCTGCTCATTGGCCTCCAGTACAGCGTTGTACTCAATCTGATCTCCTTTGATCAGATCAGTGGCACCGGCGTCGCCAATTTCCACTTTACGCAGCATCTGTCGAACGATAATCTCAATGTGTTTATCGTTAATGACCACCCCTTGTAACCGGTAGACTTCCTGGATTTCATCAACGATATACTCGGCCAATGCGCTAACGCCTTTGAGCCTTAAGATGTCGTGCGGATTTGGCGGGCCATCCGATATAACTTCTCCACGCTCTACTTTTTCTCCCTCAAACACATTCATAACTCGCCATTTCGGTATTAAAGCTTCGTAATGATCACTGCCATCGGGCGGGGTAATTACCAAGCGTTTCTTACCTTTGGTCTCCTTACCAAAACTGACAGTTCCGGTAATCTCAGCCAAAATAGAGGGCTCTTTCGGTTTACGCGCTTCAAACAGATCGGCAACTCTTGGCAAACCACCTGTAATATCACGTGTCTTTGAGCTCTCCTGCGGAATACGAGCCACAATATCCCCGACCGACACGTCTGCATTATCTTCCATGCTAAGCAGTGCGTTGGGCGGAAGCATATAATGCGCTGGCACCTGCGTTCCGGCTAAACAAAGGTCTTTACCTTTTTTATCGACCAATTTGACCATCGGCCGCATATCTTTCCCGGCAGCAGGACGTTCTTTCGCATCCATCACCTGAATATTAGATAGACCTGTTAGCTCATCAGTCTGGTGCTTAACCGTAATCCCATCTTCCATATCGTGAAACTTCACTCGGCCTGCAACCTCTGTGACGATGGGGTGCGTATGGGGATCCCAGTTTGCGATTACCTTACCGGCTTTAACCTTGGAGCCTTCCTTGACACTCAACAGAGTTCCGTAAGGGATTTTATATCGCTCCCTTTCACGACCATGCTCATCGGCAATTGCCAGTGACCCGGAGCGTGATACAACGACCAGCCCACCACCCTTACGACTAGTATGCTTGACGTTATGGAAACGTACTTTACCACCATGTTTAACCTGTACATTGTCAACAGTAGAAGTACTGGACGCCGCACCACCGATATGGAAGGTGCGCATGGTCAACTGTGTGCCAGGCTCACCAATGGATTGCGCCGCGATAACTCCGACAGCTTCACCGATATTTGCCAAATGACCACGACCCAGATCACGGCCATAGCACTTGGTACAAATCCCATATCTGATTTCACAGCTTATCGGCGAACGCACCAGAATTTCGTCAATGTTATTTTCGTCAATAACTTTAACCGTCTTCTCGTCAATCAATGTACCAGCACTCAATACCAGCGTTTTCTCATCACCAGGCAAGTTCACATCGCTTGCAACCACCCGCCCCAGAACACGATCGCCCAGTGGCACCACAATTTCGCCACCTTCAATCAATGGCTTCATTAGTAGTCCATTCTCTGTACCACAATCCACGTCCGTGATAACCAGATCCTGGGCAACATCAACTAATCTGCGCGTCAGGTAACCGGAGTTTGCTGTTTTTAAAGCGGTGTCAGCCAAACCTTTACGAGCACCATGCGTCGAAATAAAGTACTGCAATACTGACAGGCCTTCCCGGAAGTTTGCTGTGATTGGCGTCTCAATAATCGAGCCGTCCGGCTTCGCCATCAGGCCTCGCATTCCAGCCAGCTGTCTGATCTGTGCAGGTGAACCTCGAGCACCAGAGTCAGCCATGATATAAACTGAGTTAAAGGACTCCTGCTCGACGGTATTACCGTCACGATCAACCACCTCGTCGGTGCGCAATGTATCCATCATAGCCGTCGCCACCAACTCGTTGGCACGAGACCAGATGTCGACTACCTTGTTGTATTTTTCGCCTTGCGTTAACAAACCCGATGCAAACTGGTCTTCAATTTCCTTCACTTCGGCTTCCGCTGCACTAATAACCTGCACCTTCTCGTCGGGAATGACAAAATCATTGACGCCGATAGAGGCGCCCGAAATAGTTGCATAATGGAAACCGGTATACATGAGCTGATCAGCAAAAATTACGGTTTCTTTCAAACCCACATTTCGATAGCAGCTGTTAATCAGGCGCGAAATTGCTTTTTTAGTCATCGCCTGATTGACCAACTCGAAGGGAAGTCCCGCGGGCACAATATCAAACAACAAGGCCCGCCCTACTGTTGTATCCACAATATAGGTAGAAGTTTCCTTTTTTCCATCTTCGTCAATTAACGTTTCATTGATACGGATTTTTACTTTTGCCTGCAGATCGACCTGCTTTGCACCATAGGCACGCTGCAGCTCCTCCTGATCAGCAAATACCATACCCTCACCTTTGACATTGATGCTTTCACGGGTCATGTAATAGAGACCCAATACCACATCCTGGGACGGCACAATAATTGGATCACCGTTGGCGGGCGATAAGATATTGTTGGTAGACATCATCAATGCGCGCGCTTCCAGCTGCGCTTCCAGGGTTAACGGCAAGTGTACCGCCATCTGGTCACCATCAAAGTCAGCGTTATAGGCCGCACACACTAGAGGGTGCAGCTGAATCGCTTTACCTTCAATCAACTCTGGTTCAAAGGCCTGAATACCCAGCCTGTGCAGTGTTGGAGCTCGGTTGAGCATGACCGGATGCTCACGGATCACCTCAGCCAAAATATCCCAGACTTCAGGGGTCTCACGCTCCACCATCTTCTTAGCCGCTTTAATGGTGGTGGCCAAACCACGTAATTCCAGCTTGCTAAAGATAAAGGGTTTAAATAATTCCAGTGCCATCTTTTTAGGCAAACCACATTGGTGCAGTTTAAGGCGAGGCCCGACCACAATCACCGAACGACCGGAGTAATCGACGCGCTTACCTAGAAGGTTCTGACGGAAACGACCCTGCTTACCCTTAATCATGTCGGCCAGAGATTTCAAAGGCCGTTTGTTCGAACCGGTAATGGCACGACCGCGACGTCCATTATCCAAAAGCGCATCCACAGATTCCTGCAACATACGTTTTTCATTGCGCACAATAATATCCGGTGCACTTAGCTCGAGTAATCTCTTTAATCGATTGTTTCGGTTAATCACCCGGCGATACAGGTCGTTTAGATCTGAAGTCGCAAAACGACCACCATCCAACGGTACCAGCGGCCTCAGGTCGGGTGGCAGAATAGGCAACACATCCAGCACCATCCACTCTGGCTTGTTACCGGAAGCATGGAAGGCTTCTAGCAATTTAAGCCGCTTGGATAGCTTGCGAATCCGGGTTTCCGAATTGATATTGGGAATTTCTTCACGAATCTCTTTAATATCAGCTTCAAGATCCATATTTTTCATCAAATCTTGAACCGCTTCTGCTCCCATCTTCGCAGTAAAATCATCGCCAAATTCTTCGAGTGCCTCAAAGTACTGCTCGTCGTTTAGAATTTGACCCTGCTCCAGAGTGGTCATTCCTGGGTCGATAACGATAAAGGATTCAAAATACAATACACGCTCGATATCACGCAGCGTCATATCCAACAACAAACCGATACGTGACGGCAATGATTTGAGGAACCAGATATGCGCTACAGGACTGGCCAGCTCAATATGCCCCATCCTTTCTCGGCGCACTTTAGCCAATGCCACCTCAACACCACATTTCTCACAAATCACACCACGGTGCTTAAGCCGTTTATATTTGCCGCAAAGACACTCGTAGTCTTTAACCGGGCCAAAAATCTTGGCACAAAACAACCCGTCACGCTCAGGCTTAAAGGTTCGATAGTTAATGGTCTCCGGCTTTTTTACTTCACCGAAGGACCAGGACCGAATCATATCGGGAGACGCCAGACCTATGCGAATGGAGTCGAATTCTTCATCATGCGCTTGCGCTTTTAACAGATTTAACAGATCTTTCATTAGCCTCTTCTCCAGAAGGAGGTTTTGAAGTCAGCAGGTTGGTTCGCGACCGAAGTCGCACCAACCAAAGCTATCTACAATTCATCCAGATGATTAGTCTTGCTCTAACTCGATATCAATACCAAGTGAGCGAATTTCCTTCACCAGAACATTGAAGGATTCCGGCATACCGGGCTCCATACGATGATCACCATCTACAATATTCTTATACATTCGTGTTCGACCATTAACGTCATCGGATTTGACCGTCAGCATTTCCTGCAATGTATAGGCGGCCCCGTAGGCTTCCAACGCCCAAACTTCCATTTCTCCGAATCGCTGGCCACCAAACTGGGCTTTACCTCCCAGAGGCTGCTGCGTTACCAGACTGTAAGATCCAGTTGATCGTGCATGCATCTTATCGTCAACCAGGTGGTTAAGCTTCAGCATGTACATGTAACCCACTGTGACTTTACGGTCAAATTGCTCACCGGTACGACCATCAAACAGGTTTATCTGACCGCTTTCCGGCAGATCAGCAAGTGCTAGCATTGCCTTAATTTCAGATTCTGCTGCACCATCGAAGGCCGGCGTTGCCATCGGCACACCGTTGCACAGGTTACCCGCCATTTCCAGGATTTCCTCGTCATTAAATTCTTCGAGGTTTTCCTGCCTGCCACCCATTTTGTTATACACCTGATCCAGCAGTTTGCGCACTTCCGAGGCTTTAGCATGAGCTTTCAGCATGGTGTTGATTTTTTCACCAATACCCTTCGCGGCCAAACCCAGGTGAGTTTCAAGCACCTGCCCAACATTCATACGTGATGGAACACCCAGCGGATTCAACACGATATCAATTGTGTTACCGTTATTGTCGTAGGGCATATCCTCAACCGGCATAATTGCAGATATAACACCTTTGTTTCCGTGTCGGCCAGCCATCTTATCACCGGGCTGCACACGTCGTTTGGTGGCCAGATAGACCTTAACGATTTTTAACACACCCGGAGCCAGGTCGTCACCCGATTGTAACTTGCGCTTCTTATCTTCGAATTTTTCGTCCAGCTCTTCACGACGATCAGCCAGTAAAATCTCAGCCTTTTCCAATTGCTCGGCAAGCTTTTCATCCGCCATACGAATTTTGAACCAGTTCTCTCGTGGCAATTGGTCAAGATACTCTTTTGTCAGCTTATCGCCCTTTTTAAGACCGGGAGCACCTTCGGTTTTCTTGTCCGTCAGCACTTGCTGAAGGCGTTCGAAAGTCGCCGCTTCAACGATGCGATACTCCTCATCTAAATCCTGGCGATATTCATCCAGCATGCTTCGCTCTATCGATAGAGCCCGTGGATCCTTCGGAACACCATCACGGGTGAATACCTGGACATCAATAACGGTACCAGATACACCGGTTTTACAGCGCAATGAAGTATCTTTAACATCCGACGCCTTTTCACCAAAAATTGCGCGCAGCAACTTTTCTTCCGGTGTTAACTGAGTTTCACCTTTCGGCGTTACCTTACCAACCAGAATATCGCCCGGATTAACTTCAGCGCCGATATATACAATACCCGACTCATCCAGTTTGCTCAGCGCACTTTCCCCTACATTGGGAATATCTGCGGAAATTTCTTCCGAGCCCAGCTTGGTATCACGCGCAACACAGGTGAGTTCCTGAATGTGTATCGTAGTAAATCTGTCCTCTTCAACCACACGCTCGGAGATTAGAATAGAATCCTCAAAGTTATAACCGTTCCATGGCATAAATGCGATTCTCATATTCTGCCCCAGCGCCAGCTCACCCGTATCTACAGATGGGCCATCAGCAAGAATATCTCCACGTGCGATATTCTCTCCCTGTCTCACCAGCGGTCGCTGATTAATACAGGTATTCTGGTTTGATCGTGTGTATTTTGTCAGATTATAGATATCAACACCCGCCTCGCCGCTGGCGGTTTCTTCATCTGTTACGCGAACAACAATCTTACCCGCATCAACGCTATCGATCACACCACCGCGCAGCGCCACCACACAGACGCCTGAGTCACGCGCGACAAAGCGCTCCATACCCGTACCTACCAGCGGAGTTTCAGCTCGAAGTGTCGGTACCGCCTGGCGCTGCATGTTGGAACCCATTAGCGCCCGGTTGGCGTCATCATGCTCCAAAAATGGGATGAGTGAGGCTGCCACCGAGACTACCTGTCTGGGTGAGACATCCATCAGATTCACTGCTTCCGGAGGCTTCACGGTAAATTCGTTCTGATGTCTGACCTGAACCAGCTCATCAGTCAGCTTACCCTTGGCATCCACCGCAGCACTCGCCTGAGCAATAATATGCTCTCCCTCATCAATAGCAGTTACGTATTCAATCTCATCCGTAACCTTACCTTTGACAACTTTACGGTATGGACTTTCCAGGAATCCGTAATGATTAGTGCGAGCGAAACAGGCCAGAGAATTAATCAGTCCAATATTAGGACCCTCTGGTGTCTCAATCGGGCATACTCGGCCGTAGTGAGTGGTATGCACGTCTCGTACTTCAAATCCAGCACGCTCGCGCGTCAGACCACCTGGCCCAAGAGCTGATACTCGACGCTTATGTGTAACCTCAGACAACGGATTGTTCTGATCCATAAACTGCGATAACTGACTCGACCCGAAAAATTCTTTGACGGCTGCAGCAACCGGTTTTGCGTTAATCAAATCCTTCGGCATTAAACCTTCGGACTCAGCCATACTTAATCGTTCTCGCACCGCTCTTTCAACACGCACCAGCCCCACACGGAATTGGTTTTCAGCCATTTCGCCAACGGAACGAATTCGACGGTTACCCAAATGATCGATATCATCAACTGTGCCGAAACCATTACGAATGGCTACCAATGTTTTTAGTACATCGATAATGTCAGACCAGGTGCCCTCTGCTGCGACCAGGTTCTTGGAAAACTCATCCGACCGCTTACCATAATATTGGCTATCGTATAGGACGCCAGGTCCTTCCGTTGCCTCGCGACCAATGCGGCGATTCATTTTCATTCGCCCTACTGCTGACAGGTCGTAGCGCTCTTCCGTAAAAAACAGATTGTGGAAAAGATTTTCCGCAGACTCTTTAGTCGGCGGCTCGCCGGGACGCATCATACGATAGATCTCAACCAGTGCTTCCAACTGGTTACGACTCGGATCATTACGCAATGTGTCAGAAATAAAGGGTCCGCAATCCAAATCATTGGTATAAATGGTTTGGATTTCCTTAACGCCTGACTCTTCGATTTTTGTCAGTATTTCTTCGGTAATTTCGGAGTTACACTCGCACACCAGCTCTCCCGTTTCCGGGTGAACCATATCTTTTGCGATGAATTTACCGAACAGGTACTCCCTGGGAATTTCCAGTCGCTTGGTATTGGATTTTTCAATTTCACGAATGTGTCGAGCGGTAATTCTGCGCCCTTCCTCAACAATCAAGTTACCTTTGCTGTCTTTAAGATCAAAGGTTGCAGTTTCACCACGCAGCCGGCTAGCTTGCAGCTCTAATTTGTAGCCTGATTTGGTTAGCTTAAAGCTGTTATTATCAAAAAACATCTCCAGTATTTGCTCAGAGCTATAGCCTAACGCCCGTAATAAAATGGTCGCTGGCAGCTTGCGGCGCCGGTCAATACGGACAAACACGCTGTCTTTTGGATCAAATTCAAAATCTAACCAGGAGCCACGATAGGGAATGATTCGAGCTGAATAAAGCAGCTTACCTGACGAGTGCGTTTTACCTTTATCATGATCAAAGAACACACCGGGTGAACGATGCAGCTGGGATACAACCACACGTTCTGTACCATTAATAACGAAAGTACCATTTTCGGTCATCAGGGGTATTTCACCCATATAGACTTCCTGCTCTTTGATGTCCTTCACCGCTTTATTTCCGGAATCCCGGTCATAAATAACCAGACGGACTTTTACACGCAGGGGAGCTGCATAGGTAACGCCTCGCAGCTGACATTCCTTTACATCGAAAATAGGAGTACCCAGAGAGTATGAAACGTATTCCAAAGCCGCGCTGCCAGAGTAGCTGGTAATGGGGAATACTGACTGAAAAGCTGCATGCAACCCAACATCTTCCCGGTTTTCAGCCGAGCTACCAGGCTGCAAAAAACTTCTGTACGAATCCAGCTGTATTGCCAGGAGGTAGGGTATGTCCAATACCATTGGCAGCTTACCGAATTCCTTGCGAAGACGTTTTTTCTCTGTATATGAGTATGCCATCAGTGTTCCTCGATCTTGTCTCTTGCGATCTGACCAGTCCCGAATATACTTCTATTAAACGGGTCTTTTGGAAATGCGTTTCCACGCGCAACTGCCTCGCGGCAATTGTTACTTTTTCTCCCTTGGGAGATTTTGTTGCTACTGCTTTTTTTGCCTGATTTACAACGGCAAAAAGGCTGGCAGCGCAAAAGCGCTACCAGCCGACAGCTTTAACAGTAACTGACAAACCTGCCGTTACTTGAGCTCCGCAGTTGCTCCTGCTTCTTCCAACTGCTTCTTGATCTCTTCAGCTTCATCCTTGCTTGCACCTTCTTTGACTGTAGCGGGTGCACCGTCAACCATCTCTTTTGCTTCCTTGAGGCCAAGACCGGTAATTGCGCGAACAGCTTTAATGACGTTGACTTTCTTCTCACCAAATGAGGACAAGATAACATCAAACTCAGTTTGCTCAGCAGCAGCGGCAGCGTCGCCACCCGCAGCAGCAGGTGCTGCAGCAACGGCAGCTGCAGCAGAAACACCAAATTTCTCTTCCATTGCTTCAATCAGTTCAACAACATCCATAACGCTCATTTCAGCAATTGCATTTAAAATATCTTCTTTAGACAGAGCCATGACTCCAATCTCCTAACATTAAAAAACTATTAAAGGGTAAGCCGCTTATCTTTAAGCTGCCTCTTGTTTTTGATCACGAACTGCAGCAAGGGTACGAACCAGCTTGCCAGGCACTTCGTTGATGGTACGCGCCAGCTTGGTAACCGGAGCCTGCATAACACTCATCAGCATTGCTATTGCCTGATCTCGAGTCGGTAATTTCGCCAGCACATCAATTTGATCTGCCGCCAATAATTTCCCACCTACGGATAATGCCTTTACTTCGAGCTTATCATTCTCTTTGGCGAAATCCTTAACCAGACGAGCTGCCGAACCTGGATCTTCTTGTGAAAATGCCAGAATTGTAGGGCCGATAAGAGCTTCTTTGATACACTCATACTCGGTTCCTTCAACTGCGCGCTTGAGCAGTGTGTTGCGCACAACACGCAAATACACACCCGACTCTCGCGCCTTTTTACGCAGGTCAGTCATTTGTTCAACTGAGAGGCCATGATAATCAGCCAACACAGCAGCCAGAGCGTTACCAGCAGCTTCGTTGACTTCAGCGACAATCGCTTTTTTGTCTTCGAGTCTTAATGCCACTCGCATAACTCCTATTTATTGTTGGGGGTCCCCAACGGTTAATAATCCCCAACAGGTCCGACATAATGTCTGACTTGCCGGGCATTCATGATGAAGCAAAAACTAACCTTGCTCCACCCCATCTGCGCAGGTTTTACTATTAAGCTCCGACGCTATACCAGCCGTTTTCGCACCTGCGGTCTTTGATGGCCACCGCTGCAAACACAGTAGTGACCCCAAAGTTAGGTATGCAGACCGTTAATAGGCCTGATTAAATTTCTAAAGAACTCTGATCAATCTGAACGCCCGGCCCCATGGTAGTCGACAGGGAGATACGTTTCAGATATATACCCTTGGCACTTGCGGGCTTGAGTTTTTTCACTTCCGCAATTAAGGCTTCAACATTCTGCTTTAGCGCATCTGCCGTAAAACCAACTTTGCCGATTGAGCAATGTATGATGCCACCTTTGTCCGTGCGGAAACGAACCTGACCAGCCTTCGCATTGTTTACCGCCAATTCCACATCTGGAGTAACTGTGCCGACTTTAGGGTTTGGCATTAATCCACGAGGGCCCAATATCTGTCCCAGCGTTCCAACTACTCGCATGGCATCCGGGGTTGCGATAACAACATCAAAATCCATATTTCCAGCTTTAACCAATTCAGCAAGATCTTCCATGCCCACAATATCTGCACCGGCGGCTTTTGCTTTCTCAGCATTTTCACCCTGAGTGAACACCGCAACTCGCACATCTTTTCCTGTACCATTTGGCAGCACTGTCGAGCCACGCACAACCTGATCTGATTTGCGCACATCCACACCCAGGTTCATGGCCACATCAATAGATTCGGTAAACTTTAACTTGGAGACCTCTGACAGCAGGTCCGCAGCTTCGCTGAAAGAATAAATCTTATCTTGATCTATTTTTTCTCTAATCGCCTTAACACGTTTGCTGAGCTTAGCCATTACACGACCCCCTCTGTTTCGATACCCATACTACGCGCACTGCCAGCTATTGTTCTTACGGCAGCATCCATATCGGCTGCTGTAATATCAGGCATCTTAACTGTAGCAATCTCTTCCAGTTGCGCACGCGTCACTTTACCAACTTTGTCGGTATTGGGACGGCTACTACCACTTTTCAAACCAGCCGCTTTCTTCAGCAAAACAGATGCCGGAGGAGTTTTGGTGATAAAGGTAAAACTACGGTCGCTATAGACGGTGATCACGACAGGAGTAGGCATTCCCTGTTCGAGGCTTTGCGTCTGGGCATTAAATGCCTTACAGAACTCCATAATATTAACGCCGTGCTGACCAAGCGCTGGACCTACCGGTGGACTGGGGTTCGCCTGGCCTGCCGCGACCTGCAGCTTGATATATGCTTCAATTTTCTTAGCCATTTAGTTTCTCCTTTGGGTAATAGCGCCGTACTTGTTTCCACTACCGGAAATATTTCGGGCTCCCCTGTTTTAAAATACCAGACCTTCGATCTAGCTCTTTTCTACCTGGTCAAAATCAAGCTCTACAGGCGTTGACCGACCAAAAATAGTAACCGCAATATGCAATTTGCTTTTCGCGTAGTTAACTTCTTCAACCACTCCTGAGAAATCAGCAAAGGGCCCGTCAGTGACACGCACCATTTCACCCACCTCAAACAGGGTCTTCGGACGTGGCTGCTCCACACCATCCTGAATTCTCTGCAATATCGCATTAGCCTCTTTTTCAGATATGGGCGCCGGTTTGTCCGCCGTGCCGCCAATAAAGCCCATCACCCTGGGGGTTGACTTCACCAAATGCCAGCTCTCATCATTCATATCCATTTGCACTAAAACATAGCCTGGATAGAACTTACGCTCACTCTTGCGCTTTTGGCCACTGCGCATTTCCACAACTTCTTCCGTTGGCACCAGAATTTCACCAAAATAATCTTCCATGCCATGCAATTTGACCCGCTCAAGTAGCGTGCGCATTACATTTTTCTCATATCCGGAATAAGCATGTACGACATACCAACGTTTACTCACCAGTTTTGTCTCCTAACCAATTATTCCAGATACCAACCAACTCAGCAGAGAATCAAGCCCCCAAAGCAACAATGCCACAACCACTACAACTGCCATCACAATCAAGGTCGTTTGTCGGGTTTCAGCCTTAGTCGGCCAGACCACTTTGCGAATCTCAGTGCGCGCCTCTTTCAGCAACGTCCAGAACGCGATGCCTTTTGCTGTTTGCAGCGCTACGAAACCAGCCATCGAGGCCAGCACTAAAATGCCTAAGACACGGTAGAGTAGCGACTCTTCCGCATAGTAGGCGTTACCAAATACGCCTGCTGCCACCAGCACAACAACCACTGCCCACTTTAATAGATCCAACTTGGGCTCATTTGCAGATGTCGATGTCTTAGCATTCATTGCAAGAACTTACCTTAATTTTGTTTAAAATCCGCCACCACTAAACTGTCAAACCAAGACAGTAATTCGGTGGCAGGCCAGGAGGGAATCGAACCCCCAACCTGCGGTTTTGGAGACCGCTGCTCTGCCAATTGAGCTACTGGCCTAAACACATAAAAGCGGCTAAATGGATTTACGACCACTTAACCGCTAACTATTGAGCCTATAAACAGGCCCTGTATTACTCGATAATCTTACTTACAACGCCAGCACCTACCGTACGACCGCCTTCACGAATCGCAAAGCGCAAGCCTTCTTCCATCGCAATCGGGTTGATCAGTGATACTGTCATCTGAATATTATCTCCAGGCATCACCATCTCAACA
>JAJFKB010000011.1 GCA_021773395.1 Gammaproteobacteria bacterium | reverse complement strand
CTGATCACGACCCTTCTGCGGATTGGTACGCTTCATCGGTGTGGTAATGCGGTGTGGGTTGTAGGTCTTTTGTACCAGACCCAGTGCTTTTACACACACCCGTCCATTACCCGGATGCATCTCCTGCATCGTATAGTCCGGGACCACCTCACAGGCCACCCCATCCTCTACCCGTATCTTCATCGGATCCGGGCCCGCTACACAGTTATAGCAATAACTCGGTACGTATCGCGTTTCTGTCATCAGTTTCACCTGTCAAACATTGAGTTTGAATTAAATGCCGACATATCTCATGAGTTGTTATTAAAACCAGGAATTGCAGGCTTCAACTCAGGCTATGCGATCGGCTCGAATAAGGTAGTCAGTAAATTTTTCAAAATTCTATTTGTTCGCTGCACACAATTATTATTTTTTCTCTGCGTCGCAGCTAGCCCGAATATTTCACCAGTATGCCTAAAATAGCTCTGAAGCCCTTGGCTTTGATCTAAAATCGCCTCGGTGACGATTTGTCACCGACATTTGGCTGTCCAGTTTTAAATTTGTTCTGTACTTAATTGAACGCACATGCTCCCTGCACTGCAGAATAACTGCGCTTGCGGTCGCGAGTACACTCAATTCAACACAGCCCCGCGTTAAAATCCTGGCACCTGGCGAAAAATTCGGGCTAGCCAGTTTGCGATAGGTTAACAAAATTAAGGCGGTCCAAAATTGATTTATGTCAGCATATGATACTGAAAAAAAATAAAAAGTCTATAATCTGTATCATATAAGGTGGGTTTATTTGGCCTTTCAATGCACCTGATTACTAAATTACAACAAACAGGTGTTTTGTTGTAAGGCAGTTTCTTTGGGCGCCTTGGGCTAAGGCGTTGAGATACATCCGTTAAAATGAGAGTATGGCCTTTGGGCGACTAATATCGGTAAATAAAGGGTTTTAGGGAAGGATTTAATGGCGACGATTAATATGCAGCGCGAGCTAAATTTAAATAAGGATCAGATTCAACAACTGGCCGAAAAGGTCGGGGAAAAGTTGGCTTGTGAGTATGGTGTTCAATTCAGCTGGTCGGGCCATGATGCTAATATCAGTGGGCCCGGGATTAATGGCAAGTGCCAGGTGTGCGACGGGAGTATTGGTCTTCAGCTAACCCTGGGATTTCTATTGACGCCCTTTAAAGATAAAGTTGAACGTGAAATCAGCAGCTATTTGGAGCGTTTACAGGATTAGCGCTTTGAACATGTTAAATACAAAACCAGCATTCGCCTTAGAGTATATATTTTGAAAGATCCTCGTCTTTAACCAATTCGCCAAGATGTTGGTTAACATAATCAACATCTACAGCTACCTTTGCCTCCGGAGCGCCTTCACTCCAATCTGACGCCGAGAAGGAAGTTGGCTCCAAAAGTCGTTCCATAACCGTATGCAATCGGCGCGCACCGATATTTTCCGCTTGTTCATTGACCTGCCATGCGATTTCCGCAATACGTTTTATGCCGTCCTGACTGAAGCTGATATCGGCACCTTCTGTGCCAAGTAATGCCTGATACTGCTTAGTCAGGCTGGCATCAGGTTCCGTGAGAATACGCTCAAAATCATTCGGTGTTAACGCATTGAGTTCGACACGGATAGGTAGTCGGCCCTGTAATTCAGGAATTAAGTCTGATGGTTTTGCCAGATGAAAAGCGCCGGAAGCGATAAATAGGATATGATCCGTTTTGATCATACCAAACTTGGTGCTGATGGTGCAGCCTTCGATCAATGGCAAAAGATCGCGCTGTACTCCTTCCCGGGAAACATCAGCGCCGCTGGCGTTGGCGCGCTTGGTTACTTTATCGATTTCGTCCAAAAACACGATACCATTTTGTTCAACGGCTTCTATGGCTTGGCTTTTTAAGTCCTCTTCATTAACTAGCTTGGATGCCTCTTCATCACACAATCGCCGGTAGGCTTCCCTGATCTTTAATTTTTTGGATTTTTTCCGGTCACCGGACATATTTGAGAACATGCTCTGTAACTGGTTGGACATCTCTTCCATGCCAGGTGGTGCCATTATTTCGATACCTACCGGAACCGTGCTAAGTTCAATTTCGATCTCTTTATCATCGAGTTCGCCCTCTCGCAGTTTTTTGCGAAATACCTGGCGCGTCGAAGAACTTTCATTGCTGTTTTGTGAGTCTGGTTGCCCGCCGCGAGGTGGGGGTAAAAGCGCATCAAGTATACGTTCTTCAGCCGCATCCTCAGCGTGGTGTTTCACTTTTACCATTTCCTGTTCACGAACCATTTTAACGGCCATGTCAGCCAGGTCTCGAACAATGGACTCGACGTCTCGCCCCACATAGCCGACTTCGGTAAATTTTGTTGCCTCAATTTTGATAAAGGGTGCATTTGCCAGTTTCGCCAGGCGCCGTGCAATCTCTGTTTTGCCAACGCCGGTAGGGCCAATCATCAAAATATTCTTGGGAGTTATCTCGTTACGCAGTTCTTCGTCCAACTGCATGCGTCGCCAGCGGTTTCTAAGTGCTATCGCAACGGCCCGTTTGGCGTCAGCTTGTCCGATAATATGCTTGTCCAATTCATGAACAATTTCTCTGGGAGTCATGTTTGACATAATTTTTAACTCTAATGGCTTAGCAGGATCTAGCTAACAGATTCCAGCTCTTCAATGGTGCGGTTATGGTTGGTGTAGACGCAGATATCTGCGGCAATTTCCAGGCTTTTTTCTACGATTGTTAGGGCGTCCAACTCTGTATTTTCAAGCAGCGCCCTGGCAGCAGCCTGGGCAAAGGGGCCACCTGAACCGATGGCTATCAGTCCCAGCTCCGGTTCGATAACGTCGCCATTTCCGGAAATAATGAGCGAGTGTTTTTTGTCGGCAACGGCAAGTAATGCTTCCAGTTTTTGCAATGCTCGGTCAGTTCGCCAGTCTTTTGCTAGCTCGACGGCGGCACGCATCAGGTGCCCCTGGTGCTTTTCCAGTTTAGCCTCGAAGCGCTCGAATAAGGTGAAGGCGTCCGCAGTAGCTCCAGCAAAACCTGCGATAACCTGGTCGCGATAGAGACGTCGAACCTTTCGAGCATTCCCTTTCATGACCGTGTTGCCGAGAGAAACCTGGCCATCTCCGCCTAACACGACCTTATCATCTTTTCGAACCGATATTATGGTAGTCATAGAGAATGCCTTATCTGTTTAATAGCCTTGTTTGGAGTTAGCAATATGGAGGTTAAGGCTGGGAATTCAAGTTTAACCGCGATCATTTGCCGGCTTTTATTTTAATGAGCATCGATTCTGTATTTTCATCTGCGAGAATGTCCTGAGCTTGATTTAGCTTGGAGCGTGACTCAAAGGGGCCCAGCAATATTCTGTGCCAAGTGCTGCCATCAGCAGATTTTACGGCCTGCATTCGCACATCAAGTCCGTGCATTATGAGTTTGGCTCTTAGCCGGTCGGCATCGTTGCGATTTCTAAAAGAGCCGGCCTGTAACAGGTAGGTCGGCTCCGACGCTGTGTCTTTCATCGTTGAAGAGTATTCTTCTACCTTGGGGGCAATTACTTCGCTTTCCGGAAGAAGGGTATAGAAATCATAAGCTTCTTCAGTAGCGGATGCTTTGATTTTTTTCTCATGTTTAGGTGTTTTTGAGACGCTGCTGGTTTGATCCGGTTCGTTGTCCGTCTCCTTTGTTTTCGGCCCGAGCTGAGCAAGGTAGTATAGAAATAAAGCAAGAGCTATGGCTGTTAACAAAGTGATGGCAATCAGGCCAGAGGGAAGCTGGGTGTTTTTTTTATGCGCCATTTGACGTTTGTGATGGGCGGCACTTTTTACATAATCCTGAGGCATTGGTGATTTCAGATAACCGAGTTGGGTGATTGTTGATTTTAGACCAGCACTTTTACGTGTCGCTATTGTAGAGGTAATTGAGGAGGGCGTTAATAGTAATCCTTAAAAACAATCTAACGGATCTACATCGATCGACCAGCGTACTTTGCGAGCTGATTTTAACTTTTCTATTTCCAGGCAAAGGCGAGTCAGCAGTTCATGCAGTGTTTTTCGATCGGTGGATTGCAACAAGAGTTGCGACCGAAAGCGTCCAGCACGCTTATACATGGTTGCCTGTATCGGGCCGAATATTTCAACGGCTGAAGGCTGCTGGTGCACTGCAAGCGATTCAGCTATGTCTTTTACTTCCTCTAGAAATTCCCCCGGATGATGGTGTTGTACTGATTCGGCACGGAATAACACAGCATGACAATAGGGGGGTAATTGGCCTATTTCGCGCTCTTTTAGCAGGTTGCAGGCATAACTTGAATAACCCTCTTTAATTAGTTTGTTTAACATAGGGTGGTCGGGTTGATGCGTTTGTATGATAACTTCGCCCGGTTTGTCCTCTCGCCCGGCTCTACCCGAAACTTGAGTGATCAATTGTCCCATGCGCTCCAAGCCTCTGAAATCGGCACTGAATAAACCGTAATCGGCTTCCAGGATTGCGACCAGGGTAACCTTTGGGAAATGATGTCCTTTTGCCAACATCTGCGTTCCTACCATCACACATGGAGTGCCGGAATTGATCTGTGCGAGCATATTCTTCATTGCAGTTTTACTGCTCGTAGAATCGCGATCAATTCGTAATACTGGAAATCCAGGAAATAGTTGCGCAATGGTTTGTTCGCTGCACTCGGTGCCAACGCCTAGAGTTTTCAATTCGACCGCATGACAATCAGGACAATTTCTCGGCGCTGAGCGCTGAGCGCCACAATGGTGGCAGCGTAATTGTGTTGGATTTAAATGCAGCGTCAGTCGGGTATCGCAGCGCGAGCACTGGGCAATCCAATTACACTGATGGCACATTAAAACAGGCGCGAAACCGCGCTGGTTTATGAATATCAGTACCTGATGGCCAGCATCCAATTGTTTGGAAATAGCATCGATAAGTGGTTGCGATAAGCCGCCTTGCAAAGGCCGGCTACGGATGTCAGTTAACAGCAATTTGGGTTGACTGGCTCCGCCAGCCCGCGTGCTTAGTTGCAAATGTTGATAGCGACCCGAGGTGCAGTTGTGTAAGCTTTCGAGTGAAGGGGTAGCGGATCCCAGAACAATAGGGATACCCGTATGATGAGCGCGGATAACTCCCAGATCCCTGGCGCTATAGCGCATACCATCCTGCTGTTTAAAGGAAAGGTCGTGCTCTTCGTCAACAATAATGACACCGAGATTATTAATGGGTGTAAATATCGAAGAGCGCGTACCAATCACGATATAACACTCCTCTTCGGCGGCTGCCATCCAGTCATGCATCCGTTCCTTGTCAGACCGGCCCGAGTGCAGTAATGCAATCGGAGCATTAAAGCGCTGCTTGAAGCGATTTACAGTTTGAGGCGTTAGCCCTATTTCAGGAACGAGTACAAGTACAGAGCCACGCTTACGTAACACCTGCTCAATCACTTGCAGATAAACCTCTGTTTTACCGCTGCCCGTTACACCTTCAAGCAGAAAGCAGGTAAATTGTTCAAGTGATTGGGTGACAGAGTTTACCGCCAGCTGTTGTTCCTCGCTCAGGGTTAATGGCGCCTCAGCCAATACGCTTTTGCTATTTTTATGCTGTGGCTGGTTGGTAAATGATTTGGCCTCAAGCCAGCCTTTGTCGATAACTGACTTAAGTGGTGCTCCCTGCAATCCCAGTGCTTTAATCGTATGATGACTGACACCTTCCGGATGTTTCGTTACCAGTCTAACAATCTCTAATTGACGGGGTGCCCGCTTAAGGTTTTCATGAGCGAGGTCGTTGTCCAAAGTTGTTAAATGGTAATAGATCTCCTTTCTTCTTAGTTCAATTTCTCCTCTGCGCAAAGGAGCAGGTAGCGCTGTACTATAGACTTCACCGATGGGATGCTGGTAGTAGTGGGCACTCCATTGGTAGAGCTTGATCATATCTTCGGGAATGACAGGCTTTTTATCAATAAAATGCTCAATATGCTTGAGCCGATTACTGGGTATTTCGGAGCGATTAGCGATATCGATAATAAATCCGACTAATTTGCGATTGCCGAATGGGACTGATACCCGGATTCCGGGCAGCGGACTAAAATCCAGAGTCCCGGGCGGTGGCAGGTATTCAAACAGACGCCTGAGAGGAGTCGGTAATGCAACTCTGAGAACTAGATTTTTTTCCACATTGGGACTCTGGTGATCTGATTCAAGGACTCAAGTCTACCCTATGCCAAAGGTACTGCGAAAGATGCATAGTCTTTCTTGGCATTGAGTCTGGAAGATTCTGTGAGTGGTTATTTGCGGCCACAATCTAATCCGGTGAAGGTCTGTAGCTAATTTTGATTAAAGAGGTTAGGATTGGATGCAGTTATAGCGCTTAAGTATTCATGCTCCATAGCTTGAGTCTGTGCAGCATAATGTTGAGAAGGACTATACAATTAGGTTTTATGCGGTTACGCGTATATGTGGCATAAAAAGCGGTTAGGGAGACGAGTGTTGAGCCAATCAAAAAATTTATTTCATGAGCGGGACGCGGATGTTGATTATCTGCACCCTAGGCATTTTATTGATAGCGATGACCCGGCGGTAGTCGAGTTTGCTCAGAAAAGTGCGCTGGGTTTGACCGATGAAATTGACAAGGCTGTCGCACTTTACCTGGCTGTGCGTGATGAGGTTATTTATGACCCCTACTATGTTGGGCGGGACGAAAAGTACTATCGAGCCAGCGAATGCCTGACCGCGGGACGCGGGTTTTGTATTCCGAAGGCGGCACTCATGGCGGCTGGAGCCAGAGCACTTAATATACCAGCGCGGGTTGGTTATGCAGATGTGCGAAATCATTTGAGCACTGAAAAGCTAGATAAACTGGTAGGTTCAAATTCGTATCGATGGCACAGCTATTGTGAGCTGTATCTGGAGCACAAATGGGTTAAGGCGACGCCGGCTTTTAATCGAAGCCTTTGTGAGCGTTTTGACGTGCATACGCTGGAGTTTGATGGACGTACGGATTCTTTGTTGCAGGAGTTTGATCAATCGGGCCGCAAGCATATGGAGTATATCGCACAGCGTGGTCATTTTGTGGATGTACCCTTTCAGGATATTGTGGCAGATTTTGTTCGTTATCATTTGGACTGGCTGGACTACCGATCGAATATTGCACAGCAAGAGGCTATTGAGAGTTGGGATTAGTCAATCTTTGAGCGGTCCTTGTGCGAATATGACATTCAGCGGTTACCCGTTCGCTGCAACAGTTGATTATCGATACTTTTCTGGTATGATTGCGCGTCCCGATTGAGGGCCTGGTCTGGAGACTGTTTTCGATTTGGCTCTGAACATACTTCATGCGGTACCTAAGCTAAATTAGGTGGCGGCATGTAAAACACTGAGGTTATTAAGATGAAACAGGACATCCATCCTGAATACAAAGAGATTACGGCAACCTGTAGTTGTGGTAATACCATACAAACACGCTCGACACTCTGTAAGGATATACACCTGGATGTATGTTCCCAGTGTCACCCCTTTTATACAGGTAAGCAAAAAGCAGTGAGTGCCGGTGGTCGTATTGATCGTTTCAACAAGCGATTTGGAAGTCGCACCAAGTCTTGATTAACTCGACCGGGTATAATGCCCCGGTACGCTGTGTCGGCTTAAAAACCCTTTTCTGCCTCAAGGCCAAGGAAAGGGTTTTCCCCCAAGATTTTATTTCTGTTTAGAATAACTGTTCAGGCGTTTTTTCCTGGTTATCAGCCCGGTCTGAAACAGACCCGGGCGAGCGCGACGTTTGTTTTGGTGCGTACTCCTGTCTGAATATTTCAAAAATCGCATCCGTTTGCCCTGGTCGCGCCAATAGTCCAGTAACCGGGTCTATTCGCACAGTAATTAGTTGATCTGGTCGATCAAGAGCTGTTTCAGCTTTTCCGGTCAATGCTTCTTCCATAAAATCTATCCAGATAGGCAGTGCGGCATAACCGCCAACCTCTCTTTTGCCTAGTGTCTGGGGTTGATCAAAGCCGACCCAGACCGTCGCTACAATATCCTGATTGAAACCGGAAAACCATGCATCCTTTTGATCATTTGTTGTGCCTGTTTTCCCGGCCAGGTCATGGCGACCGAGAGTGCGGGCCCTTCGTCCAGTGCCTATTTGAATAACATCTTTGAGAATGGAATTAATAATATAAGCAACACGCGCGTCCATAACTTGTATTGCTGGAACTGCGTTTTGAACGGATTCCGTTTGAGTGTTTTGGCGAACAAATTTGTCTTCGTTCGCCGGATAATGATTCTCCGGCTTGGGGATGTCGGGCCGTGCGGTAGACATAGCAAGTTCGCCTATTTCCTGCTGCAGTGCATTTGCCAGTAGGCGTTCTCTGTCGATTCGCGCAATTGCTTTCTCGCCTGAATCGTTTTGACAATTTCGGCATACCGTTTTGGGTGATGCGCGAAATAGGGTCTCGCCTTCATGGCTTTCAACACTGGCGATGACATATGGTTCGATTTTATAACCGCCGTTGGCAAAAACGGCATAGCCTGCAGCGATCTCAAAGGGGGTAAATTCAGCACTACCTAATGCCAGGGATAGGTCCTTGGGCAGCTTCTTGCTGTCGAAACCAAAACGCTCTACATAGTTAATAGCCTGCTTTATCCCGATTGCATTGAGCAAACGGATAGAAACAAGGTTGCGTGATTTGTAGAGGGCTTTGCGGAGTCGAGTTGGGCCGAAAAATTTGCCACTGTAGTTTTCTGGGCGCCATGAGCTTTCCAATAGTTCGTCTTCAAAAACAACGGGTGCATCATTGATCATACTGGCTGCAGTGAAACCGTTTTCGAGAGCGGCGGCATAAATAAAGGGCTTAAAGTTTGAGCCTGGCTGCCTGGCTGCCTGGGTAGCGCGGTTAAATTTGCTGTGTTGAAAATCAAACCCACCTACCAGGGCCAATAAAGCTCCGTTACGGGGATCGAAAGAAACAAATGCGCTTTGAGCCACGGGAATTTGTGCGAGAGACCACTGACTTTTCGCAACTTCCAATACCCGGATAGTATCTCCCATTTTTACGATGTCATAAGCGCTCTGAGGTTTTGATCCCATGGCGTTATTTGATAAATAGGGGCGAGCCCATTTTAGGCCATCCCAGTTAATTTCAATTTGTTTGTCAGGAGCGATCAACGCCAGCACTCGATCCTGATAAACTTCCAAAACAACCGCTGGAAGCAGAGGGCCTATGGGGAACAAGCTGTCTAAAGCCTGTCGCGCAGACTGCAGTGGTGTTTCAATATCCAATAGTATGCTCTGCTCCGCCCCTCTATAGCCATGACGCCGATCATAAGCTAGCAGACCCTTGGTTACGGCGTTATTGGCACTTTCCTGTAACCGGCTATCAATGCTGGTAAAGACCTTCAGGCCAGAGGTGTATAGAATTTCCGGGGAATATTTGTTGAGCAACTCGGTGCGCACCATTTCCGCAACATAAGGTGCTTCCAGTTCCGGGACAAGCCCATGATAGGCAGCTGACAGAGTTTGTTCTTTTGCCTCTTCATAGCTTTGCTGGTCTATATAGTTGAGTTTACGCATGCGCTGTAAAATCCAATTTCTTCTGAGTAATGCACGCTCTGCGTTGGCTAATGGATTATAGCTGGACGGCGCCTTGGGTAGTCCCGCAATCATAGCCAGTTGTGCGAGGTTTAATTCGCTAATATCTTTTCCGTAATAAACGAAAGAGGCTGCCTGTATGCCATAGGCACGATTTCCCAGATAGATTTTATTGACATAGAGCTCCAGAATTTCCCGCTTGGTCAGCTCTTGCTCTATCTGCAGGGCGAGGAGTATTTCATTAAATTTACGGCTGAACGTTCTTTCGCGGCTGAGAAAATAATTTTTTGCAACCTGCATCGTGATTGTGCTGCCGCCGGTTTGGATGCTGCCGGTGGTCACCAATTGCATGGAGGCTCGGATCAGTCCTTTAATATCTACGCCGTGGTGTTTCTCAAAACGATCATCTTCGGCGGCCAGTATTGCTTTAACGAAGAGCGATGGAACGTTTTCAATGTTGATTGGTTTGCGGCGCTTCTCACCAAATTCCGCAATAAGTTTGCGGTCTGCTGAATAGATTTGCAGAGGCGTTTGTAATTGAATCGAGCGCAGTGAATCAACCGACGGTAATTTGGGGTTGAGATAGAGCGATAGACCAGCCACTGTTAAAAGCGTCAGGCAAAAGGCAGTGGTTGCGCCCCAAAAAAATAATTTACTAATAAATCTAACTATAGGCATGTTTATACTGGCAAAATTAACGGATAGGTCTAGAATCAAATGATGCTGGCTATTATAAGCGTAAAATTTGTACTTTATCTATTTGCGCTTGTAGTAATTATGGACTTTAATGTAAGTTAACATTATAACCCCGTAAGTATCGGATGCTGCTAGGAATTTAGCTGTGCTGTCAATATTACAGAAAAAAAACAATCCCGTTTTGGGAATCGACATCAGTTCAACATCAGTCAAAATACTTGAGTTGAGTAGGGCTGGAGGACGCTATAGGGTAGAGTGTTATGGCGTAGAGCCGTTGCCCGCATCCGCCATTGTTGAAAACAATGTACAAGATGTTGAAGCGGTGGGGGACGCCCTGAAAAGAGCGGTTGCCCGTTCAGGTACCCGAGCCAGGCAGTCTGCCGTGGCTGTTGCCGGATCCGCTGTAATCACCAAAACCATTGAAATGAATGCTTCGCTTTCGGAAGACGAAATGGAAAGTCAGATTAGCGTTGAAGCTGATCAGTACATTCCCTATTCACTGGATGAAGTGGCTTTGGACTTTGAAGTTCAGGGGCCGGCTAAGAATAATCCTGAGATGGCGGAAGTACTTTTGGCAGCCTGTCGCAGCGAAAATGTCGAGCTGCGTGAAGATGTCTGTGAAGTGGCAGGTCTGGATTGCAAAGTAGTCGATGTTGAAGCCTATGCCATGGAGCGAGCATTTGAGCTGGTTACCAGTCAGTTAAAAGGCGACGCTAAAGAATTAACGGTGGCTGTTGTCGATATCGGCGCGACGATGACCACTCTAAGCGTGTTGAGTGAAGGTAAAACTATTTATACCCGAGAGCAACTCTTTGGGGGACAGCAGTTAACAGAAGAAATTCAGCGACGCTATGGTTTGTCTGCGGAAGAGGCTGGGCTTGCTAAGAAGCAGGGAGGGCTTCCCGATGATTATGAAACCGAGGTTTTACAGCCCTTCAGAGAGGCCGCGGTTCAGCAGATTACCCGATCACTGCAGTTTTTTTACTCTTCCAGTCAGTATAATTCAGTAGACTATGTAGTTATGGCTGGTGGCTCAGCAAGCGTCGATGGCTTGGATCAGCTGGTGAGGGAAAGAACAGATACCCCGACCGTGGTCGCTAACCCGTTTGTTGGTATGTCGATATCGCCAAAGGTTAATACGACAGCATTAAGCAATGATGCGCCTTCGTTGATGATTGCCTGCGGTCTGGCGATGAGGAGTTTCGATTAATGGCACGAATAAATTTAAGACCGTGGCGAGAAGAGCTGCGTGCTGAGCGGCAGCGGCAATTCGTCGTGGCGATCGTTGGTGTTGCCGTTATCGGGGTGATGTTTGTAATGTTAAAAGCGTGGATGATAAATGGCGATATTAACCATCAGAATGCGCGTAATAAATTTTTAGACAATGAAATTGCCAAGCTCGATGATCGTATCAAGGAAATTGAAAAGCTGCGTGAAAAACGCGATCAGTTAATTGAGCGGATGCGCGTCATACAGGAGCTACAGGGTAATCGTCCGGTCATCGTCCACTTATTCGATGAGCTGGTGAGAACGATACCTGACGGAGTGTATTACTCTTCGCTAAACCGTAAAGCAGAAGTGCTCTCTATTCAGGGTAAAGCGGAATCTAATAATAGAATTTCAAGTTTGATGCGCAGGCTGGATAAATCCGATTGGCTTGATGCGCCGAATTTGACCTCGGTGAAAGCAAATGAAGATGAGGGTAGTAATGCGAATAGCTTTGACCTCACAGTTAAACGGAGTATTGTCACTGACGGACAGGAGGGTTAATTCGTGAATCTATCAGAATTAACTGAAGGTCTGAAAGATTTTGATATCAATGACCTGGATATTAACAGTGCGGGATCCTGGCCATTAATCATAAAAATAATCGTTTGGGCAATCGTTTTATCGATCGTGGTATTTTTGGGTTACTACCTTAAATTGAATGATATGAATGCCCAATTGGAAAAGGTAGCTGCCAAGGAAAAGGTACTAAAGCAGGATTACAAACAAAAAGCATTCAAAGCAGCGAATCTTGATACCTACCGGCAGCAAATGCTGGACATGGAAAAATCTTTTGGTGCACTTGTTAAGCAGTTACCCAGCGATACTGAAGTGCCGGGTTTACTGGAGGATATTACGCATACCGGGCTAGGTAGTGGTTTGGAAATCAGATCCATCGATCTTCAGGCGGAGCGCGCGGCAGAATTTTATGTCGAGCTCCCGATCGAAATCCAGGTACAGGGTACCTACCATGATTTTGGCTCATTCGTCAGCGGTGTTGCCAGTTTGCCGAGAATTGTGACCTTACATGATTTTTCAATCACACCATCTGGATCCGGTCTGTTGAATATGAAAATTACGGCGAAAACATTTCGCTACAACGATAAGGAGGACCAATAATGCTGGATTGGCAGAAACACCTCCTGATCTGCTCGTTGAGTACGCTGGTTTTAGGTTGTTCAGGTAGCGGGGAGTTTGAGGATTTGCAGGATTATGTCGCGGAAGTCAATGCGCGACCCAAGGGAACGATAGAGCCACTTCCAGAATTTAAAGCCTACGAGAGTTTTCAGTATAGTGCGGCAGGACTCAGGTCGCCCTTTTCTCCGCCTGTAGAGGTGAAGCTGATCAAATACCAGGACGGCAAAGCGAAAAGTGATGTTAAGCCGGATTTTGACAGGGCTAAGGAATACCTGGAGGGCTTTAATATCGATTCTCTGACGATGGTTGGATCGATAGCTATGAGTGAAGCTGGACTCTGGGCATTGGTTGATGATTCAGAGGGCGGGGTACACAGAATCCAGGCCGGTAATTATTTGGGGCGTAATCATGGAAAAGTAGCCGATGTTAACAGCGGTCAGATAGATGTTATAGAAATTGTTCCAGATGGCCATGGTGGCTGGTTGGAAAGACCTAGAACGCTTAAGTTGCAGGATTAGACAGAAGGTATCAGTGGAGATGCTACTAATGAAGATACACGCGGGCAAATTGATGAGCTGGAGTCGCTTGCAGAAAATGACTATTACTTGGATCAGAATGCTAATAGTATTATTAGCCGTTGGTGTCACAAACACGGTTTCTGCCGCAAGCGTAACATTGCAAAAAATTGATTTTGCTTCGCTGTCTGGTGATCGTGTGGAGATGCGTTTGGAATTTGACGGAACTCCTCCAGATCCCAGAAGCTTTACCATTGATCAGCCAGCACGTATTACCCTGGATCTGGTTGATGTCAGCAGTAGTCTTGAATCCAAGTACCATAGCCTGGGTGTGGGTAACGCGCGCAGCGTCACAATCATGGAGGCCGGTGATCGAACCCGCGTGGTGGTCAGTCTGACTGATTTGGTTAACTATGCTACTGAAGTTCAGGGAAATGTACTTTACGTAATGCTGGGTGATGGGGGTACCGGATTTGCACAGTCTGAGGCCGGCTCGGCAGCAGTATCCTCCGCTTCCGCAGGGACGGGGACGGACGCTGGTGTTTTTGTAGATCCGAGCGAAAGAGCGATTACAAATATTGATTTTAGACGCGGTGATCAGGGAGAAGGTCGAGTCGAGATTACATTGTCCAAGCCTGACGTGGAAATTGATATATCACAGCAGGGAACTAATGTTCGAGTTGCGCTGGCAAACGCCGGTATTCCTGAACAGCTACAGCGCCGTTTAGATGTTATCGATTTTGCAACGCCGGTTCATATTGTTGATGCCTTGCCTGAGGGTGACGGCTCAACCGTCTTTATTGAGGCGGCCGGAAGTTATGATTATCTGGCCTATCAAGCGGATGATAAGCTGGTGATAGACTTTAAGCCAATCTCAGAAGATGATGCCGAGAAAAGACGCAAAGCGAAATTCCCCTACAGTGGCGAAAAGCTTTCACTTAATTTCCAGGATATTGAAGTACGGTCGGTGCTACAGTTAATCGCTGATTTTACCGATTTGAACCTGGTTGCCAGCGATACCGTCGATGGGCGCATCACATTGCGCCTGCAAAACGTACCCTGGGATCAAGCACTTGATTTGATTCTCAAGACCAAGGGACTGGATAAGCGCCAGGTCGGTAATGTATTGATGGTTGCGCCAGCAGACGAAATTGCTAATCGCGAGCGTCTGGAACTGGAGAATAATCGTCAGGTCGCTGAATTAGCGCCGTTACAGACAGAATTCATTCAAGTGAACTATGCAAAAGCAGCCGATGTGTCCAAACTGCTTTCGGCGGAACAGGGGCTGCTGTCCTCTCGTGGCAGTGTCACTGTAGACGAACGGACCAACACGCTATTGGTTCAGGATACTGCCGCTAAGCTTGATGCGGTACGTGGTGCACTGGCCTACCTGGATATCCCAGTGCGACAGGTAATAATTGAAGCCAGAATTGTGACGGCATCTACTGATTTTGACCGCAGACTAGGTGTACGCTGGGGAGGCGGCTCAAGCTACAATCGGGGCAACACTCAATATTCTATTGGTGGCAGTCAGGGCACGTTGACGGATCTTAATCCGGCCAATGCGACACAGGCCGATTTCGATCTCAATGGCAACGGGATCGCCGACGATTTCATAAGAGAGATCAGCTTCCCCCAAGCACTGGCTGTGGATATGGGTATTGCTAACCCCACTTCATCATTCGCTATCGGCCTTTTAACTGATGAGGGGTTGCTGGATCTTGAGTTGTCGGCCCTTGAAAGTGATGGCATGAGTGAAATTGTTTCACAGCCGCGACTCATTACCGCTGATGGGCAGACCGCTCGAATTGAGTCTGGTGTAGAAATTCCCTATCAAGAAGCATCATCCAGTGGTGCAACTTCAGTTTCATTCAAGGATGCGGTGCTTTCGTTGGAGGTGACTCCACAGATTACACCGGATGATCGAATTATCATGGATCTTAAAGTGAACCAGGATACCGTTGGTGTTATCTTTAACGAAGTGCCGAGTATTGATACACGAGAAATTGAAACGCAGGTATTGGTTGAGAATGGCGAAACTATTGTGCTCGGCGGTATCTATGAAGTGCAGTCTTTGGATCAAACTGAAAAGACGCCCTTCCTGGGTGATCTTCCCTATATTGGCAAACTGTTTAAACGTACTGTTAAATCAGAAGAAAAAACGGAGTTGCTGATTTTCATAACCCCTAAGTTGGTGAAAGATACACTGTCTGTGCGCTAGTGAAATATCAGAACAAGGTCTTTCTCATAGGCCCGATGGGAGCAGGAAAAAGTACCATCGGGCGATTGCTTTCTACCGAGCTCAGTTTGCCCTTCATGGATTCAGACAGGGTGATCGAGGAGCGTTCGGGTGCTAACATTCCCTGGATCTTTGATATTGAGGGCGAAGAGGGTTTTCGTCAGCGAGAGACGCGTGTTATTGACGAATTGACGCAATTGCCCAAGCTGGTTATGGCTACGGGCGGAGGCGTTGTTATGAAAGAAGAAAACAGGAAAATGCTGCAGTCAAGGGGTACGGTTATTTATCTGGAGACATCCGTTGATCAGCAATACGAAAGAACACGTAAAGACCGGAATCGGCCGTTGCTGCAACAACATAATCCGCGAAATAAGTTGTCTAATTTAACTGAAATCCGCGATCCATTATACCGGGATATCGCGGATTACGTTGTATCAACAAATCTCGGTAACCCCAAAAGTGTTATCCGTGATATTAAAAAATATCTGAGTACGGACTACACTTCCTAGAATAAGATACGAGCCTACTTTATTTCGGCTTTAGATAACAAAAAGTACTTACCTTTCTTTATAATAACCCGCTTAATCCACATTAAATCAACGAGCATACCATGCAGACGCTTAACCTTGATTTGGCTGATAGAGGCTATCCAATCTATATTGGCATTAATTTGCTTGATCAACCGGAATTGATTCGAAAACACGTATGCGCAAGCCAGGTAGCTATCGTAACTAATGAAACAATTGCTCCACTGTATCTGGAAAGAGTTGCCGCGATATTTGATGGCTACCAACTAAGTCGGGTTATTCTTCCGGATGGAGAGCAATTTAAAAGTCTGGAATATCTTAATCATATATTTGATCAGTTGTTGGCAGAAAAACATAACAGAACTACCACATTAATTGCCTTGGGTGGAGGGGTGATTGGTGATATGACTGGTTTTGCTGCGGCTTGCTACCAGCGGGGAGTCAATTTTATTCAGATTCCAACAACCCTCCTTGCTCAGGTGGACTCGTCGGTGGGTGGAAAAACAGGCGTCAATCACCCTTTGGGTAAGAATATGATTGGTGCATTTTATCAACCGCAAGCTGTGTTGATAGATATACAGACGCTTTCCAGTTTGCCATTAAGGGAGCTGCGGGCTGGGTTTGCTGAAGTGATTAAATATGGACTGATCTGTGATGCTGAGTTTTTTGTCTGGTTGGAGGAAAACTACCAAAAAGTACTGCAGCTGGATCCGCAGGCACTGACCTATGCGATTCATAAATCCTGTAGTATAAAGGCAGAAATCGTTGAAGGAGATGAGCGAGAGGCTGGCTTGCGCGCGACCCTAAACCTGGGACATACCTTTGGCCATGCCGTTGAAACCTTTCAAGGCTATGGTAATTGGCTACACGGAGAGGCTGTCGCAGTGGGCATGGTCATGGCGTTGGATTTGTCCCGACGCCTTGGTTGGCTAACAGACAATGAGGTGCAAAGAGGATTAGATTTAATCGAAAAAGCGGGTTTGCCGATAATACCTCCTGATAAACTAAAAAAAGAAACCTTCATTGAGCTAATGGCGCTGGATAAAAAGGTTTTTGATGGTAAATTGAGATTGGTATTGCTCCAGGAAATTGGTCGTGCGATAGTTACCAGCAATTTCCCAATGGAGGCGTTCCAGCAAACGCTGGAAGCGGGTGACCAACTATGTCGTTAATGGATTAGATTCAGACCCATCAAAGATAATGTCTTCTCAAGCAGATAATAATCAAACGATCCCGTCAGCCGCTAACTATGTTAGCTACTACGGGCTCAGTGAAGATCCATTTGCCAATCAAAGAGAGCATTTCTTCGTTACTCAGAAATTGGATAAGCTACTGGGTCTGCTCGATTATATTACGCACTTTAGTCAGAAGTTAGTGGTGGTTTCAGGCCCTCCTGGGTCAGGCAAAACAAGAATTTTAGATTATTTTGTCGAACGGCTTGATGAGGTTGACAGCTGCTGTCGTATAGAGGCGCTTGCGCTGGATACCACAACCCAGGTGATGCGGGAAATTAATAGCCAGTTTGGGGCCGAGACTGCAGATACGATGGATGGCCAGCAGTTAGCCGATAGTTTGCGTGACTACCTTGTCGAGCTGGAAGCAGACTCGGCGACCTGTTTAATTCTGGTTGATAACGCACATTTATTCAGCATCTCAGTGCTAGAGTCTCTATGTGAGCTAGCGCTGAGCTCGCCTGGTACGTTGCATATTGTTCTTTTTGGTCAGGACTCCCTGATTTCAATGCTCAAAGAAACTAAAGCGTTACAAAATAACGAACAGCTGCTTTACACTCATCAGCTGGAGGCTTTCTCTTTGGCTGATTTGAAGCAATATCTTTGCGATTTATTTGTCACTATAGATGATCAGGATAAAAATCCATTTACCGATCAGGACTATAAAGAGATTTATCTGCGTTCGCAGGGGCTGCCTGGGCAGATTGGCCATAGTGCCAGTAGACAAATGCGTGTGGGTATTGATCGGCTCTTGGCTAAAGAGAATAAGCCAAGGTGGATATGGGTTTCCGGGGCATTGATAATACTATCTATAGTCATTCTGATGATAGCCTTTTGGGGGATGGAAGATAAAAAACCTTTAGTCATAGCCGAGGTGAGTAAAGGTAAAATCAATTCAGTAACGAACAGTGGCGCTATTAAGCGCATTGAGCGCAGGCCGATGCAGCCAATCGTTACAGAGCAAACTCCGTCGTTTGAGGAGAGTGATCGAACTAATACTGAAAAAACGTTGGGTTTTGAAGTAGAGGGCGATCCACAGTCGCCACTACCGGCGACCCCGGAGTTAGCAAAACCGGTGGTGTCGCAAGAAGATCAGCGGATTACGCTTGAGGATTCGTCCACACAACAGGTTGCGGAGCAGCAAGAAGAAAAAGCAGCGATGGATAGTTTGCCGGCTAGTTCACCCGTGTACTCGGAACAAGAGATAAAGGAAACCGTTGAGCCACAACCGCAACTGAACGAGCATAAACCCCTGCTCACTATGCATGAACAAGCGATTTTGGAACTGGATTCTGCTAGTTTTACGGTACAACTGCTTGCTTTAAGATCAGAGCAGGGAATTCAGAAACTTATTGCGGAGCTACCTGAACCGCAGAGGTATTATTATTTTTGGAAACAACATCAGGGCAGTCCACTATATGTGCTCATATATGGCAGCTTTGCGAGTAAAGATGAAGCGCTCACTGCGACCAAAGCTTTACCCGGAAAATTGAGACCACAATCTGCCTGGGTCAGAAAAGTTGATGGGATTCAGATTATATTAGCTAATCGCAGTAAGCCTTAATATACTCGATTGTGCTTTTCCAGTATATTTCCCATCGGGCAAACCCTTAAATGGTTAAAAAGCCCGCGAACTGCTTTCCTGTCTGGGAGCTATTAAGAGAGTTTAAAGCGATTAGTATTGAATACCTTGCAGTCAGTGATCGTCTCGGGAAACCCAAGTATTAGAGTAATTTTATGTTTGAATTAAAGAACGATCAATTTTTACGTGCCCTGGCCCGTGAGTCGGTCGACTATACCCCCGTCTGGATGATGCGCCAGGCTGGCCGATATCTGCCTGAATATAAAGCGACGCGCGAGCGAGCGGGGAGTTTTATGGATCTATGCCGTAATGCGGAGCTGGCGTGTGAGGTTACCTTGCAGCCGCTGGAGCGCTTCGAGTTGGATGCAGCTATTCTATTTTCTGATATTTTAACGATCCCGGATGCGATGGGATTGGGTCTTTATTTTGAAACAGGTGAAGGGCCAAAGTTCAAGAAGGTGATACGTAGTGCCGCTGATGTGGCGGATCTCAAGGTGACGGATGGTGATCAGGACCTCGATTACGTCATGAATGCTGTGCGCACCATCAGACGAGAGTTGAATGGAAGGGTGCCGCTGATAGGCTTTTCCGGAAGTCCATGGACTCTTGCCACTTATATGGTAGAAGGTGGCTCAACCAGAGAATTTCGCTGGGTGAAAGAATTTATGGTTCAGCAGCCGGAAGCGATGCATCAAATGCTGGATATATTGGCACAGTCTGTTATTTCTTATCTAAATGCACAGATTCGTGCAGGTGCTCAAGCAGTCCAGATTTTTGATACTTGGGGCGGTGTGCTCAGCGGGCCTTGTTACGAAGAGTTTTCTTTGCGCTACATGCGACAGATTGTGGATGGCTTGATTCGGGAAAACGAAGGACGCAGCGTCCCCGTTATTCTGTTTACCAAAGGTGGCGGACAATGGCTTGAATCGATGGCACAGACGGGTGCCAGTTGCCTTGGGCTGGATTGGACCACAGACCTTGGTCAGGCGCGTCAGAGAGTTGGGGGCAGGGTTGCTTTGCAGGGAAATATGGACCCCTTTATGCTTTTTGCCAAGCCAGAACGTATTCGCCAGGAAGTTGAAACAATTTTGGCCAGCTATGGCAAGGGACCGGGGCACGTTTTTAACCTGGGGCATGGCATTTCCCAATTTGCCAACCCGGATCATGCCCGAGTCTTTATTGATGCGGTGCATGAGTTGAGTCGGCCCTATCATGAGTCATAGGCGATATGGCCAAAGGCAAGAATAAAACCGCTTACGTTTGTTCCGATTGCGGATCCGAGTATTCAAAATGGCAGGGACAGTGTGTCGACTGCCATGGTTGGAATACGATTACCGAGTTTCGGATGCCAGCAGCTTCAACTGCGCAGGTTCAGTTTGAAGGCTATAGTGGAAATCGATCTGAGGTTCAGCAGCTCGATCAGATTGACCTGGCAAAAGTACCCAGGATAACCACTGACACAGAGGAGTTCGATCGTGTACTGGGCGGTGGTTTAGTGCCGGGTTCGGTGATTCTGATCGGCGGTCATCCTGGTGCGGGGAAAAGTACACTGTTGTTGCAAACCATGTGCCGTCTCGCACAAAAACTGGATGCGCTGTATGTCACTGGGGAAGAATCGTTACAACAGGTTGCTTTGCGCGCGAAGCGTTTGCAGCTGCCCACAGATCGCCTGAAACTGCTCTCCGAAACCAGTGTGGAAGCCATTTGTACTGCGGCTCAGCAGCACAAACCACAACTTCTTGTTATCGACAGTATTCAGGTTATGCATTTAGCGGAGATTAGCTCTGCACCAGGCAGTGTGTCTCAGGTACGAGAAAGTGCGGCCTATTTGACACGATTCGCGAAACAGACAAATACCGCTGTGATTCTGGTTGGACATGTGACTAAAGACGGAAGTCTGGCCGGCCCTAAAGTGCTGGAGCATATGATTGACTGCTCCATCATGCTGGAAGGCGCCAACGATAGTCGTTTTAGAACATTACGCGGTATTAAAAATCGCTTCGGAGCAGTCAACGAGCTGGGCGTTTTTGCAATGCTGGAGAGCGGCCTTAAAGAGGTAAAAAACCCAAGTGCAATATTTCTTTCCAGAGCAGAAGAACTGGCCGCCGGTAGCCTGGTGATGGTGGTTTGGGAAGGTACTCGGCCATTACTGGTTGAAATTCAAGCATTGGTTGATGAGAGTAATTTTGGCCACCCGCGACGCGTCGCGGTAGGTCTGGATCAAAATCGCCTGTCAATGTTGCTCGCGGTACTGCATCGGCACGGGGGTCTGCATACGGGCGATCAAGACGTGTTCGTCAATGTCGTAGGCGGGGTTAAAGTGCTGGAGACCAGTGCTGATCTGGCACTGCTGCTGGCGGTCGTATCCAGTTTTCGGGACAGACCATTGCCACGTGATCTGATTGTATTTGGTGAAGTGGGACTATCGGGTGAAATTCGACCGGTCCCCAGTGGTCAGGAAAGATTGCAAGAGGCGGTTAAGCATGGCTTTAAGCGCGCCATCGTGCCAAAAAACAATGTCCCCAAAGAGGGTGTGAAGGGGATGGAAATTGTGGGCGTGACTAAGCTCAGTGAGGCGTTGGCGGTTTTGTAGCGGTGCCAACAACGCACACCTATGCTTTGCATAGGTAGAGAGTAATAATAGCCAAGGTTGATCTCTGGTTTTGGTACTTTTGCCGAGACAAAATCACCAAAACCAGTGTGAATCAAAAAGCTTAAGCAAGTTTCTTATATTTCACTCGTTTGGGTTGATCGTTACCGCCGGTTCTTGCTCGATGATCTTCCTCATATTCCGAATAGTTTCCTTCAAAAAATACCGCCTGACTATCACCTTCAAATGCGAGAATATGTGTAGCAATACGGTCCAGAAACCAGCGATCGTGCGAAATTACAATGGCACAACCAGGAAAGGCCAGCAGGGCTTCTTCCAGTGCACGAAGGGTTTCAACATCCAGGTCGTTGGTTGGTTCGTCGAGCAATAAAACGTTGGCACCTTCCTTTAAAATTTTCGCCAGGTGCAGGCGGTTGCGCTCACCCCCTGATAAATCTTTAACAAATTTTTGCTGGTCTCCACCCTTAAAATTAAAGCGTCCTACATAGGCTCGGGAAGGTATCTGATAGTTACCTATCTGCAGTATATCCTGGCCACCCGATAACTCTTCCCATACCGTTTTACTTCCTTCCAGTTCGCGCATCTGACCAATGAATGCAAGCTTAACAGTATCGCCCAGGGTGATCTGTCCTGATTCAGGCTGCTCCAGTCCCGCAATCATTTTAAACAGAGTCGATTTTCCTGCACCGTTGCCTCCAATCACGCCGACAATGCTGCCAGGTGTAATATTAAAGCTTAGATCGTCGACCAGTACCCTGTTGCCGAAGCTTTTGCTGACATGATCCAACGCAATGACGTTGTCCCCTAGTCTGGGGCCGGGCGGAATATATATTTCCTGGGTTTCGCTGCGTTTCTGAAAATCCTGTGAGTTCAATTCATCAAACCGCGCCATCCTTGCCTTACTTTTCGCCTGTCGCCCCTTGGGGTTTGCACGGACCCACTCCAATTCAGCTTTAATAGTTTTCTGATGAGCGGCTTCCTGTTTATCTTCCATTTCCAGTCGTTTTTCTTTTTGCTCCAGCCAGCTGGAATAGTTACCTTCGTAAGGAATACCGCGACCCCTATCAAGTTCCAATATCCATCCTGCGGCATTATCCAAAAAATAACGGTCGTGGGTAATGGCGACCACCGTGCCAGGGAAATCGTGTAAAAAGCGTTCTAACCAACCTACACTTTCCGCATCAAGGTGGTTGGTAGGTTCATCCAGTAATAGCATATCCGGATTTGATAACAGTAGACGGCATAGGGCTACGCGGCGGCGCTCTCCTCCAGAGAGCGTTGTGACATCCGCGTCCCATTCGGGCAGGCGCAGTGCGTCCGCAGCAATTTCCATCTTGTGTTCAATGTTATGCGCATCTGTAGCTTGAATGATATCTTCAAGCCTTGCCTGTTCTTTCGCTAGTTTATCAAAATCAGCATCTGGTTCAGCATAAGCAGCATAGACCTTTTCCAGATCCGACAGAGCATCTAATGCTTCATGCAACCCTTCCTCGACATTGCCGCGTACATCTTTATCCGGGTTGAGTTCGGGTTCCTGAGGCAAATAACCAATCTTAAGTTCTGGAGAGGGGCGGGCCTCTCCATCAAACTCTTTGTCCACACCAGCCATAATACGCAGCAGGCTCGACTTTCCGGATCCGTTTAATCCCAGTACACCAATTTTTGCGCCGGGATAGAAGGATAGTGAAATATCTTTAAGAATTTCTCGCTTGGGTGGTACTATTTTTGAAACACGATTTAATGTGTATGCATACTGCGCCATACGGATGGGTGTCCTAAATATTGAAAAGGTCGCTAGATTAATGCAAATGCTCGCATAACTCAAACCACAAAAAAGCACGTTAGCAGTGTGCTATTAGCTGCGCGCTGGTTTGTTGCAGCCGCCAGTGCTGCTACAATAGCGGCTTTTAGGAACGCAGGAATTTGCAATGCATTGTCCATTTTGCAAGGCGGATGATACTAAAGTGATCGACTCGCGCCTTGTCGCTGAGGGCGGACAGGTGCGTCGCCGCCGTGAGTGCGTACAATGTGGTGAAAGATTTACAACCTTTGAAACGGCCGAACTCTGGATGCCCAGCCTGGTAAAGCGTGATGGAAGCCGCGTTCCTTTTGATGAAGAGAAGCTTCGAAACGGCATGTTGAGGGCTTTGGAAAAGCGCCCTGTCAGTGTCGAGCGCATTGAAATGGCGATCAGTCAAATCAAGCATAAGCTGCAGAGTCTTGGCGAAAGAGAGATTGAGTCGTTACAGGTTGGCGAGATGGTGATGGAACAGCTCAAGGAGTTGGATGAAGTAGCTTACATACGGTTTGCCTCGGTCTACCGCCACTTTCAGGATCTGCAGCAGTTTCGTGAAGAGATTGAGCGGTTATCGAAAAAGTGATTATCTTATGAGTAGATTGATAGTTCACGAAAGCTTTATGGCGCGGGCGCTGCAGTTGGCAGAAAAGGGATTGTATACCACTGATCCAAATCCACGGGTAGGCTGCCTGTTGGTTAAAGACAACCGGGTGGTGGCTGAGGGCTGGCATCAAAAAGCGGGTGCTGGGCATGCTGAGGTGGAGGCGCTCAGGAAGGCGGGCAGCAATGCGAGAGGTGCAACGGCTTATGTGACTCTGGAGCCCTGTAGCCATACGGGTAGAACGCCCCCCTGCAGCGATCAACTTATCGAAGCTGGGATCAAGCAGGTTGTTTGTGCGATGAAGGACCCGAATCCGCTGGTTTCGGGCCAAGGGTTTGAAAAGTTAAAGCAGGCGGGAATCCTGGTTCAGAGCGGTGTTTTAGAGCAACAGGCGAAAGCGTTGAATGCCGGTTTTATCAAACGAATGGAGTGTGGGCGACCTTTAGTGCGTTGTAAGCTGGCGATGAGCCTGGACGGGCGAACGGCAATGGCCTCCGGTGAGAGTCAGTGGATTACAGGCCCGGCAGCGCGTTCCGATGTGCAGCGACTGCGCGCACGCAGTTCTGCAATCGTTACGGGTGTTGGGACGGTATTGTTTGATAATCCGTCATTTAATTTGCGAGAGGAGCAATTGGGCCTGGATAATGCCAGCGAAGTTGTCAGTCACGCACCCCTGAGGGTAGTGCTTGATTCACAGTTTCGAATATCCAGTGATGCGAAAATATTTGCCCAGCCTGGGCCGATTGTCGTGATTGGAGCGCAGGATAATCAGGCGAGAAGGAGTCTTGAAACACAGCATGTCGAGACATTGGTGCTGGGTGGCAGGGAAGGGCGGGTCGATCTTGCTGCAGTGCTGGCGTGGTTGGCGAAAAAAGAGTGCAATGAAATTCTGGTTGAGGCCGGGGCCACCCTTAGCGGCGCGTTTTTAAAGCAAGGGCTGCTTGATGAGTTGGTCATTTATGTGGCGCCAAAGCTGCTGGGCGATGCTGCCAGAGGGTTGTTTAATTTGCCAGGTCTGACGAGTATGTCTGAGCAGATATCGTTAAATATTCAGGAAGTGCGCAATGTGGGTGAGGATCTTCGAATCAGTGCAACTGTGTGCTGAAACAATACATTGCCTTATCGAAACTAAAGAATTAGGAAGCGTTGGATTATGTTTACTGGAATAATAGAGGCAGTTGGTCAGATTGGCGCAATGGAGCCAAAGGGGGGTGATGTACGCCTCTATGTTAAAACAGGTGCATTGGATTTGGGTGACGTGGCGCTGGGAGATAGTATCGCCACAAACGGTGTGTGTCTGACTGTTATCGATTTGCCGGGTGACGGTTTTTGGGCCGACGTTTCACGAGAATCTATAGAACGAACCTGTTTTCGATTTCTAAAAGTGGGCGCCTCGGTTAATCTGGAAAAATCTCTGACGCCGGAGACCAGGATGGGCGGACATCTTGTGACAGGACATGTAGACGGTCTTGGTGAAGTGGTTCGCCGTCAGGAGGATGCTCGCTCTGTGCAATTTACCATTCGAGCACCGGCTCAATTGGCAAAGTATATTGCAGAAAAGGGCTCTATCTGTATTGATGGGACCAGTCTGACGGTTAATTCTGTAGCGGGTGCAGATTTTGAAATTAATATTATTCCGCATACGGTCACAGGAACCATCATCGGAGGTTATCATTTGGGAACAAAGGTTAATCTGGAGGTGGATATCATTGCACGCTATTTGGAGCGCTTGATGCTTGGTGAGAAGGCGGCTGATGAGGGTGCGGAAGGTGGAATTGATCTGGGTATGCTGCGCGATAATGGCTTTGCCTAACCAAGACAGAGGGTCCCTAGAGTGCTCGCTGGCGATTTTTTATTGCCTGCGGGAGTTGAAATGTTTAATAACAAAGTATGGAAGAGATTATGATTAAAACAATTGAGGGTGATTTTTCCGCTAATACTGCGCGTTTTGCAATAGTGGTAGGGCGGTTTAACAGTTTTGTTGTAGAGAGTTTGCTGGAGGGTGCCGTGGATACGCTTAAGCGTCATGGTGTTTCTGAAGCAAATTTAACCATTGTGCGGGTACCGGGCGCTTTTGAAATTCCCCTGGCCGCGCAAATTGCGGCAAATAGCGGTGATTATGACTCGGTTGTTGCACTGGGTGCAGTCATTCGCGGTGGAACTCCTCACTTTGATTATGTGGCTGGTGAGTGTACCAAGGGACTGGGTCAAATTTCCTTAAGTACCGGACTGCCCATTGCTTTTGGGATTCTAACTGTCGACAGTATTGAGCAGGCAATTGAGCGGTCAGGTACCAAGGCCGGCAACAAAGGCGAGGAAGCAGCACTCACTGCTTTGGAAATGGTCAGTCTCTTGCGAAACATGAAATCCTGAAGTATTCGTCCTGTCAGCTGATGGGGTAAAACGCTGGCTTTGTACCTGCCTTGTGGACGTTTCGCTTGGCAGGAGAGTTTGCATGAGAAGAATGAGCGGTCAGGAACACCTGGCTGAATTGATTTGCGGAATAAAATGCTAGTGGAATCCAAGAAGACAAAGTTACAACAAAAGAAAGTAAGCCCGGCTGCGAGAAAGCAGGCACGAAAGTTGGCGTTGCAGGCGTTATATCAATGGCAGATAGCCGGCTCTTCATTGGTGTCAATAGAAACCGAGTTCCGTGAAGATAATGATATGAAAAAGGTTGATCAGGATTATTTTGGCGAGCTGCTGCACCGGATTCCGGCCCAGATCAGTCGCTTGGATGATCTGGTTTCGCCATTTCTGGATCGATCTTTGGATGAGTTGACGCCGATAGAGCTCATTATCCTTAGGATAGGTGCTTTCGAGTTGGCCGAAAGAAAGGATGTGCCCTACCGAGTTATTATTAATGAGGGAGTCAATCTGGCAAAGGCTTTTGGCGCAACGGATGGACATAAATATGTAAACGGAGTTCTCGATAAGTTAGCTCGCAATCTGCGCGATGGCGAGTTTTGAGGCTGGGCAAGTCCGGTAATTGTATGGGGTTGTCCGAATTTGATTTAATTCAAAACTATTTTGTCGAGGGTGCTCAACGGGTTAACCGTCAGGATTTGATACTGGGTATTGGTGATGATTGCGCAATAGTGTTGCCGAAAACGCAGCATGAGCTGGCGGTGACAATGGATACATTGATAGCCGGCGTGCACTTTCCCAAAGCAACAGATCCTTATGATATCGGATACCGTTGTTTGGCAGTGAACCTGAGTGATTTGGCAGCCATGGGTGCAGAGCCAGCCTGGTTTACACTGGCTTTAACGCTGCCCGATACAGATGATGATTGGTTGCGGGAATTTAGTCAGGGGTTGTTTGATCTGGCTGAGCAGTATAATGTCGCGCTGATTGGCGGGGATACAACCCGTGGGTCTTTGACCATCAGTATCCAGGCTCAGGGCTATGTGCCGCAGGGCGAGGCTATGCGCAGAAGCGGCGCTAGAAGCGGAGACCTTATCTATATCACAGGCTGGCCTGGAAATTCCGCAGGTGGTTTACAGTTAATTCAGGAAAACGCTGATACTGATAACCAAGGTGAGTTACAGTTTGGCTTCTTGAGACCGCAACCCAGAGTGCTGTTAGGGGAGTGTTTGCGGGGTATTGCCACGGCAGCGATCGATGTCTCAGATGGCTTGCTGGCGGATCTAGGGCATATTGCTCAGGCTAGTGGGTTAGCGGCAAGAGTCGAGCAGCTAGATATCCCTTTGTCGAAGGCATTGGTTGCAGCTTTTGGGGTTCCGGTGGCGCTTGATTTGGCCCTCACTGGTGGCGATGATTATGAGATATGTTTTTGTGCACCAGCAGATAAATCTACATCAATAAGGGAAATTGCGCGTCGGCTTGAGTTGCCTATTACTTGTATCGGGCGTATGCAAGATGGGGCCGGGGTGAGCCTCTATGATGATAGAGGGGAATTAGTACCGATATTAAAGGCGAAAGGTTATCAGCATTTCTAGACATCTGGAGAGGACATGAATCCCGCGCCAGCCAGCATTTGGCGGAATCCGCTACACCTGGTCGCATTTGGCTTTGGTAGTGGAGCCGCACCCGTAGCGCCGGGAACATTTGGTACGTTGGTAGGAGTATTATTTTATCTACCCTTTCAGCACCTGCATTGGGCGAGCTATCTGTTGTTGGTACTCGTTGCCTTTTTGGTGGGCATCCAGATCTGTGGTAAAACCGCTGAAGATTTGGGAGTGCATGATCATGCAGGTATTGTATGGGATGAAATTGTGGGTTATTGGATAACCATGATAGCGGCACCAAAGGGTTGGTTTTGGATTATTTGCGGGTTTGTGCTGTTTAGGTTGTTTGATATTTTTAAACCGTGGCCGATCGCTGCTGTTGATAAAGGTGTTGCCGGTGGGCTCGGTATTATGCTTGATGACCTGTTGGCTGCTGTTTATGCGGGGTTTTGTTTGCATTTAATAGCATATTTAATCTAATGGAATAGCGTTGTATGCGAGTAATACTACTACTGATATTGTTGTTCTGCGGTGTTCACGTGAAAGCTGTAGAGTGGAGTGAGGTGAGAGTAGTAGGGTTATTTAAAAATGCTGCCGCAATTGAGGTGAACGGAAAGCAGCACGTACTTCGAATAGGTCGCGCCAGTCCGGAAGGGGTCGAGTTGATTGCTGTAAACGGCCAGGCAGCCCTTCTGTTGATTGATGGCCAGCAACATGAGCTCCCCTTGGGTCGAGTGATTGGCAAGGGGTTTCAAAAGCCAGAAGTTGTTTCAGAAACGGTTGCAATTAATACCAGGGGGCAATATCTGAGCGCCGGCAGAATTAATGGTAAATCCGTACGTATGTTAATCGATACGGGTGCCACCTCGGTTGCGATGAATACTGTTCAGGCAAGAATGCTGGGAGTGAATTTTGCCGCAGGACAGGTTGGATTGTCGAGTACAGCCGGAGGTATAGTAAAATCTTATTCGGTAGTCTTAAAGAGTGTGAAACTGGGCGCGATAGAGGTGAAGCAGGTGCGTGCGGCTGTTCTTGAGGGCATCTATCCATCGACGGTCCTACTGGGTATGACTTTTCTCAATCACGTGGAGTTAAGTGAAAAAGAAGGTATTATGACCTTAACTAAAAAGTACTGATGCTGCTCAAGCAACTGCTTCAAACGTGTGTCGTAGGCTAAACCTTCAGCGTTTTTGATTCGCTTTTGTTGCCCATCTATTGGTAAAATCCACGCCCTGCTAATCTAAGAGAGGTTTTAAGTGTCAATTCAATATGTCGCATCTTCCGAGTTGCCCACAGAATGGGCTAAGTTTGCTATTCACGGTTTTGAGGACAGTGAGACGGGCAAAGAGCATATTGCGTTGACTCTTGCTGATGTGGGTGATGGTGAGCCGGTGCTGGCCCGCATACATTCGGAGTGCCTGACTGGTGATGCACTGTTTAGCTTGCGTTGTGATTGTGGACACCAGTTACAGGAGGCACTCAAACGAATTGCCACGGAAGGACGAGGTATTATTCTTTATCTGCGTCAAGAGGGTCGTGGGATTGGCCTGGTTAACAAAATTAAAGCATACAAGCTGCAGGATGAGGGTGCTGATACGGTAGAGGCCAATGAGCAGCTCGGATTTGGTGCCGATATGCGTGACTATAGTATTTGTCAGACCATGCTGAAGCATTTGAACATCAGTAAAGTGAAACTAATGACCAATAATCCGGTTAAGGTCGATGCGCTGGAGAAGTATGGGATTGAAGTGGTGGAAAGGATTCCTTTGCAAACCGGACAGAATCCGCATAACGAGAAATACCTGCAAACCAAAGCGGGTAAGCTGGGGCATCTGTTCTAGCCGAGGGCTTTAAAAGATCGACAACTGGACGACTATCCGACCGGTTTAGCAACCGGTTGAAGATTGCCGCGATCACCATCCAGTCTTGCTTTGATTGATGCGAGAACGTCTGCAGCTGATAGACCACACTCTTTTAGCATCTCTTCGGGTCTTGCATGCTCCACAAATCGATCCGGTAAGCCCAGATTCAGAATTTTCTTGCTGAACCCATTTGCCGCAATAACTTCGTTGACTCCTGATCCAGCGCCGCCGTGAACAGAGTTTTCCTCGATGGTTACTATCAGGTCATGATTGTTTGCAACTTCGAGTATTAATTGTTCGTCCAATGGCTTGATAAACCGCATATTGACCAGCGTCGCATTGAGCGTTTCTGCCACTTCTTTTGCGCAATTGAGTAGATTGCCAAATGACAAAATAGCGACATTTTCACCCTCTCTTAAAGGTTGTGACTTGCCTATAGCTATTGCTTGCATGCTCTGCTCAACAGCAGTACCTGGGCCGGTTCCACGTGGGTATCGCACGGCCGCTGGGCCATTATAAAGATATCCAGTGTAGAGCATTTGCCGAGCCTCATTCTCATTGGCAGGTGCCATCACCACCATATTCGGAACGCAACGGAGGAAACTTAAGTCAAAGCTTCCGGCATGAGTAGGGCCGTCCTGGCCGACCAGACCTGCCCGGTCAATAGCAAACAGGACATCCAGATTCTGGATAGCAACATCGTGAATTAACTGGTCGTAAGCTCTTTGCAGGAAGGTGGAATAAATAGCGACAACCGGCTTGACGCCCTCACAGGCCAGGCCAGCAGCAAGAGTTACCGCATGCTGTTCGGCGATAGCTACATCATAATAGCGATCAGGGAATTTCTGCGCGTACTCGGTCAATCCGGATCCTTCTTCCATCGCGGGTGTAATCGCAACCAGGCGTTCATCTTGAGCGGCCATGTCACAGATCCAGTTACCAAATACCGTTGCGTACTTAGTGCCTTCAAACTTCGGTTTTGCTAACTCCAGTGCTGGCTTGGGTTCCAGTTTGTTAATGGCGTGATAACCCACTGGATCTGCCTCGGCTGGCTTAAAATCTTTACCCTTTTGGGTAACAATATGCAGGAATTGAGGTCCTTGAAGTTCCATCATTTTACCGATGGTCTGGGTTAAAATATCCAGGTCATGCCCGTCAATAGGCCCGATATAGTTAAAACCCATCTCTTCAAAAAGTGTACCTGGTGGGGCAACCATGCCCTTCATATGCTCTTCTGTACGCCGCGCAATCTCCAGCGCGCCGGGCAGGTTGCTTAGTACCTTTTTGCCGCCCTCTCTGACATTATGGTAAACCTTACTGGTAAGTATTCTGGCGAGATAATTGGAAAGCCCTCCCACGTTACGTGAAATCGACATATCATTATCATTCAGTATCACCAGCATATCGGCTTTGGTGTGGGCAGCATGATTCAGTGCTTCGAAAGCCATGCCTGCCGTCAGTGCGCCATCGCCAATAACGGCAACCGTTTTGCGTTTAATACCCTGTTGGCGCGCGGCTAAAGCCATACCGAGAGCAGCACTGATAGATGTGCTGGAATGGCCTACTCCAAATGCGTCGAAGGGGCTTTCCGCTCTTTTTGGAAAAGCAGTTAACCCATCTTTCTGGCGCATGCTGGTCATACGCGCTCTTCGGCCAGTCAGTATTTTGTGCGGATATGCCTGATGGCCAACATCCCAAACCAATCGATCTTCCGGCGTGTCATAGAGGTAATGCAGTGCGATAGTCAGTTCAACCACACCAAGTCCCGCGCCAAAATGCCCTCCGGATTGCCCAACACAATAAAGCAGGTACTCTCGAAGCTCTTTGGCCAGTTCTGGTAACTGCTGTGCAGAAAGCTGTTTTAGCTCAGCGGGCGTGTCCAGGCGGTCAAGCAGAGGGGTGCAGGGAGCATTTCTTGGAATTTGGTCAAACATGCATTAAATCAGTTTAATTTCGGAAAACAGAGCCTTTATTCTACACTAAGTTCACACTGCCTGTTGATAGTTATTTTGCGGGTCCAACATATGCTTAGCGTGCGGTATGATAGATACCGCGAAGGTATAGGGTTATTGAATTCGTAGCAGATGAGTCAGAGCTAGTGGTTTCTTTCGATAATATAGGTGGCAAGCTCTCTCAGCGTATCAGCCTTATCATCAAACAGATCCAGGGCAGCTATGGCTTTTTGATGCTGCCTGTGGGCTTCCTCTTTTGCCTTTTCAAGTCCCAGCAGGGATGTGTAAGTGGGTTTGTTTAAGTCAAGATCGGCACCCTGCTGTTTGCCGAGTGTCTGGGTGTCGCCTTCAACATCGAGGATGTCGTCTTTAATTTGGAATGCTAAGCCAATGCTAATTGCAAAGGTGGATAACGCAGCCAGCTCAGCCTGGCTAGCGCGATTGGTTGCCAGTGCGCCGAGAGTAACGCAGGCATTAATAAGAGCGCCGGTTTTGCAGGTATGCATTTGCTTGAGCTCGGACAGGCTTAGTGCCTGGCCTACACTCGCCAGGTCGATGGCTTGTCCACCAATCATGCCCAGGCTGCCACTGCATTTACTTAGAAAAGCGATCATTCTCAGCTTGTTGTCGCTGTTGGTAGCACTGTTCTGGCTGTTTGTGATGACTTCAAATGCCTGGGCCTGAAGTGCATCGCCGGCAAGAATGGCGGTCGCTTCATCAAATGCAATATGGCAAGTAGGTTTGCCACGACGCAGGTCATCATCATCCATTGCCGGTAGGTCATCATGAATAAGAGAATAACAATGGGTCATTTCAACGGCACAGGCAGCATCGTCGCCCACCGCTAATGGGCAGTCAAGGGCCTTGACCGTTGCGTACACCAGCGCAGGGCGCAGTCTCTTGCCCCCATTTAGCACGCCATAATGCATGGCATCGTATAATCGTTTGGCGACACCTTCAGGTCTCGGTAGTCTTTGTTGTAACGCCAGATTTACCCGCTCCTGGCAAGATTGTATAAAAGGTTTGACCGACATGGGGTTTGGCAGCTCTTGAGTGTTATGTTGACAGCGTCAATTTATCTTCGATGGGGCGATGTGGTATTGAATCACGCTACCCTGATTATTTATTGAAATTGGCTATGGTTCCTTTTCTTCCAGGGGTTCCAGACAGCAAGTGTCGTTTTTTTGTATCAGCGTCTGAACTTTGTGCTCAGCCTGAGTTAGCATTGCCTGGCATTCCCGGGTGAGTTTTATCCCTTGTTCGAAAGCGGTCAATGATTCCTCCAATGAAAGTTTCCCGCTTTCCATGCGCTCGACCAGTTGTTCCAGATCATTGATTGATTTTTCAAAATCATAACCCTGCTTTTTTTTTGGCATAAGCAAACTTCCATAAACCAAAGACACTAGAATAAACCGCATTGTTAACCAACTTGCATCTAAGAATCAATGGGCCGGAATGATCTAAGTCCTGTTTCAAGTAAAAGAGAAGGTTGATTTCGGTTGAAATCACTAGATAAGCTCTATTAACATGCCTCGAGTTACTTCAGATCAATCGATTTTGACCGATATAAAGAAAAACACCTGAAGATAGTGTCGCTGTGACAGACTGCAGTGAACCAAACATTAGTGGGAGTAAAGTGTGGATTTAGCAACCTTAATAGGGCTACTGGGGGCTTTTGGCATCGTTATCATGGCGATGGTGCTGGGTGGCTCCATAATTGTTTTTGTCAATGTCCCCTCGTTGCTGATTGTTATTGTCGGAACGTTAATGGTCGTTTTGATGAAATTTAGCATGGGTCAATTCCTCGGTGCAGTAAAAGTCGCTGCCAAAGCGTTTGCCTATAAACTGGATAAAATCGATGAATTGATTCCTAAAGTTGTAGAAATGGCGGATGTTGCGCGTAAAGGCGGCTTGCTAGCGCTAGAAGGTCAGGAAATCAGCAATGAATTTTTACAGGAGGGAGTGAAAATGCTGGTAGACGGACATGATGGCGATGTTGTGAAGGATGTCCTAACCAAAGAGATGAGGCAAACTGAGCAGCGCCATGGTTGGGGAGCCAAGGTATTTACGGCGATAGGAGATGTTGCGCCGGCGATGGGGATGATCGGAACCTTGATCGGTCTGGTGGCGATGTTGTCCGCCATGGATGATCCCAAAGCAATTGGTCCGGCGATGGCGGTTGCGCTACTGACTACACTGTATGGCGCTATGCTGGCTAATATGGTTGCCATTCCGATTGCAGATAAGCTTGATTTGAGAAAAACCGAGGAGGGGCGACTCAAGTCTATGTGCATTGACGCGTTAATGGGGATTCAGGCCGGTCAAAATCCGCGCGTGATTGAGTCCATGCTGAAAACTTATCTGGCGCCAGCACAGCGCGCTACAAAAAAATAGGGCGTAATGGGCTTAGGTGACTTATGTCTGAAGTAGTAGAAGAATGCCCTGACTGTCCTGTGGGAATTCCCGCCTGGATGGCGACATTTGCAGATCTGATGTCGCTGTTGATGTGCTTTTTTGTGTTGCTGCTCTCATTTTCGGAAATGGATGTACTGAAATACAAACAACTGGCGGGCTCTATGCGTGACGCATTCGGTGTGCAGAATCAGATCAACGTCAAGGACATTCCAAAGGGTACCAGCGTTATTGCTCAGGAGTTTAGCCCGGGTCGACCAGAGCCGACGCCTATCAATGAAGTTCGCCAGTCGACAACGGATATTTCAAAAAATACACTCGATATCAATATTGATGATACGGGAACCCAGAAGGAAGGAGAGGGGGAAAGTGGTGAGCAGCCGGCTGCGGCCACAGTCGATAAAGCGTTGATAAAACAGATTCTTTTGGAGAAGCTGCAGCAGCTGATCAAGGCAACTCAAGAGGATGCCAAGGCGCTGGCGTTTTCGCTGAAAAAGGAGATAAGTACAGGGAAGGTAGATGTGGAAACGCGGGGTAGGCGTATTATTATTCGCGTTCGAGAGCAGGGATCCTTTCCTTCCGGTTCGGCTAAGTTAAAGCGGCGTTTTATTCCCGTTATGGCTTCGGTTCGGGAGGTGTTAAAAGGCGTGCCCGGAAAAATTTCGGTAGAAGGGCACACCGATAGTGTACCTATTACGACTTCAGCATTCAGATCCAACTGGGATCTATCTTCGGCCCGGGCGTTATCTGTCGCTCATGAATTATTGCGTGGTAATACGTTAGATAACAACCGGTTTATGGTGACCGGGTTCGCCTATACCAAGCCGATCGTTGCCAATGATACGGATGAAAATCGGGCGCGCAATCGGCGTGTGGAGATCGTCATTCATCAGGGGTTGGATAATGAAACCAGTGAAGAACTGAAGAAAATGCAGCAGATTGATCCTGGGTTAGTAAGGGAATTAAACTTGGATACGCCCTTTACACTGACACCGGATGAGGTCTTTTAAACAACGCTAAAGCATTGAGGCATACGACAAATGGATAGATCGGACAGAAGGCGTTATTTTCGTATAAATGATATTGTTGGGCTGAGCTATAGACTGATTGAGCGGGGTGAAGTAGAGGCACAAAAGCAAGCTGAAAATGTTCAAATAGCGGCGGCAGAGGTGTTGCGTTCCATTGACCGGGAATTAACTAATGCGCTCAATGCAATGTGGCAATCCAATCCGACAGCAGCCAATGCGATAGGCCTGCTCAACAAAAAAATGGACGTATTGGCTGCGGAGATGGATCTCGATTATGCGCAGATCAAAGGATTGGAAATGCAGACGAAGCAGGTCAGCATCAGTGCCTGTGGAATTGCCTTTGAATGCAGGGACAGTTTTCATGTGGGGCAGTCACTCAAACTTGATATTTTATTGAAACCGGCGAATACGCATATACAGATGATGGGTAACGTTTTGGGTTGTGATCAGACCGAAAATGGCCATTTTTTATTAAGAGTGGACTTTGACTCCGTTGATGCCAGTGTACAGGAACAGTTGATTCAACATATTGTACGTCGGCAGTCGAGTCAGCTGGGTAGTGCTCGAAAGGAAGAGTGAATGATAATCTGCTAAAAAATGGGCCACCTGTAGAGCTAGAAACTGCTGAGTTAAAAATCGCTTACTCTTGCAAAGCGTCAACCCAATCTCTATTATCCGCACATCAAAATACCGTTAGGATAGCTTGTGGGGAGCTCGCCTCGCACTATAAACGATCCTCTAAAATAGTATTTTTCTTATGAATGACCCGGCTACGCATACAAACGAGCTGTCTGGATGGAAGGCCTATAAAAGGCTGATCCGGTATGTAGGGCATTATTGGCTGGCATTTCTTATCAGTATCATCGGTTTTGGTATTTTTGCTGCGACGCAGGCAGCCTATGCAGGGCTGATGGAGTTTGTCCCCTTTGCTCTTGAACCGAATATCAATAAAGTCCCGAATATCTGGTTTTTACCGGATCGTTTGCTAGAGGGCATGAAGGGTCCCGAGGACGCACGCTACCTGCTCCCCGCAATCGTGATGTGTATTACGCTGGTTAGAGGGGTTGGCTCTTACCTTGGCGGATACTACCTGGTTATGGTGGCGCGTAATGTCGTAAATCGCCTGCGTTTGGATCTATTTAATCATCTGCTCACATTGCCTGGCGCATTTTTTAATAATAATGCATCCGGACATCTTATTTCGACGTTGACCTTTAATGTAGAGCAGGTGTCCGGTGCGGCCACCGGCGCTTTGAAAGTGATTGTGCGTGAAGGTTTAACAGTAATCGGACTGCTAGCCTATATATTTTGGTTAAACTGGAAATTATCCCTCATTTTTCTATTGCTCGGCCCCTTGATTGGCTTAGTAGTTGGTTTTGCATCAAAGCTGTTTCGCAAATACAGTCGCCGCATACAGGACTCGATGGGCGGGGTGACGCATGTTGCATCGGAAGCGATTAAGGGATTTCAGGTGGTCCGGGCCTTTGGTGGGTTAAATTATGAAAAGGGGCGTTTCAAGGGCGCCAGCGAAAACAACCTTAAGCAAAGCCTGAAATTATCCAAGGTGAATGAAATCAGTACGCCAGTAATTCAAATGCTAATGTTTTCGGCAATTGCACTATTATTCTGGTTCGGACTTAGCCCTGAGTTCAAAGGTGAAATGGATTTAGGAGAATTTCTTGCCTATATAACAGCCGCCAGTCTGGTTGCAAAACCACTGCGCCAACTTACATCGGTCAATGAAAAAATACAAAGAGGGATCGCGGCTTCGCAGAGTATTTTTTCGATAATGGATCAAGATCAGGAGTTGGATGAGGGCAATATAGCGCTGGATAAAGTGCATGGGCGGATCGAATTCCGTGACTTGAATTTCTCTTATCTAGCGGATCAGGAACCGGTATTACAGAATATTAGTCTGACCATCGAGCCGGGTCAAACTGTTGCGTTTGTTGGACGCTCTGGAAGCGGGAAATCAACGCTGGTAAATCTACTGCCGCGATTTAACGAACCAGAACACGGTCAAATTTTGCTGGATGGTCACCCGATAGCCGACTACCGCCTCTCGGATCTGCGCAAGCATATCGCGCTGGTCAATCAGCATATTGTGTTGTTTCAGGATACAGTAGCCAGCAATATCGCCTATGGTGACCTGGCTGGAAGAAGTGAGCAGGAAATTATCGACGCAGCGAAGGCAGCGCATGCCATGGAATTTATAGAAGAGCTGCCGGAGGGTATGAAAACCCAAATAGGTGAGGACGGTGTAATTCTGTCCGGAGGACAACGACAGCGTCTGGCGCTTGCCAGAGCAATACTTAAGGATGCGCCCATCCTGATACTTGACGAGGCGACATCGGCTTTGGATTCTGAGTCCGAACGCTTTATTCAGGAGGCGCTCAATACCCTGGTGAAGGGGCGAACCACCCTGGTAATCGCTCACCGATTATCAACCATAGAAAATGCCGATAGAATCGTAGTGATGGAGAAAGGGCAGATTGTCGAGGTAGGCACGCATGATGAGTTGTTGGCGCGGCAGGGAGCTTACGCTCAGCTGCATCGCATGCAGTTTGCTGATGCTAATGGGTCGATGACTGAAGCTGAGCGCTAAAAATATCCGTTGCCAGAATGATAACTGGTGGCGTTTGGCCCATAGTCTGTCTAAGGAGTAGAAGAGGCGCTTCTACACAGGTTTTTGCCTGCCGCGGCTTTTGTTATACTCCCCGTAAAACTAACCCTGTTCCGGATACCAATTTATGAAGTTAGAATTACCTTGTTTTAATCAAGCTCGTGTTACAGTCGTGGGTGATGTGATGCTTGATAGCTATTGGTATGGGCGGACGTCACGCATTTCCCCCGAAGCCCCGGTTCCTGTGGTTGGGGTGACGCAACGGGATGAAAGACCGGGTGGAGCGGCAAACGTATCGTTAAATATTGCGGCGCTGGGAGCAACCGCAAGGTTGGTGGGTGTTGTGGGTGAAGATGAGGCGGCGCAAACCTTGCAAACGGCCTTGTCCGCCGTTGCAGTAAACTGCGACTTTCAACGCTCAAAGACTCATCCAACTATCTCGAAACTTAGGGTAATCAGCCAAAACCAACAGCTTCTGAGGCTCGATTTTGAGGAAACTTTTGGTATCGCCGATGTAGATCAGTTTCCAGCAAAATTAAAGACTCATATTGCTGATTCTGGTGCTTTGGTTTTATCGGATTACGGCAAGGGAGCGTTGCAAGAACCACAAAAGCTTATTTCCCTGGCACGAGCAGCAGGGGTTCCTGTGCTGGTCGACCCGAAAGGTGTGGATTTTTTAAAGTATCGAGGCGCGACTCTGGTTACACCTAATCTGAAGGAGTTTGAGGCGGTAGTTGGACATTGCGAAAACGAACAGATCCTGGTTAGCCGGGGAATCGCTTTGCTAAGGGAGCTTAAGATTGATGCGTTGCTGATTACTCGTAGTGAGCTGGGTATGACGCTGTTGCGCGATGGGGAGCCAGAATTGCATTTGCCTGCAAGAGCGCGAGAGGTCTACGATGTGACCGGTGCTGGAGATACGGTGATTTCGGTAATTGCCGCCAGCCTGGCAGGTGGAAGTAGTTTGCCGGAAGCTGTCGCTTTAGCCAATATTGCGGCAGGCCTGGTGGTAGGTAAATTAGGTACGGCCACAGTGAGTGTTCCGGAATTGCGTCGGGCAGTACAGCGAGATCAAGGCTCTGAGCGGGGAGTGGTCAGCGAAGATCAGTTACTTATGGTGATTGAAGATGCCAGGGCTCATGGCGAAAAAGTTGTCTTCACTAACGGTTGTTTTGACATTATTCATGCAGGACATGTGGGTTACCTCGAGGAAGCGGGTAGTTTGGGTGATCGTCTGATTGTCGCGGTTAACAGTGATGCGTCAGTGTCCAGGTTGAAAGGCGCAGGTCGACCGATAAATCCACTGGAGCGCCGCATGGCGGTCTTGGCTGGTCTGGAGTCCGTTGACTGGGTAGTGTCGTTTTCGGAAGATACGCCGGAGGCTTTGTTGAACAAGATAAAACCTGATGTTCTGGTTAAGGGAGGGGATTATCAGGTTAATGAGATCGTCGGCGCTGACATGGTGAAAGCTGCCGGTGGGCAGGTACAGGTGCTGAGTTTCATCGATGAGCTTTCAACCACCGCTATTGTGGATAAGATTAAAAAACATCCATGAACAGATGTTTTTACTCAGTACTCTATTATGTGCTGTTACCTTTTATTTTTCTTCGCTTGCTTTGGCGGGCTGTTAAGGCGCCGGATTATGCGCGGCGCTGGCCAGAGCGTTTAGGTATTTTCAAAGCACCAAACAAAACCGCTGGCTTGTGGCTGCATTCCGTCTCTGTGGGTGAAACCGTAGCCTCAGCGCCTATGATCAAAGAGATTCAGCGGGATTTTCCGGAACTTCCCGTAGTTATCACCACCATGACGCCAACTGGGTCAGAAAGGGTCAAGGCGTTGTTCGGCGATACTGTGTTTCATGTTTATGTCCCCTATGATATTCCCGGCGCGGTTAATCGGTTCCTGAAGCGAACCGAGCCTAGACTGGTGTTGATTATGGAGACGGAGCTTTGGCCTAACCTGTTGCATTGTTGTCATCAAAAATCCATCCCGATTGCTGTCGTTAACGCGCGTTTGTCTGAAAGATCAGCGCGTGGTTATGGCCGGTTTCCTTCATTGGTAAAGGGTATGCTGTCAAAAATCGATTTGATTGCGGCGCAAACAGCAGGAGATGGCGAGCGTTTTGTGCGGCTGGGTTTTGCCAAAGAGCGACTTGCGGTCACTGGCAATATAAAATTTGATATCAGTATCCCGGATTACCTGTTAGAGCAAGCAGCAAAACTGAGAGCGCTTTGGGGGGTAAATCGGCCTGTTTGGGTGGCTGCCAGTACTCATGACGGCGAAGATGATCTGGTATTGGCTGCGCACCAGGAGCTGCTGAAATATCGGCCGGACTTGTTGCTTTTGCTGGCGCCGCGGCACCCCGAGCGTTTTGATCAGGTAGCTCGGCTTTGCGAGGCAGCAGGCATTTCACTGGTGTATCGCAGCAAAGCGCAAACACCAGGGGATAAAAATTCGGTGATGTTGTGTGACACTATGGGTGAGCTATTGCTTTTTTATGCTGCTTCGGATGTGGCATTTGTTGGGGGCACGTTCGTGGAGACTGGAGGACATAACTTTCTAGAGCCGGCGGCCCTTGGAGTTCCTGTTGTGAGCGGCCCCTATCTGTTTAACTTCGCCGAAGTCAGTCGTTTGCTGATTGCTGCGGGAGCGATGAAAAAAATTGATCAAGGTGAACTGCTTGGCATCGCGTTACGGCCTATTCTGGAAAATCCTGACTTAAAGCTGAAAATGGGAGCCGCCGCTAAGCAGGTGGTTGCAGAAAATCGCGGAGCACAACAGAGAGTGCTCGAGCATGTCAGGGAGTTGCTGAGTGATCTTCCTGAAGCCATCGATTGAATGCATTAAGGTCATCGGGGGTGATGGTTCCGGCGATGCGCTTCAACATCAGATAATTTAGAATGTAGTCGTAGATGGCGTTATAGTAGTCGCGCTGTGATTCAAAGAGATTGTTTCTGGCCTGCAGTACGTCGACGATATTACGTGTACCCACATCATAGCCACCTTCCGTTGCTTCCAGTGCGCTCTGGTTTGATTTGAGGGCAAGCTTTCTGGCGGCGACACGCAACACATCGGAATTAGTTGTTCGCAGCTGTCGTTGAATATCCTGTTTTACGCTTCGGTATTGGCTTTCATAATTTTCCTTAGCCTGGACTAGACGGTGGTGTGCTTCTCGGACTTTTGATCGAGTTCCGCCGCCCTGGAAAATGGGCACGTTGAGTTCCAGTGCGTAATTTTCAATATCAGATTCATTACCGAGAAATGAAATCCCGCCATCTTCGGCATGGGAATAGCTGGCAACTGCATCCAGAGTGGGTAAATGCCCTGATTTCTGTCGTTTAACCTCTTGTTTAGCGGCTTCTATCTGGTATTTGCTGGCCGCTAGAGCGATGCTATTTTCAATTGACATACTGACCCATTCAGCCGCTGCAACAGGCTCTGGGTTGGTGATCGGCATACTTTTATCAAGCGGATCAATAGCACCGTAGGTTTGGTTGGTAATGGATTCCAGTGCCGTAAAGCTGTTGTCCCTTTCCTCTTCCTGGGTGATGCGGGTTACTCTGGACAAATCGTACACGGCCTGGGCCTCATGGACATCGGTGATGGCGATTAAGCCAACATCAAAGCGTTCCTGAGTTTGGTCTAACTGGCGCCTGAACGCGGTCTCAGCGGCTACTGCGGAGCTGAGATTATCCTCTGCTCGTAGCACATTAAAATAAGCTTCGGCTACGCGTATAATAAGATCCTGTTCGGCCAGCTGGTAGTCAGCCAGTGCTTTTTTGCTGCTGGCCTTGGCTGAAAGTAACTGGTACCAGCGGTCAGCGCGAAACAGAGGTTGACTCAGGCGTGCGGAGTAACCATTTGAATTGAAACGCTCTTCTGTGTTATTTGATCCACCGGAAAACTCTCGATCAATGGTTGCTGTGTTGGCGCTGAGACTGATATTGGGCAGTAGCTGGGCGCGACTTTGAGGCACAGCCTCAAGTTCTGCCTGCAGCAGTGCATGAGCCGAACGCAGTTGAGCATCCTCTTTCTGCGCTTCATGAAAAATATCCATCAGGTTGGCGGCGTATGAATAGCTGCCCGCCAAACAGATGATGGAGGTCAAGGTAAAGTGGCTTATGATCCTTTTCAACATGGTTCTCGGTATCACGGTTGTCTTTTGGTTTCGGCAAATTATAGGGTAACTGGTACGGCGCGGCCAATCTTAAATGGACAATAAAGTTTAGCCTCCCTAAACTAGCACCGATATTACAGAGGTGTCATGCTGACCATGGGTCGAATTTCAATTCTATTTTTATGCACTGGAAATTCCTGCCGCTCGCAGATGGCAGAGGGTTGGGCGAAAAAAATACTAAGTGAGTCAACAATCGCACAGCGTCACAATATTGAGATTTCATCGGCAGGCACACAGATACAGCCTGTCAATGTAGAAGCGATTCAGGTCATGGCTGAGGTGGGTATAGATATTGCGGGACAGAGCTCCGACGTTCTGGCCCCTGGTCAGCTTGAGGATGCAAACTGGATCGTTACTCTTTGTGATCAGGTAAGGGAGCATTGCTTCGTTATTACCAATCAGAGCAATCAGCAGCACTGGGGTCTTGCGGATCCGGCGGCTGCAGAGAGGAACCCGGAAAATGCGTTGCAGCGCTTTCGAGAGGTTCGAGACCAGATTCGTGAAGCCATGGTTGATTATGTAGCTGAGCTTGAGTCTTGGTACAAGCTGGAACAGGTGCAATTTTTAGATCAGGATATGGAGATTGTAAAGAGGCATACAGAGTACCGGGGTTTTTTCGAGATTCAACAACTGACTCTGCGGCACCGGCTCTATGAGGGGGGCTGGACAGAATCCTTCAATAGAGAACTCTTCATGCGTGGGCTGGCTGTAGTGGCAATGCTCTATGATCCAGTCCAGGATAAATTGGTGCTAATTGAACAGTTTCGGGTGGGTGCGCTCGAGGATAAACGCAGTCCTTGGTTGCTGGAAATGGTGGCTGGTATTGTCGAGCCTGGGGAAACACCGGAGCAGGTGGCGCACAGGGAGGCGATGGAGGAAGCCGGTTGCAAAATAGGTGAACTGATCAAGTTGCATGAGTGCTGGACCAGCCCGGGTGGTACCAATGAAAGGATTATTATCTACTGTGGCAAGGTTGACGCAACCGATATTGGCGGCGTACATGGGCTGAAAGAAGAGCACGAAGATATTTGTGTTAAAGTCGTATCCTGCGATTGGGCTTTCTCTGCCTTGGAGCAGGGTATTATTGATAATGCAGCTACTATAATGGCTTTACAGTGGCTACAATTAAACAGAATTAGATTAAAATCCCAGTGGCAATGAGTCACGTAATAAAATAGGTTGAATGAAGACAACTCGATACATTCCAAACCTGACATTAATGATGGCAGAATGCGAGGCAAATTATGCGCGTCTCTCCAAGCTGATGCCGGATATGTCAGATCAGTCTTTAAGAAGGATTGGCGTGAGTATTAAAAAGCACAGTATCCAAATTTGTTTGGAAGTGGTTGAGTGCTTTAAATACACAGCGACAATACGACTGACGCTGCATGTTCCCGGAACAAAGTGGTTGCAAGGGTCGGAATTTTTGGTGCGTATCTATCATGATGCGCAGATGGCGGAGGTTATAGAAAATCATTCCAAACGGCAACTTCACGGTCGTTACCGTTATCCTAATAGCAACATGTATCAAAGTGATGAAAAGGTACAGTCCAATCTCTACCTGGGCGAGTGGCTTAAGCAATGCCTGCTGCATGGACATGAGCTGGATGCATTAACTTTCGCTGATGTTTCCTAAAGCATGGTAAAAACAGTATTCTCCAGTCAGTCTGGAGCTGATTCATGTTAAAGCCTGCGATGCCTTTTATAATCTATATCCATGGATTCAATAGCTCCCCAGCGTCCCATAAAGCACGATATTTGGCAGCTTATCTGAAGGCTAGAGGCTGGACCGACAATTACTTGGCTCCAGCAATTGATTACCAACCCCAAAGGGCAATAGAGTCGCTTGTTAAAATGATCGAAAAGCGGCAGGATGAATTCAATATATCCTTGATAGGAAGCTCGCTTGGCGGCTACTATGCTACCTTTCTTACGGAAAAGCTGGGTATAAATTCTGTGCTCATTAATCCTGCGGTCGCCCCATATCGAATGCTGGCAAATAGTTTGGGTATGCATGAGAATTATCATACCGGAGAGCGTTACCAGATTACGCGGGCTGAAGTGCACCAATTGCAGGCGTTGGAAACCGGTGACCTGGTATTCCCGGAGCGCTATCAGGTATTCCTGCAAACCGGGGATGAGACTCTGGATTACAAAGAAGCCGCGCAGAAGTACGCATTATGCCGCCAGAAGATCGAGCACGGAGGCTCTCATGGGTACGATAATTTCGATACGGTAGTACCGGAAATTCTAGCCTTTTCTGGTATAAAAAACACCTCATAATCTAAGCTCGGAAAGTATGACAACTGCAACCTATACAGCTGAATCGATAGAAGTTTTGAGTGGTCTTGATCCCGTCAGAAAACGACCGGGAATGTATACGGATACCTCCCGTCCAAATCATTTGGCGCAGGAGGTGGTGGATAACAGTGTCGATGAGGCCATTGCCGGGTTTGCCCGTCGGATTAATGTTGAATTACATAAGGATAATTCCTTATCGGTCGAAGATGATGGTCGTGGAATGCCGGTGGATTTGCATCCTGAAGAGGGGGTAAGCGGTGTCGAGCTGATCCTGACCCGATTGCATGCCGGCGGCAAATTTTCTAATAAAAATTACAAGTTTTCGGGTGGATTGCATGGGGTAGGCGTGTCTGTGGTCAATGCACTCTCTTTCCGTTTGGAAGTTGAAATTAAAAGAGACGGGAAGAAATACCATATCGCTTTTGCTAACGGCGAGAAAACATCGGATTTAGAGGAAATTGATTCTGTTGGGCAGCGCAATACCGGGAGTAAAGTGCATTTTTGGCCGAATGCCAGTTATTTTGATTCTGCGAAGTTTTCAATAGCCAGGCTAAAACACAGTTTGCGGGCGAAAGCGGTTTTATGCCCAGGCCTAGAAGTTACATTTACAGATCATATCACTGGAGATCAAGAAGTTTGGTGTTATGAGGACGGGCTAAGGGATTATCTGACCGGCACCACCCACCTATATGATACGGTTCCATCGGAACCCTTTGCTGGGTCATTGGCCGCTGAGGAGGAGGCCGCTGATTGGGCGGTGCAATGGTTGCCCGAAGGGGGCGAGCTCATAACCGAGAGCTATGTTAATCTTATTCCAACCACTCAGGGCGGAACCCACGTCAACGGTTTTCGCACTGGGCTCTTGGAAGCCATGCGAGAGTTTTGTGAGTTCCGCAACCTGCTGCCTCGAGGCATTAAGCTTGCAGCAGACGATATCTGGGATCGCTGTGCTTACATTCTGTCAATTAAGATGTCTGATCCACAGTTTTCAGGGCAGACCAAAGAACGGCTTTCTTCAAGGCAATGCGCCCCTTTTGTTTCCGGCATCGTCAAAGATGCTTTCAGTTTGTGGCTTAACAGTCACACTGCAGCTGCCGAGCAGCTGGCGGATATGGCAATCAATAATGCACAGCGGCGGTTGCGCGCCAGCAAGAAAGTGGTGCGGAAAAGGATAACCAGTGGACCGGCCCTGCCTGGCAAGCTGTCCGATTGCAGCAGTCAGGATATGAGTATGACAGAACTTTTTCTCGTCGAAGGTGATTCCGCTGGCGGTTCAGCGAAACAGGCCAGGGAGCGGGAGTTTCAGGCTGTACTGCCGTTGCGGGGGAAGATATTAAACACCTGGGAGGTGGATTCCAGCGAGATATTGGCGTCACAAGAAGTACATGATATATCCGTTGCTTTGGGCGTCGATCCAGGTTCTGACGATCTGAAAGGGTTACGCTACGGCAAAATTTGTATTCTGGCGGATGCCGATTCTGACGGGCTGCATATTGCTACTTTGCTCTGCGCGCTCTTTTTGCGTCATTTTAAACCACTGGTGGTGCAGGGGCATATTTTCGTTGCCATGCCACCGCTTTTTCGTATCGACGTGGGGAAAGAGGTTTATTACGCGTTAAGCGAGCATGAAAAACAAGGCTATCTGGATATGATTGCTGCGGAAAAGAAAAAGGGTAAAGTGAATGTGCAGCGTTTTAAAGGTCTGGGTGAGATGAACCCTATGCAACTGCGAGAAACAACCATGACCCCGGATACACGGCGGCTGGTGCAACTGACCCTGGAGTCTGGTGATGGAACCTTTGAGCTGATGGATAAATTGTTAGCGAAAAAGCGTTCACAGGATCGCAAAACCTGGTTGGAAAGTCGCGGGAATCTCGCTGATGTGTCATAGATCAGCGCAATGTGAGACGCAGCGACGGTTTTGAGGTGTCGATCAAAGGGGGCCGGTGTTCCACATTTTAGCGGAAGCAGGCTACAGGCAGAATTTTATACTTTATTGCAGACTTATTGCCGGGCATGGGTTTAAACCTGAATTAATTTTGAATTGGCCAAATCCTGATTGAGGATATTGGTAGTAACTAGAGCAATATTAGAGAGTACGGGTAACAGCTATGACGGATGTCATTGATATATCGAGCGAAGGTGTGGAACAACTTCCTCTCAGAAAATATACAGAGGAAGCCTACCTGAATTACTCCATGTACGTAATTCTGGATAGGGCGTTGCCGCACATTGGTGACGGACTAAAACCCGTGCAGCGCAGAATCATTTATGCGATGTCCGAACTAGGATTGAAAGCAGCGGCGAAATTCAAAAAATCTGCAAGAACGGTAGGCGACGTACTCGGTAAGTTTCACCCTCATGGAGACAGTGCCTGCTATGAAGCAATGGTGCTGATGGCACAATCATTTTCCTATCGTTATCCGCTGGTAGACGGACAGGGCAATTGGGGCTCGCCGGATGATCCGAAGTCGTTTGCAGCAATGCGCTACACGGAGTCGCGTTTAGCTCCATATGCTGAAGTGCTGCTGGCTGAATTGGGGCAGGGCACAGTGGATTGGACACTGAATTTTGATGGCACATTGCGGGAACCGGTTACCTTGCCGGCACGCTTGCCGAATGTCTTATTGAACGGAAGTACAGGGATTGCCGTAGGTATGGCAACGGATATCCCGCCACATAACCTAAAGGAAGTCGCCAGTGCCTGTATTCAACTGTTGGATAATCCAAAGGCAACGGTTGTCCAGCTGTGCGAGCAAATTCAAGGCCCGGATTTTCCAACGCAAGCGGAAATCATCACGCCACGAGAAGATATTATAAAGATGTATGAGTCCGGTCGTGGGTCATTGCGAATGCGAGCCACCTATGACTCTGAGGGCTCCGATATTATTGTTACAGCCATACCCTATCAGGTATCAGGGGCTAAGGTGCTGGAGCAAATTGCATCACAGATGCAGGCTAAAAAGCTACCTATGGTTTCTGATTTGCGGGATGAGTCAGATCATGAGAACCCTACAAGACTGGTTATTACACCCCGTTCAAACCGCGTAGATACTGAAGCATTGATGGCTCATTTGTTCGCTTCCACCGACCTGGAACGCACCTATCGTGTGAACCTCAATATGATTGGCCTTGACGGTAGGCCTCAGGTACGAAGTTTAACCGGGGTTCTGGGAGAGTGGTTGACCTATCGCACCAATGTAGTTCGGCGACGATTACAGCACCGCCTGGATCTGGTTCTGGATAGGTTACATGTCTTGGATGGTTTGCTGATTGCCTATCTTAACCTTGATGAGGTGATTGCTATTATACGGCATGAAGATAAGCCGAAAATGGTTTTGATGCAGCGCTTTGATCTGTCTTCGCTACAGGCAGAGGCGATACTGGATCTAAAATTACGTCACTTGGCTAAACTGGAAGAGATGAAGATCCGGGGTGAGCAATCAGAACTCGACCTGGAACGCATTGAACTGGAGAAGATACTGGGTTCCAATGCACGGCTGAAGACGCTGATAAAAAAAGAAATCATAGCAGATGCGGAGAGTTATGGTGATGATCGACGCTCACCGATTGTCGTACGCTCTGACGCACAGGCCTATAGCGAGACGGATCTATTGACCTCGGAACCCATTACGGTTGTGTTATCGAGACAAGGCTGGGCCAGAGCTGCAAAAGGACACGATATTGATGCCAGTGCACTGACCTATAAATCGGGTGACAGCTATCTGACGCATACCAAGGGACGCAGCAATCAAAATGTTGTTTTCCTGGATTCAACCGGACGCGCTTACACGTTAGCCGGCCATACCTTGCCCTCTGCAAGAGGGCAGGGGGAACCATTGACGGGGCGTTTAAGTTCTCCTAGTGGCGCACAGTTTGAAGGAGTAGCGATTGGTGAGCCGGGTCGATTGCTGCTTATGGCCTCTGATGCGGGTTATGGTTTTGTTACCAAGCTGGAAAATTTGGTAACAAAAAACCGTTCGGGAAAAGCTGCGATCAGCCTGCCAAAAGGTGCGCATGTTTTGATGCCGGCGGAAATAGAAAGCGTTGAAAACCAGTGGTTGGCGGCGGTCAGTAATGAGGGGCGCTTGCTAGTATTTCCGGTCAGTGAACTACCCATGCTTGCAAGAGGTAAAGGCAATAAAATTATGCAGATCGTCCCCAAACGTGTTGCCGAAAGAGCGGAATTTATTATAGCTATTGCGGTGTTGTCTGATAAAGACAGCCTGGTGGTACATGCCGGAAAACGTCACATAAAAATTAAATTCTCCGAGTTGGAGAATTACCGTGGTGAGCGGGGCAGGAGAGGAAATAAACTGCCCAGAGGGTTTCAGAAAGTGGATAGCGTAGAGGTAGATAGGAAAGTGATCCAGGAGTCAGAGATTTGAATAAGCTTTATCTCATCAATGTGAGCGGCCAGGACAGGCCTGGAGTTACCGCCTCGCTTACAAAAATATTAGCCACGGATCAGGCACAGGTATTGGATATTGGCCAGGCGGTGATCCACGATAGCCTGTCGCTGGGCATACTGGTGCTGGCGGGCAGCGGGTGCGATGCGAATAGCCTGCTGACTAATATTGAGCAATTTTCACAGCAATTGGATATTCAGGTGAGCGTTCAGCCCATTGCCGAAAGAGACTATGATCAATGGGTTGAGGCACAGGAAAAGCCGCGTCACATTGTTACCGTTTTAGGTCGGGTTATTTCCGCCGAACACATTGCACGTATTAGCCAGGAGGTGGCTAGGCACGGTCTGAATATTGATAAAATCAATCGTTTATCAGGGCGGGTTGCGTTGCACACTGATCAAAATAAAAGCAAGGCCTGTGTTGAGTTTTCGTTGCGCGGCAATCCCGCTGATATTCATGCGCTGAGAGCTGATTTTCTGAGTATCGCGACGGAGTTTGATATCGATATTGCCTATCAGGAGGATAACATTTATCGACGTTATCGCAGATTGGTAGTGTTTGATATGGACTCAACCCTGATTGAAGCGGAAGTGATTGATGAGTTGGCGAAGGAAGCGGGAGTTGGTGATCAGGTATCCGGGATTACTGAGCAGGCGATGCGCGGTGAGATTGATTTTAAAGAGAGCTTCCGAAGGCGGGTAGGGTTGCTGAAAGGGCTGGATGAATCAGTGCTTAGTGAGGTTGCTGAGCGTATTAAAATGACGGAAGGTGCGGAGTTGTTGATTTCCACGCTGCGATCTCTCGGTTATAAAACCGGGATTCTTTCGGGAGGTTTTAGCTATTTTGCGCAGCGCCTTCAGCAGCAGCTTGGCATAGACTACATTCATGCCAATGAGTTGGAAATCGAGAATGGCAAAGTCACAGGCCGCGTTTCCGGTCAAATCATTGATGGAGACAGAAAGGCAGAGTTACTTAAGCAAATAGCTTTGCAGGAGAATATTACCCTTGAGCAGGTTGTTGCGGTGGGTGATGGTGCGAATGATTTGCCAATGTTAAGTTTGGCAGGATTGGGGATTGCTTTTCGAGCTAAACCCGTTGTTCGCCAAACAGCAAAGCAGGCAATTTCAAATTTGGGGTTGGATGGAATTTTATACCTGATCGGTTTTCGTGATCGTGATTGGTTTGATCGAACATGATCGCGCCTTGTTATCTTGAGAGTGATCACAGTGGGCGCTGCGCAATGCAGAAGCGCCCCTGTAACGACTAATTTTACTATACTTTTTGCTTGAGTAGATCACGAATTTCAGTGAGTAATACTTCTTCATTCGAAGGTTTTGGTGGTTCTGCAGGTTTTTCTGCTTCCTTCTTTTTTAATGAGTTAAGGGCTTTAACAGCTAAAAATATCGCAAAAGCGACGATAGTGAAGTCGATTATCGTCTGAATAAATGAGCCATAATTCATAGTGACAGCGGTCGTTTGTCCTGCTGCTTCTTTAATGACAAAAGCAAGATCGGAGAAGTTGACGCCACCAATCAATAGTCCGATCGGCGGCATGATAACATCGGCTACAAATGACGAGACTATTTTTCCAAATGCTGCACCGACGATGATACCGACGGCCATATCAACAACATTTCCTCTAACCGCAAAATCTTTAAACTCTTTTAACATACTCATTTTGCTAGCTCCATTTTGTTTATTTATTAGGTACGGCATAATGGTTGGTAACTATTTATAATACGAATTAATTACCCTTGTCGTTGATTATAACGGCAAAAGGTGAATCTTATTTGTAAATTGTGGTAAACCCTTAGTCTGGCTAAATATATTTTATCGGGTTAGGTAACCCGGCGTAGTTTAAATTTTCCTATTGAGGAGGGATGTTAATGGAAATGCTGGAGTCAAATTCACAAAAGATAGTTGATATGGCGCTCGCTTATGGGCCCAAGGTGCTGTTAGCCGTCATTGTTTTGTTTGTTGGTTTCTGGGTTATTAAGAAAGTGACTGTTTTGATGAACGTAGCGATGACTAAAAAAGAAGTAGAATTGACGCTGAAACGATTCTTGATGAGCCTGGTTTCAGTGTTGCTTAAGGCGCTGTTACTGATCAGCGTAGCTTCAATGATCGGTATTGAAACCACCTCATTTATTGCCGTTTTAGGTGCTGCGGGATTGGCAGTGGGATTAGCATTGCAAGGGAGTCTGTCCAATTTTGCAGGAGGGGTGTTGTTGCTTCTTTTCAAGCCGTATAAAGTTGGTGATTTTATAGAAACGCAGGGGCATTCCGGTACAGTCAATGCGATACAGATTTTTAGCACCGTGCTAAAAACAGCCGATAACAAAACCATTATTATTCCGAATGGCCCGGTAGCTAATAGCAGCCTTATTAATTACTCTACCGAAGCAACCCGAAGGGTGGATATGGTATTCGGTATTGGATACCAGGACGATATTGATAAAGCCAGAGCAGTTTTGCAAAAATTAATCGACGCGGAAGATAGAATCCTTAAGGAGCCGGCGTCTGCGGTCTTATGTGCGGCTTTAGCCGACAGCTCGGTTAATTTTAACGTGAGGGTATGGGTTAATGCTGCCGACTATTGGGGCGTATTTTTTGAGATGCAAGAGTTAGTGAAAAAAGCATTTGATGCTGAGGGAATCAGTATTCCATACCCTCAGCAGGATGTGCACTTACACCAAATACCGGTAGCCTGATTGCAGCAACTCTGATCCTAGTAACTATAAAAAATGGGCTTTCGGCCCCTTTTTTACAATTCTTTAAAGGGTTATTCGTCATCGTCTTCAGTGGAAAAATCATAATCCATAGCGATGCTTGGTTGCTGAATATAATAACCCTGAATATAGTTAATTCCTGCCTGCCATAATGTGGGTAACAGGCTGGCAGAATCCACTAATGGGGCGACTGTTAAAATACCTTGGGTGTGAAGGGAGCTCACCAGTGTTTTCAACTCCTCCTTAGTCTCTTCGTTCTTGCCCAGCTCAGTGACGAAAGAACCGTCAATTTTAACATAACTGGCGGGCAGGTGTTTGAGTGTGTTGAAGGGATTGAGTGCGCGGCCAAAATGCGTGATGGCAGTCTTACACTGAAGCTCGTTGGCTCCCTTTATAAATTCTTTCGCATCTTTGAGATGGGCGGTAGCATCCGTTTCGCTAATTTGAAAAATGACACTGTCACCCGGCAAACGTGCATCATTGAGTAGTTGACTAACCCAAGGTAACAGGGTGGTGTCTAAAATGGTTTCTCGGGTGAGATTTATAAACAGGTGTGTTTTGTGACCTTTGGAAAGGTGTTCTCCCAATTTGCGTATGGATTGTTCAATCACCCAGCGATCAATTTTTTTCGACAAACCTTGATTTGAAGCTGTTTGAAGAAACTGTGCTGGAGAAATATCTTCTCCTGATTCGCCAACCATCCTCAGCAAAATTTCGTAATGTTCACCAGAATCGCCACGCAAGCTCACAATCGGTTGGAATACCAGTTTGAAAAGCTCATTCTGAATGGCATCATCCAGCATTTGCATAATCTGCTGATCATGGGCTTCGCCTTGCTCCTGGGTGCTATGCAGCTGCACGGCATTGCCCTTTCCGGTATTGGTTTTAATAAAGGCAGCAGCTTCTAGTGCCTTATTGATTATTTCTGAAGAATCGTGCGTACTTTCGTTTATATTGGATATGCCGACACTTACGGTAATTTTTATCGACTCTCCTGAAACCTCTGAACGATTGGCCGCCACCGCTTTACAAATCTTTTCTCCCAGTTGCTGTGTAGCTGCTGTATCCAGTCCAAAAATGAGTGCAGCAAAACTATAGTCCGCTATGCGGGCTAACATATTGGGAGCTACTACGACTTGCTGCAGAACCCTGGCAATGTCGACCAGTATTAAATTGGTCGCAGAGGCGCCAATTCGGTTTTTTATAGGTACAAATTCGTCGAGCTGAATATACAGAACCCGGATGGTCTCTTTACTTTGGGCTGCTTTCTCAACAGCCTTATCAACATAGTTTTTGAAGGAGGACTGGTTTTGCAGCCCGGTAATAATATCCTGGCTATCCGTATCGGCTGTTTGGGATGAATCGCCGCCGGTGCGAATGATAATCTGAGTACAACTTTCGCCATCATAGCGTGCTGGTGAAAATTGCATTTTTGCAGCAAATTTTGAATTATCATCACGCGCACCCATAAAACTGAATTCATCAATATCTGTTTTGCCGTCTGAATAGCTCTTTAGAAAAGTTTTAAATTTTTCCTGTTCGTCGGTGACGACCATGTCCATTAAAGGCATACATTCCAGATCTTCAAAATCCGCATAGCCAAACAGTTCGATGTAGGTGTTATTAGCGTAGATATGCATGCCGTCGTGTACATAGGCAATCGCATCTCGGGAACTATCGAGCAAAAGTTGGCAGCGTTTCTCGGCTTCGCGCAGACGTATCTCGGCTTTTCGTCGAGCTCTTCGATGTTGCAGGTTGTCAAGTTCACGCAACACTACCAGTTTAAGTCGATCTTTTTCCTCGGTTGAAACAGCATCCTTCATGCCGGACTCCAAAGCCTCTGTGAGCAGCTGAGGGTCACTGGTACTTGTCAGAAGGATCAATGGAATATCCTGTTCCAGACTCTTTATCTGGCTCTGAACTTCAAAAGCATTGGGGTCATTGCACTGAGTATGAGCAAGGCATAGATCCCAGGTTTTCGTATTCAGCAAATCAGGTAATTGTTTTGCTGTTTCGATCATCTGGGCTTGAGTCGCACGCCCCGCATTGCGCAGCAGATTGACTAAATCCTCCGCATCGTTCTGCGAAGTTTCCAGTATGAGTAATCGAACTGCTTCTTTATTATTTTGCATTGATCTAGTGCTAATACCCAATAATTTTCATGTGATTCGGAAATCTCCGAACTATGGATTTATGTTGGCACTTTGTACGCTCATGTAGCTAAGTCCAGCATAAAATTCCTAGTATTCGGTGCTATATATCTGGCCACAAATCTTCGATGTTATCATCAGACTCATCACGAAGATCGGCTTCGGTATCTGGTTCGTAAACAAATTGGCTAAAACTCCCCGTGGAGGTCAGCCGATTCCTAAGGTAACCGTGTGATACTTCGCCGTACTGGTTGATAATTATTTTAACGCCCGATTTGAAAGGCAGGTTTGGTGTAAAAATTGAAGCCGGCTGATTCATGGAATGCAAAGCGGGTAACAGCAAGGCTCTCATATAATCGGAGCGGCGTTTTGCCTTTGTGACCACCTTGGCACCGCACGGAATGGCGCCAGGTGCAATCAGTTCAATACCCATGAGGGTTTCAGCAGGATTGTTCTGGCTGAGCCAGCGAATCACGCCAATACTCCAGGTATGGCTGGTACCTTCGTTGATTCCCACCAGTTCTCCGGCCTTAACTTCCACAGGCACGTTATCTCGCCAGTTAACACAGTAACCATTGGGGCTGGTGTCTACCAACTGTGCTTCAAAGGTACTGACGTTGTGCTTGGCTTTCTGAGGATATGCATCTAAATTATTCTGATCATTGTCGTCTGCCGCTACATAGTTGATCGCATCAAATTGCTCATTTGCAGTGCCCGTATAGCTGTGCTTGTCCACATCAAACCCGGTAGCCCACTGGTCTGGCTGATTGCTCTCCGATTTGACATCGGTCGATGTATAATGGCTTAAGCTTTCTTCAGCTTCCTGCTTACCACTTTCCAGCTGGGCATCAAAATCAACTCCCCCTGAGACAAAATAGTGCGTCGCACTGAACCCAATACAGAGTTTAATGGGCTTGTTACTGGGAACTCGTGAAAAGGCTCTTTCAGTGAGTGATTCCCACGCACTTACCAGAAATCTCACTAAATCCTGAGAGACGGTTTGAGGAATTGTAATACCCTTAACAAAAGCGTCATGATCGTCGTCTGGTTGTGCCAGATACGCGTGCAAAAGAGATAATAAATGCTTTAGATCTACTCCGCGATAAAAGGGCGTTAACTTTCGTCGTGCAAGATCTCTATGAATGGGCGGTGCATCGTTGCCTAAATTGACAACGAAAACCGAGTCGCTTTGGGCGCTGATAATATTGACCTGTTTGCTCCACATTTCGGTGGCTTCGTAGATACTCATAATATCCCGTTGCCGAATTTGATTTGCACGGCAACACCCCAGCATCAGAGCCCTTTTATAGGTGTCAGCGATGCTTGATGTGGTCAGAAACTGGTTTGTACGGTCATCTACAGACGAGTCCAGAATATCGTTCGCCTCGGCTATCAGGTAGAGCTGGTGAATCTCTTTCCAGGCTCGTTCCGGGGCAGGTATGTAGAGCTGACAAGCTCGCACAATAGATTTAGTCAGTATCGTAATGGCCCTGTGAATAGCCAAGGTTGAGATTTTTTTGGTCTTACGTGAAGTTAACGAGTGATCCAGCTTGCTATTGTCTGAAACAACAATTTTATAACCGGTCGCGAGGTGGTTATCCAGAGCCATGGCCAGTCGAGAAACTTTCTTGGCTTTTTCAGGTAATACAATAGGCTGATTAAGATAGTGCTTACTCAACGCATTGACTATAAAGTTAATGGGTGTTCTGAGCAGCTCCAGAAGCTTAACGCGTACTTCGGGATCTACTACCAATTGGTTTAATTCGATAACCGCATGATAAAGTTGTTTCGATGCCTCTCCCAAATTTACCATGGGAAGTTGTTCTATCCACTCGCTCAGATGTCGTGGTGTTGGCTCGCAAAAAGAGAGCGTATGCAACGTACGATCCGGGATTATAAAATTTTCAGGGCCTTGCTCACGGGACATCAGCTACTTCCAGTTTGAGATTATCGATATAATTGGAGCGCAATTATAAGGCATAGTGTCGAGTATGTTTGTAATTTATCTACTATTTATTACGTGCTTCCTTAGAGCCATATTTCTCCCTTAGGGCAATACTTCACCTTAGCCTCTAACTTTGAGTATGAGGTGTATCAACTTCTGTGGCGCTGCCTTTGTGTGCCGACAATTCCTATGGCCTCTATAGAATATAGGCAAAACTTGTGCTTTTAGCTAGTGGCTGCGGTAAATAATTGATAGTCTTTAAGTGATCGTCGTTAAAGGAGTTTTTGAATTTTTTGCGGGTTCCTCAAAGACAAGTTTGGGTACCAGATAGCCGGGCAACCTGGCAAGCAGTTCCTGCTCCAGGATGTGGGCACTTTGCAATGGCGTATCATAATGAGCGGTATGCTGTACTTTATCCATCAAATGAAGGTAATAGGGTATTATGCCGTGATCAAAAAGGCTTTCGCTTAGCGTAACCAGTGCGTCAGCATGATTATTCACTCCCTGCAGTAAGACGCTTTGATTCAGCAGTATGACGTTATTCATACTAAGCTTAGCGAGCGCCTCCGCGACCTCGGTGTCCAGCTCATTGGCATGATTGATATGCAGCACCATAGAAACCTTGAGGTTTGTCTCCGTCAGCCAGCCCAGCAGCTCATCTGTTACCCGTTGTGGAATAACGACGGGCATCCGAGTATGAATGCGCAACCGTTTTACATGATCGATTTCTGAAATTTGTTGTGTGACAGAGGCCAGTTTTTTGTCGCTGTTGACCAAAGGGTCGCCGCCGCTGTATATCACTTCGCTAATACTCGAATCTCGTCGGATATAGTCTAATGCCTGAGTCCACTGCAGAGTGCTGTTCTGGTTGTTTTGATAAGGGAAGTGACGGCGAAAACAGTATCGGCAATTGATTGCGCAGGTGGAACCGAGTACCAGCAATACGCGCCCTTTATACTTGTGAATAATCCCCGGTTTTACGTTGCTGTTGGTCTCCTGTAAAGGGTCATGTAAGTAACCTGGCGTGGTCAGGGTTTCTTCCCTGTATGACAGTACTTGCCTCAGTAAAGGGTCATTAATGTCACCCGGCACTATTCTTTTTATATAAGGGAATGGTACGCGAATTGGAAATTGTGCAGGCGTGCAGATATGTTGCTGCACCGCGGCTGCGTCGTTCTTTGTAGCAGCGAGCAGTTGCTCTACATTGGTAATTGCGTTAGCCAGCTCTTTCTGCCAGCTAATCGCATGTACTCCAGATTCGGTTCGGGGTATCATTACGTCCCTTTTATTCATGGCTATTATCAACAGTGAGGCAATATGGCTAGCTATTCTACCAACGAATTTCGCTCCGGTCTTAAGGTAATGCTGGAAGGCGAACCTTGTAGCATATTGGAAAATGAGTTTGTAAAGCCTGGGAAAGGGCAGGCGTTTAACCGGGTAAAATTACGTAATCTGAAAAACGGGCGTGTATGGGAGCGCACCTTCAAGTCAGGAGAGAGCCTGGAAGGTGCCGACGTCGTGGATCTGGACATGGAGTATCTATACTCTGATGGCGAGTTCTGGCATTTTATGATGACCGACGGTTCTTATGAACAGCACGCAGCGGATAAAAATGCTGTAGCTGGCGCGCTTGACTGGTTAAAAGAACAGGATAAGTTTAGCGTAACGCTATATAACGGCGCTGTACTTTCTGTGACACCTCCTAATTTCGTAGAACTTGAAGTCGTTGAGACAGATCCGGGGTTGAAAGGCGATACTGCACAGGGCGGTAGCAAGCCTGCTACCTTGACTACCGGCGCGGTTGTGCGGGTTCCTCTATTCGTCAATATTGGTGATGTTTTACGCATAGATACACGCAATGGGGAATACCAGAACCGGGTGAGCAAATAACGGGTTAGCGTGCAATCGGTTGGCGTGTAGAGCACTTAAATAAGGTGGCTACGCTGGGCTTCGCTCATAGGGCCACCGGATACTAAAACCAACATGTTATTTCTATCTTGAATAGTTCGTTGATGAATAGCTCAGACTGGCGGCCAGGCGTTTTGCCCGAAGCGATTGAACTTCGCGCTAGGGTTTATCGGCAAATACGCGAGTATTTTCAGTCCCGGCAGGTAACAGAGGTTGAAACACCTCTATTATCGCCCGCCGGTAATACTGACCCGAATATTGAAAGCCTGACCACCTCAGATCCTTGTAGTTATTTGCAGACATCACCCGAATTTGCCATGAAACGTTTGTTAGCGAGCGGCTCAGGATCAATCTATCAGATCTGTAAAGCCTTCAGAAAGGGGGAGTCAGGTCGCAGGCATCGTACTGAATTTACTCTGCTTGAATGGTATCGGGTTGCCTTTGACTATCATCAGCTAATGGCGGATGTGGTCGCATTGCTGCAACAATTACTGGGTGATCGAGACGTTGTAAAAGTCAGTTATCTACAGCTCTTTCAGGATTGTTTAGGCGTCGATCCTTACCAGATAGAAAAAACCAAACTGGCAGATATAGCCCACTCTGAAGCAGGTTACAGGGTGGATGAGGCGGACAGTAAGGATATGCTGCTGGAGTTGCTGATGTCGCATCTGATCGAACCGAAATTGGCACCGGATGCGCTCACCTTTGTTTATGATTATCCTGCCAGTCAGTGCGCGCTGGCACAAGTTGTAACGGATGATGCCGGCAATGCAGTGGCGCGCCGATTTGAGCTTTACAGCGGCGGTATCGAACTCGCTAACGGGTATCAGGAATTAACAGCCTGGCAGGAGCAGCAGCGACGCTTTACAGCGGAAAACCAGAAACGAAAGATGAAAGGTTTGCCTGTGATAGTACCTGACAACCAGTTAATCAGTGCGTTGCAGCACGGCTTGCCGCCGTGTTCCGGCGTGGCGCTTGGTATAGACCGATTGCTAATGCTGATGCTTAAAGCAGATAATATTGATAGGGTTGTTTTTTAGCAGAGCAGAGCTGTCCCCACTATTTTGCATCTCCTCTTAAGAACTAATATCAGTTGGATGTAAGGTGAATTCCAGATTAAGTTAAAGAGCGTTGGACAGGTCGCCCGTCTTGATATAAATCTGGTGCCCGCCCTTTAGTGCGCTTTTAGTCTTGAATTACCCCGAGTTTTTGTCCCAGCCTAACGGATTGGTCAGCCAACAGATCGTTGTCCCAGGAGATCATATCCTTGCCGAACAACATGATCACCGTGGAGCCGAGTTTAAACTGGCCCATCTCCTCGCCCCTATCGAGTCTGACAGGTTTTCCATAATCAAACTGTTGCAACTGCCTTTTCGGCGGAGTTACCAGTCCGCCCCAGACGGTTTCAATGCTGGCGACGATCATTGCGCCCACCATCACCATTGCCATCGGACCGTGTTTCGTTTCAAACAGCGCAACCATGCGCTCATTGCGCGCAAACAGGCGGGGAATCTGATTTACCGTCAGTGGACTAACGGAAAACAACCGCCCTGGTACGTAAACCATCTGTTTCAATTCGCCTGCCAATGGCATATGCACGCGGTGATAGTCTTTGGGGGAAAGGTAGATGGTGGCGAATTTACCGTCTTCAAATTGTTCTGCCAACTCCTCAGAACCACCGAGTAACTCGCGGGTGGAAAAGTCGTAGCCTTTTGCCTGGAAGATTCTGCCTTTTTCAATATCACCAATTTGGCTGATTGCACCATCCGCGGGGCAGGCAATCTCCGTTTCATGTTCTGATAATTCGCGTGCATCTGATTTCAGTGCGCGGGTAAAAAAGTCGTTAAAGCATGCGTAACTTTCAGGTTTAGGGTCGGCGGCTTCTGCCATGTTTACCTTATAGGCGCTAATAAACTGTTTGATCAGCGCGTTTTTTAACCAGGGCCAGCGGCATTCGGCGATATAGCCTATCAAGCGCGATAGCAAATGATGAGGCAATATGAATTGAGCAATAGTAAACAGAAATTCTTTAATGACTGACAAGATAAATACCTGGGTTAATGTGTTTTGTGAGTTAGATTTCGACCGGTGTATTAGGGTCGTTGCCCCACTCTGACCAGGAACCAGGGTAGGCTTTAATCTTTGGAAAGCCTAGCGCTTTACCCAGCAAATAGGTGAAGCCTGATCGATGGTGGGTCTGGCAGTGGGTTACAATCTCCTTGTCGCCGGTAATTCCCAGCCTGGCTAATTCCGATCGTACGGTCTCCAGATCGCGAATACGCAGTGCGCGGTTTTTATCCATAGCGTTTGTCCACTCGTAGTTCACCGCGCCCGGAATATGTCCGGATCTGGCTGAACCGGATTTTTCGCCGCTGTATTCCAGTGGGCCGCGGGCATCCCAGATAATAAAATCGGAGGAACTCAGGCGTGATGTTATGTAAGCAAGATCAGCCGTCGGCGTCGGATTAATGCTAATCTCCAGCGCTCTAGAATGCGGCTGGTTGTTGCCGCCTTCAGTCGCCAGCTTTGAATCTCTCCAGGCATGAATGCCGCCGTTAAGGTAAGAGTATTTCTGATGGCCGATCACATCCAGCGTCCAGATCAAGCGGCCGGCCCAGCCACCGCCTTCATCGTCGTAAGCCACTACATGGGTGTCGGGCATCAAACCCAGATAAGAGAAGGTTTTATTGAGTTGCTCCAGTTCGGGTAGTTTGCCTGGTACTGGAGGGGTGCCGAGTAGCAACGCTTGATAAGGCAAAAACATAGCTCCCGGAACATGAGCTTGCAGGTAATCTGCTTCTTTGCCAAGATCAACCACCAGCAGCTTTTCATCCTTTAAACGGGACTGCAGGGTTTCTGGTTCGATAATCAAGGGGAGCGAATTTTGAGCGTCTGCCATATGAGTCGTTCTCAACCAAAGTCGTTGCTATAGTGGTGGCATTGTAAAGTAAGGCTGCGGGATGTGAAATATACAAAGGTGCCGCAGGGGAGAAAAGGAGAAGAAATTGCAGTTTGAACCACCGTTAATAGAAGCGAAACTGATTAAACGCTACAAGCGGTTTCTCGCTGATGTTGAACTCGAGGACGGTACGCAAATAACGGTGCACTGTCCGAATACCGGCAGCATGAAAAACTGTGCAGAGCCAGGCAGTCGGGTTTGGCTGGCCGATTCCAAAAACCCGAAACGCAAATATCGCTACAGCTGGCAGTTGGTGGAAACTTCACCTGGTGAGCTGGCCTGTATTCATTCTGCGTTAGCCAACAAACTGGTAAGGCAAGCCTTGGAAGAAAATAGAATTCCTGAATTGGCCGGATACGAGCAAATAAAAGCTGAAATCAGGTACGGGCAGGAAAAAAGTCGAATCGATCTGCTGCTGGAGAAACCGAATGAGCAGTGTTTTGTGGAGATAAAGAGTGTCACACTGGCAATGGGTGATGGCCTGGGTTTGTTTCCCGATGCAGTTAGTGCGAGGGGGACAAAACATCTGCGTGAACTGATGCAGATTAATAAAGAGGGAGCACGAGCAGTTCTCTTTTATTGCGCACAGCATTCGGGTATTAAGCACGTTGCGCCGGCGGATGAAATAGATCCGCTTTATGCGAAAACTTTAAGGGAAGCGGTTGATGCTGGGGTTGAGGTATTGGCTTATGGCGTAAAGATATCTCCTTGCGAAATAGTGCTCGAAGACCATCTTCCGTTTTGTATTGATAGGCGGGCTAATGGTCGCTGATGGCCTGTGTTTATAAGTGATGGATTACACAGTCCCAGTGTTAAATTGCGAGATAATTATTGATTTTCATGTTTGCCAAGCATGCCATTAAATAGTTCGGTAAGAAACTGAAGTTGATGCGACTTATGCCAATTGAAATTCCCCCAAAACACCCCATTATTAATCGCTGCTTTTAAATTTACCGACAGAAAGAAAAATAGCTAGATGAATAATAGATCGTTACAGGCAGTTTTTTATCGGCTTCGCAGTAATACGGCGTTCGAGCTCTTTGTGGTTTTCGTTATTGTCAGCTCAGCCTTGCTGATTGGAGCTAAGACATACGAGCTTTCTTCTTCCGCGCAGTCTCTGCTTTACTGGATGGATTTGGGAATTACGGCGATATTCTTAATCGAAATTATTATTCGGTTTTTGGGAGAGGAACAAAAACCACGTTTCCTACTTCGTCCCTGGAATCTGTTCGATACCATGATTGTCGTAATTAGCCTGATACCCATCGATAATTCGGATATGGCGTTACTCGGCCGTCTGGTACGTGTTTTTCGCGTATTGCGTATGGTGTCTATCATACCGGAGCTGCGTCTGCTGATTAATTCGCTGATCAAAGCCCTGCCGCAGCTGGGCTATGTGATTGCGCTCATGTTTATTATTTTTTACATCTACGCCGCCGTCGGCAGCATGTTTTTCGATAAGATCAACCCGATGTTATGGGGGGATATTGCGCACTCCATGCTGACCCTGTTTAGAGTGATGACCTTTGAAGACTGGACGGATGTGATGTACGAAACCATGGAGGTCTATCCGCTGAGTTGGGCTTATTACCTCTCCTTTATATTCTTTACCGCCTTTGCTTTTTTAAATATGGTAATTGGCATCGTCGTCCAAGTTCTGGAGCAGGAAAGCAGGGCGATGGCGATTGAGGCGGCGGGAAAACAGCCCGTTTCTTTAGAGACGTTACACCAGGAAATTCAATCGTTAAAGCAAATGCTAAGCGACAGGGGTTCAGTTGGCGCTGAGATCAATCTGGTGCCAGGCTTTGCAAATTCAGTACAACCTCACCATCAATTACCTGAAAGGGAACAGTCTTAAGCGCCTGCCCCTTGCATGGGCCTAACACGCAAAAGCCATCTTCGATTTGAAACTGTGCACCGTGGGTTGAGCACTGGATGTAGAACTTATCGAAAGACATAAAGTCATCCGGCTGCCAGTCCAGATTGATGCCTGTATGCGGGCAGCTATTGCGGTAAAGGTGCACGACGCCTTTCTTTTTTATAATTAGTAGTTTTTGTCCTTCAACTTCAAAACCTCTGGCATCGCGTTCGGGGAGATCATCGATGTGGCATATTCTGATCATTTTTTAACTATTTCGTTATATTCATCAAGGTCCGAAAGGTCGCTAAACTGATCTCGGTCCAGCATGTTTTCGCTATTCGCGATTACCGTAGTAACCATCGAATCGCCGCTGACGTTCACAACCGTTCGCATCATATCCAGCAGGCGGTCAACGCCAATAATGACCGCTATACCCTCTACCGGCAATCCAACCTGTTGCAAGACCATAGCGAGGGTAATCAGTCCGACACCGGGCACCCCGGCAGTGCCGATCGACGCAAGCGTTGCGGTTGCAATCACCATTAGGTAACCGCCAAGACCGATATCGACATTAAATGCCTGGGCTATAAAAACGGTAGCAACCCCCTGCATAATGGCGGTGCCGTCCATATTTATAGTAGCGCCCAGGGGAAGGGTAAAGGAGGCAACTGAATTATCCACACCGAGTCGATGTTCCGCCACATTCAATGTGACAGGCAGGGTGGCGCTGCTGGAGGATGTGCTAAAGGCGAATAGGATCGCTGGGCGGATATTGGTAAAAAAGGTGAGTGGGCTAAGGCGCGTTAAGCTGGTGAGTATAAGCGAATAGACGCCGATACCATGCAACACCAATACCAATACTACTGTAAGGAAATACTTAATAAGGTCGGCAATTGCGCCATAGCCTAAGTTAGCGAAGAGTTTGGCAATCATGCAGAATACACCGTAAGGCGCCAGGTGCATAAGGATCACCACCATTTTCATGACGACCTCATTTAAATGTACAAAAAGCTCCTGCACTTTACGTCCCGGCTCTCCGCTCTTGGAAACCGCAACCCCCATCAGCAAGGAGAACACGATAATCTGTAGCATGTTTCCTTCGGCCATGGCTTTGATTGGGTTGCTGGGGAAGATGTTTATGAAGACATCTTTAATCGAAGGAGCATCTTTGGGCACAAAAGTGATCTGTTCACCCATATTCATGCCCACACCGGGTTGTATCAGATTGGCCATTATCAACGCGAGGCTAATGGCAATCGCAGTTGTCAGTAGATAAAGTGCCAGTGTCTTGGCTGCCATTGTTCCCATGCGGGTGTTATCGCCTAATGCGCTGCAACCACAGACCAGGGATACAAATACCAGAGGAACGACCAGCAGTTTGAGGGAAGCCAGAAATATGGCGCCTATGACATCAAGAATGCCGTCTACCAGGGCCCAGCTAAGCCATTCATTGACGGCACTGGGGACCCAGCTAATTTGCCCCAATGTGTTGATGAATATACCCAGAACCAAACCCAGGCCCATGCCCAGTAAAATACGCGCAGTCAAATTCATAGTGTGGCCTAATTACTCCATAGGAGGCAGAAGGTGCAGCCCCCCTTCGAGGGTTGAAACATTGATACCGCGAGGGATATTGTAAACGCCTAGGCTACGTTGAAAAATCTCACCATAATTGCCGAGCTGCATGGTCACCTGTGCTGCCCAGTTTTCGTTAAGCCCCAGACTGATACCATTTAATCCTGCATCAGCGATGAGCTTATGCGAAGGAGATTTAATATCAGAGGAATTGTTTGTTTGGCGATTAATGTTGGCGGACTCTGCATTGATTAGTAAGTAGATTGTCCAACGGACAATTTTGAACCACTGATGATCCTGGTGCCGAACAATCGGTCCTAGCGCTTGCAGGGTAGAGGGGTTGGTTATCACCAGCATCTTTGATCCGGCAGAAAAACCTGCTTGCGTAATATGAAGTTGAGAAACCGTGCCGCTGAGCGCATCGCACTGACCATTCTCGAAAGCCTTGGCAGCTATTCCGAAGGAAGGAAAATGGTTTTCCTGTACAAAAAAATCGAGTGGGTTGGTTCGTTTGTCGTTTTCCGGGCTGACGCAAATACGGATACCCTTGAGATCCTTTATTTGATTAATTTGGCTGGCTATTTGCAACAGAAAGCCCTGCTGCTCAAAAAACCAGGGCGCAACGAAAGTGATTCCCAGGGCTGTATCCTGTTTCATAGACCAGCGATTGTGGCGCATTAACAGGTCTATGTCTCCGGATTGTAGCTCATTATATCCTTGGCTCAGAGGCAGGGGAACGAAGCGAACCTGGTTGGCGTCACCCAGAGTTGCGGCGGCAAGCGCCCGACAAAAATCGGCCTCAAACCCAACCCAGCCCTGCTCTGAATGAATGGAAAATCCTGGCATGCTGGAGTGCACGCCACAATTTAAAAAGCCTCTCTGGCGAATTTTATCCAGTCTTGATGTGGACTGGGCCATGCTGGTGAAAATCAGGCTGATCAGCGCGATGACCAAAGTGCTTGTTATTCTTCTATTTGATTTGGATTCACACATAACCTGCTACTTTAGAGACTGTGATCGTCAGTTGCAAGCTTCGCCCTATTCGTTTTTGTCGATTGATGAAAAGGAGATATCACCATAAAAAGCGATGGCCTGAGATTCCGTATTGTCACTGTCTGTCATGATGGCAATTGCGGATATTGGCGGCGCGGGCTGATTAAAAGTTTCCCGGTAATCCTCGAGTAAATTTCTTCTGTGCTCAACCCATTTACCCATGTCATCTGCTCCGGTGTTTACACTGATCATCATGACGCTCGCGGTATAGGGGTTTGGCTTGATACTGGACACTTCGCTACTATTAGCCCAAATATAGTTGATGGCATGTGTTTTCTGCGTTTTATGGGCTGAAACTTGTCGCCACAACCAGGACCAGCGACTCTCATTTGGCTCCGGTGTGTTGAAGATCAGATAGATTCGCGCAGCATGATCGTCATCACTGCGCTGCTCATCACTATTGGCTGCAGGCCTTTCGGTTACTTTCCAGCGCCATCTCATGATTGGATATGCTGCAATATCTATTGAGACAGGTTTAATTAAACCTGAGGCCCCGCTGTCGCTTAAGGCACGTATTACAGATCTGTTTTGGTCGGTTACAAGGCTGTAAAGAGTGTGTTTTTTAACGCGATCAAAAGTATAGGGCTGCCACTCCTGAAAAACCCTGGCCTTGTCGCCGGATGAAAACTCCCCGACGAGTCGCTGCATATTAGCTTGTGGTTGTGCAGGCACCGTACCTGTGATGGCAACAAACAGGGTGCAGATGATCAGCTTGAATGCTGACATTTAGCTTCGCAGACTGATGCTTGGCCAGCCGCGTGCGCTAGCCTGGTCTTTTAATGGCTGATCGCCATCAACCACCACTGGATAATCAACGGCTTCCAAAAGGGGTAAATCATTAATTGAATCACTGTAGCCATAGCTACCCTTTAGCGACTGATCGTGACTGGTCAGCCACTGATTTAACCGTTCAATCTTTCCTTCTCGGTAAGCCGGTGTGCCAGCTACTCTTCCTGTATAGTTTCCGGCGATCTGCTCAGGGACTGTTGCGATATAGTCATCAACCGCAAGCAGCTTGCAGATTGGTCCAGTGATAAAGCTGTTGGTAGAGGTGATGATCAGCAGATAGTCACCTTGGTTGCGGTGCTTCAGCAGCAAATCTTTGGCGCTATCAAGCAGCATAGGGGCGATCTTGGCTTGCATAAATTCGCTATGCCATTGCTGCAGACTGTCACTGTCATGGCTTGCCAGAGGCGCCAAAGCAAAGGTCAGGTATTCCTCTATGTCCAGGCTGCCTCTCTGGTATTGCTGATAAAAATAGTCGTTCTGATTTTTGTAATCGATAGGATCAACCAGTCCCTTTTCTACCAGAAATTCTCCCCAGGCGTGATCACTGTCGCCTGCTATCAGCGTGTTATCCAAATCGAAAATTGCCAAAGCCATAGATAAACCTCTTGGTAGCCGTGAATTGCGGGCACATTATAGCGGTTTTATTGGAGTGCGGTTAACACTTATCGCCTTTCCCGCTGCAGAATCGCGTAACTTTTGAAAGGACAGTTTAGTTGCAGGATGATCATGCGGGTTCCGCTAAAGAAAGCGCCGTCGAAGGTATCATTTAGAGTATGCGTTGCGTCATTAATGCGAATAACTTAAGCGAGTGCCTTGGCGAAGCGGTGGTTTGGATTAGTGTAATTATTCCGTTGCAGGGCACTGATGGGGTAAAATTTTTAATGGATAAATTAGGCGCTGCAATTGCAGTTGTACTGATATACGGGTAAATTCGGTAGGAGAGAAAAGAAATCAGATTTAGTCAGGGAATGCTTAGTGATAGATTCAGACGGGTTTCGCCCCAACGTTGGTATTGTGTTGGCCAACACCAGGGGGCAAGTGCTTTGGGCACGCCGAATCGGACAAAATGCATGGCAGTTTCCTCAGGGAGGCATTAAGCCGCACGAAAAGCCTGAGGACGCACTGTTCCGCGAGCTGGAGGAGGAAGTTGGTCTGCAGCAAGCGGATGTTAAGTTGCTGGGGCAAACCCAGGGGTGGTTACGCTACCGCATTCCCAAGCAGTTATTGCGTAAAAAGTCCGCGCCGCTTTGCGTGGGGCAAAAACAAAAATGGTTTTTGCTGCAGATGCTTTGTCCGGACGACAAGGTTAAGTTCGATCTGTTTGAAACCCCCGAGTTTGATCATTGGCGCTGGGTGAGTTATTGGTATCCGGTGAGCCAGGTTGTATTGTTTAAACGGGACGTCTACAGACGGGCATTGAAAGAGCTCGCGCCAGGTATACATTTGGACTAAAGGTCTGTCTATGGTGTTTTTCAGGAGAATTGATGCTTAGTACATTGCGCAGTATTGTGCAGGAAGTTAATACGGCCACAGATTTAAAGTCTGCGCTCGATATAGTTGTTAGTCGTGTGCAACAGGCACTCGGAGCCAACGCCTGTGCAATGTATCAATTGGACTCCAGTCATAGCCATTTTGCGCTCTGCGCGGCTCGTGGCCTCAAAGAAGAAGCGGTTGGCAAAGTTCGCTTGAAGTTGTCCGAAGGCCTAGTGGGGCTGGTGGGTTCCAGAGCGGAACCCCTCAATTTAGAAGATGCATCTTCACATCCCAATTACCAGTATTTTCCTGAAACTGGGGAAGAGCAGTTCCATTCATTTCTGGGTGTGCCCATCATTCATCATCGTAATGTTTTGGGGGTGCTGATCGTTCAGGATGAGGAACGACACAAGTTTGATGAGGATACCGAGTCCTTTCTAGTAACCCTGGCATCGCAGCTGGCAGTAGTGCTGGCTCATGCCTACGTTACCGGAGCTATTAAGCAGGCGGATCGCGCTGGTCGTAAGAAATATGTTGTTTTTGAAGGCGGGGCGGGAGCTCCCGGCGTAGCAATCGGACAAGTGGTAGTAACCTACCCTCCTGCTGACCTGGACGCGGTGCCGGACAAGAAAGCTGAAGATGTTGATGAAGAGTTGAAACTGTTTAATCAGTCTGTTCGAAATGTTAAGCGTGATATAAGAGCGGTCAGTATTAAGCTTTCCTCAAACCTGGGCGTTGAAGAGCGTGCGCTGTTTGGTGTCTATATCAAGATTCTTGATGACAATGCGCTGGTGGGGGAAGTGGCTGCGCTTATAAAACAAGGACAGTGGGCACAAGGAGCACTGCGCGATGTCATTAACCAGCATGTCAAAGCATTTGAGATAATGGACGATGCCTATTTACGGGAACGCTCCACCGATATTCGGGATTTGGGTCGAAGAATTCTGGGCTATCTTCAAGAAAAGCAGCTGCAAAAACGAGAGTTCCCGGACAATACGATATTAATGGGAGAAGAGTTGACTCCGGCTGATTTGGGCTTGGTTCCCAAAGGTAAACTGGTGGGAATGGTATCGTTGCGAGGATCGCGAAACTCTCACATAGCAATTTTAGCAAGAGCAATGGAAGTACCCACCATTGTTGGAGCCGATCTGCCCTATAAGCAGATGGATGGACTCGAAGTGATCGTTGACGGTTATCAGGGAAAGGTCTTTCCAAATCCAAAGCGGGAGCTTAAGCAGCATTTTACCGCCGTTATCAAAGAAGAAAAGGCAATGGAAAAGGGGCTGGAGGCTTTGTCGGGGCTGCCGGCCGAGACCCAGGATAAATATCGTATTCCATTGCGCGTTAATACGGGCCTGCTGTCTGACGTGGCTCGCTCCCTGGAACGTGGTGCCGAGGGTGTCGGTTTGTACCGAACTGAAGTGCCCTTTATGATGACAGACCATTTTCCCAGTGAAAAGCAACAGCGCGAATTCTATCGCGGACATCTGGAGGCTTTTGCACCCCATCCGGTGACCATGCGTACCCTGGATGTGGGTGGCGACAAAGAACTACCCTATTTCCCCATATCCGATGCTAACCCTTTTTTGGGATGGCGAGGTATTCGTATTACGTTGGATCACCCGGAGATTTTTCTGGTGCAGGTGCGTGCCATGTTACAGGCTAGCGAAGGTCTGGATAACTTGCGGATTATGCTGCCAATGATCTCAAATGTTACGGAAGTTGAAGAGGCGTTGCATCATATACATCAAGCCTACTATGAGGTTCGGGAAGAAGGGTTTGATGTGATTATGCCCCCGATCGGAGTCATGGTCGAGGTGCCGGCGGCAGTCTATCAGGCGCGGGAGATGGCGCAGCGAGTGGACTTTTTGTCAGTCGGCAGCAATGACTTGACCCAATATATTCTCGCGGTTGACCGCAATAACAGCTATGTGGCGGATCTCTACCACAGTTATCACCCCGCTGTTCTAAAGGCGTTGCGGTCGGTAGTTAATCAGGCGCACCTGGAAAATAAACCGGTCAGCATTTGCGGCGAGCTGGCGGGTGAGCCCGGCGGCGCTATTTTACTATTGGCTATGGGTTACGATGAGCTTTCAATGAATGCTTCGAATATCTTGCGAGTAAAGCAAGCAATTCGTTCGGTAACGCTGAAAAGAGCCAAGGAGCTTCTGGAAGAAGTCTTGCAGATTGATTGCGCCGATGCCATCCAGCATGTATTGAATAAAGCACTCTCCGAGTTCGGTCTGGAAACGATTGATACAACTATCCAGGTATCTCGAAGCTAAGTCGATGAGTAATTAAGTCGATGAGTAATAGAGCTCCATAATGAGCCTGTACCTGTCCTATCTTGTATTAGGCGCTTTTGCTGGGACCATTGCGGGGTTGTTAGGGCTCGGCGGCGGCATTGTGATTGTGCCTGCTTTGGTGATCGCGTTAGAAATACAGGGTGTCGACAGCTCGCTGATCATTCATATGGCGATAGCAACATCACTCGCGACTATTTTGCTGACCTCCTTATCTTCTATATATACGCATCATCAAAATAAGATGATTCGCTGGGAGTTGTTCGGTGCTATTGCGCTAGGGATAACGCTAGGCGCTGTGGTTGGCGTAGAAACCGCCATCAGTTTGCCGGCCGAGTTGCTGATGAAGATATTTGGCAGCTTTTTGCTACTGGTGGCGCTGATAATTGTTTTTAATATAGCGCCTAATCCTGGCCGAACCATGCCCGGAACTACGGGGAGGTTCATTGCCGGTGCCATCATTGGCTGCTTTTCTGCCTTGCTGGGTATTGGTGGTGGTACCCTGAGTGTGCCTTTTTTCAGTTGGTGTAACCTGCGTATGCAACAGGCGATTGGACTGGCCGCCGCCTGCGGCTTGCCTATCGCTTTAATGGGGACGCTGGTGAATGTTATTGAGGGATGGAATCGTTCGGCGCTTCCGCCTATGAGTATGGGGTATGTCTATTTACCGGCACTGTTGGCAATTACAGTGACCAGCATGCCTTTTGCGCGAATTGGTGCTAATTTAGCCTATAAAATATCTGCGGTGAGATTGAGGCAGGTATTTGCGTTGGTGCTTTTAGCCATTGGGATTAAATTTATCCTGTAAAGGAGAGCTGGAATTAGTGCTTAGTTATCCACAGATAGACCCTGTTGCTGTCGCAATAGGCCCCTTAAAGATCCACTGGTATGGCTTGATGTATCTGCTGGGATTTGCAGCGGCCTGGTGGTTAGCAAGAATTCGATCACAGCGTAAAGATGCGCCGCTCAACGTTGTTCAAGTATCCGACCTTATTTTCTACGGTGCATTGGGTGTCGTAATTGGCGGGCGGATTGGTTATGTGTTGTTCTATCATTTCGAAAATTTTTTACAGAATCCGCTCTGGCTGTTTGCCATATGGGAGGGTGGCATGTCTTTTCATGGTGGAATGCTGGGTGTTTTGGTGGCGCTGTTTTTTTATGGGAAAACGCTCAAACTCAACGTTTTTCAGCTTACTGACTTTACTGTGCCATTAGTGCCGATCGGATTGGGCGCCGGGCGTCTCGGGAATTTTATTGGTGGTGAACTTTGGGGTCGGGTAACAGATGTTCCCTGGGCAATGGTTTTCCCGCGTGCGGGTGATCTACCACGTCACCCTTCGCAACTTTATCAACTTGCCCTGGAAGGGGTGCTTTTGTTCATGATTCTTTGGTGGTATTCAGCCAAACCGAGGCCGCGCATGGCTGTGTCTGGCCTGTTTTTGATATGCTATGGCGTGTTCCGTTTTGTTGTTGAGTTTTTCCGTCAGCCGGATGCGCATTTGGGCTATATTGCTTTCAATTGGTTAACTATGGGGCAACTTCTAACCCTGCCGATGGTGTTGGTGGGTTTGATGTTAATGATATGGGGATATAGGATTTACCCGATAATTCCGCAGACCACTAAAAATAGAAATTAGAGTATTTGGATAGTTATGCAGCAATACTTAACCTTAATGAAAGATGTGCTGGAAAACGGGATCGATAAAGAAGATCGCACGGGAACTGGCACGCGCTCAGTTTTTGGCCGGCAAATTCGTTTTGACTTGGCGCGGGGTTTCCCTTTGGTGACCACAAAGAAGTGTCACTTGCGTTCTATTATTTATGAGCTTTTATGGTTTTTGCGCGGTGATACCAATATCCAGTATCTGCGTGAAAACGGCGTTAGCATATGGGACGAATGGGCGGATGAACAGGGCGATTTAGGTCCAGTTTATGGAGAACAGTGGCGCTCCTGGAAAACCCCTGACGGGAGCACAGTCGACCAAATCAGTTACGTGGTGGATCAGCTGCAAAATAATCCGGACAGTCGGCGTATTATGGTCGTTGCCTATAATCCGGGGGTTGCGGATAAAATGGCACTGCCACCCTGTCACTCATTGTTCCAATTCTATGTCGCGCAGGGGAAGCTTTCCTGTCAACTCTATCAGCGCTCTGCTGACCTGTTCCTGGGAGTCCCCTTTAATATTGCCTCCTATGCGCTGCTGACGCATATGCTGGCACAACAGACTAACCTGCAAGTTGGCGAGTTTGTTCATACCTTTGGCGACTGTCATCTTTATAGTAACCACCTGACAGAGGATATAGTGTATGAGCAATTGCGTCGTGACCCGCGGCCGTTGCCACAGTTAGAGATCAAGCGTAAGCCAGCGTCACTGTTCGAATACTGTTTTGAGGATTTTCAAATTCAAGGATATGATCCCCACCCTCCGATAAAAGCGCCAGTAGCGGTTTAGTAGCTTTCGTCGGTTTTGGACTATAATAACGGTTAATCAGCTTAAGACCGGATCAGAATAATGAGCTTGCAGCCACCCAGGATCGGAGAATGAACGTAACAGCCCCCCAAGATCGACGAGCCAGCGATAGATTTCGTGCATTCCACTACACGGCCTATGTCAAGCGCAGCGGTTGTTTAGGACGATTCGGAATGAGCAATGAGGCCGCAGTTGTTGATTTTAATCGTCATGGTGTAGGGCTATGTTGTGATAAGAAATTCAAAGTTGGGGATAGGTTGACCCTCAGCATACAATCCAGATCAGAGCGAATTTCAAATATTCAGGCGGTGGTGCGTTATATGCGCAGAGAGCGAGGCGAATGCTTGCTTGGCTTGCAGTTCATAGAAGCGAGCGCTCCCGATTCAGTTCTGTCCAGTGCCAGAAAAAGTGTACTGGCGGGAATGGAGCAGGTAATTTTGCGGCAGCTCGCATAGCGATTGTTATAGCATGGAATATTCGATTGGCGGGTATCGTAAATGATTACTGCCGTCGAGAAAGGGATATTGCTGGCAGTCCTGCTGAGTGCGCTCATTGTATCCTATATTGATCCCTATGATAGACTGACCTGGTATCTGGAAACCTTTCCGGTGCTGATTGGGCTACCACTAATAACCGCCACCTATCGTCGCTTTGCATTTACCCCGCTATGCTATCGCCTACTGTTTCTGCATGCGCTGATCTTGATCCTCGGAGCCCACTATACCTATGCCCGTGTACCCCTCGGCTATTGGATGCAGGATATGTTCGAGTTTTCACGTAATCATTATGACCGAATTGGGCATATTGCCCAGGGGTTTGTCCCGGCCATTCTGGCCCGAGAAATATTGTTGCGACGCTCGCCACTGGTGGTGGGGAAATGGTTGTTTTTGATTGTCACCAGCATCTGTCTGGCTTTTAGCGCCTTTTATGAAATGATTGAATGGTGGGCGGCTATCGCAGCCAATGAAGCCTCGGTTGAATTTCTAGGTACCCAGGGAGATATTTGGGATACACAGTGGGATATGTTTCTTGCTCTGCTGGGTGCAATGGGTGCACAGTGTTTGTTGGGGCGATATCACGATAAGGCGCTGAGCCGGTTGGCATCTTCGGGGGCCGCTGCTCACCAATAATGATTTCCCGGTAGACCTTCTACAACGGCGCAATAACCGCTAGAGTAAAGGCAGTGCAATATAAAATGTACTTAATTTACCAGATCATTCCTATACAGCATGACTAAAAACGCATCACTGATAAGAGTTATCGGTCTTCCGCTGATTACGCTCTATGGTATTGGCACCATAGTGGGTGCGGGTATTTATGTGCTGATCAGTAAGGTTGCTGCGAGCAGCGGTTATCATGCCCCGGTCTCTTTTTTAGTGGCCTCCATCGTAGTTGGCTTTACCGCGCTTTCCTATGCCGAACTTTCAAACCGGTATCCACGCAGCGCAGGAGAAGCCTATTATGTTAACGCAGCTTTTAACCTGAACTGGCTTTCACTACTGGTAGGCCTGGCGGTGGTGGCGACCGGCGTCGTCTCGGCCGCAACCATAACACGTGGTTTTGTCGGCTACTTTACTCTGTTTGTAGCGCTTGATGGCTGGTTGGTCATGCTATTGCTGGTGGTGTTAATAGCACTGTTAGCTGTCTGGGGTGTCGCCGAATCACTTAAAGCTGCTGCAATTGTTACCCTCATTGAAGTGGTAGGTATATTCCTCGTGTTGCTCTCAACACAGCAGCATTGGACCAGCCTGCCTTCGGACTGGTCACCTTATATACCACATTTCACACTGGCGAACTGGAGTCCAATTTTTCTGGGAGCGTTTTTGGCTTTTTTTGCCTTTATCGGCTTTGAAGATATGGTTAATATGGCAGAAGAGGTCAAAAACGTAAGAGTGAACCTGCCACGAGCTATCATTATTGCGTTGCTGGTCACCACAACTCTTTATATGCTGGTTGCCTGGGCGGCTGTGAGGGCCCTACCCATCGAACAGCTGGCATTATCCGAAGCGCCCTTTGCCGATTTAGTGGCGGATAGCAGTTGGATGCCTGTATGGGGGATGACACTGATCAGTCTGTTGGCGATTAGCAATGGCGCACTCATTCAGGTCATTATGGGATCCCGGGTGCTTTATGGAATGTCATCTCAGGGGTTACTGCCTCACTGGCTGGCGCGGATTAGTGTGCGCACACGAACCCCTGTTGCCGCCACGTTGCTGGTGGCCGCCATTGTGTTGGTCTTTGCACTGGCTTTGCCGGTGGAAAAGTTAGCGAAGATAACCAGTTTTATCATTATCTGTGTGTTTGCGGTAATCAACCTGTCGCTGGTACGGATAAAAATAAAAGACAGAGATATAAAAGACAGAGTTTTGCCACTAGGTGACGCGACTGTGCAAATTCGCTATCCTCTCGCGGTGCCCGTGCTGGGGTTGGTGTTAACCTGTGCGTTATTGAGCGTACAGATTTTTGGAGGTTAGAATAAAGTGAGGCTCGCTCTGATAGTTGCGATGGCGGAAAACCGTGTGATAGGGGTTAACAACAATTTGCCTTGGTATCTGCCCGACGACCTTAGGTATTTTAAGTCAATTACGATGGGTAAGCCCATTATTATGGGGCGTAAAACTTTTGAGTCGATTGGTAAGCCGCTGCCGGGCAGAACCAATATCATCATTAGCCGAAATCCGGAGCTGGAACCGGATGGCTGCAGTGTTGTATCGACATTGGAAGACGCCGTTGAGCTATCTGAAAATATCAGTCTGATTGATGGGGCGACGGAAGCAATTGTAATTGGTGGAGGACAAATTTATGCGTTGGCCTTACCGTTAGTTGATCGAATTTATCTTACGCAAGTGCATGCCGAAATTAATGGTAATGCCTGGTTTCCCAAATTTGATCGTAGCGATTGGCAGGAAGTCGGGCGGGAGACTTTTTATGCTGAAGGTGAAAATCCATATGACTATAGTTTCGTTGTGCTCGATCGTATATAAACAGTTTGTTGATAGTCTTGCAGCCGAGCCAGGGTTGAAATCTGGCTAATCATGTGGGCCTCCTGTTTTGATGTAAATTTGCACAAATAGCGCTTAACATTGCTAGCGGTCTAATGTCTCAAGCCGAAAGCTGGCAAAAAGCACATTAGTAACTAAAAAAATTAACTGCAGGCGTGATAACAGCCGGCACAACCAAGGGAGCTTAGATGAAGTTTCTTAAATATCTATTGGGGATAATCATTCTCATTGTGGTGGTCGGACTTTTATTGCCCTCCAAAACTCATATGGAGCGTACAATCGTGATTGATGCGCCGCAGGAGTTGATATTTTCCTATGTGAATAGCTTTAGCCGCTTCAACAACTGGTCGCCCTGGGCTCAACGAGATCCCAATACTACATTTGAAATTTCCGGTCCTGAATCGGGAGTGGGAAATGAAATGCACTGGAGCAGCGAACATCAGGAGGTTGGTAGTGGTTCTCAGAAAATTATTGCGTCTGAACCCTATCAATTGGTGCGAGTGTTTCTGGATTTTGGGGCGAAGGGGCAGAGCGAGGCCAGCTATCGGTTAAGCCAGCTTGACTCGGGTGTACAGGTTACCTGGTCACTGGATATGGATCATGGTTGGGACCTTTTGGGCCGCATATTTGGCTTGATGATGGATAGTATGGTGGGACCTGATTATGAGGCCGGTTTAAGGAATCTCAAGCAAGTTGCGGAAGCGGATGTCGCAGGGTAATCTTGATTGTGCTGGCACGTTTCTTCTAGAGAGAGTTTTGAGAGCAAACATGAAAATGAATAAAAAGGATGAATTTAAATGAAAAGATTATATTTGCTAATGGGTATGGCGTTAATAATGCCAACTGTCGCACTTGCGCAGCAACCGACAGGAATGAGTCAGGAGCAGATGATGCAAATGATGCAGCAGGCACAAAAAATGCAGGAGTGTATGTCCCGGGTTGATCAACAGGCACTGATGCAGATCGGCCAGAGGGCGAAAGAGATGGAGTCTGAAGTGAAGGCGCTTTGTCAGGCTGGCAAACAAAAAGATGCAGAGAGAACGGCGATGAAATTTGGCCTGGAAATTTCTGACGATGAGAACGTCAAGACTGCGCGGGAATGTGGCGAGATGATGCGCGGCAGTATGCCTGATATCAAATACCCTACCAGCGAGAAGGATTTTAAAGATCGTAATATCTGTGATGGTTATTAATTTCAACCACCAGTAATTATTACGGTTTATCCGTGCAGCGCTACCGATCGATAGTCATTCTGACAGGAGCAGGTGCATCCGCAGAATCAGGAATAAAGACTTTTCGTGATGCGGATGGCCTTTGGGAGAATCATTTGGTTGAAACGGTGGCGTCTCCAGAGGGGTTTGCTGCCGACCCTGAATTAGTTCACAGCTTTTACAATCAGCGTCGCAAGCAGCTGATCGAAGGTGACATAAAACCAAATGCAGCGCACTTTGCTCTGGCCGAATTAGAAAGGGCGTTTGCTGGTGATTATCTGCTGGTCACACAGAATATTGATAATCTTCACGAGCGAGCGGGTTCGCAGGAAGTGATTCATATGCATGGCGAATTACTCAAGATGCGTTGTGAAGTCAGTGGGAAAACATACCCACTGTCGGGCGATCTATCGATGCTAAGTCAATGCAAATGTTGTGGCTTGGCGGGGCGTTTACGCCCCCACGTGGTTTGGTTTGGTGAAATGCCCCTGGCAATGGATCGTATTTATCAGAGCCTGTCTGAGACTGAATTGTTCGTAGCCATCGGCACCTCCGGAAATGTCTATCCTGCGGCGGGATTTGTTAGTATGGCAGCACAGGCGGGAGCGCAAACCGTTGAAATCAACCTGGAATCCTCATCAGTCCAGTCATCGTTTCAGAAGCATATTTATGGGGCAGCGGGCACGCGAGTACCTGAGTTTGTGAGGTCGTTGCTACAGCAAAGCAGAGTAGAATAAGTTGGAGTAATGTAATGAATGCAGAGATGATCCGTTGTGCTAATGACCTCAAACTCTATAACAGCCTGTTGCAGGAAAAGGAGGTTAAGCAGGTCAGAGAATGGATAAGCCGACAGGAAGAAAAAGGGCCGTTGGGTACTCGCAGACACCTGCTTTCTACCTCGGTTCGCTTGAGCCGCAGTATGGCACCCAGGCTCCACGCAATGGCAGACCATTGCACTGAGCGCCTGGAGCTGAATATTCCATTGGAACTCTATGCCTATTCCAGTCCCCAGTTTAATGCGGCTTGTTTTAAACCCGAAGAAGGCCGCCTTTTTATCATGTTTTCCTCCAGTTTGCTGGAGGCTTTTGTGGAGAAAGAACTGCTGTTTGTGATGGGGCATGAACTGGGGCACCATGTATACCAGCACCATGATATTCCGGTAGGCTATCTGTTACGGGGAAAAGAGCGACCGAGCGCCAGTCTTGCACTGGAGCTTTTTGCCTGGTCTCGATATGCGGAAATTTCTGCGGATCGAGCGGGGGCTTTTTGCTCGGAAGATCTGGATGCGATTGCGCGGGCGCTGTTTAAATTGGCCTCCGGGCTTACCAGCGATAAAGTGGTTTCATTCAGTCTCGATGACTTTTTGCGACAACTGGACGATATGATGGAAGAGGATGCGGAACCTGGGCAGGGTGCACCGATGCAGGACTGGTTTTCAACGCATCCGTTCAGCCCGCTGCGTGTCAAAGCGCTCAAGCTGTTTGATGAAAGTGATATGTTGCGGTCAGGTGAAAGTGGGAAAATGGAGTTGGAAATGAAGGTGCAGGGGGTCATGAGTCTAATGGAGCCCAGCTATATGGATGCACGTACAGATACCGCTGAAACCATGCGTCGTTTGTTATTCGCTGGAGCTGTTGCGGTTGCTGACGCGCGTGATGGCATTAGTGAGGGAGAGCTGTCTGTTCTGAAGGGTTTTTTTGGGGATAAATTTTCCGTGGATAATCTCAATATACGAAAAATACACAGAGAGCTGCCTAATCGAATTAAAGCAACTCGAGAACAGGCCAGTATGACCCAGCGCATGCAGGTACTCAGGGATATATGTCTGGTTGCTCAAGCCGGAGAGGACACTTCAAAGGATGAAATGACGGTCATCAAGGATATTGCCAAAGGCCTGGATGTTCCCTGTGGTTTCGTCTTCCAGTGTGTGGATGAAAGTCTTGAGTTGGACTAGATTTTCTCAGGCTGTCGGGATGCTGTTGTGAAATAGTGATTGTTCAACTATGCCATCAAATGGCTTGAGTGTATCCTCGCCAATTTTAATATGGATTGATAACTTGCTACAGATAACCTCGAACCTATCCCTAGACGAAGATGAGATTGAACTCACCGCTATCCGTGCGCAGGGAGCCGGAGGCCAGAACGTAAATAAAGTTTCGTCGGCGATTCATCTGCGCTTCGATATTCATGCTTCCTCTCTGCCAGAAAGTATCAAGCAAACTCTTCTGCAAATGCGGGATCGGCGCATCAGCAGCGAAGGTGTTATTGTCATCAAAGCGCAGCGATTTCGCACGCAGGAGAAAAATCGTGAGGATGCGTTGCTGCGATTGAAGGTGATTTTACAGGGTACGACGGTCACTCAAAAACCACGCCGCGCAACACGGCCAAGCAAAGCTTCACAGAATAAGAGAATGGACAGAAAAACCAAGCATAGTCGTACCAAAACGTTGCGCGGTAAAGTGATCGAGTGACGTCGTTTAAAGGCAGCATACTTTAAAGATTCTTTGAGTGTGTCGCAAAAAAACCAGCACTATTCACTTGCGGCTATCTTTGGGCAACGTTTTTTTCACTACACAATTATCAAAAGAACTATATGATAGGCGCTTTTAATCAGGGGTAGTGACATGCTTGATAAAATTAGCCATCAACAGGCGTGGCTGGCCACTTGCCCTAAAGGCCTGGAAGCACTGCTTGCTGATGAGCTGTCGGCTCTTGGTGCTGAGCAGATTAAGCAAACCGTTGCTGCGGTACATTTCAGCGGTCCATTGGCGCTGGCTTATCGTGCCTGCCTTTGGTCGCGGCTGGCAAATCGTGTGTTATTGCCGCTGACCCGATTCGAACTGCATAGCGCTGACGATATTTATAACCAATGTATGGAGGTTCCCTGGGAGGAACATCTGTCTGCGGCGAATAGCATTGTGGTCGATTTTATCGGTACCTCGAGGCTGATTGATCACACCACTTTTGGTGCGCAGCGAGTTAAAGATGCGCTCGTTGACCGGATTCGTAAAGTCGAGGGCGAGCGGCCCAACGTGGATTTACACAATCCTGATCTGCGTATTCAGGCGCGACTGCATAAGGGTGTGCTCACTGTGTCGCTGGATCTATCTGGCGAAAGTCTGCACCGGCGCGGTTATCGTAGCGAGCAGAGCCGTACCTCCATCAAAGAAAATCTGGCGGCCGCACTATTGCTGCGATCCGGTTGGCCAGAACTGAGTAAGCAGGGGTGCGCCCTGCTTGATCCACTGTGTGGTGATGCGACGATTTTGATTGAGGGAGCTATGCTGGCCGCAGATATAGCGCCCGGAACCGCGCGCACTGAGCATCATTACGGCTTTCTTGTCTGGAAGCAGCATGAAAGCGAGTTGTGGGAAACCCTGGAAAAAGAAGCGCAAAAGAAGAAGCAGGACGGTCTGGAAGCGTTACGATTGGATATTTGCGGTTACGAAGCCAACCCGAGAGTAGTGCAGCTGGCACTGCAAAATATACAGAATGCTGGGCTGGATGGACATATCCGAATCGCTCACAAACCATTACAGCAATTCGGCAAGCCAACCGCAGAAAAGGGCCTGCTGCTCACCAGTCCACCCTACTTTGAACGTCCCGGTGAGCAGAGAAACCTTGAGCCGCTTTATACAAAACTGGGTCAGGTTTTACAGAAAAATTTCGACCATTGGCGAGCCGCGGTGTTCACCGGCAATACTGAGCTTGCGCGGGAAATGGACCTGTCACCGAGTAAGCAATATAAGCTATTCAATGGCACAGTCCCTTGCAAACTGCTTATTTTCGATGATTTGCGTTCCAAATCTGCACTTATCGAACAGCGGCTGAAAACCGCGCCACCAAAACAGGAACTGAGCGAAGGCGCTCAAATGTTGCTCAATCGGCTAAAGAAAAATCAGCGTCGCCTTGCTAACTGGCTTAAGCAGTCTGATATAAGATGCTACCGTTTGTATGATGCCGATATACCCGAATATGCGGTGGCCGTTGATCTTTATGGTGAGGCATTGCATGTGCAGGAATACGCGGCCCCGAATACCATTCCAGAAAACCTCGCGCGACAACGTTTTACCGAAGTCAGACAAGCGCTAAAAGCATACCGGCCTGGTGCACAGATTTTTTTTAAAGAACGCCGAAAACAAAAAGGCAGCAATCAGTACAGCAAACAAATGGCGCTGAACTCGAAGGTGTTTACCGTACATGAGAGCCCGGCGGCACTGGAAGTGAATTTATCGGATTATCTCGATACAGGGCTGTTTATTGATCATCGGCCTGTACGGAATATGATCAGGCAAATGGCGAAAGGAAAACGCTTCCTGAACCTGTTTTGTTATACGGCAGCCGCATCGATCCATGCTGCACTGGGTGGTGCCGAAAAAACCCTGAGTATAGATATGTCCAATACCTATCTGGACTGGGCGCGGCGGAATTTCGAACTAAACGGCCTGAGTGAAAAACAAAACCCACTGATGCGCGCCGATTGTCTGGAATGGCTGAAGCGAGGCATAGGCGAGTTTGACCTGATTTTTCTCGACCCACCGACCTTCTCTAACTCAAAAAAAATGCAGGCTGTGCTGGATGTGCAGCGCGACCATCCGGAAATGATTCGTGGCGCGATGCAAAAGCTTTCCTTAGGTGGCACCCTGCTTTTTTCCAATAATTTCCGCAAATTCAAGATGGATCCGGATCTCAGTGATGAGTTTGTCATACGCAATATCACCGGACAGACCTTTGATCCGGATTTCGCACGTAATCAGCGAATACACAATGTGTGGAGAATCGAGCACCTTGTAAAATAAGCGTAAGAGAAACACTTAATGTTAAACATACTGTCTATCACTACGCCGATCTATATTTTAATTGCCGTTGGATTTTTTGCCGTCCGGTGGGGAGTATTCACAAAGGAGGATTCTGCCCGGCTCGGAAAGTTTGTCCTCAACTTTGCGCTGCCAGCGCTGCTTCTTAAAACGCTGTCGCAGCGATCCTTTTCAGAGATTTTTGATCTGAGTTTTCTCGCTGCTTATGGAGTTGGCTCGCTGCTGGTGTTTTTCGCGGCTTTCTTTCTTGGCCGTATGCGTCGCAAAGGGGAAAACCCTTTCCACGCATTGTGTGGCATGGGAACGGCGTTTTCCAATACCGCGTTTATCGGATATCCGATTCTCTCTCAGTGGCTGGGGCCGAAAGCTGCTGTTGCCTTGGCGCTGTGTATGTTGGTTGAGAATCTGTTGTTATTGCCGTTAATGCTGGTGCTGGCGGAAAGCAATCGGGACTCAGACACTCAGAGGTGGCGTGTCGCATTTCGCTCGCTTCGCAACCTGATAAAAAACCCGCTAATTATTGCGATCGTGGTCGGGTTTGGTTTTTCCTTCATCGGGATTCGGTTGCCGGAACCGGTTTCGCGTCCGGTTGATATGCTCGCAGCTGCCTCCGTACCCGTCGCACTTTTTGTCATAGGCGGATCGTTGGTCGGTCTGAAGATTTGGGGAATGATGCGGGATGTCGCCGTTGTGGCGGTGGGCAAACTGCTCCTCCATCCATTAGTGGTGGGGTTGATGCTGTGGTTACTTCCGCCCACCGATCCGGTCTTCCACGCTGCGGCCATCGGTTTTGCCTGTATGCCCATGTTGGGCATTTATCCGATTCTGGCTCAAAAGTATCAGCTTCAAGGGTTCTGCGCTGCCGCATTGCTGATGACTACGTGGCTCTCTTTTTTCACTATCAGCATCATTTTTTGGTTGATGAGGGATGTGCTTTATTGGGTTGGTTAATGAGGATTCTTGAGCCATTCCTGTGTTAAAAAGCGCGTCAAGGGGCCGTAAATAGCAGTAAATAGTAAATAATGGGCGCCCACAAATTGAAAGGGCTCCTGCAAGGCTGCAAAAGTTCCCACTCAATGCTGGTTTACCTTCGCACCTACGCCGGAACTGGAACGGTGCTCATGGTGAGGTGAGCTCAATCGGAATAAAACCTCAGTTTCAGGCCGCGGGGATTTCTGCATTTGGCGTAATGCATTCGATGGGCGGTTTGTATCCGGTGGATTGGAGGGGTGTTATCAGCTATCCACTGGCGAATAAGCGTTCACACTGTCGAACACGATGGATTTTCGGCTTTCCGGGAACAGATACCTATATGAGGTTGCCTTTTTCTGAACGATTTGATTTGATTGGCCTCTCCAAATGCTACCAACCCAGAGAAAAGAGCAAAGATGTCAAAGGTATCTGTAAAGTTTAGTTACGATAAAGAAACCAAAAATAGTGTGCGCTACAAAGAGGAGTCGGAGGAGGGTAAGGCGCCGATTGTGGGTACGTTGTATGTGCAAAAGTGGTTTGCCGGTGACTGTAAGACGCTTGAGCTCACCATTGATAAAAAAGATTAACCGCCGACCTGATCAAGCCAAGATGCAACCGCAAGCGGACCCTTTTATTGTGCCTGTGTGCCACGAGCAGATTGAGATTCTGTATCAGGATGAACACCTGTTACTCATCAATAAGCCGGGAGGCTTGTTGAGCCTGTCGGGGAAGCACCCCGAGAATAGAGATTCTGTTCATTTTCGGTTGGTTAAGGATTTTCCTTCGGCGACGATGGTGCATCGCCTTGATTTTGGTACGTCGGGATTGATGCTGGTGGCATTAAATAGGCAGGTGAATGGTCGCCTTGGTAAGCAGTTTCAGGCGCGTAATGTGGATAAGCGTTATACGGCGCTGTTGTATGGTCATCTGGCTAGTGATGAGGGCAGTATTGAATTTCCGATTGCGAAAGATCGGCCGAACTTCCCATTGCAAAAAATCTGTTATGACACCGGCAAGCAGGCGGTGACAAACTATCAGGTGCTTGAGCGATTGTCAGAGCCCTTTGCGACGAAGGTAAGCTTTACACCGGTTTCAGGCCGCACCCACCAATTGCGTATTCACAGTCGAGAAATAGGCCACCCCATTTTAGGCTGCGATCTCTATGCGACAGATGAGGCATTCTTGATGGCGCCGCGTTTGATGTTGCATGCCACTACCCTTGAATTTGATCATCCGATGACTGCGGAAAGGATTAAGGGGTTTTGTCCCTGCCCGTTTTAGTTAGTGATGCTTATTCGAGCGAGATGAGGAATCGGTGAGAACATTATTGGTTTAAACTAGGGCCTGTTAAGACGACTATAAAACGATAACCAACGAGATTAGAGAATGGAAGATAACGATTTTACCGAGGAAAATGAACTGGCTGCTGCGGAAGACGCCGGGCCTATGTTAACCGCGATCGAGGCCCGCGTGCTGGGTGCTTTGATGGAAAAGCAATTGACCACACCGGATGCCTACCCGTTAACGCTGAATAGCCTGGTGACGGCCTGTAACCAAAAAACCAGCCGTGAGCCGATAATGAAACTTGAAAACGGTGCGGTGCAGCACTGTCTGAATCAGTTACGTGACAGGTCCTTGGTGGAAGTTGAGTTTGGTTCGCGGACAGATCGTTTTAAGCAGCGTTTGAGTCGAACGTTGCATCAGAGTAAAGCTGAGCATGCGATTTTTGCAGTGATGATTTTACGTGGCCCGCAGACGGTGTCCGAGCTTTATTCGCGTACCCAACGCATGGTTGAGTTTGAAAGCCTGAATGATGTCGAAGAGCTGCTGGATAAGTTGCTGGGTCGATTGAAACCGCTGGTTCAGAAAATGCCACGTCAGTCAGGTATGCGTGAAGATCGTTATATGCACCTGCTATGCGGTGAGCCGGAGCCGATGGCTCATCAGTCACTAAGCCGGACGACACAGTCGCGGGATGATTTGGAGGCGAGGGTTACGGCGCTGGAAGGGCAGGTTGCGGCTTTGCTTAAGGAGTTGGGGCTTGATCAGGATTAGATCAATCATCAACAGCGGAACTCAAAAAGCCTTATAAAAACAAAGGCGGAAAGTGGTTCCTATGACTCTTCCAGTGAATATCACCGAGATTTAATTCGCCTTGATATGGAAGCTCAAATGTTCGTCACACATGTGATGAGTGGGTTGGATGATCTAGCCCGTGGCCGCTTCTTCGATAAATATATTCATGATATAGCAGAAGGAGATTGACTCTCGTAGCAAGGAAACTCCTGACACTGCATTCTGACTGAAACAGCCGAATGTGATTCAGGGCAGCACGGCAGCGGTCTTTATCCCGGTCGGGGCAAGGGGCTAACCTGGCAGTGTTTTGCTGACCTGCACGAATATCCCGAGAGCTTTTCCCAGAGTCCTAAGTGTTTTTCCCCTATCGGGCACTTTTTCGTTACGGATGAATTGAGTATTTGTCTTGTTTGGGTGCTCTATCTGGCCTATATATCCATTGGTGACAACCTCGTCGTGATAGTGGTCCTTATACGCCAGACTCCTGATTAGCCCGAAATTCTTAATGCTCTTTTCAAAAAATTTGCTCGTAATGATTATATCAAGCCAATGGGCGTTAACTTAATAGACAATTAACCGGTACAACCTGAATTCGCCTATGCAAACATCAATAGCTGCCCTGCAGGCTTGGACATTTACAGGCAAAAGCGTTAGCATTTGTAAGCTTTAGACAGAGTCCGTGGCCATACTGGCTATTCTAGCTAATTTTGAGTCATTAGATTCAGGTAAGGTACGCGGAATAGGGGGGAGATATCTGCTCTGGCGAAAGAGCACAAAGGGTACGCGTCAACTTGTGGTTGCTGACGATCGCAATATTCTCCCCTGCATGGCTCTCTGCTAATACACTGACTGCCGATACAACGCTTTCCTCTGAAGGTTACTTCGTTCTTAACTGGGAATTAAGCACTCCAGCTACCAATCTCGCACTGCAACAGTCGCAAACTCCCGATTTCAAAAAACCGCTGTCACGTTCGATAAATGCAATAGGCAGCATAACCATCACAGGCCTCCGTGATGGCGATTATTACTTTCGTTTGGTCAACGATACCGAGCCTTCCACGCAACCTTTGTTAGTCCGTGTCCAACACCATAGCCTGGAACGGGCAGGCTTGGTATTCGGCCTTGGATTGCTGCTGTTTACTACCCTGGTGGCTACAATATTGATCGGTAAAAGAGGCCGGGAGTAGCTGCTATGGATACTGCACTAGCGCCCGGCATGGCACTGTTCATACTGCTTGTATTCGGATTGATTTGGATCGCGTTTGGCTATTACCTGGGCCGTAAAAACAAAACGCTAGATGATTACATGCTTGCGGGACGTAACGTCGGGCTTGCATTTGCGGCGGCGACTGCGATGGCTACCTGGGTCACCAGCAATACCACCATGACCGCGCCACAGGTTACTTATCAGCTCGGTGTATGGGGAATGGTGGGCTACTCACTTGGAGCGGTGGGTTTGCTGATGTTCGCTCCACTGGCAAAGCGCATCAAGGCTTTACTACCCCATGGCTTTACTTCCGGCGATTTCATCCGTGAGCGCTACGGGATTTTGGCGTGGCGTATATTTTTAATGATATCCCTGTTTTATGCCTTCGGCTGGCTGATCAGTCTTGGTATGGCAGGAGGAATCCTGGTGCACGCGCTTAGTGGTGTCCCCTACCACGTGGGGATGAGCGTTATTCTCCTGGTATGTGTTTCGTATACCCTTCTGGGAGGATTACGGGCCGTAATTGCTACCGATTTTGTCCAAACTATTATTATTCTGCTGGGGCTGATCTTTATCGCCGTACTGGTGATAAAAAACATCGGCTTTGACACGATGCACACCGATCTCAGTCGTGATCATCCCATGCTGCTGAGTTTGTTGTTTCCCGCAGCGATCATGTTTCTGTTTAATAACCTGCTGTTTGGTGTGGGTGAAATTTTTCATTCCAATGTATGGTGGTCTCGCGCCTTCGCTTTTCGACAAGACACTGGTGCGCGAGCCTACTTTATTGCCGGAATGTTCTGGCTGCCCATTCCTATCGTTGCCGGGTTTGTCGCCCTGGCCGCTCCGTCCCTGGGTATCAATGTGCCGACGGCAGATATGGTCGGGCCGTTGGTAGCCGGTCAAATCCTGGGGGCGACCGGCGCCGTGGTAGTCTTTATTGTGGTGTTCTCCGCGCTGGCTTCCAGCCTGGATTCACTACTGGCCGCTACCGCCGATCTGATTACCCAGGATCTCTATCGTGGCCACCTTAACCGGGGAGCGACAGATGAACAGTGCTTGCGTATTGGTCGCTTCGTTATTGTCGGTTTGGGAGTGATAACCTGGCTGCTGTGCGTACCCCGGCTCACCACTCTGGCCTCGTTGCTCTATTTTACCGGGGCGTTTGTCGCCAGTGCTATCTGGCCAATTGTATTCGGACTTTATTTTCGCTGGACCACAGGTTTGGCGGCCGCCCTGGCGATGCTGGCCGGTACCGCTTGTGGTTTGATTGCTTACTTCCAGATAGGCTTCTACGTCGCTGCCCTTGTATCCTGTGCAGCGTCGCTGGCTGTGATCGTGGTGGTAAGTTGCCTTGATAAAAGGCAGTTTGATTTTGCAACTCTCGGCTCAGGAGCGAGACAACTATGATCTCACTTTCCGCCCTTTCCACTCTCGTATGGGTAGCACTGGTCATGACCAGTGCTACTCCGCTGATTCTGATGACCCTATTGGTTCGGGATTGGCTACGTGGCAACCTTTGGTAAATAGAGGAGAATTTTCTCAATGGAAGAACAGGTTCATATTCGCTCTCGGAACAAACCTGACGTGCAGGGTGATGCTCACCCGAAGGCGTTGTTACGAACTATTGTCGAAGATGGCGACTATCTGAGGCCCCTGGAGCACCAGCACATACTCAAAGCGGATCAATTTGATGCGCAAACCCTATTGCAGCTGTTTCGGCTGGCCGCTAAATATGAGTCCAACCCGGATCGCTTCAGCACGCCGTTACAAGGTAAAATTCTGATAAGTGCCTTTTACGAGCCCAGTACTCGAACGCGCCTCTCGTTCGAAAGCGCCTGGCATCGGCTCGGCGGCGACATTATGTCGATTACAGATCGGTCCACCACCGGGATTGCCAAGGGAGAGTCGCTGTCTGATGTGGGAGAAATGTTTAATAACTACGCCGACTGTGTGGTGTTGCGTGATACCCGGGAGGAATCTCTTTATGAGATGCGCGATACATTACGCATTCCTATTATCAATGCGGGCAACGGTATGGACGAGCATCCAACTCAGGCTATGGCCGATATTTACACCATCTTTAAATGGCGACCGGAACTGATAAAAAAAGATTTGCCTGAAGACCAGCGTATCCGGGTAGGCATTATAGGTGTGCCGGACAAGATGCGCACCGTGCGCAGCCTGCTAAAGATTTTTTCAGTATTCTCCCATGCCTTTGAAGCGGTCTATTTATTCAATGACGAAAAGGATGGGAATGACGACGAAAGTTTACAGGACTTTAAAGAGAGTGGTCTCAATATCATCCAGGCCGGAAGCAGCTTTGATGAACTAGTGCCCACTCTTGATGTGGTGTATATCAATACTATCGCATGGACGGGAGATGACTTTCTGACCTTTGGTAAGTCGTTCCAGTTGGACAATAACACTCCCTTCAAAGAAAACGCCATCGTGCTTCACCCGCTGGCCCGCGGCGAAGAACTTTCTACCGAGCTGGACCATACGCCATTTAACTGGTACTTCTCCCAGGCTCGCGGTGCAGTATTCGTGCGTATGGCGCTGCTCACCTGTCTGGTTCACCGTAAAGGGCGAGTGCTCGACGTCGTCTGAACCTTTTAATCGCTTAACAACAAGGAATTAATCATCAGCTTATGTGCGGAATCGCCGGTATATTACATGCTCAAGCCCAGGACACAATTGATCCACAATTACTGGTCAATATGGCAGCTATTCAACATCATCGCGGGCCGGATGGCTTTGGCTGCAAAATATTTGACGATCATGGAGTCGGCTTCAGTCACGCGCGCTTGTCCATTATTGATCTGGATGAAGATCGTGGCCGTCAACCTTTTGTCAGTGCTGACGGTACGCTGCTACTGGCGCATAACGGAGAGTTTTACGACTATCAACGAATTCGTGCCCGCCTGACGGCGCAGGATGCACGTTTCGCGACCAAAAGCGATTCCGAAATTATCCTTCACCTTTATCCCAGGGTAGGGATGGAGCAAACACTAGAGCAATTACGGGGAGAGTTCGCTTTTTCCCTTTATGACAAGCAGGAAGAAGCACTTTACCTGGTGCGGGATCGCTTTGGCGTCAAGCCGTTGTACTGGACCCAGGTTGGCAACACCCTGGTGTTCGGTTCGGAGCTAAAAGTCATATTTGCGCATCCGCAAGTAAAACCCGAATTTACACCCGAAGGCCTTTACCATCAGCTTATCCAGACCATGGTGCCGGGCACCACAGCGTTTAAAGGAATACAGCAGGTAAAACCCGGACACGTAGTGCGCATTCAGCGATCAGACGACAAATTGCTGATAAGCGATCGTAAATATTGGGATCTTGATTTCCCCCGGGAGTCAGAGCGCGAGCCAATGTCGGAAGAGACGGCAATCGAACGTACCCGTGAAGAGCTTCTTAATGCGGTTGCTCTGCGCCTGGAAGCCGACGTGCCGGTTGGCAGCTATCTTTCTGGCGGCATCGACTCATGCGCGATTATCGGCCTTGCCTCGGCTTGCAGCCAGGGCCCGGTTCGGGCTTTTACCATCGGATTTGACGATGACAAGTACGATGAAAGTAGTATCGCTACGCAAATGGCGGAAAGGTGCGGTGCCGAACAGGATATTATGCGTCTCTCGGGCAATGAACTATACGGGCATTTCGAAGAAACAATCTGGCATACCGAGCGCACAATATACAACACATTGGCCGTAGCGAAACTGCTGATGAGTCGACACGTCAACGCCAATAAATACAAGGTGGTTATGACCGGCGAAGGCTCTGATGAACTGTTTGGTGGCTACCCGGCTTTTCGCCGTGATATGTTTTTGCACGGCCTGGATTCACTGAATGCTGAAGAAAAAGCACATTGGCAATCCATGCTCAGTGAGAGTAATGCACTGTTCACCGGCTCCATGTTGGCGCAAACACAGGTGGATGATCCCGCTTTGCACTTTACGGTAGGCTTTACCCCAAGCTGCCTGCAACCCTGGCTTGCCTGTGCGCCGCTGGTACCTGATCTACTTGCAGCGGATCTGCGTGAAACTCTCAAGGATTACCAGCCCGGCGCCGCTATCGCCGACACTCTGGATACGGATCAGCTGCAGGGCCGACACGCCCTGGACAAGGCCCAGTATGTCTGGTGCAAAACGATGCTGGAGGGCCAGATTCTCACCTGGGGTGGTGATCGGGTCGATATGGCCAATTCCATGGAAGCTCGTCCGGCTTTCTTGGACCACCACCTGGCAGAATTTGCCGTACAGATCCCCCCCCAGTACCGCATCAAGGGGCGTATCGAAAAATATGTGCTGCGGGAGGCCATGAAAGGCATACTGCCTGAAGTACTGTACAAGCGCGAGAAATTTGCCTTTATGGCGCCCCCGGCACACACTGATCAGACCAAGTGGCAGCAAATGAAAAAACTTGCCGACAAACACCTGTCCAAAGAGCGAGTGGAGGCCGCAGGCCTGCTATCATTCGAGGGCATAAATGCGCTGTTCGAGCGTCATGACGATCCCGCTAGCACTACTGCTGACAAAGTGCAGATTGACGCGGTAATCAACCACCTTATTGGAGTACAGGTTATGCATCAGCATTTTATCGACGCTGACATTCCTGAGCTGGCCCGTAACCGCGCCGAACAGCTCGGCTGGGCAGCCTGAATCGGCGAGGTATCTGATACAGTGAACCCTGTCATCAATTTGGAGCGAGTCAAACAGGATATCTACACCCTGGGCCGGTTTGGTTATAACGCGGAGGATCAGGGCATTTACCGCCAGGGCTTTAGCGAAGAAGACATGAAAGCCCGCTACTGGCTGATGCAACAGATGGAGGAGCTGGAATTACAGGTGTACATGGATGGGGCCGGTAATGTTGTCGGAAGACTGGGCGGAGCGGAACAAAAGGCACTGCTAATTGGCTCCCATCTGGACTCTGTACCTGCCGGGGGTATGTTCGATGGAGTCCTGGGTGTAGTCGCCGGTCTGGAGTGTATCCGGGTCATTAAGGAAAATAATATTAAATTACGACATGCTTTGGAGGTGGTTGCCACCAGCGAGGAGGAAGGTCGCTTTGGCGGCATGTTGGGGGCTCAGGCATTAACTGGCAATCTAAAGCTTGATTGGCTGGAGCGAGCGAAAGACCATGGCGGACTGCTTTTACGGGAGGCCATGGGTAGCTGCCAACTACCCTATCATCTGGCCATGGAGGCGGCTCGTGACCCAGACAGTCTGATGGGTTTCCTGGAGCTGCATATCGAACAAGGTCCGGTACTGGAGCAAACCCATAACACCATTGGCGTGGTGGAGGGTATTTCTGGTGTATTCAAGTGGCTTATCAAGTTTATTGGCAAGGCGGATCATGCGGGCACGGCACCCATGGATCTTCGCAGCGACGCTTTCATGGGACTGGCGGATTTTGCCCATGAGATCCCCCGCATCATTGACGAAGAAGGCACCGATAAAACCCGGCTTACCATCGGCAGCGTTGAACTGAAACCGGGTTTTGCACATACCGTGCCCGGCGAGGTGGATTTCACGCTGGTGGGCAGGGATATGTCCGAAGAGGTCATGCTTAATATTGCTAATTCCTGTCGTAAAGTGTGTTCTTCCATCGCCCGCAGACATAAATTAATGTTTGAATACGACCAGATGAGCTGGCTGGAACCCAAGCCCTGCACACCGGTAATGATCGAATTGCTGGAGAAACATGCTAAAAAGCTAGGTTATAAAACGTTGATAATGCCCAGTGGCGCTGGCCATGACGCGCAATTCTTCGCAGACATCACTCCCACTGGTCTGATGTTTATCCCCAGTGTTGGCGGCATCAGCCATGCCCCGGATGAGTGGAGCCACTGGCATGATGTCGAAAAAGGCTGCAATGTACTACTGCAGGCGGCACTGGAATTGGTGGTATAGTTGCTTCGCTGACTTTATGATAATGTTAAAAATACAAAGCTACCTGACGTTCAAGGTAGAGTCCAAGTGTGCTGACCTAATGTTGCTCATGCGACTCTAATTCATATGTTCACGCTATCGACATGTCAGCCCTATCTGTCGAAATAGTTAGCTTTTATCGACGCATCTTCAAGCATCCATTTATCTAAACCTTTCTGCTTATGAGAGGGGTAGTCCTTCACTTTAGGCTAGCTTCGGTATTGTGAAATCATGAAACACCTCGCAGATGCGCATCCAACGCATAGTTTATCACCAAGGTGTACCACCTTAGCTGAAGTATGTTCTGCGAGATTTAAAACTTATTTTGAAACAAGTGGTTAGATAAGAAATAGTGCCAGGAGAGGACTCAAGGAATATTTATAACTATTTGTATTTAATATAAATAACAGAATTTTGTAAATTCCCGTGTTACTTTCAGTGTTGCATAAACTACCGTTTATACTGAAATACCCCTCTTTTCGACAGGGTATTTGAGCTATTCGGTATCAAAACAGGCAATCAGACGGAAACTTAGTAGTCAATCAGCCGATATTAATGTCGGCGAGAATAGGGTGATTTTCTATGTACAAAGTCAAAATATGTATAGAAAACAAAACATAATATACATATCAAACTGCCGACCTTGTCAAAGATTGTATTTATAGGCGGAAAACCGCTTCATGTGTCTATAAAACCGGAATTTCAAAATCTAGAACCGTACGAGAAACACTTGTCTTTTCTCACATTAAATCACACAATATCACATTGTTTTTAGTGTGTGAGTATAAGATGGATTGGCAAAATGAACGATTGAGTAAAAGGTTAACCTTCAGCCCGGAGAAGACTGAAGCACTTTTTACGCTATTGTCGGAAATTGATGCGATTAAAACCGCTTTTCGTCTAACAGGCAAATTCCTGCCACAAACCATCAGCCGTCTTACGCAGTCAGTCATTATTACCTCAACGGGGGCTTCCAACCGTATTGAAGGGAACCGGCTCAGTGATGACCAGGTTGAGGCGCTTTACCGCAACTTACATATTCGCAAATTTAAATCCCGGGATGAGCAAGAGGTGGCCGGGTATCTGGAAATGCTTGAGCGCGTTCTGGAATCCTTCGCAGACATGGCACTGAGTGAATCACTGATTTTGCAGTTTCACCACGACATGCTGCAATATTCGGATAAAGATCAACGGCAACGCGGCGTCTATAAGTTTGGTTCCAACCGCGTTGAAGCAAAAGACCAAAGCGGCAATATACTTGGCGTTATCTTTGACCCAACACCACCACACCTGACACCAAAAGAAATGCAAGAGCTGGTGGGCTGGTATCAATGGGCAGATGAGAAGAAATTCAAACACCCGCTTATCCGCATGGGTAATTTTATTTTTGAATATCTAGCCATTCATCCCTTTCAGGATGGTAACGGACGCACCAGTCGGTTACTGACCAACTTATTACTGCTTCAACAAGGCTATGCTTTTACTGGCCTGGTCTCCCACGAAAAATTAATAGAAGCACGCAAAGCAGATTACTACCTTGCACTGAGCCGCTCCCAAAGTGGCTGGAAATCGGAAGCCGAAGACCTCTACCCCTGGTTATTCTGTTTTCTGTCTATCGTAAAAGCACAGGCAGAAAGCGCCTTAGAACTGATAGAGAAAGACAACATTGAAACACTGCTTTCAGAAAAACAGCTGGCTCTCTGGCAGTGGGCACAAACCCGCAAAGAGACAACCTTTAGCCGTAAAGATGCTATTGAGGTGCTGGGTTTTCCGCCCCGCACCGTGGAAGCTATTATTAAAAAACTGGTTGATCTGAAACGCCTCGAACGAGTCGGGCAAGGCCGCAGTACGAGATACAAGATGATCCGGTAAATGAGTTCTGGGTATGGGACGGAAAGGTCTGTCGGGTGCATCAAATGCAGATAAAAAAATGTGGGAAGAAATGCGCAGTAATTGGGAAGATTTTACAATTGAGGCTTCCAAAGCTTTGAATCAAGCACTAACGGATGAAACGGGTGATTTGCCAGATACAGAAAATTATGTCGGAGAAACGAGAGCCGTGAAGGTAAAAGTGCGTATTGGTCAAAACTTTTTTAGAAAATCAGTGCTAAGTTCGTACAACAACACTTGCTGCATCAGCGGCCTATCAATCCCTAAACTACTTGTGGCAAGCCATATCGTCCCATGGAGAATTGATGCTTCAAATCGTTTGAATCCAAGCAATGGCCTTTGCTTATCAGTACTTCATGATAAAGCATTTGATATAGGAATGATTACTATTCAAGATGATATGACTATCAAAACTTCAAAAACCATTGCTTCACTGGATCGCTTCTATGAAGCCACTATAAAAACGTATGAAGGTAGAGAAATTGGGCGTCCTGATAAATTTCAGCCAGCATTGGATTTTCTTGAATATCATCGTGAAAATATTTTTTTGTCATAGATAGTGAGTTTTTATTGCTGAGAAAGTTAGAAGAGACAGGCGTGCTGAAAGGCAGAAACAAAAAAATCTACCTAAGAACCTGCGTCCTGGATGGTCTCTCGTAATCTGTGGACGTTTTCAAAATGGTGCCCAGGAGAGGACTTGAACCATCGTGTTTTAAATCTTGCGGAGCGCCCGTAACTTATTGATAACCTTAAAATAAAAAATCTATCTGACGTTCAAGGTAGAACCCAAGTGTACCACCCTAATGTTGCTCATGCGACTCATTTAGGCGGGCGTATCATATCGCCATTATATATCCATCGCCATTTATCCATCCAATTCCATCCGATGAACAGGGTTTATAACCCCGAAAACTATAAGTGCATTGTCGCTTGCTCAATTTTCCCTTATTCTCTCATGTATATGATTCATCGGATTACGCTATGAATGATGAAATTTTGACTTTGAAAGAAGTCGCTGAGTACCTGAAGTTGGCTGAGAAAACAGCTTACAGATTAGCCGCAGATGGGAAATTACCGGGCTTTAAGGTAGGCGGTAGTTGGCGATTTAAACAGACTGATATCGAAAGCTGGATTGAAGACAAGAAAACAAGCAACAAAGACAATGATGAATAAGGAAAATAATCGTTGAATGCTGTAGAAATTGAAGAAGCCATTAGCAATCTCGCCGAGCAAGAATTTGATGCGGCAAGCTTCCCCTACGCTTTCCTAGAGGCATTTGGCAACAAGGCAACCACCATTAAACGCCTAAAAAGTGGTTCCACCAATGCGTCAGATATTGAAGGTGGCGTATTACAGCGTAGCAATATTCATATTGCTGTATGCACTGAAGGCGAAGTCACTACAACCTTAAACAATCTGAAAGCCAGCCCCGCAACCAGCAAAGCAAAGGCCAAATTTATTCTGGCGACTGATGGTATCAGCCTCGAAGCCGAAGACCTGATCTCTGGTGAAACCGTTGCCTGTGATTACAGAGACTTTCCTAACCACTTTGGTTTTTTCTTGCCTTTGGCGGGCATAACCACAGTTAAGCAAATCCGCGATAATACCTTTGACATACGTGCCACCAGCCGCTTAAACCGCCTGTATGTGGAACTGCTAAGAACCAACCCTGAATGGGGTACATCAGATCGTCGCCATGACATGAACCACTTTATGGCGCGGCTGATTTTTTGTTTCTTTGCAGAGGATACGGACATATTCAATGGTGACAATCTGTTTACTGCCACCATTGAGCAAATGAGCGCGAAAGATTCATCAAACACACATGAGGTAATTGGTGAAATCTTCCGTTCGATGAATACACAATATTCAGATCGTGAGGATGAAGGCATTCGTTCTTGGGCAGATGGTTTCCCCTATGTGAATGGGGGGTTGTTCTCTGGCAGTACAGAAGCACCACGCTTCACAAAGATTGCCCGATCTTACCTGCTGCATGTCGGCACACTGGATTGGAAACAAATCAACCCTGATATTTTTGGTTCGATGATTCAGGCCGTAGCTGATGACGAAGAGCGCGGTGCATTGGGTATGCATTACACAAGCGTGCCAAATATCCTCAAAGTATTAAACCCCCTGTTTCTGGACGACCTGCGTGAGCAATTAGAGCAATCGGGAGACAACTCGAGAAAGCTTTTAAACCTACGCAAACGCATGTCTAACATTCGTGTATTTGATCCCGCCTGCGGTTCGGGTAATTTCCTTGTCATTGCCTATAAGCAAATGCGAGAGATTGAGGCGGAGGTTAATGTTAGGCGCGGTGAAGAAGGTCGCCCATCAGATATACCGCTAACTAATTTTAGAGGTATAGAGTTACGGGACTTTCCAGCAGAAATTGCAAGGCTAGCGTTAATCATCGCCGAGTACCAATGCGATTTGCTATATCGAGGCCAAAAGCTCGCGCTTGCTGAATTTTTGCCATTGGATGCGAAAAACTGGATTACTTGTGGTAATGCTCTTCGGCTGGATTGGTTATCTATATGCCCTCCCACCGGTGTAGCCGTTAAATTGCATGGCGATGATCTATTCAGTTCGCCGCTAGATCAAGCGCAGATTGATTTTGAGAATGAGGGTGGGGAAACCTATATATGTGGAAATCCGCCTTATAAAGGGAACGCAGATCAGACTAAAGCACAAAAGTCGGATATCAAAGAATGTTTCAGCGATAGTTGCGTGAAATGGAAGTCATTAGACTATATTTGCGGATGGTTCTGGAAGGCCAGAGATTATCTTAGCCATTGCAAGTCTCAATTTGCTTTTGTTAGCACCAACTCGATTTCACAGGGGCAAAACATTTCCTTTTTTTGGAAAGAGTTTTTAACAGAAGGAGTTCAAATTCAATTTGCCGAAAAATCTTTTTTGTGGAGAAATTTAGCAACAAATAATGCGGGTGTAACAGTTGTAATAATTGGTTGTTCCTTATCAAACAATAATAAGAAATACATAAATGATGGAGATCAAGCCTACGTAGTTGAAAATATTAATCCTTACCTTGTTCCCGGCGATGACGTTTTTGTAGATAAGTCTACTAAACAATTGGCTGGCCTTCCGAAAATGCAAAAGGGTAACTATTATGGGTTGTCAGAAGGGCTTCTAATGAAGTTTTCTGAAAAAGAGCTCTTTATAAAGAAAGGGCTGAGCGTTCAAAACCTTAGAACTTTTAAAGGAGGTGCAGAAATCGTTAAAGGTACACTTCGTGCCTGCCTATGGTTTCCTGATGACGAACTTCCTATAAGTGCAACCAGCATTGAAGAGATCAATCAAAGAGTGGTGAATGTAAGGACATCTAGGCTTGCATCACCTGATTCAATGGCAATATCAATGGCGGAAAGGCCTCATCAATTTCGTGAGATGCATAGTGCGAATGAGTGGTCTATTGCAATTCCGAATGTTTCATCAATAAACAGACCTTACCTTCCAGTATCTCTTGAAACTAAAAACGTTGTTTTTCCAAATACAGCTTTCGCAATATACGACGGCCCATTATATGTTTTGGCGTTAGTCGGTTCAAAATTACATATTGTTTGGGTCACAACCGTTTGCGGAAAATTGAGAACGGATTTTCGTTACTCGAATACTTTAGGTTGGAATACTTTTCCTATCCCGAAACTTACTAAAAAAAACAAAGAAGATTTAACGCGCTGTGCCGAGGATATCCTTCTCGCGCGTGAAGCACATTTTCCCGCCACAATTGCTGACCTTTATAATCCAGAAGATATGCCAGAAGACCTACGCCATGCTCATGAGCGCAATGATGAAGTATTAGAACGTATCTATATTGGTCGCCGTTTTAAAAACGACACTGAGCGATTGGAAAAGCTCTTTGATCTATACACCAAGATGACAAGCCCAGATAACAAAACGAGTAAGAAGAAGGTATCCCAATAATGACGGAACATAAAGCTATACCATCAGTTTCAGTTAACTATGCCTGCAATGGCAGTTCAAAGAAATCTAACGAATTGGGAATGCGTGTTATGCAGGAGCGAGCCTACGAGAAACGTGGTGAGCAATACCTTCTAATCAAATCACCCCCTGCATCGGGTAAAAGCCGTGCATTGATGTTTGTTGCACTTGACAAGCTGAACAATCAAGGCGTAAAAAAAGCCATTATTGTTGTTCCTGAAAAATCTATTGGTGCGAGTTTCAATAACGAGCCATTAAAAGAAAATGGCTTTTATTGGGATTGGGAAGTACCCCCCAAATGGAATTTGTGCAACGCACCCGGAGAGGATGGCGGCAAGGTTAACTCCGTTAAAGCGTTCATGGATAGTGACGATCAAGTATTGGTCTGCACCCATGCGACTTTTCGGTTCGCTGTTGATAAATTTGGGGTGCCAACTTTCGATAACTGCCTGATTGCAGTCGATGAATTTCACCATGTCAGCGCCAACCCAGACAATAAACTAGGCGCTCATCTCGGACAATTTATTGCCCGTGACAAAGTACATGTTGTCGCTATGACAGGATCATATTTCAGGGGGGATGCTGAAGCGGTTCTTTTGCCAGAGGATGAGGCCAACTTTGATACTGTTACTTATACCTATTATGAACAGCTCAATGGCTATGAATATCTAAAAACCCTCGATATAGGCTATTACTTCTATTCTGGTTCTTACGCGGAAGATATTTTGAGCGTCTTAGACCCGAATGAAAAAACCATCATCCATATACCCAATGTAAATTCACGGGAAAGTACCAAGGACAAAATTAAAGAAGTCGAGCATATCATTGAAGAGTTTGGCGAATGGCGCGGGACTGATCCTGATACGGGCTTTCATCTAGTCGAAGCAGAGAACGGCAAGATTATCAAAATTGCTGACTTGGTAGATGATGACACTACCAAGCGAGATAAGGTATCTGCATCATTGAAACGACCTGAAGCTAAGAATGACCGCGATCATGTAGACATCATCATCGCGCTTGGCATGGCAAAAGAAGGCTTCGATTGGATATGGTGCGAACATGCTTTGACAGTAGGTTATCGTTCCAGCCTTACTGAAATTATCCAGATTATTGGTCGCGCTACCCGTGATGCCGAAGGCAAAACCCATGCACGATTTACTAACCTGATTGCTGAGCCAGACGCATCTGAAGAAGCGGTCGTTGATGCCGTTAACGATACGTTAAAAGCCATTGCCGCCAGTCTTTTGATGGAACAGGTACTTGCCCCTAAGTTCAACTTCACGCCAAAGAACAGCCAAAGCGCACCAGTAGAAGGCTTTGATTATGGTGAGGACGGTTATGACCCCAATGGTACAAATGTAGGTTTTAACGAAGCTACTGGGCAATTTCAGATAGAGATTAACGGGTTAGCTGAACCAAAAAGCAAAGATGCACAGCGCATTTGTCAGGAAGACCTAAACGAAGTGATTACCGCTTTTGTGCAGGATAAAACTGCATTAGAGCGCGGCCTTTTTGATGAAGAAATGATACCTGAAGAACTAACGCAGGTTCGCATGGGAAAGATCGTTAAAGACAAATACCCCGAACTGGATGACGAAGATCAGGAAGCTGTTCGGCAACACGCAATAGCCGCCCTTAACCTTACTCAAAAGGCAAAAGAGGTCATCACCGAAGACGATGATACTCTTCAAGGAGGCAGTACAGCGTTTATCGATGGGGTAAGAAAATATGCGATGAATGTGACTGATCTGGATATTGATCTAATCGACCGTATCAATCCTTTCAGCGAAGCTTACGCAATACTCGCCAAAGCTATGACTGAGGAAAGTTTGAAGCAGGTAGCCGCTGTTATTTCAGCAAAGAAAGTCAATCTCACAGAAGATGAAGCGAGAGAATTGGCGATCCGTGCGGTGAAGTTTAAAAAGGATCGAGGTCGTTTGCCTGAGTTAACTTCTTCCGACCCTTGGGAAAAGCGCATGGCAGAAGGCATTGCTTTCTTACAACGCAAGGTAGCGGAGGAAAGCAATGGCTGAAAAATCAAACAAAGATATTCTTGGCGAGCTAGGTGTAGATTTAGAACCCGTCAAAAAGGTGGCTCATTCGCCACGCGAAGAGCGCATTATTGCAGGCTTTGAAGAAATTCAGCGCTTTGTTGAAGAGCATGGACATGAGCCAGCTCATGGGGAAGACAAAGACATCTTTGAACGGCTTTATGCCACACGGCTAGATCAAATTCGAGCACAAGAGGATTGCCACAGTTTGGTCGCTGAGATGGATGGTCAAGGATTACTAGAAACTGTAGGTAGGGTAGCAGAACCGTCGAAGGAATATGAGAGCGATAAGGAACTACTCGCAGACTTGGGCGTTGAGCCGCCAAAGGAGAGTGATGTTACTTTCCTGAAACACGTTAAACCTAGAGCAGAAGTAAAAGCCGCAGAAGAAATTGCGAACCGTACTCGATGTGAAGACTTTGAAAATTATAAGCCGCTTTTCGATAAGGTTCAAAGCGATTTAAAGTTAGGTTTAGTGGAAGCTAAGCTGCTTAAAGACCAGAAAGACCGCGACTATATGGCGAAAATCGAACAGGGAGATTGGTTTATCGTTAATGGGCAAAAAGCCTTTGTCGCTGAATTAAGTGAAGAACGCACTCACGGTTTTGATAAGAAGGACAATCGCTTGCGCGTTATCTATGACAACGGAACAGAAAGTGATTTGCTTTTACGGTCATTACAAAAAGCATTATATGAGGATGATGCGGGGAGAAGGATAGTTGGATTGTCAGCGGGGCCACTATTTGACGATGACTTGAGTGGTGATGATCTGGCTAGCGGAACAATATACGTTTTAAGAAGTAAGTCGGAACATCCGATGATTGCGGAAAATAGAACAGTCATTCACAAGATCGGGGTGACAGGTGGTGACGTAAAAAAGCGCATCGCTAATGCAAAGCTTGATCCGACCTATTTAATGGCAGATGTTGAGGTAGTGGCAACCTATGAGCTTTATAACATTAATCGAACCAAGCTAGAAAAGCTCATACATCGTTTTTTTGAAAATGCAAAGCTAGAGATCGAGATTAAAGATCGGTTTGGAAACCCAGTTTCACCCAAGGAATGGTTTTTAATTCCTTTATCCGTGATAGATGAGGTTGTAGATAGAATAAAAGATGGAAGTATCAGCAATTGTGTCTATGATACTGATTCAGCAACGCTGGTTAAAAGAAAGGTGTAATTATGGCTAATGGAAAAGTTTTAAGACAGCTTATCAAGGCCGGTTCTAAGGGCGATACAAATGCTTTCAGAAAAGTATCTGAAGCTGTAATAGCTGAGGAGCGTCAAAAGCAACATCACCTTTTAGCCAATGACCTTGAGCAAATATTATACGGAGAAAGCCCCAAGCCATCTCAAAATACTGAATTGCAATTTCTTTCCGAAGCGCCTGTAGATAGAGAAAGAGGTTTGCCGCTACTCGATATTCGCCAACCTCACCGCTCAATAGAAGAGATTGTCCTTCCAGACGATACTCTTCTGGCAGTCGAAGAGTTCTTAGAAGAGAACAGGCGCTGTGATGTTCTGCAAAGTTATGGGATGAGGCCATCTTCGAAAGCTATTTTCTATGGCCCTCCGGGTTGTGGTAAAACACTCACTGCCGAAGTAATCGCTTATGAGCTTGATTTACCTATTGCTATTGTTCGGTTGGATGCGCTTGTTTCATCTTTGCTCGGTGAAACTGCGGCGAACCTTCGGAAGGTTTTCGATTTTATAGCAGAACATCAAATGGTAGTTCTTTTTGATGAATTTGATGCAATTGGAAAAGAAAGAGCAGACTCAGCGGAACATGGAGAACTTAGGCGTGTAGTAAATGCCGTTCTTCAAATGATAGATGCTTATGCAGGGAAGAGCATAATTATTGCTGCTACCAACCACGAGCAAATTCTTGATACCGCAATCTGGAGAAGGTTTGATGAAGCAATGGAATTCCCTTTGCCAGATAGTGAGCAGATCAGACAAATATTGACGCTTAAACTTCGCGGTGTGCGCAGACAATTTGAGGTTGAGAGCAAATCATTGATATCCACTTTTGGAAATAGAAGTGGGGCGGATATAGAAAGAATTCTTAGACGAGCGATTAAACGGATGATCCTTAGAGAACAGGAATTTTTAACGATAAAAGATATTAAACAGGCCGCCGTGAAGGATAAGCGAAATAAGAAATAATTTAAGGGAATGATATGCCTGACTATGAACATTTAGGGATCGAAAGAGAGCCGTTAGAAAACGATAGAAGACGTGTAAGAAGAGGCGGGCCCCCTAGCGCTAATCGGGGCAACATCGCTACTCACGCTGGAAGCCTCCAGCAATCCCTGTCACAGGCAATGACGAATGCTCGACTGCAACTCACGTCAAGACCTGGCAACTTCATACTAAAACTAAAATACACAGGTCATTTAGATGTTGCTCACCTTGAGCGACACGGCGTTGAATTTATCAGCCACGAAGAAAAAGAAATCTGCGTTGTATTCACAACTGAAGCAGGTCTTACGGTTTTTGAAAACCATCTCAACCGTTTGGGTCTTGAAGACGAAGCACTAACCTATAAACAAATTCTTGAAGCTATAGATGGTATTGAAAACTGGACTGCGGAAGACCGTAAAAGCTGGGTTATCAATAAAAATGGTTTGCCTGTTGAACTAGAATACCAGTTAGACATTGAGCTGTGGCCAATTGCGGTAGCTCACCATCCCGACAGGCTGGCTTTATGCCATTCCTTTGAAGGCTGGCTAAATGAGAATGCGATTGAGCGGATTGACAAGGTTAATCTGGACAGCCTTCTTATGTACCGAGTTAAGGCAAACAACCAAATTGCAGAACAACTACTCAACCATTCTGATATTCGATTGGTAGACCTAACACCAAGCACTGGTATTGAGTACAAGCAACTAAACTGTGACATTAACAACCTACCCGCTCAGATACAGTCACCTCCAGAGGGGGCGGCAAAAGTATGTATTCTGGATAGCGGCATTAACACTAATCACCCGCTGCTTGCCCCAGCGATTGCTGAAAGTGCTGAGTTTTTAGGGGTTGATGATGTGTCTGACCATCACGGTCATGGAACGGCGGTAGCGGGTATAGCCTTATACGGTGATATTGAAACCTGTAACGATCTTGGGTCGTGGGAACCTGAAATTTATCTGCTCAACGGGAAAATACTGAATGATGATTGTGAGTACGATGAAGATACGATTGAAAAGACTTTAATTGATGCCGTCTACTATTTTGTCGAAGAACACCAGTGCCGCATATTTAACTTATCTATAGGCAACAAGAATGCCCCGTATGACCAAAAACATATACGAGGTATAGCTTATATTTTGGATAAACTCGCGAGAGAGCTTAATGTTTTGTTTGTTGTTTCAGCTGGAAACTTTAATGGGACGACAGACCCAGATGTTCCAGCCAATAGCTGGCGTGATGAATACCCTAGTTATCTTGGTGATCCAGAAAGCGTGATTATCGACCCAGCACCATCTATGAACTCAATCACTGTTGGCAGCCTCGCAAAACATAATGCAACTTTTGACCAGCAGCGCTATCCTCATATAGCACAGCTATCCCCAGCGACTGAAAATCAGCCTTCTCCATTCACACGGCATGGCCCGTCTGTTAAGGGCGCAATTAAACCAGAATTGGTCTCTATTGGGGGTAATCTTGCCTCACCCATTCATGACACCAATAGAATTACAGAACGTGGGCTAGGCGTTTTAACTTGTAATGCCAATTTTGTTGGAAATACGATATTTCGCGAAATCAGTGGCACAAGCTTTTCTACCCCATATGTTTCTCATTTAGCAGGTAGGCTACTAAACAGCTATCCTCGCGCATCGGCAAATCTGTTGAGGGCAATGCTGGTTAATCATGCAAATGTTCCAAGAGAAACGGAAGATACCTTTTCTGATGAATTCAAAGCGGCCTACAAAGAGCAGAATAAAAGCGACATCGTACGTGATGTCGCAGGCTACGGCAAAATTGAAGAAAGTGAATTATTTAGATCAACGGAACATGCCGTTGTTATGATGGCGGAAGATGGCATCGAAAACGATATGCATCACTTCTATGAGTTGCCATTACCAGCAGACTTTCTTAGATCAAATCGTGCTGCAAGGGAAGTGAGAGTAACGCTAGCCTATACGCCAGCAGTTAGAACAACCAGACTGGATTATCTCGCTACGAAGATCCATTATCGACTGGTTAAAGGGGAGACACTGGAAGCGGTTCAACAGCACTTTAATCAACAAACTCAAAGAGAAACCGAAACGCGCAATGATGACCCGACTCCAAATCGCGACATAAGCGCAGACAAGCGAAGTAAAGGAACGGTTCAGTCTTCTGTATGGCGTAAAAAACAATTTAATACGAATGAAAAATGGTTCGTTGTCGTAACCCGCCAAGACAAAGAGTGGGGATTGAATTTCAGTGCTGAATTGGAAGATTACGCTTTAGTGGTGACAGTTACTGATCGTGAAAATGAAGAGGCAGAGCTTTACACGAAAATATCCCTGCACATTGAGCAGCAAGTTCGTGAGCGTGCGCAAGCTCAAGTACGGGTATAACTATAGTTTAATCGCATGTTTTAGGTTGGATTGATAAAGAGTTTTAATTTCAAATCAACAATTTGAGGTTTGAAGAGAGCGGCGCACTTCGCGCTTGCCGTTAAACTGGTCGCGTAACAAGGTCGGGATGACTACTCGACCGTATCACTGGTTGCTGTGACGATTGCGGATTAGATATTGGCTTTGTGAAGCCATAAAACACCTCGCAGATGCGCGCTTTTGCGCATGGTGTATCACCAAGGTGTACCACCTTGGCTGAACAATGTTCTGCGAGATTTAAAATGTCTTGAAAAACAAAGAGTTAACTAAGAAATGGTGCCCAGGAGAGGACTTGAACCTCCACGACCTTGCGATCACTAGCACCTGAAGCTAGCGTGTCTACCAATTTCACCACCTGGGCATATTAATGGTGGTATACCAAATTTTTAGTTACTGCTTTTCTATACCGGCCCATGGCCGGTTAGCGTGGCCGCTGATGCGGCATTCGGGCTTGCGCCGTCATCTGCCATTTTCACCACCTGGGCATGTCGGTGGAACACCTGATTTTCCTTTAGCGGCGTTTGACTGCAAACCTTGGGATGGCTGGTGTGGGTCATGTCGCTGCTTTTTACCAGCTTCGCTCAATAATTACGAGGAGTAGCTAGAGGCGCGCACTTTACTGCTGAGAAGAGAAATTGTCAATGGGTTTTGCTACTGTTAGGGGGGCATTACCGTTACAATGAAGACCTTAAATTAGCAGAGCTTAATATGTCCAGATCAAAAAAATCTTCATCGGATCCCTTTGCAGAGCGCGAAGCGATGATGTACGACAAGCCAATACCTAGCCGGGAGTTCATTTTAGAGCACCTGAAGGGGTGTGCCGGGCCTGTATCACATGAGCTACTTTGTGCGGAACTGGGTTTGACTGATGATGCATCGGTAGATGCGTTGCGGCGTCGTTTGCGGGCCATGCAACGTGATGGGCAGTTAATGCAGAACCGGCGTGGTGCTTTTGGGCTGATTGACAAGATGAATCTGCTGAAAGGCCGGGTGCAAGGCATGAAGGATGGGTATGGTTTCTTTATTCCTGATGGGGGTGGAGAAGACCTGTATATCAGCAGTCGGCAGATGAGCAAGGTGCTGGATGGTGACCGTGTATTAATACGTCCTTCCGAGCACGAGCATCGTGGCAAAAAGGAGGCGGTGATCGTTGAGGTGCTGGAACGGGCGCATACTCATCTGGTGGGGCGCTACTTTGATGAAAATGGGGTCGGTTTTGTGGTGCCGGAGAACCCTCGGATTAATCAGGATATCCTGGTGGCGGAGGATTCACCCTGTAAGGCTAGACGTGGACAAATGGTCAGCATGGAGATCGTGGTTTATCCGAGTCGCCGAAACAATGCCGTGGGAAGAGTGGTTGAAATACTGGGCGAGCACATGGCGCCGGGTATGGAGATTGATGTGGCATTGCGCAGCCATACCATTCCTTTTGAATGGCCGGATGCGGTCATAGCATCGCTGAAAAAGATTCCCAGGAAACTATCTGGACCGGAAATCAAGCAGCGAATTGATTTGCGTACGCTACCTTTTGTGACGATCGATGGCGAAGATGCGCGGGATTTTGATGATGCTGTGTATTGTCAAGAGCGGGGAGATGGCTGGACACTTTATGTGGCGATAGCCGATGTTTCTCATTATGTGACGGTCGGCTCTGAGCTGGATGCTGAGGCGCATCAGAGGGGAACTTCGGTGTATTTTCCGGAACAGGTGATCCCAATGTTGCCGGAGTTGCTGTCCAATGATCTGTGTTCGCTAAATCCTGAGGTTGATCGTCCGGTGATGGTTTGCGAGATGACTATAAACCGTCAGGGGGAAAGGCTGAAGTATTGTTTTTATGAGGGGTTGATTCGGTCTCATGCCCGCCTGACCTATACCCAGGTTCACTGGATGCTCCAGAAAAAACGCAGCAAAACCGGCCAGGACTTGCGCGCCAAGCATGAACCGCTGACACCCTGTCTGGAGTCTTTGTATCGTTTGTACAAGGCACTGCGTAAAGCGCGTGAGCAGCGCGGCGCGATTGATTTTGATAGTATTGAACAGCGCATTATTTTTGGCGAAGGGCGTAAAATTGAGCGTATAGTACCAGTTGAAAGGAATGAAGCGCACAAACTGATCGAGGAATGCATGCTGGCGGCCAATGTCGCGGCGGCAGATTTCCTGGAGCAGCATGAGTTGCCCGCGCTGTATCGAATTCATGAAACCCCCACCCCGGAAAAGCAGGCGAACCTGAGGGAGTTTCTCGGTGAGTTGGGTTTGAGTCTAACCGGAGCAGATAAGCCGAGCGCCAAGGATTATCAGCAGCTAACCTGGCAAGTAGCCGAGCGTCCTGACGCGCATTTGATTCAAACGGTGATGCTGCGATCGATGATGCAGGCAGTTTATAGTCCCAATAATGCGGGTCATTTCGGGCTGGCCTATGAGGCATACGCGCACTTTACCTCGCCGATTCGTCGCTATCCCGATTTGCTGGTGCACCGGGCTATTCGCTCGGTGATAAGAAGTAACAAGGCATCGCAGTATGTGCGCCGGGTTGCTGGTGTCAAAGTGATGCAGCGTTCGCATATTTATCCCTATCAATCAGAAGAGATGGTGCTGCTCGGTGAGCATTGCTCAATGGCTGAACGTCGTGCTGATGATGCGGTGCGTGATGTGGTGCTCTGGCTTAAATGTGAGTACATGCTGGATCATGTGGGCGACAGCTTTACCGGCGTTATCAGTGGGGTAACCGCTTTTGGGCTGTTTATTGAGCTGAAGGATATCTATGTCGAGGGTTTGTTGCATGTAAGTGCACTGGATAACGATTATTATCATTTTGATTCAGTTAAGCATCGACTGACCGGTGAGCGCACACATTTTAGTTACCGTCTGGGAGACAGCGTTGAAATCCGTGTTGCAAGGGTTGACCTGGATGAGAGAAAAATTGATTTTGAATTGCCGCTAAGAGAAGGAAGCGTGTCACCAAAAACGAAAAAAGGTGGCAAAAAGCCAGCCAAGGGCAAACGCTATAAAGGTAAAAAGAAAGGGCGATGAGATATATATGGTAAATGGTGGCGCAGAGAATCTGGTGTTTGGTATTCACGCAGTGCAGGCGCTGTTGCGGCGAAACCCGCAGCGAATTGAAGAGCTGCTGGTGCAGCGGGAAAAGATGAATGCGCGTGTGAGGCAATTGGTAAAAGATGCTGGCCAGCAAAAGGTTGGGGTAACACAGGTCGGAAGAGATGAAATCGACAGGCTGATTCAGGGCAATCATCAGGGTGTGGTGGCACGATGCTCCGCTCGAAAGGAGTTGGATGAAGGTGATCTTGAGGAGTTGCTGGATCGTACAGGGCGGACGCCGCTGCTGCTGGTGCTCGATGGTGTGACGGATCCGCATAACCTTGGTGCCTGTTTGCGCACGGCTGATGCGGCGGGTGTTGATGCAGTGATTGTACCCAGGGATAATAGTGCGGCGATTACGCCGACTGTCAGTAAGGTGTCTTCTGGTGCGGCGGAAACCCTGCCTTTTGTGCAGGTGACAAATCTAGCGAGAACCCTGCGCTGGTTGCAGGGAAGAGGATTATGGATAACCGGTGCAGCGGTAGAAGAAAGTGCTCGGCCATTGCATCAGGCGGATCTGACCGGCGCCCGCGTGGTGATTATGGGTTCAGAGGGGAAGGGAATGCGCAGGTTAACAAAGGAGCATTGTGATGATCTGCTGTATATACCCATGGCTGGTGAAGTTAGCAGTCTGAATGTATCGGTGGCCACTGGTGTCTGTCTGTTTGAGGCGCTACGCCAAAGAGAAGCACTGCACAAGCGAACTGAATAACTAACCTCGCAAGAGGAGGCGGCCGTACTATGAGTTAAGTTGGTTGAAGATAAATTGTTTCAAGGACTTGCATCTGGTTGCCCTGTTGACTAGAATGCGCCGTTCCAAAAAATATACTCTATTAACTCCTTGCCTCACCGCTCGACTGATGCGGGGGGCTGTTTAATCCGTAAGGAGAGGCAATGCGACACTACGAAGTAGTATTTCTCGTGCATCCTGATCAAAGTGACCAGGTTCCGGCTATGATCGAACGTTATACTTCGATCGTTAAAGACAGTGGCGGTCAGGTTCACCGCCTGGAAGACTGGGGCAGGCGTCATCTGGCTTACCCTATCAATAAGATTCATAAAGCGCACTATGTGCTGATGAATATCGAATGTAATACGGAAGCATTGGATGAGCTCAACTACTCATTCAAATTTAACGATGCTGTTATTCGTAATCTGATAATCACCTGTAAAGAAGCAGTTTCCAGCGTTTCTCCGATCAAGGCAAATGAAGGGCGTGAAGAGCGGCCGACCCGAACTGATGATCGTAAACCCGCACCACGAACAGCGCCAGCGGATACTGAAAACTCTGGTAGTGAGGCTAAGGTTGAGGTTGAGGCTAAGGTTGAGACTGAAGTTGAGGAAGCGCCAAGTACCAACACTGATGAAACCGCAGTTGCTGATGAAGCCGCCGTTGAAGGTGCTGAGTCGGAAGTTGCCGAAGAAGAGAAAAGTTAAGCACGTTTCGGTTTTGGAACGGCTAACGTACAGTTTGAATCAGATAGATTAAGTTTCAGGAGAATACAGATGGCTCGTTATTTTCGTCGCCGTAAATACTGCCGCTTTACTGCGGAAGGTATCAAAGAGATTGATTATAAAGATTTGGATACGCTGAAAGCGTTCGTGACAGAGACTGGCAAAATAGTACCCAGTCGTATCACCGGCACCAATGCCCGTTATCAGCGTCAACTCGCAACTGCGATCAAGCGCGCTCGGTATTTGGCTTTGTTGCCATATACGGACGCACATAAATAGATTTAGAGATACCTCAGGGTAGTGCGCGCACTAGCTGAATATGCGATGCGTGGTCGCACGCAGGCCGTTACAGTAGTAATGCTGACTGCAGCTTTGCCACTGTTGTTCTGGCTCAGTGCAGCGACCGTTGCATTGGCTACTTTGAGGAAAGGGGTGGCAGAGGGTTTAAACCTGCTGCTCTGGGCCAGTCTCCCTGCTGGGGTCTGGCTGGTGATGCGGGATGATCCGACACCTCTGGTGGTGGTAACGGGTAGCGGATTGTTGAGTATGGTGTTACGTACTACCGTATCCTGGGTGCATACCCTGTTAGCCGGTCTCTTTCTGGGGGTACTGTTAACCTGGTTAATGCCCTTGCTGTTGCCGGAAGTGGTGGCGGAGACGATCAGGATTAGCAAGCAGGTTTTGGCGGAAGTCACTGCTGAAATCAGTGCTAAAACAGGACGTCAGCTGGATGAGTGGCTGAGTAGCCTTTTTGCGGGAATATTGGGAAGTATCCACCTTTTAGTCGTCGTGGGTTGTTTGGTTCTGGCGCGCTGGTGGCAATCCGCCCTGTATAATCCGGGAGGATTTGGCGAGGAGTTTCGGCAGCTGATATTGCCCAGACGTATTGCTGTGCCATTACTGTTACTGATGGTATTTGGTGGTGGTTTACACCCGTTAATGCTTGGTTGGATTCCGGTAATGACGGTGCCTTTTGTGATCGCTGCGATTGCTCTGGTGCATGGCGTAGTCAGTCTTAGAAAGCTATCAGTACAATGGCTGTTTGCTTTCTATTTAATGGTTTTTTTATTGGGCCCGTACTTTTACATGTTGTTAATTGTAATGGCCTTTTTGGATAGTGTGCTGGATTTTCGTGGTCGAATACGAGCGCAAATTGAGTAGTATTACCGGTTACCCGCAATTGATTGGCTGGTGGCTGGAGTAACAGGCTTATAGAGGAAAGTAAGATGGAAGTTATATTGTTAGAAAATATCGGTAGATTGGGCAACCTGGGCGATAAGGTTTCTGTGAAGCGTGGTTATGGCCGCAATTATCTCATCCCTTACGGAAAAGCAGTTTTTGCTTCGGAGAAGAGTCTGGCGGAGTTCGAATCACGACGCGCTGAACTTGAAAAAGCAGCCGCAGAGTCGAAAATTTTGGCTGACGCTCGTGCTGAAGCTTTGGAAGGCAAAGAGTTTACTTTTGTCGCAAAAGCGGGTGAGGAGGGCAAACTATTTGGCTCTGTGGGTACTCGTGACATTGCAGAACTTATTACTGTTGCAGGCACGGAGGTTTCGAAAAGCGAAGTTAAATTGCCTGAAGGGGCAATTCGTCAGACTGGAGAGTATGAAATTTCATTACAGTTTCATAGTGAAGTAATGGTGTCAGTTAAGCTGTTGGTCCAGCCCGAATAAATAGTTAATGCTGTAATCGCGATAGTATTACCCCTGGCCAGAGCCAGGGGTGATTGTCAGGATTGACATCAAAATTAACGGTACTCCGTTTTATTTCTCTCCCCTTTATTTCCCTCCCCTTATTGAAGCCAAGCTTCTGTTTTTACCTGTTCCGCAAATCTGTCTATGCTAATTAGTGGCAAAAGATTGCGCCGGCCTATACATTAATGGAAAATAACTGGCTGGGTATCGTGCAGGAGACTTTTGCAAGCCTTCTGATTTTTTCTATAATTTTGTAATAAATAAATGATTCAAGCTGCTCTGATTGACCAGGAAACTACTGCGCTAAAAGTACCGCCGCACTCCGTTGAAGCCGAGCAATCGGTTTTGGGAGGGCTAATGCTCGATAATCAAGCATGGGACTCCATTTCGGAGTCGCTCATTGATACAGACTTTTATCGTCACGAACACCGCCTGATTTTTAAAACGATGTTTAAGCTGATTACTACCGATAGTCCGCTGGACGTGATTACGCTTTCTGAAGAGTTGGCTAAGGTAAACGAGTTGGAAACCGTAGGGGGTCTGGCTTACCTGGGGGAGTTAGCTAAAAATACACCGAGTGTGTCGAACGTGGGAGCCTATGCCGAGATTGTCAGGGAGCGCTCCATTCTACGTCAACTGATCAATGTTGCGAATGAGATTGCAAACGATGCATTCGATACTGGGGGGCGTGGCAGCAGCGAAGTACTTGATGACGCCGAAAGGTTGGTTTTTCAAATTGCTGAAAATCGACCTAACCTGGTCGGTCCCAAGGATGTGAATCAACTGTTAACTAATACGATTGAGCGCATTGATGAGCTGTTTCATTCGGACAATGCCATTACTGGTTTAAGTACCGGGTATAAGGATCTCGACGCCATGACGGCAGGTTTGCAGCCTTCCGATCTGATTATTATTGCTGGCCGTCCCTCCATGGGTAAAACCACTTTCGCGATGAATATTGTGGAGCATGCAGTCATTCAGGATGACCGGCCTGTGATCGTCTTCAGTATGGAAATGCCTGGAGAGTCGCTGGTAATGCGTATGCTGTCATCATTGGGGAGAATTGACCAAACCAAAATACGTACCGGACAGCTGGGAGATGATGATTGGCCACGGCTGACCTCAGCGGTAAGTCTGCTCAAGGATAATAAGCTTTTTATCGACGATTCTGCCTCTCTGTCACCGACAGAAGTGAGATCAAGAGCACGCCGCATTGCACGAGAGCATGGCCAGCCTGCACTCATTATGATTGATTATCTGCAGCTCATGCAGGTCAAGGGAAAGAGTGAGAACCGGGTGGGAGAAATTTCAGAAATATCCCGATCACTCAAAGCCCTGGCGAAGGAGCTGAATGTCCCCGTGATCGCATTGTCACAGCTTAACCGTGGTCTTGAGCAGCGTCCTAATAAGCGCCCCATTATGTCAGATCTCAGAGAGTCCGGTTCAATCGAGCAGGATGCTGATGTGATTGCCTTTATATATCGAGATGAAGTTTATAATGAAGAGAGCCCCGACAAAGGTATTGCTGAAATCATTATCGGCAAACAGCGGAATGGTCCGATAGGCACCCGCCGCCTGGCCTTTATTGGCAAATACACAAGGTTTGAAGATCTTGCGCATGAAAATTATGATGATTACTGATGCTGGCGAGGGTTGGGACTTATCATTAACTTTGCTGGATTAACCGCTAATATCATCTCCAAGATGGCCCTCAGGTATCACTTCACGTGACTCGACCGACCGTGGCCCATATTGATCTGAATGCATTGCGTCATAATTTCAATCAGGTCAAAAAATATGCCCCTCACAGTAAGGTTATGCCGGTGATTAAAGCCGACGCCTATGGGCATGGTGCGCTTACGATAGCCAGTGCATTGCCCCAGGCGGATGGTTTTGCTGTTGCTTTTATTGATGAGGCGGTAGCGCTGAGGGAATCGGGAATCAAGCAGCCTATTGTGGTGCTACAGGGAGTGTACGAGCGCAGTGAACTTGAACTGGCGGCGAGTTTGGGCCTGCAGATTGTGATTCACCAGGCTGCACAGGTTGAGTTATTGGAGAGCTGCAATATAGCGCCCTTGGTGGTTTGGATGAAACTGGAAACGGGTATGCATCGGGCCGGAATTTCCAGCGATGAATTTGTACCCTTGCTGGCGCGTTTGAAAGCGTTAGCGCAGGTGGCGGAAATTCGATTTATGACTCATTTTGCTTGCGCGGATGAACTAGAGAGCAGCGTGACCTCTGATCAGTTTCATCTATTCCAGGAAATGACGGGCAACAGCAGCGCTGTTTGCAGTCTGGCTAATTCCGCTGCGATTATAACAAAACCTGAGACTCACCGAGATTGGGTCAGGCCCGGGATTATGCTATATGGCGCGTCGCCCCTGCAGGGTTCAACCGCGCAGCATGAAGGGCTTAAACCGGTGATGACGTTGGAGTCCAGTATTATTGCAATAAAGCAACTACGGCCGGGTGATACTGTCGGCTATGGCGCTAGCTGGACAGCCGAAACGGAAGGGCGGATTGCGATTGTAGCAATAGGGTATGGTGATGGTTATCCCAGGTGTTTAGGGGGAAAGGCTCAGGTTCTGCTGAATGGACAGCGAGCGCCTCTGGTGGGGCGCGTGTCGATGGATAGTCTGGCGATCAACCTGTCGGATCAGGATCAGGTTCAGCTTGGTGATCGGGTGATTTTATGGGGTAAAGGGTTGCCGGTGGAGGAGCTTGCTGCAGGAGCCAATACCATTTCTTATGAATTACTCTGTAATGTGACTCAAAGAGTACCTCGTTACTACCATGACTGACTTATTCTGCTATGCTTTTTATATGTGTTATATTAAGAAATTTACCGGAAGTTGCTTAATGTTTGAATGGGCTTTGCCGCTAATATAAAAGGTTGTTTACAAAGGATTAGAGTATGAACAGTGCAGTGGAACTTGCAATGAAATCAAGCCGTTTGTTTTCATTGCCTGATATCTATCTAAGATTGTCGCGTTTGTTAAACGACGATAATTCAACGGTTGACCAGATGGCAGAGTTGATCGCGCTGGATGCTGCGTTAACCGCGCGATTGTTAAAAATCGCCAATAGCTCTTTTTACAACTTCCCCGCAAACATTGAAACTATTCCCAGAGCGATTATGTTGATAGGTTCAGAGGAACTTAGCAGCCTGGTATTAGCAACTTCCGTTGCATCTTCGTTTTGCGGTATTTCCCCAGAACTGATCGATATGGATAGTTTTTGGCGACATAATGTGGATACAGGGTTGGTTGCCAGGCAATTAGGTAAGGCAGCTAAACAGGCCGACGTGGAGCGCCTGTTTGTGATTGGGTTGCTGCACAATATTGGTAAGTTAATGGTACTCAGTGAATACCCGGAGAAGGCAAAGCAGGTGCTGGAAGGTGGGCTTGACCAGCTACCCTGGTTACGCGAACAGGCGATCCTTGGTTTTACATTTGCTGAATGTGGCGCTGAATTGATCAAACTATGGCAATTGCCTAATACAATGATTGATGCGGTACGCTGGCAGCATGAGCCCAGCAACGCAGAGGTGGACGATTCAGTAGCAGCGCTGCTGCACATTGCGAGCCGGGCTGCCAGTTGGATGGATCAGGAAACGAAAGAGGAAGAGCAGCTGGATTTTTTCCAGCTGATTGATCCCTGGGTTTGGGATCGTACCGGCCTTGAATTAAATGATATGGATGAAGCGATCGAGTTTGCGCAGATAGAGGCTTGGAATATACTGGGTTTGATAACCTCTTCAGTCCACTAGGCTAGCGATGATGGTCGTCCATAATGGTCTGCGTCAGGGCTGCAATTCTGTCTCGTTGCCAGCCAAAATGCTGTGGGTCGCTCTCAACGATAAATTCAGCACGCATAACTGAATCCTTTAATGGCCTTGAAAATAGGCCACTATCCCTCGCATGATGAATAAATTTCAACGTGCGCAGTGCATCAAACCAGACGTGCATATGCCTTAAAAAAGCTTTTTCCGACTTGCTCTGGGTTAGTGCCTGCAGTATAGCCTGCTGCGGATTTAAGTTTTTCAACGTACTTGCCAGAATGGTGGACTGTTCGTTTTCAATGTTTTGTAGGCCGAGCTGTTTGCTTATAAAGGGCCACAGGGTGGTTTCATTCAAATCCTTTCGGGCCTGCCAGAAGTGTGGAAAAAGAGCTAACCACTGTCGCAGTAATGAGAAAACGGCGGGGTTATAGTACAGGAACTCTTCGGTAGGATTCGGTTGTGCCTTTATTTTATTGAGAGCGGGTCCGGTTCCGAAAGGTACGCGGGAAGAGCTGCGGCCTAAAATAGTAATGCTTGGTTCTTCCAGTTGGCGGACAGGTGAAATTTTAGATAGCTTGTTGAGCAGATAAAAGTCTTCAGCTGCGCTTTTTTTTGGAAATCCGCGAGCTTGCGCATAATGCCGGTAGTTGATTGCAATAATGCTGCCCAGCGTATGAAAACTGTAGGGAGATGCCGCCCAGTTTAGACCCGCCACGTAATAGTGTAATGAAAGTTCATACAAAGACATGGCCAGCTCAATATCTTTATCCTGGCAGTGATGCTGATAGGGATAGAGCATTGCCGAGCAGCTAGTATCTAAATTAGCCGAAAGGTAGTTAACGGGAAGCTGGGTGTCGGCATCAGTGCTATGTATCCATTCTGAGCAAACATACTGGTTTTGAATAAGCCAGCAGCCGATATCACAGCCTAGCTTACGAGCGATTCCAACACCTTGACGGCGGGGGATTTCTCGACCTTCTGTGCAACGATCGATGACCAGTAAATCGGTCTGTTTAGAATATTCCTGGAGGATGATTTGCTTGTTGGCGAGCCCCCATTTTATAGGGAATTCGGTATGCAATCGATTGAGTAGGGCGAGGGTATTTTGTTTGGCTGCAGCGTGTTCGGTATCAGGTTTCTCAGTCCTGGGAATGTTAATAACAAGAATCACCAGCATCGAGTCCCCGGTTTCAACGGCGCCGAAAGTATTTTCGAGGAAACTCCAGGGTTCGTCATAGACCGGGATGACAAGCAGATGCCGATAGCGTTTTTCGACAACAAAATTTTGTGCGAATGAAGCTGTTTCCGGTTCAGCGTAGACGGATAAATACTTCTCTATAGCAACCATTCATCAGCTCGCAAAACTATCTTTGAAAGCGGTTATGCGTAGCATGATTGTGCTCAATCTGGAGCTGTGTGAAAAGGCAGTGGCGGGACTGTTGCAGTTTCAATATATGTGCGTTTTCCTGGCCGTTGAATCAATAAAAGCATAGAGTCTCTTGTGTCCGGTGTTGAGCTAATGGTTTGTGCTAATCGTTTACGTAAAGAAACAAGCTCGCTGATCGTTACGCAATAATAAATAAAAGGGTGCCGTAAATGCACCCTTTTTTGGGAAGCTTACTGTGTTCAGCTATTCAGGTACTGATTTAAATCATCGGCACTGCCAATTAGGCGGCCTCCAATAAACACCTGCGGTGTGGTGGCATTGCCGGATACGGCCCTGAGCGTCCTGGTGGTGACACTGTTGCTCAGCAGCACTTCTTCAAAGTCCATTCCTGCCTTTGTCAGAAGCTCTTTGGCACGAGTGCAGTGTGAACAACCGGTCTTGGTAAAGAGTGTGACAAACTCTGGTTTTTGCGCTTCACAATTAATATATTCGAGCATGGTGTCAGCGTCTGACACATGAAAAGGGTCACCGGGTTCATCGGGCTCAATGAACATTTTTTCAATGACGCCATCCTTGACCAGCATGGAGTAGCGCCAGGAGCGATTGCCAAATCCCAGATCATTTTTTTCAACCAGCATGCCCATGCCCTCGGTAAACTCGCCATTGCCATCCGGAATCAGTCGTACATTCTCCGCGTGCTGATCCTGTTGCCAGGCTTGCATAACGAAGCCATCGTTTACGGAAATACAAATAATGTCATCGACGCCGTTATCGTGGAAGGTTTTTGCCAGTTCGTTGTATCGAGGTAAATGGGTTGCTGAGCAGGTGGGCGTAAATGCGCCAGGCAGGGAAAACACCACTACAGTTTTACCCTTGAACAGCTGATCGCTGGTTATATCCTGCCAATTATCCGCAGTGCGTGTCCTAAAGGTAACCTCAGGTACATTTTGGCCTTCTTTTGTCGCCAACATCATATATCTCCTTAATCTTTTGAGTTCGAGTGTTAACTATGACAGAGATTTTTGAATTGTTAAAATTAAACATTTAAATAAAAGTTATTGTTAAAATATATTAATTATTGCACTGCTTATAGTCATATTTAAGGACGGCTCTTGCTCAGCCAACGCCATACCAGGCCATCGGGACCCTCTTTGCCAGTTTTAATGTAACGGAGCGTGTTGTGGTTTGAAACGGTCCACGTCATAAAAGTTTTGCCCCGTGGCTGTCCACAAAACAGAATCTCATCATCCTTTTCCAGGTCGACGGAGGGATCAGGTAGAATGATTGACTGGTTTTTTCGTTTGATGAGTAAAGGAATGGCGGGAAGCGACTGTTCGCGTTCGCGTGGGTCGCGGCATAGATAAGCAACTTTCATAGATTGTTTTTGGCTAATCAGTTCGAAAGGAGCGGGACTCTCCTCCTTTGTGATCGGAAAAGTCCACGCGCTCATTTGGTGCCCATCGAGAGTATTGGCGATACGCATGAACAGCGATCTGGCCCATTCTTCGTCGTAGCTACGCGCAAGCTTAAAAAATTCCATTAGCAGCGGCGTTAAGATCAGCATGAAGATCTCGTTGGCAATAATATGACCGGGTTCCATAATCATGTTAACGTCAGCTGCCCTGAAAATAGGCTTGTTAGCGCCGCTATTCTGTCGGGCAATGGTAATGAGATCCGGTTTGATATCGCGCGCAGTGATAATAATGGATAGATTGTCGGCATCATCCTGGGTGCCGGCAACAATACCAACTGCGGACTCGATGCCTGCCTCGCGAAGCGTATCAGCTTCTGTTCCGGTCCCCAAAATCGTTCCTTCTGGCGCATTTCTCTGACCCGGATTAACATCAATAAAAGTCATATCGATTTTGTGTTCACGAAACATCTCTTCGAGAGCACGTCCAAATCTTCCATAACCGCAGATAACCCAGCTACCTGATGTGTCTTGATTGGGCACAGTAAGCACCTTATGGTGCGGGTTTACAATAAGATCATGAATGAGATGTTTATAGGGGTCTTTCAGCGTGAGGATTAAATGGTCGGCAAAGGTGCTAAATGGATCAATGATATAGTCCGTGCCAAATGAATCCAGGTTGGCCGTCGTTTCCTTCGATTGGGTGCGACTGATTACCATGCGTTGTGGGCGGATCAGCTTGCTGTCAATTGCAATCTGCAGGTTGGCATGGTCATCGTTGGTTAATGCTAATACGCCTACGCACAAAGCATTCTGGATGCCAGCGAGATTTAATATGTCAGGATCGGAAGCATCGGCGCACAGCGACGGAACGGACAGCGCCACCTCGTCGGCGGCCAGTTCGTCGATCAGACGTTGATCGTGGTCTATAACGACGGCTTTAATGCCTGTTGAATCCAACTGGTGCACCAGGCGGTTTCCTGTTACACCATAGCCGCATACCAGGAAAAATGGCTCGTGAATGTGATTTACCCGTCGGGCAAAAGAGGTTCTTTTTATCAGACGGTGATAGCTGGAGTCTTGGAACAGCGAAAAAATAGTACCTATCCCATAAAGCCAGGAAATGACGGTCGCATAAATGGTGACCATGGTCCAGGCTCTCTGACCGGGAGTAAAGGGGTAAGGTATTTCACCGAAGCCAATAGTGGAGCCCATAAAGCTGACAAAATAGAAGGCATGAAAGAAATCCATGCGCCAGGCGTTACCATGGTCATCCTGTCCGGGAATGAGTACAAACCCTAAAATCGAGATTGAATATACAACAATCAGGGTAATTATGGGCGCACGCAGGCGCCTTAATAGGAGATAGAATACGTGTTGCATCAGACCCGCGCCCCGGTCGTTGCCTGTTTACTAATGACGCACCATGATAGTTTCGAGTATTAGCAAAATGACGGAAGTGATGTTTGCCAACAGAGCCCCTGCGGACAGGGATACGATACTGGCCATGACGGCAGAGCTAAGTCCTATGTCGCTGAAATTATTGGCGAAGGCCCAGATGATAGCGGCTATTACAAGCTGTAAATCGGCCACAAAACTGGTCGCGAGCAACACCGCACCCACGTGAGTACGGTCTCCGAACTTCATAATGGTGGCAATTAAGCTCACCACGATGGCGGCATACAATTCATAGACATTGTGGTGATCGGGGTTGTCTATATCGCCGAGAAAAAAACCAAAGTTAAGGGTGAGTGCCAATACAATAAAAAAAGCAAAAACCACCTTTTCGCTATTCATGTTATTTTTCCGTCTGGTTTTTAGGGTAGCGTCTCTATTATGGTTAAAAACCAGCACTATTCAATGCTTGTCCGAGCGATACACCATATTTGTATGTCATTAACGCCCTCATTCAGAAGCGTTTTGCTTAGTTCTGTTGCGGTTGTGCCGGTTGTCATAACATCGTCGACAATGGCAACGGACTTGATATTAGGGTGGATTTTAGCGCTAAACGCACCTCGTAAATTTCGACGCCGGGTTTTTGCATCAAGGTCAGATTGAGGGGGACTGTTTATTGTGCGTCGACAAGAATCATGGAGCAGGGGAATGTTTAATCGTTTCGCACAGTAACGAGCGATCTCGTGAGATTGGTTGTAACCCCTCTTTTTAAGACGTTTCGGATGTAGTGGCACCGGGATAATGACCTGAGGTGTGCGGAAGAATAACCCCTGATTCTGGAGGTGCTCGGCCAGCAGGTATCCCAATATACGGCCGTAAAACAGTTGGTGATGGTATTTAAGCAGGCTGACCAGTTTATCGACGGGATGCCGGTAGTGGAACAGGCAGTAACTTTGGTAGGGTGGTGGGTTTATTAAACAGCTACCGCATACCTCCTGGCTGTCTCCTGGCAACGGGTTAGCGCAGAAGCGGCAACTATTGATTAACCAGGGAAGCTGTCGGTAGCATCCAACGCAAAAGCTCATTTGTGGACACGAAATTTTTTCGCCGCATAGAGGGCAACTTTGTGAGAATTGGTGAAATATTGAGCAGTAGTAAACCATATCCATCCTTGGTGGTTGACAGAAGTGTCTGTGCTGCTACTATTGTGCACCTTTATGCCGATCAAGAGCAAGATTGAGGAATAATAATGAATGCCAAGCAGCTTGCCACACTGCGCCATGACTGGACTAAAGAGGAAATTAAGACCTTCTTTGAGATGCCGTTTAATGACCTGATGTTTCTGGCGCAATCGATTCACAGGCAGAATTTTGATCCAAACCAGGTACAGGTTAGTACTCTGCTTTCCATCAAAACTGGAGCATGCCCGGAGGACTGCAAGTACTGTCCACAAAGTGGTCATTACAATACCGGTCTTGATAAGGAAAAGTTGCTTGAAGTTCAAAAAGTCGTAGCCGAAGCGAAACAGGCAAAAGAAAAAGGCGCGTCACGTTTTTGTATGGGTGCTGCCTGGCGATCTCCTTCAGATAAAGACATGTGCTATGTGTTGGACATGATTCAACAGGTCAAGGCATTAGGTTTGGAAACTTGTATGACGCTGGGTATGCTGAGTGGTGCCCAGGCGCAGCAATTGTCGGATGTGGGTTTGGACTACTATAATCATAATCTCGATACTTCACCTGAGTTCTATGGTGATATTGTCACGACGCGAACTTACCAGGACCGTTTGGATACCCTGGAAAATGTGCGCCAGGCGGGCATGAAAGTGTGCTGCGGTGGTATCGTCGGAATGGGCGAGGCGTTGAAAGACCGCATTGGTCTGCTACAGCAGTTGGCCAATCTCGAGCAACATCCCGAAAGTGTGCCTATCAATATGCTGGTAAAAGTGGAGGGTACGCCGCTGGATGCCGAGGAAGACCTCGAACCTTTTGACTTTGTTCGTACCGTAGCGGTTGCGCGTATTGTTATGCCACAGTCTCATGTTCGCCTATCTGCTGGAAGAGAGCAGATGAACGAGCAGATGCAGTCGCTTTGCTTTTTAGCGGGTGCAAACTCTATTTTCTATGGTGAGAAGCTTTTAACCACGGGCAACCCTGAGGCAGATAGGGATCGCATGCTGTTCCGTAAGCTGGGTATCAATCCGGAACAGCATGAGCAGTCCTGCGTGGAACAAACCCGGGAGGCAGATTTACTCGCCTCTTTACGTAACTCAGAGCAAACCCCTTTGTTCTACGATGCAGCTGGTTGAGTGCCCCCTAAATGACAGATTTTGAATCGTTAAGCGATGATTTAGTCGCTCGACGAAAACAGCATCTTTACCGTTCGCGACTGGTGGTTGAGGGACCTCAAGGGTCGGAAATCCAGCTGTCAGGGAAACCGTATCTTAATTTTTGCAGTAATGATTATCTGGGACTAGCCAACCACCCTGATGTAATTTGTGCTTTTCAACAGGCGGCGCAAGAGTTTGGCGTGGGAAGCGGGGCCTCTCATTTGGTGAACGGCCACAGTTACTACCATCACCAACTTGAGGAAGCCCTGGCTGACTTTACTGGCCGGCCAAGGGCACTGCTTTTTTCAACGGGATACATGGCAAATCTAGGTGCCGTTAGCGCTTTGCTGGGCAAAGGTGATGCGGTATTTGAGGATCGCTTGAATCACGCGTCTCTGCTTGATGCCGGTATCCTAAGCGGTGCTCGCTTTCAGCGTTATCACCATGCCGATGTGGAAGATTTAGAGCGACGTTTGGAGCGGGCAGATAAAGGCAATCGCCTGGTATTGACTGATGGTGTCTTTAGTATGGATGGCGATATGGCGCCGCTGGATAGGCTCGTCGAAGTGACTTCCCGGCAAGGAGCCTGGCTAATGGTTGATGATGCACACGGCCTGGCTTGTGTCGGCGCTACCGGTCGTGGAGTTATGGAGGTGTTTGCTCTAAAACCGACATCCGTGCAAGTGCTGGTAGGGACACTGGGTAAAGGGTTTGGAACAGCAGGGGCATTTGTTGCTGGCAGTGAAGAGATGATTGAGATGCTCATTCAAAAAGCGCGCACCTATATCTATACAACAGCGATGCCCCCAGCCATAGCGGCTGCGACTCTGGCGAGTTTGAAGCTGGTACAGGAAGAGAGCTGGAGGCGCGACCACCTGATTAAGCTAATACAACAGTTTCGCAAAGGTGCTGAACAACTTGGGCTTAAGTTGCTCAGTTCCCGGACGCCTATTCAGCCCATGCTCGCAGGGTCGGCGGAGGAAGCTTTGCGCATTAGTGAAGGGCTAAAGGAAAGAGGCGTGCTGGTGACTGCGATTCGCCCGCCGACGGTACCCAAGGGCACGGCAAGACTGAGAGTTACCCTTAGTGCGGCACATAGCGAGTCTCAGGTTAATCGTTTGCTGCAGGAATTGGAGCAGGTGATGAGTCATTCATGCCGATAGATCAGTCGTCCTCGGTTTTACGTATCCATCAGCTGGGCGATCCACAGCGGCCCGATCTGGTGCTGCTGCATGGTTGGGGGAGTTGTTCAGCGGTTTGGGAACCTCTGCTCTGTGAGATGCAGAAACACTTTTATCTGCACTTGCTGGATTTGCCTTTTTCCCTCGCAGACCCGCAACTTGTTTGTCGGGTTTGGGATCCGGACTGGTTGATCGAAAAGTTTGCAAAGCAGTTGCCGGAGACGGCGATATGGTGTGGCTTTTCGTTGGGCGGCATGCTCGCTCTGGCTTACGCCAACGCCTGCCCGGCACGGGTAAAGGGAGTGGTTACAATTTGCAGTAATCCGTTATTTGTAGCGAATTCTGATTGGCGCTGGGGTATGCAACCGGATACCTTTCACGGCTTTCTGGCCGAGGTTGAAACGGACACCGAGAAAGCGCTGAAACGTTTTTCTGCTTTGGTAAGTCAAGGGTCAGTTAATGCGCTAAGTGATTTGAAGGCTTATCGAGACCTGTGTTCCTCCTGCCCATTACCAGATAAAACCTCACTGATTGTCAGCCTTAATCTATTGGGAGCAATTGATCTTCGTGCTGCTTTAAGCCAAATGAGCATGCCAGCGTTAATGATGTATGCCCAGCATGACGCGCTGGTTCCGGTTGAGGCCGCAGCGGCGGTCGCGGCACTGAATCCCTCGCTGGAAGTTGAGGTGTTAGAGGGCGCTTCTCATATTCCCTGGCTGTCGCAACCACAGCCGGTACTGAATCAGATGAAACGGTTCTGTCGCGAGCATAACCTGCTACAGTTGGATTGCGATGTTTAGCAAATCAGTCATTTCACAATCATTTAGCCAGGCAGCAGTAAGCTACGATAAAGTTGCCAATTTGCAGCGCGAGATGGGCACTCGTTTGCTCTCTTTGGTGCCGGAGGGACGCTACTCAACGGTACTGGATCTGGGCTGTGGAACTGGTTACTTTAACGCATTATTGCAAGAGCAATTGGAGCCGGGACAGCTGTTAGGACTAGATCTTGCGGAAGGAATGATTGGCGCTGCGAAACGGACAAAGAGCAGTCTGACAGCGAGTTGGTGTTGCGCGGATGCGGAATATTTACCTTTGAAAGATGGCGCTTGTTCGTTAATTTTCTCAAATCTGGTATTGCAGTGGTGTAACGATCTTTCGCGGGTGTTTGATGAGGCCAGCAGGGTGTTGGCAGACAATGGCTGGTTCGTTTTTTCAAGTCTGGGCCCAGATACTTTATTTGAATTAAAATGCTCATGGCAACAGGCGGATGATTATGTCCATGTGAATCAATTTGCGGCCAAAGAAGAGATAGTAATAGCTGCCGAGGAAGCCGGATTTGATTGTCAAAGCCAGAGTGAAAAGATTGTGATGGGCTACCGCCAGGTTAGAGACCTGAGTGCAACGCTTAAATCTCTGGGGGCTGGCAATATGAACCATGGGCGCCGCAAAGGATTGATGGGCAAACGTAGCGTACAGAAAATGCTGCAACATTATGAAAGTTATCGTGATGAAAAGGGTATACTTCCAGCGACCTATGAGGCCTACTATTTTTTGCTGCGAAAGATGAAATAAGGGGGGAATATGGGATTCTTTAAGCGTAAGGAGCAACTGACTCGAACCTATTTTATTACGGGTACAGACACCGGGGTCGGCAAGACGCTGGTTACCAGTGCTTTGCTCCAGGCGGTTAATAGCGCTGGGCTGGAAAGTGCAGCCATCAAACCGGTTGCTGCAGGATGTGTTCAGCTTGAAGAGGGGCTGCGCAACGAAGATGCGATGTTTTTACAAGAGCACATGTCGCTCGAACTGACCTACGACGAGATCAACCCGATAGCGTTGGAGCCGGCGATCGCTCCGCATATTGCCGCCGCGGAAGCTGATATAAACATTAGTGTGGATGATCTTGCTGAACATTGCCGCTCGGTGGCAAAAAAGGCTGATGTACTTCTGATTGAGGGGGCCGGTGGTTGGCGAGTGCCGTTGAATGATTCAGAAACGTTGGCGGATCTGGCGATTGCAATGAATGCGCCGGTCATTCTGGTGGTGGCGTTGAGACTGGGATGTATTAATCATGCGCTACTTACCGCTGAGGCGATCAGAGCTGATGGTTTGCAGATTGCGGGGTGGGTGGGTAATACCACCAGTGAGGAAATTATGCCTAGCATGGGTGACAATTTACTGGCTCTGCGAGATCGGATGAATGCACCATTTCTTGGCTACCTGCCCTATTTCGATAATGCTGATCCTATGAAAGTCGCGCCATATCTGGAAATCAGCTATTTGTAATGGGCTGGCACTGGATCTGATATTTTATAGGGTTAAATAATTGCTAATTTGAAAATCTCGACTAGACTTTATTTTACCCCAAAGGAAAATTTAAGCTTAATTTAAGGATATTATGAACCTACCATCAGTTATACAGACAGGCCTGTCCGGTGTTAGCCGGGGACTGGAAAATATCCAGGAAATTGCCTCTGATATCGCTCAGGTGGGAACCGTAGATCCTGAAGACCAAAAAACAACCATTGATTTAACTCAGTCTGTGGTGGATTTACAGCAGCAAAAGTTGGCGACGCAGGCCTCCGCCAAAGTGGTAGCGACGGCTGAGGAAGTTTTAGGAACTTTGCTGGATGTTAAAGCCTGACCAATTATGCAACAAAGGGTTTTCCTCCCCTCCTCGAAATTTACGATCGGCAATGCCGGTCGTTTTTTTTGCTTGAAATAGATGGAATCTGGTAGACGCCAGGCTCCATCTATTGCTAGTTCTATAGCCTGAATATTTCACCAGTACGCCTAAAATAGCTCTGAAGCCCCTATCTCTATGCATATTGGTTTTGATCTAAAATCGCCTGGGTGACGGTTTGTCATCGGCATGTGGCTGGCCAGTTTTTAACTAGCTCTGTGCTGAGTTGAACGCACATGCTCCCTACACCCCAGAATAACTGCACTTGCGGTCGCGAGTACGCTCAACTCAACATAGCCCCGCGTTATAATTCTGGCTCCTGGTGAAAAATCCTGGCTAGGTTAAAAACTGAATTTGACGCCAACAATAGCCGTTCTGAGTTTGTTGGGGCGCACGCCTCCAGGGCTGCGAGCAACAACTTTTTGATCGTCTAGCAGGTTATCTATTTTAAAATACACGGAGGTCATTTCATTGAGTGGGTACTGGCTAACCAGGTCGAACACCAGCAAATCATCGGTTTCCACTAAAGTGCTATCTACTCCAGAGCGATCACAGCTATTATCATGGCACATTGCATCGATATAACTGGCGCTCAAATAGGTATTCCAACCGGAATGCATTTCCAGACCAAGCTGAGCATTGAGCACATTCTCCGGTACGTAGCGAAGCACATCACCATCCTGTAAAGAGCCATTATCATCCGCATTCGTTATTTCGGCATCGGTATAGGTATAACTTACGGTCAGTGGCAAGTTAAAGCGGCTGCCTGAGTAAAGGTTGGCGTTAAGTGTCAGTTCAAGGCCTTTAATTTCAGATTGCCCCAGGCTTTGTGAACCACTGGTCTGGTCGCCACAGGGAAAGGCCGCAGAGCAATTTAGTACGGTGCTCTCATAGTCGCTATAAAAGGCGATCATGGAGGCATTTAGTCGGTCGTTTTGAAAACGAAATCCTGCTTCATAATTGGTGCTTTTTTCCGGGTCGACATTTTCCATTGAGCCTGCAGAAGCTGGCGCAAACCCGGAGTGTACACCAGCCAGTAGCTGCCATTGATCATTTAGATCATAAGTGGCGCCCAGGCTCCACAGTGTTTCGTTAACCTGATTTTTGGCTGTTACGGCACTGGATGTCCGAATCGGGTCTGAGTATCTTTTTTGTTGGGTTTCAATGTCTTCGTGGCGCACCCCCAGGGTTAACTCAAGTGCGTCATTTACCTGCCATTGATCCATCAGGTGCAGCGAAACGGCCTCGGCCTGCTCGACACGATTATTACTCGAGCTTGGCGCATTTACCTGATCAAAAACCAACTTCCCATTTGTTTGTTGAAAAACTTCTGTCGGTTGGAATCGGTCGACATCGTCTTCGTGGTAACGAATACCTGCTTCCAATTGATGATCTTTGATCAACCACTCGGCGACAAACTGTAGGCCTTTACTCAAATACTCTCGATTGTTGTGCTTTATTTTGACTTCGGTGTCTGTCAATCCATCCAGAATGGATTGTGCCAGTGCGTCACCGCCATTTGCGGCGCTGATCACATTGTTAAAACCGGTGCCGTTAACCTTGTCTACTTTAAACCAGTCTCTCTTGAAACGATTGTAGTATGCGGTTGTTGTGAGACTCAGGGTTTCATTAAAACGTGCTGTGTGCCTTAAATTAGCTCCCGAATGTCGGTTTTGCATTTGATCCAGTTCGGTTAAACCATAGCGGCGGTTTTCATTCTGACTGAAATCAGCATCTGTCAGCCCGACATAGGTTTCGTCGGAGAGCTCTTCAGAATACTGAAACTTAAAATCGAGTTGTTGATAAACATTGGCATCGCTGTTTGTGTTAAGCCGCGCTTTAATGACATAGTCTTCAATATCAAAGCCACTGTCTTTACTGCTGTTATCAATATTCTTAAATCCCTCGCTTTCCTGTTGGTGAGATTCTACCAGCCAGCCCCAGTTTTCAGCACTGCTACCGTAATGGGCGCTAACCCGGTAACTACCATATTCACCAGCTTCAAGACTGACAGCGCCGCTGGACTGATCCGGAATACGGGTGGAGATCAAATTGATAATTCCGCCGACGGTAGCCGGTCCCTGATGCAGAATGCTTGCACCTTTCAAAACTTCGACGCTGCTCATTCGACCGGCTGTAGGGAAGTAGTATGCGGCGGGTGCCGCGTAGGGCGCTGGAGCAATCAATACACCATCTTCCAGCAGTGTTATTTTGTCGGAACGCTCTGAGCCGGTACCACGAATACCGATATTAGGTCGTAACCCAAAGCCGTCTTCTTCCTGCAAATAGACACCAGGAACCTGACGTACCATGCGATTGATATCCGTGTATTGAAATTTTTCCAGCTCCGTTTCACTGACCACGTATGCAGATCCCGGCAGGTTCTTGGCGTCTTCCGGGCTTCCGATAATGGTGACTTCTTCCAGACGTTCATTGCTGGCTAATGCCTGGTTGGCCAGAATAACCGCACCTGCCAACATCAGTTTGTAGATCATTGCTCAATACTCCAACTTATAAATGAAATCCGCCGGATGCTCGATATTCCGGCAAGGTCAAAATAGGATGGGTATATTAATGCGAATGCAAATGATTATCAATTAGATTGTATTGGAGTTACCCTTTCCTTGATCGAAATCAGTATTTGGCTAAAGCTGCGCTGGAGGAGTGATGAACTATTCGTTTGTTAACAGGTTCCCTGGGTGTTTAAAGAAACTCAGCTTTGCACAGAGGGCACTGATCTGAACCCACTCAGAAATATCCAGATCAAACTGTATGATCGAGCAGGTAGGCAAATTTCTGGCAAAGGATGAGCACAGATAAGCAGACAAATCACTCAAGGCCGGGTTATGCCCAATGATTGCAACATTGTGGTAGCGATCATCGATCGCCTCAATATAATGATAAATCGAATTCATATCAAAATCGTAAAGTTCTAGTTTGGTAATAATTTTGTGCTTTGGGTAGTCCATTGCAAGGCACAGTGTTTTAGCTGTTTCCATGGCACGTTGGGCAGCGCTGCAATAAACCTGATCAAAAGTGACCTGATTTGTTTTAAGCCACTGCCCCATTAATAAAGCCTCCTGATTTCCTGTTTCGCTGAGGGTGCGGTCAAAGTCGGATTGCCCGATTGTCTGAGCGGAGTTAGCGTGGCGGATAAGGGTTAGTCTTTTCATAATGAGTTGGAGAGTGATGCTCTACAATAGGGTCGACTTTTCAGCAGTTTAGCAAATAGAGACGACCGCTGATATGTTCGGTTAGTTATGCTGCGATAAAGTATCAGTGCTTTCGCTATCGTTTGCACCCTCACGACATTCGCCTCTTATCAGGGCCGTAGCATTGCCAATATAGCGATCCAGGACCAGGTGCCCTTTGAGGCAAAACTGTGATTGCTCCAATTTACTGTTTAAACCTGAGTCCAGTCTTTTCTCGAGGTTTTGTAGACTCCTTTTCTTCTGGCCAGAAACGCCTGGTTGATCTCTGGATCGGTCAGGTTTACCTCCTTTTCTCTTTTGCTTAGGTGGCCTTTCGGAGCCATGAGGTCTCGATATTTCGATCCGGTAAGTAAAAAGCTTCGTGCCATCCGCGGTAATTTCTGTCGCAAACGACTCACTAAAATCTGGTTTTGCGTGCATTTTTTTGGGAGGGTTACTTGAACAGCTCAGTATTGTAGTTAGTGAAATAATAATGGTCGTCAAACGAATATCTAGAAATGAAAAAGGAAAATTGATCACGAAGTGACTCCATAGGCAGTCTTTGGGTTTGATTGAGTGGGGCGCTCTTAGAAAAGAGCGCCCATCCGAATATTAAAAACCTCTGCGTTTTTCCATTTTCTGGCGAATCTGGTCGCGTTGTTCAGATGTCAGGATTTCAAAAATACTGGCTTTGATCTCGGCACCTTCAACGATCATTCGTTTCATAAGCTGGCTCTGGGCTTCGGCGGCAGCTTCAATTTGCTCCCGATCAAAAGTCTCAGCACTGACTAGTGCATGTATTTTTTGGCGTTGTAGCCGCATCTCTTCGATGGTTTCGCTCATTGCCGGTTGAGCGTTCTCTACAATATGATCGATTTGCTCTTTCTGTTCGTCAGACAAATCGAGGTCTCTCATTATGTGCTTCACATATCCCAGTGGACCTCCTCGATGGTGCTTGTCTCGAAACATGCCTTGACCCTGGGGGCGTTCAGAGTCAAATCCCTTGCCACCTGAGTGAGCAGAAGCGGGGTTAACTATTAGCAAGCTGATAGCCAGGATGGATAAAGTACTTAAATAGCCGATTTTTTTCATTGTGTGATGCTCCATTGATGTTTAAAAAGTCGAACATTGATGAGGAGATAGTTTAATGATCGCAATGCAAAGTTGGGTCAAGGCAGTGTAAAGTTGTGTAAATAATCTTTTCATTGATTCATGAAACGGCTTAAATCATCTTTGTAACAAGACAGGTGATCAGGTATGACGGCACTCTTGCTGGCAGATGACGATATTGAATGGTGTGAATTATTGACCGAGTATCTGAGTACGGAAGGTTTTACTGTGGATGCCGTTCATGACGGAGATGCAGCGGTACAGCAAATTCTTACGGGTGATTATGAACTAATGATACTGGATGTCATGATGCCTAAAATGAATGGTTTCGAGGCTTTGCGTGAGGTCAGAAAACAGCATCAAACACCGGTTCTGATGTTGACTGCGAGAGGAGATGATGTCGATAGAATTGTCGGTTTGGAGATGGGTGCAGATGATTACCTGCCAAAGCCCTGTAATCCAAGAGAATTAGTGGCACGAATTCGCGCTGTATTGCGTCGATCCAGTACCCAGGTGAAGGGCGTTTCTGTTGAGACCCCATTAAAGGTAGTCGATATAGAATTGCAGCCCGCCTCACGAAAAATATTGTGCAATAACGTGACGGTCAATTTGACCGGGACTGAATTTAATGTGCTCAGGGAATTATTATCCCGAGCGGGTGAAGTGGTCAGTAAAAAGGAGCTGACGGAAGTAGTTCTGGAACGAAAACTTACTCAGTATGACCGAAGTATGGATATGCATGTCAGTAATATACGCAAGAAGCTTGGTGCCTACCCGGATGGAGAGTCTCGTATAAAAACGGTTCGTGGTGCGGGCTATATTTACATTCTGCCCACCTCAGAAAAGCAATCCGGGTAAATGTTAATGAAAGGATTTCTCAGTCGAATTAAGCCGAATGCCATATTCTGGAAGATATTCCTGTCCATCTGGACTTCCATGATTCTGATTATGGCGGTGACGACTTTTACCGTAGGCCTGTTAATGGATCGTGACCATGTCAAAAGTCGGCGGCAATTGATTGATAGTCACCAGGCGTCTACCGCAATTTCGCTTTATGAGACAGGAGGTTCTAAAGCCCTAAGAAGATGGCTGAAGCAGCACCACAGGTTAAATGGCAGACTTACATTTCTTGTGAATAGTCAGGGGGAAGATGTGCTGGGTCGGCCCCTTCCCCCGCCAGTGGTGAGACTGCTGCAAGATGACCCAGACAAACCGGGAATGAACCAGAAACGTCGACATGGTGTTGTACAGATGGTGACGGCCAGTGATGGCGGCCGCTATAGGTATGTGAGAATGTCCGCGCATCCCCAGCCTGGGGGCCGACCTGGGTTTTGGCACTCGGGGCCAGAATCTTTAAGGGGGGGCATCTTCCTTTTAGCGATAGTCGTGACGGGTTTGATCAGTTATTGGCTGGCACGTAATATTACATCGCCGATTCGCCAGTTGCAGAGAGCGACCCAACAGATTTCCAGTGGTGATCTAAGTTCCAGAGTGGCGCCTGAAGTCGCGCTCAGGAAAGATGAGATAGGGGAGCTGGGGCGCGAATTTGATCGGATGGCGGAGCATATTGAAGAACTTATGTCCGCGCAAAAGCGCATGCTGCGTGATGTGTCCCATGAGTTGCGCTCGCCCCTGGCGAGATTGCAGGTGGCTTTGGAGCTGGCACGTAAATCGGTGGGAGACTCAGGTAAAAAAGAGCATGACCGCATTGAAAAGGAAGCCAACCGTTTGGACGAGCTTATTGGTCAGGTTTTGTCCTTGGTTAGATTAAGTACCAATGGTTCGAAGTTGGTAAAGGAAGAGGTAGAGATTGAAGGGCTGGTTCAACAAATAGCAGAAGATGCGGGCTTTGAGGCGGGATCACAGGGAAAAAAGGTACGATTGACTAAAAGCACTTGCGGCACGCTGGCAGCGGATCCGGAGCTGTTACACAGCGCACTGGAAAACGTGGTGAGAAATGCAATTCTCTATACGCCGGAAAACTCTAGCGTGGAAATCAGTGTGACCAAGCGAGCTGATTCTGTGGTGAAGATTTGTGTTCGCGACTTTGGGCCAGGGGTATCAGAGGACGCGCTGAGCCACTTATTTGAGCCCTTTTATCGGGAGGCTGATGCGCGAGACCGAACTAGCGGCGGTTATGGTTTGGGGTTGGCAATCGCTAAACGGGCAATCCAGCTGCATGGTGGCAGTATAGTGGCAAAGAACGCGGAAGGGGCCGGACTGGAGGTGGAAATATATCTTCCGGGAGTACAATAACCTCTTTACAATCTAAATGGGAATCGTTATCATTCGCTTTATTGTTGATTGTCGCCATCCAATAGAGGGAAGTAAGATGTACGTCTGTCTTTGTAAGGGTATCACTGATCAGGATATTATTCAGGAGCTGGATCAGGGCGCCCGTAACCTAAAAGATCTAAATAAACGGTTGGGTGTAGGATCCCAGTGCGGAAGTTGTTGTGCAGCAACCAAGGAATTGATTAACGATTACCGTCATACAGCGGATAATTTCTCATTGGCCTACCAGGCAGCCTAAGAATTTTCCAGTTATAAACGTCCTACCAAACGTATAAGCGTCCTACTAAATAAACCGGATTCTATTCTATTTAAAGTGCCCCAGCGGTACACTTTATCTGTTCTTCATTTATTTAGCTGTAAGGAGATTACGATGAAAGGCGACAAAAAAGTTATTGAGTATCTAAATAAAGCGCTAAGAAACGAATTGACGGCCATTAATCAGTATTTTCTGCATGCGCGCATGTATAAGGACTGGGGGTTGGAGAAACTCAATGATCATGAGTATCACGAATCCATTGACGAAATGAAGCATGCTGATGAGTTAATCAAGCGAATACTTTTCCTGGAAGGTCTGCCGAATTTGCAGGACCTGGGTAAGCTTTACATTGGTCAGAATACCAAGGAAATGTTGGGATGCGACCTCAAGCTGGAGATGGAGGCTGTTCCTTTATTGCGCGAAGCGATTGAATACTGTGAATCCATTTCTGAGTACGTATCCAGAGAGTTATTTGAAGCAATTCTCGAAAGCGAAGAAGAGCATATAGATTGGCTGGAGACGCAGTTAGGGTTAATAGATAAGGTTGGAATAGAAAACTACCAGCAGTCGATGATTTGAATTTGCTAATAAGTGGGTGAAAATTGATTGGCAAATAACGTATAATTACAGTGCTTTAGACGATAATTGAAATAAATAGTTAAAATATATTGGCTAACTGCTTATTTTTCTGGCGTTTAAGAAGTTTTTGACTAATACTATTTTAAGGTGCCTGGTTTATTTTTTCGAGTTTAAGAGGAGTCGTCATGCACTTATTTCTCCAGAATCAAAGAAATACCAAAAGCAGTACTAAAAAAAGCATAGAGGATCCTCATCCGACCTTCTATCATCGTGGTAAGGCAAAGAAAATGTTGATTGGCTATAACAATTTTGCTTCCATGCGCCATAAAACCAGGTTTGAAGAGGAGAACACCCATTTCGTCAAAGGATATAATTAGCCATTCCATTTAGTCTGAATAGGGGCTGGTAGTCAGTCTCCAAATGTAGCTAAACGGTGTTGGTTTTTTTAACCTTTCTTAGTGGAAACCTGAGTGCTTATCTTGCAACTGTCTATCTTGTAAGCACCTATCTTGTAAATTCCTATCTAATGTTAAGGATGGGTTGTAGCGTATGACACCCTTTGTATTTCCGGGATGCGTTAGTCTTTGATTTTGTGGCCATTCAAGCTGATAAGGTGGACTATTTTTTTTGCTGCCGCGTTTGTCCTTGCGCTTTTCCTCTTATCTCCATTTTCGTTATACCATCAGTTTAATAATGAGACTGCGGTGGCAGAGCTTTATTTTGAAAAGCAGGCTGACCAGCTGTATAGCGCTTTTATTGCTAGTGGTGATCTGTGTGATTTTAGTGAGTATCAATTGGCGGGAGATCAATGGCAACTTGATGCTTATTTTCTAAAGTGGAAGCCCTGGCTTGAATTTTTAGGGGTGCCATCCTTATATCAGCTGGATCGTCTCTCCGGTCGGTTTAGTGCAATACAGAGCGAAATAAAAATACCTCAAACCTCCTACAATATTTCTCCCGAAATCTATTTTGAATGGTTATCTCATAGTTTTGAGCAAGAAAGTTTGCTGGTTGGCGCGCGCTACGGTTCGTCAGTGTTTATGGCGCTCGATGAGAATAAAGTGTACCGGGTGTATAAAACCGAAGATGGGTTAATCGCAAAAACAATTGCAAGACGACCACTACAGCAAGAGGATGGATTATTGCTTTTGACCGTTGATCGCGGCTGTGCAGCAGGGTCTACACATATGCAACGCCTGTCTAAACTGTTTAATGAAATGGCGCTGCGCTACCTATAAAAAACCGCCCTTGGTAAAAGGGCGGTTATCGTTCTGATTTACCTGGGTTATCGAGTTATATAATCAGAATGCACCCAGCCGGTTTTGCCCATGGCTTCGACTTCCCACCAAGGGCCATTTTTGATGCCTGTAGGAGAAATATTGGTACCTTCGTATAATGGTCCAATGACCGGTGCGTTAGAAGAGGGGCCGGATCTGAAATTCACCTGTGAGGCGGTGACATAACCAGCGTGATCTGAATTGCCAGACCCCGCGGGAATTGCTCCCAGTTGTGTTACGAGTTTGTTGTGAGCATCAAGGAATGCGGCGGCTGTGATTTTACCGATATCAGTGCTTTCATAAACACCGCCACCACCTGCTGCACCACCAACCCAGAGAAAACCGCCAAAGCCAATGTCAGACTTCTTGGCGCTGCCTGTCGCAATTGCTTCCTGCACGCTGGTTCTGACATTCGTTACCGTTAGCATAACTTGAGATTCAAGCTTTTTAATTTTTATACCGCCGGCAATAGCGCCGATTCTTCCAGGAAGCAAGCTACCCAGACCTCCGGCACCTCCGCCTGCATTAGCGTCTTTGTGCACGACTTGAGGCGTGATGATGTAGTCTGCGGCAACCATTTGTCCGCCACCCATATTACTTCCCTTTTGCATTTCACCTTCTCTGGCCAAAGCGCGTTCCTGTTTTAAGGCGGCAGACGAAGCGCCGCGGTCGACTACTCTAAAGCACCCGCTCTGTGCCATCAGTACTTTTACCAGAGGGATCGGGCTGGTCAGGCCATATTGAGCATGGCCGGGAAAATCGGATTCAAGAAGTGCAGCAGTTCCGATCGGTTTGGCACAGCGGATTAAATCTCCGGCCTGTCCTTGTGCACCGGCTCCACCTCCGGACCCGGTGATTTCGGTACTACCTTCACCTTTTTTCGTTTTCCCTTTAAAAAGGCCAAAGCCGGATAACATTGAAATACTTAGAAAACAGACAAGAAGCCTTATCAATAGTCCATTTTTAGCCATCATTTTTCTCCTTTAGGTTATTGGGGGCCGTAAACTGCGTGTCAGTTGCTGGCGAATATCTTATTAGTTTAGTTGTTATCTGATCGAATTCCATTCTATAACTACCAATCTTCAAGTCAATAGCCACACACTAAGACGAAGGCTCGTTGCGCTATCGGTAGACGGATAAGTGTTGTTTGTCCTATGAATTGAAACCGCTAGACTTAATGCCGCAAGATTATATGCGGAGGGATTTCTCAAGATCAACCCGGCTGGCTGTACACCAGCTATTGTTGGCAGGCATAATGAGAATTTTCCAGTCTTCGACTAAGTTGAGATGTTAACGTATCGTGCGGAATAAACCGGACTTTCGGCCGAGGAGCCGAGACTTTACACGTAGTCACCCAATCTTTGGTTTTTCAAAGCTGTATGGAATAGCTTCAATGCCAGATCTGGCCAGAAGCCAAGAAAAGTATAAAGCACGATTTCTCTCTTCGCGATAACGGCTCTTTCTTCTGGCAATACACCGAAACGGCAGGTTACTCCTCTGTTGGCCACTGTTTACAACCTTTTACAAACATTTCCAAGCGTTCCTGATAGATTGGACAGCATCGCATATAGCTTTGCTTTTTGAGTTTTGTATGCAACCTGTCTAACTAACCATTGCCGTTTTTAGGAGATTAAAAATGACTAGAGTAACTGAAGTTGAAGGAATCGGAAAAGTGTATGCCGGGAAACTGGTAGAAGCTGGAGTTGCAACCCAGGAACAGCTGCTGGATGTTTGCGCCAAGCCTGGCGACCGTAAACGCTTGGCAGATCAAACCGGGATTTCTGGGACTTTGATTCTTAAATGGACGAATCGAGCTGATTTAGCGCGAGTCAAAGGTATTGGTAGTGAATATGCTGACCTTCTGGAGTGTGCCGGCGTTGATACAGTACCGGAATTGGCTAACCGCAACGCAGACAATCTTCACTTGAAAATGAGTCAGCTGAACGATGAAAAGAGTCTTGTGAGGAAATTACCCTCAGCCACTACGATTGCCAACTGGGTTTCGTCGGCCAAAACACTGGGGCGAAAAATTCACTATTAATAGCTGAAGTGTTCGGTGTTCTTTGGTCAAGGTGTTTGTTGTTAAACCTTGAGAGGCGGTAAGCGTGTCACCGAGTTCCTCTGAATAGCAAACGAGCGTTCGGTTGTTTGATGAATTAACCTGACGCATCACCTTGAGGGAATGGATATGGATTACGTTAATAAACTGTGGAATGACTATGGTGGTTCGGTACTGGGTTTTGGTATTGCACTGCTTTACTTGATCGGCTTCTATATAGTTGCCAAAATTGTACGGGCCTTGATCAGGAAGGCATTGCACCGGACCAAAATAGACAACCGCTTTACGCAGACAGTGGGGCTAAGGGACGAGTTCCCAATAGAAGGTGTTGTCGCGGGAACGGTGTACTGGATTATTTTGATCTTTGGTTTTGTTACCTTTCTTGAGAAGCTGAATCTTGAGGTTGTAGCTCAACCAATAAATACGCTGCTTACTGTGATATTTGCTTACTTGCCTAAAATTGGTGCGGCAATTGGCTTGCTGTTGTTAGCCTGGGTGTTGGCAAGTTTGGTTAAAATAGTTATCGAAAAAGGTGCTGGGTTATTTCAAATTGATCAACGGCTAAATAGCCTGGATGAGAGCGGCGGCAAAGAAATCACGGTAGGTAACTCACTGGCCACGGCGGGATACTGGTTGGTTTTCTTATTATTTCTACCTATGGTCCTGGGGGCGCTGGACATGCAGAGTCTGGTGAGTCCGCTGCAGAACATGTTTAGCAAACTCTTTACTTATTTGCCAAATTTATTGTCGGCTGCGCTGATTTTTATTGTCGGGAGTTTTGTAGCCCGGGTGGTTCGAAAGATACTAGTCAGTCTGTTGGTAGCAGCTGGTGCCGATCAGATCAGTGATAAGGTGGGCCTGTCTCAGCCCGTGTCGGCGCTGGTCGGAACTCTGGCGTTTACCTTTATACTGCTGTTGGTCATTGTCCAGTCGCTGGATGCATTGCAAGTTGCAGCGATCTCCGCTCCCGCGCAACGCATGATTGATATGATATTTTCGGCAGTGCCTGGTATGGTGTCGGCCGCTCTGGTATTAGCTATTTCCTACTATATAGGGAAGCTATTGGCCGGTTTGGTCAGTGACGTGCTTACCGCGGCTGGCTTTGATGGGCTCACTGAAAAATTAGGTATCTCCCTGACTATGCAGCGTACGCCCAGTGAATATGTGGGATCCATTATTTTGTTTGCCGTGATTTTGTTCGCTATCCTGGGTGCAACCGAACTACTTGGCTTTGCCCCGCTAAGCAATATAGTGAACAATATGATTAACTTTACGATGCAGGTTGTCCTAGGTGCCATTATACTGGGTATCGGGATTGCGCTGGGCAACAAAGTGGATGAGCTGGTTTGTCAGTCTGGTGCCGCTGCAGTGACTGGAAATCTGGCCCGCATTGCAATTTTGGTGCTTGCTACAGCGATGGCTTTACGCCAGATTGGACTTGCTGAAGATATTATTAACCTGGCATTTGGTATCTTGCTCGGTGCATTGGCGATTGCGGCAGCCATTGCTATCGGTTTCGGTAGCAGGGATATCGCCGGGCGTGAGGTTGAGTTGCTTATTGAACGTATGCGCAAGTAGCTTTATGAGACCTTTGTATAATTACTGCGCAAGGTAATACGGCATTAAAAATCGACTCAGAATGCTCATTTATAATACATAAACTCCGCTTTTTTGCCGATTTTTGCCTTGTCTTACCTTCGCTCGCTACATTATGCAAAGGTCTCTTTATGGTTTTCCGTTGCTGCTATAAAGCGGATTAGGGATGATTTAGGAAAGAGGAGCTTGGCGCTCCTCTTTTCATTTGTATTAGCGGCGCCAAGTGCGATAATCACCCGTTAAGACATTTCACGACACTGCATGCTAAGGGGAGTCTTATGGATACAGGGTTGTTAATTGGCGGGGCTACCAATCAGGTTGCCCTTAATCTCAAATACGCCAATAGACATGGACTAATTGCGGGAGCTACCGGGACGGGAAAGACAGTCACGATGCAGATACTGGCTGAAGGGTTTGCTAACTCTGGTGTCCCTGTATTTCTGGCCGATGTGAAGGGTGATCTGTCCGGAATGGCTGTTGCCGGTAAACCTCATCCTAAAGTCGAGCAGAGAGTTTCAAGTATCGGTATCGAGGGATTTACCTTTGAAGCCTGCTCGGTACGATTTTGGGATGTGCTGGGTGAGAAAGGTATTCCAATACGTACTACCATATCTGAAATGGGGCCTCAATTACTGACTCGACTGATGAGTCTGAATGAAACTCAGGAGAGTATCTTGACCCTTGCCTTTGAGTTTGCCGACGATGAAGGCATGCTCATGTTGGATATGAAGGATCTCCAGTCAACCCTTGAACATTTGTCTCAAAATACCTCAGGCCTGAAAGCGGAATACGGGACTCTGTCAAAAGCCTCAATCAATGCCATTCTCAGGCGTCTGCTAATGCTTGAAAGAGATGGCGGAGAAACCTATTTTGGAGAGCCAGCCCTTGAGTTGAGTGATTTAATGCGGGTGGACGCGCAGGGCCGGGGGATTGTCAATATTTTGCAGGCACAAAAATTGATACGGCACCCTCGTACCTATACGTCATTTCTATTGTGGTTGCTCTCAGAGTTATTTGAAAATCTTCCGGAAGTTGGTGATCAGGACAAGCCAAAAATGGTGTTTTTCTTTGATGAAGCACATCTGTTGTTCCGTGGCGCTCCAAAAGTTTTTTTAGAGAAAATTGAGCAGGTGGTCAGACTCATTCGTTCGAAGGGCGTCGGTATCTATTTTATTTCACAGAGCCCTGGCGATATACCCGATTCAGTTTTGTCGCAACTCGGCAATCGTATTCAGCATGCACTGCGTGCCTACACGCCAAAGGACAGGAAAGCTGTGAAAGTTGCAGCGCAGTCATTTCGTCCCAATCCGGATTTGGATACGGAGCAGGTGATCAGCGAGCTGGGTGTGGGTGAGGCGCTGGTGTCGGTGCTGCAGGACAAGGGGATCCCGTCTATCGTACAGCGCACGCTTATCCGGCCACCCTGTTCACGTATTGGGCCTATTGCTGACCATGAGTGCGAAATGAAGGTGAAGCAGGACTTGCTGTTTATCAAGTATCAGAAGACGGTGGACCGTGAATCTGCGCATGAAGTGCTGCAGGCCAGAGCGAAAGAAAAACTCGAACAACAACGGCTTGACGCTGAACAAACTGACGTGCAGCCAAAGCGTCGTGGACGCTCCCGGCAGTCTGCTGGAGAGGCTTTTCTGAAAAGTGTTGCTCGTAGTATTGGCAGCGGCATAGGCAGACGAATAGTCAGAGGGTTGCTCGGGTCTTTACTTGGTGGACGATAGGTTGCAAGTTTTCCCGATTCGCAATCTCTAAAGAAATTGCAGCCCTAAACTGTCGTCAGTCTGACGAATGAGTTGCATCGTAAAGATGTGGGAAATACGGTGGCTTTGCGGGTCAGTATCACTAATAATCCCCGGTATATAAACTTGAATTTTACATCCTGCTGAAACCACAAGGTCGCGAGTGCGATTCAATAGAATACCCCCTTCCGAAACATTAATTGTCTGGCTGCGGACAAAGTGACCATCGTTCAAATTTACCATCACATCAAGCTTCACCTTAACGCGGGAGTGCGCTCTGTTTTGTTTTTCCACAGTACTATCATCTAATAGCGATTGATTTAATAAGGTCATTTTATGCCTTCAATGGTTGGTAGATGGAAACAATGATATCGTTCTGGATATGAATCAAAAACCCTGCATCGGTAAACAAATGTAAATCTGCAAAAGCGGCTATTGTACGAAACGGGGTTGAGGATAAAATAGTCATGAGTTGGTTTGACAAGGTATACTCAGAATTCAAGTTGTCCCTAGGAAGAGGGTCTTAAATTGGAAATTGGATTGTTGGAAGACGACGAGCCTCAGGCAGCCATGGTAAGCGAATGGCTACAAGAGGAGGGCTACTCAGTGATAGCGGCGACCACAGGTATACAGTTTATTCAGATGGTTAAAAGCCGGCCCTTCGATGCATTCATTCTAGACTGGGAGTTGCCTGATACCACAGGCTTTGAAATTCTGAAACAGTTGCGCCAGATATTAACGCTGGATACACCGGTACTGTTTACCACGCAGCGTGATCAGGAAGAGGATATTGTCTCAGCCCTGGAAGCGGGAGCCGATGATTACCTGGTGAAACCCTTACGCAAGGCTGAGCTGGTCGCTCGAATCAAGGCGTTGCTGCGGCGTGCCGGGGCTGAGGAAGAACAAAAGATAATTAAGCTGGGGCCTATTGTGCTGGATCTCACGCAACACAGTGCCAAAGTCGATGGTGAGGAGATCAAACTAACCAACAAAGATTTTGAGCTGGCAACCTTTGTGTTGTCAAATGTCGGAAAAATCCTGTCCCGTGAATATTTGCTCAAGTCTGTATGGGGACTGAGTGCGGATATCAGTACACGTACTGTTGATGTCCATATCAGCAGAATTCGCCGTAAACTGGGTATTAACTCGAGTGTTGGTCTTTGTTTAAAAACTATTTATCAACATGGATATAGGCTTGAAAAACTTTAGGAAGTGAGCAGAGTATGGGCGCCATCAGACTTGGATTTCTGATAGTCATCTACCTTGTTTCAATGGGGTTTGCGCGGGTTCAAGCGCAAGACTGGCTTTATTCAGTAAGAACCGATGACAATCTTTGGGAAATTTGCCAAACCTACGTTGCCAAGCCGCTTTGTTGGCTGGAACTCGGCCGCTATAACGCGCTCCCCAATTCTGATTTGATTAAGCCGGGACGGATTCTCAAAATTCCTTATGCCTGGCTGAAATATCCTCCTCAGCCCGCTACTATCTCGGATAGCCGCGGAGAAGTGAACTATATCCCCGCCGCTGATTCAGCAAAATCACCCTGGAAAAAACTAAACCAGTTAAGCAGTTATCCGGCTTTGGTGGCGGCAGGTATTGCTCTTCAGCCTTTGCCTGAGGATCACAAAATTCACATGGGTGATCGAATAATTACAGGACAGGGAAATGTCAGCATTCTTTTTGCTGACGGTTCACAAATGTTGATTCGAGCCGGTTCTGATATCACCTTTGATCGCATCTCAATAAAGGACGGTAAAGGTTTTGTTGATACCTTGCTGGTATTAAAACGAGGAGCAACAGATTACAACATTCAGGGTAAAAAAGGGCTTTCCCGTTATAGAGTAGATACTCCTGCGGGTGTTGCAGCGGTTAGAGGAACCGAGTTTCGCGTAAATCTGCAAGCCGCAGAAAAGGCGGTCATGCGCAGTGAAGTGCTGCAAGGTGATGTTATTGTCAGTGACGCTCGTGCTCAATCATCGCAACAGGTACCAGGTGGCTACGGGGTTCGCAGTGAGCAGGGCCAGCCGATACCCCCACCACTACAATTGCTGCCAGCGGTAGAATGGGAGAGTACCAATCAAGATATTCTTGTCATCCCCTTTGAGATTAGCTGGAAGTCATTAACCGGTGCACAGTATTATCTGGTGGATCTTTATGATAGCAAGGGGTTGAGCGCAAGTTGGAAAACGGAAAAGAACTTTTGGAAAAATACAGAGCTTGATAATGGTAAGTACAGCTTGCTGGTGCGTGGTGTTGATCAGCTGGGCCTTCAAGGGCTGGATGCTGAGCAATTACTTAGGGTAGAGAATCCGTTGCCTGCCCCACAGCTGTCCGCCGGTAGCATTAAGCGTGCTGGTAAGGCATTCGTTGAAGTGAGTTGGTCGCTTGTTGTGGCAGCGTCAGGATATCGTATAGAGGTGGCGACGGATCCAGAATTTAATCAAATATTACTGACTGATAGTACGGAAGAAACTGCTTACAGTTTCAGTAACAGAGCAGGCGGATACGTGCGGGTAACAGCAATCTCTCTCTCCGGTATGGCGGGTGATTACAGCGATGCAGTTTGGCTCGTTCCACAGCCTTATAATTGGCAGCCCTGGGCGGGATTGGCAGCTGTTGTGCTAGGGATAATTCTGCTTTAGTCGATTGCTAATACTCTCATTGAGGATGAGCTGACCATTATTAATCATGCAGCATACTAACGATAACAAAAAAAGCTCATCGTTCTTCTATATTTTTAGCCCCGCAGCTCTGGTAAGTATACTGACTCTGGTGCTTTCCTTTCGTGCGGTATTAGAGCCGTTTGATTTATTAGTCTACGATTTCAGTCATCGGATTTCTGACCTTACCCCGGCACCGGATATTCTGATCGTAAGTATTGATGAAGTCAGTTTGCTGGAGCTGGGACGTTGGCCATGGTCCAGAAGAATACATGCTCGCCTGCTAAACCAGTTATCTCAGGCTCAGGTAAAAGCGGTGGTGCTGGATATCGTTTTTTCAGACCCCGAACAGAAGGATAATGGAGCCGACAATGCGTTGGCCCAGGCGATCGGTGCGGCGGGAAATGTAGTGTTGCCTGTACATTTCAGTCGTATCTATGAGGGTGGGCAGCTGCTGGAGATGATGCCTATACCGATGTTTAGTGAGGCGGCCTCGGCGTTGGGGCATGTGCACTTTGAGAATGATGTTGATGGTGTTTGCCGCTCAGTGTTTCTTAAAGAGGGCGTTGGTGAGGCATTTTGGCCACATCAGAGTTTAGCGCTGGCGAAATTTATAGGGGATGTTGTTGACGATTCCCTGCCAGGTCGTAGCGCAGCACAGATATATTCTCAAAAGCGAGATCAGGTGGTGCGTGAATATCGAAATTTGATCCCTTTTGCGCCTCCGGGGCGACACTATAATACCGTTTCTTATCTCGATATTTTGAAGGGAAAATTACCGCAGGATCTGCTCAAAGATAAGATTGTTTTTGTTGGGGCGACCGCTGTTGGTTTGGGTGATAATATTGTGACGCCAGTCAGTGTAGGCGGTAATTTACTCAGTGGAGTTGAACTTAATGCGACGATTTATCAGGCATTAAGAAGTAATAGCTTTATACGCGAACTACCTATCACCTGGGTTGCAGGGATATCGGCACTGGTCTCTTTTGCAGTGGTTTTTAGTGCCGCATTTATGGGGCCCCGGCAATTAATCATCTTTGTTGTTTGTGGGCTGATAGGCATAAATTTGCTGGCGTTGATTCTACCCCATTACTTGCGTGTTTGGCTGCCGCCAAGTGCGGTCAGCCTGTCTTTGATTTTGAGCTATGTCATATGGAGTCTGAGGCGACTGCAGCAGGCACTTTATTATCTGCGTAGTGAGTTGCAGCAGCTCTCGTTGGAGCGATCTTTTCTGATGCGGCCAACGGGAATTAGTGAGCTACATAAAGGATTGAAATTTTTAATTAATATACTGCCGATTGCTGGTTGGCGGCTTTGGCAAAACAATGCGCAAATTTTCAGTTGGGGCGAGGTAATAGAAAAACAACAGCCGTTAGAAAATGGTAACGGGCAATGGCAGCATTCATTAGCGTGTTCCAGTGTTCGGTTTATTCATGCCAATGACCAGTATGCTCTATCAATAAAATGGGATAGTGATACCGATTTTACTCCAAGTCGTTGTAAACCGCTTGCCGCTTTAGTCAGCAGCTTTCAGTCGCCCGATGCCCAACAATTAGCTCACGGGCCGGAAGCTATTAGTAACGCAATTCTAAAGTTAAATCGCGCGAATCAGAAATTTCGAGAGGTAAATCACCTTTTGCAGCGTAGTCTGTCCGATATGGCGGATGGTGTAGCTATCACCGATCGAAGTGGACGCATACTTTTTGAGAATCTGCAATTTAAAGGGTTGCTAGAGTTAGATGATCAAAGTGATCAAGACCATGTGTTGGACCTAATGCTTCAATTGAGACCTACTTTGGAGGAGAGCTGGGAAGACATTGTGAGAGAGGTGTATCTGCAAGGCCAAACTGCGCGTTGTGAAGCGGTAACTCCGGCGGGGTTGAATTTACTCTGCCAAATACAGGCGCTTCCTGTTGGTGACGAAGAAGTCTTTGTTATCTTTGTTATTACTGATATCAGCGTCCTAAAGGAATATGAGCGAGCGCGTAAAGAGACGCTCAACTTTTTATCACATGACCTCCGTTCTCCATTGGTATCCATCCTTGCATTGATTGAAAATGCAAGGATCAGCGGCAGCCATGAGCGAGATGATGAATTGCTATATGCGATCGAAGAATATGCGACGAAAAACCTGCAGTTTGCGGATAGTTTTTTGCAACTGGCGCGAGCTGAAGCTACCCAATCCTATGTATTTGAGTCGGTTGATATGCATGCGGTGCTGGAAAATGCGATTGGCCAAACTTACAAACAGGCAGAGCTAAGGGATATAGCTCTGGTGCAGGATTATTGTAACGATGAGGCGTGGCTCATGGGACACAGCGACTTGCTGGAGCGAGCCATTATAAATCTGTTGAGCAATGCAATTAAGTTTAGCGATAGGGGAGGGACGGTTGCTATTCGGTTAAAAGTGGAAGGTAATGATTTGGTTTGCAGGGTTGAAGACAGAGGGATTGGAATTCCCCACGAAGAAGCCGAAACTATATTTCGTCGATTTAGACAGGGCACCACGACGAATACGAAACGGCGATTGGGAACTGGACTTGGTCTGCGTTTTGTTGAGGTGGTGGTGACTAATCATGCAGGTTCAATAACCGTGAAAAGTGAGCCTGGAGAGGGTAGCAGCTTCATTATCAGACTTCCTCGAATTGATGTCGATTCAAGTGACCTAATCAATTAAAGTTACCTCAAAAAATAAAATGGGTCACTCCTGCCGGGTTAATCGCCAGTACAAAATGGGAATTAACCTCTTTCGCGTCGTTTATGATTCGTTGCTTAATAAAATAGAGGCCCGGTGAGTCCAGGCCCCTCACGGATACTAGTAATTAGATAGACGGAATTCGCAGTTCCTGTCCGGGGTATATTTTATTGGGGTCTGAGAGCATTGGCTGATTAGCTTCAAAGATAAGTTGGTATTTACCCGCGTTGCCATAATGGGCTTTAGCTATTTTGGATAGTGTGTCGCCTGGCTTCACGGTATAAAAAACTGATTCTGGCTCTGGATTTTCGACTTCAAGCCGACAATCGATTCGCGCGATGCCATGTTGATTGCCAGCTGCAAGTGTCACTTTTTCACAGGTACTCTGATCCGGGACGCTACCGTCCAAAATTGCCAGATCATCCTTAACCAGAACCTGGACAGAGTCTGTATCGAGCGGTAGGGCAGCGAGCGTTTTTTTGATGTTAAGCGCACGTAACTCGTTGATCCTCTTTTGCGAAACTTCTGTTGTTAGTTTCGCGTCCTGCTCATCGTGTGTAAGGTCAAATACTTTGCTGCCAAGGGATTCCCCGGCTTCTTTTACAAAATCAAAAATACCCATATGATTATCCTCAATTATTGGCGTCTACTGCCTGCTTGGTTTTCCAGCTATTCCTTCAGCTTTATCTGCAATTGACCTTCTTTGACGTTGATATATTCGACTCCGTCAACAAAGGCTTTCCAAAACCCATGATCCCCGCCGAACTCTTTGACGAGATCAATATTTTTAATACCTCCAAGCCATGCGTTTGGCATAGGCACGCCCCAAAGGCTTAGTCCACGCAACACGACAATAGGCCGTGCATCCTTGTAGCCCAGTTCCAATCCTGCCGACAGTTTTAATGTCTTGCCGCCGAGCAACGGAAAATCCGGATCGACGGGAATCAGCATTTTCGCGCTGGCCAGATTATCGGAAAGGTCGATAACCAGCTTTTGCGCTAAATCCGTGTTATGTGCGAGTAAGGAATTTATTTCCCGCTCCGAAAAATATATCTCTCGGCTGGCGTTATCTTCACTATATTTTTCAGGTTCCAGGCTTTTTTCTGTAGGTTTTAAGGACTGTTGTTGTGGGTACCGCTTGTTTAATTGATCAATCTTTGTATCCAGTATTTGTTGCTCTTTTGGGCTTAAATTAATCGGCGTGTATTGCTTGGGAAAGAGGTAGCCCAGTAGCAACCAGGCACTAATAGCGATCACGACCAGCGTCGATAACACCAGTGCGATCATTATCAGCGCTTTATTCTTGCGCGGTTTTTTCGGTTGCCGGGGCGTCGCTACTGGTTCAGGATTCATATTATTATCTCGTTATGCGGCTTTATGACCGCCCCAGGTTGGTCTATATGCCAACCTGGGTTGCAGGTTGTTGAGCTATTCCAGTTCAAAACTAATTTTTAATTTTACGCGGTATTCTTTAACACTTCCGTCGACTACAGTCACTTCCTGGTCTTTGACCCAGGCGCTTCTGATATTGCGAATGGTTTCACTGGCTTTGGCTATACCTTTGCGAACCGCGTCTTCAAAGCTTTTGGTGGATGAACTTGATATTTCAGATATGCTTGTAACACTCATTTTAAGACCCTCCTGGGCTGATGGATTGATAGATGCTTTACCGGTCTCTTCAGGTAAATTTTTGTTACTAAATTAACTAAGGAACTTCTGAATAACTCCTTGATGTCAAATTGACGCTGAAATAGATTGTTCCTGCAGAGAAAATAAACGTTTCGAGCGCGCTCACTTTCCCGGGCTAACTTAAGCCTTTTTAAAAGAGTTTGAGCAGCTCGTCTATTTTCGATTTTGGTGCTCCCTTCGATATTGGTATTTTGCCTGCTGTTTTTCCATCGTATTTTGCGGAGTCCAGGACAAGCGTCGCCTTACTTTAAAATAATTTTTTTGCGATGTTCATTAGTCCGCCCATGCCGCCGGCACTTTCTAACAAAGATCCACCACTGCTTGATTTGTCAACGATCTGAGGTAATACATCTGCTAACCCCTCCTGTGCCGAGGATCGGCTTACACCGAGCTCTGAAGCAAACTTGGATAACTTGTCGGCCCCAAAAATCTGGCCGATTTCAGTGCTTGATATTGCCTGGTTTTGCCCATCTCCAAGCCAGGATAAGGCAAGGCTTTGCAACCCATTATTGGTCATCATGGATCCTATGAGACTAGATAGATCTATTCCGCCGCCATTGATCCCGAGCAGTCCCGATAGTGCCTTTGAAATCGAATCTTGCTGAATATCCCCACCTAATTTGTTCTGTAATAATTTTGTTGCCAGCGCAAGAAGATCCATGGTTTACCTCACAGGTTGTTATGAATGAGCTGACTCGTTTTGAGTGCCACATAGATATAAATTCTACTGTTAATTACACTCACTTTGAGTTACCTAATGGTTGTGAGTATCTTCGCTCTGAATGGGCATACAGTCACGTAAACAAATGTAAACTTAACGCAAGGGATAGCTGGAAGGCTAAATTTGCCTGCAGCCCAAGTTGGTGGCTTTATTGCGGGATATTTTGCCTAATAGTCAGTTTTTGGGATGGGCTGTTATTACCTGGGTACGATAATTATTTGCTTGTTCGACTGAATCAATTGGCCCCACCCCCGTTTTAAGGGAGCGTTGCTCACCCGGTTGCATTTCGCCGGGCAACGACAAGGTTGCCGAGGCACTAACGGAGTAGGGGCCGGACATTTGATCAATTCTCACCTGCACGTTCTCGACGGCAATACCGGAGCTGTTTTTTATAGCTACCATCAAATACCCCTTATCGGTTAGATAAGCTTGGCTTAGGATGTATTTGTGGGGTGATTGAGGAAGTTCCAGGCGGGTGATTTTTCCTAAAGCCTGCTTGCCAAGATCGCCACCGCCCTGTGCAGCACTTTGGTAGTACTGGATCGCCTGGCTCTGATCGTTATCGGCTAAGGACAGTTCCCCGAGTAAAAAACTGGCTGCTTGCGTTGGTAAAAGCTGGTGACTTTTCTGTAAATCAGATCGAGCATCGCTTTTGCTTCCATGTTCATATCTAAGCATGCCTCGCGCCAGATAGTGGCTAAACAACTCAGGGTTCTTAGTTATCGCAGTCGTAAAATCTTTCTCGGCTAGCGGATAGTTTTTTTGCATTTTGTGGGCATGTCCACGCAGCTCCCAAAAGTAGCCATCAGCCGGTTGGATGCTGATCGCTTTATCAAGATATTTAAGCGCAGCGGTTGAATTCTTTTTCTTTAGTGCCTTGATGGCTTCTTCCTGGGCTTTGTAAGCGGGTTCATCTTTTCTGATTTGCTTCATTTTCGCCTGATAACGGTTTGCGTAGTTCTCGCCCGAAGGCAGAGAAAGAGCTCTTTCTCTATTGGCATCTACACGATCCTGTGAGGGAGGATGGCTGGCAAATAATCCGCTGACAAAGTCTGATTGCTTGCCTTCGCTAAGCTTTACGAAAGTCTGCTGTAGCTTGACTGCGCCCTGTGGATCGTACCCGGCCTGTGACATATACTCCATGCCATAGGCATCGGACTCCAATTCCGCAGAGCGGCCATAGCGGGCCATCCATGCGGCAGAACCGATTTGAATGGCTGTGTTGGCCAGCGGGCTATAACTGCTATCAGCCAGAGAAATGGCGAGAATCTGAGCACCGACTCCTATTAAAGTACCGCGCGTCATCTGGGCAGCACTATGACGGGCGGCGGCGTGCACAATCTCATGCCCCAAAACAGCAGCCAACTCCGATTCATCTTCCAGGTGTGTCAGCAGGCCTCGGTTAATCGCAATTTTCCCCCCTGGTAGCGCCCACGCGTTGGGTACTGAATTGTTCAGTACCACGAATTCATAGGGTAAATCCGGACGGTCACTTACCGCGGCCAGTTTATTACCCACCTCAGCAACGTAAGCTTCAACCTCAGGATCGATATAGTAGCGTCCCCCCTGAGCCTGCTGGGAAGGCGCATAGTTCTGCTCGCCAATGGCTATTTCCTGCGCTCCAGAGATCAGTGAAAGCTCGTTTTTACCCGTGACAGGATTTACGCTGCAGGAAACAAATAAAAATGAACTCAACGTTATCACGAGAGCCCGGATTGCTCTGTTCACACAATACTCCTTTCTCAGAACGTTCCGCTTGTTGCGAATAGCAGTGCGCTTACACAAGAGGAACAGGATGTATTACCAGATTCATAATTATATTGCTGCAAGCGCCGAGGAATGTAAATTGGTTTTACCGTTGTTCAATGAAATCACACGGCTGCCATTCAGCTTTGGTTAAGGAAATGAGAGCTAGTATAGCTAACTAACTATTAGATCTAGAGTAAACCTAAAGGGAATCAATAATGGGGTTGGTCATGGCTGAACAAAAATTGGAACACAGGCTGCCGGGTAGGATTGTTCTGTGGTATGGGCATCTGCGCTGGACTATTACCATTCTGGCCAGTCTGCTCTGGCTGTCACTTGGTTATGAATTGGGGAGTATACCGGTAGTCGCAGTGGTTGTTTATGTGGTGGCGCATTATCCTGCGCTGATGCTGGCAACCTATGGGTGCAGGGGAACTTTCAAGTAACGACGTTTTGATGGCAGGTATTTGATCTGTTTGAGTGCACCTTCTTGGGCGCTGCGCGTTAGGAGGCGATGCTTGCCTCGTTATTTTCGACGGGTAGGCTGATCGTAAAACGAGTACCTTTGCCTGATTCGCTCTCCACCTGAATGTTGCCGCAGTGATTGGTAACGATCACTTTGTAGACCATGTTGAGTCCCTGTCCAATCCCTTTTCCCACTTCTTTGGTCGTGAAAAATGGCTCAAATATTCGTGCTTTAACCTCTTCTGACATGCCAATTCCGTCGTCACAGATTTTGATTTTGATAAACTCACTTTGATAAGAAGTGCTGATGGTGATCGTGCCTTTTTCGCCCTTGTCATGGGCTTCGGCTATCGCATGCGCCGCATTAATAATGATATTAAGCAAAACCTGATTGATTTCGCCCTGCTGGCAGTTAACGCTGGGAAGATCCTCTGCAAAATCTGTCTTCATGTCTGCTACATAGCGCCACTCACTCAGGGTAACAGTAATAGTATTTTTTATTGTCTGGTTAAGGTCGGTTAGTGTTTTCGCCCTGGATGGGTGAGCAAATTCTTTCATGGCCCTTACAATGCGGGTGATGCGTTCGACGCCCTCAAGAGATTGTTCGATCGCACCTGGAATTTTCCGGCTAAGATAGGCCATATCGGTTTCGTCGATGACATTCTCAATGTAGGCTTTGTGCCCAATTTCAGGTAGTTGGTGCAAGCGACTGAACATATCTTCAAAATCATCGTAGGCGTCTTTAAGAAATCGGATATTATCGCCGATAAACTGGGTAGGCGTATTGATTTCATGGGCAATTCCTGCGGCCAGTTGGCCAATGGCTTCCAGTTTGTGCGCGTTGTTAAGCTGCTGTTCCAGCTCTAATTTTTCTGTGGTATCTCTTTTTACTTCGATGTAGTGGGTGATTTCTCCTGCACTGTTTCGCATGGGAGACATCGTGGCTTCTTCATTGCGCACTTCACCCTGCTTGGTTGTATTACTGACTTGTCCGCTCCAGATGTTTCCTTTTTACAGCGAACTCAGTATGGCATTTTGTGTTGCCTGATCTCCGCGGAATCGAATCAACGCCATGGGTGTTTTGCCAAAGACTTCCTGGCCCGTATACCCGGAAATGCGGACAAACGCCTGGTTGATATATTCAATTTCAAGTTTGTGGTTGGTAATCATGATCGATTCAGCAGCATGTTTGCGAAGTGATTAAGTATATTCATGCGCTCTAATAATAGGAAAGCGGATATAGGTGACCGACTCAACAGTCGTTATAACTTCAGTATAGTTCGAATCGTCAAAATTTCTTGGCACTGAGTAGTAATGAAGCTATTTGATATGGCGTTATCACTTGAGGCGGGCAAATAGCAAAAGTCAGATTAGTTCAATAGCTGGTTGCTAATGAGGCTGCTAGTGTGGCTACTGATGGTGTTTCCGGTAATTCCCCGGGGTGTGTCCGATCCAGCGTTTAAATGCATTTCTGAAATTGGCGGTGTCACTATAGCCGACACGTTCAGCAATATCATCAATAGTCATAGCAGTGTTAGATAGGTATTTCTTTGCTAGATTACTTCGTATTTCAGACAGGGTTTCACTAAAACTGGTGCCGCGCTCAGATAATTTTCGGCGTAGCGTCCGTGAAGTCATGTTTAAGCATTTTGCCACCTCTTCAGCGCTCAGTCTGGGACCCAGGTTTTCCATGATTGTTTTGCGCACGGCTAGAATCAGTTCATCACAATTACAAAATTCGTTGAGCTCTTCGTCACAGGCTTTTAGGAGAATTTTCAGGCCAAGTGGGTTGAAATGGGGCAAGGGCTGGTCAAGCCTCGATTTTTCAAAAACATATTCATTTACGGGCTGCGAAAAAGCAACAGGACACTCCAAAATTTCCGTGTAAAGTGCTGCGTGAGCCGGCGCGTCATAGCTGACTCTGGCGGCTTTGAAAGCGATATTTTGATTCTGAAGAATGTCTCTAAACAGCGCCAATACTACGCCCAGCTGAAACTCAATATTGAATCTAAACAGGCCGGGTTCTTGTAGCAGATTATAAAATCTAAGATAAGCCTCATTTGAGTTGGCTTCTTCGACAAGCTCCATACGTACGGTTCTGGCTACCAGTCCATGGTAGTTGATTGAAAATATGAGGGCATCGCGTGTGGTTGGAGAACTGAGCAGGGCATGGCCGTAGAGACCATAACAATTGGAGTTGATCTGCTTGCCAACCCTCAGAGCAATGGCTGGATCAGTAGAGTGCTTGTGTACATTATGGAACACCCGGACCAGATCGGAAGTGGCGATCCTGGAGCCTGTTTTCCTTAACATTTCTGTATTCAGTTCAGTACCAGCGAGCACAAGATCGGGTGTAATACCCTGATCCATCATGGCGCGCACCAAAAAATCCACTTTATAGGCTGGCTTAACCTGTTGATCATACTGCTCGGCCATTTGCGCATTCATGGTCTGATCCTCTTGATCGTACCCATTAAATTTTAGCTGCGATTAGTTTATCACCCGTTGATCGAGTAATAGCCACCCTAATACTAACATTTAATGTCCGATAATCACATAAAATTGTCCAGATCTAACTTCGACTCAATCTGCTTGACGGTATAGATTCGTAGGCTAAGGCAGGAACAGGGCCGGCTGTATATAAAAAAACATCGGGAGGGACCGGAAATGATTGTTTTTAAAAATAGATATATCAGCGGTATTCAGCTTATAGCGATATCGGCGGCGTTTGTGTTGCCTACTGCTACCAGAGCTGCAGTACTAGAGGAAATTATCGTTACTGCACAAAAACGTGCTGAAAGCCTGCAGGATGTTCCCATCTCCGTAACGGCCCTTGGCGGTGAAAAAATGCAGCAGGTTGGCATTAAGAAAATTGAAGATTTACAGCAGTTTGTGCCAAATTTGCAGATGACTGAAACAGGTATCAGTACGCAGGTGTACATAAGAGGCATCGGTACCGGTAACAGTCAGGGATTTGAGCAGTCCGTGGGGCAATACATTGACGGTGTCTATTACGGAAGACAGCAGTTAATTCGAGCGCCCTTTCTGGATCTGGAGCGTGTGGAAGTACTGCGAGGACCGCAAAGTATTTTATTTGGCAAGAACAGTATTGCCGGTGCGTTGAATATGACCTCGGCAAAACCTACAGATGACTTGCAAGGGTATATACAGCTTAACTACGAACCAGAATTCTCAACACGAGAAGCGCTGTTTGCCATTTCTGGACCGCTCACAGACACTCTCCAAGGGCGCTTTGCAGTTCGCAGCTATGATACCGACGGCTATGTCGATAATACCTTCCTGGATGACGACGAACCGGCGCGCGATGATCTTGCGATAAGGGGTACGCTGCGTTGGGAACCGAACGATAACCTGGATGTGACGCTCAAGCTGGAACGGGATACATTTGATGTAGATGGTCGGCAGATTGAGATTGTGCAGGATGACCCTGCTCCCTTAGGCGCTCCGATTCCGGCTAACTACGGTACAATTCTAGGATTATTGGGGCATCCTGGTGCGATTGCCGAGACCAGTTTGAACTTCAAACGGCAGGCCGGTGGCTTTGGTGTCAAGGAGTTCAGCGATAACGAATTGGATAATGCCACGCTGACGATTAACTACAATCTGGGGAAAAATACGCTCACCAGTGTAACCGGTATCGTCGGTTATGAGTTTTTAGAACTCTGTGATTGTGATTATGTTGCCGCGCCAGTATTCAGCGTCGTGCTTGATGAAGAATATGATCAGTTCAGTCAGGAAATTCGTCTGGCCTCGCCAGGTGGGGAGTCTGTGGACTGGGTGGTAGGTGCCTTCTATCAAACCAGCGAACTGGAATTTAAAGATGATATTCTCATTCCTAACAATAGTATTCTGGGGCTGTTGTCCGGTGGCGCTTTGGCACCGATTGTTGGTACGGATGTTAGTCGTGATTTCAGCGCCGATTCAGATCTGTGGGCTGTTTTTGGACAGTTCACCTGGAATTTTCGAGACGATATGCGACTGACCTTTGGTGCGCGGTATACCAGTGAAGAAAAGGACGGTAAACGCGAGATCAATATTCTTCAAACTGCTACTGGCCAGCCGGTTAACCCATTGCTGGGCGCGCCGACGCTTTACGAATTTTTGTTTGCCATTCAGAACCAGCAGCGCAGTGGTCACAAAATTTCCAGTAGCCGAGATGAATCATCCTTTACGCCCTTGATTAACCTGCAATGGGATGTCAGTGAAAACCTGATGGCTTACGTATCCTATACCACCGGGTTCAAGTCAGGTGGGTATGACCCCAGAGCCAATAATGTGGCCTCTTTTGAGTTTGAGGAAGAGGAAGCGAGTTCCTTTGAAATTGGCTTTAAATCAACACTGTTAGATGGGGCAGCTGAGCTAAACGTGGCTTTCTATCAGACTGACTATGAAGATTTGCAGATTAGCCAGTTCGATGGATCGTTTGGATTCAACGTAAACAATGCGGCTGAGGTTACCATTCGCGGCGTCGAAATGGATGGGCGATATGCTGTGACTGAAAATCTCAGTCTTCGCTATGCCGTGGCGTATCTGGACCATGAATTTGATCAATATCGTGGAGGTAACTGCTATAACCGCCAGGTCCGGGATGGTGATATAGGCCCTTCTGGTAATCAGCTCTGTGACTATACCGGCAAGTCCGGGCAGTACACGCCCGAGTTGACGGCCAGTTTTAGTGCCAACTATAACCGCCCGTTAACAGAAGCTTTAAATTTGGCGGTTGCTTTAGATCTGAATTATACCGATGAGCAGAACGTGCATGGTAGTCTTGATCCTCAGTACGAAATAGACGCCTATACACTGATTAACCTGCGTATTGCTGTCGAAACAGAAAATTGGGAGCTGGCGGTATTGGGAAGGAATCTGTCGGATGAAGAGGTATTGACCTACGTTGACAACGTACCACTGAGTCCCAGTACTTTTGGTACCAACACCTTTTACGCTTTTACCCTGCCACCGCGCACCCTTTCTTTCCAGGCGGCTTATCGTTTTTAGGGGGGCGTGCCACGGGAACTCATGTTGGGTTGTTAGGAGCGAGGTTGTTGTGGACGCAAATATGATGAACATGCCGCTGACGATTACGTCGATTATGCGGCATGCGCAGCAGGTGTTTGGCGAAACGGAAGTGATATCGGTTAATCTGGATCTGTCCTATAACCGGTATTGCTATCGGGATTGCTTTAAAAGAGCAGGGCAACTGGCCTTGGCCTTGGTTCAATGTGGTTTGAAGCAGGGTGACCGGGTGGCAACTTTGGCCTGGAATGACTACCACCATCTCGAAGCCTACTATGCTATCAGCTGCGCCGGGGCAGTATGCCACACGATCAATCCCAGGCTGCACCTGGAGCAGGTTAATCAGATTATTGCAGATGCTCAAGACAAGTTTCTTATTATCAGTGGAGACCTGTATGCGGCATTAGGCAGCCGTCTACTCAGTAATGCCAGCTTTGAAAAGGTAATCGTTTATGAAATTGATGCGAATCGTCTGTCGGACGAAAGTGTTGAGTATGAGGCGTTTATTGCTACCGGCAAAGAGCAGGATTTTCGCTGGCCTGAATTAGATGAAAACCAGGCGGCAGGATTGTGTTATACCTCCGGTACAACGGGTAATCCCAAAGGGGCGCTGTATAGTCATCGTTCAACGGTACTTCATAGTTATGCGATGTCTTTACCCGATGCGCTTAACATATCCTCTCAAGATCGCATAATGCCAATTGTCCCAATGTTTCATGTGAATGCCTGGGGTATACCTTATGCCGCTCCCATGACCGGCTGCTCGATGGTATTGCCGGGCCGCTATATGGGTGATGGTAAGGTGCTTGCTAAATTGATCGATGAACTGAAAGTGACCCTGGCAGCCGGTGTGCCGACAGCCTGGAATAATTTGATGGATCAATTTGAGGAAACAATGGATGGGATAAAGCGTCTTAGCTCACTGAAAATGGCCGCTATAGGCGGCGCAGCGGCACCTGAAAAGCTGGTTCAGGATATAGAAGCTTGCGGACCGGAAGTCAGAGTAGCCTGGGGTATGACAGAGACGTCACCGCTTGGTTGTGTCAATGTTGGCTCGGATGCCAGGGAATTGAGCAGCAAAGTGAAGGCTGGGCGACCTGTATTTGGGATTGAATTCCGTATTGTCGATGATCAGGGACAGGAACTCGACTGGAATGGAATTACCCCCGGCAACCTGGAAGTCAAGGGTAACTGGGTCTGCAGCCGCTACTACAAAAAGGATTCTGACAATTGGGATAATGAGGGTTGGTTTAATACTGGTGATATTGCGAAAATCGATCAGAATGCTTATATCAGCATCACGGACCGCAGCAAAGATCTTATAAAGTCAGGAGGAGAATGGATTAGTTCCATTGATCTGGAGAATATTGCGGCCTCACACCCGGATGTGAGAGAGGCTGCTGTTATAGCAATACCGGATGAGAAATGGGATGAGCGGCCTGCGCTTTATCTGGTACCGCAGAGTGACAGGGAAATAAATACCAAGGGGATTCTCGATTTCTACGAGGGCAAAGTAGCGAAATGGTGGGTTCCTGACCAGGTTATCATCATCGATGAATTGCCACATACGGCTACCGGAAAAGTCGATAAGAAGGCATTAAGGAAGATCAATAAAGCTTAAGCTCGATCGCACTAACGACTTGCAGTTAATCGAGGGTTGCATCCCAATTTAAACTACTGTATAAATAGACAGTATATTAAAAGCTTTAAGGCGAACGTGCGATTTTGAGGTGAACAGATGTTAAGACGCCCAAGACTTTCGGTCATTCAGGATGCTCATACTTGCGGGACGCAAAAAATAAAAGACCACATTACCGGTGAGGTACTGAATATTCACAAGATTATGCAGCGTTTTAGCGAGGGCATGTATTCAGCCTACCATGTACGCAATCTAAATTTGCCCACCGAAGATCAAAGGGCTTGATCAGCTAGTTGCCTTTAAAGGGTTGAGCACTTAAGCCTGGAGTCTCTTGCATATTGTATATTCAGAGGACGGATTTAGAATATGAGTTATTTGCTAGCAAATGCTGCTGCTAGAGCTGACTTATCCATTTCAGCAAAAATTTGGCTTTGAGTTTTCCGCTGATACCCCTGCGGTTGTGTGCAGCATCATAGAAATAACAGCGAGGCATTTCTCCGAACCATTCGGGATCCAGTAGATAACGTAATTGTTCATAGTTATCATTGCTAAAAGCCCAGTTATCCGAAGTCTTTAGCTGGTGTTGTGCCAATATTTCGGATAGTGATTGGTGTTGGCTGAAATTATCTGTGGAAACCAGCACCAAATTAAATTGATGACCTTCCTTTTTTAGTTTTCCCAAAAGTGCCAGTTCGTCCCTGCAGGGAGGGCACTCAATTGACCAAACGGCTAATAGAAACGGCTGACCACTATATTTTTCTTCAATAGCCGCTAGACTGTCGGTCTGAAAAATCTGTATCTCGGCATGGAGTTTTTCGTAAGGCAACAGGATCAGGGTCATAACGAATGACAACACTGCTCCGTGTAAAAGAGTGGGTATTTTCATAGATAACATTTACATTGGACTGGATATTGTAATCAGGCGCAGTCCTTCGGACGCAGTGTGCCAGCTGAGGTAAGTTGCATTATTATGCTTTAGCAAAAAAGGATGGTCTGAGGAGCCCTCGGTGGTTGCTGTTGTCCACTCAGGTTGCCAGCTTGCTCCCTCGTCCAGAGAGGTTCTGACAACTATGGAGGTCTTTTTTCCATCAAAGTACTTCCAGGCGGCAAATAGCTGATTACTGTTGTCATATAGTAAATCTGCATGACTTGCTCTTGGCGAGCGGGATAGTGAAAACTGGTGACGCAGCAGATTTGATTCCGCATCGAAGCGGCCATAATAGATTCCCTTATTACTCTCTCCATTGGTAAACCATACCAGGCCATACTGACCATTAGCTTGGGTGGCTAATGCTGGCCCATGGTGGGGGCAGCCGTCCACTTGCCAGTTATCCCAGGTGGCCCGCTGAATGGAAGCTGGAACCTTAGAGCTAGATAGTTGTGCAAAAGCATGGTCTCGAATATCACCATTGAAAACGTGGCGCCAGAATACAGCGGCGCCACCGTTAACGGGTTCGCTGACGGCGATTCGGCAGCACTCACAGGAATGATCCGCCAGTTTAATATTTTTTGAGAATCGCATTCCGCCATCTGTGGAGATTGAGTAGTAGGCGGCCGCACCTTTATATCGTTCATTTTGATGCTCAGCTGTATAGCGATCGCGTTTGTCCAGCCACACCAGATAAATGTGACCGAGTTGATCGAGCAGCAGGCTATCGAAACGGTGACTAGTGGGCAGTCTATCGTCATTAATCGTGCGTGGTGAGCTGAAAGATTTACCCTGGTCTAAAGAATAACTGAAACGCACATCCCCGCTAAAGCGGCCCTCGGTTTTTTTCGTCCACGAAAGGTAAATCTGTTTTTGTTTTCCAATAGCAATTTTGGGCCGGTTTTCACCATCCGCATAGATGCTTTCAGGCTGATCGTTCACCTGATGTGGAACTGAAAAATGCGCGCCCAGATTGTCCGAATAGCTGACATAAAGGTGTGCTCCCTGCACAAACACCACCCAAATTCGCCCGCTGGAATCAAATGTACTGCCGGGTACCGTTCCGCAATGGACGGATATCCGTTCAGCACAATCGGGCTGCTGATTGGCCGTGGCCTTGGCTTTCTGAGCATTGCCTGCCATACCGGTGGCGCTACCGGCAGCCACCAGCAGCAATAGTGCTGATAACAGCGGTGTAATGATTGATGATAGAGCTAATAGGGATCTCATTAGGGAATTGATTACCTGTTCAGGAAAGGTTGCAGGTAAAGTGTCAGGCACCATGTACATCTGATTTCAGTGATCATCAGAAATGCGCTGCGCCTTCTATAAATAGGGTTCTGCCGGGCCAGGGGTGATGTACATAGGCGATCTCATTGGTCACATTGTCCACCCCAAGACTGATACGGTAATGATCATTGATCTGATAGTTGGTTTTCAGATTAACGAAGGTATAACCGTCCTGTGCGCCAAAAACATTACTAGCCCGATCTTTGTTATCCAAATCCCCATAACTGTTCGAAGCATAGCGAACACCGCCACCAATATTCCATTGGGTGGTAAGATGATACGTAACCAGCAGGTTGGCGCGCCACTCCGGCATTCTAGGGAATCTATTACCCTCCAGACTGGTATTGGCCAGATTTTTACGAATTTTTGAATCAGCGTAGGTTAAGTTGAATCGCACATCGATATTACGGTCCAGTAAATTATATTGGTTGAAAACCAGTTCCGCGCCTTTCGTCGTCACCCGATCAATCGGTATAAACGTATTTATCGAGCGGTTGTCCACTACCGCCGTTTGCGCAAAAATCACATCGTCGATAGATTCATGGAATAGGTTGAACCGCAAGTAGCCTTTTTCAAGTGAACGTTCGAGTGACAGATTTTGGTGTATACCATCTTCGGGTTCCAGATTTGCATTTGCCAACGAAGTGCCGTTGGTTCGCCGCTCATTTTGAAACAGCTCCTCAACAATGGGGAACCGGTAAGCCTTGGCCACTGAATATCGCAGTTTCCACTGGTCGTTTGGTGCGTATCCAATTGAAAATTTTGGTGAACTGCGGTTCTCAGACCGGTCGATATGTTGAACGTCGCCAAAAAAACCGTCCTCGCTATCCCAGCTTTCGTAGCGCAAGCCCAGAGCAAGATCCCAGGCTTCATTGAATTGCCAGCTGAGTTGAGTGAATAGCGCCTGAATCGTGGTTTCTCCGCCGCTGGTGCTGCTCAGACGGGTTTTCGCACCAGAGCTGTAGTCAGCTGAGCTGTAACTATTAATTTCCAGGCTATAGTGTTCATGGCGAATGCCAGCGAGAAGAGAGAGTGCGTCCTTGCCGAGGAATTGATCGTTCTGTAAACGAATTCCCATCGTTTCCCAACCGGTATCCTCATAGTCCGTAACCTGTCCTGAAGGTGTGAATGCCGGGTCAAGGGGATTCACTAATGATGAACGGGTTTCATCCTCCAGAATTTCAAAATAGCTTAAATTGAGCTCAAGCCACCAATCATCGCTTAGACTGCCCTGGATTCTTCCGCCAACCAGAAGGCTCTGTCTATCCTGCTCGCTGACATTGAAGTTTCTGCTGCTGACATTGAAGGCAACACCATCCTCAACCACATCACCATTCCAGATAGGCTCGCCTGCGGTATCGGACAGATAATTATTGGGGGAATCGGTTAGTGACTCTCTTTTTTCATAGGCCACATTGAGTAATCCTGACCAGTTGTCCAGGTTGTACCCGAGTTTGAACTTCACATGGTCCGTGGTGGTATCAACAATGCCTGTATCTCCAAAATAGGGCACTGAGTTGCCATATTCGTCGTTATCTCTTAGCGCGCCGGTGATCAGCTGCTCCGAACCCGAAGGTGTTCCTGTGCTGCGATCGAAACGGAAATTCTGTGGCTGACTTTCATTCTCCAGCCTATTGTAGGAAGCATAGAAGCCCAGATTGCCGATCTTGTCACTATAGGATGCAAAGCCTTTAAAGCCGGCCAGGTCTTCGTCGAATCCCAGTTCATCATAGTTTTGATTGAAGATTGAGCCCTCAAGATGAAAGTTTCGCTCTGTCGGAATAGCCGTTTCGATTTCGATGGCACCACCCATGGCGTTGCCGCTGTACTCGGCGGAATAGGGGCCATAGATAACCTTGATCTCGGCAATCTCATCGGCGGATACCAACGACCAACGGGGCGCACCGGACCAGCGAGTTTGTAGCAGATAGTGCAGGGGTACGCCGTCAGCAAACACCATTGAGCGTGATGTCTGGAACATATTGGAACCGCGAATACCCAGTGTGCCGTTGGAATCACCGATAAAACGGCGTCGAATGACAAGGCTTGGTTCGTATTTAACCAGATCTTCAGTGGTTGCCGCGTTGATGCTAAGTAGATCATTTTGTGTCAGAACGCTTGAGGGGCTGCTGTAATCAGTTTCCCGAACGGGAGCACCTGCTCCCCAAACCTCTATCTCTTCCATATTCTGGTGAGTCAACTGTACTGCATTTGCTGCTAACGACAGCGTGGCGACGCCGATGCCAAGTAGTTGCGCCCTGAATCGTCTGTCAATATTTGTCATAGCCCTATCATTGCCCTGTTGTTTCTAAGGGGCAGCATTATCATTCAAGATTAATGTATCGGGAATGTGACAAATTGTCGCAGTGGTAGATCTGCTGGGGACGATCAGGCTGGATACTATTTAAGGCGCGTGGCAACAATCATCCTTGGATCCATATATGAACCTCTTGGTTTTATAGTAGTAGCAGGTTTTTGTTAGGTGGGCAAAATGCAATGCGTTTTTCGTCTGCATAATGGCGCGCTTTGCACTGGCTTTATTTGTGAATAGGACGCAGAATCAAGGTGTTAGCGATGTTCGGTGGGTAGATACGTGGCCCCCCTAAAAGGAGTACATATAAGGCACGCTCGCTTTGTTCGGAAGGGAATCCGGGGAAATCCTAAAAATTCCTTGCTATTCAATAAATTAGAGGTGTTGCCAAACCTAGTGATAAACAGTACACCAGATGGCCGTCTAAACTACGCATTTCTAATTGATCCAGGCACTACGGTATTAGCTACATTAATATAAAAGCAGCAACGTCTGTGTCTGACATAGGCTATATCGCAGTAACCAGATCAGCACTAATGAGTGGCGGCAGCTCAAAAGGTGGCACGTTTGCTGTCAATGCAGGTGAGGTAGTGTATATCGGGCATTTTGCCCTTGATTGTGACTACGGGCCAACTCTATGGCGTTTCTATCTCGAAGATCGGGAAGGATTCGATAGTTACATAGACGAGTACAAGTCTGCCTATCCATACCTTGATTTAGAAAATGTAAAATACCAACTATTCTCAACCAAAGAGTTTGGCCATGGTTTTACTTTGCCGTAAGTCATACCTAACAACAAAGCAGCCGAAGCATTAATGCGCGGCTGCTTTGAGCGCTAAATTTTCAATCGACACAAGGAGTTGAAATGAATTTTTTTAGAATGAGTATTTTTGCAGGTTTCCTTGGCTTGTGTTTAGTGGTTTTTGCAGATCCGGCGGCGGAAAAGGAGGCGGAAAAGTTATTAAATATCATGGGAATGGATGAGGCTTTGAAACAGTCAATGTCCCAGATGCTAGATCTCCAATTGCAACAAAGCCCTGCATTAGCCCCATACAAAAATGTAATGATGGAGTTTTTCAATAAGCACATGAGCTACGAAAGCTTGAAGCCTGACATATTGAAAATATATGCCGAAGCATTTACAGCTTCAGAATTAAAGGAAATCAGCACGTTCTATTCCTCTGCAGTGGGTAAAAAGACCATTGAAAAGATGCCTGTGCTGATGGTACAAGGCGGACAAATTGGTGCGACTCGTGTTCAGAAAAATATAGATGAACTGCAAGCGATGATAAAGACTGAATCTGAGCGTATTCAAAAATTACAGCAACAGTAAACTTGCAAGCGCTGGCACTCTGGCTCATGAAAGTATCTGACTGGATCTGGACAGGGATAGGTTTTGGAATTATTACAATAACTACGGGAATTATATGGTTCTTAAAATCCCATCCTTTAGCTACTTTCCCAAAGCCACCATCGTGGCTGATCGATTCCACGTGGTACGACTGATTAATCAGCATTTTTTAAAAGTCTGGCAACAGCATCACCCGGAGGGAAGAAAGAATCGCGGATTGCTCAGCCTGATGCGTCGGCATCAGTGGCGTTTAAGCGATGAGCAGCACGCGAACCTCACGAGCTATTTGTCTGAGTTTCCGGTGTTGCAGGCGCTTTATGTGGCAAAACAGAAACTGATCCGCTTCATGTTGCTAAAGACGCTGACTGCGCGTCGTGCGAGGAAGAAGTTACCGCACTATCTTGAACTATTGGAGCAGCTAAAAGACAGTCCGCTACGCGCGCTGGCAAAGACACTGAAGTCGTGGATGGCACCCACCATAGCCATGTGGCGATTCAGTAAAAGCAATGGCATAACCGAAGAGATCCACAACAAGATGGAAATGATGTCGAGGAGAGCATTTGGTTTTAGAAACTTTGAGAATTATCGGTTAAGAGTGCTGGCCCACTGCGGGTGGGATGGTATTATCAACCGGGTTGGATGAGTGTCCATCCCCCGTTAATGGGGTAGAGCCTGTTAAATATTGTTTTAAAGGGTAGTGCCAAGAATTGGTGGGCCTGGAAGGACTTGAACCTTCGACCGATCGATTATGAGTCGAGCGCTCTAACCAACTGAGCTACAGGCCCTGGGAAATGCTTTAAACTGCATCGTTGCTTTTATCGAAATTTCAACCCAGGTAAAGTGTTGGACATAACAACGCGGCGCATTATAAAACGCCGCGTTATGTCTGACCAGTTTTATTCGTCGAGGAAAGAGCGCAGATGCTCAGAACGGCTTGGGTGACGTAATTTTCTGAGCGCTTTGGCTTCGATTTGACGAATCCGTTCGCGAGTTACGTCAAACTGTTTACCGACTTCCTCAAGGGTGTGATCGGTATTCATATTGATGCCGAAACGCATACGCAGCACCTTGGCTTCTCTGGCGGTCAAGCCAGACAATACATCTGTGGTGGCTTCCTTTAAGCCTTCTCCGGTGGCTGAATCGACCGGTGAGTCGATATTCGCATCTTCGATAAAGTCGCCCAGATGTGAGTCTTCATCATCACCGATAGGGGTCTCCATGGAGATCGGTTCTTTTGCAATTTTCAACACTTTACGAATTTTGTCTTCCGGCATTTCCATGCGCTCGCCCAGCTCTTCCGGTGTGGGTTCACGACCCATCTCCTGGAGCATTTGACGCGAAATACGATTCAGTTTGTTAATCGTTTCGATCATATGCACTGGTATGCGAATAGTTCTGGCCTGGTCGGCAATAGAGCGTGTGATCGCTTGGCGAATCCACCATGTGGCATAGGTTGAGAATTTATAACCGCGACGATACTCAAACTTATCCACGGCTTTCATCAAGCCGATATTGCCTTCTTGAATCAGGTCTAGAAACTGTAGTCCACGGTTGGTGTATTTTTTGGCTATCGAAATTACCAGACGCAGGTTAGCCTCAACCATTTCCTTTTTGGCTCTTCTTGCTTTTGCTTCACCAATGGACATGTGACGGTTAATTTCTTTAATCTGCGAAATGGTGATGCCAATTTCATCTTCCACATATTTTAACTTTTTCTGCGCCCTGACAATATCGCTGCGATATTGTGTCAGACCCTCAGAAAACTCATGGTTGCCCTCAATCAGCTTATCTATCCATGCCGAATCGGTTTCGTTACCCATAAATGCTTTAATAAAGATTTTTCTGGGCACTTTGATCGTTCGAGTACAGGTGTGCAGGATTAATCGTTCCTGTTCACGTATGTGAGTCAATAATTGACGAATTCGTCCAACCAGGAAATCGTAATAACGTGGCGTAAGCTTGAGTGGTGAGAATATCTCTCCCAATCCTGCCAATGCCTTAACGGTTTGCTTACCCTTGTGTCCGTGTTTTTCGCTAGCGGTTGCGACTTTCTTTAGATGCTTTCTGAGTTCGCCCATGCGACGAGCGGTTTCGATCGGATCAGGGCCGCGCTCTGTCTCTTCTTCATCGTCGTCGTCATCATCTTTATTATCTTTGCTATCCTTGCTGTCTTTATTGTCATTACTACTTCCGTCTTTCACGTTTTTAGCGGCGTCAGGGGAATTTGCGGCAGGCAGAAATACGGTGTCACCGTCGTCATCGATAAATCCACTAAGAATATCGCTTATTCGTCCGCCTTCTTCGGTGGCGGCTTCATGGGCATCGAGGATGGTTTGAACTGATCCAGGAAACGCTGAGACAGCTGTCATAACTTCCCGAATACCTTCTTCAATTCTTCGGGCAATAACAATCTCACCTTCACGGGTGAGTAGTTCAACAGTCCCCATTTCGCGCATATACATGCGAACTGGGTCAGTTGTTCGGCCGACGTCGGTTTCCACGGCCGCGAGTGCCGCTGCAGCCTCTTCGGCCACATCTTCATCGGCTGCATCCTTCATGAGTATAGACTCCAGATCAGGCGCCACCTCATCAACGGTAATACCCATATCATTAATCATGCGAATAATGTCTTCGACCTGATCTGGATCTGAAATGTCTTGTGGAAGGTGATCATTCACCTCCGCATAGGTAAGATAGCCCTGTTCTTTGCCGCGCGCGATAAGCTCTTTTAACCGGGATCTTTGTTCCGAAGTATCTGCCATAAATGACCTTGCTGGTTACTCGACACAAAAGGGCCGAAATTATAATGATTCTAAGCTGCGGATGCTAGTTAAATATAGTGGTTAAACATCTTAATTCAAGAGATAAGGCGCGTATTTTTTTATTTTGGCATCTGCTTGAGATTTTGGTTCAATAATTGGGCCAGTTCTCTCTTTTCATCGGTGGATAATTCGCTGAGGGCTGATTTTTCCAGTAACTGGTTGAGATTTTGTTCCTGCTTTTGCTTGATAAGCAGTTCAAGGACACCCTTTAATTTTTCAGCGAGGTGTTGCTCATTGTTTATGGGCAGCTCTATAGCCGATAAACGGGCAATTTCCTGGTAACCTTCTCGATCATCCACGCCTTGCCAATGACCAATAATTCCCCCGGTGGTGAGTGTTGGTGAGCTCTTTAATAGTTGTACAAGATCTAGCAGCAGCCTGCCGTTGGGAATATCCAGCTCACCTAACTGCTTATCTTTTATCAATTTAACCAGTTGAGGCATGTGCAGTAATAACGCAATCGCCTGCTCAACGGGTGATTGTACTCTTTGCTGGCGAATCGAAGGTTTGCGGTGTCCAGGCCTCGCAGAGGGCTGCCCGGCGCCTTGTGTATAAGAGCCGGTATTACCCTCTCGTTTATGGCTTTCCTGTGTGGCGGAAAAATTTTGTAGCTGACTCACTGAAAGGCTGGTTAATGAGGCCAGTTGTTCGAGCATTAGCTGGCGTAACAGGCCGTTTGGCAGGGGCTGCATTTTTTTGAGAGCCAGCTTGCTCAGCCTTGCTTTTCCATCCAGGCTAGTGGTGTCTGTTTGCTCGAGCAGCCTGTCAAAGAAAAAATCCGGCAGGGATTTGGCCTCGTTAATCTTTTCGTCAAAGCCCTGCTTGCCTTCGTTGCGTACCAGAGAGTCTGGATCTTCTCCTTCGGGAAGGAACATAAAACGAATCTGTCGACCGTCTTCCATACAGGGGACGGCGTTTTCAAGAGCTCTTTCAGCGGCCTGGCGACCGGCGGCATCACCATCAAAACAGAAAACCACTTCGGAAACCATGCGAAACAGCTTTATGAGGTGTTCTTTGCTGGTAGCGGTACCCAGGGTTGCGACGGCATTGTGAATGCCGAATTGGGACAGGCTAATGACATCCATGTAACCTTCCACAATGATGATGCGAGTAATTCGATTGCTGGCCTGTCTCGCTTCGTATAGCCCGTATAGCTCTTTGCTTTTGTGAAAGACGGGTGTTTCTGGTGAGTTAAGATATTTAGGTTTTTCATTACCCAGCACCCGCCCGCCAAAGGCGATAGTGCGGCCACGACTGTCGCGGATGGGAAATATTATACGATCTCGAAAGCGGTCGTAAGTTTCCTCGCTGCCGTCTTTGGCAATCAGCAAACCGGCGTCAATAAGCTGAGGTTGATCCGTATCCGAATTAACCAGCGCCTTTTGCAGATTGTTCCAGCCCGGAGGCGCGAAACCAATACCGAAGGCTTTTGCCATTTCACCCGTTAACCCGCGTTTTTTCAGATAGGCAACGGCTGACTGTCGTTGCGGGTGCTCACGGAGTTGTTGTTGATAATATTGACGGGCCCTATCTAAATGTTCGTAAAGGGACTTTTGCTTTTGTTGAAGCATGGGGTTCGCGGGCTGACTATCCTGAGGCACTTCCAGACCTGATTTTCTTGCCAGTTCCTCGACCGCCGAGCGAAAGTCCAAGTGCTCAAATTCCATGACAAAGCCTATGGCATTGCCGCCCGCTCCACAGCCGAAACAATAGTAGAACTGCTTGTCGGGGCTGACGCTGAAGGAGGGAGTTTTTTCCTTATGGAAGGGGCAAATCGCGCTGTAGTTGCGACCGGTTTTTCGCAGGCTTATTCGACCATCGATCAGTTCAACGATATCGGTGCGATCGAGTAAATCATCAATGAAGTTCTGAGGAATAAGGCCAGTCATGACCGTCTATTGTCGCCTCTAGTTGCTGTCAAGCAAAGCGGTAATTGTAGTCAAAAACTGTGTTTGGGGCGAGGGGGTGATCAGGATAGTCGGCTTTTGATCAGCTTGCTGACCTGGGCCATATCCGCTTTGCCTTGCAGTTGTGGACGCAGGATACCCATCAAAGCGCCCATATCTTTCATGGAGCTGGCCTGGGATGCGCTCACAGCCTGATCAATGAGCTGGTTAATCTCCGCTTCACTGAGAGCGGTGGGCATGAATTCCTGAATAACCTTGATTTCGGCTTTTTCTTTGTCCGCCAGATCCTGTCGTTCAGCCTTTTCAAACTGTGATATGGAGTCTCTGCGCTGCTTTAGCATTTTATCCAGAATAGTGATGATGCGCTCGTCAGCCAGCTCGATTCGCTCATCTACTTCAATGCGCTTTATTTCGGACAGCATAAGACGTATGGTGCCTAGACGATCTTTGTCTTTGGCACGCATGGCATCTTTCATCGCCTCTGTTATGCGCTGTTTGAGCTCAGACATTGTGCGAGGTTCCTGTTAAGGGAGCGCTGGAATGCTGGTCGTTGGACGACTAACTGCTAGTAGAGCCGTTCCATGCGACGAGTTTCACGCTGAACTTTTTTCGCGTGACGCTTTACCGCTGCCGCCGCTTTGCGTTTACGAATCCAGGTTGGCTTTTCGTAGAATTCACGACGACGTACTTCGGCAAGAATACCGGCCTTTTCGCATGAGCGCTTAAAGCGACGTAATGCGATATCAAATGGTTCATGCTCTTTGAGTTTTACTGAAGGCATTAATGTTACCTATTCTAACAATTTATGTTTCAATTAGCGGGCCAGTTTGGTAAAAGTCCATCACGCTGGTTTCCCGCGACCAAAAAATCGTACCTAAAGTGCTGCATACACAGGCTTAGGGGCGCGCATTCTAATCCCTAATGCGCTGAATTGCAAAAGTTTAGAGTAAAAAGTAGCGAATGATTAAAGGGCGACAAAAGTCAGGTTTATGAGAATTTTAGGTGTTGAGACCTCTTGTGATGAGACCGGGGTTGCGATTTATGATAATCACCACGGCTTGCTTGCTAATGCGCTATACAGTCAGATTGATCTGCATGCTGATTATGGCGGGGTCGTGCCTGAGCTGGCATCTCGCGACCATGTGAGGTGGTTGCTGCCTCTAATCAAGCAGGTCATGGCGGAATCCGGTTCAGACCGCAAGGAAATTGATGCTATCGCTTATACCTCGGGTCCTGGCTTGATTGGTGCACTGATGGTGGGGGCGGCAGTTGCAAAATCGCTGGCTTTTGCTTGGCAGATACCCGCGCTGGGCATTCATCACATGGAAGGTCATATGCTGGCACCGATGCTGGAGGCTGAGCCTCCCGAATTCCCCTTTGTTGCACTGCTGGTATCCGGTGGCCATACGCAATTGGTTGAGGTGTGTGGATTAGGCCGTTATCAGCTAATGGGAGAGTCACTAGATGATGCGGCAGGGGAGGCATTTGATAAGTCAGCTAAAATGTTGGGGCTTGATTATCCGGGCGGTCCGGCGATTGCCCGTCTGGCTAAACAGGGGCGCGCCGGACAATTTATATTTCCGCGCCCTATGACCGATCGGCCGGGTCTTGACTTTAGCTTTAGTGGTTTGAAAACATTTACTCGCAATACCATTGCTCAACAGACTCAGGATGGTTTGATCGAGCCACAGGTAAAAGCGGATATTGCGCTGGCCTTTGAGACCGCCGTCGCCGAAACGCTCACTATTAAATGCCGGCGTGCGTTGGAGCAAACAGGTTACAAGACGCTGGTCATAGCGGGAGGCGTCAGTGCTAACCTCAGCCTAAGGGAAAGATTGCAGCAAATGATCGATCGGGAGAGTGGGCGAAAACTCTTTTATGCGCGACCGGAGTTCTGCACCGACAATGGCGCCATGATCGCTTATGTTGGCTGTCAGCGTTTAATGGCGGGGCAGCAGGAAGACCTTGAAATTGTTTGCCGGCCACGCTGGCCAATAGAGGAATTAACGCCAATTGATGGCGAGCAGTACTAACAATTGATTATCTGGAGTGGAGAGAGACTTGATGGATATTGTCTATATCAGAGAGCTGGAGATTGAAACGACCATAGGGATTTATGACTGGGAACGGGAAGTCAAACAGGTAGTAAGCCTGGATCTGGAGATGGCAGCGGATGTTCGTGTGGCAGCCATTACCGATGATATTAAGGATACTTTGGATTACAAATCAGTGGCAAAGCGGCTTATTGAATTTATCGGTCAAAGCGAATTCGAACTGGTGGAGGCAATGGCTGAACAGGTGGCACATATCGTTCGGGAAGAGTTCAAGGTTCCTTGGTTGAGGTTACGTTTGAGTAAGCCTGGTGCAGTGCGTGGTGCACGCGATGTGGGTGTAATTATCGAGCGCGGTTGTGCAAATGAGTTGGCAAAGGCCGAGGAACGATAGCCGTATGCCAACTATTTTCCTAGGTATCGGTAGTAATCTGGACCGTGAACGGCATATTTCTTCAGGGCTCGATATGCTCTATGAAATATTAGGCGGATTGAAGCTTTCATCTGTTTATGAGAGCGATGCAGTAGGTTTTTGCGGACGACCGTTTTACAATCTCGTGGCCGCGGCCGAGACAAATATCGGTCTCGGGCAATTAACTGAGTTAATTAAAGCAGTAGAGGATAAAAATGGACGTGATCGCACGCTGCCAAAATTTAGCTCCCGGACGTTGGATATTGATGTGCTTCTTTATGGCGAATGTTCGGGGTGTCATGAAGGGGTCGAGTTGCCACGTCCGGAAATACTGGAGTTTGCTCATGTGCTATGTCCGTTGGCGGAAATTGCAGGTGATCGACTTATGCCAGCTACTAACATTAGCTTTACAAGCCTGTGGCAACAATATGACAAATCAAGACAGGTTATCTGGCCAGTCGATTTCGAGTGGCAAGGGAGCAAAATCTCGACCGGGCGATAACGGTTAGATAGCTATTGATTCAGGCTGCGCCCGCCATCGACCTTGATGATTTGGCCGGTCACATAGGGCGCCTTTTCAATTAAAAAAAATGCTGTGCGACAGATATCTTCCGCTGATCCGGTTTTCTTTAATACGGTACGGTTTAGAATTCCCTGCTGAATTTCATGGTTCTCTTCACTATTTTCCTTGGGCCACAAAATAGCACCTGGAGCAATGCCGTTGACACGTACTTCAGGCCCCATTTCTTTTGCCAGACTTTTGGTTAACATGGTTAGCCCAGCCTTGGCTATGCTATATACAGGATGATCATCTAATGGGCGGTCAGCATAAATATCGACCATGTTCACTACGCAGCCATTTGCGGCTTTTAAGGCGTCAGCGAACGTCTGGCACAGGAAAAAAGGAGCACGCAAATTGCTGTTGATCATATCATCCCAGTCGGCGGGGCTGGTTTCCTCAAGCTTGCCGGGATAAAAGCGAGCGGCATTGTTAATGAGAACGTCAAGACTGCCCCATTGTTTTAATGCGGGTGCTTGCAGTTGCTGAATATCGCTTAGTTGGGTTAAGTCTGCGTTTAGCATCATTGCAGATCCAGCACTTAATTCGTTGAGCTCATTAAATAGATGCTGAGCTTCGACCTCAGATGTATGATAGTGAATCAGTATGTTGTAGCCCTTGCGATGCAGCATCTGAGCCATGGCCTTGCCAAGACGTTGTGCTGCACCCGTAATCAAAGCCGTTTTGGATTTATGCATGCTCTTCTCTTTTCATCTGGCTGACGGCTGCAATTCTTGCTTCGGTCAATTTTTCCCCCAGTGCTTTTCCCTTGAGCCCCAGTTCAACAAACGCCTGCGGGTCGATAGATTGAGTGCATACCAGCGCGCGCCGTAAAAAATCCGCCTGAGGATAAGGCTGGTGTTCGAGGCCTTTTCTGCCGCGTGCATCAGCTTCTGATGCCAGCAAAAAAAGCTCAAAGCGTTCAGGTCTTCTCAATGCATCCACTTGGGTTAACAGGTTAACAATCTTCACCGGGCGCATCTCCAGAGCACGATGGCAGTGGGTGTGAAATCGCGAAACCAGAATTGACAATTCAGTATAATTTTTAGGGATTTTAAAGCGATTGCCAACGTTGCGAACCAACTTGATACCCTTTGTTTCGTGAGCGATATGCGAGGGCCATTGATCTTTTGGGGTGACCCCCTTACCTAGGTCGTGAACCAGAACAGCATAGCGCATCAGGGTTGAGTCGGATAATTCAACGGCTTGCTTCAGCGCGAGTAAAGTATGTAGCCCGGTATCAATCTCGGGATGATATTTCTCTGGCTGGGGTACGCCAAATAGACGGTCGACCTCTGGTAGTATGACTTTCAATGCATTGCAGTTCATCAAAACTTGAATAAACTCCCCAGGATCTAGTTCCGATAGGGCAGATTCAATTTCCTTCCAGATACGCTCGGCAACAAGGTGTTCCAGTTCGCCGGATGCCACAATTTGTTGCATCAGCGTTAGCGTTTCATCTGCGACCCTGAAGCCAAGATGGGCATAGCGGGCGGCAAAACGTGCAACACGAAGAATACGCAGTGGGTCTTCGGAAAATGCCGGGGAAACATGGCGCAGGATGCGTTTGTCGAGGTCGTCCTGGCCACCGTAGGGATCAATTAACTGTCCAGCACTGGATTGCGCCATTGCATTAATGGTGAGATCTCTGCGTGCAAGGTCCTGTTCAAGCGTGACATCCGGACTGCTATAGCAACTGAAACCGGTATAGCCCTTACCGGTTTTACGCTCCGTGCGAGCCAGTGCATATTCTTCCTGGGTGGTCGGATGTAGAAATACAGGGAAATCTTTTCCTACCTGACGGTAGCCGAGATCCAGCATCTGCTGAGGTGTGGCGCCCACCACCAGCCAGTCGCGCTCGCGAACCGGAAAGTTTAGCATTTTGTCTCTAACTGCGCCGCCCACCAGATAAGTATCCATGTGGCTATTCTAATGAGGCTCGGCAGCTAATGCCAAATATATCGGTAGGCTGTGTGTTGGGCTGTTATTTTTTTAAAAGCGGCGACAGATATTCTACAAGCGGTGGCCAGTATTTTAACAGCGTTGAAAAAAGCGCGCGGCTTTCAGATCAATCATACAAGTCACTCTCCACAGCGTCACTGACCTCTTGTTTGAGGGTGTCCTCGGTGCAAACGAGTTCTGCTGTGGTATTACCATCCTGAATTGATTTTAGATGCACGTCAAAGCCCCACAGGCGGTGCAGATGCTTCATGACTTCTTTGGCGTCGTCTTGATCCAGCGGAATTCGGTCACGCTGTTTGTGGTGTAACGTCAGTGAGCGGTTGCCCCGAAGATCCACGGAATAGATTTGAATGTTGGGTTCCTGTGCGCTCAGGTTATGCTGGTGCGCCAGTTGTTCGCGAATGAAATTATAGCCGTGCTCGTCGTGAATAGCCGATATTTCAATTTCGCTTTTTTTGTCATCGTCCAGGATGCAGAAGAGTTTTAAGTCCCGGATTACCTGCGGTGACAAAAACTGCAGAATAAAGCTTTCATCTTTGTAGCTCTGCATCGCTTGGTGCAAGGTGTCCAGCCAGTTGGTGCCCGCAATATCGGGCAAGAATTGCCTGTCCTCTTCGGTTGGGTTTTCACAGACACGTCGTATATCAGAGAACATTTTAAAACCCAGTGTGTAAGGGTTAATTCCGTTATAGTAGGGGGTGTCGAAATCCGGTTGAAAAATGACATTAGTGTGGGACTGGAGAAACTCAAACATAAATCCGTCGCTCACCAGTTTTTCGTCATACAGTGTGTTCAAAATAGTATAGTGCCAGAAAGTGGCCCACCCTTCATTCATTACCTTGGTTTGACGTTGCGGATAGAAATACTGGGCAACTTTGCGCACGATTCGCACCACTTCGCGCTCCCAGGGTTCCAGTAAGGGTGCGTTTTTCTCTATAAAGTAGAGAAAGTTCTCTTGCGGTTCGGCGGGGAAGCGCCTTACGGACTCTTCCGCAGACTTTTCCTTTTTTGGAATGGTGCGCCACAGGTCATTTACCTGTCGTTGCAAATATTCTTCGCGTTCAGCCTGCCGCAGCTGCTCTTTTTCTGCGGAAATCGGTGAGGGCCTGCGATAGCGGTCGACCCCGTAATTCATCAATGCGTGGCACGAATCCAGCAAACCTTCGACAACTTCAACCCCGTAGCGTTGTTCGCAGTCGGCTATATAGCGTTTGGCAAACAGCAAGTAATTGACGATGGCGCTGGCATCAGTCCATGTCTTAAAAAGGTAATTACCCTTAAAGAAGGAGTTGTGGCCGAAACAGGCATGCGCTATGACCAGTGCCTGCATTGTCAGAGTGTTTTCTTCCATTAGATAGGCAATACAGGGGTTGGAGTTAATAACCAGTTCGTAGGCTAGCCCCATATGTCCGCGGCGATAGTTTTGTTCAGTGGATAGAAATTGCTTGCCGAAGGACCAGTGATGATAGCCGACCGGCATGCCGGTTGAAGAGTAAGCATCCATCATCTGCTCGGCACTGATTATCTCAATCTGATTGGGGTAAGTGTCGAGCTGATAATTTTCTGCGACCCGGGCAATTTCGCTTTCGTAAGCTTCAAGATTTTCAAATGTCCATTCTGAGCCCTCTGCAATAAAGCCTTTGTGTTTTTGCGAAGATGCTCGCGGTTTTACAGTGGGTGTGGGTTTTTCTGGAGTTTTCTCAGGATTGTCTTCTTGGTTATTTGGAGCGCCGAGGTACTCCTCTTCCGAGTTGGAGGTGCCACTAGGTGCTTTTGGTTTGCTCATGAGGTTTTCCTTTCAAACAAATCATGGAATACCGGATAGATGTCGTCGGCGTCGACAATTTGTTGCATGGCAAAACGGTCGGAGAACCCTTGGGCTATATCTTCATAGGCGTACCAAAGTGCCTGGTGATCCCGCGGTGTAATTTCTACATAGGTAAAATACTGAACTTTGGGTAGAATTTTATTTACTAGAATATCACGGCACAGTGGCGAGTCGTCTGCCCAATTGTCACCATCGGAGGCCTGTGCGGCGTATATATTCCAGTCATTAGCCGGATAACGATCAGCGATGACCTCATGCATTAATTTGAGTGCGCTTGATACGATCGTGCCACCCGTTTCACGAGAGTAGAAAAACTCCTCTTCATCAACCTCGGTGGCGCTGGTGTGATGGCGAACAAAAACAACTTCAATTTTTTGATAGTTACGTTTGAGAAAGAGATAGAGCAGAATAAAGAAACGTTTTGCCATATCTTTGATATCTTGCGTCATGGACCCGGAAACATCCATCAGACAAAACATCACCGCACTGGTTGATGGCGTGGGGTGAGCGATGACGTTATTATACTTGAGGTCAAAATCATCCAGGAACGGGATATGTTTAATTCTTCGATGTAGTCGTTCCAGTTCTTCGTTGAGTTTCTCGATGCGTGTGCTGTTTTTCTCTTTGGCATCGACGTCCGTGTCAGCTTGCAGTTCTTCCAGTTTCTGTTCAGCCTCTCTGATTTTCTTCCGGGTGGCTCCGCCAAGCGCAATTCGCCTCGCGTTCGCGCTGCGTAACGACTGCAGGATATTGAGGCGTGCGGGAATTCCCTCGTTTGTGTAACCGCCCTTTATCAATTTATAGGAATCGGTTTTCATCAATTGTTTTTTTACCAGGTTGGGTAACTCTAAATCGGCAAACATGAAATCGAGAAACTCATCCTGGGTCAACTCAAAGACAAAATCGTCCTCTCCTTCACCCGAATCGCTGGCATCACCACTTCCTCCGCTGCCACCTCCACCAGAAGGGCGTTTGATCTTGTCGCCCGTGACAAACTCCTTGTTGCCAGGAAAGATCTGCTGCTGGCGGCCGCCTCGGCCATGGCGAAAAGTTGGTTCGGAAACGTCTTTTCTGGGAATGCTGATGCCTTCCCCACGTTCAATATCGGTAATGCTGCGTTTCTTGATAGCATCAGAGACCGCTTCCTTAATATGCGAGCGATAGCGTCTTAAAAAACGCTGGCGATTGACGGCACTTTTGTGTTTGCCGTTCAAGCGTCTATCTATGATCATAAACGCCATGCGATGCCCCCTTCTGGCAAGTCTAAATTACTGTGACTTACGTACGCGCAGATACCATTCGGATAATAGGCGGACCTGTTTTTCTGTGTAGCCGCGTTCGGTCAGGCGGTTTACAAAGTCTTTGTGCTTCTGATGATCCTCACTCGAGGATTTGGCGTTGAATGAGATGACTGGTAGCAGATCTTCTGTGCTTGAAAACATATTCTTTTCAATCACTAGGCGCAGTTTTTCGTAACTGTTCCAGGATGGGTTTTTACCGTGGTTGGAGGCCCTGGCACGGAGTACGAAGTTGACAACCTCATGCCGGAAATCTTTCGGGTTACCGATTCCTGCTGGTTTCTCGATTTTTTCCAGTTCTTCGTTCAATGCTGAATGATCAAGGATTTCACCGGTTTCCGGATTGCGGAATTCCTGATCTTGAATCCATAGGTCAGCATAGGTGATATAGCGGTCAAAGATATTCTGTCCATATTGTGAATAAGACTCGAGATAAGCTGTCTGGATCTCCTTACCGATAAAGTCTATGTAGCGTGGTGTAATAAACTCCTTTAGAAAGTTGAGGTAGTTGTCGCGTGTTTCCGCTGGGTATTGCTCCTGTTCTATCTGTTTTTCAATGACATATAACAGGTGCACTGGGTTTGCGGCGATCTCTGAAGGGTCAAAATTGAACACTTTGGAGAGAATCTTGAAGGCAAATCGGGTGGATAATCCATCCATACCTTCGTCGACTCCTGCAGTATCCTTGTAGTCCTGTATGGATTTTGCCTTTGGATCGATATCCTTTAGATTTTCGCCATCGTAAACCCGCATCTTTGAGTAAATGCTCGAATTCTCAGGCTCTTTTAATCGTGATAACACGGCAAACTGCGCCAGCATGCGCAGTGTGTCGGGCGCACAGGGTGCTTCACTCAGAGAGCTGTTGGACAGGAGTTTCTCATAAATTCTGACCTCCTCACTGACTTGGAGACAGTAGGGGACCTTGACGATATAGACCCGGTCGATAAAGGCTTCATTATTTTTATTGTTTTTGAAACTCTGCCACTCGGCTTCGTTTGAGTGGGCTAGAATAACGCCTTCGAAGGGAATGGAGCCGATCGCTTCAGTACCGTTATAATTACCTTCCTGTGATGCGGTCAGCAGTGGGTGCAGCACCTTGATCGGTGCTTTGAACATTTCCACAAATTCCATAATACCCTGATTGGATTTGCATAGGCCGCCAGAGAAGCTATAAGCGTCAGGGTCGTTTTGCTCATATTCTTCAAGCTTACGAATATCAACTTTGCCCACCAAAGAAGATATATCCTGATTGTTTTCATCTCCGGGTTCGGTCTTGGAAACGGCGATTTGGTTCAGGATGGAAGGAAGTTGTTTGATTACCCTGAACTGACTAATGTCGCCATGATATTCTTTGAGTCTTTTGGCGGCCCAGGGTGACATAACCGTATTCACATAACGTACGGGGATACCATATTCCTCCTCCAGTATTAGCGCATCTTCTTCCGGATTGAATAGCGCGAGAGGGGATTCCTGAATGGGCGATCCCTTGAGCGAATAAAAAGGTACATTTTCGATGAGTGCTTTTAATTTTTCTGCCAGCGAGGATTTACCGCCGCCCACCGGTCCCAGCAGATAGAGAATTTGTTTCTTCTCCTCTAACCCTTGAGCCGCGTGTTTGAAAAACGAGACGATTTGCTCGATGCACTCTTCCATTCCGTAAAAATTACTGAATTTAGGATAGCGTTTGATAATCTTGTTGGAGAAAATTCGACTCAGGCGAGGATCCTGCGAAGTATCAATAAGTTCGGGCTCGCCAATGGCAATCAGTAAGCGCTCTGCAGCTGATGCATAGGCAGTCGGATCTGTTTTGCATAACTCCAAATATTCTTGCAAGCTATATTCTTCTTGCTGGGCATCCTCGTAGCGGTTCTGGTAGTGGCTCAAAATGCTCATTGTAACCTCCAGGCTATTGCCAATGTACAACTACTACTAAATATCGTCCCCAAATAACAAATACTTTAGAATTAAAGTTTCTCTTTAAGTATATGCCAATTTCGTAGCAGCGTATGGCAAATAAATTAAATTAAGTAAGGGTGATAATTTCCTATTTAGAGGATCCTCAAGAGTCGAAGTTCCTGCACATTAAAGTGATGGGCAATGTGAGTCTGGCTGCGTTAGTAATCGCTCACGCTTTGGGCTTGTGCTGGTATAGCCTGCAGGTATAGGTATAATTTTTTTCTCTTACAAATAAAAGGCTAATAAGCAGAGTTGTCGGTGTGTAGACGAAAAAATATGTCGCGAAAAACAATTGTTCAGTGAAAAAATATTTTTTAATTTTAATGAAAAAACCGGATTATTAGATGAAATGAGCCACTATAGAATCGGTGATCAGTTGCAGAAAATGGCGCAGTTAATTGTGGCGAAGCCAGATTTATTTGTCATATCCGGAGCGGGGGTGAGTACAGAGTCCGGCATTCCTGCCTATCGTGATGAGCAGGGAAACTGGCAGGCTAATACGCCCATTATGCATCAGGATTTTCTTTGTTCGGAGCAGGTAAGAAAAAGATACTGGATTCGCAGTATGGCTGGCTGGCCCCATTTCAGCAGGGCTCGGCCGAGCGCGGGGCACAGAGCTTTATGCGCAATGGAGTCCGCGGGGTACCTGCAATTTCTGGTGACCCAGAATGTGGATCGACTGCACCAGCAGGCAGGTAGCCGCAGGGTGCTTGATTTGCATGGGCGACTTGATCGTATCGTTTGTTTAGAATGTTCCCGAGTGGAATTGAGGCGTGATTTTCAAGACAGGTTGGAGCAATTAAACCCTGATTATGTCTCGTTAAATAGCAGGTTGGAGCCGGACGGCGATGCCGATATCCGTTGCGGTGATGTCCGTGATTTTGTAATTCCGTCATGTCTTGCCTGCACAGGTAACTATATGCCGGAGGTTGTGTTCTATGGTGGATCGGTACCGAAAGGGAGAGTTAAAAAGGCCTATGCAGAGCTTCAGGAGTCCAGTACTTTATTGGTTGTTGGGAGCAGTTTGATGACCTATTCTGTTTATCAGTTTTGTCGGGCTGCTGCGCAAAAAGGGTTACCTGTTTTGGCTATTAATAAAGGAAAAACCAGGCACGATGGCCAGTTTCAGATAAAGCTGGAACTAAACTGTTCTGATGCGTTATCGAAACTCTTGCCTCTGTTGACTGACAGGAAGTAACAGTGGTTGCCGGGGCCTATGTGCTGCATTGATTGGGAAACATCGATTGCCAGGCTTCAAAGCCACCGTCGAGGCTGTAAACCTCAGCAAAGTGTTGTTCCGCAAAAAACTGAGCTGCACTTTGGCTTGAATTGCCATGGTAACAACAGACGATAAGCGGCTGCTCTTTATTGGCCTGTTTGAGAAAATCGGCGACTGCTTGATTATCAATATGCTGTGCATCTGTCATATGTGATGCCTGAAAGCTTTGTTCATCGCGAATGTCTACCAATGTGACCTTTCTTTCATCGATCATCTGTTTTGCATTTTCAACTGATAATCTTTGGTAATTCATAGCAAACCCCTTTCAGCGGGTTGTTAACATTGACTCGCAATTACAGCTAAAAATTTGATGATCATCCAGTCTCATCATGGTTAGCTTGCGGCCCCATACACAACCAGTATCCAGGGCAAATACGTGGTCTACGTTACTTTCGCCTTCCAATGCGGCCCAGTGACCGAATAAAATTTCGTGGTTGCGGGTTTTCCGGTTATTGTGTGCGAACCAGGGGCTAAAGCCATTCGGGGCGTTTTCGATTCCCTGGTGATGATTGAGCTCCAGTTTGCCCTGTTCGTCGCATAAGCGCATCCGTGTCAGGTAATTTGTGATCAATCTTAACCGCGGCCAGCCAGTGAGACTTTCATCCCAGCAATCCGGTTGATTGCCATACATATGATAGAGGAACTCTTTGTAATCTGGCCCTCTTAATGCCCGCTCAACCTCACCGGCCAGCGCCAGCGCTTTTTGAATATCCCATTGCGGTGGTAATCCTGCGTGTACCAGAATTGAGTTTCTCTCAGTATCAAAATGCAACAGTGGTTGTTTCCTTAACCACTTTAGCAAATCCTCGCGATCGTGTGCCGCCAGGATAGCGTTTATAGAGTCCTTGGGGTGAGGCTTTCTGATACCATTGGCGATGGCCAGCAGATGTAAATCATGGTTGCCGAGAACGATAGTTGCCTGTTGCCCAAGGCCTTTCAGAAAGCGCAGTGTTTGTAACGAATCCGGACCACGATTAACCAGATCTCCCGCCACCCAAAGATGGTCAGAGCTGGCATCAAACTTAGCTGTATCGAGCAGGCAGATCAGTGGTTGAAAACACCCCTGGATATCGCCAATTGCATAAGTTGCCATCGTTTACCAATAGAGTTCTTAGTGAAGTGCGTGCGGCAGTGCTAAAGTGAAAGCGTCAATAGGTGCGCTGAACAAATGACCGTCTTCACTGAGCATTTGGTAACTACCCTGCATATGCCCCACTTTAGTTTTGAGTACCACCCCGCTATTATAGGTATAGCGGGCGCCGGGTTCGATGATAGGTTGCTCTCCCACAACGCCTTCCCCCTGTACTTCCTGTACTTCGTTATTGGCATCGGTAATGATCCAGTGACGACTTAAAAGCTGCGCCGGGAGCTCGCCGATGTTAGTGATGGTGATAGTGTACGAGAACACAAACTGGTTCTCCTGCGGGTCGGATTGCTCATCGATGAAGCTGGTGGCTACGTCGACCAGAATTTGATAGCGATCGTCCTTAAAATCAGTCATTTCGTATTACATCTGTATTCCGCTAGTGTCAGTCTAGAGTATCGCTGATTGTGACAAAGTTTTGTAGTGTTAGATTTTCCGGGCGAAGTCCAGGGTCGATTCCAATGTTCTCAAGTTGCGCGGCGGTTATAAATTTTTTCAGGTTGTTACGAATCGTTTTACGACGTTGATTAAAGGCCTCGCGCACTACCTGCTCAAGTCGGGATACACTCTTTGCTGTAATGGGTAGCTGTTCATAGGGCGTTAGTCTTACTACTGAAGAGTAGACCTTGGGACGTGGATTAAATGCACTGGGCGGCACTTTTATGAGAGGCTCCACCCGACAATGATACTGCACCATAATGCCCAATCGACCATAGGATTTGTCACCTGAACTGGCAGCCATACGATCGACCACTTCCTTTTGCAGCATAAAGTGCATGTCCTGTATGAAAGGAGCGTATTCGAGAAGGTGAAAGATCAATGGTGTTGAGATGTTATAGGGCAGGTTGCCAATGACCCTCATTTTTTCCTGTCCTGTGATCAGTGAAGAGAAGTCGAATTTTAATGCATCACCCTGGTGAATTTTCAGATCGGGGAACTTGAAAAATTTAGTTCTAAGGATAGGTATTAAATCGCGGTCCAGCTCTACTACATCCAGATGTCCGTCGTGTTCTTCAAGCAGGTGTTCGGTTAAAGCACCTAGTCCGGGCCCAATTTCCACCAGCCGTTGGCCCGGTTTAAGAGCCAGTGCCCGCATAATATCCTGTATGATCTGCTGATCCTCGAGGAAATTCTGCCCAAAGCGCTTCCTTGCCTGATGGCTTGTGGGACGGCTCATCCTGCGGAATTCTTTGAGCCGGCAGCGGCAGCCATGGTGGTGGCATAGTCAATCGCCACCTGTAAACTGCCAGCGTCTGCCTTTCCCGTGCCCGCCAGGTCTAAGGCTGTGCCATGATCAACTGAGGTGCGAATAATGGGTAAGCCGAGTGTAATATTGACAGCTTGGCCAAATCCCTGGTGTTTTAATACCGGTAACCCCTGGTCATGATACATGGCGAGCACAGCATCGGCCTGCTCTAAATATTTTGGAGTAAATAATGTGTCGGCTGGCAGTGGCCCCTGCAACTCAATTCCCTGTTCCCTTAATTTATTCAGCGTGGGTGCGATGACCTCTATCTCTTCGCGACCTAAATGGCCACCTTCTCCCGCGTGCGGATTCAATCCGCATACCAGAATATGTGGATTGCTGAGGGCAAATTTTTCCTTCAGATCCCGGTTAAGAATGCTGATGACCTGCTTTAAGCTATCCTCAGTGATTGCCGCAGGGACATCCGCCAGCGGTAGGTGCGTTGTGGCCAGTGCAACTCTTAACCCCTTTGTTGCCAGCATCATGACCACTTTGGGGGTTTTCGTCAGGTCCGCCAAATATTCGGTATGGCCGCTGAAAGGGATGCCTGCATCATTAATAATACTTTTCTGAACGGGAGCGGTGACCATGGCGTCAAACTGGCCTTGCAGACATCCGGTTGCTGCAATCTCCAGAGTCTTCAATACATAATGGGCATTGATTCTATTCAGCTCGCCCGCGCGACAGGCGGCTGCGAGGTGGACAGGAAGGTTGTAAACTGCACCGGCTGGCAGCGGTGGATTGGGATAATCCCTCTGATATAGCCGGAGTGTTAAAGGTAGCTTTAGCTGTTCTGCGCGCTTGCGGAGCAGCTCCGGATCCGCGATTACAATCAGGGCGGCCTGTTGTTGCCTCTGCGCCACCTGAACCAGGATGTCTGGCCCTATTCCGGCTGGTTCACCGGAGGTGACAGCAATGCTCTGATAATTCATCTGTTGACTATTGTCTGGCGGCCAAGGGCCGCTATCGGGTATTAATAGAGTTTAATGTCAACGTAGGCATCTTCGCGTTCTTCTCGCAGCCAAATCTCCAACTCTTCCTCAAATTTACGTTGAAAGATAACCTCGCGTGCTCGCGCCCGCTGCATTTCTTTACCCATGTCATGCATGCGTCGTTCTAAAACCTCCAGAATATGCCAGCCAAATTGCGAACGGAAAGGCTTGCTGATCTGGTTGGTTTCAGTGTCGCTCATGACCTGTCGAAAATTGGGGACCAGCTCGCGACCGTTGGTCCAGCCCAAATCACCCCCGGACGCAAGTGACCCGGTATCCGAACTATGGGTTTTTGCCAGGTCGGCAAAACTTTCGCCAGCCATTATTCGGTCATAGAGTTGATTTGCTAAAGCCTGAGCCTGCTCTTCGTTGCGAATTTCAGAGGTCTGGATCAGTATATGGCGCACATGGGTTTGAGGCACCATTAGAGAGTCGCCACCGCGTTTGTTAACGAGTTTGATGATATGAAATCCGTTCGGACTGCGTATTGGGCCAGCGATTTCCCCGAGGCTTAAACCGAGTGCGATATTGGTAAAAATAGAAGGCAATTGAGATTCTTTGCGCCACCCCATGTCACCGCCTTCGGCCGCTGCAGGCCCCTCTGAGTAGCGTTTGGCAAGTTCTTCAAAGCTGGCGCCTGCTTTTGTTTGTGCAATGATTTCGTCGGCTTTTGCGGATATTGAAGCCTGCTCTGCCGAATCTGCTTGTTCCGGCACTTTTAATAATATATGCCCCAGTTGGTAGACCGCTTGGAGCTGCTCTTTCCCCGCGTCTGACTCCATATAGTTCTGAATTTCCTGCTCAGTGATGTCGACCCTTGAACTCACACGTCCTTCACGTACTCTGGTGGTGATCATCTCCTTGCGGATCTGGTTCCGGGTCTCTTCATAGGAGACTCCATCCTTTTGCAGCGCTTGCTGGAACTGCTCAAGGTTTAAACCGTTTTGTTCGGCAATACGTGCCATTGTCTGGTTAAGACTATTGTCATCAATTCTAACTCCAGCGCGCTCTCCAATCTGCAGTTGAATACTATCCATGATTAGCTGTTCGACGACCTGCCGCAACAGTTCTTCTTCAGAAGGAGGTGATATATTTTGGCGTTTGAGGGTTTTGTTGGCATCTTCGAGTGCCTTCAGAACCTGACTTTCCATAATAATATCGTCGTTCACTACGACTGCGACCTTATCCAGGCGCTGGATAGCGGCAATAGCAGTAGAACCGAAAGGCAGTGTGCCGATCAGTAGGATGAAGGCAAAACAGATGGCGGATTTATGGGTTGAAAATATCATTGCGTGGCTGCTCTTGGTAACCTTGTATACTATTTCTTAAAATGCCTTCCAGTGATTGGCCAAAACCGGCTAATCCTTTGAGCTGAAACTGAATATAGATGCCGTCCTTTTCTTCGACCTGGTCGGCACTGAAAATATCATCATCATTAATCCAGCGACGTGCGGCTATTCGAATACTCCAGCAACAGCTTTGGTATTCAAAGCCCGCTAACCCTTCGACCAGTCGATCGTTAATAATGTCCTGATTCCAGCGCGTAAATATACTCCAGCGATCGCCTATAGGCCAGACCAAAGAAAAATCAGTCTGTTCAAGCTTCTGCCGGTCGCTGCGTACGCGGTAGCCGATATTAAAAATGTGATTGTTATCGGACCTGTAACGCAGGTTGAGGCTGCTTTCATTGGTTCGTTCGAGGTCAGGATCCCACTCGATATCACCGAACAGGCGCCAGCCCGACTCCAGGGCAAACATGATTTCTGCGGCGTAAGCGGATTCCGATGTTTCGTCGCTGGCTTCGCTGATTCCCGTCAGGGTCACGCGGCGGTCTTCAAAGTAGTAGATTTGCCCAATACTGGCACGAAATCTCTCGAATCCAGATTGTTCAATCAGTCGAGTCGTTAATCCCACGGATAACTGGTCGGTATCACCGATGCGGTCACCACCCACAAAACGATCTTCGCGGAACAGCTGGTTATAGCTGAAAGTTAACTCGCTGGTGTCAAAGTCTGGGATCTGGTCCTGGCCTTCCTCTTCAGGAACCTTGAGGTAAAATAATCGTGGTTCGAAGGTATGGGTTAGGGCAGTGCCAAACAAGCTCATGTCCCTTTCCAGAAAGATACCCGTATCCAAGCTGTAGAGTGGCGTGGCGATATCTGGAGAATCATCAAAGCTGCTGTCCAGATCATCCAGCGAATACTTGGTGTATTTGTACTTGATAGTTGGTTTCAGATAGGCAAAAGCCCATTCCAGATTCCAGCTTAGGCTTGGCTCAATGCGTACTCGGGAACCGACTGCTTTGTCCAGCCCGCTCAGACTGTCGTTGTCACGATCAAAGTAGATGTACTCGGTGTTAAGACCAAACTCCAGCCCGGTTGACTCGTGCGGGTAAAAGGCATTGAAGATAACCTGTGGCAAACGGTCATAGGGCTTATCTTCATCCAATATTAGTTCGTCCAGGGTTTGATAACCCTGCAGACGGGCTTTCAGGCTCCAGTACTTGCGGTTATAGGACGCCTGACCGATTCTTAGCAGGTGGGTTTGGCTGGAAACACCAAGATCGGTTCCCAGATCACTGAAATAATCATCATCACTGACAGTCGCATAGTCAATACGGGTATTAATGCGGTTAAATAGTTTGCCGCGATGCTCAACCGCACTCAGCCAGCGATCCTCGCCTCCAAACTCATCATCGCCAGAGAGGTAGGCGCCGCCGATTGCACCTTCGTTATTGTTGTGTAGATAACGGAATTCAACCTCTGCCATCGGGCCGCGGTCGGAAATATAACGCGGTGTAATGGTCGCATCGTAATTGGGGGCGATATTTAAATAGTACGGAGTGGCGAAATCGATGCCATCATCCGACGAGCCGATTTGTGGGAATAAGAATCCGGATTTGCGTCTATCATCGATCGGAAACTTAATATAGGGGGTGTAGAATACGGGTACGCGTTTTATTTTAAGGGTTGCATGCTTGGCGACGCCAACTCCCTTTTCTTGATCCAGTTCTATCTCTTTGCCGCTTAGCACCCATGTATTGCTTCCCGGTTCACAGCGAGTTAATTCACCTTCAGAAACACGAAGGACACCCTCCTGATCACGATTGAGTTGCTTGGCTTTGCCGCGAATATGGGTTGCGTGGGAAACAAATTCCGCATCATGGATAGTGACTTCTTTGGTTTCCAGATTTACCTGTGTGTTTTGCCCGATCAATAGCACTCCGGGTTCCCGGTATGTAGCCTCGCCGATAATTTCAGCTGTACCGGCCTGGCGGTCAATAATGGCTTTTTCACTTTTAACCTGTCGGTAGCCTTGACGTATTACCACGTCACCGGTCAATGTGCTGAGTCCGTCCTCTGTGGTTTCCGACTCGACCGAAGAGCCCAGTATCGGTTGGCTCGATGGGTCCAGGTTGCGCAGCTCTTCTGCCAGATAATCGGGTTCCACATAGGTTCCTGAACAATAGGCTGGTGTTTGCTCTTTGACCTCTTCCGGCAGTTGTTCTTTGGTGACCCAATCCAGTCGAGCATGTTGACCTTTAATCGCACGCTTTGATGCTTTGGACTTGCCTCTCTGTGATGACAGTCGATCAGTGACCGGTTGGAACAATACGCCGGATCCAGCACTGGGTTCGATAGCACCGCACTGCCAGCCACTGCCGTCGGCTTTAGCCTGGCAGCTCCAGCGAGACTTGGCGTCTGTATTTGTTTCCGGAATAGCTGCAAAGGTGGCGCTACTGATAGCGAACGATAATGCAGCTAGAGTAAGTTGTGATCGCTTATGCTGGGTTTTTGACATTATTAAGACTGAAACCTGTTTATAGCAGCCCTGGCTGTAAGGCGCGCTTATTATTTGCAATGACTGAACAGAATATCGCAATGTTCAAAAAAAGCAGATAATAAAGCATTCGCTAGTGTAGGGCTAGCACCAACATTTATACTGTTCGAGTATTTCTTCATTTAATGGAATTTTAGGGACGACTAACAGTATTTGAATCACCACTGTTGTGGCTAAAGAAATCTAATCCGGGAGTCTGTTGGAGTCAGCAGACCCTGGAGAGGGAAAGTCCGGTGGGCTCCTGGGGACGAGGAGTGTTAATTGGATATTCCCAATGAGTGAGGTGCAACATAGAGTGGCACTTTTTTAACTAAAACTGGAAGGGCTTTCGGCATTGATATTTCAAATGCTGTTAACAGGTGTCAGGCATGATTAAGCGTATTTTAATTCTCCTTTGCACTGCTATTGCACTGGTCGTGATCGCACCGACTCTTTATCTGCTACTGACCCCCAATCTTGAAATCAGCAATTTGAAGCTACTATTTAACGTCCTTGCTGGCGTGGGAGTAGAGTCGCCACATCAGCAGACGCTGGACAGCCAATTGCAATTACCAGAGGGGTTTCGCCTGACGCGTTATGCCGCCGGTCTCCCTGGTGTGCGAATGCTGGTTTTGACTGAAACAGGTGACTTGTTGGTAAGTTTGCCGCGTAAGGGGCAGGTTGTGCGCTTAACAAGAGATATGGATGCCGATGGTCGCTCGGATGATCGTGCGGTGCTGCTTGATAAACTTGATCGGCCTCATGGTCTGGCATTTTGGAAAAAGTGGCTTTATGTGGCGGAGCAGGGTGCAGTTGGGCGAATCGAATATGAGCCTCTCAGCGGAAAAGTAACCGGACAATACCAGAGATTGATCAGCGGATTGCCGAAGGAGGGTAACCACTGGTCGAAAAGCATTGGGTTCGGCCCTGATGGGATGCTGTATCTCAGTATTGGATCTACCTGCAACGTGTGCGTTGAGAAAGACGCACGTCGTGCCACGATCATGCGATTTAATGCTGAGGGTGGTGAGGGAGAAATAATCGCCAGCGGGCTGCGTAACAGTGTCGGTTTTGACTGGGCTCCCTGGAACGATGCGCTTTATGCCACCGATAACGGGCGTGATATGCTGGGCGATGATTATCCACCTTGCGAGCTAAACCGGATAGAACAGGGCCAGTTTTACGGCTGGCCTTTTATTAACGGCTTTGCTGATCTGGACCCGGATGTTGGACAGGGCAAAGAAAGCTTACTGGAAACCTCGAGATCTCCTATATTTGGCTTTCGCGCGCATAATGCGCCGCTTGGAATTCGTTTTAATCAAAGTACAGTTTTACCTGAAAATTACAAAAGAAGTGCCTTTGTGGCGCTGCATGGATCATGGAATCGCTCGACTCCAGACGGTTATAAGTTGGTTTCGCTGCACTGGAATGATCAGGAAGAGCTTACTACACAGGATTTTCTGACAGGCTTTGAGCGAGAGGGGAAGATCATTGGGCGACCGGTGGATATTGTTCAGGGTGTTCGTGGGGAGTTGTATGTATCTGACGACTATTCCGGAATGATTTATCTTATTGAGTATGTGGGCTCGGCATTTTAGGTGCGTTATAGGAATCCGAATTCAAGGCTGCAGAGTAGTCGCTGATTCGGCTTCAATTCGAGAAAATAGCGCAATAATTTCAGCAATTTGCTCCTTTTTCTCGCTGCCAACATGGAATGCAGTAAACACGTCTCGGCTAATAGTAGGCGATTGTAACACAAGATGCAGTTGCTGCTCATCAATGTAGGGTTGCGCAATCGTTGCTGGAAGAAACGCGGAACCGCCGTTTTGGAGTAAGAAATCCAGTGCTATCCGGCCGGTGCTGGTGTGCATGATCGGGGGCGTGGCGTGACTCATGTATTGACCGTGCTGTATGTTAAAGGAGGTGCCCCAGTCCACCTGTACATAGGATCGTTTAAACACCTCTTCAAAGCTGACGTTCGGGTAACTGGAAACCAGCAGTAGTTCAAGGTTATTGATTTTGTCGACTTGAAGTCCGTCCACTTTTGGCGGATCGAACATCATGGCAATGTCCAGTGTATGACTTACCAGTTGACGGGTGAGACTCTCTCGATCCTGAGCGACCGCTCGAAGGGCAATACCGGGAAACTCCTGAAACAAACGATTCAGATAATCCTGCAATAGCGAGTCCCACAGATTGGGTGGGCCGCCGATGGCAATTTGTAGCGATTGGTCGCTACCCAGCGAGCACTCCTGAATGGCTCGGCTTAGCGAAACGATTACGGCTTCGGCGTGGGGTTTTAATCGTTCGCCGGCTGGCGTAAGGTTGATGTTGTTGCGGTGCCGGTTAAACAGATTGACGCCCAGCATACTTTCCAGTTGGCGTATTCGTGCACTGACTGCCGCTTGTGTCAGGTAAAGGTTCTCTGCCGCGCGACCGAAGTGGCGGGTCTTCTCAACTTCGAGAAAGGTTTTAAGTAATTCGGTATCCATCGTTTAGCTATCTACAGGATTTCCTTGGTTGCGTTGTACTATGCCCATCATTTTATAGGCTAGCAGAGCTGCTGAAAACTCATAGGCGTGGAATCCTTTGATCGGAGCAAACTCCATAATATCAAAGCCGATGAGATTGCGGTGTCTTATCGCTGACTCAAACAAAGCAAGCGTTTGGTACCATCCCAGGCCTCCTGGTACGGGAGTTCCCGTTGAAGGGAAAACGGACGGATCCATACCATCGATATCCAGCGTGAAAAATATATTGCGGGGAAACTTATCGGGCAGGGTGATAGATTGTATGTTTTTACATACCAGTTCCTCGGCATCAATTGCCTGTACCGAGAATTTTTTCCGGGCCTCAATTTCCTCTTCGCAGAATGCGCGAATACCTAGCTGAAAAATGGGTATATCCATATCAGCGATACGCTTCATCACCGAGGCATGGCTGTAGAGGTTGCCTTCATAGCTGTTACGCAGATCGGCATGAGCGTCAATCTGCACCACACCCAGATCCGTAATGCCTGACTGCAGCAGTCCCTTTATGATGCCATAGGTGACTGTGTGCTCCCCGCCGATAACCACAGGGAATCCCTGGAGAGACAATATCTGCTGTGTTGCTGCTGCGATACGTTCAATCACTGGTGCTGCATCACCCTGGGTATCAACCGGGGCGTGGGTATAGATCCCTAAATCTGCGGGACGACTCTTTCCCTCCCAAAGCTCCAGCTGCCAGGAGGCTGCGAGAATAGAGGCAGGGCCGAGTGCGGTCCCTTCGCCGAAAGAAACAGATGCTTCATAGGGCACGGGCAGAACATGGAAAAAGGCATCGGTCGGTGCTGGCTGTTGTATCTCTGAGCCAAGAAATATCGGATAACCGGGCGCGGCTAATTGATCGAACTGCTGCATAGGGACACCTGTCAAGTATCAGGAAATAGTATCAGGAAAGCCGTTGCTTGAAATCCTGATATCCAAATTGCTTCACTACTCGTAATGCATCGGTTTTTGAATTCCAGATTGCAATGGCGGGCAGGTTAATGCCATTGAAAGTATTTGTTTTTACCATACTGTAGTGAGCCATATCATCAAACGCCAGACGTTGCCCGATCTGTAGCGGTTGATCAAAACTATAGTCGCCCATCACATCGCCTGCCAGACAACTTTGTCCGCCCAGCCGGTAGCTGTGCGATTTGTCATTCTGTTGACTGGCGCCCAGGATATTGGCCTGGTAGGGCATTTCCAGGGTGTCCGGCATATGACAGGTTGCTGAGCAATCTAAAATAGCCAGCGGTATTTCGTTGCAGGTGATATCCAGTACTTCGCTGACCAGAATCCCACTATTGATCGCAACGGCTTCTCCGGGTTCAAGATAGACCTGTACCCCGTACTTTTTCTTGAAGGTGATAATACATTCAATTAATGCCTCTACCTCATAGCCGGGTTGCGTAATGTGATGACCACCACCAAAATTTATCCACTCCAGCTGCGGCAGAATATCTGAAAATTGTTGTTCCACGACCTTAAGTGTTCTTTCCAACGGTGCAAAATCCTGTTCACATAGTGTGTGAAAATGTAGCCCGCTGATGCCCTCCAGACTTTGTCCGGAGAAATATTCAGCACGAATACCCAGGCGCGATCCAGGTGCGCATGGATCATAAATTGGAGTTGTGCCTTCTGAGTGATTAGGATTTATTCGTAACCCAAATCGCAATTCGGGACGTTTTTCCCTGGCTGCATTGAGTAAAGGCTGAAATTTCTGCCACTGCGCAAAAGAATTGAAAACCAGGTGGTGGGAGATTTCCAGCAATTGCCGTAACTCGGATTCCTTATAAGCGGCACAAAAAGTATGCAGTTCTCCACCAAATTCTTCATGCCCAAGCATAGCTTCATGCAGGCCGCTGGCACAGGTGCCCTGCAAATACCGCATGATTAGCGGTGCCATACTGAACATGGAAAATGCTTTTAATGCCAGCAAAATTTTTGCGCCGCTGGCCTGTTGTATGCGATCGAGAACCTTGAGATTGTCTTCAATCGCTACTTCATCGACCACGAAACAGGGAGAGGGCACCCGCGATCGGTCAAAGTCAGTAAATGTCTTACTGTTAATCTTGCTGGCTCCAATTGAATGGGGGGTTCTCAATGACTTTCCAAGGTAACCCATAGCTATTCATGTCGGCCATAAAGGGGTCTGGATTCATCTGTTCGATGTTCCAGACGCCAGGACTCATCCAATGGTTTTCCAGCATCATTTTTGCGCCGATCATGGCGGGAACGCCAGTGGTATAGGAGATGGCTTGTGATTGAACCTCCTGGTAGCAGGATTGGTGGTCACAGATGTTATAGATGAAACAACTCTTTTTCTGACCATCCTTGATGCCGCTGACCAGGCAGCCGATACAGGTGCGGCCGGTTGTTCTGGGGCCCAGTGTTGAAGGGTCGGGTAGTAAAGTTTTTAGAAACTGGATCGGAACGATCTGCTGTCCCTGATAGTCCACGGGCTCAATGCTGGTCATTCCGACATTACCAAGTACCTCCAGGTGTTTCAGGTAATTATCAGAAAAGCTCATCCAGAACTGCGCCCGTTTAAGACTTGGGAAGTGCTTGGTTAAGGACTCCAGCTCTTCATGGTACATGCGATAAATATTGTAGGTGCCGACCTCTTCCGGGCAGGTGAAAGGCCGATTAACAGACATTGCCGGTGTGGTGACAAATTCTCCACCTTCCCAATGACGGCATACAGCGGTTACTTCACGAATATTGATTTCCGGGTTGAAATTGGTTGCAAAGGGGTAGCCATGATCGCCACCGTTAACATCGATAATATCGAGGTAGTGGATTTCATCGAAGTAGTGTTTGGCCAGGTAGGCGGTAAACATATTGGTTGCGCCAGGGTCAAACCCTGAGCCGAGCAGCGCCATTAAGCCGGCTTGCTTAAATTTTTCCTGATAGGCCCACTGCCAGCTATACTCGAATTTCGCCGTGTCCAGGGGTTCGTAATTGGCGGTATCCAGATAATGCACACCTGTTTTCAGGCAGGCATCCATGATGGTCAAATCCTGATAGGGCAACGCCACATTGATGACCAGTTTGGGTTGTTCTCGGCTAATCAGTTCGACCAGCTCGGGTACATTATCGGCATCAACCTGCGCGGTAATGATTGGCCGCTTGATTTGAGAGGCAATTTTTTTACATTTTTCTTCGGTGCGACTGGCCAACACAATCTCTGAAAATACTTCTGGCAGCTGTGCGCACTTATGGGTAACCACCTGGCCGACACCGCCTGCGCCAATAATTAGTACTTTTGCCATAATGCTGTTCTCACTCTTCTCTTTCGTAGTAGGTGTAGCCAAGCAAGCTTGCATTGAATGCTTTAATCATCTGCTGTCTTTCGCGTGCGCTGATACGACCCTCCTTGACCGCCCTTTCAGCTTTGTTACGATAGCGCAATTGCATCTCCTTGGGCTGATATTCAACATAACTCAATACGTCGGCAATGGTATCGCCGTGTATCTCTTTTACAAAATCAAATGAACCATCGCGATTGAGTCGCACGCTGACGACGTTGGTGTCGCCAAATAAATTGTGCAGATCGCCGAGTGTTTCCTGGTAAGCACCCACCAGAAAAACACCCAGATAATACTCCTCCCCTTCTATGAGTGAGTGAAGCGGCAGTGTTTTAGAGGTTTCCTGGTGTCCTATAAAGCAGTCGATCTTTCCATCACAGTCGCAGGTAATATCAGACAAGACAGCCTGGCGATCTGGTCTTTCGTTTAACCGGTGAATCGGCATCACAGGAAAGAGTTGATCGATTGCCCAAATGTCGGGAAGCGATTGAAACAGGCTGAAATTCCCATAATAAATATCGCTAAGGGAGAGTTTCAGGTCTTCAAGATCCGGAGGAATTCGCTCCAGCTCGTCCAGCATGTTGCTGATCTGCTGTAGCGTATCGAGAAACAGGTTTTCGGCAACTGATTGAGTTCTCAGATTGATCTGCCCCGTTCTAAACAATTCGTGGATTTCATTGCGGTAATAATGGATGTCGTTATAGCATTCCTGCACCTTTTCGGGTGTCAGGTAGTCGTTTACGGAGCGCATCTTCGTCAAGGCAGGGTGTTCATCTTCCTTTTGTGGAGTAATCTGGGTAGGCTCAAACCGAGTAGTATCCAGGATGTTAAAAATCAGCACTGATGCGTAAGCTACGGTAGCACGTCCAGATTCGGTCACAATGATTGGATGCTCTATGTGATAGTTATCAAGTGTCTGCTTTAACGTATCAACCACATCTTCACAGTACTCCGCCAAGCTGTAATTGCGGCTCTGTTCATCATTGGACTGCATGCCGGTGTAGTCCACCGCCAAGCCGCCCCCTAAATCGATATATTTAAGTTCTGCTCCTTCATTGACAAGATCTGCGTAATAACGACAGGCTTCAACTACCCCGTTTCTTATTTCCTGAATGTTGGGTATTTGGGAGCCCAAATGGCAGTGAAGAAGCTGCAGGCAATGAAGCATCTGCTCCTGCTTAAGGCAATCCACTACATCAATTAGCTGTGTTGTGGTCAAACCAAACACACTGCGCTCACCGCTGCTTGAATTCCAGTGGCCGCTGATTTTGGATGACATTTTAACCCGCATGCCTATCATGGGTTCAATGCCCAGAGATTTGCTGCGTTCAATAATTAATGACAATTCGGGCGGTGTTTCGATTACAAAAATGCACAAGAATCCCAGTTTAATCGCCCAAAGTCCCAGATCAATAAATTCCTGGTCCTTGTAGCCATTGCAGATGATGAGCCCGCCCATCTCCTCCAGTGTTGAGAGTGCGGCGATCATTTCGGGTTTACTGCCGACCTCAAAGCCGTGCTTATAACGCGAACCGAAATCCGCTATTTCTTCTACGACCTGTGCTTGCTGATTTACCTTGATAGGGTAAACGCCACGATAGGAACCTTGATAATTCAGATCTTTGATGGCCTCCCTGAATGCTTCGTTCAGGCGCTGGATTTGCGCATCCAGAATATTCTCAATGCGCAAAAGTACGGGCATCTGAAGATCGCGCTCTTCCATACCATTAACAATGTCCATTAATGGCACACTGGTGGTTAAGGTTTTTGCCGTAACCAGACCATCCGGCGAAAGACCGAAGTAGTCATTACTCCAGCCCTCTATACCGTATAGTTTGGCTGATTGCTTGTATTCCCAGAGGAAATCAATTTGCCGATCCAATTAGAATCTCCTTAGACAGCAAAAATAAAGAAACTAGGCCTTTGCCAGAGGGTGCGATGGGCAACCAGGATTGCACCGAAAGGCAAGCAATTTTGCCTTAGTTTTTTTGCTAAATCCACTGCAATTTATGCTTTGTTTGAGTCTTTGCGGAGATATAAAAAGCGGTGGTGCGGAGGTTGTGTAGCCGCAACAGCATTAGAATATTTTTATCATGACGATAAAAATATTTCGTTTTACCCATTATCAGAGCTTTACCATAATTAAAACCTAGCTATTCAGAGGTTCTCTAGTCTTTTCAATTTATTCGTATTTTGAGGTAATTCAGCAAATGGAATATAGCCCTTTTCAGCCGTCGACTGTTCCCTACTATGACAATGATCGTTTCCCCCTGGGTTTCCGGCGCTGTGGTGAATTTACTGTTTCCGAGGCCGACATACTACATAACTATGGGCGCAGCCTTCGTGCACTGGACACTGGCGAAAGGAGCCCGTTGACCGCGGAGGAAAAACACTTTATCGAAGTCTGCGAAGGTAAAAGGCCGGCACAGTCTGAAATCGAAAAAGTCTGGCTCAAATATCGCTCCTTGCTGGGAGCAAAAAAAATAGTGAGTGCATTTGGTCGTTCCAAGATAAGCTTCAGTGAAGAGGTTATTGAGGACTCCGACGGTGACGATGATGAGGGCGATGACGACCTCTAAGGAGTTAATCAGGGGTTCTCTAGGCACCTTACTTTTTGAAAGCTTGCAGTCCGCAACTTAATCCTGTTATTGCTACGGTTTATTGCAGTGAGCAAACCATGTTCACTGCATAGGCTGGCCTATTTATCGGGCGGTTCCAATAGACCAGGTTGACCCGTTAACGACTAAGACGCTGTGTATCACCAATTGTGTGGGCAAACTGGGTTCGGTTAATTATGTATTGTCTAACTGTTTCGGCGTCGTCACGTGATAGCTCTTTGCCAAAACCAATCATGCCGCGATCATTCAAAATACCTTCAATAACAACCTGCTGCCAGGCTTCGCTGGAGGACAATAGCGGAGAATATCTTAGATCAGGTATCACGCCACCGCCAACAGCTCCGGTACCATGGCAGTTTGTGCAATAGCGATCATAAATAGTCAAACCAAGTTCGACGCTTAAAGTGTCAGTGCGTACTTCAGAGTAATCGGGCATGTTCCTGATTCGCTCCTGAATTATAGGTAATTTCGCTTGGCCCTGCAGTTTGAAAGTTAAAATTCGACTTCGGTTGATTGGCTCGTCAACCGTTGCGTCCTTGACCAGCGGCCCGGTCATGAGAGGAAAAATGCCTCCCCAGCCAGCACTAACGCTAATATACTGTTCGCCTGCCACTTCAAAGCTCACTGGCGGTGCGACGATACCTGTTTGTGCCGCAAACTCCCACAGCTTTTGCCCATCTTTTTCAGAATAGGCGTTAAGGAAACCCGTTGCGCTGCCCTGAAAGACTAATCCTCCAGCGGTGGAAAGTACGCCACCATTCCATGCGCCGGGATAGTCAACGCGCCACGCCTCTTGTTGACGGATGGGATCCCAGGCAATCAGTCGGCCTTTGGTGGCTTTTTTAATCTGCTCTATCACTGCCGGGTCATCAGGGAATCCCGCAATCCGCGTATCAACTCCCAGGTTAACGGCCAGCTTGGAGGGAGTTTGATCATCCTGCGCCAGATAAGGGAAGGCAGTTTCGTGCACCGGTAAGTAGATCAACCCTGTATTGTTACTGTAGGACATAGGGTGCCAGTTGTGCCCTCCCATCCAGGAGGGGGAAACCAAGGCTGGTTTTCCGGTGATCCAGTACTGTGCCTGCGGGTTGACCATGGGGCGCCCACTTTCCATATTTATGTGGCTCGCCCAGGTTACCGGCACAAAGGGTTCTGCGGAAATGAGTTTTCCGGTAATACGATCAAGCACATAAAAGAATCCATTTTTTGGTGCCTGCATGAGTACTTTGCGCAGTTCTCCACCAATAACCATGTCGGCCAGTATCATATGCTGTGTGGCGGTAAAGTCCCACGCCTCAGTAGGCGTGGTTTGGTAATGCCAGCGATATTCGCCGGTGTCTGCGTTAACCGCCACAATAGATGACAAAAACCAGTTGTCGCCTTCACCGGCTGTGCGAATATTGGGATTCCAGGGTGTACCGTTGCCGACCCCGAAGTAAAGCAGGTTGGTTTCAGGGTCGTAGGCCATGGAGTCCCAGACCGTACCTCCACCCCCGAGCTTCCACCAATTGCCGTTCCAGGTATCGGTTTGCGCTGCGACCGGCTCCGTACCCGTCGGATCACCCGGGGCTCCCGGCACTGTATAGAAACGCCAAATAAGATTGCCGTTGTTGACATCGTAAGCGGAAATATAACCTCTGACGCCGTATTCGGCGCCTCCATTACCGATAAAGACGTTGCCGTTAACAACCCGTGGAGCTCCCGTGATGGTATAGTTTTTTGTTGGATCGACAGTCAAGGTTGACCAAACCGGATTGCCGGTTTTAGCATCCAGGGCGATTAGGCGGCCATCGAGTGTGCCAACAAAAACCCGCCCGTCGAGAAAGGCGACACCTCGGTTGACCGCATCACAACAACCCTTTACGCCAGTTGATTTGGGCACCTCGGGATCAAAATGCCAGAGCTGTTTTCCGGTTCGTGCGTCGAGGGCTATAACGTGGCTCCAGGCAGAGGTTGTGTACATGACGCCATCAATGACCAGCGGTGTTGCTTCCTGGCCGCGTTGTTCCGGTAAATCAAAATACCAGGCGAGTTTAAGATCACCTATGTTGGTCTGGTTGATTGAATTGAGAGGGCTGAAACGCTGCTCGCTGTGAGAAAGTCCGTGTTGCGGCCAGTTACCCGAAGCTTTTTCGCTTGGCGGACTCACTGATGTGGGCTGGGAGGAGATCCCCATACTTGCAGCACCGCCAGACACACTGTTCTCTTGGGGAGAGCAGCCGCTTAATAATAAAACGACAGTAAAAATAGAATAGAAATTGAGTGGAAAACTAGAGATCCGGCTAATCATCAGTATTGTTCCATTGCTAGTGTACGGTCATTTGGTATAAAAAATGGCTGCCAATCGCTTGGCAGCCAAACAGGGTAGTTATCCTTTGGTAACTGTCACTGCCGCGTATTATCACGCGGTGACTGGTTTAAAAGCGATACTCAGTCGACATATATACCTCTCTTTCACGACTATAGCTACCTTCAACAAAACCTACACCCGGTTGGCTAAATCCAGAATACAGGTAAATCTCATCGGTAGCATTTTTAATGCCGGCGACCAACTTCCAGTGTTCGGGTGCGCTGTAAGAAATAGACACACCCAGCAGACCGAATGCATCCTGCGCTAGCAGAGGGGTATTCTCGGCGTCATTGAAGTGATCGTCCTTCCAGGTGTAATCTGCTCGCACCAACAACTCGGCACCGGAGTCTAACCCAAACATATAATCTGCTGAAAAATTAAACGAGTTTTCCGGTGTGTTGGCAAACTCAAAATCTTCCGTAATTGTGGCATTGGGATCAGATATTTCGGTGTAGTCTGCATCGAGATAAGAATAGGAAAACATCAGGGTTAGATTGTCGAGTGGCACTGCCATGATTTCCAGCTCGAGGCCCTTGATCTCAGATTCGCCCGCATTAACGGTGATCGGGGTAATACCCTCCTGATTAATGATTTGTAGGTCGGTATAGTCGGTTGCAAAAATGGCTCCATTGATGCGCAGCCTGTCAAAGTCGATTTTAAAACCCAATTCCAGTGTTTCTGCTTCTTCCTGGTCAAATGGCCTGGCGCCATCTTTGGGGTCAACTGTGCGACCGGTAAAGCCACCTGATTTGAATCCGGCTGAATAGGAAAAATAGGTAAATAGATAATTGTTCCAGCGGTAGTCCAGACTAAATCTGGGTGAGGTGTCGTTAAACTCGACGCTTTCCTTATCGATCAACAGTTGCAGTGGTGCGACTCCCTGAGTGACGTGAGTTGGCGCGTAACGTTTGTCATCTTTAGTGTGGCGCAAACCAAAAGTGGCACTGAGATTGTCGGTGAAGTTATAGGTGATCTGTGCAAATGCTGCTTTTGAGGTGTTCTCGACATCGTTTAACTCATCAAGCCACAGATTGATGACGGTGCCGGGTGCTCCGGCAAGAGCAAGATCTACCTCCAACCCCAAAGGCACCTGCACACGATCCTTTCCGTCTTCTTTAAAGTAGTAAAGACCCGCTAACCAGCTTAAACGGTCATTCTGCAGTGTGCCTGTAAATTGAAATTCCTGGGAAAACTGCGTGTGCTCGTAAGAGTTGCGTGTGTGATCCAGAACAATGGGGGAGCTGTCCCCATCGCGGCCAAATTCCGAATCCAGGTTACGGTAAGCGGTGATGGATTTGACCTCCATCTTATCAAGTTGCCAATTCAAAGTCAGCGCGGAACCAAACAGGTCATAGTCAGATTGGGATGGTGCATTACCGTAGGTTGTGTGTTCATCACCGGTAATCCAGCGCGCATCGTAAATCAACCGATTGGCGGGTGCGGCCCCTCCAGCTGCAAATGCATTGTGTGCATCAGCCAGCGCGGCACCGGTACCAAAACTGGGAGTAAATCCAAGCAGGGTAGAAACGGGTGCGGTTTCGCGTGCGCGCGTCACGTCCAGCGATAAACGAGCCTGAAACTGGTCGCCATCAAAAAATAATTTTGCACGGGCGGACTGTGTATTGATTTCCCCCAGTTCATCCCCGTTACCGTAGAGCTTGCCTCCCTCGAACGCATCGGGCGCACTTCCGACGGGTACAGATAGCGGGAGATAATCATCTGGAAAGGGTAAACGTTTTCCGTAACCGTCCTGTGTCTTTGATGAGAAAGAGAGCGAGCTGAAAAGCTGTTCACCGAGCGGTAAATCGATTTTGCCTCTTACGTCCAGTCTGTTATCCGTGCCAAAGGTCATACCCAGCTTGCCCGCCACCTCTTGTCCCGGGTCTTTGGATACGATGCTCACGGCGCCACCGATGGTATTGCGACCAAACAGTGTTCCCTGCGGGCCTTTTAGAACCTCGATGCGCTGAATATCCAGCAGATCCACAAGACCACCCACTGATCGGGCCACATAAACATCATCGACATAAAGACCCACACCGGGATCAATGGTCAGCAGAAAGTCACTCATGCCAATGCCGCGGATAAAAGTGGTCAAGGCGGCTGAACTTCCGCTAATCGCGGCAGTGGCATCCATTTCAAGGCCCGGTGTAAAGTCCGCTACCTGTGCGATATTCGTCACGCCTTTATTCGCCAGTGAATCGCCTGTAAAGGCAGATACAGCGATGGGGACGTCTTGCAGGCTTTCCTCACGTTTACGGGCAGTTACGATAATTTCCTCGATTCCGCTACTTGGTGTCGCCAGCAGGGGGGCGCTGGTCAACGGACTGGCTAGTGTAAGTGCAACTACCCAGGGGGTCAGCTTATTGAATACAAATGCCGATCGATTAGCAGGTATGGTCAAAGCCATGCCTTATTCCTCCGTTCTGTAGGTAAAAATTGCGCGTCCCAGAGTCGGGCGCTGCTTATTCTAATGCAGGGTTATTAAACTACGGTCGAACTGGAAGTTCTTGTCGAAAACGGTAATAAAGCTTTACTAAAAGGGAATCGCTCCTGGCCATTGTGTCTTAAGCGAAAAGCCTATGATATGCTGCGTCAACCTATATTTGGACGTGCTGGTTGGTAGGTGCTTGCCAGCTGTGCCAGCTGCAGAGTCTGGTCTCTAAAATTAAAATTAGCAGGAGTGCCCCATGGGTATCTCGATTTATCGTACCGGGGATTTAAAGAAGAACCAACAGCTCGAGTACTGGAATGAAATCATCTGTAAAGAGTTTACCCAGCTGGAGTGCCATATTGGTAGCAAAGCAGCTTATCGAGGTGAGCTGACTACCTGGGATCTTAACTCCATCCAGATATCCAAAGTATGCTGTGATCCTTCGGATGTGCGACATTCCAAATGGCAGGTATCGCGGTCAAGTGAGGATGTCTATTTGATGCATGTGCAGACAGAAGGAGAAAGTCTGAACCGTCAAGCCGGGCGGGAGGCGCATTTAAAACCTGGGGATTTTACGATCTGCAACTCCAAATCTCCCTATTCAGTGTATTTCGATACGCCTATTGAAATGATGGTGTTGCGCATTCCCGGTGCTGTTCTGCATCAATATTTCAGTGCCGGCGAGCAGGATATTCTGGCGCGCAGAATATCTGGAGAAGAGCAACTGGGTTCCATTATCTACAGTCTGCTGGTCAGGCTTTGGTTAAATAACCAGAACATTGATAATCCCCAACATAATACCAATATCTGTAGTAGTATTCTTGCTCTTCTGGCGGCACAACTGGATATGATTACACCCAGTGGTGTGGCGGCTGAATCTTCTGTTCGCGCAGCGCACAGACAACGTATCAAAATGTATATCGAGCGCCATTTGTCAGATCCGGAGTTATCGCCCAGCGCGATTGCCTATGCGAATGGCGTTTCACCAAGATATCTGCGTTTGCTCTTCGAATCGGAAGGAGTGACCTGTTCCAGGTATGTCATAAAACGCCGCCTTGAGGAGGTAGCCAGAGATCTTTCAAATCCTATGGCGAGTCATCTGAAAATTATAGAAATCGCTTATCGTTGGGGGTTTAATAATCCGTCGCATTTCAGCCGGATATTTAAGGAGCATTTTCTCTGTACCCCTCAGGATTATAGGAATATGTAGCAGGATGCCTGACAGGTTCTTTAACAGTCAGCCCCTCTATAAGCTTTCATGACCATGCTCCGTGGTTTTGTAGAACCGAGGCTGAGGGGCACGTCCTAGTTTTAACTGGCGTTATTCCCTGCTATGCTGGAGCTAAGTTTTTTTGCTGGGATTAAGCGCTATATGCCTGATCAGGTCTTCCTTTTTATACTTATCGCCCTAGTGTTTGTGTTCCTTCTGTGGGGGCGATTTCGTTACGATATTGTTGCTTTTTCCGCGCTCATTATCGCTGGTGTAGCGGGCGTTATCCCCAAGGAAGAGGTGTTCTCTGGCTTTGGTCATCCGGCGGTTCTCATCGTTGCCCTGGTGCTCATTGTTAGTCGGGGGTTATCGCGATCCGGTGCCATTGAGCTTTTGGCGAAACAGGTGCTAAATGCTAAAAGAAGCCTGCAAGCGCACGTGGGTATCATGGCAACTATTTCTGCTTTTTTGTCCAGTATTATGAATAATGTGGCGGCGCTGGCATTGCTGATGCCGGTTGATATGCAGGCTGCCCAGAAAGCAAAGAGAAGCCCGGCGCAAACACTCATGCCGTTGTCGTTCGCTTCTATTTTGGGTGGTATGGTGACATTGATCGGAACGCCGCCGAATATTGTGATTGCCACCTACCGCGAGGATGCCCTCGGCGAGCCTTTCAAAATGTTCGATTTTGCCCCGGTTGGTTTAGCGGTTGCCTTGGTAGGAGTGATATTTGTTGTATTTTTTGGGTGGCGGTTAATTCCGGCGGAACGCACCAAACATAACAGCGCTAAAGAACTGGAGGATCTCAAGGGCTTTGTTGCAGAGCTCAGGGTGCCCGAAACGTCAAAAATAATTGAAAAGCGGGTTCGCGATCTGGATGCGATCGCTGATGAGAATGATGTCCAGATTTTAGGGCTGGTTCGCCGGGGTAAGCGGCTACCTGGAGCAGCGCGACGCGAACAGTTACGCAAAAATGATCTATTGGTATTGCAGGGAAGTCACAACGCAATTGATCGGTTTGTAGGTGTGGCTGGCCTTACATTTAATACTTCAGATAAAAAGCAGAGTGTGGTTTCTGAAACCAGCAGTCTGGTCGAAGTGGTAGTGCCGGTGGGAGCATCCATTGAGGGTCGTTCTGCTTTGGATGCGCGGTTGCTATATCGCCAGGGAGTTATGTTGCTGGGCATTTCAAGAAAAGGTAAGCCCATTCGAGAGAGGGTTCGTCGAGAGCCCATTCAGGCGGGTGATATTTTGTTGTTGTTAGGGCCTGAAGGGCAAATTAGTGACGTGGCTGATTGGTTGGGTTGCCTGCCGCTTGCCCAGCGCGGTCTGGAAGTGACCCTGCGTAGCAAAGCGACATTGGCCGTCGCTATCTTTATCGGCGCGATTCTGGTGGCAAGCATGGGTTTGGTATACCTGCCGATGGCTTTGGCAGCAGTAGTGGTGATCTATGTTTTAGCTGGAATTGTCCCTCTTTCGGGTCTCTATGAGTCAGTTGAGTGGCCGGTGATTGTGTTGCTTGGGTCGATGATACCTATTGGCGCAGCACTGGAGGCCAGCGGTGGTACCGCACAAATAGCAAACCTGATCGTCGAAGTGACAGAAGGATTGCCGACAGTAGCAGTGTTAGCAATATTAATGATCGTGACTATGACTTTGTCGGATATGCTCAATAATGTGGCAACGGCGCTGATTGCGGCACCGATTGGCATTGATATAGCCAATCGATTAGGAGCCAATCCCGACGCGTTTCTCATGGCGGTTGCAGTGTCCGCCTCATGTGCTTTTCTGACGCCTATCGGCCACAAAAACAACACTATTATCATGGGTCCGGGTGGTTATCAGTTTGGCGATTACTGGCGGATGGGCCTGCCTCTGGAATTGTTGGTTTTGTTAGTTGGTATCCCAATGATTCTATGGGTCTGGCCACTGTAAGTTCTTGGAGTACTGCAGAACCCGGGCTAAAACTTTTTTATATAGTCTAATTGCAAACCTGTTGGCAGTTAAACCGCCAGGTCTAACTGCTGAATGCTACCAACCCCAGACTGATCGTTTAGGTACAATCCTGATGCTCTTGTTTGCCCCAGCGTTTCGTTGTCAGCGCCTTTTAATAGGAAAGGGGTGCTAACATGTCCAAGATAAATTGCGCCTACGCCGCGACGACCCAGGGCAAAAAGCTGCTCATTTCCTTCGGAATCCAGACTCCAGATACGCAGGCGGTCATAGATACTGTCAGCGGCGTCTATCCAGCCATTGCCATCCTGATCATGATCAGCTAACTCAGCGAAACCATTGCCGGTCCTTGCGCCAAACAGCTCATTCCCATTGTTGATGATACCGTCGTCATTTCTATCCAATGCGAGAAAACCACTACCCGGTTTTACAAAAGCGATTTGATCAGTGCGACCATCTGCATCGATATCAAAACTGAAATTTCTCTGGGTTAATTGAGCAGCAGAGCCATTGAAATTGACAACCAGCGGATCTTTGAGTGCTTCTCCGGCACGGAGCTGTAAACTCTCCGAACTTGAAAACTCTCGGCTCATGCTTAGCTGAAGGTTGATGGCAATTTCCTGGCCATCAGAGGTTCGTATGATCCCCGCTGCGGAAAAAGTAGTTTGTTCGGATTCAAAATGTGACTCGTAATAGTCATATATCAAGCCAAAACCTGGAGGATTGCTGTTGGCAACAGATTGTTCGGTCGTTATGCTCTCGGTTGCCAATTGGGAGCCCATGGTCAGATCTGAAGGTTTTACAACATTGAATTTTTCCCCGGTCAGGGCTTCTACGAGCAATTTGAATAGTGAAATTTCGAGTTCTGAAATGGCGTCCATTAGATCTTCTTTATCGACATCCAGCAGCGCCGGTGCAGGTTGCAGCGAAACAGCAGTTTGCGAAAAGGCCGGCTGCGCAACTTCTCCGCTCATTTCTGCGGCCAATCTTGCTGTCGTTGGTGCATCGCGAGAAAGATCCAGCTGTCGTATCTGGTCATTCTGGCGCCAAATGGTCAGCGACTCTTTTTGTTCATGTCTTTCGGTGCGTACCTGGTTGGAAGCCATTAGGATGCTTGAACCGGAAATAATCATGAAAACCCCGTAAACCCTAAATTTTCGATGCTGGTAATTTGGTTTATCGGCAGAGGATGAGAAGACTTGAAAATGGAAGAGAGAGCTTGGGGAATAATTGCGCGGGGTGAATAACGACGGACTCTGCTGTCCGTCGTTGTCTGAAATGAGGCCGCGATGTGTAGTCGGTTGGCTGCATATGCGCCGCCTGACCTATCTAGTAACCGTTATAATACCGCAACAACCGATTCTGCCAAATAATCGATGTTGCCACTGTTAATGCCGGCAATACTAATACGGCTGGAGTCAACCATGTATACGCTGTACTCCTTGCGCAAGCGCTGAACCTGCTCCGGAGTTACTCCCAGAAAAGAGAACATCCCTCGTTGGCGCGCAATAAAGGAGAAATCCTGAGGAGCGTTATTGCTCTCCAGCTTTTCCACCAGTTGCGTGCGTAGCGCGTTGATTCGGTCACGCATCTCAGTGAGTTCCACATTCCAGTCGGCTCTTAGTTTTTCATTATTCAATACCAGGCCGACTGCTGCTGCACCGTGTGATGGAGGCATCGAGTAAATCCCGCGTGCAATATTGGCTGCCTGTGAGGCACATGCTTCAGCGCTGTGCTGGTTGGCCCCCACAATATTTAGCGCACCGACCCGTTCGCGGTAGATGCCAAAATTTTTCGAGCAAGAGCTGGCAATAATGACCTCTGGCAGTCTCTCTGCCATCAGGCGAACGCCATAGGCATCTTGATCAAGGCCTAATCCAAAACCCTGATAAGCGATGTCAATATAGGGAACAAAGCCCTGCTGCTCGGCCATTGTTGCGACCACCTGCCATTGCTCTTCGGTTAGATCAGCGCCGCAGGGGTTATGGCAGCAACCATGCAGTAGTACCAGGTCTCCCTTTTTGACTTGCTTCAAGGTTTCGACCATTTGATCAAAAAGGATCTGGTGAGTGGTCGCATCGTAATAGGGATATTTGGCGAGTTTTAAACCCGCACTGCCTAACAGAGGGATGTGGTTTGCCCAGGTAGGGTCACTTACCCAAACAGTGGCTTCCGGGTTGCAACGCAGTGCGAAATCAGCGCCTAATCGCAATGCGCCGCAGCCTCCAGGAGACTGAATGGTCGCTATTCGGTTATCTTTGTAGGCCGGATGTGAAACACCCAATAGTAATTGCTGTACACCCTGATTGAATTCCGGATGTCCTGTGGGGGCGATATAGGACTTGGTATTCTCTTCACTGAGAATTATTTCTTCAGCACGTTTTACGGATCTTAAGACAGGTGTATTACCCTGCTCATCTTTATAAACGCCAACACCGAGATCAATTTTATCAGGATTCGGGTCGTTGCGGTGCGCAGCCATTAATCCAAGAATCGGGTCGGGCGGCAGTAGTTCCAGCTCTTCAAACATCTTTCTCTCCGTGCAGCGGTGTTCAAGGTATAGTTCAGGGTATATTTAAGGATATAGTTCAGGGCATTTTTCAAAAAAATATTTAACCTTATTTCCCTTGGGATTGCGAGCGTTTTGCTGCGTTAACACTGGTAGTAAATTGAGTCAGTGTTTGTGATAGCGCGGTACGCTCCAGTACGATATCAATCAGCTGAAATTGCCCACGCTTACTAATGGCCTGATTAAGCGCTTGTTTCAGTTCAGCTCTGGTGGCTACGCGATATCCTTTGCCGCCCAGGCTGTCCGCAATATTGGCATAGTTGAGCTCGATCAGATCGTTAAACTTGGACTCACCCTGAAATGCGCTGAGCATGCCCCAGCTACTATTGTTGAACAACAAGACAATCGGGTTCCAGCCGTAGCGTGGGCAGTTCAGCAGTTCCCAGCCGGTCATTTGGAATGCGCCATCACCGACCAACACTAAAGGACGTCGACCGGTTGCTACCTGAGTGCCAATGCCCGCGGGTATCCCATATCCCATCGTCGCATAATAGCCCGGTGCAATCAGACCGCTGTGTTTCATATCCAGTGCAGTAAAGAGGCAATCTCCCATGTCTGAGGCGATGGGCATATCACCATACTCTCTGAACAGGTCGTTGACAGACGCTGCGATATCAGTCGGAGTGATTTTTTGACCATCGGTGGGCAAGTTACCAGGGAACACCCGTTCAACCTTCACCGTTATCCGGTCATGGCTGCCTTTATTCTTTAGTTCCGTGACTAACGCTCTCAGAGGAATATCATTGTAGGTGTGATAACTCATCGAAACCCGGTTGTCGCAGGCCAGAATTGATTTGCGGGTATTGATTTTGCTGACCGAAACGCCGAAGTTAGTGTCCGTCAAAATAACGCCTAGCATAATCAGCGCATCTGAATTTTCTACCAGCGTAGTGACCTTTTGATCCCCGGCCGCACCTAAATAAGTGCCGCACATGGGGGCGTTGGTGTTGGCTAACAGGCCGGTTCCCATAAAGGTTGTGGCGACGGGAATGCCCAGGCTGGTGGCCAGATCGGAAACATCCTGTTCAAGACCGAAACGACGAATTTCAACGCCAGCTAGAAGCACGGGGGACTGCGCTCCTTTTAATGACTTGAGGATCTCTTCGACGCAGGCGTCGAGCGCCTCCCGGTCAACTTGCAGTTCTGGGTTGACCACAGGTACCGGTTCACAGGGAGCGTTTACCGTATCCCTTGGGATCTCGATGTATACGGGGCGTGATTGCGAAACGCAATTGGCTAAAACTCGTGCTATCGCTGCAGGGGCGTGTATTGGGTCGTCCAGTACCACCTGGTCACAGGTAATTTCTTTGAAGACTTCAAGTTGTGAATCCAGTGTTTTTGCTTGGTGGTGTAACATCAAGCCAGCGGTTTTTTCATTGGCACCCGGCCCGCCTGATATCACGATTACCGGGGATTTTTCCGCGTAGGCTGCGGCAATCGGATTAACCATATTCAATGCTCCGGCGCCATAAGTGACGGCTGCAATGGATGGCTTACAATGCAGGCGAGAAGCCGCGTCTGCTGCAAAACCGACGGCCGGTTCATGGCTAAGCGTGTAAAGCGGGAGTATTTCTGTTTCTTCTACCACCTTAAAAAAGGGTAATGCAAAGTCGCCGGGAATACCGAATATTTCCTGCGCACCGTAGTTTTTGCAAGCGATTAAAAGTGATTCTGCAAGCGTCATTATTGTTGCCTCTAAAGAGTTCTTTTGCTGGCAGATATTCTAGTTTGATTGTTGAGGAATAACGTTGCTAATTTGCGCTAAAAACCTAATTATTTGAAATATGGTTACCGATAAGATCAAATTATGGAAAATTATTCTTTTTTTAGCTTTTTATGCGGGGTTTTTAAAAGTATTCAGCTAAAGGTTAAAGAAGAAAACCGCAGCAAGTGCAGCGGGCGCTAAATAGCGGGTCGTATAGATCCAAATATGCTGTGAATATTGCTGATTCAGATCTATTCGAGCCAGCATAAAGTGGCGGTTCAATGCCCATCCCGCAAACAGGGCAATCATCAGTGCATTGATGGGTAGCATCAGGTTCGATACCAAAAAGTCAATGATCGAAAAAACGGTTCTTCCCTCAAACAGGGGAAGCCAATTTAAGGGCTTGAAGTCCTGCAACAGATTGAAGGAGAAAACCGTCGTCAAACCGACCAGCCAAACAAAAAATCCCGTGCTGAATGCCGCACTGAATCTTTTCACGCCACGGTTTTCCGTTAGCCAGGAGACAAAGGGTTCGAGCATTGCCAATGAGGAGGTAAAGGCGGCAAGAAACAAGAGAAGAAAGAACAGTATACTCAGCAATGCCCCGCCGGGCATATTTCCCAATGCAATGGGCAGGGTAACAAACATTAGCCCCGGACCCTCAGCAGGCTGCATGTTGGCGGCAAAAAGGATAGGGAATATGGCAAGTCCGGCGAGCAATGCGGTCGCAGTATCCACCAGTCCGATCGTCCAGGCGGCCTTGGGAATGGAAATTCTGGTAGAGACATAAGAGCCATAAGTCAGTATTGCGCCGGTGCCGACTGATACGGAAAACAGTGCCTGACCTAAAGCCATTAAAATAGCTTGCCCGGTTAAGGCTGAAAAATCTGGATAAAAGAGAAAGCGCCAACTCGCGGCTGCGTCGCCTGCCAGGTTCGCGTAAATAGCCAGCAAAATAAGCAGCACCAATAGCATTGGCATCATTATTTTTGTAACCATTTCGATCCCCGTACGAATACCTTTACCAACGACGATAATCACAGCACCCAGGTAGATCGTATGTAAAAGCACCATAAAGACGGGGCTGGCGAGTAGGGCGTCAAATATTACGCCCGCTTGCTCGGCGTTCAGCCCGATGAAGGCAAAAGCTAGAGACTTAATCAAGTAATAGAGGGACCAGCCGGCAATCACTGAGTAAAAGGTAGTCGCCAGCAGCGGTGCCAGGATGCTGAACCAACCGATGAATTGCCAGTATTGACCAGTTTGTTGTTCGTTGCAGATATTTTTTATCGTCGTGACCGGGTTGCTGCCGCTCTTTGTGCCAAGTGCCAATTCAGCCATTATCAAGGGAATGCCAATGACAAGAATGAAAACCAGATACAACAGCACAAAAGCCCCGCCGCCGTTTTCTCCCGCTATATAGGGGAAACGCCAGAGGTTGCCAAGGCCGACGGATGCGCCTGTAATAGCCAGCAAAAAGGTAGTGCGAGAAGACCAGTGCTCGCGCTGGACGTTATCGCTCATCGATAGCTCGCAAAATACTGGTTCTTACGCTGAATATAGCCATGTTTATCCCTGGAAATAGGGGATCACCTGTTCTCCCATCAGGCGAATCGCTTCCTTCGGGTCCGGGCCGATTGGCCCGCCCAGATTAACCTGGGTAATACCCTGGTCAGCCAGTCTTTCTATTTGTGCAATCACCTGCTTTGGTGTGCCGGTAAGGGCCAGTTGGCACATCTCCTGCGTGACGCTATCCTTCGCGCGCTGGTATTCTCCCGCATCAATTAGAGCCTTGATAGGTGCGAAATCCTGGGGTGTCAGACCAATTGTCTTTAGCGCCTCGGCTTCTAGCCCCCAGCCAAAATATGAAATCATCTGGCGCAGGATATCAGTCGGTGCGGCCGGGTCGGCCGACAGCGATAGCCAGGCGCAACCGGAGATATCAACTTCTTTAGGGTCGCGGCCAATGGCAATGGCGCCTTTGCTAATTGCGGGAACCATATAGGACGCGGATTCGGGCGGGGTGATCATGGGCAGACTGCCGTCGCCAATTTCACCGCTCAAAGCGAGGTATTCCGGGCCAAATGCGCAGATATAGACAGGGATTTCATAGCGCAGCGGTTTAAATCGCAGATAGCACTGGTCGGTCCATTGGAACTGGTCACCCTGATAATCAACCACCTCACCCCGCAGCAGCGCACGGATGATTTCTGTAGCTTCACGCGTTGCCTGGATCGAATGGCTGGCATCAGTCCCAGTCCACTCGACCATTTTATGCGTATGTAAACCCAGGCCAAGCACTGCCCGCCCATTGGACAGCTCATCAAGCGAAGCGATATAGGTGGCTATCTCGGCGGGGTTAGTGGTAAAGGGGTTGGTGCCAACACTGCCAATTTTTATTTTGGAGGTGCTTGCTGCGGCAGCGCTGGTGAGCACCCAGGTGTTGTGCATAAATGTATCGTGAGGGTACCAGACGTATTCGAATCCGGCTTGTTCTGCCAGTACCGTCAGTTCGACGCGTTCCCGAATGCTGCCCAAATAATCAATAAACCGAATCCCGAATTTCATAGTCTGTGATCTCCCCTCTATGGAAGTGAACAGTCTACCCTGTCACATAGCAGATCGCTTTTTTCATACTTCTAATTTTTAGGCCAATGGCCCTAAAAGAAGCATATATGGAAAACGCTGAGAACAGCCTGTTTTTTTATACCACTTTCCTTTTTGTGCTGGTTTCATTGGTAACAGTTTTACAACATATTACAATACACCCCTATCTTCAACGCAGTGGACTGCTTATGCTGTCAGTCTGATTCAAAGGGCTTGATACTGATATGAGGTATCGATGTTCTGGTCGACACAACAGGAGAACGGCATGCGACCAACATATAAAATGACGGGATTACTGCTGACCCTTTGCCTTATCGCTGTAGATGTGGCTCAAGCGGGTTTAGGCGACTGGTTGAAGTCTGCCACCGATAAGCTGGGAGACTCGAAACAAACCACTAATGTGGCATCAGTTTTATCGAATGACCAGATTATTGAAGGTTTGAAGGAAGCTCTTAGTATAGGCACAGAGAAAGCAGTTGGCTTGCTGGGTAAAGAGGGCGGTTTTTTAAACGATGCCCAGGTAAAAATTCCCCTGCCCAGCGGTCTTGAGAAGGTTGCCAGTGGGTTACGAACCATTGGCCAGGGTGAGCTGGTCGATCAGTTTGAAGAGACCATAAATCGTGCCGCTGAAAAGGCTGTACCGGAAACACTGTCGATCTTTGGTGACTCGATTCGCCAGATGAGCCTGGAAGATGCCAAGGGTATTCTCGACGGTTCCGATACTGCTGCGACGGATTATTTCAAAGAGAAAAGCAGCGGTAAACTGAGCGAAACCATACTGCCGATCGTGCAAAATGCAACCAAAGAAACCGGTGTTACGTCAGCCTATAAAGGGATGGTTTCAAAGGTCGGTTTTTTGGGTGACTATGTGGATATGGATTCGCTGGATTTGGATCAATACGTAACCAAACGGGCGTTGGATGGTTTGTTTCTAAAATTGGCTGAGCAGGAGCAGTTGATTCGCAAGGATCCTATTGCACGTACGACGGATATCCTGAAGCAGGTGTTTGGGCGGTAGAAACCGGAGGACTAATACAACTAATTGGATGTGTGCTGAGCCTCCTGTGAAATCGGAACAAAGGCTCCCACCTTTATGGCTGCTCCTGGCTTTCAACTATCCTTAGAGCACGCTGAGTTCTTAAATGTTCGATGTGTGCGTTTAGGAAATTAACAAACGGTCAATGAAAATTGTAATCCACACCTGGAACCGTCAATTGGGATCAAAGTCAGTATGTTTGAAATAGGCTTTGCATCGAATTTACTGTTGCGTATAAACCAGTATCACCACCCTTCTGTTTTTCGCTCTGCCATCGGGGTTGTCTCGGCCATCTTCCAGTTGATTCGGATGCACCGGTTGGGTTTCCCCCAGGCCAACTGTGGTAATCAGATCCGGGTTAAACCCTGTATGTTGGAGAATCCAACTCCTAACGCTGTGTGCTCTTTTTTCGGAGAGCTTTTGGTTGTACCTGTTGCTGCCTTTCGAGTCAGTATGGCCAAAAATTTCAACTTTGGTGGCTTTTTGTTTAACGATAGTGACTACGGCCATTAGCGCCTGTTCGGCTTTGGGTCGAATCGTGGCGCTGTCAAAGTCAAACAGCACATCGCTGGACAGGTCGATGGTGATTTTTGTTTGGGTGACCTCGGCATTCAGCGTTTCAATCGCCTGGTTCAGATCCTGTATCGTTGCCTTGAGGGCAATGGCCGGCAAGCCGATGATTTCCAGTGGTTTTGGGACTACGACGCTGAGTGCGCCCTTGCTCTCGCCAAGTGCTGACATCGCTTTTCTGGCTGCCTGTTCCGCCTGGGGGTCGAAAGGGTTTTCCGTATCCCAGGCATAGGCACTTTGCGAACAGCAAACAACCAGTGCTCCAAAAAATTTCAGAAATTTCATTTACTGATCTTAAGTTGTTCAAAGGGTGTTGAACCGGGTAGATTCAAATTGATCATTTCTACACCTTCATCGGGTGCAGGCATTTTAAACCAGGCCAGTTTCTTGCCGTTAGCCGGCACTTCAAACTCCAGGTTTCCGTAGTACAGGGGGGGAGCCAGAATATAGGCATTTTTTTCGTCTTTCAGAATGTGGTACTTCTTGTTTTGAGTGGCATCAATGTAGTGTATCTGCCCGGGGGGCATACTGATTTTAGCTTTCCCCCCGGAGGTGTTTCGAAACACTAATATGACAGTTAGCACATTATCAATCACCTGAGCCTTTTTCACGTCAATCTCAAAATTGGCATCCAGGCTCATTTGGGTTTGTAATGCTGAGGCGTTGGCCGAGATCGGGATAAAGGGAAACATGCTAATCAGAGTAAACAGGAAGAGGAGTATTTTATTCATAAAAATGCCCGCGATTGAAGGAGATGATAAATAAAGTTTAGAAAGGGATACGGATAATGCAAAAAATGAGCTGAACTATCGACTCCGTATGGGTTATCTTATCCCTGATCAGAGAATGATGCTGGCCTGCCACTCAAGAGAACTTCTTCAAAACCTCCGGGAAAACTGGATAACATGAACATTCTAATCGCCACAGATTCATTTAAAGGGAGTCTCACTTCAATGCAGGCAGCAGAGGCGATTGAGCGGGGTTTAGGGCGTGTTAATGGTGCTATTAGCTGTGGCAAGATTGCGGTGGCTGATGGCGGTGAAGGGACGGTTGATGCGTTAATGAGTGTTCTGGGTGGTGAGTGTCGCTGCCGCACCGTGATCGGGCCGATGGGGGAACGGGTGAACGCTTCCTACGCCATGTTGAGCGATGGTGAAACAGCTGTTGTGGAGGTGGCGGCTTCGTCCGGATTGACCCTGGTGAGCAGCGAGCGGAGGAATCCCATGCAGGCAACCAGCTTTGGTTTTGGGGAGTTGATCATGGCAGCGCTTGCTAGTGGCGCGAAAAATATTATCTGTGGGCTGGGAGGTTCGGCGACCATCGATGGTGGGATGGGTATGGCACAGGCTTTGGGGTATAGGTTTCTGGATGTTCAGGGTAATGAAATATCCTCCCCAGGTCGTGGCGACTTGCTGGATCAGGTCCATGCAATCGACGTGACTGCGGTTAGTCACAGGGTTATGGAAAGCTCTTTTATTGCCGCCTGCGATGTACGCAATCCGGTAATGGGTGAACAGGGGGCAGTACCTGTATATGGCCCGCAAAAAGGGGCGACGGAAGTGATGTGTCGGAAGCTGGAGCACGGTTTAGGCCAGTTTTGCCAAATTGTCGAGCAGAGCCGGAACGCAAGTGCAAAGGAGATGAATGGAGCGGGCGCCGCGGGTGGTCTGGGCTTTGCGCTGGCCCAGTTTGCCGGCGCCGAGCTGAGGTCCGGATTCACTTTGATCGCGGAGATGACAGGTCTGGAGAAGAAGATGGCGCAGTCAGATCTGGTGATTACCGGTGAGGGGACAATTGATGGACAGACCGCATTTGGAAAAGCCCCCATTGGAATTGCTGAAATCGCACAAAGACATAAGGTGCCTGTTGTTGCCATTGGTGGGAGTCTGACGCGTGAAAATCGGCAGCTGTTTCAGCAGGGCTTCTCAGGATTGGAAGCCAGCGTGACTGAAATAACCACAGAGGAGCAGCAACTCCAATATGCCGAGGCCAATCTAAGTGATGCGGCAGAGCGAGTCATGCGACTGATCAGGCTGGGCCAAAGGTTAGGGAACCGCTGAATAACTCCTTAGATTTCCACTAATGGATCGTAACGCAGACCGTTTATTTGGGAAACTTGGTCTTTGCATGCAGATAAAGCGGTAATCCATTACGCTGATACCAGTTTGAATCCCCGCAATGCTGATCGATCACCCCACCCAAAGCCAGTAAGAAATCATTCAGGCGATTGATGTTGCTCTGGGTTTTGGTGTTGAACTTATCAATAAACCCTTTTTGTGCTTTGGCAATATCGACCTCCATGCGAGCCACCACTGCACCTCCTGGTGCGCTCATCGAACCGGCGCCTTTCATCGCGGTCATTCTTGCTTTTTGCACCTGCATAATGATTTCGTAAGTTCTCTCGTTTTTGTACAGGGTGTAAAGCGCGCTATCGATTTTTGAGACCTGATTGTCAAATTCTGCGACGCAGCTGCTATTGCCTTCACAGCAGTCTCCGGCAGGCAGATCAAAGCCAGAGTTGGGATCGTCCGGCATGCCGCACTGGGGGTCAGCCCAACAGGTTTCTGCCGCGGAATAGTCTGCATAGGCTTGGGCAAACTGCGCTGCGCCGTTGACCATATTGGAAAACCCTGGATTAAAGAAACCATCGGTGGCCCAGTCGTAATCTCCAGCCGAAACGTTGCTGAAATGCAAGCCAATCAGGATAAATAGAAGGGGTTTAATGCTGCGATTAGTCATGGCTGCTGTCTCCCTGTTTGCGGCGAGCGAACGACGACACCTTCCCGGCATCGCCTGATTTTAGTCTGTGAAATTTATCACTCTCCAGGCCATCGAGGCGCTCCCCCGGATACCAGAAATAGGCGGCGTAGGGCGTCTCTTGGCTGTTGGCTGAACGGATTAATACTGTGACCTTGCCGGTCAGTGCAAACCATTGTTCCCGGGTTTCTCCTGGTTGAACGCGCAATTCATGGGTGTCGATCTTTTGGCCATCTTTGGCGGTAATAACCATCGTGACAGGCGCATGATCTTGCGGCGAAGAAAGGGTAAATTGTAATCGTGCACGGTCTGGTGTTTTGCCCAGAAAGAAAGCGTCTCCATTATCGCTTGCACCGACCAGACCCCAGACCCCTGCCATGCGGCCCATTTTGACGCCTAGCTGTTTTTTAAGTTTTAGTCGAAACGCCTGTTTTTCGTTCGCGGTGACATCCTGGTCTAAATCACGATAGATGTTTTTAGTACCTGCCACCACCAGGCATGGCATCGTGCAGAGCCATACCCATAAAGCGATTTTAGTCATACTCTTTGTCCTTTTGTTGCATACACTAATTTCGTAATAGCTGTGCATCTGATAATCGCCAGCCATTGTCCGTTTTTGTCAGGGAAAACTGAATCCGATGGAACAGTCTGATTGTCTGCTGATCGGACCAGATTGCCTTGACCATAATAAGTTGCTTGTCGCCATGATCTTCGGTGCTGATAACTTCCCATTCCGGCAGCTTGCCTCCGTTTGATCCCATAGCCATACCGAACAGGCGCCCCATTCCCTGGCGTGCCTGTCGTGTCTTAATCCAGAGTGGTTTGGATGCATCCGCCAGATCGGTCAGCCGGGCTTTGTCTTGCTGAAGCAGTTGTAATTGCAGATGAACAATATCGCTTGGCGACTGGCCGCTGGGATCGGCTTTTTTAACCGTTGGTTTCGCTGGGGTCGGTGGTTTTTTGCTACGGTGATTGGCGAGAAACCACTCTTTATCCAGTCGGGAAAGTTCAATGGTGTAGGTCTTCTTAATGGGCGCTGCAAATTTGGGTTTTGAGTGGATATGTACCACCGCTTCTGCGTAATCCCCAGCGATTTTTTCCGGTTCGATCTCCCAGCTAAAAGTCCTTCGCGAGAGCAGGTAGCTGAACAGGGTGCCTGCAGGCAGATCTTTTCTCGAGGACTGACCCACCCAATACCCGGCTCCAAAGCCGTACTTCATGGTCAGTTTTTGTTTCTCTTCCCGGCTGAGCTCTCCCGAATAGATACGAGCGGTGGCATTTTGCACCGCAATCAGATAGTGCTCAAGCACACTTTGTATATCGGCACCGGGCGGGATGGGACGTTTGGTCAGATCATTAAAAGAAAGAATTAACCAGCGGCCATTCTGTTTAAGTAGCTCAAAGCGGGTCCGCCAGGGATGCCCCGGGAAGCTGTCAACGCTGAAATCGACTGCCATGCTGGTCTGATCCGGTTCAGCAGTAAGCTGACGGATCTCCCAAGAGGAGGGGGGGGTGCGCTGAAAAAAACTGATCAGATTAAAGGCCCGACCGGGCTTACCTTTCACAGGTAACCAGAACTGTTTGCCATTAACCAGGTCGGTACGAATTCCCAGGCGTTCAGCAGGGGGAATATTTTCGTCCTCTAACAGGATGAATCGGGTTTGCAAGTGATTAAAATAGCGGTTAAGCATCTCCTTTGCGTCCACCGATGTCGTCGCAAATACCGGTTTTGTGGCCAGCAGTATCCACAGCAGGTAGTAGCAAGATTGTGTTCTATTCATCATTGTGAGCTGCCTGCAGACTGAGACTGTAGGAGGTGAAACGTGAGGCCAGCTGTGGATTGCTGTTTTTGATCTCGATATAGATCTGATTGCCAGAATTGTCAGGGAGGCTAAACGCGCGTTTCAACGGATCACCTTTGGATGTGGTAGTCATAATACGGTTCCCATTCGCGCTTTTAATGATAATGCGCGATCTGAACTGATCATCTTTGGTTGCAAAGTGCAGTGTCAGCGCAGCAGCGCCGGAATCGGCGAGTGAAACACGATAGATATCCGCCATATCCCCATCGCCCAGATGTCCTGTGATGGTTTCATCGACAGCTAGTGCTATCGGCTCACTCTCTGCTGTATCCGGAGCCTCCTCACCTTGAAGTCGGTCTCCTGCTTCGATCACATCGATATTAAATAGCGCGTCCCTGTGTACCCGGTCATAATTGCTGCTAATGGTAAAAACAAATCCCTCTCCAGCAGTGTCGCTAAAACCGACATGCCCGAAATCTCCCGGTTCACCACTCAATCTTACAAAGCGCCCGCGGTTTTTGCCGTTGCGCATTTCGTAAAGCGAAATTCGATATTGCGCGTAGCCGGTGGAAGATTCGACCATTTTCTCCCCCTCACGGATCAAGCGCCTAGACTGAATCAGGCCGCGCACGATCCCGTATTGTCCTTTTTTAGTGTTGACGCGAAAATAGGCCTGTTCGCCCTTCTCCAGGAAGTCCGACAAAGTGTATGTGCCTGGCAGCAGATTTACCGCTTTTTCCGGAGTGGTTCCTCCGGTGATGGGGTGAATAGTGCGCAGCCAGGTAGGATCAATTTTTTCCTGGGCGACCTCGACGACACTCACTAAAGCACTTCTTAACTCCGTGGCATCCTTGGCATCATAAAAACTGCCGCCGCCAGCATTGGCAATGGCGTGCATCTGTTTTGCCTGTTCGTTATCCAGGTCGAAACCAATAACGTGGGTTTCAATATCAATACCCATGGCGCGCAATTGTGCTGCGACTTCAATCGGGTCACCACCGCATGTTTCCTCGCCGTCGGAAATCAGAATTATCATCTGTTTGCTGGATGCTGTGTTATTTAGATCCTGTCCAGCCAGCTCCAGACTTTTGGCAATAGGGGTGTAACCGAAGGGTTGTAACTGATCGACCTGCTGGCGAATACTCGAAATCTGATTGGCGGCGATATCAGCCAGCAATTCTGTATTCGGGCAGGATGCTTCCGGTGTTTTCGGTACGCTGTTATCGAAACCATAAGCCCTGAAACCGACCAGAAAAGCTGCCGAATCCAACCCTTGAATGGCTTCATGAAGTGCTGTACGCGCCAGTGCCATTTTTTGTTTTCCCTGAATTCTGGCTGCCATGGAACCGCTGACATCCAGAATAACCTCAATTGCCACTGGCTCTTGGGGTTTCTCATTGACCACCTCCACTTCCAGTGTCATGGGCGCAATATTGGGTGCTGGGGCCGCCGCAGCGGGAGCTAATTTGCCTGCTGGAGGAGCTTCAGCTGCCGGACTCGCCGCCAAAGATATGGAACCTGGCATTGCCGCCGGGAGGGGCGCAGGATTGGTTGAGGGTAGAGAAAGAGCCTGGGGTAGGCCTGCACCAATGGCGTTGGCCAGCTGCTCGGCGGAGTCTGCCAGTTGGAATTCTCCTGCACCGGCTAAAGCGATACGACCCAGTTGTGAGAACTGGCCAGGTTGCCCAATACCGATGGTATCGATATTGATGTTTTTCGCGTTTAGAGCCTGGGCAAGATCAATTGGATCCAGTTCGCAGTTCTCTTCTCCATCGGAAATGAGAATGATTTTACCCCGATCAAAGGGGGCAAGATCCTGTGTCGCCTGTTCAATGGCAAAGCTGATGTTGGTTTTGCGTCCGAGCGGTCGAATACCGGAGATAAGCTTATCCATAGCCGCAGGTTCGATAGGTGTACCCATCGGCAGAGAGAGTTCATTCGCTTTGCAATTAACCTGGTCATCCTGTTTGTCTCGACCTCCAGCAAAGAAGCGAACAGAGATGATCGACTGCCCTTCAAAACGGTGTGCCAAATCGCGAAAGGCCGCTTTGGCGATCTCAAATTTAGGTTGGCCATTTAGGTGGTCAGTCATACTGAATGAACGGTCTAGCAGTATGACGGTCGGTGTCGAGTCCTTCTCAACAGCTTGTACAGTCAGGCTGTAAAGAGCAGAAAATGCCAGACAGAAACTAAGTGCTTTTGGTTTGAAGAAATTCAAACTCACCGCAAATATTCTCCTTATGTTATGGGGACTCTGTCTGGCGCGAGCCTTACGCAGGGGTTGATGCTGATCCCCTGGATTCTACGAAGACTTCTTTCAGATCAAAGGCAATGAGAGTTTTATTCAGTATAGGATGGGACTGGGTATTTGCCCCATTCCGGGGCAAATTATTTTTTAGACTGGGGCAAGTGGTCGAGTTATTCAGAGGCTCCTTAGTACTCAGGGATCTTCAAAAAGGGGCTATTCAATGGGTGGGCTGGTTTGGTTGACCTGTAATAGCTCCTCTCTCGTTAATGCACCGTAGAATCTGGGGTAGAACCAACCGTATCCCCAGCGAAAGGTTGTGGGTAGATATGGCGTGCCTCCAACCCTGACGCCCGCCAGCATCAGCAAGGCAATTTCGGGTTGGCCGACTTGCTCTACACAGTGTTTAAGTGCTTTGTCCGCGGCTAATCTTTGTTTGTAGGTGCCCCCTTTCCAGTACTGATAATCATGAGCGGTACAGCATTTAAGCCACAGCTCATTCTGCTCGAGAGTGCCATCAGGAAATGCACTGCAGCCATCACTGGCAAAGGGCTTGAGATCAGCCGCAAGAGTTAACCACGACACCATCGTGAGGGCGAATGTCAGCAAAAATTGCATTGTTATAAACGCCTTCCCCTAGCTGTGCTCCCACTTTATCTGGAACTCAATCTCTTCACTATCCTCCTCTCTTTCATGCTCGATGTTATACACCGCTCGTACAGGAACATAGATTCGCTCTCCGGCAATCTGAATTTCAAATGGTTCTTCGCTCTCAAGGCAGTCGGCAAGCCTTCTTAGCTTCGCTACATATTCCGAAATAGGGTAGCTCTTTTCGATATCTCTCTCTTCCTTTTTCATAGGAAATCACCTTTTCATGGTTGCTTTGAAAAGATGGTATAACTTCCTGGTTATCTGCGCATCACTTTTCGAATGCACTATATCTATGAGGTTTTATCAATGAGCAACTGGTGTGGGTCGTGCGTATATTCTGAAATTATCTGACGTTTTCTCCGATCAATTCAGCTACCCTTTCTGCATGATTCACGGGAAATTGAAAGGTTTTTTCAATGGGCTCCTGTTTGTATTGGGCTGGTAGTAAGTAACTGATACGAAGGCCTGGGCCGCGATAGCCCGCCTGCCTGTAATTATAACAGTGATCTTCGCTGGTCGATCCACCCTGTACCAGGGAATCTCTGAATAACTCCTTAATGCCTCTGCGAGACCTGAAAGTTTTAGCTGCAAGGCAGGAACTGCCGCTAATGCTTATTGCCTTAGCAAAGTTTCTAACGCCGCAGATGAAGCTTTCAGGCCTCGCCCTACGGGGCTTACAGGGCATTCGTAGTTCTGCGTTGGCTTTGTTTGCAAGGTCTGGACATCACTGCACAAAGCCGTCTTGATCTACAAACGCTCTGTACGCCAGAGGGATCAAGGAGTTATTCAGAGGTTCCCTAGTGAACCTAAAAAGGATCGGTCGTAATTGCATGGTTCAACCCGCGTAATAGTGCGACAGAGTATTACTGTGCTGGCGTCATAAGTGACACTGCGAAGCCAAAGTTCGCGGTTCTCGGGGTTGCCATCCGGTTCGATAATCCATGTACGAACACCGTAATAATAGCGAGTGATCAGATAACCCATACCGGTTAATCCCAGAAATGACAGGATGTAGAGCGATTCGGCTCCCTGGGTGATGCCAGCCGCGCTGATAAACATAGGTGTTAATGTCAGCGAAAAAAGTACCGCGATAAAAACACCGACGCCGATGCAAAAGGGTGGTGATGAACCTGTGCGGGTTTTGAAAATCCTTTTGCGGCCGAACATTTTCTTTAGCCTTTGCTTTATTTAAAAACGCCATTTATGGCGTGAGATTAAACTTTGATTTTAGTGCAAAATTTTAAATCTGCCTGGATACTTTCAGCTGGATCGGGACAGCATTACCTTTAGCCCCAGAGCAATCATCGCTCCGCCCAGAAGGTGGTTGATCCAATGCCCAAGTTGTTTGAATCGTTTGTTAACGGAAGGCTTCGACAGCAATATCACCAGGGTGGAAAACCAGGCAAATTGAATAAACATCATCCATAAACCATAAATTCCGATCTGGTACAGCGGCATATCTGGAGACAGAACGAGGGTGAAGAGCGCTACAAAATAGATGGGCGCTTTAGGGTTCAGAGCGTTACATAAAAAACCTGTGGCAATACTTGTTTTCCAATTTGGCTGTTGGATTGTAGGCTGTTGATTTTCGGAGCTATCCGTTGGCTTAGATCTGATGCTCTTTATTCCGAGGTAGACTAGATAATGTGCACTGAGAGCCCTAGTGCTATGCCAATGCTGCACATCAGCCCGGTCTTTTTGCCGTTAGCGAGTGTTTGCTGGGAGACCAACAAAAAGTCTGGCCCTGGTGAAGCCGCCGCCAGCAGATGTATCGACGTGATGAGTAATAGACCCTGGATTAAGTCCATCGTAGCTTCCATGGGGTGTGAGACTATATAAACGGATAGCAAATACTACCGTTTTTAGAAGTTGCGCATAAAAATTTTCTGGATAGCCCTTTGTTGACTTGGGGTTGCCAAAGTCCTCTTAGAGTTACGGTTACAAAGTCTTTCTAGCAGGCCTGAGCCAGTTGATGCTTAACTTCCTTTTTATTTATTGTTTGTGGTTAGCTTCAGACCACAGCCCCGTGCTGTCTCAATACTTCAATATATTCACCCGCCTGTTGATGCCCAGACACTACCATCAGAATGGTTTTTCCGTCGGGGTTTTGCGCGTTGATATCATGCCCTGCGGCCACGAACAACTCCAGGAAACCGGCGAAATAGTCGGCGGTCATGCCTCGGTACGCGCGTTCGAGAATGTTATAGTCTGCGTTGACACCCTCTGGCGGGCGCAGGCTAAAAAAAGATCTGAGGTGAGATTCGTCTAATACTTCATCGATGACTTTTTGTTTGTCTTTCTTGAGTGACATGTTTTTTCCTAGCTGTTCAATTTTCTTAATAGTATCTGGTTAACCTGTTTGGGATTGGCTTGCCCTTTGGAGGCTTTCATCACCTGACCGACAAAATAGCCGAGCATTTTTGGGCGTTTGGCGTCATCGGCATTACGATAGTTTTCCACCTGTGAAGGGCTGTTAGTGATGACCTCGTCTACCAGTGCTTCGATTGCACCGCTATCGGAAACCTGCTTCAGACCCTTGGTTTCGATGATCTGGTCAGCGTCCCCTTCGCCGTTCCACATGGCTTCAAATACCGTTTTGGCAATTTTTCCGGAAATAGTATCGTCCTGAATACGTTTCAGTAGCTGAACCAGTTGTTCGGCAGAAACCGGGCTTTGTGCTAATTCAAGATTATCCCGGTTCAGTGCCCCGGCCAATTCTCCATTGACCCAGTTGGCGGCCAGTTTTGCGTCACCTGCAGCGGTAGCGACCGTCTCAAAATATTCGGCGGTTTCGCGCTCGGTTGAAAGCAGGTCTGCATCATAGGCACTAAGGTTGAACTGTTCCACGAAGCGGTGGCGTTTTTGGTGAGGCAGTTCCGGAAGGCTATCGCGCACAGATTGAATATAAGCCGGATCCAACACAACCGGCAGAAGATCCGGGTCAGGGAAGTAACGATAATCGTTAGCCTCTTCCTTGCTGCGCATGGAGCGTGTTTCATCCTTGGTGGAATCGTACAGGCGTGTTTCCTGAACGACTTTGCCTCCTGCTTCCAGCAGATCAATCTGGCGCTCGACTTCAAAGTTGATCGCTTTTTCAACAAAGCGGAAGGAGTTAACGTTCTTGATTTCAGCACGGGTGCCAAACTCTTTCTGTCCTTTGGGGCGCATCGAAACGTTAGCGTCGCAGCGCATTGAGCCCTCTGCCATGTTACCGTCCGAGATGCCCAGATAGCGAATCAGTGAGTGAATCTGCTTTAGGTAGGCGATGGCCTCTTTGGCAGAACGCAGGTCAGGCTCTGACACAATCTCCAGCAATGGTGTGCCAGTGCGGTTCAGATCAATCCCGGTCATGCCGTGGAAATCTTCATGCAGTGACTTGCCGGCATCTTCCTCCAAATGCGCCCGGGTCACACCTATTACGCGAGTTGAACCATCCTCAAGCGTAATCTCAATATAACCCTTGCCAACAATGGGTAGTTCGAACTGGCTGATCTGGTAACCTTTTGGCAGGTCCGGGTAAAAGTAGTTTTTACGGGCAAATACCGATTTTTCATCAATATTAGCGTCGATCGCTAGGCCAAACTTAACAGCCATTCTGACGGCCTCTTCGTTAAGTACGGGCAGTACGCCGGGAAAGCCCAGGTCGATTACACTGGCCTGAGTGTTAGGTTCGGCGCCAAAGGCGGTGCTGGAGCCCGAAAAGATTTTTGATTGGGTGGCGAGCTGTACATGAATTTCAAGCCCGATCACGGTTTCCCATTGCATGGTGTTATAGCCTCTTTGTATGCTTGGTTCCGGCTGCTGCCGAATGTTGCGACTCATATCGCAACTACAAATTTTTTTCCAAATAGATTCGGTTTTAATCGGGCAGCTGCAGCGTAGTTCTTGTATGCAGCTTCATTCAAATGCCCTCAGGTGTTTGCTGGTGCCAGTCCGTCACCTGCTGGTAACGGTGTGCCACATTTAATAGCCTCGCTTCATCAAAATAATTACCGATGACATGCAGTCCCACCGGCTTGTTGTCTACAAAACCGCAGGGTACCGACATGCCGGGTAATCCTGCCAGGTTGGTGGAGATAGTGAATATGTCCGCCAGGTACATGCTGACGGGATCAGTCGTCTTTTCGCCAAGCTTAAAGGTGGTCGAAGGTGATGTTGGCCCCATGATCACGTCCACCTCATCGTAAGCCTTGACGAAGTCCTCTTTAATCAGGCGTCGCAGTTTCTGTGCTTTTAGATAGTAGGCATCAAAATAGCCTTCTGACAGCGCGTACGTGCCTACCAGTATGCGGCGTTTTACTTCGCGACCGAACCCTTCGCCACGTGAACGTTTGTACAGGTCTTCCAGATCTTGTGGGTCGTCACAGCGATAACCGTAACGTACCGCGTCAAACCGGGACAGGTTCGATGAGCACTCGGCCGGGGCAATCACATAATAAACAGGTACAGAAAGATCGCTATGCGGCAGGCTGATTTCTGTGACGGTGGCGCCCAGTTTTTCATATTCACGGACAGCTGCTTGTAAGCACTGTGCTATCGCGGGATCCAGGCCGTCAGTGAAAAACTCTTTGGGCAGCCCTATGCGCAGGCCCTCCAGGCTATTATTCAAGTCCTGACTATAATCTGGTACGGCCCTATCGATACTGGTTGAATCCTTGACATCGAACCCGGCCATTACGTTGAGCATCATGGCACAATCTTCAGCTGTTTGAGCGATCGGGCCGGCTTGATCCAAGCTGGAAGCAAAGGCAATCATTCCCCAGCGTGACACGCGGCCATAGGTGGGTTTTAGTCCAGTGACGCCACATAGCGCGGCTGGCTGGCGGATAGAGCCGCCGGTATCGGTAGCCGTCGCTCCGGGTGCGAGTCTTGCTGCTACTGCGGCCGCCGACCCACCGGACGAACCGCCGGGTACACAATCGGTATCCCATGGGTTTCTGACTGGCCCATAAAAGCTGGTCTCATTGGAGGAACCCATCGCGAACTCGTCCATATTGGTTTTACCCAGGCAGACGGCTCCAGCAAGTTTGAATTTCTCAACGACGGTGGCATCATAAGGTGCAATGAAATTATCAAGAATCTTCGAGGCGCAGGTGGTTTTTATACCGTTGGTGCAGAAGATATCTTTGTGTGCCATTGGTATACCGGCAAATGCGCCGGCATTTCCAGCTGCTCTGCTTTGATCAGCCAATTCAGCTGCGGCTAGCGCCTGCTCCGGCGTGAGTGTAATAAAACTATTGTATTTCTTATCCAGCGTGCTGATGCGGCGTAAAAAATCCTGGGTGAGCTCGGTGCTGGAGTATTCACCTGCACTCAGACCCTGACTGAGTTCGGCGATGGTTTTATTGTGCATTGGGTTTATATCCTGAAAATCATTTTTGTAAGTCTTGGGCTAGTCGAAAAGCAGCAATCCAAGCCATACCACCTATTCAATAACCTTCGGAACCAGATACAGTCCATTTTCGGTAGCGGGTGCAAGCGCTTGGAAATGCTCTCGCTGGTTTACTTCGGTAACCTGATCCGGCCGCAGGCGCTGCACTGCATCCGTTGGATGTGCCATTGGCTCTATATTGTCTGTGTTAACGGCCTGCATCTGATCGACCAGAGCAAGTATATTTGCCAGATCCTGGGTGAATTCATCAATGCTGTTTTCGTCGATCGCTATGCGCGCTAAATGAGCAGCGTTTTGCACGTCGGTTCGTTCGATTGTCATGCTGTTTCCTGTTGATAATTAATGCGCTATCCGATTACTGGGAGGTAGGCATATTCGCTTTCATCGGGTAAATCATAACGCTTATTTAGATTGCTGGCACCGAGAAAAGAATCTGTTGCTAAAAAAGAAGCAGAACTTATCACATTTCTGCCTTGCTCTAAATCCCTAGCGTTGATACATTTGCGCATTTAGTGAAAGAAAGCCAATTTTAGGGCAACAATAAATGTCAATTTTTAAGAAAATACGTGGTTTCTTTTCGACTGACCTGTCGATTGACCTGGGAACTGCGAACACACTGATCTATGTAAGGGACAAAGAGATCGTGCTGAATGAGCCATCGGTGGTAGCTATCCGCCAGGTGGGAAACCAAAAAACCGTGGCCGCTGTGGGAACTGACGCCAAGCGTATGCTTGGAAAAACCCCAGGCAATATTACCGCAATTCGACCTCTCAAAGATGGCGTAATCGCTGATTTTTTAGTGACCGAAAAGATGTTGCAGCACTTTATCAGCAAAGTGCATGAAAATGATTTTATCAAACCCAGCCCAAGAGTGTTGGTATGTGTGCCCTGCCAATCTACCCAGGTGGAGCGTCGCGCCATCAAGGAATCTGCGCTGGGAGCTGGTGCACGGGAAGTTTATTTGATTGAGGAGCCCATGGCTGCAGCAATCGGAGCAGGATTGCCTGTTGAAGAGGCGACCGGTTCTATGGTCATCGATATTGGTGGGGGTACTACTGAAATAGCCATTATTTCGCTCAGTGGCATCGTTTATGCGGAGTCGGTTAGAGTAGGTGGCGATCGGTTCGACGAAGCCATTGTGACCTATGTGCGGCGTAATTACGGTAGTCTTATTGGTGATTCTACCGCTGAGCGAATCAAACAGGAGATCGGCTCTGCCTATCCCAGTGACGAGGTTAGAGAAATTGATGTGCGGGGAAGAAATTTGGCAGAGGGTATCCCGCGTAGCTTTACCCTGAATAGTAACGAGGTGTTGGAGGCGTTACAGGAACCACTGTCGGCAATTGTTCAGGCGGTGAAAAGCACCTTGGAGCAGTCGCCCCCGGAGCTGGCCTCTGATATCGCAGAAACCGGATTGGTATTGACAGGTGGCGGCGCCCTATTAAAAGATATTGACCGTTTGCTAAGTGAAGAGACAGGGTTACCTGTAGTGATTGCCGAGGATCCGTTGACCTGTGTCGCAAGGGGTGGAGGAAAGGCTCTCGAATGGATCGACCATGGTGTTGATTTAACTTCTTCGGAATAAGCAGCAGAGCTACCTGTCTAATGCGCTGGTATATCAATAGGTAACCAAAAAAACCGCTTCTTTATGGGGATGCGGTTTTTTTATTTGCAGGGGCATTGTGTTGTTGTTGCCTTTGCCGAATAATAGCCTCATAAGATTATTAAATACAAAAATAACAAGAGGTTAGAGTATTAAGCCGATATTCTCAAAAGATACGGACATTGGTTTGCAACTGCTTGTCCTGTCCATTCTTTCAGTGCTGCTATTGTTTGCGGACTATCGGTTCCAGCAAATGGCGCAGGTTCGCTCCGTATTAGGCTCCATGACCGCCCCCATTCAATTTGTTGCAGACGTGCCTTCCAAAGTTTGGCGTTGGGTAGATCGGATGAGTACGGATTATGAACAGCTGCATAAGGAAAACCGGGAGCTGAAGGCGCAGGCAATTATATTGCAGAGAGAGGTGCAAAAAATGGCTTCACTCTCTGCGGAATATATCAGGCTTCGGGAGTTATTAAACGGATCAGAGTTAATTGATGAGACGGTGATGGTCGCTGAGGTGATCGGCGTTGACCCGGATCCTTTTACGCATGAATTGCTGATCAATAAGGGGTATCGTGACCGCGTCAGAGTGGGGCAGACATTGCTCGATGCCTATGGTGTGATGGGGCAGGTAATATCAACTGACCGATTTTCCAGTCGTGTGCTGTTGTTGAGTGATGCCCGTCACGCAATTCCGGTGCAGGTGAACCGCAATGGTTTGCGCTCGATTGCAGCGGGGAAAGGTCGTTTTGATGAGCTTGAGTTGCTAAATTTACACGATACAGAAGACGTTGTGGTTGGGGATTTACTGGTATCTTCAGGTTTGGGGGGAAGGTTTCCTTTTGGCTATCCGGTGGCTGTGGTGACAAAGGTAGAACATGATCCCGGTGAACCTTTCGCTGAGGTATTGGCTAGACCCAGTGCACAGTTAGCTCGAAGTCGACAGGTTATGCTGGTGCTTAGTCCGCAGCCGGAAACTCAACAAGCTGCAGATGCCGAGGAGACTGACTGATGCGACGACGCTCTGGTGGAGGTGTAATTTTTCTGTCCTTACTGGTGGCATTGATACTGTCCGCATTACCTTTGCCCGAAGTGGCGCAAGGCTGGCGGCCAGAGTGGGTTGTGTTGGTGTTGCTCTACTGGATTGTAGCGTTGCCGGAGCGTATCGGTATGGGTGTGGCGTGGCTGATGGGTATCATGTTGGATGTTTTGGAAGGTAGTTTGTTGGGGCTCAATGCGTTAGCTCTGACCGTGGTCGCCTATTTCTCATTGCTACTCTATCGACGGGTGAGGATGTTTAGCTGGTTGCAGCAGGCGCTGTTCGTATTTGCACTGGTTGCTCTGAATCAAATACTTTGCCACTGGGTAAAAGGAATTCTGGGCTCTTCGACACAAACACTGATGTTTCTCCTTCCAGCAATTATCAGTGCATTGTTGTGGCCCTGGGTGTTCGTTTTGCTGCGAGGCGTGCGGCGTAGCTTCAATGTGAACTAGTGATGTTTGAAATGCGTTGGATAAGCGATGAGGCGTGGCTTTGTTAAAGTCTGATCTATACCTGGCTTCTGCTTCGCCACGTCGCAGGGAATTATTGCGACAGATTGGCGTAAACTTTTCCTTGCTAACAGTGGAAGTTGATGAAACCCCTGCCGCAAATGAGGTTCCAAGTGATTATGTGGAGCGGTTGGCTCGCAGCAAGGCATGTGCTGGGTGGTTAAAATCTCGTTCACAGGAGCGGCTGCCGGTGCTGGGCGCGGATACCACGGTAGTTTTGAATGGTCAAATCATGGGTAAGCCCTCGGGGCGTTCAGAGGCGATTGCCATGTTGCAACGCCTGTCGGGTAACGAACATAGCGTTTACTCGGCGGTGGCCTTGGCGTATCAGGATCGAGTGGAAAGTCGGGTGGTCAGTAGCAGAGTCAGTTTTTGTGTTTTGTCGCTAGAAGAGTGTGAAGAATACTGGAGTACAGGAGAACCTGTTGATAAGGCCGGCAGTTATGCGATTCAAGGCTACGCTGCTGTATTTGTGTCTAAGATTGAGGGCAGCTATTCTTCAGTTGTGGGTTTGCCTCTTATGGAAACAGCCACGTTATTAAAAGATTTTGAGGTGCCAATATGGGACCGCAACATCGTCTGAGTTTTATTAGCCAGAATAGCCTGGCGTTTGTTATGGTCTGACTTGGCATCCTTATGGGAATAGTATTTTGAGCGAAGAAATTTTGATCAATGTGTCTCCAATGGAAACCCGTGTAGGGGTGTTGGAAAACGGCATGCTTCAGGAAGCCTACGTAGAGCGTTCTAGTAAGTTAGGGTTGGTTGGCAATATCTATAAAGGCAAAGTGGTTCGAGTGTTGCCGGGTATGCAGGCTGCCTTTGTTGAGATGGGGCTGGAACGCTCGGCTTTTATTCATTCTGCGGACATCGTTGCGCTCAATGATGATGGGGTAGAGGAAAGGGAGAAAAGCACCGATGACATCCGAGAGGCGCTGAAGGAAGGGCAAAGTATTATCGCGCAGGTCATTAAGGATCCGATCGGTACCAAAGGCGCAAGGCTGACAACCCACATGTCATTACCATCACGTTATCTGGTTTATATGCCGAGAACAAAGCATATTGGAATATCACAAAGAATTGAAGATGAGGATGAACGCGAAAGGCTACATTGTTTGGTGAAAGAATGTATTGTGGCTGAAGGTTTGGAGGATAATGCCGGTTTCATTATTAGAACGGTTGCTGAAGGGGTGGGCAAAGAAGAAATTGCATCCGATATAAGATTCTTAAAGCGCCTTTGGGACTCTGTCCAGATCAAGATTAAAAAGGCACAAACACCTTCTCCGATTTACGAAGAGCTGCCTCTGTATTTGCGATCAATGAGAGATTTGATTCGGCCAGGCTTGGAGAAAGTTCGAGTTGATTCCCAAGAGTCATTTTTAAAGATTCAGTCTTTTGTAGAGTCCTTTGTTCCCGAGCTCAGTGGCAGGGTAGAGTTGTATCAGGGGGAGCGGCCCATCTTTGACCTCTACAATGTTGATGATGAAATTCAAAAGGCGCTGGGTCGCAAAGTACCGCTTAAGTGTGGCGGCTATCTGATTTTTGATCAAACGGAAGCAATGACCACGATTGATGTAAATACTGGAGCATTTGTTGGTCACAGAAATCTGGAAGAAACCATATTTAAAACCAATCTGGAGGCTACCAGTGCCATAGGGCGGCAAATGAGGCTGCGCAATATTGGCGGAATTATCATCATCGATTTTATCGATATGACGGACCAGGAGCACCAACGTCAGGTGATGCGTATGATGGAAAAGGTTCTGGAGCGGGATCATGCCAAGACCCATATTATGGGTATGTCTGATTTGGGGCTGATTGAGATGACCAGAAAACGTACTCGGGAAAGCTTGCAGCAGGTGCTGTGTGAAAACTGTCCTGAATGTGATGGTCGGGGAACCGTAAAAACGACGGAAACTGTCTGCTACGAAATCTTGCGCGAAATTCTGCGACAGGCGCGTGCCTATAGCTCACAGAGTTTTCTGGTACTGGCTTCTCAATCCGTTGCTGAAAGATTACTCGACGAGGAATCGTCCAGTGTGGCCGACCTGGAATCTTTCATTAACCGGAGTGTTAAAATCCAGGTGGAGACAATGTATTCTCAGGAAGAGTTTGATGTGGTATTCCGATAACTCTGGCCGGTACTTGTTTTAAGATGCGGTTAAGTCACTAAATGTGTCCCGCTTAAGGGTGCGATGTAGGCTTGATGAATTTAATACTCGCTCGATTTGTTCGAACTATTTGGCTGATTGCAGTGCTGGGACTGGTGACCGTGGCGGTTCTGGTGAGCCTGGCAAAGGTCACTATGCCTCGGTTGCATCAGTATCGCAGTGAAATTCAATCTTACCTTTCTGCGCAGCTGGCTACGCCTGTCACCTTGCGAGGGGTGGCCGCGGACTGGCGTAATTTTCAGCCAATTCTCGCAGTTGATCAGCTCACAATAGGCGATACTGAAGTCGGCGTGCCGCTTAGTATAAGCAGTCTTGAGCTTAGGCTGAATATTCTGGGGAGCCTGCTTGAGGCAAATCCGGTGTTTGCTTCCCTGTTGCTTAAAAAAGTCCAATTGGTACTTCGCCAAAATCAGCAAGGAAGATGGCAATTTGCTGATCGCGTCAGCAGTGCTCGGAATAAACCGATTGACTTGCTTGAGTTGCTTTTAGCGCAGGGTAGAATCCGGCTGGAGGATATTGCTCTAGTGCTGATCTTTAACGATGGAGCAACCAAGCAGTTATCCATACCTTCCTTGAGTTTTCATTGCCTTAAAAAGCTTTGTGCCAGTGAGGGGCGGGCGAATTTGTCGGGTGAGTCTAATGCTCAGCTGTCTTTTGCCATGAATCTAAGCAGCCGGCCGGGTAAGCCGGACTTTAATTTGCAGGCATTTGCTCGTTGGCAGACGTTGCCGGTGGGTGATTGGTTAAAAAGAGCCGCGCTGGAAATACCTCAGTTAGTTGATACTGAAGCGATTGAATTAGGGGGTGAACTTTGGTTGTCGGTTGAAAAGGGGCGTTTAAATCGTATGCAGGGTCGTTTGATGGTGCCTCGGCTGGAAATGCCGAAAGCAGGTAACGAAACTGAAACGCTGATGAACTTGCAGTCTGACTTCTTTTGGCAAAGAGGTGAAAGCACCAATCAAACAATCTGGAACCTGCAGCTCACGGATGCATCCTTTGTCTGGCGCGAAACGCTCTTTCCTATGAATAATCAACAGTGGACTCTGTCTAAAGAGAGGGGTGGTAAACTGTTACAGGGATGGGTAGATAGCGTTAATCTGGAGCTTCTTGCAAAACTGTTAGCGGACACCAGCCTGCTGCCCGAGAAGGCAAAAAAGATTGTCGCTACTTTACAGCCAAGAGGCGCTCTGGAAAATTTATCTATCCAATATCCTCTCGCCGATCAGAAAAACGCTGCACTACCTCGTTTTAGCATAAAGGCCAATATAGAAGGCTTGTCGGTTTCGGCCTGGAAGCATGCACCTGCTGGCTCCGGCCTGGATGGCTATCTGGATCTCTCTGCAACGGATGGGCTGGTGCAATTTGTATCGGATGATTTCCGTTTACATTTCCCCAAACTATATAGCCGTGAATGGCATTTTGGGCAGGCATCAGGTGAAGTTAGCTGGCACAATGAGGGTAAATCAGTTTGGCTGAAGGGTAGGAATCTACAGTTGTCCTTTAATCAAAGCAAGATCCAGGGGCAATTTGACCTGGATGCGTCGAAGGATGGGACTGAGCCTCGTCTGAATTTGCTGATTGGCATGCGCGATGGCGGGTTGCACGAGTCGCTTGCCTTTGTGCCTGATCGTAAACTGAGCACCGGTTTAGTGCAATGGCTGGATCAGTCAATTGGTACGGGAGAAGTTGATGTGGCTGCTTTCGCCTATTCGGGGTCTGCGGTTAAAGGCGCGAGCCAAATTGCTCGATCACTGCGACTCACCGTTAATGCAGAGGTGGATCGTTTCCAGTATCAAAAAGACTGGCCTGCATTGGAGCAGCTAAAGGCCAATTTGGTATTGTCCGATACTCAGGTTAATGTGGCGGTCGATTCGGCTCGACTATATGAGTCCGAGGTAAGCGATGCCAGGGCGAGTTTTATGCCGGGCTCTGACGGTGGCGTAGTTAATGTGGGTGCCCGTGTGACGGGGCCTTCTAGAGATGGCCTGCGCGTTTTACAAGAGACACCGATCAGAAAAGCACTATTTGATTTGGTAGATGATTTTCAGGTTGAGGGTGATTTGCAGACGGAGCTTGAATTGTCGATTCCTTTGCAGGCGAAGACAGGGGTGACTTCAAAGGTTCGTGTTAAAACTCAAAATACAGAATTCAAAATTCCTTCGATGGGTTTGGATTTTGATCGAGTTCAAGGTGAATTCAGCTATGGCAATGAAACCGGGCTGAATGCCGGTGGCGTTAGTGCAACACTGTTTAGGGAACCGGTTCAAGCTGATATTAAATCCAGTATACAAACCGGGGAGGGGAATCAAAAGGCGTCGCTGCAAACGCAAATTCAGATTGATGGAAAGATAACCGCAGAAGCCTTTTATAATTGGTTGCCCTTGCCAGCTTTAGCTCTTATTAAGGGTAAAACTGGATACTCTGCCAATCTGAAATTTGGGGGTGGTCAAGAGAATCAAATACAGATAAAGACTGATTTGTTTGGGGTTCAGTCAGATTTACCGAAACCCTTTCATAAATTAGCTGATGAAAAAAGAGATTTGAGTTTCTTGATAAAAGCAGATGATCGCCAGATTCATTATCTGAGTTACGCAGATCAGTTGAACTATGCTCTCCTGTTCGATCAAGGTGGATATCGGCAGGGGGAAATAATACTGGGCTCAGAGTCCGCAGTGGTCGGGCAAGAGAAAAATATTGGAATATCAGGCAAGCTATCAGAGCTGGATTTTACGCAATGGCAGTCGCTGTTTGATCTATACCAGCGAGCGCCAGCTACTTTAGTTAGAGTGGACGGGGCGGCAGTAGACGGGGCAGTAGTGAACGAGACGGCACTGACGGCGACAGAGCAGAAGGTTTCTGAATTTGGTTTTATGCAGCGCTTGAAACAGGTTGATCTGCAGGTTGGACGGTTTGTTTTCGCAAATCAGATATTTGATTCGCTGGCGTTGGTGATGGAGCAAAAGCAAGATGCATGGCATGTGCAGTTGGAAAATCCAGAAATCAAGGGGCTGATTACGAGTTATACCGATCCAGACATACCCACGAAGATTGCATTGGAATATCTGAAACTACCGCAGCCCGAGCTGACCAGTAACGATGCCTTGCAGGACGTCATTCCGCAGGAATTGATGCTACTGGATTTTAAAGTCGAGCGGCTCAGCATGGGTGATCAGGATTTTGGTGCCTGGGCTTTTAGCATCAAACCAGACGACAAAGGTGCCCTGATCGAAGGGTTGGTAGCTGATGTGAGAGGATTGAGGCTCACAGGAGCGATTAACTGGCGTTATCATTCCGTGCGTCACTTGTCTGAGTTCGAAGGTTTAGCAGTAGCCAGAGATACCGGAGATGCAGTCGAGGCATGGGGGTATAGTCGCTCAATAGAGGGTAAGGATGGCAAGATTAGTGGCAAACTCAAATGGAGTGGATCGCCAGCCATGTTTTCGCTGGTCGATTCCGTGGGTGAATTGACCATTAGAGGTGATGAAGGACGTTTTATTGAGATTGAATCCTCGACCAATGTGCTGCGGCTGTTTGGGATACTAAATTTCACGTCGCTGGCGCGGCGTCTTCGGCTGGATTTTTCCGATCTTTTTATGAAAGGTTATAGTTTTGATAAGGTTCGAGGTAAGTTGGCGCTCAATCAGGGTAAAGTAGAGATTGTTGATTCTTTAATTATTGATGGGCCATCCGCCAAATTTAAAATTGATGGCCGCACAAACCTGCTTACGGAAGAGTTAGATCAGGAAATGATAGTAGTATTGCCACTTACCGATAACATTCCCATAGCAGCGACTATTGTCGGCGCGCCTCAGGTGGGTATACCGCTTTATCTGATCAATAAAATATTTGGTAATATGTTCGAGCGTTTTACATCGGCAAGATACAAAGTGACGGGAACCTGGGAAGATCCCAAGATCGAGCTGGTCAAGATGTTTGAAAACAGATCGAGGGGTAATCGAACGGGTGATGACGAAAAAGTTCAAGCTAACACAGAGTCTGACCTTGCAAAACCGTTATCTAACACCAATCAAAATTAACATGCTGATCAAACTATCTGTTCATTATTGGTAAGAACTATGTCCCGTGTAGCAGCTATTCAAATGACAAGTGGAAATCTGGTAGAAGAAAATCTACGTGAGATTAAAAGACTGATACACGCGGCGGTGGATCAAGGGGCTGAGTTAGTGGTGTTGCCCGAAAACTTTGCATTGCTTTCGATGGCGAAGCTACGGCAAGCGGGTGTTCTCGAAGTGACTCCATCCGGTCCGATACGCAGTTTTGTGGCGGGACTGGCCAAAGACTACAGCGTATGGATTGTGGCGGGCAGTATTCCTGTCGCGGCTAGGCCAGATGGCATCGCCATAAGTGATCGTGTGCGTTCGGCATGCATTGTCTACGATGATCGAGGAAATGAAAGGGCCCGCTATGACAAAATTCATCTCTTTGATGTGGATGTCGCGGATGAATTTGGTAGTTACAGAGAGTCCGATAGTATTGAGCCTGGTGATCAGGTCCAGCTGCTCGACACCCCCTTTGGTCGTCTTGGTTTAAGTATCTGCTATGATCTAAGATTTCCAGAGCTATTTCGTCTACTGTTAGAACGCGGAGCTGAAATCATTACTGTGCCTTCAGCTTTTACAGCAGTAACAGGTGCTGCACATTGGGAAGTTTTACTACGTGCGCGCGCAATCGAAAATTTATCTTATATCATCGGTGCTAATCAGACTGATCGTCATTCTGCAACGAGAGTCAGTTATGGTCATACGATGATTATTGATCCCTGGGGGAGAGTCCTTGCCGGTAGGGAAGGTGGTGAAGGGGTGGTGATTGCGGAAATTGAATTATCCTATCTGCGCAAAGTTCGGCACGAAATGCCTGTCGTTTCACACCGTCGTCTTTAACAGTCAAAAATCCTGGTCACGATCGTGCGCCTCAGCTGATTCGCGAATGAATCGAAAAAGCTTGCGGTAGCTGCCTAGGTCTTTTCCCTGTTTCTGTTCTTTAAGTGTGCTGCGAATTAGCTGTCGGAGTGTTTGCACCTCAATTTGTGGATATTCGCTGATAAATGAGGTGAGCGCCTGGGGATCCTTGATCAATCGCTCCCGCCACAACTCAATCTGGTGGAAATGTTTGGTATGCTCCGCCTGGCTGGCATCGAGCTTGTTCAATGCTTCAGTAATGCTTTCTGCTTCTGAATCGCGCATTAAGCGTCCTATATATTGCATTTGACGTCTTCGGGCTTCATTTTTTTTAAGTCTTTGGTACTCCTTTATTGCCGCAAGGATTATTTCTTCAAGGGGAATGGTTGCCAGTTGCTCTTTATTTAAACGAGTGAGCTTCTCCCCCAAATTTTGCAGTTCTTCCATTTCGCGCTTAATCTGGCTTTTGCTTTTTTCATCAGGCTCCATTTCGGAGTGTTCGTGTTTGGTTTTCATGCGACCTTAAGTTAGTGGTTATTATGCATAAAAGAAAGTGGCGAGCCCAAGAAACGCCATGAAACCGATAACATCGGTTATTGTTGTCAGTAATACGCTACCAGCAATAGCTGGGTCAATGCCCATTCTTTTTAAGATCATGGGTAGTGATGCGCCAGCAATTGCTGCCGCGACCAGATTAATGATTACGGCCAGTGCTATGATAATACCGATAGTGGTATCGTTAAACCACCAAGTCGCCACCAGAGCGACAACCAGCGCCCAAATAACCCCGTTGATAAACCCGACGATAATCTCTCTTTGCAATAGCCAATTGGCATTGGCACTTTGAACATGTCCCAATGCTATACCGCGGATCATCAGCGTTAGAGTCTGACTGCCGGCAACACCTCCCATGCTCGCGACAATTGGCATCAGTATTGCCAGAGCGACCACCTTTTCAATGGTCGCCTCAAACAGACCGATGACATAAGATGCTAGGAAAGCTGTAATCAAGTTGACGAATAACCAAACCGAGCGGCGCTTGGTCGATTTGAGAACAGGCGCAAAGGTATCTTCATCCTCATCCAGACCGGCCATACTCATAAACGAGTGCTCTGCCTCTTCACGAATAACATCGACGACATCATCAATTGTGATTCGTCCCAGTAGTTTCTGGTTGTCATCCACTACAGGTGCGGAAATCAGATCGTGCCGCTCAAATAACTGTGCGACCTCCATTTCCGGAGTGTCGGCGAGAATAGTGAATACATCGGTACTCATAATTTCCCGAACGGAAGAGCTTGGATCACTGACCAGTATTTTGTTGATTGGGAGTATACCCACGACTTGGTCGTTTCGGTTGACGACAGGGAGATTATCCGTCATATCCGGTATTTTTGGGTGCAGACGCAGATAACGGAGCACCACATCGACACTGATGTCGGGGCGTACCGTTATGGTGTCAATATTCATCAAGCCGCCAGCAGTATCTTCGGAATAGGATAGTACCTGTTCCAGTCGATGGCGGTTTTGGCTGTCCATTGAGCGCAGCACTTCCTGAATCAGCTGATCCGGCAGTTGCTGCAGCAGGTCGGCGATGTCGTCGGTATCAAGCCCCGCGGTGACATCCAGTACTTCCTGCGGGTCCATCTTGCTGAGAAAGTCAACGCTGATTTCGTCGCTCAGGTGCGGAAGAATCTCTCCTCCGGATTCCTTGTCGATAAGACTCCAAAGTATGTTTCTGACTTTGGGTGGAGAGGATTCAAGCAGGTGAGCCACTTCCACAGCGGGTAGACTGTGGTTGAGTATTCTACGAACCTGAACAAAGGCGCCGCTGTTCAGTGCTTCTTTCAGATTGAGCAATTGCTCTTTGGTGGAGGTGCTGTCTCTGTGTGACATGCTTTCCCTTACAATCTGAATGGTTAAAATGGTTGTTAATTGACCGCGTAATTGTATAGGTGAGCTTGGGTCGGCTCAACAACTATCGCAGAGAAGCGTTATGTTATGTTGCGGTGATTCCCGGGTATCGTGAGAGACATAATCATCGCCAGTCTGGTTTTGAATGATCTTTGATCGGGCAGGGTGCTGCAAATTATCAGGAATCTTTATCCGGGCTTGTGTTTAATGAACGGAACGCCGGAAACCCGTCTGCTTCAGGTATTACTCCTCTTCTCCGAAACGATTATTAATGAGCGACTGAATCGAATCAAAGGCTTCATTTTCGTCACTACCCTCGATTTCAAGGGTAAGGTTGGTGCCGCAGCTGGCGGCTAGCATCATAACTGACATTATACTTTTTGCATCGATCATTTTGCTGTCATTACCCAGTTTAATCTGGCTCGACCAGGCACAGGCTTCACTCACCAGTTTTCCGGCAGCACGCGCATGCAGCCCCAGCTTATTAATTATTTTGATTTCTTTTTTAATCATTTGTTATTACCTAGGTTAGTTCGCGATGTCTAACCTGCACATTCGATGAAGGTGCACGGAACTGCTTGGCGAGTCGTTCTGCCAAATAGACTGACCGGTGCTGTCCTCCGGTGCATCCTATTGCAACGGTCATATAGCTGCGGTTGTTTTCCTGGAAGCGCGGCAGCCACTTTTCAAGAAATTGGCATATATCAGAGTACATCTCCTCTACAATCGGGTGATGGCTAAAAAAATCGACAACTTTGGGGTGCTGTCCTGTGTGTTCACGCAAAGCAATATCCCAATGGGGGTTGGGTAAGCATCGAACATCAAAGACCAGGTCGGCATCAGAGGGTACACCACGTTTAAAACCAAAGGACTCGAACATTAGGGCCATGTTAGTAGAGCTTTGTTCAGCGACCTGTTGTTTTACAATATCTCTGAGTTGATGAAGATTGAGGTTGGTGGTGTCAATTTTAAGATCCGCGAGCGTTGCAATTGGATCGAGCAAGTCGCTTTCTATACTCATGGCTTCTTCCAACGAAGTAGAGGTATCGCTTAGCGGATGTTTCCTTCGTGTAGCACTAAAACGGGTTAGGATAGTTTGGTCGTCTGCATCCAGATAAACGATCCGGTAGTCAATCCGTTGCCGGTCTATGCTCGATACTATGGATGGAAAGCGCTTTAAATTGGCGGGTAAGTTTCTCGCATCGACACTTACCGCTACCTCATTGCGGGCGCTAGCCTGATCGTGTTCCATTTCTGTAATCAGTGCAGGAAGTAAACCGCCAGGGATGTTATCTATACAGTAGTAGCCTAAATCCTCAAGCACGTGCAAAGCTGTGCTTTTTCCTGATCCAGAGCGTCCGCTGATAATAACAAGTTTCATGACTGAGTTACCCTTAGATCCCTTCAGCTTGAGGTGAGGTGGTCGTGGCCGCGACGAACAGATCGGCATTACTTTTAGCACTTCTTAATGACGCCCTGTACTCCTGGTTTGCGCAGAGTTCGGCAATTGCCTTTAGCGCCTGCAAGTGTTCGTCTACAGCCTCCTGAGGTACCAGCAGCACAAACACCAGATCTACAAACTGTCCATCAATAGCATCAAAGTCGATTGGTTGTTTGAGCTGTAATAGCATTCCGATAATCTGGTGACAGTTATCGAGTCGACAATGGGGTAAAGCGATTCCTTCGCCCAATCCGGTGCTGCCCAGACGTTCTCGTTCGAGGAGTGCATCATAGGTGGTTTCAGAGTCGATTTCCGGATGTAGATCTGAAGCACACCGGGAGATAGTTTCGAAGAGTCGTTTTTTGCTTCCCCCGTCAACACCGGTAAGGGTGCTTTCGGGGGAAATGAACTGATCTAATTGCATGATTTAAAGTGTTTTGCCTGTTATCTTGAATTGTTGCCCTGCATGCGGGCAATTGTTTTTTCTTTATGTTTAATGAGTTGTCGGTCTAATTTATCGGTCAATAAATCGATGGCGGCATACATATCATCGTGTGCTGCATTGGCCACCACATCAGCTCCAGCGATATGGATTGTTGCATCTGCCATTTGCCTCTGCTTTTCAATACTGAGCACGACATTGATACTGGTGATATGGTCAAAATGTCGCTCCAGTTTTTCCAGTTTGTTATTCACACAGTCTCGTAACGCTGTAGTTAAATCTATGTGGTGTCCACTGATTGTTACTTGCATACATCGCTCCTTACTATTTCAAGGTTTGGTTCTTGGTATTGCTCATGGTACTTGCGCTGATTTAGCGCGGCTTAAAATCTGGTTTAGGAAACCTAAGATAGGTGCCGGTTAAGCCGAATTAGTCATATTAACCTCTAAGTATTTTTACTGTGATTGGATGTCAAAACACGGGTACCTGCAGTGGTGCTCTGCACCCAATACTCCTTAAACTAATCTTTTTCGCTCATTTGATGGTGGTATCATTAATGATTCACGGTATTTAGCTATGGTTCGTCTGGCAACTTGAATTCCTTGCTCCGCCAGAATATTGGCAATTTTACTGTCGCTCAGGGGTTTTCGTGGTTTTTCTGCTGCAATCAGCTTCTTAATAATGGCACGAATTGCTGTCGAAGAACAACCCATTCCGCTATCCGTATCTACCTGGCTGGAGAAGAAGTACTTCAGTTCGAATACCCCTGCCGGTGTATGTATAAACTTTTGTGTCGTGACGCGAGATATGGTGGATTCATGCATGTCAACGGCCTTGGCAATATCATGTAAAACCAGTGGTTTCATAGCTTCTTCGCCGTAATCCAGGAAACCACGCTGCACATCAATAATTTTTGTGGCGACTTTTAACAGCGTTTCATTACGGCTTTGCAGGCTCTTCAAAAACCAGCGCGCTTCCTGCAGATGGTTACGCAGGTAAGTATTATCATTGCTGTTATCAGCACGGCGCACTAGTGCAGCGTAGGTAGAATTTATTCGTACCTTGGGCATGGTTTCCGAATTAAGTTCTACCAACCACTGGTCGTTTACCTTTCGAGCAACCACATCGGGAATAATGTATTCTGGATCTGAGCTGCTGATAGTATCGCCGGGTTTTGGGTTCAAACTTTGGATGAGTTCTATGACTTCCTGCAGCTCTTTCTCCTTGATTTTTGCCCGTCGCATGAGTTGGCTAAAGTCGCGGCTGCCCAAAAGGGCGAGATGATCGGCGACAATCAATTTTGCTTTTTCTAATGCAGGGGTTTCCTTTGGAAATTGATTGAGTTGAATGCTCAGGCATTCCCCAAGATCGCGTGCACAAACTCCTATCGGATCAAAATGCTGTAATCGACGCAGCACTGCCTCGACCTCATCCTGTTCGATGATTCGATCTTCAGGATTTCCGTTGCCGCCCGCTTCTGAATTAACACTTCCGATGATACTTTCAAGAGACTCATTGAGGTACCCATCGCTAGAAACACTGTCTATGATGGTGATTGCTATGAAACGATCCGTATCCGACATGGGTGTTAAATTCAATTGCCAGTGCAGATGATCCTGTATGGATTCGGAGGCGGAGGCGTTTGTTTCGAAGCTGGAGGCTGTGTCTGGCGCCGAATAATTTGCGCTCGGCATGCTTTGATAGATATCTTCCCAGCCGCTGTCGACCGCAAGTTCATTTGGGATGTTGTCCGACCAATCGCCATCCTTATCCCTCTCATAGCTTTCTGCTTCATTGGGATTGCCGGGTTCGCTAAAGTCAGTTTTATCGACCTTGCCCTCTGAATCTAAATTTTCCGCTGCGTCTCTTGTATCTTCGGCTTGCTGATCCACATGATCTAATGCTTCCAGCATGGGATTAGACTCTACGGTTTCTTGAATCTCCTGCTGTAGGTCTAGTGTGGACAGCTGTAACAAACGAATGGCCTGCTGCAGCTGTGGCGTCATGGTGAGCTGCTGGCCTATTTTTAGCTGTAAAGAGGGCTTCATATTTTTTATTACTACTCCTGGGTACCTGCTAACTACTAACTACATTCGCCTAAAACCGCGCACGAGTATGGTTCACCTTGGCAAAAATGGAATTTGTATTTTGAGTTACTGGCTATAGTTGAAATGCCCCATTACATTTGGTCGCGATTTATGGTCTTAAATATTTTTATGATGCCTATGGTTAATAGTAGCGCAAATTTGTAGCAGGTGGCAGAATTGGAACGAAAATTGCGGGTTTTTTTTAACGATTGTAATTTAGATAGTGGTGGCGGGCGATTTTGTACCCTGAATGAGGGTCTTCGCAAGTGACTGAAGGTTAAAGGCGAAATTGTTCGCCAAGATAAACATCCCGTACGCGCTGGTTAGCCATAATGGTTTGTGCATCACCTTCTGCAATGATGTGTCCGTCGCTGACAATATAGGCCTTTTCACAGATATCCAGGGTTTCTCGAACATTGTGATCTGTGATGAGAATTCCAATACCGCGATTTTTTAGATGTCGGATAATTTGTTTGATATCGTTAACCGAAATGGGGTCGACGCCTGCAAAGGGTTCGTCAAGTAGAATATAAGAGGGTTCTGTAGCTAGGGCCCGAGCAATTTCAACTCTGCGCCGTTCTCCACCTGACAGGCTGATACCCAGGTTGTCACTGATATGAGTAACGTGAAATTCCTGCATCAGCTGCTGTAGTTTTTCGTTGCGCTGTTTGCGGTTCAGATCTTTGCGCGTCTCCAATATAGCTAAAATATTATCTTTAACACTTAATTTTCTAAAGATAGAAGACTCTTGCGGCAAATAGCCAATGCCTCTGCGCGCCCGGCCATGCATTGGTAAGTGCGTGATTTCCTGTTTGTCGATGAAGATCTTTCCGCAGTCACCTTTGATGAGTCCGACAATCATATAAAAACAGGTGGTTTTCCCGGCGCCATTAGGTCCAAGCAAGCCAACTATCTGGCCTTCCTTGATGGATAGAGATACATCCTCCACCACGGTGCGCTCTTTAAAACTCTTAGCCAGGTTTAGCGCGGAAAGTTCACTCATTACCGGAGGAGTCCCCAGAATCATCTTTGGCTTTACCCTTATTTGGCTGGATCACCATTTCAACTCTGGAGTTGCTGGGTGGGGTGGGGGTTCCTTTCTCGCTTGCTGCGGTGTTGCTGCTGTAGGCGTTAACTACCCTGAGTTTCATGTTGTAGTCAATTCGTTCACCGGTAAAAGTATTCTGTTCCTGCTCCAATTTTGCATTTTTCCTTAACTCGATGCGTTCGTCGGTTAAAAAATAATTAATGGTATTGCCATAGGCGTGCATCAGCGCTTCGTCAGTTTTGTGCTGCTGCTGGTAATGGGCTGGTTTGCCTGTAGCAATGACCTTTGAAATTCCGTCATCATCATTGTAAATGGTGACAACTTCAGCCTTGAGATTAATGCTGCCCTGGTCAATATTGACATGCCCTCGATAAATTGAAATACCTTTGGCATCGTCTATCTCAGCAGTATCTGATTTGATATGTATAGGTTGGTTTTTATCGTTTGGCAGGGCAAAGCTTGATTGGGCTGTCCCCAGCAGGCTGACTAATCCTAAGATTGACAGTAAAAACAGGCGACTTGTCCGATTGATTGATTGATTGGCCAAAAATTCACTCATTATTTTTATTAGGTTCATGCAGAACTCTGACGTTTGATAACAGTTCCATTCTATTCTCATTGATGTAGGCTTTCATGCCGGTCGCCTTGACGTTACCGTTTTGGCCTTTTATCACCACATCCTGCGCTGTCTCAGCCAAATCCTGTTTTGGGACGATCGTGAGCGTTCTCGTATTCATCTGCAGGGGATCTTTTGGCGTATCTCTCAGTATAACGACATTATCCCAAAGTTTAATATTTTCATTACCCGACGCCGCACGGCCCTGGTTGGCACTAATATACCAAGGTGTACCATCATCATGGAAGAGGGTAACGTCAGGAGATTCTACCAGTGTGTAGTCACCTATGGGAAAATGTTCCAGTAGTTTGGCGTTAAAACGGTAACGCAGTTTGCCGGATTTATCAAATTCAACGCTGGAAGTGTTGCTTAAATAGAAATCCGGTTCAGCACTTTGTGTAGCCCTTTTTTCTGCAGGAGCTGGTGTGGTCTGTTGCCGATACTCGAAGCTGATGGCCACCAGTAGCGTAATGATGCTGAGCAATGTGATAAATGTTAAGCGAGACAAGGTTGGCTCTCTTTATTTGGGTCAGTGTTTATGTCAGATACCTGTTAAGCTGATTCTCCAATGTTCCCTGCGCAGACATTATGAAATCACAGGCTTCCCTAACCGCGCCTTCCCCCCCCTTGGATGTGGTGCACCAGTCGGCGTGACGGGTCACAAAAGAATAGGCATTAGCCACCGCAATTCCCAGTCCAACCGTTTGCATCACGGGTAAATCCGGGAGGTCATCGCCAACATGGGCCGCCTCTGAATAGCCAAGCGAAAGTTCTGCTAGCAATTCATCAAGTGCCACCCGCTTGTCTTCCCGTCCCTGCCACAGGTACTTAATGCCAAGATCTGAAGCTCGCTTATCCAGCGCGCCGGATTTTCTTCCAGTAATGATAGCCACTTCGACACCGCTTGAGCGCAGTAGTTTAATGCCTAACCCATCCAGTATATTAAAGGCTTTAAATATTTCACCTTGCTCGGAAAAATAGAGGCGCCCATCAGTCATTACGCCATCAACATCTAAAATCAGTAATTTAATGTGTCGCGCCTTTTCTTGCGCTAGTGTCAGGTTTTTTTGCATATATTCATACACTGTAGGCGAGATTCTAGACTCGCTTGATGATGATCGTTAAATAACGCCCGCACGCAGCAGGTCATGCATATTGAGTGCGCCTACTGGGCGGTGCTCTGGGTCTACCACCAGCAGAGCGTTTATTTTATTTTCCTGCATCAGGTTTAAAGCTTCTGCCGCTAACCGCCCTGATAGTATGGTTTTGCAGCCTTTGGTCATCACTTGATCGATAGGAGTCTGGTGAATATTAATCCTTTGGTCGAGTGCTCGACGCAGGTCACCATCAGTAAAAATACCAATCAGTTTTCCCTGCTGGTCTATGACAGAGGTAATACCCAGTTTTTTTGCGGTGACTTCCAGTAATGCTTGATCGGTCATCGTGTTCTGTGTGACCACTGGGATGTCCGCTCCCTGGTGCATTATGTCTTCGACCTTGAGCAATAGTCGTCTGCCCAGTGCGCCGCCAGGGTGTGAAAAGGCGAAGTCATCTGCGCTGAACCCGCGTGCTTCGAGCAGGGCAATGGCCAGTGCGTCACCCATCACCAGTGCGGCAGTTGTGCTGGACGTTGGCGCCAAACCCAACGGGCAGGCCTCCTGTTCAACACTCACATCTAAATGTGCCAGTGCCGCTTCTGCCAGAGTTGATCTGGGCGCTCCTGTCATGCTAATCAGCGGTGCACCCATCCTTTTAATCAGAGGTAGAATGGTAATTAACTCTGCTGTAGTGCCAGAGTTCGAAACGGCCAGCACTACGTCTTTATGGGTGATCATTCCCAGGTCGCCATGACTGGCCTCTCCCGGGTGTACAAAAAAAGCGGGTGTGCCAGTGCTGGCAAGCGTAGCGGCAATTTTACTACAAATATGTCCGGACTTTCCCATCCCGGTGACTACGACCCGCCCTTCACAGGCCAGAATCAGTTCGCAAGCCTTGATAAAACTATCACTCAGTCGGTTGGCAAGTGCGCTTACCGCTCTGGTTTCCATTTCTATAGTGCGTTTGCCTGCGGCAATATAAGGTTTTTCTTGATCCACCTGATGATCCTGGATTACGTGGCTGCTAAATTGTTCGCTATTATACTCTGTTTGTCTGCACGTGCAGTGACATATTATTTCAAAAACTGTTAACCAGAGAGACTCGCTCGAGTTGAATAATTATTAGGTGAACAGTACGAGTGCTTTCATATAGCAGCACTGCGATTACCCACTATGATTGAAAGAAGAGCAGTATAAGATAGCCCAAGTAGGCTACTATAAAAAAGGCTCCTTTGCCTCTGCCAATCTGGATCTTTTTGTTGCTGCGTATACTGCTATAACAGAATATGACAAGCATGCCAGTTAAAACAGACATTAGGCTGTAGTCCCGCCAAACCAGTTCCTGCTCGAAGCTATAGGGGTGGATCATTGCGGGTACAGACATGACCGCAAGCAGGTTAAATATGTTTGAACCAATGACGTTACCAATGGCGATATCATGATGTCCCTTTAGCGCGCTGGCAACAGATGCAGCTAATTCCGGAAGGCTTGTGCCGATGGCGATAATGGTCAGCCCGATGATCAGGTCGCTGACTCCCAGTTGCTGGGCAATAAAGGTGGCCGCCCATACCAGTAATCGAGAGCTTGCAATTAGTAGTACCAGACCCAAAGTAAACCAGAACAAAGAGGCTCCTGTGGAGAAGTGAGGCAGCTCCTCCTCTTCCTCTACAAATAGCGTTGAGTCACCCACGCCGGGCTGATATTTCGCAAAAAGATAAAGTGTGACAACAAGCGCCGTGATGAGCAGTATTCCATCGATTCGGCTCAGGGAGGAATCGATTAATAGGGATCCGGAAATAATGGTTACAACTGCCAGAATGGGCAGTTCCTTGCGCAAAAGTTTGGAGCGTATCGGCAGCGGTACTATTAATGCGGTTACTCCAAGAACCAGACCAATGTTGGCGATATTGGATCCTACTGCATTACCAATAGCGATCCCGCTAGCCCCCACCATGGCGGCCGTTGTGGATACCAGTAATTCGGGTGCCGAGGTCCCAAGGGAAACCACAGTCAGTCCGATCAGTAAGGGTGACATCCCCATATTTCTCGCCAGCGACGCGGCTCCGGCAACAAATTTATCAGCACTCCAGACCAGAAGTGCTGTGCCTAATATGATCGAAATGCCAGCTAGTAACAATTCGTAATTCCACGCTAGTTGATGAGAGCGCTATTAAAAGGGCTATTGCGTCTCTTTGCAAGGACTTGGGGCTGTTAACAAGCAACTTAATGGTTGTTGTAACCGTAAGGCCTCCAGCCAATGTGCACGTAATGGCGTTGTGTTTATGTTGTATTTCCGGATTTAACAAAGAGTTGACACGACTAAAACATGCACATAGTATGCATAATTACAAACAAGTATAAAAGATACATGTTTGTAATTATGCTGTTTCTGCTCATTAGATGATGTCTGGCGTTTGCACTTAATGCCGACGTTGCCCTTATCCCGAACATAACATAAAAGGAAAGGATATTATGACAACACTAAATATTGAAGAAGTGCTGAGCATTCACCACTGGACCGATACATTATTTAGTTTTAAGACCAGTCGTAATTCTGGTTTTCGTTTCGATAATGGCCATTTCACTATGATTGGCGTTGAAGATGGTGGGCGGCCGTTGCTGCGGCCCTATAGTATTGCCAGTGCTAATTATGAAGAATATTTGGAGTTCTTTAGCATCAAGGTATCGGACGGTCCTTTGACTTCGAAATTGCAGAACATTCAGCCAGGAGATCAAATTTATGTAAGCAGAAAGCCGACGGGAACGCTTGTGCAAAGCAACCTGCTACCTGGGAAGCACCTTTACCTGATCAGCACGGGGACCGGGCTCGCACCGTTTCTGAGTATTGTAAAAGATCCTGAGATTTACGAAAATTATGACAAGATCATTCTTACACATGGTGTTAGATATGCAGCAGAGCTGGCATATCAGGATATTTTTAAAGAGGAGTTACCCAATAATGAGTATTTCGGTGAAATGGTGAAGGACAAGTTAATTTATTACCCATCCGTCACTCGCGAACCCTTTTGTAATAATGGGCGACTGACAGATCTTATAGAAACCGGTAAGTTGTCTGATCATGTAGGTCTGCCAAGCCTTGATGTGGAAAACGATCGATTTATGATATGTGGAGGATCTGCCATGCTTAAAGAATTCTGCGCTATATTAGATACCAAAGGTTTTCAGGAAACACGTAATGGCATTTTGGGTAATTATGTAATTGAGCATGCTTTCATTCAATGACTGGAATCGCTGTCATGTGGATTGATTAAGGAGCCTCTGAATAACGCCTTAATGTTTGGCAAAGTGCGCAGGGAGACCCATTAAAATTTCGGTTGCGGATTTAGGCGCTGTGCCAGGAGATCAAGTACTAATACCAAGAGATCAACTACCAAGTAGTAATTACTATCTTGCGCCCAGTTGTTTTAATGTTTAATGAAAGATTAAGGAATTATTCAGAGGCTCCCTAGTTAACAGCATCTGGTTCAGATGGTATAGTCGCGGCCATGTAGGAAAATGAGACCTTTGCATAACTATTACGCTAGGCAATACTGTGTTAAAACCCGGCTCAAAATGCTCATTTATAAGTATAAACTCCGCTTTTTCGCCGAATTTTGCCTTGTTTTGCTGTCGCTCGCTACATTATGCAAAGATCTTAAAGTGTTTCTTTTTTTAAATGGTTAGGGAGTTTTGGACTGCTATTGCTGTAGGCAGAGCCGGATTAGGTGGGTCAGGGAAATCTATGACAGTGGAAGATAATAATATAGTAACGGTGCGCGGGCTGAGTTTTTCGCGTGGCGATCGAGTTATTTTTGATAACGCTGACTTTGATATTCCCCGAGGTAAGATTACTTCGATTATGGGGCCGAGCGGTACAGGAAAAACTACTCTACTAAGGCTGATTACGGGACAGATCAAGGCTGACAAGGGTACAATTCTGGTGAATGGTGAGGAAATTTCCAAGCTAAATCGAAAAGACCTTTATCGGTTACGTCGTAAGATGGGTATGTTATTCCAAAGTGGTGCTTTATTTACGGATCGGACAGTCTACGAAAATGTTGCTTTTCCTTTGCGCGAGCACACGGATCTCCCGGAATCAATGATCAGAGACCTGGTGTTGATGAAACTGCATGCTGTGGGTTTACGTGGTGCCCGGGATTTGATGCCAAGCGAACTATCAGGAGGCATGACCCGTAGGGCTGCATTAGCCAGAACCATTGTCCTGGATCCAGAAATGGTGATGTACGATGAGCCCTTTACTGGTCAGGATCCGATCGCTATGGGTGTTTTGGTGGAACTAATTAAACTGCTTAATACAGCGCTGGGGCTGACCAGTGTAGTGGTCTCTCACGATATTCATGAGGCGGCAAGTATTTCTGATAAAATCTATCTGATTTCAGAAGGAAAAGTGATGGGCGAGGGGTCGCCTGCTCAGTTGAGGGAAGATAGCTCTCCCTTGGTGAGACAGTTTATGCAGGGGTTGCCGGATGGTCCGGTACCTTTTCATTATCCGGCGCAGGATTACCGAGACGATATGCTTGGGGGTGATGCTTGATCGCCTGGATTAGAAGCCTTGGTAGGAGCGGCTTAGGTACCCTGCAGGTGCTGGGGCGCTCAGGTACATTTGTGGTCCAATCCCTGTGCGGAGTGCCCAAGTTGAACAAGGCGCTGCCGCTATTGAATCAGCAATTGTACGCGGTCGGTGTGCTATCCTTGCCCATTATTATTGTCTCCGGCCTGTTTATTGGTATGGTGTTGAGTTTGCAAGGATATACCATTCTTGTGGACTATGGCTCCGAGCAAGCGGTTGGACAAATGCTGGCTCTGAGTTTAGTGCGGGAACTGGGGCCGGTTGTGACGGCATTGCTGTTTGCAGGGCGAGCAGGTTCATCCTTGACTGCCGAAATAGGCTTGATGAAGGCAACCGAGCAAATAACCAGTTTGGAAATGATTGGAGTGGATCCATTACGCTATATAATCGCACCAAGATTGCTGGCCGGTTTTATTTCGCTGCCGATGCTGACGTTAATATTCAACGTGGTGGGAATAGGTGGCGGTTATCTGGTTGCCGTGGATTGGCTGGGGGTTTACGACGGTTCTTTCTGGTCGAATATGCAGAATGCTACCGATTTTAAAAATGATGTAATGAACGGGATTATTAAAAGCATTGCATTTGCTTTTACCGTGTCGTGGATTGCCGTATTTCAAGGCTATGACCTGGTGCCAACCTCTGAGGGAATTGGTCGAGCAACTACTAAAACTGTAGTTTACTCGTCTTTGGCTGTATTGGGGCTGGATTTTATTTTAACCGCTGTGATGTTTGGAGACTTTTAAGCATGCGGAAGAAAACGTTAGAGCTCAGTGTTGGCTTATTCATGTTGGCTGGATTTATATCTTTGGCGGTGCTGGCATTGAATGTGAGTGGCCTTAATCTTGCGCAGGAAAAAGGAAGTTACACTATTTATGCCTCCTTCGAGAATATAGGAGGCCTGACGGCTCGATCTAAGGTGACGGTAGCAGGTGTTACTATCGGGCGTGTAGTGAATATCAGTCTGGACAAGGATAGCTTCTCCGGTATTGTGGAGATGTCCATCAATAAAGATTATAACACTTTCACCACGGATACCGCTGCTGCGATCTTGACGGCAGGGTTGTTGGGAGAGAAATATATTGGTCTGGTGTCCGGGGCCGACGAAGAGTTTTTGCAGGATGGCGGAAGGATAGATGATACGCAATCGGCATTGGTGCTGGAAGACCTGATTGGACAATTTCTGTTCAATAAGGTGAACGAGTAGGGCTGGCGCGGGACTAAATAGATACGTTGCGAAATCAACTGAGAAGTGAGTGATGAAGGAGATAATATGCGTTTAATGTTAAGGCTATTCGGCTTTGTAACCCTTTGTTGGGCTTTGTCGGGTATAGCTGTTGCGGCGGTGTCCAATCAGCCCGCCTTTGATTTGGTGCAGTCTACGACGGATCAATTATTACAACGCATCGTGGAGAAGCGAGATCAGTATCAACAGGATGATCAGCTGTTTTTTGCGGAGATAATAGATCTACTGGAACCAGTTATTGATTTTAAGCGTATTTCGCGGCGGGTAATGGCGAAGTACTATAAAAAAGCGACCATTGACCAGAGAGAGAAATTCGAGCAGGTGTTCAGGCAGAGTCTGCTTAAAATTTATGCCAAAGGGTTGCTTGAATTTGAGGATCAGAAAGTCGTTGTGCTAGAGCCTTCGGCCAAGAGTTCGGAAAATGTGAAAAAGCAAAAAGTGGATATCGAGGTAATCGATAATCAGGGCGCCAAGTATCCGATCAGTTACTCTATGTATCTGGATAAATCCGAGCAATGGAAGATGGAAAATGTGATTGTTAACGGAATCAATATTGGGTTGACCTACCGTAACCAGTTCGCACGTCTAATGAAATTGAATAAAAACGATATTGATCTGGTGATCACGGATTGGAATGCTCAGGTAAATGTTGATCAATAGCCAGGGTTGCTGAATATTATGGCTCAGATAGAAGCGCTTTCTTCCACAAAGCTGCAGGTCTCAGGAGACCTGGATTTCGAAAATGTAGTGCAACTGAAACAGCAGGGGGAATCATTGCTGTCGACGATCTCCGGTAAATGTGAAATTGATCTGTCGAAGGTAGGGCAAGCGGGCAGCGCTGCACTTTCTTTGCTGTTGAGTTGGCTGCGTTTCGCCGAAAGAAGGAATGTTCGTCTGGATTTTTTACATGTGCCTGAAAACTTGTTGGGTGTAGCTCAGGTAAGTGAGCTGGATTCTGTTCTGCCTTTTAAAAGTTAGCAGTTCCTTTTGAGCTTTAAGGCTCCTGTTTCTCAGCTGCTTCAGGTGCTTTCATATAAGAGATTTCCATGTTTAAATTCGCCAAACTAGGCTTTATTTGGTAACGTATCGCCTTTTGTGAAATCGGGTGTCGTTATGCTGATTGAAGATGTTAAAGCGCAGCTGGAGTCCCAGTTGCCGGATTGTGAATTTTATGTGCAGGGAGATGGTAGTCATTTTGAAGTGACTGCAGTAGGCGTTGCGTTTGAAGGTCTGAACGCGGTTAAGAAACAGCAGCTGGTCTACGGAGCATTGACTGCTCAAATAGCGGATGGCAGCGTCCATGCTCTGATCATAAAAACCTATACCCCTTCCGAATGGGAATCCAGATAAGGAAGCAGGTAGTCTCCCCGGTTCTGATATTGCATTTTGCCAAAGTATTTTGGCCTTCTTGATAAGAGATGATTAATGGATAGATTGATAATTCAAGGTGGTAAATCCCTGCAGGGAGAAATCCGCATCTCTGGTGCCAAGAACTCGGCGCTGCCAATTTTAGCGTCCAGTTTGCTGACGGATGAACCCCTGATTGTTGGCAACCTGCCTCACTTGCACGATATTACTACGATGATCGAACTGCTCGGAGTTATGGGTGTAGAGGCGATCCTTGATGAAAAAATGAATGTTGAGGTAAATAGCAGTACCATCAAGCAGTTCAATGCGCCCTACGAGCTGGTAAAAACGATGCGTGCTTCAATTTTGGTGCTGGGACCGTTGCTGGCTCACTTTGGACAGGCTGAAGTTTCTTTGCCCGGTGGGTGCGCCATTGGTAGTCGCCCGGTAGATCTGCATATCAGAGGCTTACAAGCGATGGGTGCGGATGTTGTTGTGGAAGAGGGATATATCAAAGCGAAGGTTGACGGGCGTTTGCGCGGCGCAAGGGTATTTTTCGATACGGTAACGGTAACAGGCACTGAGAATATTATGATGGCTGCGACCTTGGCGGATGGAGAAACTGTGCTGGAAAACGCTGCAAGGGAGCCGGAAGTTGTTGATCTCGCCGATTGCCTGATCAAGATGGGCGCAAAAATTAGGGGTGCAGGTTCTGATACGATAGTGATTGAGGGTGTCAAAAAACTCAATGGCTGTCATTACTCGGTTTTACCTGATCGTATTGAAACCGGAACCTATCTGGTTGCAGCGGCCGCTACGCGAGGGCGAGTGCGCCTTAAAGACACGCGACCGGATATCGTGGAAGCCATCCTGATAAAACTGAAGGAGGCGGGCGCTCATATTGAAACCGGAGAGGACTGGATCGAATTGGATATGCGAGATAGAGTCCTAAAGGCAGTTAATGTGCATACTGCACCCTATCCCGCTTTCCCCACTGATATGCAGGCTCAGTTTATTGCATTAAACGCCGTAGCTGAGGGTACAGGAACTATTACCGAATCGGTTTTTGAAAACCGCTTCATGCATGTGCATGAGATGATCAGAATGGGAGCGAAAATAGCGCTAGAGAGTAATACAGCTATCGTCACTGGCGTTAGGATTTTGAAGGCTGCTCCGGTCATGGCGACTGATTTAAGGGCCTCGGCCAGCCTGGTTATTGCCGGGTTAGTGGCAGAAGGTGCCACGCAGGTTGATCGTATCTATCATATTGATCGTGGATATGAGTGTATTGAAGAGAAGTTACAGAGCTTGGGAGCCACCATCAAACGAGTGCCTGCGTAGAGTAGAGAATAGCGCCAGCAAAAGTTGAGCGCGTCGTCAAAGAATAGAGTGAAACTCACGAATTATGAGTCAACAGCTGACCATTGCGCTATCCAAAGGGCGCATTCTTGAAGAAACCATACCGCTGCTTCGGGCTGCTGGTATTGAGCCTGCCGAGGATATTAAATCCAGTCGTAAATTGATATTTGATACAAATCGTGACGACGTGAAACTGGTAGTTATCAGGGCAACTGATGTGCCAACCTATGTGGCCCACGGGGCTGCAGACTTAGGTGTTTCAGGTAAAGATGTGCTGCTGGAATACGGTGGACATGGACTTTACGAACCGCTGGATCTGAAAATATCCCAGTGCCGGCTGATGACTGCAGGTCGAGTAGGTATCCCGGAACCACAGGGGCGCTTAAGAGTGGCGACCAAATTTGTGGATATCGCCAAGCGTTATTATGCTGATCAGGGTAGACAGGTAGATATTATTAAACTTTATGGGGCAATGGAGCTGGCGCCGATTTTGGATTTGGCAGACCGGATTGTCGATATCGTGGATACCGGACGAACTTTAAAAGCAAATGGTTTGGAACCGTTGGAGCTGATTACTGAGGTCAGCGCTCGTCTGGTAGTGTGCAAGGCATCTATGAAAATGAAGCATGCACTGATAAAACCCATTATCAACGGGTTGGAAGCTGCGGTTACTCGATCTACCCAAGTGGCAGGCTGAAAATGAGTCAATTAGATATTAAAGTGCTTGATTCAAAACAGGTTGATTTTAAAGAACGGTTAGATCAGCTGTTGTCCTGGGATGAAATTTCCAATCAAGAGATTCAAGAAAAAGTTGTACAGATAGTTGCTGATGTGAAAGACAGAGGTGACCAGGCATTACTTGAATACACGCATCGTTTTGATAGCCTCGATGCAGCTATGGTTAAGGACTTGGAAGTGAGCGCGGATCGAATTAACAGCGCGCTAGCCAGTATTGATCCCGAACAGAAAAATGCGTTAGAGCTCGCAGCGCAGCGAATTCGGGACTACCACCGGCATCAATTACAAAGTTCCTGGCAATATCAGGAGCCCGACGGGACCCTGTTGGGACAAAAAATAACAGCGATGGAGCGGGTGGGCGTCTATGTGCCCGGGGGTAAAGCGGCCTACCCATCGACGGTATTGATGAATAGTATTCCCGCCAAAGTGGCCGGCGTCGATGAAGTGATTATGGTAGTACCTGCGGCGAGAGGTGAAATCAGTGAAGTGGTGTTGGCAGCAGCGTCCATAGCGGGTGTTGACAGGGTTTTTAATATTGGTGGCGCCCAGGCAATAGCGGCTCTCGCTTACGGTACTGAAACTGTACCCAAGGTTGATAAAATTGTTGGGCCGGGGAACATCTATGTCGCAACAGCTAAAAAAATAGTCTTTGGGGCGGTCGGTATAGATATGATTGCAGGCCCTTCGGAAATTCTGGTGGTCTGTGACGGCAGGACAGATCCTGACTGGATTGTGATGGACCTGTTTTCTCAGGCTGAGCATGATGAAAATGCCCAGTCGATTCTTGTGTCAACCGATGAAAATTTTTTGAATGCGGTTAAACAGCGTATGGAAGATATGCTGCGCTCGTCCCAGCGAGCTGACATTATGCGGCAGTCATTGGAAAGTAGAGGTGCGCTGATCAAAGTGGCTAATCTAACGGAAGCCTGTGATTTGATCAATCGTATTGCGCCGGAGCACCTTGAGCTCTCTGTTCAAGACCCAGAGGATTTGTTGCCAGGCATTCGACATGCCGGGGCAATTTTTATGGGGCGCTATACGGCTGAAGCGTTAGGTGACTATTGTGCGGGGCCCAATCACGTGTTGCCAACTTCTGGTACAGCCCGGTTTTCTTCTCCGCTGGGGGTTTATGACTTCCAAAAACGATCTTCAATTATTAACTGTTCCGAACAGGCTGCTTCGGTGCTGGGGAAAACTGCATCAATATTGGCGCGTAGTGAAGGGTTGATTGCGCATGCCCGCTCGGCGGAATACCGAATTAAAAATGGCTAGACCGAATATTTGACCAATACGCCGAAAACACCTCTGTCACCACCTATGCATATTGGCTTTGATCTATAATCGCTTCGGTGATGGATTGTCACCGGCATGTGGTCGGCAAGTTTTTAACATGTTTTGTGCTGAATTGAATGCACATATTCCCTACACCGCAGAATAACTGCGCTTGCAGTCGCGAACACACTCAATTCAACACAACCCCGCGTTAAAATCCGGGCCAGCAGCCCGACAGGCATCTAGTCATTGGTAGTGTCACGAAATACGTCTTCTGATGTTGGTTAACTTATCGGTCAGATTCTAACGTTTTTTGTTCTGGGATTGTGGTACTCGCTTGGCTACTATGGCTTCGAGGTTTTGTACCCCCCCATCACGTAAAACGTCGATGCTGATCTTGCTTCCGGGTTTGGTCTGGGTAATTTGGGTCATCACCTGGCGGCCATCCAGAACCGGCTGCTGGTCAACCTGGACCAAGATATCTCCAGGCTGTATTCCTGCAAGGTGCGCGGGGCCGTTATGGTTTATGCCAGCGACTAACACGCCGATACGTTTTTCAAGACCAAAAGATTGTGCCAATGCCGGCGTTAATTCCTGTACCTCTATCCCCAGCCAGCCTCTAATGACACCACCATAATTGATAATCTGGTGCATTGTTTGTTGTGCCAATTGGGAGGGGATCGCAAATCCGATGCCTTGAGAACCACCTGATTTTGAGAAGATCGCAGTGTTAATCCCAATCAGATTGCCGTGAGCATTAACCAGTGCTCCACCGGAATTGCCCGGATTGATGGCAGCATCAGTTTGGATAAAATCCTCGAACGTGGTAAGCCCTAATTGATCACGTCCCGTGGCACTGACAATACCCATGGTGACAGTTTGTCCTACGCCGAAGGGATTGCCAATCGCTAGCACAACATCGCCAACGGCTATCTCTTCTGATGAGGCCAGGGTAATAACAGGCAGGTTGTTGAGGTTCACCTTAAGTACCGCAATATCGGTCTCTGGATCGGTGCCAACCACTTCAGCGAAACTTTCCCGGCCATCCTGCAGTGCGACTACTATTTCGTCAGAATTTGCGATTACATGATTGTTGGTCACCACATAGCCGTCTGCTCTGATAATTACACCAGAGCCTAAGCTGGACTGCATGCGTTCTCTTTTCGGAATATTGCCTTTGCGGAAAAACTGCTTGAAAAAAGGGTCATCAAATAGTGGGTGTAATTTTCGCTTTACGATTTTTGTCGTGTAAATATTAACCACGGCTGGCTGTGCTTTTGCTACTGCATTCGCGTAGGATACCGGGCCATAGACACCGTTTTGCTTTGTTCTTGCCGCCTGTTGCTGAGATTCTGTTGCGGCTTGCCTGTTTGAGTCGGTAAACTGAGCCAGCTGATCAGGAAAAAAACGCAATATGATAATGGCAATTAAAACGCCGACAATCGCGGGCATAAGAAAAAGGCGGAGCAAAGCTTTCATAAATTCTTCAGTTTTAGCATTATTGGAAGCCGCTATTATGGCATGGCTGAGAGAGAAATATTAGATGACAGTTCAACTTTCCCAAGTTCTTGTATTGTGTGATGAGTGGTTACAACCGGCCCGTTTTAAGGACTATTGCCCTAATGGGTTGCAGGTTGCTGGGAGTGATCAGATAAGCCGAGTTGTCACCGGAGTCACTGCCAATGTCGAGTTGATAAAGGCGGCTATTGAATACAAGGCGCAGGCAATAATTGTGCATCACGGGTATTTTTGGCGTGGTGATGATCCCTGTGTGAAAGGAATTCTGCGTAACCGCCTGGCGCTGTTGCTCGAACAGAATATCAATCTCATTGGCTATCATTTGCCCCTGGATGCTCAGCCTGAGTTTGGTAACAACCAGCAATTGGCTAATTTGCTAAATATTAATGTGACAGGGAGTATGGATCCGACTGAAACGCCGGGGCTAGGGTTGACAGGATCACTTTCAGTTGCCATGCAGGGTGAGCAATTTGCTCAACTGCTCAATGATAAATTGAATCGAATGCCGTTGCATGTGCCCGGTGCAGCAAAGTTGATTAAGCGTATTGCCTGGTGCACCGGCGCCGCTCAAGACTATATTGATAGAGCGGCGGAACTCGGAGTTGATGCCTACCTGACAGGTGAAGTGTCTGAACGTACTGTTCATTTGGCACGCGAATATGGGCTACATTTTTATGCTGCCGGGCATCATGCGACAGAGCGTTATGGGGTGCAAGCTTTAGGTGAGCGTTTGGCCACACAGCTCGGGATCGAGGCTCACTTTATTGATATTGATAATCCGGTATAGCAGTAGAAAATCCAGTGCTACGCTTTACCGCTTGTCGCCGATTCCTTTTCCAGATCATCTGGTTTCTGTGAAGCAACACTAAAGGACTCTGAGAGCATACCCTCATCCTCACCTTCGCTTTTGGGAGCATAGTCCTTGGGTGGCTCAACTGTCTCTGTTGCGCTATCGGACTTCTCTGCAGCGCTTTTCTCCACTTCGTTGATGAAGGAACCCATGGGGCTGGATTCTTGCTGGCTCAATTGGGGTGTCATTCTAACGTCTGTCAGCGATTCAGCACTTTCCGCCAGATGCTTGTAAACTTTCACATAATCTTCGGTAAGATTGTTCACAAGTTCAGAGGTTTTGCTGAAATGTTGCGTCACCCCCTGCTTATATATCTCGTAGTCATGCTTTACCTGATCCAGCTCGTCCTGCAGTTTTCGAGCACGAGCTTCGTCAGAATGCATAAATTTATAGATGGCAAGGCCCACGGCGATACCCGCGGCAAAAGCTAGTATCGCTACTAACAAGCTTGAGCTAAAAAGATCCACAACAACTCCAAAGTGGTATGTGTTTACAGCCAGATTGCCGCACCTAGTGCGGCTAGTTTGCTATGCGCTAGACTGCAGGGGAAACGTCCTCTGCCTGCAAACCCTTCTGGCTTTCAACAACAGTATATTCTACTTGCTGTCCATCGAGAAGTTTACGATAACCTTCCCCTGTAATGGCTCTATAATGGACGAAGACATCTTGACCGTCTTCTCGCTCTATAAAGCCATACCCCTTAGCATTATTAAACCACTTTACGGTACCTTTTTCACGCTCTGACATGCTCTTTTCCTCTAACACTTTTATTATATTAATCTTTTAGCGCCAGCTTACGAGCCAAATCCATGTCTCAGTCCTGGCCAGTGGAGCATTATATAACTAGAAATGCGGGTGACAACTGATATAGCTCAAGAATTGTAGTTATCGTACGAGCCTGAATTTAAATGATTTTATCCCTTTAGTGCCGATATTTGAGTGATTTGTGCCGTAATCTTATCGATGGCGGCCTCTATCTCAGATAGCTTTTCGCGTTCCTTAGCTACTACCGTCTGTGGTGCCTTGCTAATGAATTTCTCATTACTGAGCTTACCGTTTATTCTGGATAGCTCTCCACTCATTTTATCGAATTCCTTCTGTAATCGCACAAGTTCTGAAGCTACGTCAATCAACCCTTTCATGGGCACTAATAATTCCATGTCTCCCACTAGCTGAATAGCGGACAATGGTGGTACTTCCATGTCTGCCAGGAGAGTTATGCCCTCTAGTTTTGCCAGCTTGACAAGAAACTGTTGATTCTCGGCGAGACGGCGCTGATCCTCGGTGGATGCATTTTTTAGCAGTACCGGTATGGGTAAGGCCGGTGAAATGTTCATTTCGCCGCGAATATTGCGAATCGCCATCACCACGCCTTTTACCCATTCAATATCGCTCAGAGCCTGCTCGTCCAGTAGCGTTGCATCGCTCACCGGATAGGGTTGATGCAAGATCGTCTCACCCGTTTTGCCAGCGAGACCTTTGATTTTTTGCCAAATTTCTTCGGTGATAAAAGGCATCATCGGGTGGGCCAGCCGAAGCGTGGCTTCCAGTACTCTAATCAGTGTGCGTCGGGTTCCTTTTTTCTGTGAGGAACTGGCGTTTTCATCCCAGAGTACCGGTTTTGATAACTCAAGGTACCAATCGCAGTATTCGTTCCAAATAAAGTTGTACAGTGCCTGCGACGCCAGGTCGAAGCGGTAATTATCAATTCCTCCGGCCACTGCCTGTTCGGCCTGTTGCAGTTTGGCAATAATCCAGCGGTCCGCCAGCGATAATTGATAATCTTCAGCGTTATCCTGTCCACAGTCTTCCTGTTCTGTGTTCATTAAAACGTAACGCGCAGCATTCCAGATTTTATTGCAGAAATTCCTGAATCCTTCAATGCGCCCTACATCAAAGTTAATATCTCTACCGGTAGAGGCCAGTGAATAATAGGTGAATCGTAACGCATCGGTGCCATAAGCATTGATGCCGTCTGGAAAGTCAGCACGTGTCATTTTCTCAATATTTTTGCGCAGGTGAGGCACCATCATTCCGGCAGTTCGTTTTTCTACCAGAGACTCAAGATCAATGCCGTCTATCAAGTCTATCGGATCCAGTACGTTGCCTTTGGATTTGGACATTTTTTGGCCGTGACTATCTCTGACCAATCCGTGCACATAGACGGTGTGAAAGGGGATTTCGTCCATAAAGTGCAAAGTCAGCATGATCATTCGTGCGACCCAGAAAAAGATAATGTCGAAACCGGTGACCAACACATCAGTGGGATGAAAGGTTTCTAGTTCAAGAGTTTTCTCTGGCCAGCCGAGTGTGCCGAAAGTCCAAAGGCCGGAAGAGAACCAGGTGTCCAGCACATCTTCATCCTGTGCTAGCGACAGTTCAGCAGGGAGGCTGTATTTTTCTCTGACCTCCTGTTCCGATCGCCCCACATAAACCTGCCCCTGATCGTCGTACCAGGCTGGAATACGATGCCCCCACCATAATTGGCGGGAAATACACCAGTCCTGAATATCTCGCATCCACGAGAAATACATATTTTCGTATTGTTGTGGTACAAATTTAATGGCGCCATCTTCCACTGCCTTGATGGCTTGATCAGCCAGTGGCTTGGTCGATACATACCATTGATTGGTTAGATAGGGTTCGATAACCACTCCGCTGCGGTCGCCGCGGGGTACCTTAAGGGTATGCGCATCAATCTTTTCCAGCAAGCCCAGGTTTTCCAGATCCTTAACCACCTGCTTACGGGCTTCAAAGCGATCTAACCCCTGGTATGGTTTTGGAGCATTCGCGTTGATTTGAGCATCGTCATTAAAAATATTTATTTTTTCGAGTCCATGACGTTCGCCCATCTCATAATCATTGAAATCATGCGCTGGAGTTATTTTTACGCAGCCTGTACCAAAGTCCCTATCAACATAATCATCGGCAATAATGGGGATTTCACGATTTGCGAGTGGCAGCATGATCGTTTTACCGATGAGATGCTGGTATCTCTCGTCGTCCGGGTGCACCGCAACGGCGGAATCACCAAGCATGGTTTCCGGACGAGTGGTGGCGACTGTAAGGTGCGCAGACCCATCGGCCAGCGGATATTTAAAGTGCCAAAGGCTGCCCTGCTCCTCTTCGGAAATGACCTCCAGGTCAGAAATTGCCGTATGTAGTTTTGGATCCCAGTTCACCAGTCGGTTGCCGCGGTAGATGAGCCCCTGATCATAAAGTTGAACAAACACCTCCTGAACTGCGGTATAAAAGCCCTCATCCATTGTGAAACGTTCGCGTGACCAGTCTGGTGAAGCACCCAGTCGTCGCAGTTGTCCAGTGATGGTGCCTCCGGACTCCTCCTTCCACTCCCAAATCTTTTCTATAAATTTCTCTCTGCCCAGATCGTGCCTTGAAAGACCCTTTGCATCCAACTGTCTTTCAACCACCATTTGAGTGGCTATACCTGCATGATCCGTTCCCACCTGCCACAGGGTGTTATCGCCTTTCATGCGGTGATAGCGAATTAATCCATCCATGATGGCTTCCTGGAATCCATGCCCCATATGCAGGCTGCCAGTGACGTTGGGTGGCGGAATCATGATGCAGTAGGGAGTACCTTTTCCTGACGGTTTAAAGTAACCCCTGGTTTCCCACGTTTGGTACCAATTGGATTCTATCTGGGAAGGCTGGTAGGTTTTTTCCATTAGTATTTTAAAACTCGATTGATGGTTTATAGGGCAAAAGACCGGAGATTATACAATGACTCTTGTCAGGGGGAAATGTTGCTGTTCCATGACTGTCCGTAATTAGAGGGGAGAACTTGAAAATTTTTGCTAAACTTAGAGCATGTTACATGAATTCAGGAATTAACCATTTATGCAAGCAGAGATAAAAGCCGGTCCTGCTATTGACTTCGATCGCTTAGTAAGTAGTGCTTCCCAGCTCTATTCCTTACCAGATATATACTTCAAGGTGAGGGGGATTGTAAATGACCCGGATAGCCAGCTAAGCGATCTCAGTAATGTGTTGAGTAACGATCCGGGTTTGAGCGCGCGTTTGCTGAAAATGGCCAACAGTGCTTTTTTTGGAATGCAAAGCCAGGTGGACACGATTAGCCGAGCGGTAAAAATTATTGGCTACAAGCATATTTATGATCTGGTCATTGCAACCAGTATTACAAAAGCATTTGGCACTATGTCGAATGATGTCATGAGTATGGATGCCTTTTGGGTGGCCAGTACTGAGCGCGCGTTGATCTGCCGTTTGCTGGCAACTTCATTTCACCTAAGGGAAGTTGAGCGACTGTTTGTAGCCGGTCTGCTTTTGGATATAGGTCATTTGGTGATTTATGAACATTGTGCCGATGAGGCGAAACAGGCTATTGCGATTTCACAGGAACAATTAAAACCGCTTAGTCAGGTTGAAAAGGAGTTGCTTGGGTTTAATGCTGCGGAGTTGGGTGCAGCGCTCGCACATTCCTGGAATTTCCCCGAACAATTTAGTGAGCTAATAGCCAGTCAGGATCAGCCACAAATTGGCTCTAGTCAGGAGTGGGAAGTTGCTGTGGTTCATATTGCCAAACAGCTTGCTGGCGTTGCATATAATGAAGATGCGGTGGGACTGGCCTTTGCAGCGATTAACCCCGATGTTAGGAATTTGACCGGCTTATCAGTGGATATTTGCATGGAAACTATGGCCGGTGTCGCAGAAAAAATATCTGAAACTCTGGATATGATATTGCCGAATCGTTAGGTTTTTCAGCGTATTATTCGATGGGGTGAGTCTGCATCGGATAACCCCTGTCACGGTAGAAAGAATACCGATTGCGGGAAGCGTTTAGCAACTCAGGCTGTTGTATAACCACTTCCGATACGCGACTGAAACGTGAAAAAAAATCGGGTGGCTGAGTTGCCAGATTGATAAGAATATCCTGGTGTTCGGTTGGATCTTGATCATGGCCAATTTCAACTGGCGAGGGCGGCTCTGATAGATGGTCTAGGCGCCGGTGAGGGATAAAACTATCCCGTCGAAATTCCCACAGTGCTTTATCCAGGTATGCGGTCGTTGCTTCGTCATCCGTATGAATATAAACCTGGTGACCTTTTTTATAGATTTTGTCGACTAATCGGCAGACAAAAAGCAAACGATCCTTTACCGCTTTTGCGTTCAAGATATAAAAGTCAATTTTTGTCATCGGAAAATCTGGGTCAGTAGCGCTAAACGGGCTAATCGATTTCTATTTCTGCTGCTCTATCCAATAGATAGTGCGTCAACAGCGCGACTGGACGTCCAGTGGCACCTTTTTCTTTCCCGGAATTCCAGGCTGTGCCGGCAATGTCCAGATGTGCCCAGCGCTGCTCCTTGGTATAGCGTGCCAGGAAGCATGCAGCGGTTATGCTGCCCCCTTCCCGACCCCCGATATTGGCCATATCCGCAAAATTGCTATCCAGTTGCGATTGATAGTCTTGCCACAGTGGCATATGCCAGGCGCGATCGTAAGCTTCATTTCCTGCTTTGAGCAGTTCCACGGCGAGACTATCCTGATTTGTAAACAGCCCGGTTGCATGCTTGCCAAGCGCTATCACGCATGCGCCGGTGAGGGTCGCAATATCAATAATTGCAGCTGGGTTGAACATCTCTGCATAGGTGAGTGCGTCGCAAAGTACCAATCGACCTTCTGCGTCCGTATTCAGAATTTCAATTGTTTGTCCGGAGAGAGAGGTCACTATATCCCCCGGTTTCGTTGCTTCGCCGCCGGGCATGTTTTCTGCAGCTGCTACGATGCCGATAACGTTAATAGGCAGTTCAAGTGCTACCAGTGCGGCCATCGTACCAAAAACGCTGGCTGCGCCGCACATATCGAACTTCATCTCGTCCATTGCGGCGCCGGGTTTCAGGCTGATGCCGCCGGTATCAAAGGTGACACCTTTGCCTACCAGCACTTGAGGCGCGGCGTCTTTTTTTCCGCCTTTGTAATTCATCACAATAAGTTTGGCAGGCTCAATGCTTCCGGCACTCACAGATAGTAATGCGCCCATGCCAAGTTCAGTCATTTGCTTTTCTTCTATCACGCTGGTGCTGAGCTTCTTGTGGGTCTTGGCAAGTTCTCTAGCCTGATCAGCGAGATAACCGGGAGTACAGATGTTTCCCGGCAGGTTGCCAAGCGTTTTGGCCAAGCTTTTACCTCTGGCTATCGCCCGGGCAATCGATATTGCCGCTTGCGCCTCTTCTAGCTGGTCACGGTTTGATAGGGCAAAAGTCAAGCGAGAGAATTTAGTCGGCTGATTATCCTGTTTGCTTTTTAATTGGTTGAATTGATAAAGACTATCTTCGCATTGCGAAATAATCTGAGCAATATTCCAGTCCAATTCATGTTCCGGTAACTGAAACTCATCTGGAAAGATAAGCGCATCTTTCGCTCCACAGGTTTTTATTACGCTAAATACATTCTGCATCAGACTGATGAATTTGCCCTCATCTAACTCTTTCGAGTCACCACAATGTACCATGAGAACCCGCTGTGCCTTAATGTTTGGCACGGCGTTCAGTAGCAAAATTTTTCCTGTTTTACGTTCAAGATCGCCGCGTCGAATCAATTTGCTGAGCAGCCCTTCGCTCGCCTGATCGATCTGTTTAGCAGTAGGGGAGAGTTTGGTCTTATCTGTTATGGATACGACCAGACATCCGCTCGACTGTTTCTCAGGGTTGCCGGTCTTAATTTGATAATCCATGATTTACTTTACCTGCTTCTGTGTTGCGACTTCGAAAATTGTCAGTTTACGTAATTATTTAATGATTACCAGTTCTCAATATGAAAAGATGCGTTATAAAATGTCACGCATCTCGTCTAACTACAAAAGTTGCTCACTCTGTTTTGATAATATTCCGCTATCTTGCAAAAAATATACTGGTTGCTCTAATAGCGGTTACCGCTATATTGCTACTTATCGTGATGAGTGGGCGGTTCATCAAGTATCTCGCCGAAGCCGCAACGGGCGAATTAGCGGCTGATGTATTGTTTAGTGTTATGGGGTACCGGTTGCCGGGATTCCTGGAGCTTATACTACCGCTGGGTCTGTTTTTAGCCATTCTAATGTCATACGGCAGGCTTTATCTGGACAGTGAAATGACCGTGCTTTCAGCCTGTGGTATGAGTAATAAAAAATTGGTATTTTATACCATGGTGCCTGCTTTGCTGGTCACGCTAGTGGTGGCGGTGTTGAGCATAAAGGTTAGCCCCTGGGGTGCTGCGAAGGTCGAGGATATCTTTAATGCACAGGATGAACGTACCGAATTTGATACGCTCATTCCCGGGCGTTTTCAGCAGTTGGGAAGTGGCGGGCGTGTGACTTATACCGAAAAGCTAATGGATAAGCGAACGCGCATGGAGAATGTCTTTATTTCTCAACGGTTGGAAAAAAAGGGTGGCGATAAGCCTGAGTTGATACTGTTGGTTGCAGAATCAGGATCACAGTACATTGACGCGGATACCGGAAGTCACTTTCTGCTTCTGGAAAATGGTTATCGTTACGATGGCAATCCTGGTGACCCGGAGTATCGCGTTACCCAGTATGAAAAATATGGTGTTAAAATTCCCAAGCCCACAAAACGTCAGGTCAGAGTGAAGGCAGAATTGAAGCCAACTCAGGATTTGCTGGGGTCTGATGATCCGGAGGATATGGCGCAGCTGCAATGGCGTATCTCTTTGCCACTTTTGGTACCTGTGATCACTCTTTTAGCCATTCCATTAAGCAGGGTGAACCCTCGGCAGGGGCGTTATCTGCGACTGCTGCCCGCTATCTTCCTTTATATGGGTTATCTGATATTGTTGTCCACAACACGTACCGGGATTGAGGATGGTAAACTTGATCCTTTACCCGGAATGTTGTCGGTGCATTTGCTGTTTCTTGGTATTGGATTGGCGCTCATTGGCAATCTCCATCATAAACTGTTTTGGTTTCGGAAATAATAGAGTGAGTAACTAGCGGGTGCGGCGTCTCGACAGATATATTGGAAAGTTGGTGATAGCCTCGATTTTCCTGGTGTTAAGCGTGGTGATAGGACTCGACCTGATTTTTGCATTGATCGATGAAATGCAGGATCTGGAGGGAGGTTATCAACGGGCAGAGGCCTTTCAGTATCTTGCAATGACTATCCCGAAACGAATCTATGAATTTATCTCTTTATCGGTGCTGATCGGATGCCTGATAGGGCTGGGAGTATTGGCGAACCATAGTGAATTAACCGTGATGCGTGCGACCGGCATGTCAATCGCGCGGATTTCCTATGCAGTCATTAAGCCTGCTTTCTTCTTCGTTATCATCGGTTTATTGATGGGAGAGTTTGTCGTTCCTTATACTGAAACTTATGCGCAGAGTCAGAGGGCATTGGCACAAAGTGGCAACGAGGCCCTTAAGTCACGGCACGGGTATTGGCACCGGGAAGGCGATGACTATATGCACTTTAACGCGGTCCTGCCTGGCGGTGTACTTTATGGGATAACCCAGTACCAATTTGATAATCAAAGGAAACTGACTGAGTCCCGATTTTCGCGCAAGGCGATTTATCAGGGGGATCATTGGATTTTGCAGGAGGTCGAGGTGACGCGGCTTTATCCGGATCGGGCAGTAAAACAGGAGTTTGCCAGCTTGCGCTGGGATACCCGGTTGACACCCGACGTGCTAAAGGTCGTAGTGGTTAAGCCGGAAGATCTATCTATTGAGGGGCTGCATACCTACACTCGCTATTTGGTGGCTCAAGGACTTAATGCAAAAAAATATCTGCTCGCTTACTGGAAGAAAATTTTTCAACCTCTCGCAACCGTGGTGATGGTTCTAGTTGCCCTTTCCTGTATTTTCGGACCCTTACGTTCGGTTACTATGGGGTTTCGTGTTTTTACTGGCGTCATACTAGGGTTGCTATTTAAGTACTCGGAAGATTTTCTCGGGCCTGCGAGCATTGTATTTGGTTTTGAGCCTTTGTATGCCAGCCTGATCCCAATCGTCGTTTTTTTTCTGTTAGCAGTAGTGCTTTTGCGGAGAGTAGGATAGCTACGCTAGTCAGAATTTCGTGGGTGAATGACTTATTTTTGTTGGTTGACCGCGTTTCCGACATATCTTACAGAGAAATGTGGCGTAAACCTACAGGTTAAGGCTGGCTATTAGTGTGCGTTTGACAACAATACCTGCGCTCGCTGTGATTAGAGTTTACATAAGCGCTCTGAAAAGTATATATTTTGAATACTTGACGCAGATTTAAATAAAATAAAATAAGAATAGAGTATGTATTTCCGAGAAGATCCCAAACACGCGGCTGAGCTGCTCAAGCAGGCTATTCCTCTAATGGTGGAAAGAAAAATTCCCACCAATCCCTGTAATTTTGCGCTCTGGTACGCCTATGTGGCAGAGCGGGATCATGGTCTTAAGAAGGAGCTTGATAGGGATTTTTCCTCTAGTAAGAGTTATTTTCCCGAGAAAAGTGAAGAGCTTTTTTTCGACTATTTTGTGAAGCCATTCATCTCTGACAATAAAGATGCTCAAGCGGCCGTCGTTTCTTTGCTAAACGGTCTGTCGAGCAGTGCACTGCGTACCGCTGAAGGAGCAAAGGACTATGGACAGGCGCTGCAGCAGGGAATGCAGAAAATGCAGAATGAGTCCGATCCCGCAAAGCTTGAGGAAACTTTAAAGGGATTGTTGCGGGAAACAGAAGTTGCCGATGATCTGAATCAGGCGTTTTATCAGGAATTAAGGTCTGCGAATGAGGAAATTGAGTCACTAAAAAGGCAGTTAAAGGATAGTGAGCAAAATGCTTTTGTGGACAGCCTTACCAAAATCGGAAATCGTCGCTCCTTTGATAGAGCGCTGGAAGGTGCAATGGCTATGCCTGGTGCCAGGCCGTTTCTATTGTTGATTGATTTGGATTTCTTTAAAAAATGTAATGATACCTATGGTCATCTCACAGGAGACAGAATTCTGGCAGCCTTGGGTAAATTGCTGCAGACGTTTGGTGCGGATCATATTCAGGTTGCCAGATATGGGGGAGAAGAGTTCGCGGCAGTGCTGTCAAAAGGAACTATTGAGCAAGCACTTAATCTGGCTGAGTCGATTAGAGAAAAGGTGACTAAGGTAAAGATAAAGCAGCAGGATAGGATTATCGATGGAATATCCGCTTCAATTGGCGTAGCCCAACTCAGACCTGGAGAAACAAAGGAGAGTTTAATCCAGCGGGTAGACAAAGCACTTTATAGAGCCAAGGGAAACGGGCGTAATCAGGTGCAATCGGCGGAGGCAAGCTCGCCTGAGCCGGCCTAAACGGCAGGGACAACATTAGTCGGCGTTTTCTTTTGATAAAATAATTATCCTGCTTTTTGAGAGGCGGTCGTGCCAGGTTAATTTTTCACTGTCCCACAACATCCACCAATAGCCAAACCCCAAACAAAGCCACGAAAGCGCGGCGGCCACGAAGCGGATCAGGCCCTGTTTTACACTAATTGCCCCGCCTTCATGATTAACAATTTTAATACGCCAAGTCTGCATGCCCAGCGTCTGCCCGCTCGAGCGCCAAAACTTGATATAAAAAACAAATATTACCAGAGGGAGTAGAACGGGCAAAATAGGCAGTTTGATGGCCTCGTTGCCGTTCGCAAAAACCATTAGTCCGCCTACCATCATCCAGAGTGCTGTTATGAGAAGTGAGTCATAAAATATTGCAAACAGCCTTCTTAGCAGGCCAGCATTATTAAAATTTTGAGAAGATGGCAAATTGGAATACCGCTGTAGTTAATCTGCGGCCATTCTAGCAAAGAGCAGTTGCTTTGAGGTAAGTTTTTTGAAATTACAGACTGGTTTAGTGCTGACGCTACCTACGCTAGTGATTGCTCAATAGTCTGGAGTGCTTCGATTATTTCTCTGGTTTGCATGTGGCTGTTTGCGCCAAAATAAAACTGTGCGCCATATCGGAATATGCCCGCCTGCTTGCGCGCATTGTGGATGATTGCCACCAGCTGCCTTACTGCGCAGTTGGATGTTGTTATATCAATAACAATTCGCTCGTGAATCTCAAAGTGCCTGTTACTCATAAATGACAGGCCGCAACGATTGAAGTTTAGCCATTCAACGGCCACACCTTTTACAAATTCGCGCAGCATTCCTTTATGTTTGACGCGAATATGCATTCCATCGAGATTAAAGCATCGGTATTTACGTTGTTCCGAACAGCGTACTAAGGGTGCTCTTTTAGTAAGTGCTTGCATCGTTTGTATCTATTGAAAACCCTGGGTAATTCAGTTTCCTGCTAGCTGTAAGAGTCCTTTGCATAACTACTACGCTAGGCAATACTGTGTTAAAACCCGGCTCAAAATGCTCATTTATAAGTATAAACTCGGCTTTGGCTTCCTGCGTCGCTCTAACTCCTGCATCCATGCGCTTTTTCGCCGAATTTTGCCTTGTATTGCCGTCGCTCGCTACATTATGCAAAGATCTCTGTAAGTATAGACCATCTTTTTACAATTGCTTTTTTAAATGGAGCTGGCTTGCCTGTTTGGCATGACCACTGGTGTTATTAAAGCCTTCGATCTGTAGGCCGATATAAAAAAGTACAAAGGATAGCTATTGAGGATCTATTTCTTGCACATTGAAACAACCGATGCGCTTTCTAACAATCTTGCGGGGCCAATCAATCAAGCGGTTAGCTCGGCGAATGGCGCGCAATTCGCGCTCATGCTTAGCCTCGCCAGCGAGGCGCAGATAGGGCGCAAGGTAGAGTGGGATGAAACTAACTTTCAGATTCGTGAAAGTGTCGTCCAGCTCGATCAGCAGGTTGCTCCTCGACTAAATGGTTTGCTGGCTGCAGCCCTGCAGTCAGGAAGTGGGGCGACTTTTAATCTAATGAACGCTCTATACGAAGAGCGCTATATTCCGGTGTCGACATTAACTGACCAGCAGACAGAAAGCCCTGGGAATGCGGCTCGGGTGGACCGGCGCCATTCCAGTGATCAGACACTTGGCGAAATTCAGGCTTCAAAAAAGTTAGCAGATGTTCTTAGTTCCGCCTGATAAAACAAGTGTTTGACGGAAAGATAATGCTGTGGTAAAAGTCTTCTTCTAATAAACATGAAAAATAATTCAGGTTCTTGACATAGAGCGTGCTTGGGTGTGCCATGGGCTAGATTATGGCCAACACACAGGTGGTATTTAGTGGCTGGCTGTATGTATGTTTATTTGTGAATGAACACCCTAAAATTGTGAATACCGACAGATCGGTTTGCCATAATCCGGGTTGGATGTAATAGATGCTTGAGGGTTCTCCTGTTGAACAATAAAGATCAAGTTATCGCTGCCTCAGAAACACTCGGCGTTTTCCTTAAGCTGTTCAGAGCGTTGCGAATTAGACAGCTGTTGCTGCTCATGTTTTTTGTACTGGCGTCCATCGCAATCTGTGCTGTAGGCTGGAATGTTGTTCAAGTCTTTAGATGGAATGAAAGCGTAAGTCGACTGGTGGATGCCAACGCGATTGGACAAAGCGCTTTGTCCCTCACTGCGCAGTTAGGGGTAGAGCGCGGGCTGACGGCCACTTTTTTATCAAACCCGCAATATTTTCACGCCGCTGCGCAGCAGCGCTTGCAGACTGTTAGAAAAAATACCGATACAAATCTGGAGCAGCTGCGTTTGGAGCTGGAGAGAACACCAGACCTATTTTCGTCGTTGATTAAAGAAAAACTCAACAATAAGGTCAACGGTGCTATTCAGGCGCTGCGTTTGCAGGTGGATCAAAATCTCCTCGAGCAGAATGGCGGGATTGATTATCTGCAGTGGATTGATGAACTCACGAAGTGCATTGAAGAAGTTGCTGACATCAACCGTATAATCAGGGCACCAAGAGAGGAATCAGAGCACGCCACGCGCTACGGTTCTTATGTTAAACAGCTTTTTTTCCTGTTTAGTGAGAGCCTTGGAGGTGAACGGGCGTTGCTGAGTGCAGTTATTGCGATGCAACGGCCGCTGAGCGTCGCAGAATTTCGGAAGCTGGATGAATTAAAGTATGCTCAACGAGAAATCATGAAGGAGATCAACAATATATTGGAGTACTTTCCAAAAACCCCAGCCATTAATGAGGCGCGGCAAGCCTTGCGTACCTATTATAAAGGGCAGTACCAGATGCTTCGCTTGAAGGTATTGGAGAGTAGTCGTAAAGAAGGTGCATACCCTGTTGATGCGACGGACTGGTTTGATCGTGCAACACAGGGTGTAGAGTCGATATTACAGTTAGCCGCTGCTGTGGACAGGCATATAGACGAGGATGTGATGCTTATTAAATCCCGTAACCGCAGTCAGCTGTTTGCCGGAATGGCTATAGTGGTTCTGGTTATGGTGGTGTTTATCGCCGCGTTATTGGTGACCTATTACCGTATTCTAAATCCGCTTAAGCGTTTACAGCGTTCTGCAACTGTGATCGGGCAGGGAGATTTTTCCCAAACTCTTCAGGTCAGCGCTCAGGATGAATTGGGGGAGGTTGCCAGTGCCTTTGAAGTGATGCGCTCCTATTTGCTGGTCGACCGGGAATTAAGGCAAAAGGCTGAGCAGGAATTACGAAAACTGATGACGGCGATTGAGCAGAGCTTCAGTGCATTGGTTATATCCGACATCAATGGCATTATAGAGTATGCCAATCCACGATTCTATCAGGTGTCAGGGTATTCCGCCGATGAAGTTGTGGGTAGTCATGTGAGCATCACTCGGCCATTAGATATACCAAGTGCAAGATATGATGAACTTTGGCAAAGAATGAGGCAGGGTCGAGTTTGGCAGGGCGAGTTACAGAGAAAACGAAAGAACGGTGAGCTTTACTGGGATATGTGCTCAATGTCGCCGGTCAGAGATCGACAGGGTAATGTGACTCACGTGATCAATATCCATCATGAAATCACCGAACAGAAAGTGATGGCGGATCGACTTAATTTTCTAACTTACCATGATGAGCTGACCGAACTACCCAGTAAAGCGCTATTGGCTGATCATTTCGAGCAGGGTGTTGTGCATGCACAAACAGGAGGCAAAGTAGCATTGCTGGTGCTGGGTTTGGATCGTTTCAAGCTGGTTAATGAAAGTCTGGGATTTCAGGTGGGGGATCGATTATTGATTGCGGTTGCCCGACGCTTGAGCGAATTTGCAAGGAGTTGCGATACACTTGCCCGTTACGGCGGTGATAAGTTTGTATTGCTGGTTGATAATGTTGAGTCCATTGAGCTGTTGTCTGAAATGGTTAGACGATTGCTGGCAATATTTGAGCAGCCTTTTATTGTTGATCAGCATGAATTGCATATTACCGTGAGTGTCGGTGGTAGCGTTTGGCCTGAAGATGGGCAGGAAGTTGAAACCCTATTGAGAAAGGCAGACACCGCCATGTATCAGGCCAAGACCAGTTCTGATGTGCAGTTCCATCTGTTTACCGATGAGATGAACCGGCAGCTGAGTCAGCAGCTGCAAATGGAGAATGATCTGCGAAAGGGACTTGAGGAGCAGCAATTTGAACTCTACTTTCAGCCACAGATCAATATGAGTAGTGGTGAGTTGGAGGGAGCGGAGGCGCTGATTAGATGGAATCATCCAAAACTTGGCTTGGTTCCGCCGATGGATTTTATTTTTGTAGCAGAGCACACGGGGTTTATTAGACCGCTTGGAAGATGGATTCTCGAGCAGGCCTGTATGACACTTGCAGGCTGGAGTGCTGCGGGGTTTGATAAACTGAGTATTGCCGTTAATGTTTCTGTCTGCCAGCTCGAAGACCACGATTTTGTCGCGCATCTTTCAAAAATTGTGCAGGAAAGTAACTGTTCCCCATCAAGTCTGGAAATTGAAATCACAGAAAGCGTGGTGATGGGGCAACCTGAAAAGATGTTTGAAGTGCTCAAATCAATCAAGGATATTGGTGTTCGGTTAGCTCTGGACGATTTTGGCACAGGTTATTCAAGTCTTTCCTATTTGCGCCGTTTCCCCTTCGATAAGCTGAAGATAGATCGAAGCTTTATAAAAGATATTGTTACTAAACCGGAAGATGCCATCATTGCAAGAGCGATAACAGAGATGGCGCATAGTCTCAATATAACGGTATTGGCTGAAGGAGTTGAAACGCAGATTCAGTCAGATTATGTGCGGCGCTGTGCTTGCGATCAAATGCAGGGATTTCTGATCAGTCGCCCGGTTCCTGTTGGTGAATTTGAACGGCTCTATAATCTGACCTGAGAGTAGGAGTTTGTAGCTCTTGTAGAGCTTGTAACTCTTGTAACTACTGCGGATAATGGCAAAGGAAGGTAGAGGCCAGACTCGAACCAGCACGTTTTTAAGGGTGTATCAATTCCCATAGTTACTCGGTGCTAGTCAGGCCCAGTCAGTCATATACATAGGGTACGTTCTGTCCATGTGAAAGAATTCGAATTCGAAGTCCCCAGAAAAGTAAGCCCTATATTAAGAAAAAAGCAGAGACCCCAACTTTGCTTCTCCTCCTAAAATAAATTGCCCACCTAAGGTTGTCTTAAGGTGAAGATCCTATTGTTAACGCCAAGAGAAAAATTATTGGAGGCCACGGTATGTCTCAGCCAGGTGTTATTAATAGTCATAACTGCAATATGCGAGATGGTTATGTATCAAATGCAGGCATAAGCCTTTATGTGGAAGGATGCTCTGGACGGCAGGAATTAGAACGCTATGTCTCAAGGAAATACTTGCAAGTTCACAATGCCCATGTAAATGAGTACCTGCCCATTCTGGTCGGTATTCATGATGGAAGCGAGCTTGTGGGCGTATTTGGGTTAAGACCAGGGCGGTATCGGCCAATGTTTCTGGAACAGTATCTGGACGGTCCCATCGAGCAGCAAGTGGCATCCATTTCAAAGCAGCCGGTTGACCGTAGCGCGCTGATGGAAATTGGCAATCTGGCGATTACGAGAAAGGGGTACGGCCCCCTTGCAATGGTGCTGATGGCCATGTCGTTAGCAGAAGCGGATTATGAATGGATGGTCTTTACCGTAACTGAGCAAGTAGAACGACTCATGAAGTATTTGGGATTTGAACCGCACTATTTGGTTAGTGCAGACCCTGATCGGCTGAAAGGTGATCAATTATTGTGGGGTAGCTACTACGAGAATAATCCCCGGGTAATGGTTGGTAGTCTGAAAACCGCCTCAGAGATCATTGCAGGCAATAGTCGTTTAAGCAATATTGCGAATCAGCAGCTAAACAATATAACGGATATTGCCAGCGCTTTGCGCGATTACCGTCGTCTGGCGAAGGTCGATTAATGTCGGGTATATTAAAACGGCTCAAATTTGTTGCCAGCCTGTTACCGGAAGATTCTGTAGCTTTGGTCTCCGGGAACCAGCATTTGACCTACGCATTATTGATCATTGAGGTTCAAGCGCGTGTTAAATGGTTTCAGGCCAGCGGTGCAAAAGTAGTTGCGCTGCAAGCGGACAATAGTATCGAGTGGGTACTGATCGACCTGGCCTGCCAGGAGCTGGGGTTGGTTTTTATACCTTTGCCGGCATTCTTTTCGACAGACCAAGTACAACAATGCGTGACCACCGCTGGAGTGGATACTTTGTTGAGTGACCATCTGTCCCTCCCTGATAGACTCAGCATGCCACTTGAAAAGATGGAATATCACGACACTGGTCAGACATTTTTGATCTACGCTTGGAAACTCACCGAACGTTATCCTCAAAAATTTCCAGAGGGTACGCAGAAAATCACCTTCACATCGGGCTCAACCGGAAACCCCAAAGGTGTCTGTTTGAGCTTCGCTCATCAGTGGCAGGTTGCACAATCGTTGGCGGATGCTATTGATATTAAATACCCCAGGCATCTTTGCCTGCTGCCGCTAAGTACCTTGCTTGAAAATATTGCCGGGGTTTATACACCTTTGCTTAGCGGAGGAGAGGTGGTTATTCCCTCTGAGAGGGATCGAGGGATGCTGGGCAGCTCCAGGCTGGATGCAAAAAAGCTGTTGGATTGCATTACCGATACGCAGCCGATGACAATGATATTAGTTCCCCAGTTATTGATTTTGCTCGTGCAGGCTTGCATGAACGGCTGGCAGCGGCCTGCGACCTTAAAGTTTATCGCAGTCGGCGGCGGGAAAGTGTCGCCACAACTTATCCATAATGCCAGAATTTTGGGGTTGCCGGTCTATCAGGGCTACGGCTTATCCGAATGTGGATCCGTGGTAGCTTTAAATACCCCATCAAAAGATCATATTGACTCGGTAGGGCGGTTATTGCCCCACTGCCAGGTTTATATTGAAAATACCGAAGTTGTGGTGTCCGGTGCTGTGCATTTGGGCTATTTGGGTGATACCGCGAGTTGGTATCCTGGAAAAATACACACAGGAGATATAGGGCATTTCAAGGATGGTTTTCTAGGAATTGATGGCCGATGTAAAAATATCCTGATATCCAGCTTCGGAAGGAATATAAGTCCAGAATGGGTGGAGTCAGTATTAATGTCTTTGCCGATACTTAGTCACTGTGTGGTGTTTGGTGATGAGCAGCCCTATCTCATTGCACTGATTTTTGCACCCTCGTCGGTGAGCGATGGTGATATTGCTGACTGGGTGGGTGTTTGCAACCAGAACCTGCCTGACTACGCGCAAATTGGCGATTATCTGCGTGCTGAACCGCCTGAGCTAACGCCTTTTATAACGGGTAATGGACGTATACAGCGAGAGAAAATAAAGCGCGCATTTTCAGATCGTATTAATCAGCTATACCTGAATAAAGACCTTTCTGTTCGTACAGGTTAATAATGGGGTACTTATGACTTTTTATGAAAGATTACAACACGAGGTTGAAGTAGATCGTAACTATCTAATGTCTGCGCCGATTATTACTGCCTGTTTGGCAGGTAAAATCTCGTTAAATGACTATGTGGCATTTCTGAACCAGGCCTACCATCACGTTAAGCATACGACACCGCTGTTGATGGCAACAGGAGCCAGATTGCCAGAAAGCAAGGAGTGGCTGAGAGAGGCAGTGGCAGAATACATTGAAGAGGAGCTCGGTCATCAGGAGTGGATACTCAATGATATTGAGGTTTGTGGCTTTGATAAAGAAAAAGCAAGGAATAGCAAACCAAATTTGTCGACCGAATTAATGGTTTCATATGCCTATGACACCGTAAATCGTATCAATCCGCTGGGTTTTTTTGGCATGGTAAATGTTTTGGAGGGAACCAGTATCAAAATTGCTGATATAGCTGCGAATAAAATACAGAAAGAGTTGGGATTACCTGCCAAGGCCTTCAGTTACCTGCGCTCACATGGAGAGTTGGATCAGGATCATATCAAATTTTACGAGGGTTTAATGAATAAAATTGAAGCTGTAGAAGAGCAGGATCAAATTATACATTCAGCGAAAGCCTTCTATTATCTCTACGGAAATATTTTCAGAGAGTTATCGCCAAGCCAGGCAGCGACTATTGCCGCATGAGCGCCGGGGATACTGGATTTGCAAAGATAAATGCAATGACTGTCATGACAGCTCTATAGGGCGATTTAAAACGGGTACTCTAAAGCTGATTGATCTGAATTCAGACTATATTATGCATCAGTCGAATTTATTGCGGTCGCATCACAGGGGCCAAAAGAGGATGTCGATGAATACACATTTTAAAAAAATTGTAATAACGGGGGCTACCGGTGGTATTGGCAGTGCCATTGCTGAAGCATTGGATCAACAGGGATGTGATTTGCTTTTAACCGGCAGAAATGAAGTAAAACTCGATCATCTGCTAAATTCGCTCAATGGTGAGAATCACGTAAAAATTGTTGCTGACCTCAACACACAGAAGGGAATCGAGACCCTTAGAGACGCTGCTGAAAAGCTTGGGGTTAATGGTCTGGTTAACTGTTTGGGAATAAATAAGTTGGCGACGTTGCAAGGTACAGAAGAGGAAGATATTTCAACTTTGATTGCTACTAACTTAGCGGCGCCCGTCAGAGTCTGTAAAGCACTGTTGCCGATATTGGAGTGTAAGCCCAAAGCTGTCATCGTTAATGTGGGCTCAATTCTAGGCAGTATTGGCTATGCGGGGTCGAGTGTTTATTGTGCAACCAAGTTCGGTCTGAGAGGGTTTACCGAATCGTTACGTAGAGAACTCAGTGATACAGCTGTGTCTGTTGTTTACCTGGCACCGAGGGCTACCGATACAGCGTTGAATACAGACGCTGTGAACCAAATGAACAGGGAGCTAGGTAATGCAATCGATAAGCCGCGGAGTGTGGCTGAGCAACTTGTTAGCGCATTGGAATCGGGGAAATCCGTGAATCGCTACCTGGGTTGGCCGGAGTCGTTCTTTGTGAGGCTGAATAGTCTGCTTCCGGCAGTAGTAGATAAAGCCCTGTTAAGACAGCTGCCTACGATCAGGCGTTATTGTGGGATGAATCAAACTAAGCCGGTAGATGTTTAAAACAGGAGGAACAGGTAATGAAGTTGACTAAAATCTTGTTAGGAATTGCGTTAATATTTCTTTCTTCGGTAAGCACTGCAGAAACAATCCAGGAGTCAGTTCAATACCTACAAAAGCAGTGGGCAATTGATAACTACCAGTTGACTGGTGAGGTGCAGAAAGAGGCTTTTACCGATTTAATTGAACAGGCAGATAAATTGATGTCGGAGCACCCGCCATCAGCAGAGTTGCATATATGGCGCGGAATTATAAAATCAACTTATGCCGGGGTTAAAGGTGGCCTCGGCGCCTTGAAATATGCCAAAGCGGCAAAGCTGGATCTGGAAAAAGCGTTAGAGCTGGATGCTGATGCGTTACAAGGCTCAGCTTATACCAGTCTTGGTACGTTATACTTTAATGTTCCGGGCTGGCCGATAGGTTTTGGAGATGATGAGAAAGCAGAAAAATTATTGATGAAGGCGTTGACGATTAATCCTGATGGGATAGACCCGAACTATTTTTACGGTGACTTTCTAAAAAATGAGAATCGTTACGCTGAGGCCAAAAATTATATGGAAAAGGCACTGCTGGCACCAGCACGTGTCGGGCGAGCACTGGCGGACGATGGACGAAGAAAGGAGATCCGGCAAGCGCTACAGGATATTGAAAAACACCTCTGAGGAATGAGGGAGGGGCTGCTTATTGAAAGTACTACTTGTTGAAGATGATCGAGATTTAGCTGAAGGGCTGGTGGTTGCGCTGCGATCAGAGGGTCTTGTCATATCACACGTTGCCCATGGCGCTGATGCCTTAAAGCAGGTGGATCAATTTCATCCGGATATGGTTGTGTTGGATTTGGGTTTGCCGGATATCGATGGGCTCGAGGTTCTTAAGTCTGTACGAAAGGCAAAACCCAATATACCCATTCTAATATTGACGGCCAGAAGTGCTTTGGATGATAAGGTCAATGCTCTGGATAATGGTGCCGATGATTACCTGGCCAAGCCCTTCGAAATGGAGGAACTGCTGGCGAGGTTGCGAGTAATGGCGAGACGATTAAGTACCGCAATCACAAGTCAGGTGACCATTGGTGATGTCATTCTCGATACCGCCGCCCATACTTTGTTAGTGAATGGAGATGAGGTCCGTTTGCCTAAAAAGGAGTATATGACCCTAAAAATTCTTATGGAAGAAGCCGGTCGGGTGAAAACCAAATCAATGCTGGAGAATAGTCTCTATGAGTGGGGTGAGACGATTGGCAGTAATGCAATAGAAGTTCATATCAGTAATCTTAGAAAAAAATTACCGCAGGATTTCATCCAGACAATCAGAGGTATTGGGTATACCATCAGGCAGTCTGGCTGATAATGATGAAATCTATAAGAACGTTCCTGGTTATCGTAATACTGTCTGTTATTTGCTTGAGCAACTTCATTGCCGCTTTACAGGGATACCGTGATAGTTTGAACGCGGTTGATCAGATTGAAGAGCAACAACTTATGGATAAAGCGAATACACTGAATGCTTTGTTCGTTCACCAGTCTGCCATTCCGAAATCTGTTTTCAGCGAGGATACGCACTTTCAGGTTTGGCAGAATAACAGATTGCTGGCCAAGTCAAACAATTTACCAGAGGTATTGTTCATCGACCTGGAAGAGGGTTTTCATTTAAAGAGTTATGGCGGCCATCAGTGGTTGCTTTACGGGCTAGGTAAAGAGGATGCCGAGTTAACTATTGTGGTTGCGGCAAAACACAGGGCCTATTCGTCGCTGACCGAAGAGGTGTTGATACGGGCAATTCTACCTATTATCTGGATATTGCCAATTATTGGTATATTGGTGTGGATCGTTGTCAATATTGGAACCAAGCCAATGAAGCAGCTGGCAAATAAATTGTCCTCCAGAGGCGTTAATGATTTTTCACCGCTGAAAAGTGACCGATACGCCAGCGAATTACTGCCGATCATTAGCTCTCTCAATGGGCTGTTTAATCGTTTGTCAGATGCATTTGAGAGAGAACGGCGATTTTCAGCCGATGCGGCCCATGAATTGAGAACGCCTCTGGCGGCGTTAAAGGTCAACCTGCACAACCTTTCAAAAAACCAGAAAGACAACGAAACCTGTCTGGCGCTGAAGCGAACGGCCGATCGAATGGAACACTGTATCGAGCAGCTGCTTTCATTGAATAGAGTATCACTGGAAGCCGATAGCAGTGAATTGGTAATCTGTGAGTTGCACGGTGTAGCCCAGGAGATTATTGCAGATATATACGCAGAGCTGGCCATTAAGCAGCAGAATGTCGAACTTGTGGGAGGAGAAGCCAGGATGCGGGGCAGATTCTCTTCAATGGCGATTTTACTACGTAATCTACTGGATAATGCGTCGAAATATACCCCGGATCATGGCGCTATACGTGTAACGGTCAGTAGCACAGAAGGGAGAGTTGGCTTGTTGGTTGAAGATTCTGGTCCCGGGATACCTGAAGAAGAGTATTCAAGGGTATTCGAGCGGTTTTACCGGGTTGGGGGTGACCGAAGTAATTCGAAAGTGATCGGCAGCGGGCTGGGTTTATCCATTGTTTCCGATATTGTACGAATACATGAAGGCCAGATAAGGCTGTCAAGTTCCTCTGAGCTGGGTGGATTAGCCGTGGAAGTTTCCTTCCCTTCAATAAGCGGTGCATTGGGTGATGATGCGCTGTAATAGCTACTTATCAAAGGTCTGCCTAGGGGTTGGCTTATTGCTGGCGGCGCAGTCGGTGGTCGCGGACAAACCAATTTTTGAACTGATTATTCGAGATCATCTGTTTTATCCATCTGAGCTTGTGATCCCTGCGGGACAGAAGATTAAACTCTTGATTACCAACGAAGATACAACTCCGGAAGAGTTTGAGAGCTATGAATTGAATCGTGAAAAAGTCATTCTGGGTGGTAAAAAAACGGTCATATTTATCGGCCCCCTGAAAGCCGGGGAGTACCCATTCTTTGGAGAGTTCAATATGGCTACGGCCCAAGGAAAAATAATCGCAAAGTAGGTGCGCTATGTTGCTCGATATTATTGTTATCGTCCTTAGGGAAACGCTGGAAGCCAGTATTCTGATTGCGGTCCTTTTGTCTGTGAGTCTCAGCCAAAGCATCAAATTTAGCTGGACTCCAATAGCACTATTGGCCGGTTTTGCAGGAGCCGTTATTTATGGGACCAGACTGGGTGCTATTTCTGAGTGGTTTGATTATGCAGGGCAGGAAGTGGTTAACGCCGGCATGCAGCTCCTGGTGTATGTACTGATATGTATTCTAATCCCACTACAATGGCAAAGCAGGTCTATATCGAAAGGTATGATGCGCCTTCTCTTGTCGGCCATTGTCTTTATTGCTCTTATTAGAGAGGGCGGTGAGTTGTATGTTTTTTACACCGGTTTTTTACAAAAGGAGGAAGTGCTAGTCGGAGCCTTGACGAGTGGATTTATCGGGCTGGCCGTTGGCTTGAGTGTCGGTGCTATTGTGTATTATACATTGGTCGTCAGAGAGCAATCGCAAGCGAAACTGCTGCATGGGTTGGTGCTGACTTTGGTGGCTGCGGGCATGATGGTGCAAGCAACCCAATTGCTGATACAGGTAGACTGGATTTCGGCTGGTGAACCACTATGGGACAGCAACTGGCTGATACCGGAATCGTCGGTGGTTGGCCAGGTGATCTATGCCATATTTGGTTATGAGGCCACACCTTCACTAGTGGAGGTGTGGGCTTACAGCTTCTCTATAGCTGGAGTCATTATGGTGGCCGCTTTATTCTCACAATACTGTAAAAGGCATAGTTTCATTTCAAAGAGAGCTTCAGATGTATAAGAAACTGGTAGGTGTTTTATTTGTTTTGGTTTTACTGTCTGTTGGCTTTCAGGTTTACGCCGACGGCTCAACGATTGATAAGGTTTATCACCCTTACGTGCAGTTGCTCGAAAAGGAACTGGAATATCGGGTGTTGTATGAGCAGGATTCTCGCAAGGCGTCGGACGGAAAAAACCGGCATAAAGTAGGGTATGGACAAGCGTTATCGGATCGTTTTTTCGCTGAGGTTTATTTGACGGGTGTTGATCAGCCAAGCCGCAATTTCAAAATCGAGTCCTATGAGGCTGAACTTAAATGGCAACTCACAGAGCAGGGTGAATATGATAATGACTGGGGGCTTTTGTTTGAGCTGGAAAAGGAAAAAAATAAGAACATCTGGGAAGCGAGTACGACACTAATTGCGCTACGCGAATGGCCAAATTGGATAGCAACTGGGAATATTTCCATTATCTATGAGTGGGGCAAGGATATTGACAACGAGTGGGAAACGGCATTTGCAGGACAGCTCCGCTATCGATTTAACGAGCGCCTGGAACCCGGAATAGAAATTTATCAAGCGCAGGATACTCAGGGCATAGGGCCTGTGGTAAGCGGCCTATGGCGGATTGGTAGAGGCAAAAAATTAAATTGGGAATTTGGCGCTATTCTGGGGACAGATAGTGATACCGCTGATATTAACTGGAAGTTCAACCTGGAATATGAATTTCAATAAAATGTCTGAAAGGTTGGGTGTAAAGAGTCAATAGATCAATTCTGTGCAGAGTTGGTTTATTAGGTAAAGAGTTGGGTTATATCTATTTTGTCCCCCCCGTTTTGCCGTCTTTAATCAGTGTGTTTTAAGGTTTCCTTAATAAAGTCTTTATAAACTGCAGAGGTTCCCTAGATCAATAATGAGATGAATATGGCGCACACACCTTTCCATGCAGGCGAACTACAGGCGCAACAACGTTGGAAAACCAGCTCATTGTGGGATGAAGTCCGTAAGGAGCAACTCCTATGGAACCACATACCCAGAGAGTTCCACCAGCGGCTGGAAACGGCCCCCTTTTTCTTTCTGGCGACCAGTGATAAACAGGGTCGCTGCGACTGCTCTTTTAAGGGTGGGGGAGCGGGATTAATAAAAGTATTGAACAAGACTCGCTTAGCTTTTCCGGACTTCAGTGGGAATGGCGCCTTTATGAGTCTCGGCAATATATTGGTAAACCCCAATGTCGGATGTCTGTTTATTGATTTCAGTGACGGAGCGCGCCTGCGAGTTAATGGTAAAGCGACGATTCATGAGCAGGGTGAGGGTGAGTTGATGGCTCTTTTTCCCGAGGCAAACCGAGTAGTTCTCGTTGATGTTGAGCAGGTGGTGCCCAATTGTGCCCAGCACATACCTCGTCTGGAACCGGTTGGAGCGCTCTCCCCCAATGCAGAAATCCCGATTAAGTAATACTAAGAAACCAGGCATGAAATCGTATAAAATCGCCGTCAACATGGAGTGGACCAGTAAATGCAACGCGCGTTGTGTTATGTGTCCGCAAAGTGAAATTCAAAATCCGATGTTAATGAAGCCAGGAACTTTTGACAGGGTTCTGAATCGCTTGAGGGATGCAAATATATTCAGGGTGGTAATTGCCGGTTACGGCGAACCCACAACCCATCCATCATTTATGAAATTTGTGGATCAGGTCAAGGCGCACCCGGTTCACTTTGACATGGTAAGCAACGGGCAACTTCTGGATGAGGAGAAAATCAGACATCTGGACGGAGCAATAGGAACTTTGGTTGTCTCCTTCTCCAGCATCGACCCGGATGTTTATCGGGGTGTTCATGTCAATTTGGATTACGATCAGGTTAAAAGGAATATCCTTAGCGCCCAGAAACTGTTCAAAAAAACCCGGCTAGTCATTAGCTTAACACCTATGCCGGAATGTATTAATACTCTGGAAGAGACAATAGCCTGGTTCAGACATAATGGAATCGAAGGCCTCAGCATGTCCCCTACACTCTATAACCGGGGCGGTAATATGAAAGAGCATGCAATTGCTACGGAAAGATTGAGAGCCATTATTAAAACAAACAAGTTGCATTCACAAGAGCTGGATTTTGTACCGACAATTAAGGATGTTGCTTATCAGTACCTGAAGAACAGGTTTAAATGTATTCCACGGAATGTGGATCTTTTTATCGCCTCAAACGGCAATTATTTGTATTGTTATAATGATGTGTCCCACCAGCATAGTATAGGTAATGTCGACACGATCTCGATAGAGGAGGTGCTGAGCCGCAGGGAACGTATGGAGTCCATTCCCGCGCTTTGTGATGGCTGCAATATGCATAACCGCTACAAGGCTGCAGAGGTAGCCAAAGTGATACTAAACTACTCCTTGAAAAGAGGGCATTAGCTTGGGGGTTGCGTGAGTAGGTTTTTAATGGATTTTTTACTTGCTAGATATAGAAAGAACTATTGTGATTTCTAGTGTGTTGGCTGAACGATATACAGATCAATATTAAAGAGTACAAAAAAATCATACCGAGCTATAATAGTCTGGTGTAGTTAGCGCTATTGAACTTTGTGCAGAGCGGTGGATCGAAGCTATGCGATGTTACTTTTGAAGGTGGTAGGTAGGCGTCACTTCAGTGAATTTTAAAAACACAGCGATAATGATGGTTTTTTGGTTGTTCTGCCAGCAGGCAGGGGCCGCCGCTGTTCCCGTTGTGGAGGCGCTTCCTCATCAGAATGAAAGTAAACTCGCGATGCAAACCGATGTTCCCTGTCACGAGAATAATATGCCTGAGGGCATTTCCGGTACCACCCCCGAAATAACCAAATTTACAAACACACATAGCCACAGTGACACGATTCAAAAGTCCGAATTAAAATCTGATATAGACGGAAGTTGTTGCGATGTAAGTTGCCAATGCTGTATCAGTGGTTGCCAGTCAATGTTAAGCGGTGGTTCGGATCAAAGCCACCATACCTCCTCCATGAATCCCGAAGATAATTATTCATTTGTAGTACCTCAGGTACTTTCCAGCTCACTGTTCCGCCCCCCCATTATTTCTTAATTCATAGGGCAATTGCGCCCGAAAAATACTAAATCTGCTGTAACCAGCAGGTGTTTATACCTGTATTTGAGGATTAAGAGATGAATACTTCCTATATAAAAATTGGTTTTATCGCGCTTTCCATTAGCGGCTTTTCTAACGTCACCTATGCCAATCATCCGTTGGATGCAACTATCAAAATTGATCGTGATAGCTTACGAGGCGTTGGCTTAGGTCAAGTTCAATTACGTCATTCAGCTGATGGCGAATATCGATTAAGTGCCGAGGTCAGGCGACGTCAAAATAACCCGGTACCAATGGGACATTTTGACTTGAGGGTGTCTGATCAAAGTGCTCATGTGATTTTTGAAGATTCAGAATTTTACTGGCCACGAATCGTGAATCGCCGATATAACCGCCCTTCAGAATTTATTTTTACTTTACCGGAATCGATCGCTACTCAAGCTGAATTACAGCTGAGTTTCCGTAAAGACAAGCTGGCCAAGCGGCCAAAACCAAACCACTGATTAATGGGGGGCAGATGCCCCGACATATTAAGCAAACCTAAATTATTGGTTTAGTTAGGAAATTTTAGAGATATAAAACTTTATTATTCTGGAATAGCCAATGAAGAATTCTAATAAAAAAGGGAAAGTTGATGGAAATTTTTATTAAACGGGTGTTAGAAAAGCCCAGTGTAGAAAGGGGTGGTATTGCCGCAGTTAGCACGAGGCAATCTCAATCTAACAAATCTCGTTTAGTACTCTCATTTAACGTGCTTGCTTCCAGACGAGAGACAGTGTCTCCAAGAGCGTTCGTATGATTCGAATAGATAAGCGGGTGTCAACTTTGAATAGGCTGTTAGTACTCTTATTCAGTATTGCTTCAACGACAGTGTTTTCTGGTGATTTAGCTGAGGAAAGCAGCAAAGGGGTGAGCCTTGAATCCGCTGTAAAGATGGCGTTAGCGATTGATCCCTGGTTAGTAGGAAACAGACATTCTCAGGATGCCATCGAAGCATTGAGTGTCTCTGCCGGTGAGTTGCCTGATCCAAAAGTTTCATTGGGGCTGGCCAACCTTCCGACTGACACATTTGATTTCCAGCAGGAAGGCATGACCCAGGCAAAAATAGGCATTTCCCAAATGTTCCCGCGAGGTGATAGTCGGGCAATTAAAAGAAAACAACTTGAAGTAATTGGGGATCAATACCCTTACCAGCGCCAGAACCGGGAAGCCAAGGTGGTTATGACGGTTAGTCAACTATGGCTGGATGCTTATAAAGCGCAGGAAAGTATCGCGCTAATCGAGAAAGACCGTGCCTTGTTTGAGCAGTTGGCAGATGTCGCTCAAGCCAGCTATTCGTCGGCCATTGGAAGGACGCGCCAACAGGATATTGTGCGTGCTGACCTGGAACTTACACAACTGGAAGACCGATTGACGGTGTTGCGGCAGCGACAGGAGATGTTTCAGGAACGGCTTTCAGAGTGGTTAAGCAATTATTTTACCGGGCAGTATTTGAATGAGGTTTCTACTGAAAAGTGGGCTCAGGGTTCAGGGCTACAGCTGGCCGGAACTTTGCCAGACATTAGCTTGTTTAATTCCAATTTTTACCAACCATCGATTAACGTCAATCAAGAAAAATTGGCGAACGAGCTGTCCGCGCATCCAGCGGTAAAGGCGTTGGATCAAAGAATTCAAGCAGCCGGTATCGGGGTAGATCTGGTGAAACAAAAATACAAACCTGAGTGGGGAGTTAATGCGAGTTATGGATATCGTGATGATGACCTGCTGGGAAGAGACCGTGCGGATCTCTTTTCATTTGGGGTTACGTTTGACGCACCTATTTTTACCGCCAACCGGCAAGACAAACAGTTGCGCGCAGCGGTATCGCAGGCCGAGGCTATTAAAACGGAGAAATGGTTATTGCTCAGAAAGATGATCTCTTCGTTTGATGCGGCGAAAGCGCAACTTATGCGACTCAATGACCGACAACGGCTCTATCGATCCGAATTGTTGCCCCTGATCTATATGCAGGCCGAGGCCTCTCTGACCGCTTATACCAATGATGATGGTGACTTTGCTGAAGCGGTCAGAGCGCGCATTGCCGTCTTAAATACCGAGATTGAAGCGCTGAGCATTGAGGTAGACCGGCAAAAGGTAATCACTGGATTGAACTATCTTTTTGTCAACGAACATAACGGTGTTGAGATGATGTTGAATATGAGTGCCGCCGCACGGGAAAGGAAAAACAGATGAAACAATTACTGAGTGTGATTAGGAGATGTCCACTATGAATAAATCTAACCTTTTTACCGCAATAGTATTGATAGTGGTGGCGGGCGGTATCGGTCATTGGATTGGCGGGAGTGGCTCAGTAGATAAAACAGGTGCTGATTCAAAACAAAAAACGCCGCTCTATTGGGTGGCGCCGATGGATCCGAATTATAAGCGTGACAAGCCCGGAAAATCTCCAATGGGTATGGAGATGATTCCCGTTTATGAGGAACAAGGCTCAGGCGTAGATGCTGGGCCAGGAACCATTACAATTTCTCCGGAAGTGGTGAATAATTTGGGCGTGCGCACCGTCGTAGCCGAGCGTAATGTGCTCCATTCAGCAATAAAGACTGTCGGATACGTAGCATACGATGAGGATCAGTTGATTCATATCCACCCAAGAGTGGAGGGGTGGATTGAAAAACTGTATGTGACAGCAGCAGGAGACCCGGTTAAGCAAGGACAGCCCCTTTATGAAATATATTCCCCTGAGTTAGTGAATGCACAGGAAGAACTGGTGCTGGCACTTGATCGAAAACACCAACGCTTAATAAAAGCGGCCGAAGACCGGCTAAGTGCTCTACAGCTGCCCCAAGAGACGATTAACAAGTTAAGAAAAACTAAAAAAGTGAAACAAACTGTTACATTTTTTTCACCGCAAGGTGGCGTGGTGGACAACCTGAATATCCGAGAGGGATTCTATGTCAAACCCGGTACCACGCTCATGTCGATAGGTACGCTTGACCAGGTTTGGGTAGAAGCTGAAGTGTTCGAGCGTCAAGCATCCGAAGTTATGGTGGGCTTGGCTGTCACCATGTCGCTCGACTATTTGCCTGGAACGGAATGGCTTGGGAAAGTCGACTATATCTATCCCACGCTGGATATTAAAACGCGAACGGTGAAAGTCAGATTACGTTTTGATAATGAAAACCAGGTGTTAAAACCCAATATGTTTGCGCAGGTTGTCATTCATACCAAAAATTCAGATGAAGTGTTGCTGGTGCCTAGAGAGGCGGTCATTCGCACCGGGGGTGTCAATCGAGTGGTGCTGGCGCTTGGTAATGGCCGTTTTAAGTCGATAAACGTTAAGGTCGGTCGATTTGGCGTGTCATCAGCTGAAATATTGGCTGGTTTAAAGGAAGGTGATCGAATCGTAAGTTCGGCGCAGTTCCTAATTGATTCTGAATCGAGCAAAACCTCTGATTTTAAACGGATGAATCACGATAATGGCGATGAGGCTATGGCATCAAGCGTTTGGGTTGAGGCAACTATCAACAGCCTGATGGCAGGTCACCGGATGGTTAACATAACCCATAAGGCGATAAGTGAGTGGGACTGGCCTGAAATGACAATGGATTTTACCGTCGCTGAAGCGGTTGATTTTTCAAATCTTGAAAAAGGGTTGAGGCTGCATATTGAAGTGACAAAAAATGGAGATGATCAGTACCAGATCTCTAATGTGGATATACCGGATAGTAAAGTCCCAGAACAGAGTATGGGGAATATGAGCAAAGATGGGATGGATCACAACCAAATGCAGAGTATGGACCATGAAAATATGGATCATACCCAGCCTAACGAATAGAAGGGAATAAAATGATTGAATCTATTATTCGTTGGTCGGTTGGTAATCGCTTTTTCGTATTGCTGGCCACCTTCATAGTTGTTGGCATTGGGCTGTTTTCTCTTAAAAATACACCGGTGGATGCAATACCTGACCTATCTGATGTGCAGGTCATTATTAAAACCACCTATCCGGGACAAGCACCTCAGGTAGTGGAGGATCAGGTTACCTACCCGTTGACAACCGCTATGCTGTCAGTGCCAGGAGCAGTGACGGTTCGTGGCTACTCCTTTTTTGGTGATTCCTATGTCTACGTGATTTTTGATGAAAAAACCGATATGTATTGGGCGCGTTCCCGGGTGCTTGAATATCTAAGCCAGGTAGCGCCAACGCTTCCTCAATATGCCAAACCGCAGTTGGGGCCGGATGCCACAGGAGTGGGCTGGGTGTATTTGTACGCGTTGATCGATAAAACCGGACAGCATGATATTGGTCAGCTGCGTGGCCTTCAGGACTGGTTTTTGAAGTATGAACTGCAAACCGTACCGGGAGTCTCTGAGGTTACGGCGTTGGGTGGCATGGTCAAACAGTATCAGGTGAAGGTGGATCCCGATAAGTTAAGGGCTTTCGGCATACCGCTTGCTCATATCCAGACGGCTATCAAACGAGGTAACCAGGAGATTGGCGCCTCAGTGGTAGAGATGGCTGAAGCCGAATACATGTTGCGTGCTACGGGCTACCTGCAAAGTATTCAGGATATAGGGAATATCCCGCTGGGTGTTAACCAGAACGGTACGCCATTGTTACTAAAGGATGTTGCAGAAATTGACCTCGGCCCGCAAATGCGTAGAGGAGTAGCTGAGCTCAACGGCGAAGGGGAAACTGTTGGCGGTATCGTCGTCATGCGTTTTGGTGAAAATGCACAAAAAACCATCGATGGTGTAAAAGCCAAACTGGAGCAATTAAAACAGGGATTGCCTGACGGCGTGGAAATAGTGACCGTTTATGATCGCAGCGCGTTAATTGAGCGAGCGGTGAACAATCTGGCCTTTAAGCTGTTAGAAGAGTTTGGCGTGGTTGCTTTGGTATGTATGGTGTTTTTATTCCATGTTCGTTCATCACTGGTGGCGATTATTAGCTTGCCGGTTGGAATTCTGACTGCCTTTATCATCATGCATGCGCAAGGCCTGAACGCGAATATTATGTCCCTTGGTGGTATTGCCATTGCCATTGGAGCCATGATTGATGGTGCAATCGTAATGATTGAAAATATGCATAAGCATATGGAGCGCACGCCCCTCACAAAGGAAAACCGTTGGCAAATCGTTGCTGAATCCGCCAGCGAAGTGGGGCCAGCGTTATTTTTCAGCTTGTTAATTATTACCGTCAGTTTTATTCCCGTATTTACACTCGAAGCACAGGAAGGGCGGATGTTCTCGCCACTCGCGTTCACCAAGACCTACGCGATGGCAGCGTCCGCGGCTTTGGCGATCACCCTGGTGCCGGTACTCATGGGATATTTTATTCGCGGAAAAGTCTTAGCAGAGCATAAAAACCCCATCAACCGACTGTTAACTGCCGCCTATTTACCGGTGCTAAAAACGGTTTTGAAATTCCCGAAAATAACCTTGCTGGGGGCGTTAATTGTGCTTGCGGTTGGGTTATGGCCGCTGGATAAAATTGGCAGCGAATTCATTCCTCCGCTGGATGAGGGTGATCTGATGTACATGCCAACGACCTATCCTGGAATATCGATCGGCAAAGCCAGGCAGTTGCTACAGCAGATGGACAAGCTGATCTACACAGTGCCTGAAGTGAAAACGGTCTTTGGCAAGGTTGGCCGGGCGGAAACGGCGACTGACCCAGCACCACTCACCATGATTGAAACCTTTATTCAACTCAAACCCAGAGATCAGTGGCGGGAAGGTTTGACGCCCGAAGGACTCATTAAAGAGCTGGATAGCCTGGTGAAACTACCCGGTGTTACCAATGCCTGGGTCATGCCAATCAAGACGCGTATCGACATGTTAGCCACAGGGATTAAAACGCCTGTTGGTATCAAGGTTGCTGGGCCTCAACTCGGTAAGATACAAGAGATCGGACAGCAACTGGAAAAAATCCTTAAAGATGTCCCCGGGACTGCTTCTGTGTATGCAGAACGTGTTGCTGGCGGTCGCTATATCAAAGTGGATATACAAAGAGAAAAAGCGGCGCGTTACGGGCTGAATATTGACGATGTACAGCAGGTGGTTGCGACAGCAATCGGTGGTATGAATGTGGCACAGACGGTTGAGGGGCTGGAACGCTACCCGGTCAATATACGCTATCCGCAGGATTACCGTAATTCGCCGGAGCAATTATCCCTGCTTCCCATTGTGACACCCAACGGACATCGTATTTCCCTGGCGGATGTGGCGCACATCTTTATCGAGGATGGCCCCCCGGCAATAAAAAGCGAGAACGCCCGGCTCAATGGTTGGGCCTATATCGATATCGAAGGTGTGGATGTTGGCAGCTATGTGGAAGCGGCACAAAAAGTAGTGACGGATCAGCTCGATTTACCGGCAGGCTATTCTATCAGTTGGTCAGGCCAGTATGAATATATGCAGCGCGCGAAAGCAAAACTCACCTACGTGGTGCCACTCACTTTGGCCATCATTATTGTGCTGCTGTTTATGAATTTCGGCAACCTGGTCGAGGTCGCCATCATTATGGGTACTTTGCCATTAGCTATGGTGGGCAGTATCTGGTTGATGTATTTGGAGGGGTATAACTTTTCAGTGGCAGTGAGTGTAGGGTTTATTGCTCTCGCGGGGGTGGCCGCAGAAATTGGCGTGATCATGCTGGTCTACCTGAATCAGGCTTATCGCCAAATGCTGGATGATTGTAGTGCGCAGGGAGCATCGCCGACGATCGCTAAATTATCTGAAGCGGTGCTTCATGGCGCGGGTATGCGGGTGCGGCCAGTGATGATGACAGCGGCGGCAATTATTGCCGGTTTGCTCCCCATCCTCTACGGCACAGGTACCGGCTCGGAAGTGATGAGCCGTATCGCAGCGCCGATGGTTGGGGGGATGGTCAGTGCCGTTCTTCTAACCTTACTTGTGGTGCCGGCGGTTTATTTTATATGGCGACGAAGATCACTGGATTAGCGTGCAAAGCTAAATTGAAAAGAGGCTCATATAAGTATACCTGCATTTGAAACGGAGCCGGTAGCCAAGTTATAGATTGTTCTACAGCCAAAAAGGGTGAAAATACAGTAGTTCATGGGTAAGCTTAATGGGGTTGCGCTTTTTTGCTACTTTGATCGCCACAGCCTTGCTACCTAAGCTAATTGTCATCGCGTTACCTATCTTGCTGATCAAATAGATGTTGTGTCCGGTTTGCTAAATAAACAAGAGAGAGCATCACTGGTACCTCAACTAGAACGCCGACCACAGTAGCCAGTGCCGCACCGGAATGCAGGCCAAATAATGAAATGGCAACAGCGACAGCCAATTCAAAAAAGTTGGACGTGCCAATCAGGCAAGCTGGTGCAGCAATGCTGTAGCTGAGTTTTAACTTGTAGGCGGCGAGATAGGCGATCGCAAAGATGCCGTAGGTTTGGAGTATTAGTGGAACGGCGATCAAACCAATGGTTTGTGGTTGTTCAATAATCACTTCGGCTTGAAATCCAAACAGCAATACCACCGTAGAGAGTAACCCCACTACTGACCAGGGTTTTATGTGGTGCAAGAAGTTCTGCAAGCGCTGTCCACCGCCATTCGATTCTAACTGGCGGCGGGTAAACACACCGGCTAAAAGCGGTAATACCACATAAAGCACCACTGAGAGCAGAAGCGTTTCCCAGGGCACTTCAATATCACTGACGCCCAGCAAGAATGCCGTGATAGGTGCGAAGGCAAACACCATAATGATATCGTTGATGGAAACCTGAACCAACGTGTAGTTAGGGTCACCTTTGGTCAGCTGGCTCCAGACAAAAACCATGGCAGTACAGGGCGCGACACCGAGCAAAATCATACCGGCGATATATTCATTGGCAGATTGCGGGTCAACCCAGTCAGCAAACAGTAGTTTGAAGAATAGCCAGCCCAAACCCGCCATCGTGAAAGGCTTGATGAGCCAGTTGATCACCAGTGTAAGCATCAATCCTTTGGGTTTTTTGCCTACATCTTTGATGGCTGAAAAATCAATCTGTACCATCATGGGGTAGATCATTACCCAGATAAAAACAGCGATCACAAGGTTGACGTGGGCTACTTCTAACGATGCCACCAGTGCAAAAAGTTCGGGCAACCAGGTGCCCAGTGTTACGCCAGTGGCAATGCACAGCGCAACCCATAGTGAAAGATAACGTTCGAAAATACCCATTAGTCCTGTTCCGCAAGTGAGTTGAGTAAGGTTTCCAGTTCAGTTTTTTTCATTGTTTCAATTGGGTTTTGAAGCAGTTTTTCTAACCTTTTTTCTAACAGGTTCATAGTTGAATGAAATGCTGTTTGAATTGTGTCGTCATCATCTTGTTGTCGAGAAGGATCTGTTAAACCCCAGTGGGCTTTAACGGCACTCCCAAGCCAGACAGGACAGATATCTCCAGCAGCCTGATCACAAACGGTGATAACGATGTCTGGCTGAAAATGACTTAACTCATCCTGGCTTTTGCTATACAGCGAATCGGAGTCATAACCTGCCTCACATAAGTATTTTAATGTTAGCGGATGCACGTTGCCTGCCGGGTGACTGCCAGCACTGGCTACTTGCCAGCGGTTATTGCCTAGCTTTTGAGCGATGGCTTCGGCAAGAATGCTGCGACAGGCATTGTGTGTACATAAAAATAGAATTTTAATCATGCTGTCTCCGGCGTTGTTCATGCAACCGTTTGCAAAGAAGAAAAATCATTAACAACAAGCCTTTATTCTTTCAGGTCTGTCACCCATATGATTAAGTTGCTTTAGGTTTTTTTTCAAGAAAACTGAATTGGCCGCAAGTGTTTCTGCTAGCACGTTCCTTGCCCAGTCGGGTAATGCAGGATTGATACGATAGAACACCCACTGACTTTGTCGGCGGTCTATCAAAAGGTTGCATTTCCTCAGTTGAGCCAGGTGGCGAGAAACCTTGGGTTGAACCTCTTGCAGAGCTTCAGTTAGTTCGCAAACACACAGTTCTTGTTCATGTTCAATTAACAATATACAGCGCAAACGAGTATCATCGGCTAAACATTTATAAAACTGAAGGGGACTCATTACTCTGTAGTACCTTTATTGGTTTGAGCTAGAACGAACATTTTAATAGGTTCTTTGAACTCTTTAAGGGTTGTATCAAAATGCTTCAATCCACTGCATGTTATGGGGTCGGAAAAATCCCAGCCAATAGTTTCTGCAGTATTGGGAAAGTTTTTGCATTCTTGCTTGGCTTTGTTGCAAAGTGTGATAATAAAACCAAATTTGTCTCCGACAAATTCGGATGCCGGTTTGGAGCGTAATTTTTTATGTCAATATCAAATTGTTCCAGAGCTGCTATCGCTCTTGCATCTACCCTTCAGGGATTATCCCGACACTGAATACATCAAAATGACAATCAGCCTAGTGGCACAGCAAGGCTTCGGCCACCTGAGAGCGGGCTGGATCGCCGGTACAAAGAAAAAGAATATGTCGTTTCATGACTAAACCGACTCGTATAGATGCTGGTTGGTTAGCATTATATGTAGGTTTTCATATATATCAATATTTATATATATGAAAAAACGTATATAATTGGTCGCTGTTTGATATGAGTCAATTTGTTACAGCAATTCGTGGGTTAGTCTTTAGCTTTTGCCTTTACGAATAAGCGTAAGCAGAAAAGTGGTCGTATAGAGCTCCCTGGTATGTATTTTCTTAATCGTCAATGTTGCTGTGACAGAGGGTCGTTAAGGTGTTCCGGTGTGGATGTGTCTTATGAACCCAACAGTTGTTTTTATTTGCCAGTGTGCCACTGAACGAGGAGCTGTGGCGGCCTCTACCCGCGTGTCAATTACTGGTAGTGGAGAATGGTAATCTTAAGAGACCCAATTTATGAGTCACCACAATCATGCAAGCAGTCAGCAACGGATCGGTTGGGCTTTTGGATTAAATGTTAGCTTTACACTTATTGAGTTTTTGGGCGGCTGGTTAACCAACAGTACCGCGATTATGGCTGATGCTATTCATGATTTGGGTGATAGTCTTTCAATCGGAATGGCCTGGATACTCGGAAGGATTAGCGATAAACCAGAGACAGGCATTTTTACCTATGGCTATCGTCGATTTTCAATGCTTGGTGCATTACTCAATGGTTTCATTCTTATTGTTGGCTCGATATGGATACTTGTTGAAGCGATATCGCGGCTGAATAATCCACAAATGCCAGTGGTTGAAGGGATGCTTGGGCTTGCGGTGTTGGGAATAGCCGTGAATGGTTTTGCTGCTTTTAAGCTTAGTGGCGGAAAAACACTAAATGAAAAAGTACTTAACTGGCATTTGCTGGAAGATGTTTTAGGCTGGGTTGCGATTTTGTTGGTTGCGGTTGTTTTAATGTTTGTCGATTGGCCTATTTTAGACCCATTGTTATCTATTTTTTTCACGCTGTTTGTTTCGTTTAATGTGGTGAAAAACCTAAAGGAGTCCGTGAGCTTATTTTTGCAGGGAACACCGGATGAAACACTGTTAAAAATAGTTCGTCAGCGACTATGCCTATTGCCAGGTGTGAGCAGTATTCATCATTTGCATTTATGGTCACTTGATGGCGAACATCATGTGCTAACGGCTCATCTGGTTGTGGCTGATGGGGTGACTATTGCTGAGCAGGTTAAACTCAAGCAGTCAGTGGCTTTAGTGTTGGAAGAGTACTCGCTTGCTCATACCACGATAGAACTTGAACTTGCGGGCGAAGATTGCCGCGATGATTTTCCTGACATTACATCAAATCTGTAAAACACCCATTTTAGCTACGAGGAGTTTTTGATGACAAAATTATTAGCACTCTACAAAGAAAACCCTCGGCAGGGACATTTATTGCTTTTTCTATTAGTCGGTTTTCTGGTTATTTATTTTCTACCCGTCGACTCCGAACGATTCAGTAATGCATGGCTGGAAAGTATTCGGCTGACTAACTGGTATGCCAGAGAACACGTTATTTTATGTTTGTTACCTGCTTTTGCTATTGCGGGTGCAATGGCTGTTTATATCACCCAGGGTTCAGTGATGCGTTTTCTTGGGCCTAAGGCATCCAAACCCATCGCTTTGAGTGTGGCGTCAGTGTCGGGTGCTTTACTGGCCGTTTGTTCTTGTACGGTACTGCCGCTCTTTGGTGGCATATATAAACGTGGTGCTGGCTTGGGTGCCGCGATTGCTTTTCTTTATTCGGGCCCGGCTATTAATATCATGGCCGTGGTCGTGACGGCCAAAGTACTGGGTGCAGAGCTGGGTTTTGCCCGCGCCGTCGGCGCGATTTTGTTTGCTCTGGTAATTGGTGCCATCATGCATGTGATCTACCGAAAAGAAGAAGCTGGGCGTGCTTCAGGATCCGACCGTGGGTTTTCGGCGGGCGAACAAGAGAAGCCGCTCAGTATTACGGTAACCTTTTTTAGTTTGATGATTGGTATTTTGGTATTTGCCAACTGGGCGGCTGCTGACAGCTCCGCGTGGATGGCGATATATCAGTGGAAGTGGCAGATTACGTCACTATTAGCGATAGCTCTTGGCGTGTTACTAGTGCTCCGCTGGCAATGGTCGGCAGTTCATGTGCTTATGTTAGCTGCCGTTGTGGGATTTTCTGCTTTATTGGTACCTGGGGCTCCCCAATTACCATTCGCCATTGGCGTGCTGGGCATTATGTTATTAGCAACATTAAATACAGATGATCAGGAGTGGGTCGCGCAAACCTGGGATTTTACCAAGCAAATTATGCCGCTACTGTTGGCGGGAGTTTTTATCGCAGGCTTGTTATTAGGGCGTCCTGGCTACCATGGGCTGATTCCCGATGAATGGGTCAATATAGCAGTGGGCGGCAACTCACTGCGGTCCACATTGCTGGCTTCAGTATTAGGTGCTTTTATGTATTTCTCTACACTGACAGAAGTACCTATTGTGCAGGGACTGATTGGAGCGGGGATGGGGAAAGGCCCGGCGTTGGCGTTATTATTGGCAGGCCCCGCCTTGTCGTTACCCAATATGCTGGTAATCCGCACAATTATTGGAACCCAAAAAACACTGGTTTACTGCGCACTTGTTGTTGTTATGGCTACGGTAACTGGTTTTATCTACGGCAGTTTTTATTAAATCTCTAATGAAAAAAGGGTGTGTTATGAAGTTTATAATTTATGGAAGTGGTTGCAGTAAATGCCAACAGTTGGCGGCTAATACTGAAGTGGCAGCCAAAGCATTGGGCCTCGACTATGAGGTAGAAAAAATTACTGATACAAACATTATTATCGATGCGGGTATCATGCGAACACCGGCGCTTGCTATTGATGACGAAATTGTGATTGAGGGGAAAGTGGCCAGTGTAGACGAAATTACAAAGTTGCTCGCTTAGATGTTAATGGGTTATTTTGAACAGCAGTTTGATTCTTGCTGAACAGGTGGACAGGGCACAGTGCCGTAGGAACAATAGACACAGCAGTCAACTGACTTGGGTTTTAACACCGATTTACATGCTGGACATTCGTAAAACCACTGGCAGGCATCGGTGGGCATGGTTTCCAGTTGTTTATGATTACAGTTTGGACAGGTGATTTCTGAGTTCAGCTGAATTTCTTTGATCATGGTTCTCTAGCCTGCTTAACAGTGGACGGATAACCGGCCTTTGTTGTGGCGTTGATTAAGGCATCAGGGTTTGTCTGCTCATCATCAAAACCAACAACGGCTTGCTTGTCTTCGTAGCTTACATCCGCACGGGTTACACCTTCTACATTATTCAATGCGTTCCTGATGGTAAAGGGGCACATAGCGCAATTCATTGTCGGTAAATCTAGAATTACAATCTTGGGCTCTGCCCATGTGCTGGCACCAAAAGCCGGACTCGAGCCTTGAAATTCCTACATAAGCCTTGTGAAATCAAGCGGAACAGTCGTGTCACCGGGAATTTGATAATAAATGGGTTGATCACAAGAGAATTAACCCCCATGTCAAAACTACAAGCGCTAGTGCAATAAATACAGCAGCTGAACCCATATCCTTAGCTCTTCCACTGAGTTCATTGTGCTCAAGACCAACACGATCCACGACGGCCTCAATGGCAGAATTCAATAGCTCAACCAATACCACAAGCAGCACGCTACCAATCATTAGAATATATTCAATATTATTGTTACCGAGATAGACTGCTAGAAAAACCAACAATATCGAGCAAAGCAATTCCTGTCGAATCGCTTCTTCATGCCGCCATGCTGCTATAAATCCTCTCATGGAATATACGGCCGCTAACATTAATCTCCTTACACCTTTGGCCTTCTTGAAGGATGATGCGGAAGTTTTGCGAGCCATTTTATTAGTGTTAGCCATTTTTAGTTATCCAAGAGTCCTACATTTTACGACACTGACAGATGGTACCCATTTAACTCAAATAAGATATTGTTCTTTCCGAACCAGCTGGTAGCGAAGCGTATCATCTAGTGTTGATTAGCACTTAAACTGATGCACGCTGGTCGCCAGCTTATGGCGTATCTTTAGATTTTTTGCTGCCTTTTATTGGCTCCTCAATAGGCCGTTACGCTGCTTAGTTAAAATGCACTCTTCAGGCTACCTTAAGCTAGCACTGTTAGCATGAGTCGAAACTGGAGGAACAGCCCCTTATGCTAAATATTTTTTTACGCCCCTTAAGTTTGTTATGTTTAGTTACAATATCCACTCTGCTATATCAAGGGCTCTCGCATCAACTCGAACTATCATCCCTTGTTTTTGTCAATTTAGCCGCCATTTCCCAGACGTTCTTGTTTTGTCTTCCTGTCGGTGCAGCCGCCTTACTTATTGCAAGATGCAACCGAAACGGTTTAATACCCTCCTGGCAACGACTAATAGTCCATAGTCTTGTGCTTACTTCTATGGGGCTTTTATATGCGAACTATAAGCTTTATTCGATTTATGGCTTTTACATTAACGGTTTTGTACTAAACATATTGTCAACTCCCGGCGGTATTGGCGCTCTTGGGCTAAATAGCTCATTTTTTATCACTCTCTCATTGGGCTGCATTATCTTTATAGCCACTTATGCGATTAGTATTTGCTATATTCCTTTTGAAAAAATCTATTTCTTCTTCGCTAAGTTTAATTATAAGACGTTAACCATATTCGCTATTTTCATTGCTCAAGCATTGCTATTTAGCCTTTCCGAGCACACGGGCAATATACCCATTTTGCAAGCATCCAAAAATATTGCTTGGTATGTGCCAGTCACAGCAAAATCGCTCTATAACAAAATGGGTATTGATGCGCGTGAAGATGGTTCGCAAAAGCTTCCTGGTCACACATCCGACAAGTTCAAATATTCCCAGATAACCTCTGAGCAACCGGCGATTAAAAATAAGTATAATATCGTCTGGCTGGTTGCAGAGTCTCTGCGCGCAGATATGCTTAACGCCCGTGTTATGCCTGGCAGTTATGATTTTAGCAAAAACAATATCCGTTTTCTATCTCACTACAGCGGTGGCAATGGCACGCGAATGGGGATGTTTACCCAGTTTTACGGACTTTACGGGAATTACTGGTTCGACATCTTGGATAGCAGAACAGCCCCATCCCTATTAAAAGCCATCAAATCGAATAATTACGCAATGAAAGCCTTTACTAGTGCTACGTTCACCTACCCAGAATTTGGTAAAACTATATTTAGGGAATTTGATGACCATCAGCTGCAATCATATACTCAAGGGTTTGGGTGGGAACGTGACCAAAAAAATGTCAGTGATTTAATTGAGTTTTTAGATTCGGCAAATACTCCACAATTTGCTTTTATGTTTTTTGAATCCTCTCATGCCAACTACTACTTTCCTGATGAATCTGTAATCGAACCCGATTACATGGAAGATTTTGATTATTTGGCTACAAATATCGAGAAGAGTATTAAACCTATAAAAAGCCGATATATAAATGCGACCCATCATTTAGATAGCCAAATCGCACGCATTCTCGACTACTTGGAATCATCAGGAAAACTTGAAGAAACAATCGTAGTTATCACCGGCGACCATGGGGAAGAATTCATGGAAAAAGGCCGCTGGGGACATAACTCGACCTTCAGTGAAGAACAAATTCGCGTGCCTTTGATTCTTCACATACCAGATGCGCGGGCTCGTGAAATCAGCAAGATTACCAGTCACTTAGATATTCCGGCCACAGTGGCTTCCGTTCTAGGTATAAACAGCGACCGTATAGATGTGGGGTTTGGACAAAACTTGTTGGATCAGGATTACCAGCGTGACTTTGCCGTCGTCAGCGATTGGCATGGCAGCGCGTTAGTATCAAAAGGCACCAAGCGCATCATGTCTTCGGGCGCTCTTGTAGATGGCAATCGTGCCACATCTAGAGACGATCAGCCTTTTGTCAAAGGAGTCATGCCTGATGATACTTTAATGATCAGCCAATATCTCGATGACTTAAATTATTACTTTCGGTGAGATTCAAATCTGATAGCAAGGTGCTCTATATTGTCTGCGCGTCTTAATCGAGCGATACGTACCGAGCGAGTATTATTCCTTAATCAGTAACCGAGCCTTTAGGCTTGTGATAACGCGATCATGATCTTGCGAATGGCAGGAGGATTCGCTCAAGTGTCGCACGAAAGTCTTGTTTCTGCGTTGTCCATTTTTGTTTGTCTTTCAAGCCAATCGATATTAGTTGGACAATACCCAATATCCAGGTTCACCCTAATAGGTCAAATTAATAGCTTCAGGCAAGAAGATGCTACTTTGGAGGTATGGAGAGATACTCGCGTCTAAATAGTCTTTTCTGGCGCAATTATGGGCTGGCGAGGTGATCTGGATAGCATGAGTTTATGCGGTAGAAATTTAAATTACTCCGGCTGGTGCCCCAGGCGCAATTATTATTGCCTATGGCTTTATAACCTGTTGTTTCTACTTTTTTGCGTAAGATGGTACCAGAGGCCGGACTCGAACCGGCACGCTTTTAAGGGCGCGGGATTTTGAATCCCGTGTGTCTACCAATTTCACCACTCTGGCCTGTGTTGATCCGGGATGCCGCCTAACAATTAACAGCCCGTCCTTTCGAAGGCTGCCCATTATAACTAATCGCATTTCAAGGTCAATTAAATTGGTTTGATAATTGCGATCTTGGCGGACTGTTGTATTAAGCTGCACCCAGAACGGGGAGCAGGTATATCGCAACGCAAAAAATTATGCAGCATTAAATAGGCTATTCGTTATAATGGGTGTGAGGGTGCGATTCTAAGCCTGCTGTAGTTGTCCCAATAATGGTTCAGGAGACCGGGTCTTGCGTATACTAAAAAAATATCCCAACCGCCGACTTTATGATACGACCGATAGTCATTTTGTAACGCTTGAAGATGTAAAGCAGTTGGTGCTCAGGCATGAAGAATTTGCCGTAGAAGACTCTAAAACAGGAAAAGATTTAACCAGCGCAGTGCTGTTGCAGATCATTAGTGAAATGGAGGACAGTGGGAAGGAGACGCTTTTAACCAATAAATTACTGCAGCAATTAATTCGCTTCTATGGGAGCGGTATGCAGGGCTTACTAAGTCAATACCTTGAGCAGAGTCTGGCTGCTTTCCTGGATCAGCAGGACGGCCTGCAGCGGCACATGAAGCAGCTGATTGATGCGAGTCCAATAAACATACTCAAAAAGATGTCAGAGCAGAATATGAATTTTATTAATGCCTTTACCGGTACAGCAAAAGATAAAGATTCAGATTCGTAGGTTAAGTAGAAATTCCTTCAAGTAGAGATTCTTTCAAATTAATTTCGGTTAACAAGCGACTGATCTTTATAAAAGTCGCTTAGCTGAGATGTGAGGGTGTTCCCGCCCTATACGGCCATTTCCCACGTTAATTTTACTTATTGTGCGCCGCATAAAATAATTGTTGACAGCCCTGTAAGTCACGTATATAGTTGCTGACAAGATATTTTGCAATGCACAAAATTGTGCGTAAATGTAAATAGTAGATTATACGGAGATCAAAAAGATGATTAATTTTCAAGACAGCTTTAAAAACCTGTTTGACCTGGAAGCCATGCAAGCTAACTTTGGTAGTGCTTACGATTTTAATGCTATTCAGGACAACATGAAAAAATTCTATGACGTTGAAGCGATTCAGGACAGCATGAAAAATTTCTATAACCTGGAAGAAGCCCAGCAAAACATGAGCAAGTTATTCGATCCTGAAGCGGTTAAGGCTTATGCCGAGTCTTTGGTAGATCAGCAACTGATTCAAAAAAATGCCAAGCTGGCTGCAAATCTGGTAGCAGCGAATGTTAATACTTTGAGTGATGCGGCGATTCTGCAGACTGTACAGCTTCGCGAAACTGTTGAGGGTGCTTTAAAGCAGGCCGATACGCTTTCAGCTATTAAAGATCCGGCCGCGATTGTTGAAGCGCAGAAAGCTTATCTTGAAGCTCAGCAGGAAGTAGTTACTGAAAACTTCTGGAGCAAAACAGGATTGGTTGCGGACATGGTAGAAAAGAATCTGGAACTGGTTAAAGAAGCGATGGTACAGGTTAAGCCTGCTCCTAAAAAAGCTCAACCTGCAAAGAAAGCTGCTTAATATAAGCTGCTAAATTTGCGAAAAATGTAGTAATGGGCTGGAGGCGAGTTACGCCTTCAGCCCATTTTTTATTAGGGGTCCCCTGACTAACCCCCTGGTTTTTGATAAACGTAAGATTTTTGAAGGATGTGTCGCCCCGCTTTTTCTGTGAAAACAGCCAGGGAATACGATTTCGTGTCTCTACAGTAATATTTAAGCTGTTCACACCTTGCAATTTTAGCTACCCTTAGCGCCCATAAAAACGGGACCTCTATGCAGCTTAGCGATTTTGATTACCACCTTCCTAACGATCTGATTGCGCGATATCCAAAGACGGAACGCAGCGCAAGCAGGCTGCTATGTCTGGACGCGGATACCGGACAGATGACGCACCGCATATTCTCCGAACTTTCGCAGTTTTTGACTCCCGAAGATTTGCTGGTCTTTAACGATACCAAGGTGCTTCCCGCACGCCTTTATGGTCAGAAGGAGACTGGCGGAAAGGTAGAGCTGCTGATTGAACGGTTGTCGAGCGATTGTGAGGCAGTGACTCAAATAAGAGCCAGCAAAGCACTTCGAGTGGGCGGTAAAGTAAAGGTGGGGGTGGATGACTGGCTGGAGGTGATCGGCCGGGATGATGAATTCTATCTTATCCGTTCGAGCAGCAAATTGATTGACCTGCTGGAATCACACGGGCATATGCCATTGCCACCTTATATTGATAGGGATGATGAGTCCATTGATCGAGAGCGATATCAGACTGTGTATGCGAAAACCCTCGGGGCGGTTGCTGCACCAACGGCAGGATTACATTTTGATCGGGCGCTGTTGCATGAAATTGAGCAGTTGGGAGTTGCCACAACAACGGTGACATTGCATGTAGGTGCAGGTACTTTTCAGCCTGTGCGGGTTGCAAATATCGAAGACCACCGGATGCACAAGGAGCAAATTGAGGTTAGCCGGGAAGTTTGCAAACAGGTGGAGGCTGCAAAAAAAAGAGGCGGCAGGGTTATAGCGGTAGGTACGACCAGTGTGCGCAGTCTTGAATCAGCCGCTTTGCAGGCGGAAAAAACTGGACATAAGCTGGCTCCGTTTAATGGGGACAGTGATATTTTTATATACCCGGGGTACCGGTTTCGTGTTGTTGATGCAATGATAACCAACTTTCATTTGCCGCAATCGACTCTGTTAATGCTGGTATCTGCCTTTGCCAACAGGGATATAATCATGGCTGCGTATCAGCAGGCGATAGAAAACCGGTATCGATTTTTTAGTTATGGTGATGCCATGTTTATATCCCGCTCTATTGCCAATACTCGCTAATTAGGAGAGCTTTCGTTTCGTGTCGTTTATGAATTTTGAGTTACTGCAGTCTTCGGATAGGGCGCGCCGTGGTCGCTTAACCTTTGCCAGGGGAGCCATAGAGACACCCGCGTTTATGCCAGTAGGGACATATGGCACGGTTAAGGGTATGTTGCCGCGTGATATTGAGGCGATAGGTGCTGAAATCATCCTGGGAAACACCTTTCATCTGATGCTGCGCCCCGGTACTGAAGTGATTAAATCCATGGGTGGCTTGCACCAATTTGCTGCCTGGTCGCGACCAATACTCACCGATTCCGGGGGTTTCCAGGTCTTTAGTCTGGGAGATTTGCGTAAAATTTCAGAGCAGGGGGTGGTTTTTAAATCTCCGATAGATGGTAGTACGGTCTCTTTGTCACCCGAGAGTGCAATGCAGGTACAGGCCGATCTGGACTCCGATATTGTTATGATCTTTGATGAATGTACGCCTTATCCTGCCACCTACGAGCAGGCGCAATCATCGATGCAGTTGTCGTTGCGTTGGGCGCGCCGCAGCAAAGATGCTCACCTGCAGGTGCAGGGCGACAATCCGTCAGCACTTTTCGGTATAATTCAGGGGGGTATGTATGATGCTTTGCGGACGGAATCCCTGCAAGGTCTGATGGAGATCGGTTTTGACGGCTATGCCATTGGAGGTCTGTCAGTCGGGGAGCCCAAGGATGAAATGCTCAGTACACTGGAAAATATTGCCCCCCAAATGCCAGCGGATAAGCCAAGATACCTGATGGGCGTGGGCAAGCCGGAAGATATTGTAGAGGCTGTGTTGCGCGGTATAGATATGTTTGACTGCGTCATGCCCACCCGAAATGCGAGAAATGGCCATCTTTTTGTCCATCAAGGTGTGATCAAGATTAGAAACTCACGCTATAAAAATGATCCTGAACCATTGGATGATGATTGTGATTGTTATACTTGTCGGACGGTCAGTCGCGCCTATTTACACCACCTGGACAAGTGTAAGGAAATGTTATTTTCACAGTTGGCAACCATCCATAACCTGCGCTATTACCAAAATCTGATGAAGGGTTTGCGTAGCGCCATCGAACAGGGTACATTGGGCGCTTTTGTCGAGGCGTTCTACCAAAAACGCATGAATAAATCCTGAGTTAATAAAGGGGAGATACAGAATGAGCTTTTTTATTCCGCAAGCATTGGCGGCTGACGCTGCGCCCGCGCAAGGTAGCGGCTTTGAGCCGATTTTCATGTTGGCTATATTCGGTCTGATTTTCTATTTTATGATTTGGCGTCCGCAGAGCAAGCGAGCTAAAGAGCACAAAAATTTACTGGCTGAATTGGCCAAAGGCGATGAGGTGATCAATAGTGGAGGGATCGCTGGCAAAGTCACTAAAGTAACTGAGAATTTTGTCATTCTAGAGATTGCAGATGGCGTAGAGGTGAAGGTGCAAAAAGCAGCTATTGCCAGCGTGCTACCGAAAGGGACGCTCAAGGCGGTTTAACAATGCTGATGCCCTGACAGAAAATCGTCAGCAGAAAATAAAATAAGGTAATTGAATGCTCAATAGATATCCCATGTGGAAATATTTGATGGTACTGGTCGTGCTGGCCATGGGTATCATTTATGCCACCCCTAACATTTACCCGGATGATCCGGCATTGCAAATTTCTGGTGCCAGTAGTGCGACGGTAACGGATCAGGCTGTATTAAAGCGAGTAGAGAGTGCTTTGGATGGGGCAGGTATTGCTTATAAAAGCGCTGACTTGACGCAGAAAAATATATTGATTCGTTTTGCTGATGGGGAGACTCAGTTGCATGCCAAGGCTTTGGCAAAACAAGCCTTGGGTGATGATTATCTGGTGGCATTAAACCTGGCCCCAACCACCCCGGAATGGTTGTTGAAATTTGGCGCTTCGCCAATGAAGCTGGGATTGGATTTGCGCGGTGGTGTGCACTTTCTGATGGAAGTGGATATGGCCAAAGCCGTCGAGCAGCGTCTGGAAGTATATGTCAGTGAAATACGCAACCTATTGCGTGAAGAGCGATTAAAGTACCGATTCGTAGAAGTGAGCTCCGGAAACATCGTCATCAAATTCGCAGAGGAAGAACTGCGGGGAAAAGCGCAAGCAGCATTACGTGAAAACTATAAAGAATTTCAACTTTCGGATAAGGATGAGGAGGGCGGATATTTTTTAAGTTTGGCGCTGCTCGAGTCCAAGTTAAGAGAAATTGAAGATTACGCAATTAAGCAAAACCTGACCACACTGCGTAACCGTGTGAATGAGTTGGGAGTTGCCGAACCACTGGTACAAAGACAGGGGCGAAACCGCATTGTGGTTGAATTGCCCGGCATTCAGGACACAGCGCTGGCGAAACGAATTATCGGTGCTACGGCGAACCTGGAGTTTCGCCTGGAAGCAAAATCGGATGAGTTATCGAGTCGTACTGAAGAGTATGTTTTTAGAAACAAAAATACGGTACCTTCTTCGGCTAGCGTTGAAAAAAATATCATTATTACCGGCAGTAGTGTTGCTAATGCCGCAGCAGGTTTTGACGAAAATGGTCAGCCTGAAGTAAATATTACCCTTGATGCCAAGGGTGGGAAATTAATGAACCGGGTCACTCGAAATGCGGTGAAGCGTCGCATGGCGGTGCTCTTTATTGAGCACAAGACCCGCAGTAGTTTTAAGGAAGTCGATGGCGAAATGCTTCAAGAGAGCGAAAAGATCGTCGAGAAGAGTATTATCAGCCTCGCGACTATTCAAACCGCACTGGGTAACCGCTTTCGTATTACTGGCCTGGATAATCCTCAGGAATCATCAGAGCTGGCTCTGTTGCTCAGAGCAGGTTCCCTTGCTGCGCCAATCTATTTTGTAGAAGAGCGCACGGTTGGTCCGAGTCTGGGGCAGGAAAATATCGACCTGGGTGTCAAGTCAGTACAAATTGGCTTGGGTTTGGTTGTGTTGTTTATGCTCCTGTACTACCGGGTTTTCGGTCTTTACGCAAATATAGCATTGGCATTTAATATGGTGATGTTGGTGGCAGTCATGTCCATTCTGTCTGCGACGCTCACCTTGCCGGGTATTGCCGGTATTGTATTAACGATCGGTATGGCGGTGGATGCAAATGTGCTGATATTTGCGCGTATACGGGAAGAGCTGAAAAATGGTTTGCCGCCGCAGTCGGCTATACACGCGGGATATGAGCGGGCGTTTGAAACTATTTTCGACGCCAATATAACAACTTTGTTGGTAGCATTGATCCTGTTCGCTGTGGGCACCGGGCCGGTAAAAGGTTTTGCCGTAACACTGTCTATTGGCATACTTACCTCGATGTTTACGGCAATTGTGGTTACGCGTGCGATGGTCAATTTGACCTATGGCCGGCGCAATATTAAGAAACTTTGGATATAGGGGCTTACTGTGTCAGCTAAAGAATTAAACTGGGATTTCATGGGCAAGCGAAAAATTGCTGCTGTCATTTCCATCCTGTTAGTTGTAGCTTCCATTGCCTCGCTGGTTATTAATAAGCTGTCATTTGGGCTGGATTTTACCGGTGGCACGCTCGTAGAAGTGAGCTATAAAGAGTCAGCCAATGTCGCTACTATCCGAAATCAGCTTGAAGAGGCAGGTTATTTAAGTCCTACGGTTCAGCATTTTGGCGCGGACACTGAAGTTTTGGTTCGATTGCCTCAGGGATTTAGTCCTGAAGTGGGCGAAGAGGTTATCGCAGTTCTCAGCGAACAGGGAAAGTTTGATGTAGAACTCAGGCGCTCTGAATTCGTGGGCTCGCAGGTTGGTGAAGAGCTGCGCGAGCAGGGTGGCTTGGGGATGCTGTTTGCGCTCGCTGTAGTTATGCTTTATGTGACGTTCCGTTTTCAGCTGAAGTTTTCTCTAGGCGCGGTGGTTGCGCTGGCTCATGATGTACTGATTGTGCTGGGTATTTTTTCCTGGTTTAAGTGGAATTTCGATCTGACCGTGCTGGCAGCCTTGCTGGCGGTTATCGGTTATTCGCTGAATGATACCATCGTGGTTGCCGACCGCATTCGAGAAAATTTTCGAAAGATACGCAAGGGATCTGCACTGGATATTATTAATACATCATTGAATCAAACGCTTTCCCGTACTCTGGTAACCTCGTTAACGACCATCATGGTGTTGTTGGCACTGTTTGTTTTTGGTGGTGAGTTAATCCACGGTTTTTCAATTGCTCTGACCATTGGAGTGCTTGTTGGTACTTATTCATCGATTTATGTGGCTGCCAACGTATTGCTGGCACTGGGAATCAGCAAAGAGGATTTGATGTTGCCAGTCAAAGAGGGGGTAGAGCAGGATGGTATGCCATAGCGCGCCTTAATTGAATTCAATGGGTCAGGGTTTGCCTGATCCAGAAGAGTTCTCATTTTTTATGCTGAATAAAGTCCGTATAGTTCTTATCCACACTTCGCACCCTGGTAATATCGGTGCGGCGGCGCGTGCTATGAAAAATATGGGTTTAAGTCAGCTTTATCTGGTCGCGCCAAAACAGTATCCAGATGATAAGGCCGTTTGGCGCGCGGCATCAGCACTGGACCTGCTCGAAAATGCAATTGTTTGCGATTCTCTGGAAGTGGCCACTCAAGGTTGTCACCTGGTTGTTGGTACCAGTGCCCGAGACCGCAGTATTCCATGGCCTGTCATGGATGTGCGTCAGGCGGCCGAGACGATTGCGGCTGAACCCGACGAGCATAAAATTGCGATTCTATTTGGAAGAGAAGATCGTGGTCTGACAAACCAGGAATTACAGCAGTGTCAATTCCATTTGCAAATCCCTACTAATGCTGAATACAGCTCGCTCAACCTGGGCGCTGCGGTGCAGGTGGTATGCTATGAACTTCGGGTGGCTGCATTGGCGAAATCCCAGCTAAATAATGCCTGGGATTGGGGTACTGAATGGGATGTTGAGGCAGCTACTAATGAAGAAATTCAACGTTTCTTTAAGCACCTGGAGGAAACGCTGGTAGAGCTGAAAGTGATCAACCCAAAGAACCCGCGGCAGTTGATGACCCGGCTAAAACGTCTATATTTGCGCAGCCGACCTGATCAGGTGGAAATAAATCTGTTACGAGGTATTTTGACGGCTACGCAAAAGCTGGTGCAAAGTGATAAGTGATAGTTAGTAAGGGTCAGGTTGACTGAGCTACTTCTGTTCATTACAGCTGCAGACGATCACTACTTAAGTTGTTCCGTTTACTGCAAGCATTCTTTTGCCTGATGAAAAACCTGATTTAGACGTTGCTGTGTCGTTATGTAATTATGCAATGCCTGTTCAGCCTCTGAACGATGCTGGAAAGGGCCCTTTGTGGCGCCTCCTCTGATCAGAAAATACCATGCATTATTGGAGTGATAAAACCTTTCGCTTCGAAAAGGATAATGTTCCATCTCGCCGGTTCGATATTGCTTTTTCAACGTAATCCCCTAACAAGTCAAAAAACGATCTGATTTCCACGTTGTTTAGCGAAGGGAAACTCCTGTAAGCCCTATTGTTTTTTGTATATTTTTATCAATATGCTTAATTTAGTTATAATTGATTATTTTGAAAAAGCTAATAAAAATTTTTATTGTATTATTGGTTACTAATTGTATTGTCAGGTCCCTTTCCATATACGGCTATACAGCTATTGGAATTAGCAATAAAATGGAACCTGTTTCGAAAACCAGACAACTCTCTACGGATAGCAAACTACGGATAGCAAAATCAGGCAGTACGCTGGTGTTCCTGGACGTAATCTGTCCCATTGATCGGAGTTTGCCGATGTCTGGTGGTGATTAATATTCATCAACCTAAAGCGGCTGCGTAAAAGTACTGCGATCAAGGTACTCGTAAGGGTGTTACTATATCCATTTTTAATGCTGATTTATTGATCTAGGTCGACAGGTTGGATAATTACTTTAACGGAAGTGAATGAAAGTTTATGTTTGAAAGGATTAAAGAAGATATCAATTGCGTATTCGACCGTGATCCTGCGGCGAGAACTTCTTTTGAGGTGTTGACAAATTACCCCGGTGTCCATGCGCTGATGCTTCACCGCCTTAGCTATTGGCTATGGAGTAAAGGTTGGAAATGGTTGGCGCGTACCATTTCAAGCTTTAGCCGCTGGATGACGGGTATTGAAATACATCCAGGAGCAAAGATTGGACGTCGTTTTTTTATCGATCATGGGATGGGTGTTGTAATTGGTGAAACCGCTGAGGTTGCCGATGATGTGACGCTATATCACGGGGTAACCTTGGGCGGGACCAGTTGGGATAAGGGCAAACGGCACCCAACCCTGGAAGCAGGGGTGGTAGTGGGAGCTGGGGCCAAGGTGTTAGGTCCGATTACTATCGGTGAGGGTGCGCGTATTGGCTCCAACGCAGTAGTGACTAGAGATGTGCCAGCCGGAGCGACGGCGGTAGGTATACCCGGCCGTATAATTGCCAAGGGGGATGAGGATGCAGCCAGAAGACAAGCGATGGCTGATAAAATCGGTTTTGATGCCTATGGCGTCACACGGGATATGCCGGATCCGGTGACTAAATCGATATTTGCGATTCTAGACCACATGCATGCTGTGGATAGCAAGATAGAAGGGATGTGCTCAGCACTCAAGCAGATGGGAAGTGACTACTGCGATAAGGAGCTTCCTGAGCTTAAGTGTGAAGAACTGCTGGATGAGCAGGATGCAGTGGAGCCAGATAAAGATGCACCCAAGGTTGGTGTTGAACAGTAATTTCCTCCCACATATAAGTTTTACGGGGGCCGGCCTCTTTTGCGCCGCCCCTAGGGTTTGTCGGTTCAAAAAATAAGCATTACCTGGAAACAGCTTTTCCTTGCTGGTAATTAGCCGGGAACTTCCCTTTGAGACAAAAAAAAGAGCGCGCATATGCAAGACGGGTTGTTCGTAAAGTTCTAATATAATTGGGAGATTTGATTGGTGGTGATTCGAGAATAATAGACCAATTAAATCAACCGGACGCGCCAAATAACGAAAACATTAAGGTGGCACATTTGTGTACTGAACCGCGGCACACCACCTAGCTTGGAGAGCCAGTTTAATGTCTCAAAAAGAAGAAAATGATAAGCCCTGTGAACACTGTGGGATTTTTACCATTGGTAATCTCACGGTTCAGGGTGCATGGCGAGACATTACCTATCAGCCGGTTAGAGATAATATCTGGACTGCGAGTGAAGGTATTTATCGAACGATTTTCCTGGAAGGGAAAAAGGGAACTATTGCTTTTGATACGCTGACCACACCGGGTACTGCGAGAGCTTATGGCGCGGCCATAGGGCGCGTATTCCCTAAAAAACCGATTCATTCCATCGTATATTCCCACGAGCATCTCGATCATTGTGGTTACGCTGCGGATTTGGCGCCAACGGCTGATATTATTGCGCACAGTTATGCCAACCAAGTGATAGTCGCTCGTCAATCAGACGGACAACTGCCCGCCAATGAAGTTTGGGAAGGGGAGCGCAAATCTTATCTGATTGATGATTGCTATTTTGAGCTAATTTATCCCGGACCTACCCACGGTGACGGAAATATAGCGGCTTATTTTCCGCAAAGCAAAGTCCTGTTTATGGTCGATACCGTAGCGCCCGGCGTTGGTTACACCTACCTAATGGACTGGCATTTGACCCATTACATACCGGTGATGAAACGCTTCCTCAGTCTAGACTGGGATATTTTCGTGCCGGGTCATTTCTGGGTAATTAATCGTCAGCAGTTTATTGAGATTCTGGATTTCTGGGAGCATCTGTTTGAGTTTGGTCAGCAGGCGATCATTGATGGCGTTGACCCGCATGACTGGAAGGGCCTCAACAGCTATACCGACGAAAAACTAGGGCCTCTTTATCAGAGTCAATTTCGCTATTACGAATATGCAGCAATGAATTTATCGCGTTATATGCAGCAATACCTGAGCGGTGGGTGGGGTATTGAGGGCAATATGAAGCCTGATACTGCACCATTACTTGCAACAGCTCCTTTATAGGCGGTTGGACTAAGAAGATGAGTGAAAATCGTGGAATGTTTACCCTCGAAGCTGCCCAAACTTACTTGGCAGCTGAGCCAGAGATGCAAGCCAAACAGTTATCGGATCGCTTGTGGACAGTGACCGATGGTCAATGTAGAACGATATTTGTCGAGGCTGATAATAGCGTTATTGCTTTTGACACATTTGGAACTCCGGGTAAGGCCAGAGCCTATAAGCGGGCGATTGAAAATTCTGTTCCTGGCAAGACAATTGGCACAGTTGTCTATAGCCACGATCATCTGGATCATACGGGCTTTGCCGCTGATCTTGCACCGGAAGCTGAAATTATTGCCGATAAAATTTGTGCCAAGGTGGTAAAAGTGCGAGGGGCTGAAGGTCAGCTAGCGCCGAATCGCGTAGTAACTGGACAGGAAAATAAAATCAGCATTGATGGCATTGAGTTGGTGCTGTTGAATCCTGGCCCGACCCACGGCTCCGGCAATCTCAGTGCTTATTTCGCAGAGGAAAAACTGCTGTTTTCTTCGGATACGATTTTAGATAATGCCAAATATGGTTTTTTGCCGGATTATCATATTGCCAACTTTGTTAAATTTATGCGTGGCTTTCTGGAGCTTGAATGGCATATGTTTGTGCCGGGAAGATATGAGGTGAGTGACAGGGCGGCATTCATAAGAGGTTGTGATTTTATAGAGGCTGTTCAGGTGGAATGCCAGAATGCTTTTCAGGAATTTGTCCCGATCTGGGCGATTGAGCCTATGGCGGGTTATGTTGGCGAGAAGTTGCGCGAACAGTTTGGAGATATGGAGGGCTTTGAAGACCATATTGGTATGATTGCCCTGCGTATAGTCCACCACTACCTGATGGGTGGTTATGGGCTTGAAGATACGCCAAATCCTGGCGTGTTGCTTGCCGATGAAGTGTCGCTTTAAGGTCAAATCGGCCGAGTGGCGGGAGCTTTGGAGGAGTAGTTGTAAATGGCAACATAAAAATGGTGTTGCTATAAATTTTATGTTTAAATTAATTTTTATTTGTTCGATTGCAGTTTCTCAGGAGGGAGCAGCATGAAAGAGTTAAGTAATAAAAATCAAGGCGTAGGTGTGTTTTCACCAAAACCGTTGGTTGTAGCTTTGGGTTTGACAACCCTTTTGGCAGGTTCAGTAAGCGCCGCAGTGCTGGAAGAGATTGTGGTCACGGCGCAAAAACGTGAGCAAAACCTGCAAGATGTCGGTATTGCTGTAACAGCTTTTACCGGTACACAGATGAAGGAATTGGGTATTACCCGCAGTTTTGATGTTTCTGGCCTGACGCCAGGTGTACACACCGGCGGTGCGATTGCCGGGCAAAACACCCAGTTTACCATTCGTGGTGTTACGCAGAACGATTTTAACGATATTGTAGAGTCGCCGAACGCTGTCTATCTGGATGAAGGGTATATGGCCATTGCTCAGGCGCAGACCTTTGCCCTGTTTGATATCGAACGTGTTGAAATTCTAAAAGGTCCACAGGGAACACTGTTTGGACGTAATGCAACGGGCGGCTTGATTCATTTCGTTTCCAATAAGCCGAACTATGATCAGTTTGAAGGCTATGTGGACATCAGTTATGGTGAGTTTGACGTGCCCAATGACGCGAATCTGTTCACCGTGGAAGCGGCAATCGGTGGCCCGATCACCGACACTTTTGCTGCGCGTCTCGCGGTCAAGCACAGTGATCAGGATCCGTACCTGCAAAATGATTTCCCGGATCAGCTGTTCAATCCAGCGCCGGATGCCGCAGCAGGTGCCGATATGGGTGACGATGACACCCAGGCTGTTCGTTTAACGCTCGCGTTTCAGCCGAATGATCGCGCTGAAATAACATTTTCCGGTAACTATGCCACTTCAGAAATGAACACCGGCCCATACCAGAACAAGCCTACGACTGCGGTAGTTGGTGTTAACCCATCAGGTAATCCGGAAGTGATCAATGTGATTGATACACCGGCGGGATCAACCGACTGGGCGATTGTTCCTCCCGGTTATACTGGCTCTATTGCCGATCCGTTTCAGGGTGCGGACTTTAGTGTGCCTCCTGGCGGCCCATTGGCAGACCAAGCGTTTATGGATGCCGTATTTGGTGGCCCCGGTGGTGGCAGGTTAACTCCGGGTGGCGACTTTTTTGGTTACGTGGATCCTGATGGCGATGACTTTACCACGTCCAGCGATTTTGCCTTTAAGGACTCTAACTCAACCGATACCTGGGGCTTGCACCTGGATATCGATTATGAGCTGGATAACGGCATGACCTTTACTTCGGTTACCGATTACAAAGACTATGAAAAACTGCTTTTTATCGACGTTGATTCGGGGCCGGCCAACCAGTTAGCTAACTATGCCTCGGTGGACGCGACCAGCTTTACGCAGGAATTTCGCTTGAGTGGTTCGACCGATAACAGTCGTTGGGTTGCTGGTCTTTTCTACCTGAATATCGACAATCAGCCGGATAACGGTCTTAAGGCGCACAATAACAGTATTTCTGCATTTCCTGCAGGCCCAGGTGTTTTTCTTCCCATCGATATTGGAGTTAAAGGTGACCTGCAGACGGATTCCTACAGTATATTTGGTCAGTATGAGTACGATATATCGGATACGTTGATGTTCACTTTTGGTTTGCGGTTGATGGAAGAGGAAAAAGACGTTCAGGTTGATATCGGAGTTTTACCCTCCTACGCCATCGATAAAGTTAATATTGTAGATCCTAGCGCACCAGGCTCAGTCGCTGGCTGGTATGTCGGACCCTTTACCTTCACGGACAGCGACTCCAAAAGCCTTTGGGCGGGTAAAATCCAGATTGATTGGAAGCCGACAGAGGATATGTTGATCTACGCAGGTATCAATAGAGGTGTTAAAGCGGGCAGTTACAATGCACCTCTGTTAGGTAGTTACTTCCTGGCAGGTGGTGACGCAGCGCTTCCTTATGACGAAGAAGTCTTGCTTTCCTATGAAGCCGGTTTTAAAACAAGCTTTCAAGATGGTAAGACTCGCTTGAATGGTAGTATCTACTATTACGACTACTCCGATTACCAGGCCTTTTTGTTTGCGGGTGTCGGTGGAGTCGTCATTAACAGGGATGCTCATACTACTGGTCTTGAACTTGAGTTGATCACTAATCCTATTGAAGGTCTGGATGTTTTACTCAGCGCCGCCTGGGTTGATGCGACAGTTGAAGATGTCCCTTTAAACGGATTATCAGAGTTTGCCGCGAGTGATGTTGATCCAACTTACGCGCCGGAATTTCAGTTTACGGCTTTGGTGCGTTACGAGTGGGCAGTTGGTGATTCGATGATGTCCGCACAGATCGATTCCAATTACTCTGACGAGTTTTACTACAACCTGCGTAACTTTGATGCGGATAAGTTTGATAGCTATGTGCTAACAAACCTGCGTCTAGGTTGGAGTAGCCCTGAAGACAACCTGAAATTAGCTCTTGAGGTGCGTAACGTCACTGACGAGAGAGCAGGTCAAATGGGTTATGGTCTCGCTACATTATGTGGTTGTAATGAGGAATCCTGGCAGGCTCCCCGCTATTATGGTGTCAATATGCGTTATAGCTTCTAATAGCAGTTAGAGCTTAACCAGTTCAGTAGTAGTTGGGCTGGTTACATTTCGGAAAGGCCGGCGCTATTCGCGTCGGCCTTTTTTTGTTTCTAAAATTGATAGGGGCGCGTTCGAGAGGGTATGTTTTTCGTAAATCCAGCTTTGTCTTACCTCTGTGTTTGAGGGTTCAAATCTACTTTGTTGGCAAGGTTGATCAGGGTGGTACCTCTAAATACCTGGGTTTAACAATAGCAACGTCTTATTTCTCTTGTTTTTTTTAAGTGATTGATAATTAACAAACAAAACTTCTTTTGTTGTACCTCGTAGGTGGTATTTTCTGGTGGAAAGGCCAAATTGAACACAGAAAAACATTGATCTCGATCAATTCGGTTGGCTCCCGACTCACTATATTTGGAGCTAGTTATTCGCGGCCACAACGAATCCAAGGGTAATTAAGAAACACCGGGCTTCTCAATCCGGCTTGTAACGCAGGTGGAGTGAGATTTTACAACGACGAGAAGAGAAGCCTGAATCTGTCTAACCAAAGGAGATCAATACAAATGAAAAGATCTAAGTTAGCCTTAACTGGCCTGGCGCTTGCGTTGGGTTTAGGTATTGGGGGTATTGCTCAGGCGGCTGCAAATCAGGCACCCACGCTGACCCCTGAAGAGTTTGAGAAAGCCAAGTCTATGTACTTCCAGCGTTGTGCCGGTTGTCATGGTGTTCTGCGTAAAGGAGCAACGGGTAAAAGCCTGTTGCCGAAAGATACGTTGGAAAAAGGCACCAAGCGTCTGAGCCGCATTATTGAGCTTGGCACGGAAGGTGGTATGAATAATTTCGACGACATCTTTAGTAAAGCTGAAATCGATTTGTTAGCTAAGTACATTCAGATAGAGCCGCCCATTCCACCTGAGATGTCGCTGGCATTGATGAAAGAGCGCCATAAGGTATATATAGAGCCGAAAGACTACCCAACGAAGCCATTACATGGCCGTAACTGGGAGAACTTTTTCGTAGTGATCGAACGTGACGCAGGTAAAGTTGCCATTATCGATGGCGATACCTACGAAATTGTTGATCATGTCGATACCGGTTATGCGGTACACGTAATCAAGGCGACTGAGCACCACAATACGCAGAAACCACAAAACGGCGTTAATGGCCGTTTCTGGTATACCCAAGGCCGTGACGGCAAAATGACTAAGATCGATTTGTGGCAAAAGCCAGGCAGCATGCTGGTTGCTGAAGCACAAATGGCTTATGACGCGCGTGATGTAGCGGTATCCGGTGATGGCAAATATGTCATCGGTGGCGGTTACTGGCCTCCGCATTTCGTTATTCTGGATGCGGAATCAATGGAACCACTGAAAGTGGTCTCTACCCGTGGTATCGATGTTGACGGTAACTATGTTAACGAAGCACGTGTTGCGGCGATCTACACTACGCCTAATGAGCCTACTTTCCTGGTAGCGGTTAAAGAGTTGGGTCAAATGTGGCAAGTGGATTACACCGACCTGGATAACCTGCGTATTGAGCAGATTAATTCAGCCAAGTTCCTGCACGATGGCTTTTTCGACCCTACTGGTCGTTACTTCCAAATCGCGGCGAACGCTTCCGATAAAATGGTAGTGGTAGATACTAAAACTCGCAAGCTGGAAGCAATGATTGATACAGACGCCAAACCACACCCTGGTCCTGGTGCTAACTGGATTGATCCTAAATGTGGCCCAGTTGCAGGTACTACTCACTTGGGTGTTGGCCTAGTGTCTGTTTGGGGTAATGACCCAATCAACCGCAAGAAAGAAGCCTGGAAGCTTTGCTACGAAGTTGAAACTGATGGTGCGGGCGTATTTATCCGTACTCACCCAACTTCAAAATATGTATGGGCTGACCAGACTAAACACCCTGAGCCTGAAATTCAGCAAAGTGTGCAGGTCTTCGATAAGAAAACTCGCGAAATTGTGAAAACAATTCGAGTGACTGAAGAAGAAGGCAAAGCCGCTGTGCACATGGAATTCAATGACGATGGTACTGAAGTTTGGGTGTCCGTATGGAACCGTAAAGATGCGAGCAACCCAACCGGTGAAATTGTTGTCTATGATGCGAAAACTCTGAAAGAGAAAAAGCGTATCAAAGGCTTAACAACACCAACTGGTAAGTTCAACGTACATAACCGAGTTAATCACGTGACTTAAGCCTTTTGGTGGATGTTGCAACGGCGAGGTGGGTTTACTCACCTCGCCACCTTTAACGCAAATTTGAAAAGAAATATTTTCTACGATCTTGGGGAGTCCCTCCATGGGAACAGCAAAGAAACTAAAGAGCCTGATGTCCAACAAGTTGATACTGGGAACTTCAATTGGAACAGCTTTGATCTTCATGCTCGCAGGTGTGATCTTCTGGGGTGGTTTTAACACCGCGATGGAAGCTACTAATACGCTAGGGTTCTGTATTAGCTGTCACGAGATGGAAGAAAATGTTTTTCAGGAGTACAAAGAGACCATTCACTACACCAACCGCAGTGGTGTAAGGGCGACCTGTTCAGATTGCCACGTACCCGATCCCTGGGTGCATAAATTTGTGCGTAAAATAAAAGCGTCTAACGAACTGTTACATAAGGCGCTGGGAAGTATTAATACTCCTGAGAAATTCGATAACAAGCGTCTGAAACTGGCGAAAAACGTATGGCATGACATGAAGGGCAGCAATTCCCGCGAGTGTCGTAACTGTCATGATTTCAAGACAATGACACCTGAAACACAAAAACCCCGTGCAAGAAAACAGCATATGAACGCAATGAGGGATGGCAATACTTGTATTGACTGTCATAAGGGGATCGCACATAAAGCCGTTCATGAACAATTAACGGACGAAGAAGTTGATATATTGACTAAACCAGATCCTAGCCGAACCATGGAGCTACCGCCTCAGTGGGTTGAATTTCTTGAAAAGCAGGCAGCTGAAAAAGAAGCTAAAAAGCAAGCTGGCAATGAAGTAACAGCTGGCGCAGAGGCCAGTACCATGACAGGCAAAGGGGATGTCGAGACAGCCACCTTGGCGACGGCGATAACGGGCAGCTCCATCTCGAACTGGAGCGCCGCGCCAGCGCGTGAAATTGTTGTTTTTTATCCTGGCGAGGGTTCCATGGAGTGGGTGCTGGGCAGTAAGCATGGAGGTAAGCGAGCATTTAAAACAGGCGACCGCTGCGTTGACTGCCATGATGAAGAAACTGCAGACATGGGACAAAAAATTGTGACCGGTGAGAAGCTGGAGTCCACAGTGATACCAGGCAAACGTGGCAGCATTCCCGTATCCGTTCAAGCGATGCATGATGCGGACAACCTCTATCTGCGGTTCCAATGGGCAGACACTGAGCACGCGCCTGTGCCATTTGTTGAAGGTGGAAAAATGGATCCGGACAACTCCATGAAGTTGGCGTTAATGCTGGCTACTGATGAAGTTGAATATGCAGATCGCGCCGGTTGCTGGGGAACCTGTCATGCGGATCTTAACAGTATGCCATTTGCTCCAGAGGGACAGGATGTGACCAAATATCTAACCGAAAGTCGCACTAAAATTGAACTTCGTGGTCGGAATAACAAACCGCTTGGTGGATGGGATAAACGTAAAGGCGAAGATGAAATACAGAGCGAATACGATGCCGGACACTACATGGACATTATTCGCTACAAAGCGGGTGAAGGGAAAACGGAAGATGGTGCGATTCTAGCCGACAGGGTAATGGATGAGCAGTCTGCAAGCGATTTTAATGCCAGCAAGCAGGGTGGCCAATGGGTCGTTGAGATCACACGGCCATTAAAGTCAGGTAGCGCAGATGACATAGAGCTGGCATTGGATCAGACTTACAATTTTGGTTTTGCGATACATGATGATTACAGTAGCGCCCGATTCCACCATGTATCCTTGGGTTATAAGCTGGGATTCGATAACAATGAGGCTGAAATTAACGCTGTACAGAAGTAATCGCTTGTGGGGTGAGGGTGATGAAACATCTTGATCTTATAAAGTTAAGAATTTGTCAGATTGGTTTGATCGCCCTGCTTGTCTCTGCAAGCGGGGTAGCCTGTGCCGCTACCGTTGAAGTGGAGATTTTAAAAAAGGAGTATATCCCGCAGGAGATAACCATCAATAAAGGCGACACAATTCGCTGGGTTAACAATGAAAAACGCCAGTACCACAGTGTCTGGTTTGAGCAGCTGGGCGAAAAGGATGGTGAGTATTTTTGGCCGGATGAAGTTTTCGAGCGTACTTTCAATGAGGTGGGAACTTTTCCCTACCGCTGCGGGCCACACCCCAAAATGACAGGTGTGGTACATGTGAAGTAGTCAAGGGTTAGCACTTCTTTCATTTCGTATCTGCCCTTGCTGTCACTAAAATCATTTCTGCTGGTTAGCCAAAGATTTTCGGTTACCACACTGACAAGTAGCATTTTCAGTTTAGAGCTTGCGCAGCCACTCCTCCAGTTTTCGGGTTGCCATCACATCATCACGGTTATATCCCAGAATTGCCTGTTTTAGCGATGCCTTCGAGGCGCTGTCTTTAGTTTCAAGGAAGGCATTGAACTGAACGACAGACCATTGTGAGCCAGAGTCATCATCCTGCCATTGAAAGTTAACCAGCTTGGGGTGCTTGCAGATGCTTTTCAGGTCATAACCATTCAGAGGTAATACCAAACACTCCTTAACCGGAATTTGTAAATCCAGTAGCGGCCCATCTTCCGATAATAGCCATTGAACCGTCGCATGTTGATGCATTTCATAGCGATCAGCATACTGGGCAATTGTAGTTCGCTCATGGCGCGAGAAATGGATTAGCTTTAGATTTGTATATTTTGACCGGTAATTTTCCACCAAACAGAGGAATTGTTGCCAGCCGTCGAAGTCCTGATCCCTGGTATCTGTCCAGACGTATTCAAAGTTAGCTGATGCATACTCTGGCACCAAAAACCCCCACAGATATACATGCTTGTTGCCATCAGGTGTTAAAGGATTGTCTTCAATATCGAAGTGCACCCAGGTTTCAGACTCTTCCGGGGCGATTGATAGCGGTTTAGTCTGATAACGCTCGCCGGTGATTCTTGCTTTGGCTTGAAGTACCGCACGTGCTTTTTTATCGGCACCTTTCAGATAAGGTACATCCTTAATCGTTTTCGGGTCCGTTGCAGCCAACTGATCAATATTAGTGATCCCTTGAGTATGCAGCCCTGGAAGGGAGCGGCCATCAATGCCGTAGACCAAGGACAGATTACCCTCTTTCTCAAAATTGGGTCGACATTGTGAATAGTAGGGGCAGGCCTTACAGCGGCTATGGCTGTAGCTTACTTCGGGAGGTAGTGGCAGATGTAGTAATTCATTCATTTCCTGGATAAAACGGGAGGTTAAAGGGTCGGTTTCATCGGAGATCTCTTCTTGATGACCATCGCCTAGAAAAACAATGGCGGGTTGGTTGTTTGCCAGTAAGCGGCGGTAACAGCCTAACTGAATCTGAATTGCTTTTTTGGTACTGCTTAAAGCAAGCTTGGCGTCGGCGGCCCTATACTCTCCCGATTCATGAAGGATGAGAAAGTCGGGGAAACCAATCAGCCCAAGCTGTTCATTGTATAGTTGTGCCTGATAAATAACCTCAGTTCCACATGCCATCAGACGTTGGGTGTCCTCCTGGTCTTTTGCAATGGTAACTGCGTGTTGCTCTGCTAGCGTCTCCAAAACCTTTTGTTCATGTAAAAGCCCACGCTTCATCACTAACTGATCAAAGGGGCTGGGTTCAATATCAATGCCACGTAATTCCTGGTTATCAAACCACACCCGGCGGATACAATAATCCCAGGCGACGGCATCGCTGGGTTTGATCGGGTGTTTATTATTGGAAGCGACTACCAAGTTAAATTCCCTTAAGGTATTTCTTATCCATACGGTATTTAGTGCTAAGGGTGATCAAAAACGAATTAAACCGAGGCTATGGTATATGGTACGCCAACACTCTAATTAAGGACAGCTCACCTGTTCTTGACATTAGTGATTGATCGGCGTAAAAAAGTGAATTCCTGAATCTAAAAATATCAATGACAGATATACAGTCGTTGTAAAACAAATGGCGACAAGGAGGAAGAAAATGAAAAAGTTAACTATTTTAACACTGGTAACGTTAGGATTTAGTGCAGGTTTTGTCTTTGCTGGAAACGCATCACCTCCCCCCGTAGCCACGCCTGCTCTGGATTCATGGGGGCTTTTGGGGTTGACCTTACTTGTGCCTGTAGTTGCGGCTCTTGCTTACAAAAATAAAAAGTAGTTTTTATGAGCGTGTTAAGTTTTTAAGAAAAATATTGGAAGATGTGATGAGAAAATTTATCTATCCTTTGCTGGTGTTAGCAGGTATTAGTTCGGGTGTGGCACTAGCAGCTGGATTGGGATCACCTCCCCCCGTAGCTACACCTGCTCTGGATTCATGGGGGCTTTACGGGTTGACCTTACTTGTGCCAGTGGTTGCGGCTCTTGCGTACAAAAATAAAAAGTAATTTTTACCAGAGTGTTAAGTCTTTAAATAAAATATTGGAGGATGTGATGAGAAAAATTATCTATGTTTTACTGGTGTTAGCAGGTATTTGTTCAGGTGTGGCACTAGCAGGTGGAGCGTCGCCTCCCCCCGTAGCCACTCCTGCGCTGGATTCATGGGGGATCGTGGGGCTGATGTTGCTGGTTCCGGTTGTTGCGGCCTTGGTCTATAAAAAGAAAAAGTAAGCAACAGATAGATAAGCATTATCGACATCAGCGAAATTATTGTTTGTAAAACGGTTGTGATTTAAACAGATGGCCAATACTTTCAGTAGGCGTCGCTTTATTGGTTCTTTGCTCTATCTAACCGCGTTATTATTTTCTGGCATCCTGCTTTTTCGCTCCTACCGCTCCTATCGTGCAGGACTGGATTTCAGTACTCTTATAGCCCGCTCACGTGCTCGATGGCGTTATGATGATCCGTTAGATGCGACCGAACTGAGGTGTTTGCAGCAATACATCGATGTGTTGGCTCCAGATGATGACAGTCCGGGAGCACTCAAAGTTGGAGTCGATCAGAGAATCATTGCTAAATCCTCGGATGATCCCGATTACCGGCAGACGCTTCGCCAGGGTATATTGCGTATTAACCCATTAGCGCAGAATAAATTTGGGTGCCCCTTTCACCAATTAACTGCAGATCAGGTGCACGAAATAATTCTTATCAGCGAGCAAGCGAAGCGCTATTCTTCGGAGCGCCTGCTATTCGATCGATTACGAGAAGATACCTTTAGTTACTATTATGTGGCGCCCGAAAGCTGGCAAAGCCTTTGCTATCAGGGGCCGCCTCAGCCTGTCGGTTTTTCGGGCTATCAGCAACCACTTGAGAGCTGCGACCAAAGTTGATGGACGTTATTGTTATTGGTTCAGGCGCCGGTGGTGGGGCTAGCGCCTGGGCGCTGAGCCAGCAAGGTATTAACGTATTGGTACTGGAAGCAGGGCCGGCCTATGATCCGTATAAGGATTATCATCTTCACCAACCGGATTGGGAGCTAGAGAGATTTCCGGATAAGCAGGAGCATCCGCTTAAATACAGTTTTGGAGAGATGCAGCCCCTGGAGAAACGGTATGATCGGTTACGTACATGGAACCATATTCGTGGTTTGACTAATCGCTCGGATACCCGAATACCTTACAAATATCATCACGTACAGGGTGTGGGTGGCAGCACACTGCATTTTACCGGTGAGGCCCACCGGCTGCACCCAAAAGCTTTTCAAATGCGCAGTCAATATGGTGTGGCGGCAGACTGGCCGCTGTCCTACGAAGATCTGGAAAATGATTATGCGAAGGCGGAGAGAGTAGTTGGGGTCAGTGGCGAAGACAAATTCAGTCAGCGTCCGCGCTCTACAGACTTTCCTTTGCCACCACACCCGGCAAGTTATGCCAGCCAGAAAATCATAGCCCATAGTCACAATACGGATCTTAAGTGGGATTTCAACTCATTGGCCACACTTTCAGCGCCGTATGAGGGGCGTCCCGGTTGTAATTATTGTAATAACTGTGGTCGAGGCTGTCCGCGCAAGGATAAGGGCAGTGTGGATGTTACTTTCCTCCATAAAGCCCGACTGACAGGCCATTGTCAGATTCAAAGTAACTCAACGGTGCTTCGCATTATCAGTGGCGATAACGATCGAGTAGAGGGGGTCGAATATATTGATAAAACTGGCGCAACCCATTTAGTCAAGGCGAAAGTGGTTATTGTAGCCTGTGGTGCTATTGAGACGCCAAGGCTGCTATTGCTCTCAGATACGGGTGATGGTGAGCAAGGGTTGGCTAACGAGTCGGGATTGGTCGGGCAAAATTTTATGGAAACGCTGTCATGGGTCAGCGCTGGTCTGCATCCGGAAAATCTTGGTAGTTACAGAGGTCTGCCCACCGATATTATTTCCTGGAGCTATAATGCACCAGATGCCATATCGAACGCTATTGGAGGATGTCGTTTTGCCGTAGGGACATCAGAAAGCGATTTGGCTGGTCCCGTAAATTATGCAAAGCGTGTAGTTGCGGGCTGGGGTTTGGCGCATAAACAGAAGATGCGGGAGACTTTTGGGCATGTGTTGTCAGTGGGCTCAATAGGTGAATCATTACCCAACCCCAATAGTTTTATCGCTTTGGATGAGAGTAATAAAGATCGGTTTGGCAGGTCGATCGCAAAAATCAGCAGCTTCCTCAATGAGGGTGAAATTAGCAGGCTGAAGTTCATGGCAAACAAGTGCCGTGAAGTTTTAAATGCAACCGGTGTGACGGAGATCTTTGAGGAATATGGCAGTTACGATTTTTTTAATTCCACCCATGTGTTTGGTACGGCAAGAATGGGAAATGATCCGGCAGAGTCGGTGGTCAACCCATACTGTCAAAGCCATCGCTGGAAAAACCTGTTTATCGTCGACTCCAGTGTATTTCCCAGCAGCGGTGGCGGAGAAGCGCCGTCCTTAACGATTGAAGCGCTCGCAATACGCACGGCGCGATATATAAGGCAGTATCTAAACTCTTAAGCGTTATAGCCTGTAGTAGCGGGGAGGGCCATCGAAGATATCGTTATTTTCCGATTTAGCCTATTTGCTTCTTAAATTCCATTGTTAGACACCTTGTTTCATTGCTTAATTGGATAGTCAGATCAATTTATTGAGGCAATCCAATGTCAAAGCAAAAACCCATCGAACAGTATATGGCGCTGGCGCTGCAAACCATGATGCGCGGTGCGCAAAAGCGTGAAGATATCCAGATCAACATTGATCATATTTCAGAGTTGGCACATGCCGCTTGCTGGCTAACCAGCATTGACTTGCCGGTACGTTTGATCACCTTGCCGGAGGGGGCGCTGCAGGGCTTTACCGATGAAATATTTGACTGGGATCATGTAGATTATGTGAATCGAACCGCCATTGATATTCCTGGGACTGAAACCGATGCGCTAGGCCAGCTTGCAAAACAGCTGGACGTCTATGTCATAGCGCAGGCTAAGGCGAAACATCCCGAGTTTCCCGAGCGTTTTTTTAATTGTGCGTTTGTGATCAGCCCAGAGGGCGAAGTGATTCACACGCATTATAAAATGCAGGTGTTTGCGCGTGAGCATTCGACTGTGCCGCATGATGTCTGGGACCGCTGGATTGAACTGTACGGCGATGGACTGGATGCCTTTTTCCCGGTCGTTGATACCGAAATAGGACGTATCGGTACTATTGTCTGTATGGAAGGAAGTTATCCGGAAACGGCACGTGGTTTGGCCATGAACGGCGCTGAGATCATGTATCGCCCGAGCTACCCGGAGCCCTACGTGGGCAATGGTCTATGGGATGTGCAGAACAGGGCGCGCGCGCTGGATAATACCATGTATGTTGTTGCGCCCAACCCCGCCGGTTATTACACGACACCTCAGTCACCGCATCCCATTGATGTCACCGGCGGAGAATCGATGATTGTAGACTATCAGGGGCGTGTTATATCCAAACACCACTCTGGGGGTACGGCCTCATACGCTGGGGGGATTATCGATATAGAAGCCCTGCGGCAGTATCGTGCTCGCTCGCTTTGGGGGAACTGGTTGCGAGATTTGCGCACCGAACAGTATCGCATAATTTACGATCAACCTATGTATGAGAAGAACCGGTGTCTGGAGTGTCCGCCGTTGCGTCATGCGGAAAATGATGAGGTTGTTCGAGCAGCTACCGAGCGTATGTTTGAACGAGGGATATGGAAAAAACCGACCTATATGCTGGAGGACTAGTGGTCTAAAAGATGGGCGAAGTCGCATGTACTTCGCCCATTGCCCTTTAGCCCTCAGCCCTTAGTCATGTAGTTTAACCGCAATTTTTCTGGAGGATTTTCGCAAATACCTGGCGGTCAATGTTGCCTCCCGACATAACGACAGCGATTTTTTGTCCCCTCAAATGATCGCGCTCCTTAAGCGCCGCCGCAAAAGCTGCCGCCCCAGCACCTTCGCTAGTGTTGTGGGTACATTCAAACAACAGCCCCATCGCTTCTGCGATTTCCTCGTCGGTTACATCTACAATATGATCCATGTATTGCCATATAATATCCAAAGCTTTGGGTTCGGGAGTGCGACAGGCCATGCCGTCAGCTATTTGAGTCGTGACCGGTGACTCAACAAGTCGTTTGCTCTTAAATGAATCCGCATAAGCTGTAGCGTGCGTGGATACCACGCCAACGATTTTGGTGTTTAACCCCAGCTCATTGCGTACTGCGATCATTCCGCAGATTCCTGAGCCCAGGCCTATTGGAACATATACAGTATCGAGATCCTTCACCGCGTTAAACAATTCAAGGCTGTAGGTGGCGACACCCTGTATGAGTTGTGGGTGAAAAGAAGGAATCATTAGTAATGGTTGCTCTTCAGCCAGTCGCTGAGCCTGTTCTCTGGCTTCCTGAAAGTCTCCGCCATATTCGACTAGTGATACACCTAATGCACGCATGGCTGCGTTCTTTTCAAGACTATTGCCATGAGGCACAACAATTGTGGCGGGGATATCATATCTTTGTGCAGCAAAACCGATCGATTGGCCATGATTGCCGCGTGTGGCACTTATAACGCCTGCCGGAAGGTTGCCGGATTTCACCAAAGCGTCAAAATAGACCAGTCCGCCACGGATTTTAAATGCCCCTGCAGGCGTATGGTTTTCATGCTTAACCCAGACTTCTGTACCCAATTCCTGGCAGAGTAGTGGCCATCGGTACTGGGGTGTTGGCGGCATTTCCTTATAAACAATCTGAGCAGCAGCTTGAATCTCTTCCAGAGATGGCAGCAATTTTATCTCCTTTCTTATGATGTTATGACTATCGGTTGATTGCGATGGAAAGGTATGGCATCAGGCAAGTGCGATTAGGATGGCGATGACCAGCATGCCCAGCCAACCAGGGTGTCTGCCCCGGGTTCCTATCAACACCAGCGCTGAACCTACCAGCATGGCGAATAGGATGACTCGTTCGACATCAAGAAACCAATTTTGATCGCTGGTTGTGATAGAAAGTTTGAATGCCAGAAAGGTAAGCCCCCAGGCAAAAAGGGTTACCAAATGCCAGCTGGCCCAAAGAATTCTAACATGTCTTTCCTTTAGTACTGGATCACCTGTAGTTGGGATAAAGCCGTTATTGCGCATACGGCTGAATATCAGGGTTTCACCTAGAATGGAATGGATAAGACCGATAATTAGAATCAGGCAGGCGGCGGCAAACAGGTAGAAGTTCAATCTCTTCGCTCCTTTTTCAGTATTGGGTTACTGCATCAAAATGGTGGGGCTATTATTGCGTAAGCAACCAGCGGGATAAAGGGTGGAGCGGGGTAAAACTGGTCGATTTTTACCCCGCATTAAATGCAGAAGGTGGTGTTGATTGGGTTAGGCGATAGAAAATATTGCATGAGTGAACTTTAAATGTCAGCTACGGCGTGGCTTACCGTGCGATATAACCCCCGTCAATGATCAGCTCGGAACCGGTCATATAACTGGAATCATCGGACGCCAGAAACAATATCCCTCTGGCAATTTCCAGAGGCTCAGCAAAGCGGCCAATCGGGTGCATAGAGGCGGCGACTTGCTCCAGTTGCTCAGGGTCCTGGATGCCAAAGGCACCGAGTCTGGCCATCTCCTTGATCAGGGTATCGAGCATTGGTGTTTGAACCATGCCGGGCAGCACAGCGTTAACGCGAATATTATATCCGAGGGCACAGAACTCCATCGCAGCAGATTTTGTCATATGGGTTACGGCGGCTTTGCTTGCGGTATAGGCCAGTGCGCAGGGTGTTCCTGATTGCGCCGATATCGAAGCGACGTTAACAATGGAACCACCATAGCCAGCTTGGTTTTCCTGAGCGCGCTGCTTAATAGCGCGAACGCCATGCTTTAAACCGAGGAAGACGCTATCGACGTTGGTATCCATCACCTGATGCCAGTCGGCAAGGCTGGTGCTCTCGATCGGTTTCGCGCGGAAGATACCAGCATTGTTTATCAGTACATCGAGTCCGCCATATTCGCTGATACATTCATCAATCAATGTGCTCCATTGCTCTTCCGAGGTTGTATCCAGCAGTTTGAATTGAGCTGTAGCATTGTTGTCTGTAATGGCGTCAGCAATGCGTTGGCCCGCTTCGGCATTGATGTCCGTAACAATGACAGTGGCGCCAGCCTCTGACAACAATTTTGCGGTTGCGGCGCCAATACCCATCGCGCCACCGGTGATAAGCACTATTTTATCTTTGAGTTGTGTCATGATAGCTTCTCCATTTAGATGGGTGTTAACTTAAGACGATTGAGAGCAAAATGCACCCACCCGATCGGGTGGTTGAGACAGCGGCAGGACTGTTTGATAATGCTCTTTATTAGTCTTTGGAATGGGAAGTCACCAAATGCAAAAAACATCGATGCTGAGATTATTGAGTCTAGTTATTGCGGGCCTGTGGTTTTTTCAGATTGCGAATGTCAGCGCGCAAGTGAAACCGAAAGAGCTCAAGGGGAAGCATTTGCAGCCCTTTGTTGAATTGATGCAGAACAATCTTAAGGCCTGGTCTTTTCATAAAGATGATAAGGTGTTTGATGAGGCCGGTGTCGACTACAGCAAGCGCCCCGATGCTCTATTCTGGGATACTTCTATACCTTTGCAGGGCTTCCGTGGTTGGGATGAATACCAGCATGTAATTAAAAGCTGGCTGGCACATGGCATAGAACAAGCGGATATTGCGGTGATTGATACCGATCAGTTCAAAGGGTGGCGATATAAGGATGTGGTATGGAACCTGATGCACTGTGAGGTGGCATTGCGATTGGCCAATGGTGAGCAACCCAAACCTCGTTGCCGCGGCACTTCTATTTGGGAATGGGAGGGAGACCGCTGGCGCTTGGCACATGAGACCTTCTCGACGCCAGTGACGGCTGACCAGCCGGTGTTTCAGGGAAAGCGCCCTGACGATCCGCGCATCGAACCACACCTTGATTTTCTGGCAATGGCGAAACAGATGGCGGCCGCCTGGGGTGCTGGTGCGTTAGTTGATTTGCCCGCGCGATTGGAAAAATTCTATTTGAAGAATCACAGTCTCACCATCTATACACCCTGGCATCCTATGCCGGTATATCGCGGTTGGCAGGCGTTTGAGGCGGGGGTGAAGGAGCATCTCGTGCCGAATGCCCAGCGCATTTCCATTAGTGTCAATGATGACCTGGAAGCTCATCGTCGTGGGCGCCTGGCCTGGTCCCATGCCACTTTACATATAGAAACATTACTGCCAGATGGGGAGATTAATCCGGGCGAGGCTCGCCAGACCCTGATCTGGTTTTTAACTGATGATGGGTGGCGGGTGATTCACGAACATTTTTCTTTTCCGCAGAGCTAAAACTTGGCTAATCGCCAGGAAAGTTCAGTACGATTGGATACGCCATAATGTTGAAATATTCTTCGAATATGATCCTTGATGGTGTTTTCTGAGACACCCATTTCACGGGCGATCAGCTTATTAGAGTAGCCTCTGATCAATAGGTCTAGAGCCTGTTGGGTTCTAGCGCCTAACTCACTCGTGTCACCTGATGATTGTGATGGAATTTTACCATTGAGCAGTGCGGCTGGTTTTGTCTTAATAATGGTTATAAAGCTGGACTGGTCACCCGGGAGCGGCAAGGTAGCTAGCGTCAGACATTTTTTGCTTTCGGTAAATACTGTTCGTTCTATAAGCTGATGACTGTCTGATTGTAACGACAGAATGTTTTCCCTGATGATGGCCTGCAGATCTTGCGGGCTGACGCCTACGTTTTGAATAGTTGTATCTTTTGATTGATTGATTCTGCCATGGATATCAGTGACAAGAGTTGCATCTGTACTTTCAAATGTCGGAGATGTCACGAAGGTGTGCTCCGTCCAATACACTGGATGATCGGTTAGGGAAGGTGATTTGCCAGTTTCCAGAAGCCTGGATACTTCTCGGCAGAGTGCTGCCACTTTCAGCGTGTCCACCGCATGAAAGCGCCCTGCGTCTGCGGCACGCGCAAAATTAAGGGTGCCGATAATTTTTCCTTGAATCGAGATCGCTCCTTGGATGGTGTATTGCATCTGCCATCGCTGTAGCATTTGTCCAATTGGATTACGCAGCCATTGTTCTTCACCCAGCAACTCGATCCCTTCGACAGCACCTCCCTGTTGCAACAGGTACTGAAACAGCGGATCCTGGTTTCGATAGTATTCATACTCTTTGACCATTTCCTGTTTTGGTTGCGAAATCAGGGTTGCTAATGGATACGACTCCTTTTCCAGCAGATACAGACCGAATAGGTCTGACTCCACAAACTGGGAGATGCTTTTGGCTAGGTGTCTTTGCTTCAGGCTAAACGAGCCCTTGGGCGCTGTCGTAAAAAACTGCGCCAGGAAGGCGGGGATTTCGTTATCCTTAATCATGGATACTCTGTCGAATGAACTGAATTAATACAGATTAAAATAACACGAACCGTTGCTTTAGGAAAACGCCTGTCATTGGAGGAATTCAGCGAGATCCGCTTATCTTAGGGAAAAGAATCCAGTCTAAAAGGAGGCCATTAACCGACTGACATTAGTGGTAGCTTAGCGCCGGCCAGGGTTAAAGTGCACTGCTCTAACGGCTCCCAGACATTGCCTGGACGCATTCCTTTCATAACCTGATCTGCAAGAACAAGATCCTGTATCAGGCCTTGCAGCTTTTCCAAATTCAGGCGGCCAAGAGCGTTGCTGGTGATTTGCTGGCGATTGCTCCAGACTCGGTATTGACGCATCGCCTGCTGTGCGGACTGACCTTTCTCGATCAGTTGAGCCATCGAAGCCAATTGTCGAATTTCCCGGCTCAGCGCCCAGATAATGGTTGCCGCTTCAATACCCTCGGCGCGCAGACCACTGAGTGTTTTCTGTGTATGTGTTAAATCGCCTTTTAATGCAGTGTCGACAAGGTTGAAAATATTAAAACGTGAGCTATCGCAGACCGATGCCCGTACACATTCGCTATCAATGGATTTCTGATCGCTGATGAGTTTGAGTTTTTCGATCTCCTGTGCGGCGGCCAATAGATTGCCATCGACCAGTTCCGCGAGTAGTTTAATGGCGTCGCGCTCAGCCTCAATCCCGCACTTGCGCATTCTTCTTGCGATCCATTGTGGTAATTGCTGGTGATCTACGGGCCAGACTGCAACGTGAGCACCCAGCGCATCCAGTGCTTTATACCATTTACTATTTTGTGAGCTTTTATCCAGTTTAGGAGTGATAACCAGCAGCAGGTTACTGTCTGCCGGGTTTTCACAATAGGCTTGCAGTGCTTTGGAACCCTGATCCCCAGGCTTACCGCTGGTCAGCCTGAGCTCAATAATTTTCTTTTCTGCAAACAGCGACATGGCGCTACTGGCGGCCCACAACTCGTCCCAGTTGTAATGTGGGTCGACATGATGGGTCTCCCTTTCTGAGAATCCAGACTGACGCGCAGCCTCCCTGATTAGATCGCAGGTTTCCTGAACGAGCAAAGGTTCATCTCCTGAAACCAGATAGAGGGGTTTCAGTGACCCACTTAGATGCGTTTCCAGTTGCTCAAAGCGCAGGTTCATCGGAGGCTGTGCTCGAAAAACAACTAAGAATCCGCTTGCGTTGCCGCTTCGCCGGGTCTGACAGCCTGGTAGCGGCGAATGATTTTTTGTATCAAGTCGCGTTGCATCTCCTGTCGAAGGATTTGTTCCTCTTCGTAGGCACTCACTACATTGTTCGGGTCGAACAGATAGACTTTTTCCGCAGAGACCTGGGCTGGACCCTGTAGAATCAGTCCTTCACTGTTTGTGATTCGATAACCGATGATTGATGTCAGTTCATATTCTGCCGCTTTACCTCTGCCACTGGTGCTGATGGTGCGTCGCTTGTCGCTTACCTGAGAGATTGTCAGTGTCAGCGGTGCTTCCTTTGCGGTTTCGGTGAGCTGCACACCCATCGATTTGAATGAGCGTTTCAATGTGCGGCTCAACTCCACATGGTCACCTGGAACGTCAATATAGAGTGTCTTTAACTGTTCATCCAATGCTTCCACACCGCGCAAATGCCACCCGCAGGCGCTCACCAAAAAAACGGGTAGTAGGATTAAAAGCGTATAGAAACTTCGTTTTAGTGCCTGCATTTCATGTACTCATTAATGATTGATGATTGGTGATTGATATGGACTCCAAGTGACAGCACTAGCCAGCCACTACGATATTAACTAGTTTACCTGGAACCAGGATGACTTTACGAACCGTTTTGCCATCGACAAAACGGACGACATTCTCATTATCTAAAGCAGTAGTTTCGATCGATTCTTTGTCGGCGTTTGCGTCGACTTCAATTCGCGCACGTAGTTTACCGTTGACTTGCACTACCAGCTCGACGGTCGAGCGTGTTAAAGCTGAGGTGTCACATTCGGGCCAGCGATTGTTGATGACCGGTTCTTCGTGTCCCAACGCCTGCCATAAAGAGTGACATAGGTGGGGAACAATGGGCGCGAGCAACTGTACGGCTGCTTCCAATGCCTCTCGCTCTACCGATAAGCCCTGAGACGTGGAATGGTCAGCTTTTTTGGTTATATCGTTGAGCAGTTCCATTACTGCCGCAATAGCCGTGTTAAAAGTCTGTCGGCGACCATAGTCATCGGACACCTTGGCAATGGTTTCGTGGGTTTTTCGGCGGATATCCCTTTGCTGCTCGGTGAGCTGGGTAAGATCAAGACCGGGTGCTTCACCGGCATTGACGTGTCCGGCGACCGCCTTCCATAATCTTCTCAAAAACCGGTGGGCGCCCTCGACACCGCTATCGGACCATTCCAGTGATTGCTCCGGCGGTGCGGCAAACATGGTAAATAGACGTACTGTGTCGGCACCGTATTGATCGATCAGCTCCTGGGGATCCACGGTGTTGCCCTTGGATTTGGACATTTTTACACCATCTTTTAACACCATACCCTGGCACAGCAAACGTTTAAAAGGCTCGTCAGAATCTATTAATCCCTCATCACGCATCAGTTTATGGAAGAAGCGTGCGTAGAGCAGATGTAAAATAGCATGTTCGATACCACCCACATATTGATCAACGGGTAGCCAGTAGTTGGCGGCATCGCTGTCCAGCATTCCGTCTTGAAAATCAGGGCAGGTAAAGCGAGCGTAATACCAGGAAGACTCCATAAAAGTATCAAAAGTATCGGTTTCGTGCTCTACCGCCTGCCCATCCAATTCGGCTTTGCACCATTCTTTATCTGCTTTGATCGGAGAGTGTACGCCATCCATTTCCACATCTTCAGGCAATAGCACCGGCAAGCGTTCAAAGGGTACGGCTATTTCGCCGCCCTCCGGTAAGTTGAAAATGGGGATTGGTGCGCCCCAATAGCGTTGCCGGGAGACACCCCAGTCGCGTAACCGGTAATTCACGGTTTTGCGACCGCTGCCCTTTTGTTCTAATTTTGTTGCAATGGCTTCGAAAGCTTCATCTGAGACTAACCCGTTAAACTCTTCGGAATTAATTAGCCGACCTTTTTCTGTGAATGCTGCCTGAGAAATATCGCAATTCTGGTCTTCTGAAACCGGTTCAATAACCTGCTCAATTGGCAGTCCATACTGCGTGGCAAATTCCCAATCGCGCTGATCATGTCCGGGTACCGCCATTACAGCGCCCGAACCATAGCCCATCAACACAAAGTTCGCTGCATAGACCGGTACTTCGCGACCAGTTAGCGGATGCACCGCTTGTAAGCCGGTATCAACGCCTTTTTTCTCCATGGTTGCCATATCAGCTTCGGCGACTGAGCTGATTTTACACTCATTAATAAAGGCGGCCAGCTCCGGATTGTTTAAAGATGCGGCAATTGCCAAAGGGTGCTCTGCTGCCAGGGCAACATAGGTAACACCCATCAGCGTGTCAGGCCGGGTGGTGTAGACATCAAAATGATCTGGTTGCCCCGATATGGTATCGGCCAGGCGGAAAGACATCTCGACGCCCTCGCTGCGACCGATCCAATTGCGCTGCATGGTCCTGACCTGCTCGGGCCACTCGTCCAACAGGTCAAGGTCATTCAGCAGCTGCTCTGCATAGTCGGTTATTTTGATAAACCACTGAGGTATTTCTTTGCGCTCTACAGGCGTATCACAACGCCAGCAGCAGCCATCAACTACCTGCTCGTTGGCCAGTACTGTCTGATCATTAGGACACCAGTTAACGCCGGAGACCTTTTTGTAAATCAGCCCTTTTTTATAGAGTCGCGTAAAAAACCATTGCTCCCAGCGATAATAATCCGGCTGACAGGTGGCCAGCTCCCGAGACCAGTCGTAACCAAATCCCAGGCGCTGCAGTTGCCCTTTCATATATTCAATATTGGCGTATGTCCACTTGGCCGGAGCAGTGTTGTTTTTAATTGCAGCATTTTCTGCAGGCAAACCAAAGGCATCCCAGCCCATTGGCTGTAATACATTTTTGCCAAGCATGCGCTGGTAGCGTGTTATTACGTCGGCAATCGTATAGTTGCGGACATGTCCCATGTGCAGTTTTCCGCTTGGATAGGGGAACATAGCGAGGCAGTAGAATTTTTCTGTACCGGGTTTTTCGGTTACGCAAAAACTCTGATTCTGATTCCAAAATTCCTGTGCTGACGCTTCGATCTGTTGCGGTTGATAATGCTCTTCCATTCGTAAAAACTGTACCTTAAAAGATGAAACGCGTAGCATACTATAGGCGGTGAGAGGAAAACCACCGTGCCAGGCAGTTGCCGGTTAAAAATAGCGCTAAATATCTGTGAATCTGAGATAAAGAGGGAGTTTACCTGATCGAAGGTCGAAGGTAATTGCAGATTAGTTGGATTTCCAAGCCTGTATTCCTAGTGAGTTTTCCTGTATCCATTCCTGTAAACAGTTAAATAGGACGTACTTGATGAGCGAGCAAAACAATTCAAGCGCCAAGCCCCCGCATTCAAATGAAGGCGCTTACCAGAGAGTTCTGCAACGGATAAAAGAATCAATGGAGCAGGCAGAGCAAAAGACTGCCAAGTTGATTCGCCATGAGATTGATCAGGCGATTGAGTTGGAGGAAGCTGCTGAAGAGATGACCCGGGAAGAACTGGATCTACTCCAGGCGTATTTAAAGCGTGATCTGAGTAGTCTGTCTCATTTTGTTGAAGCGACCGGTAAAGGCGTTGCAGACTGGCTCAAATTTGATCTACAACTGTTGGAAGACCGACTCGCCAGTCTGCTGCTCTCTGTCGCCGATAGGACAGCACTAGAGCAAATTGAGCTGGAAAGGGCGCTCGAAAAAGAGGGTGATGATAACTATCGTGCGGGTGAGACGGTCATTGCCGGCACCTTTGCCTGCAAAGGCTGTGGTGATATCTATGTGATTACCAGACCGGAGACATTGCAAGCCTGCGTCGAGTGCCAGGCTGAAAGCTTTCGGCGGGTATCGAAGAGCTAACAGTTCATGTTCGTTCGCTATTTGCTGAAAACCCTGGCGCTGCCTCCGGCAATCAATATTCTGGTCATTTTCTTCGCGTTGATTTTTATTCGTCGACAGGGCCTGAAAAAAACAGTCATTTTTATTTCGATTGCCAGTTTGGCTGTTTTAGCGATGCCGATTTGTACTCAGTATCTCGCCCGCCAATTGGAAAGTTTTCCTGCGTTAAATCTTGAGGAACTCCCTGTCGAGGAATATCAGGCCATTGTTATTTTGGGTGCCGGAAGACAAAGGACTGCACCTGAATATGGCAGGGATATACCGAGTTTACTAGGGCTGGAACGATTGCGTTACGGTGCTATGTTACATCAAAAAACAGGGTTGCCCATTCTTATTTCTGGTGGCAAATGGACGCTTGAAGAGACACCTGAAACTGATTTTATGCGGCAAATTCTGGAGCAAGAATTTTCAGTGCCGGTCATGTGGCAGGAGCGCAAGAGCCGCACTACCTGGGAGAATGCGCAGTACTCCAGGCAAATGGCCGTTGGACACGGAATCGATCGCATTCTGTTGGTCACCCACGCCTGGCACATGCCGCGTGCGCTATATAGTTTCAAAAAAGCAGGCTTCTCTGTGAAAGCTGCGCCTCTTGGATTTAAATCGACGCGCGACGAAAAATCAGATTTGCTGGATTATATTCCTCAGGCTCAGGCACTTTCGGCTAGTACGCTATTGCTGCATGAAGCATTGGGAATGATTTGGTATCGGTTGAATAACGACTGAGTATCGAGCATATATTAGCTATCGGGCTAAGTTTTAAAGTAAAACTATCCAGGCACAATACGTGTAATTGTTATCAGTAATTGAATTCAGCTAATCCATAGAGACCTAACCTTATGCCATTAATTACGCCTCTTTCAGCGGATGCCTCACCTGAAGTTGCCGAACTGGCAAAATTTTTTAATGAAACCCTTGGTTTTTGCCCTAACAGCGTATTAACCATGCAGCGTCGTCCGGCAATCGGCGCGGCCTTCATCAACCTGAATAAGGCGGTGATGGAGAATCATGGACGTGTCACCAGTGCTTTGAAACGCTTAGTCGGGTACATGTGCAGCCATACCGCAGGGTGTCATTATTGTCAGGCTCATACCATCCGTGCCGCAGAAAGGTATGGTACTGAGCAGGAAAAACTGGACCAAATTTGGGGATTCAGAAGCAGCCCGCTTTATAGCGATGCGGAACGCGCCGTACTTGAATTTGCCATCGCAGCCTCACAAATCCCGAATGCTGTAGATGAAACTATTAATGAAGAGTTAAGGAAATATTGGGATGAGGGGGAGATTGTCGAAATACTCGGTGTCATTGCGTTGTTTGGATACTTAAACCGGTGGAATGATTCCATGGCGACCACTCTGGAAGAGGGGGCTGAAGAATCGGGAGAGAAATATCTGTCTGGATATGGTTGGGATAAAGGCAAGCATCTTTAAGTGTCACAGGTAAGAGTCGCAGGCCTGTGTCAGCAGCTTTGATTTGGCAAAGTTTCTAACGCCGCAGATAACGCTTTCAGGCCTTTCTCTGCGGGGCTTACAGGGCATTCGTAGCTCTGCGTTGGCTTTGTTTGCAAGGTCTGGACATTACTGCACAAAGCCGTCTTGATCTACAAACGCTCTGTACGCCAGAGGGATCAAGTAGCTATTCATAGGTTCCCTAGAATCAAGGATTTAAAAAATTCAGAATATCCTGTTCCTGTTCCATCGCATCCTGATAGCCCTGATCGATCAGTTCCCGACAAAAATCAGGTTCAAATAATAGGTAGCTAGCCATACTTGCGCCTCCTTTGCCGCCTGTGGCTCCGGTCATTTTCATGATAGCGCGCATACCGGCTGGCAGATCGCGAACATGCCTGTCGGCAATTTCATCAAACTGGACTGTAGGGTTGATGGCGAGAAAATCGATGTGGCGTAAATGTCCTCGATCGGCAGAGTAATTTTTGATCTCCAGCTCCTTGATAAGAGCATTTACGCGCACTAAATGTTCGATATCCGCTTCCAGGCTATCGATGAAAGCACATTTAAAAACGTGCCCGACCATATGCGCCATCGAAGGTGATCGCGCTCGCTCATGTTCGCGTGGAGGGTTGGTTATATGTCCACTTACACCGATGACCAGTATACGCTCTGCCCCCATGTGTATGACTGGGCTGATTGGAGATAACTGGCGCAATGAGCCGTCGCCAAAATACTCGCGATTGACTTTCTGCGCAGGAAAAATTGTCGGTATGGCTGAGGATGCCAGCAAATGGTCTTCATTAAGTATGGTGGGTACACCGACGCTGCGGGTTCTGCGCCATTTTTCGATTTCAGAGGTGCCTTGAAAAAAACTGACACTTTCGCCGGAGGAATAGCCCGATGCAGTGATGGCGACAGCATCCAGAAATCCGCTGTCAATCCTTTTTTGGATATTGCGAAATTGTATGCTGCGTGACAGCAACTCACGCAACGGATCATTATTGAGTAACGCCAAAGGTCTGGTGGTCCCGGTTCCGCGGTTTAATAGCGAAGTAAGAAGTCGGCCACCGCTTTTCATTAGATCCAGAACACCCGATTCGTAAACTCTGTCAACGTGTAACGTGCGCCAGATTTTCTCCACTTTTTTGACGGCTAGTCGGAAATTATTGGCTGAGGCGGCGAGGGCGACAGCATTGATGGCGCCGGAGGATGTGCCGCTAATGATGGAAAAGGGATTGTGGGCATGCTTGGGTTGTAACTCAGCAATGGCCTTCAAAACGCCAACTTGATAGGCGCCCCTGGCTCCTCCACCTGATAGTACTAACCCTGTTTTCATAAGGGTGATTGGCCCTGTCGGCTTAATAGACTGTATCTGTCAGTATAGCCTGAGTTATTCGATGAATCGAGGCGCTGGTTGTCGAGCAAAATTCTGAGATTCCCGTTTTGGTCATGCTTAACATACTGATACAATCCGCCGCCATGATAAGTTTAACTGATGTGATGTTACAACGCGGCGGAAAAGTTCTGCTGGATAGTGTAAACCTGGTGGTGCATTCCGGTCAGCGGGTGGGTTTTATTGGCGCCAATGGCTGTGGTAAGTCTAGTCTCTTTCAATTGTTGCTTGGTTTATTGCAGCCAGATCAGGGTCAGGTATCGCTACCTCGTCAATTGCGCGTTGCGTATATGGCGCAGGAGGTGGAATCCACGAACCGCAGTGCATTGGATTATGTGCTGGATGGTGATACTGAACTGCGCTCAATCGAACAACAACTCAACCGGGCCCAGGAAAATGAAGATAACAATAAGCTGGCTAGCCTGTATGCCGATTTGGATGCTATAGACGGGCACAGTGCACCGAGTCGCGCGCAACAACTGTTGCACGGTTTGGGTTTTGCATCCAATGATGATAAGCGTCTGGTATCGGACTTTTCCGGTGGTTGGCGAATTCGCCTTAATCTGGCCCAGGCGTTGATGTGCCCTTCAGAATTACTGCTGTTGGATGAGCCCACCAATCACTTGGATCTTGACGCTTCGCTTTGGTTGGAGCAATGGTTGCTGCGCTACAGGGGCACACTATTGTTGATTTCCCATGACCGTGATTTTCTGGATGCAGTGAGTACGCATATCGGGCATATCGAACAGTCCCGGATTAACCTGTATACAGGCAATTACAGTGCGTATGAGCGGCAACGTGCAGAACGACTGGCACAAAGGCAGGCGGAGTACCAAAAACAGCAGCAGCGTATTTCAGAGATGCAGCACTTTGTCGATCGATTCCGCGCCAAGGCAACCAAGGCCAGACAGGCGCAGAGTCGAATTAAGTCCTTGGCAAAAATGGAATTAATTGAAGCAGCGCACATAGATTCGCCGTTTCATTTTAGCTTTTTTGAGCCGGCAAAAACATCTAATCCCTTGCTGAGTCTGGTGGATTCACAATTGGGCTATGCAGAAAAAACAATTCTGCCTCAAGTGGATCTGAGTATTTTAGAGGGTAGCCGAATTGGTTTGCTGGGGCGCAATGGCGCCGGAAAATCAACACTTCTAAAATCCCTGACCGATGATCAACCGTTGCTGGGTGGGCAAAAAGTATGCGGAGAAAATCTGAAGATTGGTTATTTTGCACAGCACCAATTGGAGGCGCTGGACATCAATGCCAGTGCACTTTTGCATATACAGCGCCTGTCGCCCAATGCATCGGAGCAGTCGATTCGTCGCTATCTCGGAGGCTTTAATTTTCATGGTGATACCGCAACGGGGCCGATTACTCATTTCTCCGGTGGAGAAAAAGCTCGCCTGGCGTTGGCAATCGTGGTTTGGAAAAAGCCCAATTTACTAATTTTGGACGAGCCTACCAACCATTTGGATCTGGATATGCGGCAGGCGTTAACAGCCGCACTGCAGAGTTTCTCGGGTGCCATGATTCTGGTATCACATGATCGACACCTGATGCGCAATAGTGTCGATCAATTTTTGTTGGTGGCCGATGGGAAAATCCGTGATTTTGATGGAGATTTGGATGATTACCAGCATTGGTTGACGCGTAGCGGAACACAAGGCAGCGGAACACAAGGCAGCGGAACACAAAATAGTTCGGTGAATCCTGCAATACAGGAGCTGGAGCTAAAGCAGGATCGGAAGGAGCAGCGTCGAATTGCTGCGCAAAAGCGCAAACAGTTAGCGCCCCTTAGGCAGAAATTAAAGAAATTGGAACAGCTGATGGCGGGTGACGAGCAGGAACTTACCCGTATAGAGAGTAAGCTGCATGGCACAGATTTATATGAACCATCTAATAAGGACGAGCTGCAGCAACTATTACAAAGACAGGGGAAGCTGCGACAGCAGATGGACCTTATGGAAGAGGAGTGGTTGGCGGTGAGTGAAGAGCTGGAGCAAAGCAAATAGCGAGCCTGCAGGTGGAGCGGTCTGCGGATGATAAAAAATTCCTGGTGTCGAAGCGTTTTAATTACTGTCGATTCGGTTTACTATCAGGCTGCATGCGCATTGACCAAATTCACTGACGGATAGTTCTATGTATTACACAGCTGAAATAATTGAAGAGTTGGATATCCTGGCGCTCTTTAACCTGGATACCACACAACAGGGCATTAAGGTGCATGGCTCTGCGGAACCTACCGCCATTGCAGCGACACAACGGCTCTTTAAAAAGGGGTTGATCAGTCAATCAGATGGGGGTTATCTGACCTCGTTGGGTCGAGACGCAGCAGAGCATGCACAGTCACTACTAACCATACTCAGCACTTCCACTGCAGCGCAGAGCAGTAAAGCCAAGCTGTGACTCTACAATTCGATGGATAAATTCGCCGTTGATGCTTACACCCCAAAAGAGATTGCTACGCGCATAGAAGCAGTTTGCGTCAGCAAAAGTACCACTGATCCACTTCGTGTTTTTGTTTTGGCCCTGTTGGCCGGTGCATTCATTGCGCTGGGTGCTGCCTTTTTTACGCTGGTTACCTATGACGCTGCTTTTGTAAATTCAGGGTTGTTGCGGCTGGCAGGCGGTCTATCGTTTTGTTTGGGGTTAATTCTGGTGGTGGTCGCTGGAGCCGAGCTTTTCACCGGAAATAACCTGCTGGTGATGGCTTACATGGATAACAAAATATCTCTGGCACAATTGATGCGAAACTGGGGAATTGTTTTTGTCGGTAATTTTGTGGGAGCTGTTGGCGTTGCACTATTAATCTATTGGAGTGGCCACTGGCAAACTGCGGGCGGTGCTATCGGTGCGAAAGCACTGGCAATTGCTGCTACAAAAGTAAATCTGGATTTTGGTGAGGCTTTTTTTCGCGGACTGTTATGCAATATTCTGGTTTGTCTGGCGGTCTGGCTCTGTTTTGCGGGGCGCAGCGTTACCGATAAAATACTGGCTATTCTATTTCCGATAACAGCATTTGTGGCTCTGGGGTTTGAGCATTCGGTAGCTAATATGTATTTTTTGCCGGCGGGACTGTTGGCGCAATTGGATCCACAAATTATTCTAGTGGCGCAACAGCTTTATCCGGGGTCGGATATTGCAAAGCTGACTATGTCCGGATTTCTTCTACAGAACCTGCTGCCGGTTACCTTGGGCAATATCGTCGGTGGTAGCTTATTTGTGGCACTAACCTATTGGTTTTTGTATTTGCGGGATTAGCCGTTGAACCCTCTGAAGGTAAATCGAGGGCTCAACGACATGAACTGGCACCACTTTGATGGCTGGTTGATCGTTACACTAGTGTTACTTTACTGGAGTTACTTTGCAGCAGCCAAGGCCTGCTCAATATCCTCGATGATATCTTCCACACTTTCAATGCCGATCGACAGACGTACCATTTCCTGACTGACTCCCGCTGTCTTCAGTTCTTCCTCGCCAAGCTGTCTGTGCGTAGTGGATGCTGGGTGGCAGGCTAAAGATTTTGCATCCCCGATATTCACCAATCGCTTGATAACCTCCAGGGCGTCAATAAAGCGTGCTCCAGCTTCAAACCCACCCTCAATGCCAAAGCTTAGAATTGCTGACGGCTTACCTTGCATATAGGTCTGCGCCAGTTGATAGTATTTGCTGTCTTCCAGACCACCATAATTTACCCATTTTACCTGTGGATGGGAGCTCAGGTATTGAGCGACGGCCTGGGCGTTTTCAGTATGACGTTCCATGCGTAGAGCAAGAGTTTCAATGCCCTGTAAAATCAAAAACGCATTAAACGGGGAGAGCGCTGCGCCCATGTTACGCAAAGGCACAACACGGCAGCGTCCAATAAAGGCGGCATCACCGAGCGCTTCGGTATAGACCACGCCGTGATAGGATGGGTCTGGTTCATTGAATTGTGGGAAACGCGGATTATCTTTCCATGGGAATTTGCCCGAGTCGACGATAATGCCGCCGACACTTGTGCCATGGCCGCCCATATATTTGGTCAGCGAATGCACTACAATATCTGCACCATGTTCGAATGGGCGGCACAGAATCGGTGTGGCAACAGTATTATCTACGATGAGCGGGACGTTGTATTTGTGCGCCAGATCCGCAAAAGCTTTGAGATCTACGATATTGCCTGCCGGATTGCCGATTGATTCGCAGAACAGGGCTTTGGTGTTGTCATCAAACAATGCTTCCAAAGCCTCCAGATCATCGCCGGATGCCATTCGGGCCTCGATACCCATGGATGGCATGGTGTGAGCGAAAAGGTTGTAACTGCCGCCGTATAGCTGGCTGACGCTGACAAAATTGTCGCCAGTGCGAGCGATTGCTTGAATCGCGGCGGTTATTGCGGCCATTCCTGAAGCCATTGCTAAAGAGCCAACGCCGCCTTCCATTTGTGTTACCCGCTCTTCAAGCACGGCCCAGGTCGGATTCATGATACGGGTATATATGTTCCCCTGAACCTTCAGGTTAAATAGATCCGCACCATGTTGTGTATCATCGAATGCATAGGAGGTAGTTTGATAAATGGGCACAGCGACGGCGTTAGTAGTAGGGTCTTGCTTAAAACCGCCGTGGATAGCAATAGTTTCCAGTTTCATTGATAGCTCCGAATGTTGATTCTGTTTATCTGATGGGCAAAGGATTTTAGGTTAAAAATGACTAAATGGGAAACTTAAGGGTATCCAGTCTCTCCGAGATATGGCTTGCTGACTTTAATTGAGCTGTGAATCGGGGTGATTTAGGATGCTACCGAACTCTTCATATCGCATTGTTGAGACCGGAAATACAGATGCGATGCCATACAAAAGTAAGGCATGCAACGCAGCATTACCCGGTTGCCAGCAGGACACTTTGATGGCCGTGACCTGAGTCAATGAGTCCCGCAATTGTCAGTGTTAGAATGCGTAACAATTAGTACACTTGTATTAGAGCTGCAAAATAAGCAGACCAATGTTAGGGGACCTCTGAATAACTCCTTAATGCCTCTGCGAGACCTGAAAGTTTTAGCTGCGAGGCAGGAACTGCCGCTAATGCTTATTGCCTTAGCAAAGTTTCTAACGCCGCAGATGAAGCTTTCAGACCTCGCCCTACGGGCTTACAGGGCATTCGTAGCGCTCGTTGGCTTTGTTTGCAAGGTTTGACATTACTGCAAAGCAGTCTTGATCTACAAACGCTCTGTACGCTAGAGGGATCAAGGAGTTATTCAGAGATTCCTAAGTACGAAAGGCCAATAAAATTTTCCAAGGAAACAACTGATTATGCTGGAGCCGCAAACTGCCTCAGCCGCCGATAGCGGCGCGCGTCCTAATCCTGGCTGGTGGCAACGCTGGGTCATGAAGCCACAAAACTGGTGGTTGCCGCTATTGCTGGTAATGTTGACAGGGCTTGGTAGCCTTCTATTTGTAGGAAGCCATACCTATATCGATGCGCCCCCGCGCGTCGATTTTGTAACGAAAAATGGTACCGTTAAAATAGAAGAAGAGGCAATAATCAGGGGGCAGCTGCTGTTTCTTCGAACGGCCCTGATGGACTACGGCAGTATGTTTGGTGATGGTGCGGGTCGCGGACCTGATTTTACCGCTGACGCGTTGCACCGTATGACGTATGCCATGGTCCATTTTTACGCGAGCGAACAACCAGCTAACGATGAGTTTACCCGTGATGCAGTATTGGCCAGAGTCCAGGTGGAGCTTAAGGAAAACCGCTACGACGAGTCATCCCAAAGAATTTTTTTAACTGATGGTCAGGCACAGGCCGTCGATACATTGCGTAACCATTATCGACAGTGGATGCGATCGGAAGTGGTTCTGGTTTTACCAGGAATTGGTAAGCTGACAGATCAGGATTTCAACGATCTTAGTGATTTCTTTTTTTGGGGTGCTTGGGTTTGTGTGGCTGAAAGGCCAGGTTATGACTACAGCTACACCAATAACTGGCCTTTTGATAAAGAGGCCGGAAATGAACCGCCGCAGCAGGTTCTGATGTGGAGTTTGTTTGCCATACTTGGTTTATTTCTGGGGCTTGGAATGGTACTTTTTCTGCATGGACGATTTGCCGAACTGGCGGGATGGAAAGGGAAAAGTAAGGACTCGGCACCAGTGGTTAAAGCCAGGGTTGTTCAATTTTCCCCGTCAGAATTACAGCGGGCAACCTATAAATACTTTGTCGTTGCAGCTTTGCTGTTTCTATTACAGGTCTTTGCCGGCGTCGTCACAGTGCATAACTTCCTGGGTTTGAACTGGATCTTCGGCGTGAATCTGTCAGAACTATTTTCGTTGGCAGCGGCGCGTGGTTGGCACTTGCAGTTGGCATTGCTATGGGTTGCTGCTTGCTGGATTGGAGGCTCGATTTTTGTTATGTCCACCGTTACCGACCAGGTTCCGAGCGGACAGGTGAAGTTGGTGAATCTGATGTTCTGGCTGTTGGTTATCATGGTGGCTGGAAACCTGACAGGCGTGGTACTTGGCCCAACAGGTGTATTGGGTCAATGGTGGAATTTTCTAGGCAACCAGGGATGGGAATTTGTTGAGATGGGTAAGCTGTGGCAGGGTATGTTGATGGGTATATTGATGCTCTGGGCACTGATCCTTTGGCGCAGCCTAAGACTGGTTTGGCGTCGTGAGCGCGCCTGGGCATTGCCTAACTGGCTGCTGTACTGTGTTATTGCCGTCATGCTGTTGTTTATCTCCGGCTTTATTGCCACGCCGGAAACTAATTTTGCCATTGCTGATTTCTGGCGCTGGGCCGTTGTGCATATGTGGGTGGAGGCTTTCTTTGAAGTTTTTGCCACGATACTGGTGGCCTATTTTATGTATTTAATGGGATTTGTCAGTCATCAGGGTGCCGCACGGGTTGTGTATATTGCGACGTTGCTTTTTCTTGGCTCAGGACTACTGGGGTTAAGCCATAATTTCTATTGGAACGCGAAACCGGTGGCCACATTGGCGGTGGGTAGTGTGTTTTCGACACTTCAGGTGGTGCCGCTTATATTGCTTACACTTGAAGCATGGCAGTTCCGTCAATTGCCTAGCCAAGCGCTGGCTCGAGCCGGGGTGCCACAGGTAGAACGGGCCCACAGCTTTGCTCAATCCTCAGCTTTTCTATTCCTGTTGGGCGTTAATTTCTGGAATTTTATGGGTGCGGGTGTGCTGGGTTTTCTTATTAACCTGCCGATCGTCAACTATTATGAGCACGGCACCTATTTGACGGTTAATCACGGACATGCTGCCTTTATGGGCGTCTATGGGAATCTCTCGCTAGCGACCATTGTATTCTGCTCGCGTTACCTGATTTCGGCAGAAAGCTGGAATGACACGCTGTTTAAGCGTATTTTCTGGAGCCTGAACATAGGTCTGCTACTGATGGTGCTGATGGATTTGCTACCAGTCGGATTCCATCAATTTGCAACCGTCATGGAGCAAGGCTTCTGGTTTGCTCGTTCAGAAGAATATATTCAGAGTCAGGCATTTCAAATTCTGACCTGGGCGCGCATATTGGGTGGCTTGCTGTTTGTCTTTGGCGGAGTGCTACCTTTGGTATATTTTATGATCACTCGCGGACTCAAGCTTAAGGACTCGAAGATTGATGCCGAAGATATCGCTGCAGAGGCTGAACCGGCTTAGCAGGGTTTGCTGGACTAATATGCTCCAGGGAGCAGACGTTTGTGGTTTCCTGGAGGCTGACGTTGATGCTGAGTCTCCCGGCAAGATAGTTGCGGTAAATATGCAGATAAAACTATTACCTCATTGGTAAACGCCTGTTCACCGCATTTTGTTGAAGAAGCAGAATCGGTATTGCAGTGGCTGACCTGTTTAATTCTGACACCGAGAAAGCTATCAAAGTCGCCGGTAACATGAGTGCTCTTTTGATTATAAAATGTTCCGTTATGCCCGGTTTACATCGGTGGTTTTGTTGAAATCGTACCAGATGAACCAAAACACCGCGTTTTTCAAAGTTTCGACACGCCTTAATTTACCTTGGTCGCTATTACCGAAAAGGTCTACGGAGTTGATCGGCTGATTGCTGTGATTGTAGTATGCAGCCACCGAATCAAATTTTTGGTCGTAGTAGATGACTACTGGACGATCGCCTATCCTGACGTTTAGCAAGTCGCCGTGGGCATCAATAAATTGTTTGGTGTAGGCCACATAGTCGTTACCGATATTCAGTCCATACACCAGCTGCTTACGAGGCAAACGTTCATCGAATTGCTTAATAGTCGGGAATGCCGGTTCATTCGACTGCCACTGCAAGGTGCGAACTGCATGCACCATCATGCCATCACGAATAAGGGTATCAAAAGCTCTTACCAGCGGGTTGTTACTTTGCTGACGTATGCCGTTAATGAAGACTTTGCCATCCGGGTAAAGCTGACGAAAGGATCCGAAGGGCATGCGGATGGTGGCCCACTGTTTCATTGCCGGCCCGTGCTCGCCGTCACGCTCCAGCGTTCCCCAGAACTGCTGAATGGGTTCGCCGGTATTACTGTCTGCCATTACCAGATTGTTGCGCAGTTGAGTCATGGCGCGTAGCTTGAGCGGTTGCTCGCCTATCACGGGAGAGTAGGCGATTCCCATATTGGTTAATCCGCAATAGGTCATCACGACCTCTTCACCTTCGATGGTGCCCGCGTCAGCAACATGGGGTTGCAGCATGTAGTAGTCGGTATAAGCACGAGCGCCCTGGTCGGTCTCCAGTACCATCACGCTGATTTCATCAACACTGTTGAAGCGTTCCTTATCATAGCTGGCGTGGAGCATTTCTTTAAGATATTCAGGTGCTTTGTCAGTTGACACGAATAACGCATCCCCACCCAATTTGGCGCGGAACATCAGTTTGGTATTGAGAAACCCCGAGTACCAGTTAAACAGGCAGACAACAGCCAGCAGTGCTACCAGCGGAGTACTCAAAATCTGCCGGTTTTTATGCCGTAGATAAATTGCTGCGGCTAAAGCTATTAGCGTAGTGATGGCCAGCGGCCAGCGCAGATACCAGACTGCCATAGTGAATTCTCGGGTTGATTGCACCCACCACTGGCTGATATCGGCGAGGTCTTTAAAGAGAATAAAAGCACAACCCTGGGCAATCAACATCAGTATCCAAAATAGGGCTTTGGAATGCTTATCGATCAGACTCATTTGTAGTTCCTCGCGCATCAGATTCAAACTATTAGCAGGTCAAGGATAACCTGATCGATTGGATCGAAAAAGAGTTATATTTGGTATTGTGGGTTGCAAATATTGGAACAATACTCTGGTGACGGAGCTGCTAGTGGTTTTCGATTGTGTCCAGGCTAGAGGTAGCAGGTTACTCTTTGGTTTCAAAATCCTGTGGCGGTGTGTCTGAGACTCGGCGCCAACCAGCCGCCAAACCTTCAGTGACTTCCATGCCAATGCCCCGATCCAGAATTTCGCCATTGTCAATCCAGGCCAACTCGTAATAATCGCCAACTTTTTTTATGTCGAGTTCAAATCCGGCCAGCTCATTACCTTCTGCATCGTAATAAACAATGTTATATCTGCCAGCATAACCCTGGGCAGGGCCACCGCTCGCCTTTCCACTACCGAATACACCGTCTCCAAAAAAGGGGTGGCACCATTTCGCGTTGAGCGTGCCGGGAGCATCACCAGGGGTATAGAGTACGCAGCCGATATTGAACATATGAGTTCTCCTTTCAGTAATGGCAGGACTCGTTAAACTACGCTTAGTTGGCTATCGGCGCAATAACCTGATTGGTAATGCTGTGCCGGTTTTTAAGGTGCTGGCAGAGTCCGTCGCAAAGGTCTGGTAAGAACAAGAAGCAGGAAGCAAAGTAGCAGTATCGGAATTGAACCCCAGCGCATAAAGGGCGTCAAACCGGATCTGAGCTGCGCACTTCCAGTTAGATGTGTTTGTTCAAATTGAGTGGCCTGAGCCAGAATTTTTCCTTGATGATCAACAATGGCTGTTAACCCGGTATTGGTCCCGCGAAGCAGATAGCGGCTGTTTTCCAGTGCACGCATTCGCGCCATTTGCAGGTGCTGGTGAGGTCCGATTGAACTACCGAACCAACTATCGTCGCTAATGGTGAGCAATAGATTGCTGTCGCGGCTTAGTTCTCTGACAAAGTCAGGGTAGACAATTTCATAACAGATATAGGGTGCAATACTGTAATCCCCTTGAGTTCTCGCGACATGAATTGCTGTTTGGTTAGTTCCTCCCGGAGCGAAGTTAGACATGGGAAGGTCAAAGAACTTAATGACCCCTCTCAATAGTTGTTGCAATGGTAAATATTCGCCGAAAGGTACCAGTTTTTGCTTGTGATACAAGCCTTCCGTGCCGCTGCCGAAGGCGACGATGCTGTTGTGCAGCAAGGGCTTGTGCTCAGACGTTTGTGGTTGCCAGTATGGAATTCCGGTAACGATGGCGGTTTGACTGGCTTCGCCTATTGTGCCCATTTCTTGCACATAACGTTGTGCCTGGTGCAAAAACAACGGCACTGCATTTTCCGGCCAGATCACCAGATCGCTGTTTAGGTTTTCTGTTGTTAGCTGTCTAAGAAGTTGCAAAGTCTTGGGCTTTTGTTGCGGCAGCCATTTAACGTGCTGGCTGATATTGGGTTGAACCAACGTGATGGTTAAGGGTTCAGATTGACTATTTGACCAGCTGATTTGTGAAAGCGGGTAGGCCAGAAGCCATGGCAGCATTAGTGCCGATATCCCGATTACTTTATTAAAACGCCATCCGTCTGTACCGACTTTGAGCATGCAGAAAATGAGCGAGGCCTGTGAAGCAACGATCAGGCTTAAACCGTAGACGCCGGTGACGGGTACCCAGCCAGCCAGCCAGGTATCAACATGCGCGTAACCAAGGTAAAGCCAGGGAAATCCGGTCAGCAACCAGCTGCGCAGCCATTCAAATAAGACCCAAAGCGCGGGAAATCCCAGCAGTGTTCCCCAGCGCAACCGGTCCAGATATTTAACGTAGCAATAGGCAAAGCTGGCGCTGAGTAGCAGCGCAAGGCCCGCGACAAACAGAAATGTCAGGAATAAGGCCAAGGGTATCGGCGCATAACCATATTCATGAATACTATGATAGATCCAGGAAGTACCGAACCCATAAAACCCAAGGCCGAAAACCCAGCCGTGCCAGGTGGCCTGGCTGGGTTTACTGCTGCGCAGAATAGTCAGCAGTATAAACAGAGAAATAATGGCCAAAGGCCAAAGACCAAAGGGTGCCAGCGATAGCGGCGCAATAGCACCAGCTGCAAGTGCTGACAGGCTGCGGTAAATTGAGCGCCAAGCAGTTAGCATGTTAATCGATGGAGGTTGTTCCTGTGCCTGGAGAGATTTGCAGGGAGCGGATTCGCCGGTTGTCTGAAGTCAGTACGACGAATTTTAATCCTGCGATATCAATCGCCTCGCGGGGTTCAGGTAGCTTGCCAAAATGCTGCATGACAATGCCACCGATGGTATCGAATTCATCATCGCTGAACTCAAGGTCGAAATGTTCGTTAAATTCATCAATGGGTGTTAACGCGTTAACGATACAGCAGCCGTCATCCATTTCGCGAATCAGTGCGTCGTCGGCATCAAAATCGTACTCATCTTCAATCTCTCCGACAATTTCTTCCAGTACGTCTTCGATGGTAACCAGGCCCGAAACGCCGCCGTATTCATCGATGACCAAGGCCATATGGTTGCGGTTTGAGCGAAACTCGTCTAGCAGAGTGCTGAGCCGTTTGCTTTCCGGGATTACCGTGGCGGGCCGCAGAATATCTTTGATTCTGAATTTTTGCAGGTTGGAGTTCAGTAACAGGGGTAAAAGATCTTTGGCTAGCAAAATACCGAGTATTTCGTCGTAGTTTTCACCAACTACAGGGAATCTGGAGTGCCCGGATTGTGTAATGGTGGGGAGAAATTCCTCCGGGGATTGACTTGCCTTGACTACGACCATCTGTGGTCGGGGCACCATGATTTCCCGAACTTTCATGTCGGTAACAGCAAGGGCACCCTGAATGATATTGTAGGCGACGCTGTCTAGCAGCTGGTTGTCCTGAGCTTCCTGTAAAAAGGCAAGAATGTCATCCTTGCCTTTTGGCTCACTACTGAATACCTGAGATATTTTGTTTAGCCAGGACTTATTTTCCTGATTATCGCGGGATTTGTCTTCGTTCATGGTTTATTAGGTTTGTTAAGTGTCATTTGGATTGGTCAATTATTTATTGGTAAGGATTCTTTATTTTAAAGTGTGACAGCAACTCAATCTCCAGTGCTTCCATCTGCTCGGCTGCCTGATCGTTTTGGTGGTCGTAGCCTAACAGATGTAAAACACCATGTGTCACAAGGTGCGCCCAATGGGACTGCAGATTCTTTTGCTGCTCCATCGCCTCCTGGGTCACGATGGGGACACAGATTACGATATCTCCCAAAAGACGGTGTGAGATTAGTTCGGGGTATCCGGGAGGTGGCTCAAAAGGAAAGGAGAGTACATTTGTTGGCCCCTCTTTGCCTCGATAACTCTGATTCAGTTCAGTGCTTTCTGCTGCGTCAACCAGACGTACACCCAGCTGAAAGGGTTCAGGTTGGTCGCATTCATGTTGCAGTGTGTATCTCGTCCAGGACTCAATGTCTTCGTCGGTCGGGTAATCGAACGTATCACTAGCCCTTTGAATGTCCACTTGGATTTGCATCATTTAACTAAGCTGTTCGGTTCAAATTCATCATAGGCTTCGACAATACGCTGTACCAGTGAATGCCTGACTACATCCTGGGCCTTAAAGTGGGTAAAGCCAATTTCCTTTATGCCTTTAAGCACCTGAACCGCATGCGTAAGCCCCGATTTCTTGCCCTGCGGAAGATCTATTTGGGTAATGTCGCCAGTGATGACCGCTTTCGAACAAAAACCAATCCGAGTCAGAAACATTTTCATTTGTTCCTGCGTCGTATTTTGGCTTTCGTCGAGGATTATGAATGCATCATTGAGTGTTCTGCCTCGCATATAAGCCAGTGGCGCGACTTCTATGATGTTGCGATCGATCAAACGTGCGACCTTCTCAAAACCCAGCATTTCATAAAGGGCGTCGTACAGTGGACGTAAATAGGGGTCTACTTTCTGAGCCAGGTCACCGGGTAAAAAGCCCAACTTTTCACCTGCCTCGACCGCAGGTCGTACCAGCACAATACGGCGAACTTCTTCTTTTTCCAAGGCGTTTACTGCGCAGGCAACCGCAAGATAAGTCTTGCCTGTTCCGGCGGGGCCTATACCAAAATTAATGTCGAGTTGCTGAATGCTTCGTACATAATGGCGCTGGTTCTCACCACGTGGTTTTATGGTCGCACCTTTTGTGCTGATTACCCAGCTTTTTTGTGAGCTGGTCGCTTCGACATCCGAACCGGCATCCTTGAGCGCCAGATGTACTTCGTTGGGAGTGATATTTGAGTCCCGGGTAGACTGATAAAGGTTTTGTAAAATATCATTACCCGCTTTAACGCTTATGGCATCACCGAACAACTGAAAATTGTTTCCGCGATTTGAAATCTCTATACCAAGGCGGCGCTCTATCAACTTGAGGTTCTCATCAAGTTGTCCGCAAAGGCTAGCTAAACGCAGGCTGTCCTCTGGCTCAAGCGAGAGGTTTCGTGTGACTGTCAGTAACTCTGTATCCAAGGTGGTTATTGGTGCCCCCTAAAGCTTTTCATACTCACCAGTATAGTGAATTGAATAATGATGAAAAGACATTCTTATTCATAAGTTATAGCGAAAACCATTAAAGTCGACCGTTTTTATTCGATTTGGTGTTATATAAGGTTGATCAAATGGTAGGGAAGTAGCGTGAATAAGTCAGTGAATCAAATCACCGCGCAAAGAGTGGGGTAATGCCTCATTAATTTGGACGTTAACAAAGGAACCCGCCAGATCGGGAATCTCTGAGCTAAAAATAGCGACTCGATTGTTTTCAGTTCGCCCTTGCCATTTGCCAGGATCTTTTTTTGACGGGCCGATCACCAGAATGCGCTGTGTCGTGCCAACCATGGATTCACTGATAGACATGGTTTGCCGGACAATCCGGGCTTGTAAAATCTGCAACCTCTGTTTTTTCTCACCATCGCTGGTAATGTCAGTCATCTCAGAAGCTGGAGTTCCAGGGCGCGCACTATAGATAAAGCTAAATGAATTATCAAAACCGATCTCTTCTATGAGCTGCATGGTATCGGCGAAATCCTGATCCGTTTCCCCTGGAAAGCCAACGATAAAATCGGAGGACATACTGATATCCGGGCGAATTTCTCGCAGCCTGGCAATCCTGTTTTTGTATTCCAGTGCCGTGTGTCCTCGTTTCATGGCGCTTAGAATTCTGTCAGATCCGCTTTGAACCGGTAAGTGCAAATGGTTGACTAACTCAGGGACTTCACCATAAACTTCAATTAAACGATCGGTGAACTCAACCGGGTGAGAAGTGGTGTATCGAATCCGGCCAATACCGTCAATCGCGGCAACATATGTAATCAACTCTGCCAGGTCCACTGCATTTCCATCGTGCGATAGCCCGCGATAGGCATTGACGTTCTGACCCAAAAGATTGATTTCCCTGACACCCTGATTCGCCAAATGCACGACTTCGGCAATGACATCGTCAAAGGGACGACTGACTTCCTCTCCACGAGTGTAAGGTACAACACAGAAGGTGCAGTATTTACTGCAGCCTTCCATTACCGATACGAAGGCCGTGGGGCCATCAACCTTGGGTTCTGGCAGTCGGTCGAATTTTTCGATTTCCGGAAAGGAGACGTCGATTACAGGGATATGATTTTTGCGGGTAGCGTCAATCATTTCGGGGACGCGGTGCAACGTTTGCGGGCCGAAAACCAAATCCACATAAGGTGCCCGTTCGCGAATGGCCTTGCCCTCCTGGCTGGCGACACATCCGCCCACTCCGATCACTAAATCCGGGTTTTTAGATTTGAGTTTCTTCCATCGCCCTAATTGATGGAATACTTTCTCCTGCGCTTTTTCGCGGATGGAGCAGGTATTCAGCAGAATGACATCCGCCTCATCTTCGTTGTGAGTAAGCTCCATGGCATGGCTTTCCCCTAGCAAGTCTGCCATGCGTGACGAATCATATTCATTCATCTGACAACCGTGGGTTTTGATAAAGAGTTTTTTCGCCATAGTTTTATTAGAACCCACTCCGGGCCACTGATATAAAAAAGGAGCGGCATTATACTCTTAATCGTCTGATATGCACAGCTTAGAGATCCCGTTGTATATCAGGGATTATAAAGTTCCCGGTGACTGCGACTTGAATACCAATTTGGCCTTTTTGGGCTATGCTTAGTAGGTAAACCAGAGGTTTATTTTGTCAAGAAGCGCGGGATAGTCGGTGAGACCAGTTTCATCGCTGATATCGTCCATAGAAAATTAGTTGGAAGCTTAGATGAAAGGGAATAATCAAAAACGATCAACGGAAGAGTTGATCGTTACTTTTAGTTGCGCAGCCTGTGCCGTGATTGTAGCCCCTTTCGCAATGATTAGGGCTGTGGAGGGCGACAGTACACTGGCGATTATTGACCTAGTCATCGTGTTGGGTGTTTCCTTTATCGCGTTTTTGACCTGGATAAAGCGTAATGTTGATTTGTCGCGTTGGTTGCTTGCCGTTTACTGCGCGATAGCTGTTACTGCATCCGTCTACGCAAAAGGTCCCATATCATTGAGCTGGGTCCATCCAATGATGATGCTGTCTTTCTTTTTACTGAGGGTTCGCTCAGCACTGTTGGTAAATCTGTTGGTGCTAATGACTCTTTCACCGATTATTTTGCTGGCGCAGAATCAAAGTGATGTACTGGTCATTATCGGATCGCTCATCATGACCAGCATAGTAGCCTATATTTTTGCGTCCAGAACCAATAACCAACAAATACTATTAGAACAAAAAGCAACAGAGGATTACCTCACCGAATCGGGGAACCGGCGTGCATTATCAAAGCAACTAAAAGAATCCGTAGAATTAATGAGACGGGCGGGGGAGGGCACATCATTAATACTTCTGGATTTGGACTTTTTTAAAAGCGTTAATGATTCGTACGGGCATACAAAGGGTGATGAATTACTGATCAAACTGTGTCAAATAGTGCGCAGCAATATCCGTTTAACGGATAGACTTTACCGTTATGGAGGAGAGGAATTTGTTATCGTTCTACGTAATACGGCTGCTCAAGAGGCTTACCTGACGGCTGAAAAATTGAGAAATGCCATCTCCAGTTACCCGTTGATGGCAGAATACCAGGTGACTGCTTCATTCGGCATTGCCGAGCTGAAACCAGATGAAAATGAAACACAATGGTTGACCCGCGTCGATGGCGCGCTTTATCAATCAAAAAAAGAGGGGCGCAACAGAACGACTCTCGCGGAGTAGATAAACATCTTTTGTTGTTCCAGAGCCTACCCTGATTACGACCCCTTCCCCCTATGTTGTTTCTTGGTTTGGTACAATTCTGCCATCTTCTCGAGATGAAATTACTATCGTCCCTGCAAGGTGCAATTGCCCTGTGGCTCCTTTGTTTATTGGTTTCAATACCAAATTAATACTTTCCATTTTTGGAAAAAGAACTATTCTTAGAAGGATAAAAATAGGGTGGAATATGGAAATTAATGACCTGCAAGAGAAAAGGCTTCGATCAACTGAAGAGTTGATGGTCTCTTACAGCTGTTTCGCATGTGCAATTATCGTATCGCCTTTTGTTTTGTACCGCTTTTTTGAAAGTGACTATATGCTCGCACTGATTGATGCCCTGATCTTTTTGGGTCTTTCTACCATTGGAGCTGTAACCTGGTTGACTGGCAATGTTCAGCGCACGCGATCGTTAGTCTGTGTCTATTCGATGTTGGCGGTGATCGCCGTAACGTATTCCAAGGGTGCGGTCCTGGTTTACTGGCTTTTCCCCGTATTATCACTCTCTTTTTTCCTTTCAAATATAAGACTAGCCTGTTGGATTAACGGGTTAGGTATTATAGCGCTACTGCCGATTATATTTCGGGACACCGATTTAGGTGAAGCGTCTACTATTATTTCAGCTTTTGTGATGGCTATTGTCGTCGCGTTTATTTTTGCAGTGCACACAAATAATCAACGCAAATTATTATCGAAGAGCGCAACGATAGATTTCCTTACCGGGGTGAAAAACCGCCGTGCACTATCACAAAAACTAAAAGAGTCTATAGAGCTCAAAAAGCGCAAGAATGAGAATGTTTGCGCTATTTTGCTAGACCTGGATCACTTTAAAAAAACTAATGATAAATATGGCCATGCCATGGGTGATGCACTTCTGGTTAGAGTGTGCAATTTGATTCGGGCGAAAATCCGATTAACTGATCGGTTATATCGCTACGGAGGAGAAGAGTTTGTCGTCATTCTAAGAAACTCGACGATTGATGAGGCGCTCGCTTCTGCAGAAAAACTGCGTATCGCGGTGCTCGAGGATAATACGCTTGAAAATTATGGCGTAACCATATCTCTGGGTGTGGGTGAGTTGGAGATTGATGAAAGCGCTGATCAATGGCTTCAACGAGTTGATATGGCGTTGTACAAATCAAAGGACACTGGTCGAAATAAAACAACCTTGGCTGAGAGTGGGGAGATACTGGCAGTTGCTTGATTCGGCTCCGTTTGGAGAGGGAGTCAGGCTCGACTCTTCCTCCAAACGGGACAAATTTGGCTAGTCGATAATTTTACTGATAGGTAGTTCGATTATCGATCTTGCGCCTTGTGCTTTAAGTAGTGGCAAAACATCCCTTAAGGTGCTTTTTTCAATAACTGCAGTAATATCCACCCAGTTCCCTTTGGCCAGGTGCGATACTGTGGGCATTTCGCAGGGCAGCACCTCTAATATTTCCGTTAGCTTTCCCTCTGGCGCGTTAAGCATTATGCATACTTTAGGTACCGCACTGATCACAGATTGCAGCATCATTACAATGCTTTCAATCTTGGCGCGTTTTTGCGGGTTTTCGTAAGCGGCTCTATTGGCGATAAAGCGCGTAGTGGTTTCCAGCACCGTATCGATAATCTTCAGGTTGTTGGCGCGTAATGAAGATCCGGTTTCGGTTATCTCTACAATGGCGTCAGCCAGGTCAGGCACTTTAACTTCCGTCGCACCCCAGCTATATTCGACATTAGCGGTCACGCCATGGGAAGCCAGGTAATCTTCGGTGAGATTGATCACTTCGGTGGCGATGGTTTTGCCCTGCAGGTCTTTTGCTGATTTATAGGGAGAGCCTTCTTTTACGGCCAGTACCCACTTGATGGGGCGGAAGCTGGCTTTGGCATAGACCAGTTCGCAAACTTCTACGACATCCGCTCGGTTTTCCTTAATCCAGTCCAGTCCAGTCAGTCCGCAGTCAAGCTGACCATGCTCAACATAACGTGCCATTTCCTGTGCACGGATCAGCATGCATTCGATTTCGTCATCGTTGATTGAAGGGTAATAATTGCGACTGGTTACACCGATATCGTAACCGGCCTGTTTAAAAATTTTGAGAGTCGATTCCTGCAAGCTGCCTTTGGGGATGCCTAGCTTAAGTTTCATTGGTGGATAGATGCCTCTGATTTCATTGTTCGTTGATAAAGCGGCGCATTATCGCACTATTCCGGGGTTGGAGTCAGCATCCGACTCCAGCTTCCTGCGAGCCACATGCCGGTGACAAACCGTCATCGAGGCGATTTTAGATCAAAGCCAATATGCGTAGGGGCTTTAGAGCTATTTTAGGCGTACTGGCGAAATATTCGGGCTAAGGGGAAGAGTTCAACAAAAAATTAACAAAAGCGCGGTTAGCTGCAGAAAGATGGTGGCCTTTCTTCCAGGCAAGCCCCATACGGAAAAAAATGGGTGGATCGAAGGACACGCCACTTAGATCCGTCTCTTCTTGCAACACAAATTGCAAACAGGTGCTTATACCTTTACCGCTCAGCACCAGGCGTTTGATTAGAAGCATCAGGTTGGTTTCAAATATGATTTTCGGCGGTTTTTGCAGTTGTTGGCTGAGTCGGTCGATTGTTTCTCGCAGAAAATAGCCCTCCTTAATGAGGATAAGGTTTTCTTCAAAAAATTCTTCGGCGGTGATAGTTTTACGTTTAGCAAAGGGATGATTGGATGGCGTGCAGACTACCATCTCCTCATCGATGAGTGGATGAACCTCCAAAGTGTCGGGAGCATCATCCATAATGACAATGCCCAGATCAATAGTGCCATCCTGTAGGTGTTGTTCAATTTGTCGCGTACCTTCTTCCTCAACATAAATTTGCAAGCTGGGATTTTGCCGCATGAAGTGGTCAAAAATGGCGGGGAAGTAATAGGCGCCGTGCATGGCTGGCATAGCAATCCTCACCTCACCTTTTTCCAAGCCTCTCAATGCATGCATTTCGGTTTTGGCGTCGGCTACCTGTTTCAGGATGCTGTTTGCATGGCTTAACAGGGCTTTGCCCTCCGGCGTCAGGCTGACTTTTCTTGCCGCACGATTAAACAATGAGGTATCTAGCTCGTTTTCCAGTTTTTTAATCGAGATACTGATAGCGGGCTGGGCAATAAATAATTCTTCAGCAGCTTTACTGAAGCTTAAGTGGAGTGCTACGCTGCGGAAGATCTGGAGTTGTCGGACGTCCATTGTATAATCTTAATATATAGAAAATATAAATATAATATATTTTACATATATAACATGGCTTGATATGGTTGGCCATCCTTTTTTGCGCCTGTTTAATCGCTCATGTTTTTGTTTGCTGCAGTTTGCTGCAAAAGAGCTGGTGGAAGCGGTATCAGCCGCATTACCTACTGGTTGAAGCCGAATTTACGGCAGCTAGAACCCCGTAGCCTGCTTCGGGGTGGATAATATAACTTTTAACATATAAAACCATCATCGGATGGGAGGAATAGTATTATGGTATCACCAAGTTCCTGGGGATCTTTCAAGTGGGAAGACCCATTTTTAATGGAAGACCAATTAACTGAAGAAGAGCGCATGGTGCGCGATACTACTAACCAGTATGCTCAAGATAAACTGGCGCCACGAGTTCGAGAAGCTTATCAAAATGAATCTACCGATCCTGCTATTTTTCGAGAAATGGGCGAGCTGGGTTTGTTGGGCCCAACTATCGAAGGTTATGGTTGTTCAGGCGTCAGCTACACCAGCTATGGTTTGATTGCACGTGAAGTCGAGCGTGTTGATTCCGGATATCGTTCGATGATGAGTGTACAGTCCAGTCTGGTTATGTACCCTATCTATGCATACGGTTCTGAAGAGCAAAAAGAGAAATACCTGCCGAAACTGGCGACCGGTGAGTGGATTGGTTGTTTTGGTCTGACTGAGCCTAATGCCGGTTCTGATCCTGCCAGCATGTTAACTCGTGCCAAGAAAGTCGATGGTGGTTACAAAATCAGCGGTACTAAAATGTGGATTTCCAATTCACCGATCGCTGACGTGTTTATCGTTTGGGGTAAAACTGAAGATAACGTGATTCGTGGTTTTATTCTGGAAAAGGGTTGGGAAGGACTGACAGCTCCTAAAATCGAAGGCAAGTTATCACTGCGCGCTTCGATCACTGGCGAAGTGGTTATGGACGAAGTTTTCGTTCCGGAAGAAAACCTTATGCCAGGCGTAGAAGGATTGAAAGGACCGTTCGGATGTTTGAATAATGCCCGTTTGGGCATTGCCTGGGGATCTTTGGGTGCAGCAGAGGCCTGTTGGCATGCTGCGCGTGAGTACACCATGGATCGTAAGCAGTTTGGCCGACCACTGGCGCAAAACCAGCTGATTCAACTGAAACTGGCTAACATGCAAACTGAAATTAGTCTGGCGCTGCTGGGCTGTCTGCGCGCGACGAGGTTGCGTGAAGAAGGTCGTTTACCGCCTGAGTTGATTTCGTTGTTAAAGCGTAATTCCTGTGGCAAAGCTTTGGATATTGCTCGTATGGCGCGTGATATGCACGGTGGTAACGGTATTTCAGACGAGTTCCCGGTTATGCGTCATATGATTAACCTGGAAACAGTCAATACCTATGAAGGTACGCATGATGTTCACGCCTTGATTCTGGGTCGTGCGCAAACTGGATTGCAGGCCTTTAGTTAAACAGCTTTCTCCTCCGAGAAGCGGGTCGGGGTCAATTTGACTCCGACCCCTGGATGCTGACCTGTGAATACCCCTCTCTCTCATATTCGCGTTCTGGAATTAAGTCGTATTCTCGCAGGCCCGTGGGCGGGCCAATTATTGGCTGATCTGGGTGCTGAAGTTATTAAAGTCGAACGCCCTATTGTTGGCGATGACACGCGCCATTGGGGACCTCCCTATCTGCAGAATGATCGCAGTGAAGATACCTCGGAATCGGCCTACTATCTATCGGCTAATCGCGGCAAGAAATCCATCACACTCAATATCGCAACGCCAGAAGGCCAGTCTGTAATTAGAGATTTGGTGAAACAATCTGATGTGTTGATTGAGAATTATAAAGTGGGTGGATTGGCTAAATATTACCTGGATTATGAGTCGCTGAGAGAAATTAACCCTAAGCTGGTTTACTGCTCTGTTACAGGATTTGGTCAGGATGGACCCTATGCTCACCGTGCCGGTTATGATTTCCTCATTCAGGGCATGGGTGGTTTGATGAGCGTGACCGGTGAGCAGGATCATTTGCCCGGTGGTGGGCCGCAGAAGGTTGGTGTCGCTCTAACCGATATATTGACAGGCATGTATGCCACTACAGCGATTCAAGGGGCTTTGATTGAGCGTGAAAAAAGTGGTGTTGGGCAGCATATAGACGTTTCCCTGCTGGATGTGCAGGTGGCCTGTCTGGCTAATCAGGCGATGAACTACCTGATTGGCGGCGTTGCGCCACAGCGGCTAGGGAATGCCCATCCCAATATCGTGCCTTATCAGGCTTTCCCCACACGAGATGGTTTTATTATATTAGCCATTGGTAATGATGAACAGTTTCGCAAATTTTGTGAAGTGGCCGGTTGTGCGCAATGGGCTGATAACGACTGTTATGCAAGCAATTCGGCACGGGTTAGGAATCGAGAGGAGCTTTGTGCTGCAATCGCAGAGATATTAATTAGCCGTGATAGCGCTCGTTGGCTGACAGATCTGGAGGCCGTTTCGGTGCCATGCGGACCGATTAATCGAATCGATCAGGTTTTTGACAATCCGCAAATCAAAGCGCGCAAAATGTGGATTGAGGTAGAGCATCCGCTGGCGGGAAAAATGCCGTTAGTAGCCAACCCCATCAAGTATTCGAAAACACCCATTGAACCAGCTAAAGCGCCTCCTTTGCTTGGGGAAAATACTCAGGAAGTATTAGAGGAGCTGCTGGGTTATTCTCAGATCGAGATCGAGGATCTGAGGGAGAAGCAGGTACTGTAAATGCGGTATATCGCGCCAATAATACAAGTATCTTTTGCTACAACCAAAGCTTAAAATAGTCTTTGACAGCGCGTTGAAGAAAGAGTCGATATTTTTACCAGTTATGGTATCCTTGCGCCCCCCTTTTTTTAGTTGTGATCGGTATTGAACTTTCCTATGGCCAAGCGACAGATTTATAAAGTTGTTTTCTATAACAAGGATAAGGTGTACGAGGTATTTGCCCGGCAAATTTATCAGAGTGATCTCTATGGATTTATCGAAGTAGAAGAGATTATTTTTGGAGAGAGAAGCCAGCTCGTGGTAGATCCCAATGAAGAAAGGCTGAAAACTGAATTTGAATCTGTAACACGAAGCTATGTTCCTCTACATTCAATTATTCGCATTGATGAGGTGGAAAAAGAGGGCGTTGCAAAAATCAGTGAAGCTGGCGGTGCCAAGGTTACAGCGATGCCGGTATCTCCGTTTCGACCCCAGGAAAACTAGGGCCTGTTAACACTAATTTGATTGGCAGTGTTGAGCCTGAAAAATCGCCCAGCGGCGTTATCAGTCGCTTATGTAGGCCAGCTACACGGCGTTCCTTGCCTTGCTGGACAAAAAAATAGTCTTGGCAGTGACGAGCAAATTAGTGTTAACAGGCCCAAAGTAAAAACCCCTTCTGCAAACACAGAAATTACTTTTTCTGGCATTCCCCCTTATTCTTGTGATAAGTTGCTCCTATTCTTAATGCTTGGCGCTGTATACGCGGTGTAGCAATTTCTAAGAAGTAGGCGTCTCACCGCAGCAATAAATTATTAGCGCAAGTTTTTTTGTGGTGGGAGCTTATGTCGTGAACGCAACATCTGCAGAAACCGCGGTTCTTGGACCACTCCTCATCTATTTTTTTGCGGTGATGGGGTTGGTGGTTGCCATGCTATTATTGTCTCACTTTTTGGGGCCTCGCAGGCATGATCGTGCCACCGACGAACCTTTCGAATCCGGTATCGTATCGGTCGGAGGCGCTCGTTATCACGTTACTGTCCCTTTCTACCTGGTCGCAATCCTCTTTGTAATTTTTGACCTGGAAGCCGTTTTTCTATTTGCCTGGGCTATCGCTTTCCGCGAGGTTGGCTGGTTGGGGTTTGTTGAAGTTATTGTGTTTATTGTTATTTTGATTGCCGCCCTGGTTTATCTGTGGCGTTTAGGTGCTCTTGATTGGAAGAATGACAGGCCGAGAATTTCTCGTAAACAAGAATAAAGCTGAACAATTAATTAAATCATAAGGTGTAAGTATGCGATGGAGCCTCAGCAAAGCTGATTCCGGCCCCGGAGAAGGGTTGCGTGAGCAGTATTTCGATGAAAACGTACAGCGCAGCATGTTTATGGCCAGACTGGATGACCTGATTAATTGGGGGCGCAAAAACTCTCTCTGGCCCTTTAATTTTGGTCTTTCCTGTTGTTATGTCGAAATGGCCACAGCTTTTACCAGTCGTCATGATATCGCGCGATTTGGGGCCGAAGTCATCCGGGCAACCCCTCGGCAGGCCGATCTTATTGTGATTTCCGGGACTGTGTTTCGCAAGATGGCTCCAGTGATACAGCGTCTTTACGATCAACTGTTGGAACCGCGTTGGGTCATTTCGATGGGATCCTGTGCCAACTCTGGGGGTATGTTCGACGTCTACAGTGTGGTGCAGGGAGTTGATAAGTTTCTACCAGTTGATGTATATGTGCCGGGCTGTCCACCGCGCCCGGAAGCGTTATTGCAGGGCTTAATGTTGTTGCAGGATGCGATTGGCCAGGAAAAACGACCGTTGAGTTGGGTGGTGGGTGATCAGGGCGTTCAAAAGGCGAAGAAAGTGAGTCAAAGAGATTTGCGCAACGAAGAGAGGCAAAAGGTAAAGATCCTGAGGTCGCCTTACGAATTATAGCAGCGCAGATTTTCCGAATTGATAGCGGGGATTAACCAAGTGCTAACTGAAGTGCAGCCACGACCAAAGCTGATCCAGGAATTGAGTTCCCGGTTTGGTGCTGCGTTGTTGGCCGAACAACCTGTCTGTGATGGTGTAAGCACGCTTTGGGTTGCACGTGATCAGATCGTTGCCTTGCTCTGCTATCTTAAATCAGAAATTGCACTCCCCTTTAGCATGCTCTATGACCTGGCCGGCATTGATGAGCGTGCTCGTACACATCGTGAGGGGCAGCCAGAAAGTGATTTTACCCTTGTCTACCATCTCACCTCCTATCAGCGCAATGAAGATATACGCATCAAGGTTCCGCTATCCAGCGAAGATACCTGGTTGCCAACGATTACACATATCTGGCCGAACGCGAACTGGTATGAGCGTGAAGCCTGGGATATGTTTGGCATAGAATTCAGAGGTCACCCCAACCTGTGTCGAATTCTTTGCCCACCCACATGGAAAGGCCATGCTCTGCGAAAGGATCATCCTGCAAGGGCGACAGAGATGGAACCCTATAGCCTCGATCAGGATAAAACAGAACTCGAACAGGAAGCCCTGCGTTTCAGACCTGAAGAGTGGGGAATGCAACGGGCGACTGAAGATAGCGAATTCATGTTTTTAAATCTGGGGCCGAATCACCCCAGTGTGCACGGTGTTTTTCGGATTGCACTTCAGCTGGATGGTGAAGAAGTGGTGGATGCGGTTCCCGATATTGGCTACCACCACCGTGCATCGGAGAAAATGGCAGAACGGCAATCCTGGCATACCTACATACCTTATACCGATCGCATTGATTATTTGGGTGGAGTGATGAATAACTTCCCCTATGTGATGGCGGTAGAAAAACTGGCCGGGATTGAGGTTCCGGAGCGAGCCAAGGTGATCCGTATAATGATGGCGGAGCTATATCGCGTTGCCAGCCATCTGGTCTTTTATGGTACGTTTGCTCAAGACGTGGGACAGCTTTCCCCAATCTTTTACATGTTTATCGACCGAGAAAAACTATTTGAAATTATCGAAGCCGTGACGGGAGCGAGGATGCACGGTGGATGGTTCAGAATAGGCGGTGTGGCGCAGGATCTCCCTAAAGGTTGGGAGCGGATGATCCGAGAGTTTCTCGACTATATGCCAGCGCGTCTCAAAGAATATGACAAGATGGTGATGGATAACAGTATTCTTAAACGTCGAACTCAAGGCATAGGCGACTACAACACACAGGAAGCCATTGACTGGGGTATCACTGGCCCAGGATTGAGAGCGACAGGTTTCGAATGGGACTATCGTAAAAATCGACCCTATTCGGGCTATGAGAATTTTGAATTTGAGGTACCTACCGGGAATCGAGGCGATTGTTATGATCGCTGTGCGGTGCGAGTGGAGGAAATATGGCAAAGTCTGCGCATTATTGAGCAATGCCTTAACAACATGCCCGAAGGGCCCTATAAAGCTGACCACTCACTGACTACGCCGCCGCTGAAAGAGCGCACTTTTAAAGATATTGAAACCTTGATTCAGCATTTTGTGAATGTCAGTTGGGGACCGGTGATTCCAGCGGGTGAGGCGTGTACTCCAGTGGAAGGAACTAAAGGTGTGAACAGTTATTACCTGATTAGCGATGGCAGTACCATGTCTTACCGTACCCGAATTCGCACACCCTCTTTCCCTCATTTACAGATGATTCCGTTGATGAGTAGAGGGCTATATGTGGCGGATTTGATAGCAATTATTGCGAGTATCGATTTTGTGATGGCGGACGTAGACCGATGATGGATTGCAAACCGCCTCTTGCGCCCGATGGTGGCGTTAAAAATTTGTTTGGAATGCTTATTTACGCGTTTGTAAACTCCGCTTCCTCACAGATTTTATGTCTTGCCCTCGAACACAAGAGACGGTTTCTGTTTCGTCATAAGTAATTAAATTAACTGGAATAAAATGGAAAAAATAGCAGCCCTCAGTGCCGAAGAAATTGCCGAAATTGAGGCGGAGGCGTCCCATTACGAACAGAAGCAAGCGGCCTCTATCGAGGCGCTCAAGGTAGTGCAGAAGCATCGAGGCTGGGTGTCGGATGAGAGTATTAAGGCGGTGGCGGAATTGTTGGAAATGTCACCTGCGGAACTGGATGGCGTGGCTACTTTTTACAATCTGATCTTCAGACGACCGGTGGGTAGAAACGTCATTATGCTTTGCGACAGTGTCAGTTGCTGGATCATGGGATGTGACAACATAGCAGCGCAGCTCAAGGGTGGTTTAGGTATCGATTTTGGCCAAACCACAGAAGATGGAGAATATACTCTGCTGCCGGTTGCCTGTCAGGGAGCCTGTGATCGGGCACCGGTGATGCTGGTAAATGGTGAGCTGGAAACACATCTGAATGAAGAAAAGGTCAGAAAAATACTGGGGTCAACTGAATGAGAGGCGCGGGCCGTTAATTCATGGAAACACCATTAACAAAAAATATTGGTACCGATAAAACACCGCCGGATTTAAAACAGTATCGGGCGAACGGTGGTTATAGGGCCGCACATAAAGCGCTGCTGGAAATGGAGTCCGGTGATATTTTGCAATTGCTGCAAGACGCTGATCTGCGTGGTCGAGGCGGGGCAGGCTTCCCGACGGGAATGAAGTGGAGCTTCGTTCCCATGTATAAAGATCGGGAAGAGTTGCAGCGACGACCTAAATATCTGGTAATAAATGCAGATGAGATGGAGCCGGGTACTTTCAAGGATCGCTTGCTGATGGAAGGAGATCCCCATCAGCTGATTGAGGGTATTATCATTAGTGCTTATACGCTACAGGCAGAAACCGCCTATATCTTTATTCGAGGGGAATATACGCGCTGTGCAGAGTTGCTGACCAAGGCGATTGCAGAATGCAGGGAACATGGACTGTTGGGCCGGAATATTATGCATAGTCGCTTTAATCTGGATATTTATGTGCATACCAGCGCGGGACGGTATATCTGCGGTGAAGAAACGGCACTACTCAATTCGCTGGAAGGAAAACGGGCCAACCCGCGCGCCAAGCCACCGTTTCCTCAGGTCAGTGGACTTTGGGGACGTCCCACGGTGGTGAACAATGTCGAGACCATCTGTAATGTGCCGCATATTGTCAATAATGGCGCTGATTGGTACAAGGGGTTGAGTTTGACCGGGGACGCCGGGACAAAAGTATTTGGTGTCAGCGGGCGGGTGAAAAATCCGGGAGCCTGGGAGTTGCCACTGGGAACACCGGTGCGGGAAATCATCGATAAGTACGCCGGGGGCATGCAGGACGGCTACAAGTTGCGAGGATTTTTACCTGGAGGTGGTTCGACCAATTTCCTGACCGAGCAGCATCTGGATCTACACATGGATTACACCTCCATCGGCAAGGCCGGAAGCCGCTTAGGCACCGGTACCATGATCATTATGGATGATAAAACCTGTCCGGTGGGTATGGTGTTAAATCTGGAGCACTTTTTTGCCCAGGAATCCTGTGGCTGGTGCACGCCATGCCGCGATGGATTGCCTTGGGTGGAGCATATTCTGTCGGAGTTTGAAAAAGGAAGAGGGGAGATGGAGGATATGGAGATACTCAACAGGCATACCCATCTTTTGGGGCCGGGAAATACATTTTGCGCACTCGCACCGGGAGCTATGGGGCCGTTGGAGAGCGCACTGCGATACTTTAGAGAAGATTTTGAAGCGCATATTCATGCTAAAGCCTGTCCTTGGAGCAGGTGACGAGATAATTGAATTTTAATTGAAGGTGAGAGCTGTAAAAAAATAACAGGTGGCAGGTAGCGGGTTAACCTATGGTCAGCATAGAAATAGACAATCGCATATATCAAGTTCCTGAGGGAGGCAATTTGCTGCAGGCCTGCCTATCGCTCGGTTTGGATTTGCCTTATTTCTGCTGGCATCCAGCCATGGGCTCGGTAGGGGCGTGTCGCCAATGTGCTGTGATTCAATACCATGATCGTCACGATGAGGTGGAAGGCGATCAGCGTGATGAACAGGGCCGTTTGGTTATGTCCTGCATGACGCCGGTTAGTGAAGGTATGCGCATTTCGATTGATGCGAAGAATGCCCAGGATTTTCGCTCGGATGTTATCGAACTGTTAATGACTAACCATCCGCACGATTGTCCGGTCTGTGAAGAGGGCGGGGAATGTCATTTACAGGATATGACAGAGATGAGTGGGTATACTCAGCGTAAATACCGCGGTAAAAAGCGTACTCACCGCAACCAATATTTAGGCCCCTTCATTAATCATGAAATGAATCGCTGTATTGCCTGTTACCGCTGTGTACGTTACTACCAGGATTACGCAGGTGGACATGATTTAGAGGTGATGGCGGCCCATAATCATGTTTATTTTGGACGGCATGAGGATGGTGTGCTGGAGAATGAGTTCAGCGGCAATCTGGTTGAAGTCTGCCCGACTGGAGTGTTTACTGACCGCACACTCAGCCAGCATTATGCCCGCAAATGGGATTTACAAACCGCCCCGTCGATCTGTGTACATTGTGCGCAAGGTTGTAACACGAGTCCGGGTGAGCGTTACGGGACACTGCGTCGCGTAGTGAACCGATATAACTCAAAAGTAAATGGATACTTTCTCTGTGATAGAGGGCGTTTTGGCTATGGTTTTGTCAATCGACAAGATCGGGTCACCCACGCGCAATGCCTGAGCGAAACAGATGCCGACTCCGTTCGGGAAACTTTGTCCAGAGGCGAAACCAGAGAGGCGTTGCTTAATGCCATAGGATCCGAAAAGCGCCTGCTGGGAGTAGGTTCTCCCAGAGCCTCTCTGGAAGCGAATTTTGCACTTCGTGAAATGGTTGGTGCCGAAAATTTCTATTCGGGGCTCAGTCGCAAACAGCAAGGATTACAGCAGAGCATTATTGATATTTTGCGCACCCGCCCAGTGCGAGTGCCTGATCTTGCTGAAGTGGAAAGGGCCGATGCAGTGCTTATACTGGGTGAGGATGTGATGAATACATCACCCCGGTTAGCACTCAGTTTGCGGCAGACAGCGCATATTGCCGGGGAAAAAATAGCCGATGAACTAAGGATTCCGCATTGGCAGGATGCGGCGGTGCGCGAAGCATTGCAGTCTGGTAAAACTCCAATTTATATAGCGAGTATTGCCCGTACCCGTATTGATGATATTGCAGCACAAACATACCAGGATCATCCTCAGGCGATCGCCCAACTGGGTTTTGCCATTGCCAATGCGATCGATTCGAACGCTCCTTTTCCTGACCAATTGACCGACGTGCAACAGCAACTCGCTCAAGACATTGCTGGGGTGCTAACGTCAGCGAAAAACCCGTTGGTTATTTCTGGGACTGGTTGTCAAAGTCTGGCTGTTATTGAGGCGGCGGCAAACGTCGCTACCGCACTGTCGGGTCGAGCGGACTCCGCAAATGCAACTCGGCTGTTCTACTGTTTGGCGGAATCCAACAGCATGGGGCTTGGCCTGTTAACCTCTGAAGGTCAGGACGACGATAGTCTGGAGAGGGTAATTGAGCGACTTGAGTCTGATCAGACGGACACGCTGGTTGTTTTGGAAAATGATTTGTTCAGGCGCATTGGTGCGGATCAGGTGGAGCGAATTTTGAATTCCGGTAAACAGTTGGTGATGCTGGATCAACTCAAAAATGAATTGGCATTAAGGGCTGACCTTTTATTGCCTGTGGCTACCTTCGCTGAAGCAGAAGGGACTCTAGTGAATAGTTCCGGGCGAGCACAACGCTCCTTTGCAGTTTATCAACCAAAAGACGATGTGCGTGGCAGTTGGGAGTGGATCTCAGACATGATTACGCTGCGTCAGGGCGATGAGCAATCGCGCTGGGAGCATCTGGATGAAGTGACGCAAAGCTGCGCTGACGCTGTCGCGGCGCTTGCGCCGATTGTCGATGCTGCCCCGGCTGCGGATTACCGAATTCAAGGAATGAAAATAGGTCGGCAACCTCACCGCTATAGTGGTCGTACTGCGATGCTCGCTGACCAGAATGTCTCCGAGCCGAAACAACCTGTCGATGAAGATTCAGCTTTGGCTTTTACCATGGAGGGTTTTCCCGGAGAAAAGCCAGCGGCGCTAACGCCCTTTTACTGGTCGCCGGGTTGGAATTCCAATCAATCAGTACATAAATTTCAGCAGGAAATTAACGGCCCGCTTAAAGGAGGCGATCCCGGAGTCCGCTTGATTGAACCTGATGAGTCGGCTGAGTTGGCTGTAGCGCAATGGTTTGATGCAACAGAGGATCAGCAGGAGGGACAGGGCGATTGGCTATTGTTACCTGCCTATCATATTTTTGGCAGCGAGGAGTTAAGTGCCCAGTCTGAGCCAATTGCCGAGCGCGCATCGGTACCCTATGTGACCCTCAGAGCTGATAGTGCAAATAGCCTGGGCGTGCAAACGGGTGATGGATTGCAACTGTGGATCGGGGAGCAGGCGGTCAGCTTGGAGGTTCAGGTAAGTGATGACTGTCCCGGTGGTGCGTTATTAGTGGCTGCTGGTTTACCTAAAACTGCCCATTTACCATTTCTCAGCCGCATTAATGCTCTAAAGGATTCCTCCTGGACTCGCAGGCCAGAGGCAAGTGTCTTCCTGTCTGATAAAAAGGTGGAATCATGAGTCTTTATGGTCAAGTCGGATCGATTGCCAGTATCGTTGGGATATTGCTGGCGGCGGTATTAACCGCCTCCATGCTGACCTGGCTGGAGCGACGTTTATTGGGTATCTGGCAGGATCGATATGGCCCCAACCGAGTTGGGCCGTTTGGTCTGTTACAGGTTGTAGCGGACATGATCAAGATATTTGCCAAGCAGGACTGGATACCGCCTTTCGCAGATAAGGCGGTGTTCGTGATTGCCCCCGCCATCATCATGGTTTGCATGCTAATGGCCTTTGCTGTGATACCGGTTGCGCCTGGTATTGGTGTGGCCGACCCACATGTGGGCTTACTATTTTTCCTGGCGATGACTGCGTTGGCGGCCTACAGCGTATTGCTTGGTGGCTACGCATCAAACAGCAAGTATGCACTGCTGGGGGCTCTGCGCTCAGCCGCGCAGATGGTTAGTTATGAAGTTTTCATGGGTATTGGTTTGATGGGGGTGGTGCTGGTGGCGGGTTCGTTTAATCTGCGTGAGATAGTCAATGCGCAGAGTGACGGCTGGTTTATTATTCCCCAGTTTGTTGGCTTTTTTGTCTTTTTAATTGCCGGTATAGCCGAAAGCCATCGCTTACCCTTTGATTTGCCTGAGGCGGAACATGAAATCGTCGCTGGTTTTCATACCGAATATTCCAGTATGAAATTTGGCATGTTTTTCATCGGTGAATACCTGGGGGTGGCGCTGATTTCAGCCATGATCGTTACCCTTTATTTCGGTGGCTGGCTGGGGCCGGTGCTGCCGCCAATAGTATGGTTTTGTTTAAAAACCTTTATTTTCATCTGTTTCTTCATTCTGTTGCGAGCCGCGATACCGCGGCCACGTTATGACCAACTCATGAGTTTTGGCTGGAAACTTATGTTGCCAGTGGCCCTTATTAACCTGTTGCTTACCGGGGGAGTGATGTTGTGGATAGGTTGATAGGCGACGCTGGAGACAGAGGTAGAGGTGTGACTAAGTATGATTGCCTGGTTTTTCGGGAGGTCATTCGGTGAAAGCGCTATTTAGCCAGATCAAAACCATGTGGCTGGTGCTAAAGCATACTTTCACGCGTCTGGATACGGTGCAGTATCCGGAAGAGATGCCGGCCCTTTATCCGCGTTACCGTGGTCGGATTGTGCTCACCCGGGATCCTGACGGTGAGGAGCGCTGTGTGGCCTGCAATCTTTGTGCAGTGGCCTGCCCGGTCGATTGTATTGCCCTGCAAAAGGCGGAGGACGAGAACGGACGATGGTACCCCGAGTTTTTCCGTATTAATTTTTCACGTTGCATCATGTGCGGTTTGTGTGAGGAAGCCTGTCCAACCACTGCCATTCAGCTTACGCCGGATTTTGAAATGTGTGAGTATGATCGACAGAGCATGGTGTACGAAAAGGAACACCTGTTGATTGATGGACCCGGGAAATATCATGATTACAATTTTTATCGCGTTGCAGGAAAGGCCATTGGTGGCAAAGATAAGGGTGAAGCCGAAAATGAAGCTGAACCCATTGATGTGAAGAGTTTAATACCATGAATACCGAGCTGGTTTTATTCTACACTGCGTCTGCTGCGGCACTCTTTGCCACGGTTATGACCATCACCAGGTTAAATGCGGCGCATGCGCTGCTGTATTTGATTGCGTCACTGTTAGCTGTGGCAGTGCTCTTTTATCTGATGGGGGCACCCTTTGCCGCTGGGCTGGAAGTGATTATCTATGCGGGTGCCATCATGGTGCTGTTTGTGTTCGTCATTATGATGCTGAATATGGGTAGCGCTACGGTAGAGCAGGAAAGACAGTGGCTGAATTTTGGTATCTGGATTGGACCCGGCATTATCTGTTTGATTTTATTAGCGGAAGTTTTGACTCTGTTAGTCGATAATCAGCGACTTTCCGGTGCGCGGATGGTTACACCCAAGGATGTGGGAAGTCTGTTGTTTGGGCCCTATTTGCTAGCGGTGGAATTGGCGTCGATGCTTCTTCTTTCCGGCCTGGTCGGCGCCTATCATTTGGCACGACCGCTGAACGAACGTGAGGAAGAAGTTCCTCCGGAGGTAGAGGATCAATGATCAGCATTCCAGTTGAACATGGGTTACTCCTGGCAACGATCTTGTTTTGTCTTGGGCTACTCGGCGTACTGGTACGGCGCAATATTATTTTTGTACTGATGTCGATGGAGATTATGTTCAATGCGGTAGGACTGGCATTTATTACCGGTGGATCCCGTTGGCAGCAGGCGGATGGCCAAGTAATGTTTATGCTGGTGTTGACGCTGGCGGCGGCGGAGGTTGCGGTGGGTCTGGCGCTGGTGTTACAGCTTTATAAGAAATTCAAGACTGTGGATATAGATGTAGTAAGTGATATGAAGGGGTAATGGACTGGACTAAGTGGGGTTAGCCCATTTAGACCGTAAAAAATTAAGAGAAAATAGGGAAACAATAAACAAACAATGCTAAATCTACTCTGGTTGGTACCCACATTTCCTTTAGCAGGATTTCTCTTGCTGGCGCTCTGTGGTCTACCGAAAAGATTGGCAGCTTGGGTGGGTGTCGGTTCGGTAGGTATTGCTGCACTATTGACGCTTGGCATTGCCGTCGAATTTCTCGGGATGCCGGCATCAGAGCAAGTATTCCGTCAAACTCTATGGCAGTGGATGAGTAGTGGCGATTTCACGGCGACATTCGCTTTATACCTTGATCCATTAGCATTGGTGATGATGTGTATTATCACCGGTATCGGATTTTTGATTCACCTATACTCAGTCGGTTATATGGATGAGGATCCTGCGTTTTCGCGGTTCTTTGCCTACATGAATCTATTCGTTGCCGCTATGCTGGTGCTGGTGCTGGGCGATAACCTGGTGCTGCTTTATCTCGGCTGGGAAGGGGTTGGGTTGTGCAGCTATCTGTTGATCGGCTTTTGGTACGATAGTCCGGAAAATGGATATGCCGCACGTAAGGCGTTTATAGTTACGCGCATCGGCGATACCTCGATGGCCATTGGGCTGTTCTTGCTATTTATGCATCTCGGTACACTGGATATTCAGCAATTGATGCAAAGTGCGGGTGACAATTGGGCTCAAGGATCGCTGTTGCCAACCCTGGCGGCGGCATTGTTATTGGGTGGCGCATTGGGTAAGTCCGCGCAGCTGCCACTACAAACCTGGTTGCCCGATGCGATGGCCGGTCCTACCCCGATCAGTGCCCTAATCCACGCTGCAACTATGGTCACGGCAGGAGTCTATCTGATCGCCCGAACCCATGAACTGTTCATGCTGGCACCGGAAGTACTTTTTGTCGTCGCTGTCATTGGTGTACTAACCCTGCTGATATCAGGCTTCACTGCGCTGGTGCAGACGGACATAAAACGTATCCTGGCTTTCTCGACCATGAGTCAGTTGGGCTATATGTTTTTGGCTCTGGGTGTGGGCGCCTGGTCGGCGGCTATTTTTCACTTAATGACCCATGCGTTCTTTAAGGCGTTACTATTCCTTGCCTCTGGTGCCGTGATCATCTGTATGCATCACGAACAGGACATATTCAAAATGGGCGGGTTACGCAAGCGCCTGCCGGTATCCTTTTGGAGTTTTGTCATCGGCGGATTGGCCTTGGCCGCGTTACCGTTAACTTCCGGCTACTATAGTAAGCATGAAATTCTGGGGGCTACCCATGTCTTTGCTCGATCCGGAGACACGCTTTGGGCGGTGGCTGTATTGGGAGCCCTGATTACCGGCATTTATACTTCACGACTGATTTTTGTGGTGTTCTTTGGTGCGGATAAAACCCATGCGGACGAAAGTAGTATCGGGCTTAATATTAAGTTACCGCTGATTATTCTTTGTGTGCTATCGCTGTTTGGAGGCTTGATTCATGTACCTCTCGACAGAGTATTTCCGCTCCAGCAAGTGTTACCGCACCTGGCGGGTACAGCTAATGCGCTGACTATCGCGGCACCCTTTGTCGGGATTTTGATCGCTTACCTGTTTTTCTACGGGAAACCGGAATTATCTGAGAAAGTAGCAGCTAATAGTCTTGGCAAAATGCTGCAACGTTTTTGGTTTAGTGGCTGGGGATTCGATTGGCTCTATCAAAAATTATTGGTTAATCCACTTATGTGGTTGGTCAGGGCTAACAAAAAAGATGTAGTGGATTCATTTTATCATTTGATCGCCTGGTTAATCCGTTTACTGCATCGCCTGCTTAGCATGAGTCAAACCGGACGCGTCCAGTGGTATGCAGCGGGTATTGCATTAGGTGTGGTAGTCATTGTTGGGTTAGGTGTATGGAGGCAGCATCTATGGTTTTAGTCTGGTTGATTCTGATTCTGTTCCTCGGTGGCATCCTGGCCTGGCTTGCCGACCGCACGCGGTTAGCTGACCCTCGCTGGATTGCGATCGCTACCATTTTAATCGACCTGTTGGTGCTGATCAGTTTCAGTCTCTCCTCCTCGTCAGTCACCATTGCGGGGCAAGAGTGGTGGGCAACCCTTGATCTTCCCTGGATTCCTCGCTTTGGTATCCATTTTATTCTGGCAATGGACGGTCTGGCCTTTTTAATGCTGTTATTAACCTTATTCCTGGGGTTGATTGCCGTACTTTCCTCTTGGACTGAGATTAAGAAGAGTAGCGGGTTCTTCCATTTCAATCTGTTGTGGACCCTGGCTGGAGTAGCTGGCGTATTCACCGCATTGGATCTGTTCCTGTTCTTTTTCTTTTGGGAAGTCATGCTCATTCCCATGTATTTCATTATCGCGGTATGGGGACATGAAAATCGAACCTATGCGGCGATTAAATTTTTTATATTTACCCAGGCCAGCGGGTTATTAATGCTACTGGCCATGGTAGCCTTGGTATATTTCAATTATCAGCAGAGCGGCCAACTTAGCTTTAGTTATTTTGACCTGTTAGGCGCTAACCTGTCGGGCGCTCCGGTTTTCTGGTTAATGCTGGGGTTCTTTATTGCCTTTGTGGTAAAACTTCCCGGTGTGCCCCTGCATACCTGGCTGCCCGATGCGCATACACAGGCACCTACTGCAGGTAGTGTGATCCTGGCTGGAATCCTATTGAAAACAGGCGCGTATGGACTAATTCGTTTTTGTGTACCACTGTTTCCTGAGGAGTCGGTTATTTTTGCCCCGACAGCCATGACTTTGGGTGTGATTAGCATTATTTACGGGGCTTTAGTCGCGTTCGCGCAAACTGATATTAAACGCCTGATTGCCTATACCAGTATTAGCCACATGGGGTTTGTTTTGCTGGGTGTTTATGCCTTTAACAGCCAGGGTTATCAGGGTGCGGTGATGACCATGTTGGCTCATGGGATGACTTCGGCGGCATTATTTGCTTTTGCGGGATCGGTGCAGCAGCGTATCCATACCCGAGATATGCGGGAAATGGGTGGTTTTTGGGGTAGCGCTCCGAAGATGGGTGCTATTGTTATGTTTTTCTCTATTGCTGCTTTAGGTATGCCCGGACTGGCCAACTTCATTGGCGAATTTCTGGTATTGCTGGGGGCCTTTAAGGCAAATAGCTGGATAACGGTCGTTGCGGCATTGGGACTCATTCTGGCGCCGATTTATTCACTGGTTGTGATTCAGCGTATTTTCCATGGTAAACCGCTAGTGCCTAGAGACATTAGTGATTTTTCATCGCGCGAAGTGTTGATGATGGGAATGATGATGTTGATAACGATCGGTTTAGGGCTTTACCCGCAACCCGTGATGGAGACGGTTGGGTTGGTGCTGCAAATGGGTGTTAGCTAATTATTAATACAGCAGTAGGCAGCCTAGAGGCCGTTGGCTGTCATTAGCAGAAGAGATTAGTGGAATTTAGCAAGAGCGCAGAGCGAGGCGTAAAAGGGTTAATGTTGATAATCAAATCAAAAAGTAGAAGCAAATTATGAGCGCAGAGCAGCTAACCGCACTACTCCCCATAATCGCTATCACTGCCACTGCGGTGCTGGTAATGCTTCTGTCGGCCTTTGTTTCAAATCATCGTTTGATCAATATGCTGTCACTGCTTGGTATTGTGGTTACCTTTTTGACTTTATTACTTGTAGTAAATGTAGCACCGGTGCAGGTAACCCCTCTGCTGCTGATAGACAGGTTCGCACTGTTTTACGGTGGCTTGATTTTGCTCTCAGGAGCCGTGGTCGTTATGCTGTCGCGGGATTATTTTCTCGACTCCGAAAACACCCGGGTTCGTGCTGCGGAGTACTATATCCTGCTTCTGGTGGCGATACTGGGAGCCATGGTGTTGGTTTCAGCAAGCCATTTTGGTGCATTCTTTATCGGCCTGGAGTTGCTGGGTGTTTCCCTTTATGTGCTGGTAGCCTATTTGGCACCATCCATTGGTGGTCGCATAATCTCTTTAGAGGCAGGCGTTAAATATCTGATTCTCTCAGGTGTAGCATCGGCATTACTGCTGTTTGGTATCGCGCTGATCTATGCTGAATTTGGTACGCTTACCTTTACCGAGTTGGGTGAGCGTTGGCGGAGCGCGGAAGCTTTAAACGGGCTTTTTGCGGCGGCAGGAATTGGTCTGACGCTCTCTGGAGTCGCCTTTAAGTTATCCCTGGTGCCGTTTCACATGTGGACACCTGACGTGTATGAAGGTGCGCCGGCACCAGCGACAGCCTTTATAGCAACGGTTTCAAAGGGTGCCATATTTGCCTTTTTATTACGTTTTTTCACAACCACCGGCGCGTTTGAAAATCAGATGATTGGTTTGGCACTGGCGCTGGTTGCAATAGCTTCCATGTTAGGTGGAAATCTGCTCGCCCTGTTACAGACAAATGTAAAGCGACTGCTTGCCTACTCGTCAATTGCTCACATTGGTTATCTGATGGTGGCTTTTCTTGCGGGCGCTACCGGGTATGTCGGGTTGCCAGTAGTTGGAGAGGCGGTCGGTTTTTATCTGGTGGCTTATTTTATCACTACACTGGGAGCTTTTGGTGTGGTCAGTGCTCTGTCCAATATGCATGGGGCCAGAGACCTGGATCAACTGGACGATTACACGGGGCTGTTTTGGCGATCACCCTGGTTGGCAACGGTGTTAACCGCGATGCTGTTATCACTTGCAGGTATCCCATTGACGGCAGGCTTTATCGGTAAGTTTTATATCTTTACCGCCGGGGCTGAGGGCTTGCTCTGGTGGTTGCTGGCAGCCCTGATATTAGGTAGTGCCATTGGACTCTATTACTATTTACGCTGGATTGTGGTTATTTTTAAACAACCGCAAGAGCAAGGGAATCAAATGCCCGTGGCTTTGCCGCTTTCAGTGAATATGAGTATCGTCTTGACGCTGCTGGCGCTAGCCCTTATTGGGTTGGGGGTGTACCCGCCTCCACTGATCGATCTGCTGCAATCTATCTAGGTGAGACCTTTGCATAACTACTATGCCAGGCAATACTGTGTTAAAAACCGGCTCAAAATACTCATTTGTAAGTATAAAATCCGCTTTTTCGCCAATTTTTGCCTTGTCTTGCCGTTGCTCGCTACGTTCTGCAAAGGTCTCTAGGTTTAATTTAAAGTGGGAAATGAGTTTTCTATGATAAGGATATTGTCTTTTCAGCAAATTTTACAGATCGTAGGTTTTCTGTTTTATATTACTACGGTGAACGCGAACACTCTGTCGATACCCGCAGAGCTTGAGCCCTGGCAGGATTGGGTATTACAGAAACATAAGGATATCGACTGCCCCTATCTTTATCGTAAAACTGATATAAAACGCTGTGCCTGGCCTAGCAGATTACAGCTTCAGGAGCTGGGTAAAGGCGTTGATTTTCAGCAATACTGGGAAGTTTATGGGCAGAGTTGGCTTACTTTGCCCGGAGATCAGCGGCTGTGGCCTGCGGACGTTAAACTCAATAATCAGCCCGTTGAGGTCATGGAGCGCGATGGGCGCCCGGTGATTCGAGTTGAAAAGGGTCGGCACAGGGTATCCGGACGCATTCAGTGGCTACGCAAACCCCAGTATCTTAGTATTCCTGTTGATGCGGGGTTAATCAGTCTTAGCGTTGACGGCAAGCCTGCTGAAAACCTGAATATTCAGACGGGGCGTTTATGGTTTAATCAAAGCACGGCAAAACCCCAAACAGACAAAGAACGAGATGCGGTCAAAATTAAGGTGTTTCGTAAACTTATCGATGGTATTCCGATCCAGCTGGAAACCCGGATAAGGTTCGCAGTTTCCGGAAGTGATCGTGAACTGTTAGTGGGGCAGTTACTGCCAGATCAGAGTAAACCGCTACAATTAAATTCACCGCTGCCAGCGCGCATTGAAGAGGGTGGACAGCTGCGCATTCAGGTGCGCGCTGGGGAATGGGAAGTCAGTTTGATTTCGCGCTATCTTGAGCCGATTACCGGTTTTTCCATGCGTGCCATGGATGAGCAGTGGCCGCCGCAGGAAGTTTGGGTGTTCCAACCCAATCGCCAACTAAGATCCGTAACCTTTGAAGGTGCTGTGCCGGTGGATCCGTCACAAATGGATTTGCCGTCTGGCTGGGAAGGGTTGTCGACCTACTTAATGACACCTGATACTGAGCTGATGCTTAACGAAAAATATCGAGGCAATGCGGCGCCGGCTGAAAATGAGTTGGTGGTCAGGCGCCAACTTTGGCTGGATTTCGACGGGCAGGGTTATACTGCTAAAGATCGGATCAAGGGTAAAATGAACCGTGGCTGGCGGCTTAACATGCAGCCAGGTTATGCGTTGGGCAGGGCAGCCGTTAACGAACAACCACGCCTCATTACACAGCTCGATGAAAATGATCTGCCTGGTCTCGAGATTCGGGAGGGCTATCTCAATCTGGATGCAGTCAGTCGATATCAATTGGACGCTCCAGTGATGGGAGCGATTGGCTGGTCACACGACGTTACCAAACTTAGTGCACAGCTGAATTTGCCGCCAGGTTGGATGCTGCTGCATGCCTCTGGTGTCGATCAGGTTAAAAATTCCTGGTTGGAGCAATGGGACCTCTGGGATGTTTTTCTCTGTCTGATAATCGCTGTCGCTGTAGGTCAGCTATTGGGTGTGTCTTGGGGTTTGCTGGCGGCTGTGACTTTGGTTTTGACCTATCAGGAACATAACGCACCGCTTTTTATCTGGCTGAATATAGTGGCCGTATTAGCATTGATACAGGTATTGCCCGTTGGCAAGTTCAAACGACTACTCTGTAACTACCAATACTTCAGCTTACTTTTGCTCGCTCTTATTGCGCTGACATTTTCCGTGGAGCAAATTAGAGAAGGGATCTACCCGCAGCTAGAACGCAATATGGTAATAAATTCGGCGCGTTACTCTTCGTCATTAGGTGGCTCAGTTGAGGCGGATATGACGCAGGCCGAAGTTGCCGAGTCGGCGATTCAGAAAAGAAAGTTAAGCCCGAAAACTGAAAGCTACGCACTGTCTCCAGCCCCGAGCAAACCGAATGTGTTTCAGCAGTATGACAGCAATGCTCGAATTCAAACTGGCCCCGGTGAACCTACCTGGCAATGGCAGAAGGTCAATTTAACCTGGAGTGGGCCGGTTACCCAGAACCAGGATATAAAATTTTATTACCTGTCGCCATTGCTGACACGTATGCTGAAGTTTGCACAGGTAGGGTTGATTATTTTGCTGGCGGCGGGGTTGATTAGCAGCACCTTGAAACGAGTCGGTAAGCCTCGAACTGGAGGTCCAGCCAGTTCAGCAATCGGGTTGTTTCCCTTGCTGATATGGGTCAATCTGCTGCCTCAGTTCGTGCCGCAGGCGATGGCGGAATTCCCCCCTGAAACGCTGTTGAAGGAGCTTGAAAGCAGATTGCTGGTAGCGCCGGATTGTGCACCTGACTGTGTGAGTATTAATAAAGCAAGAATTCAGCTTCAGGATAGCCGTTTGATATTGCGACTGCAGATCGACAGCCTGGCACATATGGCAGTACCGCTGCCGACGCAGCGCCAGCAGTGGTTGCCACGCATTGTGATGCTTGACGGTAAGCAGGTGCCAGCACTCTTTCAGGATAGCAAAGGTACTCTGTTCGCAGCAGTTGATGCGGGTAGGCACGAGTTAGTAATGGAGGGCCCTGTGTCAGCCGATACGCTGGTTTTACCCTTTCAGGCAAGGCCGCATCAGGTAGAGCTGGATATCCCTGGCTGGCGAATAAGTGGTTTGGTTGATGGCCGAATTCAGGCAGGTAGTCTGCAATTCGATCGTATCCTGAAAAAAACCAAGGCCACTCAAAATCAGGATCAATTATTACCTCGTCCGGTTGATCCATTTGTCAAAATTGAACGAACTCTTTATCTGGGGGCGGATTGGCAGCTCCATACCCGAATCGAACGAATGGCACCATCGCGAGGCAGCATTAACTTGCAGATTCCATTATGGCCGGGTGAGTCAATTGTGAGCGGTGGCGTAAAAATAACGGACGGAAAGGTAAACATCGCTATGCGGCCGAATCAACGTGAGGCCAGATGGCAATCCAGTTTGCAGCAGGTTTCCGAAGTCAGTGTAGAGGCGGCAGACAATGTATCTTGGGTGGAGCACTGGCGTATAGCAGCCTCCCCGATATGGCATGTGAAGACCTCCGGCATTAATAGTACTAAACAGTCGATAGCACAAGAGGATCTGATACCAGAATGGCAGCCCTGGCCTAGAGAGGTTCTTCGTATGGAGATTGACCGACCCACCGCTGTTGAGGGTGCCGTTCAGACCGTGGAAAGTGCCAAATTAGATTATAACCCGGGTAAACGCGCCAGCATCAATACGCTGGAGTTACAAGTTCGCGCCAGCCTGGGTGGTGAGTATGAATTGCAACTGCCAGCCGAGGGGCAAATTCAAGAGCTGGTAGTGGACGGTCAGGAGTTGGTGGTCACTCAGGATACGGATACGCTTCGAGTGCCCGTGAGGCCGGGGCTGCAGGTGATCAGGGTCAAATGGAAGACTGAAGAGGATATTTCTGTCAATAGCGCAACCCCCGAAATTCGCCTCTCAACACCTGCAACCAATGTGCAACTATCGATGAATTTACCGCGTAATCGCTGGCCCCTGTTTGTTGGTGGACCCAATATTGGTCCGGCAATGCTTTATTGGGGGGTATTAATTGTAATTGTGCTGCTAGCTGTGGCTCTTGGCATCTGTACAAAAAAAGCGAAGCTCGATATTCCTGTTAAGACTTACCAGTGGCTATTATTGGGATTTGGAATGAGTACGGTAACCGCCGTGGGAGGCATTTTGGTGGTGCTCTGGTTCTTTGCTATGGAGCGCAGAGCCAGATTAGACGATGAAATTTCCGACTCATATTTCGATTTGATACAGTTCGGTCTGATCGTGCTTTCGATGGCAGCTTTGTTGAGCCTGGTTGCTACCATTCCTTTGAGTCTATTATCGACACCTAATATGCAGATTACGGGCAATGGGTCGCATAATTTTTTCTATCAATGGTATCAGGATCGCACGTTCAGTGAGCTACCGTCCGGCTGGGTGATATCATTGCCGATTTGGGTTTACCGCCTGGTTATGCTTTCCTGGTCGCTATGGGTTGTATTTGCGTTGCTGAGGTGGCTGAAATGGGGCTGGCAGTGTTTTAGTAAAAATGGGTTATGGAGACGTAAGCCGAAAGTGAGTAAGACTGGCCAAGTGTAGTGGTACTCGATTATCTAGGGCCAGCTAGCCTGGTCCTAGATAATGCAGCTGCAGACCATAACTGATCACCGCGATTACCACCGTTACACTCAGAATAATGCCGAGCAACTTGAACGGGTGAAATTCTGCTTCTTTACTGCCAGTTTGTTGTGAATCAGGCATAACAGTGAAAATCTTTTAGGAATAAAGTAATGGCTATTCTAGCCCGGCTGGATCTCGTTAGCTATAGAATATCTTAGAGTCTGGTCTCTTTCGGAGGCGCTTCCCTTTGCAGATGAGTGTCTGGATTGCGGGCAGGGTCAAGATCAATCTTGTCCCTATATCTGGAAGCAAAAAGAGGTTTCCAGGTAACCCTCAACCGGGTTTGGAAAATGTGTAACAACGGCGTATAGTTTAGGATACCTACTAAGTTCAGTAAGATTCATCCGAGTGAATAATGATGAAAAAGTTGTCGTTTAGCTCCAGGTTCTTGCTTTGTCTATCCGCAGGATTTCTCTATTTGGCTTGCATCAACCCGGTGCTGGCTTACTCTAAAGACGAGTGGAAAAGTGCCGCGCAAATATATGCCAGCACCTGCCATTACTGCCATGATACTGGTGTTGGTCCTGTATTGATGGGGCGGCAGTTGCCCGCGTCCTATATTGAGATCCGCGTACGCAATGGATTTAACGCGATGCCATCCTTTAAGCCCAGTGAGATTGGAGTGTCGGATCTTGGTTTGCTCGCAAAATGGATATCCGAGAGCGTCACACTTTCAAATCAGATAAAAAAATGAGCATCAGCATATCACGAAGGACTTTTCTGTCAGGTTCTGCTGCCTCAGCGATGCTGTTATCAAACCCCTTATTCGCGTTACAGTTTGCCAGCGTGAATGATGCTGGCGGTCTTGCGTTGCTCGTCGCAGAGAATAGCCTGGATCAGGCGATTCAAAAGTCTTTGTTAGTGCATAAGGATATTAAGCTGTCAGTGGCAAATCAAACGGGATCAATTGCTGATATTGGCGCGTTAAGAAACTGGCTGGAAACTAATGCCGGGAAAAAAATTCTGGGTGCCGTTGGCAACGATCTTTATCCCACACTGGAGTCGCTCGTCAGAGAGCTGAGAGGTTCTGTGCTTTTTCATGGCCGACATGTGCTTGGAGAGGAGGGGGAATCCAGACACCAATTTTATACCGTACCCTCAAGTCAAGGTGCGGCCCGCCAATTTGCAAGCAGCTTGGGTTTATGTATGGACCGGTGTCAGGTGAGCGAACTTTGTTTTGCTACGGATGAGGCGGTTAGTGGGAATGCCTGGTCTATTGCAGAGGCATCGGATTGGTCTGCAGCGACAACCAATATAATGGTAAGTGTTGCGAATGGAGACTGGCGACCCGGACCGGTTGAGCAATATAAGCATACGCATGAAAAGGCTGATTTTAGGGCAATTGATAGCGTGGAAACCTTTGTGTTTCAGCTATAGATAAAGGTTAGGGACCGCTGAATAACGTCTTGGGGAATACAGCAATGAGTGATGATAGATTCGTAGCACTTCCAGAGGGAGTCAGTAAAGAGCAGTTTGCAGCTGCTATATCGGAGTTCAAATCTGTGATTGGTAGCGATAATGTGGTGGTTTCGCCCGAACTTATCGCACCCTACGCCAAAATAATGATTCCGGTAGATGAAAACAAGCATATGCCTGCTGGTGCGCTGATGCCCAAGACTGTAGAAGAAGTGCAGCAAATTATGGGAATCTGCAACAAATACAAAGTACCCGTCTGGCCGATATCAACCGGTAGAAATTTTGGTTATGGTTCCGCTGCACCGGCGCGCAGAGGCACCCTGGTACTGGATTTGCGGCGCCTGAATAAGATCCTTGAGGTTGATGCGGATCTGGGGTTTGCTCTGGTAGAAGCGGGTACCACCTATCAGCAACTGGCGGACTACCTGGAAGAGCACAATATTCCACTTTGGCTGGATACGCCCATGCCGGCACCGGTGGCCAGTCCGACCGGCAATACACTGGATCGGGGCGTAGGCTACACACCTTATGGCGAGCACTTCATGTTTCAGTGTGGTATGGAAGTCGTGTTAGCTAATGGCAAGGTGTTGCGCACCGGTATGGGTGCTCTTGAAAACTCCAATACCTGGCAGGTTTTTAAGTGGGGTTATGGCCCCTATCTGGATGGTATTTTCACACAGTCAAACTATGGTGTGGTGACTAAAATGGGGTTTTGGTTGATGCCCAAACCACCCGTGTACAAGCCATTTCTGGTCAAATACCCGAATGAGGAAGATATTGTTACCGCGATAGATACTATTCGTCCATTGCGCATGAATCAGATTATTGCCAACGCCGGTACCGTGTCCAATGCGCTCTGGGAAATTGCGGTGACGCACAAGCGCGCAGAGCTATGGGATGGGGAGGGTCAAATACCTGATGAAATTGTTAAAAAGGTAGCAAAAGAAAAAGGTTACGGTGCCTGGAATGTTTATGCCGCACTGTATGGAACTCAGGAACAAGTGGATGTTAACTGGAAAATGGTAAAGGGTGCCTTTGAAGCTTCAGGCGGAGAGGTGTTGGTGGAAGAGGATATGGAACCCGGTGATCCGCTGTGGCAGTACCGCAAGGATATGATGTCAGGGACTTTGAGTATGCTGGAGTTTGGATTATACAATTGGAGAGGCGGCGGCGGTTCCACCTGGTTTGCGCCGGTTTCCCAGGCAAAGGGCAGCGAAACGCTAAAGCAGATGAAGATGGCCAAGCAGATAACCCGTGATTATGGGATTGATTATGTGGCGCTGTTTATCATTGGTTGGCGAGAGATGCATCATATTGTGGATATGCTTTATGATCGCACTAACCCCAAGGAGATGCAGGATGCCCATAGTTGCTATGGTAAGTTACTAAAGGATTTTGCCCACGCCGGTTATGGCGTGTATCGCGCCAATACTGCATTTATGGATGAGGTTGAGGCGCTTTATGGTGAAGTGAAGCATGAAGTCAATCAAACACTAAAGGCAGCGCTGGATCCAAACGGTATTATTGCACCTGGAAAATCCGGGATAGATATTGTGAGACAATAACGGTGGTTATTCGGCGCGCAGAGCTTCAATTGGATTTTGTCGCGCCGCCATGCGTGCTGGCGCGATACCTGCCAGCAACCCGACGCCGCAGGAAAGCAGCAGCGAAAGTAGTAGGTAGGTGGGGTAAAAAGTCAGGGGTAGATTGGGCGCTGCTAGTTGCAGCACAATAAAGACCAGAAACACGATCAATAGCCCCATCACCCCGCCGAGCAGCGCGAGGAAAATCGCTTCACCCAGGAACAGTATTAGAATTTCGCGTTGTGTGGTGCCAAGCGCACAGAGTAAACCGATTTCTGGTGTGCGTTCGCGCATACTGGTGGTCATAATCGTGAGTACTCCCACGCCACCTACTACCAAAGAAATTCCGCCCAGCGCGGCAATCGCAAATTTAATGACCGTCAAAATCTTGTCCAGTGTCTCCAGCATATCTTCTTGAGTAAACAGGGTGAAATCTTCACGGCCATGCAGTTGCTTAAGTAGGTGAGTGATTTTTTGTGCCATTTTTTTTGAGGTTATGGCGGGGCTGAAAACCACATCGATTTCCATTAACCCTTCTTTGTTAAAAAGTTCAAGCGCCCGGCTGGTGGGAATGTAGACCACATCGTCGAGATCAAATCCCAGCAGTTGACCTTTGCTTTCCATTACCCCGATTACCCGATGGCGCATTCCCCCAACCCGGATAAACTGTCCGAGCGGATTCCTGGTGCCGAACAACTCTTTTCTTAGTTTATGCCCCAGTACTGCGTAAGCTCGCGCCTTTGTGGGGTCGTCCGGAGGCAGGAATCGCCCTAATGCCACCCTGAAACGCCACGCTTCTGCCGCCTGATGCCCCACGCCGAGCACTTCGGTGTTGCGGGCAAATTTTCCGGCCTCAACTTTCCCGGTTCCCTGGGCAATAGGGACAACCTGTTTGACATGGCGTAGTCTGGATAGCGCCTGACTGTCCTCCAGTGAAAGGGGGCGGACGGATTTTAAAAGCGAGCCAACGCCGTGGGTGCTGACTTTACTGGGGGTAACTGCGATCAGATGCGTGCCAAACTGGGAGAAACTTTCCAGCAAGTAAACTCGAATACCTTCACCGATAGAGGTGAGCAGGACGACGGCGGCAATACCAATGGCGATACCTAAGGCGGTCAATGTACTGCGCAAGCGACTGGTAGTCACCGCCCTGAATACCCATTTTAACCAGTCGTTAAGCTGCATTATTTCACCGAAAGTGCGTTGACCGGTTCAAGCTTTGCTGCACGATTGGCTGGCAGATATGCGAACACCGTCGAGGTGGCAAATGCGATAGCCAAAGCACTGAAAATGGCCCAGTAAGGTGTGCGAAAGGGAATGTCGGGGAATAAGCGGGTGCCTGTGAATACTAGAGCCTCACCGATGAGCACGCCTGTAACTGCACCAATCAGTGCCAGTAACGAGGCCTCGGTTAGAAAGAGCATACGAATTTGTGAGGCGGGTGCGCCGATGGCCTTTAGCAAACCTATTTCGCGAGTTCGTTGGGTGACTGAAATCAGGGTGATATTCATGATCAGTATCCCTGCCACCAGCAGGCTGATGGAAGCAATACCAACAATGGCGAAGGTCAGCGCCAGCAGCAGATCGTTAAAGGTGCTGATCATAGCGTCCGGGCGCACCAGCGTAACATCCAGCTCGCCCTGGTGGCGCTCCTTCATGATTTGTAACAGTTGCTGTTCAACTTTTGTTAGGGAGTAGTTCTTTTTGACTTTAAAAAATACTCGAAACAATGCTTCCGTATTGAATAACGACTGGGCGGTGGCCACCGGAATAAACACCGCATCGCTCAAATCCATGCCGAATGCATCACCGCGGCCTTCGGTTAATCCGATGATACGACAGCGGCGGTCGCTCACTCTGAGCCATTTTCCGATAGCGGGTGAGTTACCAAAAAGCTCGGTCTTAAGGGTTTCTCCGATAACGCAGATATTCTTAGCCTGTTCCATCGGGAGATCGGGTAATGGTTTACCCCGTCGCATTTGTATTTCACGGATCTCAAAAAAACTTGCGGTCGTGCCAATGGTGACCGATTCCCGGGAGCGTGATTCATAGGAGATGGTGGCAGAGCCTACTACTAGTGGCGCAACCTGCTCCAGGCCTCTGACTACCCGTTTTAGGGTGCGGGTATCGGCAAGGGTGATATCCCGCGCCGCTGAACCGGTTACCGGAGGCATTCCGCCGGTAGTTTCCCTGCGTCCAGGAAACATTATCAGGGTATCCGTACCGAGGAAGGAAAACTGGCCAAGTACATAACCACGCGCTCCCTCACCAAGGCCGGTCAGAGTAACTACAGCGGCCACTCCGATCGCCATAGACACCAGCGTCATAGCGCTGCGGAAACGGTGGCGCCCCAGGGTTTGTCCGGTGAACTGAATGATGTCCAATAGCCTCATGCAAAAGTCCTATTGCCTGATATCATCGACAATTTTTCCGTCTACCATGCGAATTCGCCGCCGTGCTCGCTTGCCCAGCGCGCCATCGTGTGTAACCACCAGCAATGTGATGCCTTGCTGATTTAGTTGTTCCAATACCTCGATGACCTCCGCACCTGATTTTGAATCCAGATTACCGGTCGGCTCATCCGCTAGCAGGATAGAGGGATTCATGAGTATTGCTCTGCCAATTGCCACGCGCTGGCGTTGCCCACCTGAAAGTTGGTTGGGCAGATGGTGCGCGCGATCGGTAAGTCCTAATTTTGCCAGCACCTGTTTGACCGCGGGATCCCTTTGAGAGGGTGCTACGCCAGCTAAAACCATCGGCAGCGCAATGTTTTCCTGGGCGCTTAGCCTGCCAATTAAATGATAGGACTGGAAAACAAAACCGATTTTATCTCTGCGGATGGCGGCGCGCTGCTCCTCTTTCAATGAAGAGGTGGCAATATTATCAATAAGATACTCACCACTGTTGGGGCGATCCAGCAGACCTATCGCATTCAATAATGTCGACTTCCCGGAGCCCGAAGGTCCCATGACCGAGATATACTCGCCCTGCTCGATGCGTAGGTTTACCTTGTTGAGCGCATGAACGGCTTGCTCACCCAAATAGAAAGTGCGACAAATTTCACTGAGTTCAATCATCTTTGGGTCGTACCCGAGCACCTGCTTCAACGCCGGGCGTATCCAGCGAAAGAACCACAGAGTCGCCGCGCTTTAGTCCTTCCAGAACCTCTGTATAGGACCAGTTGCTCAGGCCAGGTTTGAAGTTGCGCAGTTCGAGCTCTGCGGATTCCGTTTGGTAAACCAATACCTGATTATCTTCCAGTACCGCTTCTGTTGGGATACGCAGCACCTGCTCATGGGATTCTAGAATCACACTGATGTCGGCGCTATAACCAACCAGCAAAGCAACGTCGCTGGGGGCGGGTGTGAACTCAATATCCACATCCACCGTTCGGGCCTGTTTTTCAAGATCCAGCACATAGGGAGCGATGCGAACAAGTTTGCCTTCAAAGGTGCGGTTAGCAAAGGCATCTAGGCTGATTTCAGCCGGTTGCCCAATACGTAGTGGCATGGCGTCTATCTCATCAATCGGCGCGGTAACATACAGGCAATCAGTGTTAATTAGATCAACGGCTGGTGGTGTTGCGACTCCCGGTGGAGAGGGCGTAACATACTCCCCCACTTCACCATTAATTTCTGCGATGACACCATTAAAAGGTGCCTTTAAGAGTGTCAATTCCAGCAACGCCTGCTGTAATTCCAAGGCGGCCTCAGCCACATCAATTTCCACTCGTGTTGCGGCACAGGTAATCGCACTCACCTCAGCGCGGGTTTTGGCGTTATCCGCTTTATCCACAGATGCCAGATCACGTGCCACCAGTGTTTCAAGTCGATTGGACTCGCGTTGATCAAATTTCGCAGACAGGCAAGTTTGTTGCTCCTTAAGCTTGGTGGCCTTAAGCGTCGCCTCTGCCTGGTGTGTTCGTGCCAGTTGATCGAGGTTCCAAAGCTCCAGCAGCGTTTGCCCCGCAACTACCAAGTCACCCTCGTTGACGTGTAACTTGGCTACGCGCCCTCCGACAGGCATGGATAGCTTGGATCGCTGGCAGGCTTTAACCGTTCCTGCGCGAGTATTGGAAATAGTCGACTGAACCAGCCCGGACTCTACTTTTGCCAGGCTGACTTCAGGGATATCTTCTTTGTTTGAAAACCAAAAGCCAACGCCCAGCAGTACGATGGCAGCTACAACGACGATTATTTTTTTCATAGGCTATATCCTTGTGCCGATCAATATATCATGACAGCGAACGAATGAAAGCGCTACCGTGTAATTGCCTGCACCCCAGCGTGTCCGACGTTGACTGATTCGCTTTGTCGATAATCATGTTATAGAATCTCAGGCACAGAAATTCAATTTAACTGATGGCAGGGACGCTATGGTTACTCGGCTTTTTATTTTTTTTATTTGTTCACTTTGTGTTACTTCAAATTCGGTTGCTGCAGTTTATCAGTGGCGAGATGAGAACGGCCGCATCCACTTTGGTGATCTGCCAGCGCCTGGTGCTAAGCAAATAACCATGGTAGATGAAAAACCCGATATTGCAGATATAGAAAAGCATAGACAGATACAAAGCAACCTGAAGCGGACCTTAAATCAGCAGGGAGCTGACCGGCGGCGACAGGATAAAGCGAACAATTATCAACGGGAAAAAAGTAAGCGCGCGCGAGCACAGTCAACAAAGCGTTGTAATAGTGCCCGGCAGCGATTGCAGTATGAGCGTGACAGCTGGCACCGTAAAGGGCGCAAAGGCTACAGGAACCGGGATAAGCTAAACTATCTGGAAAGGAAAAGAAGGTTGGAAAAAAAAGTGTCGGAAAGTTGTTAAAAAAACTGGGGGGTGACCAAAGTCTCCCCCCAGACAGAACAGGGATTGATGGATATCAACCTGAATTGCTTTGTTAGCCAAAGAACACAAATTGATGTGTGCTACAGTATCCCACTTGGACAGGGTAGGCATTGATTTGTATCAAGAATTGGTGGTTTGAGAGATCGTGCTACTTTGGTGTGCGGTGATGTACGGTGTCTCCGTATTTTGAAGATTGAGTAATTCTTTCGCCTCGCGTGCCGGCAGAGTTACGGTCTTTGGAATGATGTCATCGTAGTGGGCTTGATTGGATGGTATAGATTGTAGAGTGGCAAGGGTGGCGATTTAAGACCGAGCCATCTAAATAACTGTCCCTTTTGGTTATTGTTGAAATCAAAAATCTGAGCCTTGCTGTGTTAATAGTTTACTAAAAAATCTAGGTAAAACTTTTAAATATTTAGGTAATGTTAATGGTATTTCCATTAAGTAGTCGGGCTGAGAGAAAACGGGGCCATATATAACCCTATTTTGCTCCTGATGAAGAGGTTGAATATAGTCATCGCGTCAAGGTACATTAAGGACTCCGCTTAGCCGGACAACGTGACGTATTTTTCATGGGTCTTTGTCTGCGGACAGAGTGCGGAGTGATGTCGTATATCTCTGAGGAAATGACAGTGTTAGGTATGGGGAAAATCAGAGTGGTGAAAACCGGTTGGTTTCAAAAGAATAATCTGTTGCGACTGTTGCTAGTAGCATCCTTGTTGGTCGGTTGGAGTAACGTGGGCCACTCATCATCCGTCCCGGTCGTTGTTGAACAGGTAACAATGCAGCCCATTTATCGCTCTGTACAGGTTACTGGCACGGTCACCTCTCCCCAGGTAGCCTTGTTATCCCTGGACACCAGTGGACGTGTTGTGAGTGTCTATGCTGATGAGGGTAAACAGGTGTCTTCCGGTGATATATTACTCGAGTTGGATGAGGAACTGGCTGAGCTACAGTGGCAGAGTGCCAGAGCAAAAAGCGAACAGGTGCGCGTTGCGCTTCGCGATGCGCAACGCCGTTTGCGGGAGGCGCGCATCCTGATCTCGCAAAAAAGCGTTGCTGAAACCGCGGTACGTGATCTGGAGTCGGAAGTGGCGGAGGATCAGGCATTGCTAGAGCAAGCGATCGCAGAATCGCGTTTCAGGCAGGCTCTGCTTGCGCGCCATACATTGAGGGCGCCATTTGCGGGGGTGGTCAGTAAAAAACTCACCGAACAGGGAGAATGGGTGGAGCCGGGTGACGGAGCCTTCGAACTGGTAGCGACTGATAACCTTCGGCTGGATTTTCCTGTTGCCGAGGACTATTTAACTCGCATCACCGCCAATACAGAAGTAACTTTTCAGCTTAATGCGGATCCTGGGCAGGTTTATCAGGGACGGGTCGGGACGTTAGTGCCGATTACAGATCCTGGCGCGCGTACTTTTTTGCTGAGGGTGTTGGTGGATGAAGACAACAGCACAATAATTCCGGGCATGTCGGTGCAGGCCCGGCTGCAGGTGCCGACAGGGCGTACTGGATTGGTGGTGCCTCGAGACGCTATATTACGTTATCCGGACGGGCGCGTTGTGGTATGGACGATTGAAAAAAATAGTGAAAATTATATCGTAAATGAAAATCTGGTGCGTATAGGTGAGACGTTTGATGGTCACGTCGAAATCAGGGAGGGCTTGACTCCTGGCATACAGGTGGTGGTCGAAGGAAATGAATCCCTGCGAAGCGGGCAGCCGGTATTTATTGCGAGTCCGTAATGACGGAGTCCGTAAGCTTACGGTGAAGATAGCATGTTTGAAAAGATTGTTCGACACGGCATACTGGTTACCGTAACGGTATTGATTGTCTGCGTGCTGGGTGTATTTGCAGCACAGCGCATCCCGGTACAGATGATCCCAGATCTTGATGTGCGGGTGATTAGCGTTCGTACTACTTGGCCTGGCGCCACTCCGCAGGACGTGGAGAAAGAAATACTTATTGAACAGGAAGATTATCTACGTAATCTACCCAACTTATCTCGCATTGTTACCAGCGCTAGCAGCGGTAGTGCGGAAATTGAACTGGAGTTTCCTTTCGGTACTGAAATTACGGAAATGCTGATACGCGTCAATAATGCACTCAGCCAGGTACCCTCCTACCCTGAAAATGTCGATGAACCGCGTATTTATGCCAACTCGTTTTCCAGTAACAATTTCATGTTTTTTAGTATCACGCCGTTGCCGGGTAATCCTCGTGGGCTGGATATGGATCTGCAGCTGGATTTTATCGAAGACAATGTCAAGCCGCGCATGGCTGCCATCGCGGGTGTATCGGAAGTCGGTGTGTTTGGTAGTGCGGAACGCCAGATTCAGGTGCTGGTCGACCCGGCACGGCTGGCGCAGCGCTCGTTGTCGCCGGAAGATGTAAGACAGGCAATACGCAATCGTAACCAGGACCGTTCTGCGGGTGAGGTGGAGTCGGGAAAACGTCAGTACCTGCTGCGCACTATCGGTAGGTTCTCCAATGTTGAGGAGCTGAGCCGTCTCGTGCTGGCGCGGCGCGGCGACGCGATTATTCGTCTTGAAGATGTCGCGAAGGTTGTGCTCGATCATTCCGAAAAGCGCGTGCTTAGCATGTTCAACGGTGAACCTAACGTTTTCATAGCGCTGCGACGGCAATCCGGTTCAAACGTGATAGATATCAAACGTGCGATGGTAAAAGAACTGGAGGTGATTAATAGTGAGGTGATGGAGCCGGCTGGTATGCAGGTCTCCCTGTTTGCCGATGATGTTCGTTATGTTGAAGAGTCGGTGCGTAATGTCTGGAAAAATCTGATACTTGGTGCGTTGTTGGCTACTGCTGTTATGTTTCTTTTTTTACGCTCGATCAAGGCAACTCTGGCTGGCGTTGTGGGTATCCCCATCTGTATTATTATGGCGTTTCTGGGGCTGATGGTGACAGGCAGAACTGTTAATGTTATTTCATTGGCCGGTATTGCGTTTGCCATCGGTATGACCTTGGATAACAGTATTGTCGTGCTGGAGAGCATTGAACTTGAGAGGAGGCGCGGCGCCAAACGGCTACAGGCGGCGGTTGCCGGTGTGCAACAGGTTTGGCCAGCGGTATTGGCATCGACGTTGACTACCGTACTAGTGTTTCTCCCGGTCGCCTTTGTGGAGCAGGAGGCCGGCCAGCTCTATTCGGATATTGCTGTCGCTATCTCTGCGGCCATTCTTGCGTCGATGCTGGTTGCCATTTCTGTGTTGCCAACCGCGGCAGCGCGCCTCCAGTTGGCGTCAAGAAAAGAACAAGCGGATAGCACACAAGGCGGAGGAGTTTTTAAGGCGACGCGCGATACTGTTTTAAAGGCAATAAACTGGCTCCTGTCCAGTACTTCCAGGCGGTTAGGCAGTATTATCGTTACCTGTCTGCTCAGCACGGCTGTTATTTTGGGATTGATGCCGCCTGCGGAATATTTGCCGGAAGGTGAGGAACCTAAGCTGTTTGCCAGTATGAATGCACCGCCAGGCTATAATCTGGATGCCATGAAACAGATAGCCGATGAAATTCAACAGTATTTTCAGCCATTTATCGTCGGCAGGAACGGGGCAACCATGGAGGGAGATACTGGAGTACCGGCAATGACCTATATGAATATGCGGGTTACCTCAAACCAGATACGCATTATTGCCGAGCCGGTCAAGGCTGCCGATATTAACCGGTTGATGCAGGTGATTGCCGAGAAATATCGTGAATATCCCGGCATGCGGGCATTTGTTGCGCGGGGCTCAATTATTACCAGTAACGACGGCGGAACCCGAAGTATTAATCTTGATATAGCTGGTACAAATCTGGAATCGATCTACAAAGTGGCGCAGGCTGCCTACCGTCGCGCGGAAGAAGTATTTGAGAATCCCCGTATTCAAACCGACCCCCCGTCGTTAGTCTTGGCGCAGCCGATGATTGAAGTTCGCCCGGATTGGGATCGTGCTGCTGAACTTAATATGGACGCCGATACGTTGGGGTTCACAGTGGCTGCGTTAACGGATGGCAGCTATGTCGATGAGTTTTATCTGGAAGACGATAAAATTGATATCTATCTATATAGCAGCGCTGGTCAAGCGTCATCACTGGATACTCTGGCCCACTTGCCGGTGTACACGCCCGCCGGAGTGTTATTGCCGCTGGAGTCTCTGGCGGAGATTGTCGAAACGGTTGATACCGGGAGGGTGCGCCGAGTTAATGGACGCAGGACAGTGACGCTGAACATTATACCGCCACGTTCTGTTGCGTTAGAAACCGGAGTGGAAATGGTGCGCAAGGAAGTGGTTGCGTATCTGCGGCAGCGAGGTGCTATTCCGGTTGGCGTAAACCTCTCCATTTCTGGCGCCGCTGATCAGCTGGATGCTACACGCCAGGCGCTCGGCAGCAATTATCTGGTGGCGCTGGCCATTATTTATCTGTTACTGGTGGCCATTTTCAATCACTGGGGTTATCCCCTGTTAATCTTGGCCTCTATCCCTCTGGGTATCGCCGGAGGCTTGGTTGGCCTGTGGCTGATAAATGCCGTGGGTAGCGTTTTGCCATTGGTCGGTATTGCGGCTATTCATCAGCCATTTGATATGATTTCGATGTTGGGATTTCTGATTCTTATGGGTACGGTGGTAAATAACCCCATTCTTGTCGTGCATCGAGCGGTGGATAATTTCAATAAAAGGGGGATGAAAGCGTTAGCTGCTGTGGAAGAGGCTGTTGCTGCGCGCTTGCGACCGATTGCCATGTCCACTATTACTACTATCTGCGGATTGGCACCGTTGGTATTAATTCCGGGGGCCGGCACGGAACTTTATCGTGGGGTCGGCGCTATTGTGATGTTTGGCATAATTGGTGCTGCCATCGTGACTTTGACCATGCTTCCGGCGTTAACTCTCACAGTATTGAAAATTCTTGAAAACCGGTCTGCACCCAGCAACTGATTTATATCTGGGTATGTGAGTTATCCGTTATATAACTTGTGTTGCACAATCGCTAAGGTATTAGCGAGGTATACCGGGTAGCAGAAAAGGGGTCAGGTCTTTTATTTTTGATCCAGGTTTTGTTAGTCTTTTCATAATCTAACAAATTAGGAGGGTAGCCCCTTGGTCCGCCCCTTACGGCTGGAATTTCCCGGCGCACTTTACCATGTCACCTCCCGCGGTGATCGTCGTGAAGATATCTATGAGGATGATGGCGACCGACACACATTCTTATCGGTTTTAGATGATGTCAGT
>JAJFKB010000002.1 GCA_021773395.1 Gammaproteobacteria bacterium | reverse complement strand
TGTTGAGATGGTGATGCCTGGAGATAATATTCAGATGACAGTATCACTGATCAACCCGATTGCGATGGAAGAAGGCTTGCGCTTTGCGATTCGTGAAGGCGGTCGTACGGTAGGTGCTGGCGTTGTAAGTAAGATTATCGAATAGCATCAAGCAATTGATTGTGGTTTAGGCCACTTTGCCAAGAAATAAAAAGGCGCTGATTTTGCAGCGCCTTTTTTTATGGTAGAAATGTAATGACGGTTTGAATGGTACTTACTTAAGCCCGTCATTCCGTGACTGGAGCGCGGGCTCCATTCCCACTTGAGCGGGAGGGAGCATAAAAAAAACAATTAGGACTATTCGACTCCTTCAAATGCGGAGGTTTTCGGTTTCAACTCCTGGCGAGCTAATGAATAGGGGAGTTCGCGATAGATTGGTCCCGACGGTTATGTGGCCATACCCAGAATTAGCGGCTATTGGCACTATGTCAGCTGTATAGAACGTGTAATTATTTGATTTTTAAGGTAATTAGTTTATGATGGGAGCCTGAAAATGTTAAGGCGCGGCGCTATGTGTCTGCAAAGAACAGCTCCCTCGTTTCGCAACACATTGTTTTTACGAATAAAGATAAAGCACTTCTTTCTTGCGAGTCCCTAATAGCGTGCCAAAGTGATATAGTGCCAGAGTCTCTTTGATTGTTTTTTATGTGTAAAATGGAACTCAGGCTCAGGTGAAGCAAATCTATAAAATTACTTATCATCCAACAGGTAAGATTTATATCGGTAAAGATAGTATAGGAAGTCATCTGACTGCGAAGAATCCGAATTGTCAGCCAAAGAGGTTGAGTTTATTCGTGAATATCAATCAAACATCCAGGGATTGGTTGCAACAGGTGGCCAAAGTCAAATGAAAACAGATAACAAGTTTCGCCAGCATCGCCCGGCGAAGAAGCGCTGGGCTGGACTCGCTATCGCTCAGCGCTGCTGAAAGCGTTAAGACAAACATCATTTATATTCAAACTAACGTATGGGGATCCTAATGGCAAAACCTAATTACTCATTTGAAAAAAGACAGAAAGAAATTGCAAAAAAGAAGAAAAAAGAAGAAAAAAGGCTAAATAAAATGACTAAAGGTGTTGAAGAAGATCAAGTTCCATTAGCTGATAATAAAGATACTGTTATTGATAGTGATGGCTAGTGTTATAATAGCATCGTCACGATTTCCAAACGGTGAATTGGAATCGTGGTATTCATAGATTTTCACCATAACAACAGAGAAGATAACATGAGCAAAGGTACAGTTAAGTGGTTCAACGCAGATAAAGGGTTCGGTTTTATTACTCCAGAGGATGGAAGCAAAGATCTTTTTGTACATCATTCTGAAATTCAAGCGGGCGGAGGATACGCAACGTTGAGTGATGGTCAGGCTGTTGAGTTCGAAGTTGGCCAAGGTCAAAAAGGCCCATGTGCGAATAAAGTGGTTCCAATTTAGTCTGCAATACATAGCATCTATATGACCGCCCCTCGTGAATAGGCAAAAAGAAATAGACCGGCGTTAGCCGGTTTATTTCTTTTGTTTCCACGATTAAGTGTGGTCAGTTTGAAGCTACCCTGATTTGGCGCACGGCCATAGGCTGGCCGCGAACCGGGGCGCCATTTCTTTTGGTTCGTTTTCTTTAAGCAAATAAAGACAAAAGCGTTTTATGCGTTGAGCGACCTTTAGGTCGGACCGAAGGCCGCGCGTAGCAAGTAAAATGAACAAGCCAGTAGGCGATACAAAAATATCAGTTACAAAAAAGGACTGAATGCAGAGTGCAACGAGTCAAATGCATTCGCCAGGAGGCGAAATTCCAACTATCAATTTGGGAAAAAGATTAGCCTTGATGCTAGGAACCTCTGAATAACTCTTTATTGCCTTAGCAAGGTTTCTACCGCCGCAGATGAAGCTTTCAGAGCTCGCCCTACGGGGCTTATAGAGCATTCGTAGCTTTGTTTGCAAGGTCTAAACATTACTGCAAAAAGCCGTCTTGATCTACAAACGCTCTGTACGCCAGAGGGATCAAGGAGTTATTTAGAAGTTTCCTGGTCACCAGACAAAATAAAACCCCGCTAGCCAGTATTGGCCGCGGGGTTTTTTAACGCTTGCGGGTTGAGTTTAGAGCTACGCTTTTTCTCGTCTCTCTTTGGCCTCTGCGATCACCTTCTCAGATATCTGCGCAGGACATGGCAAATAGTGAGAAAATTCCATGGAGAACTGGCCTCGACCGGAAGTCATAGTGCGCAGGTGGCCAATATAACCAAACATTTCAGACAGCGGTACGTCGGCTTTAACGCGCACGCCAGTAGCGCCTGCTTCCTGATCCTTGATCATGCCGCGACGACGGTTGAGGTCACCAATAACGTCGCCGACATGATCGTCAGGTGTAAACACGTCAACCTTCATGATAGGCTCAATCAGTTGCGGGCCAGCCTTAGACATGGATTGACGATAGGCACCCTTGGCTGCTAGCTCGAACGCGATAGCAGAGGAGTCAACTGCGTGGAAGCCGCCGTCATACAGTTCAATTTCAACATCCAGCATGGGGTATTTGGCCAGCGGACCTTCTGCCATCATGCCGGCAAAGCCCTTCTCGATAGCTGGGAAAAATTCCTTGGGAACGTTGCCACCTACCACTGTGGAGCTAAACTTAAATCCGGAACCAACTTCGCCCGGTTTGATTCGGTAATCGATCTTGCCGAACTGACCTGAACCACCAGACTGTTTCTTATGAGTGTAGGAATCTTCTATTTCCTGGGTGATAGTCTCACGATAGGCCACCTGAGGTTGGCCAACTTCCAGTTCAACAGCATAGGTGCGCTTTAGAATATCGATTTTGATATCCAGGTGTAACTCTCCCATGCCCTTGAGGATGGTTTCGCCACTATCCTCGTCGGTTTCAACACAGAAAGAGGGGTCTTCGGCAATCATTTTGCCCAGGGCGATCCCCATTTTTTCGGAACCACCTTTGTCCTTTGGCGATACGGCAATGGAGATAACCGGATCGGGGAATACCATAGGCTCGAGTGTGCAGGGTGATTTAGGATCGCACAGGGTATGGCCTGTCTGTACATTCTTCATGCCCACTACAGCGATAATGTCACCAGCTTGCGCGTGATCCAGTTCAATGCGATCATCAGCATGCATCTCAACCATGCGCCCGATACGCTCCGTCTTGCCCGTGAAAGAGTTAAGGATCGTCATACCTTTGTCCATAACGCCGGAGTAAATACGAATAAAGGTTAATGCTCCGAATCGATCTTCCATAATTTTGAACGCAAGCGCGCGCAGTGGTTCTTCTATTGATACGGTTGCGACTTCGCCTGTATCCTCGCCTTTTTCGTCAGTTAAAGGTTGTGGCTCGACTTCCGTTGGACTCGGCAGGTAGTCTACGACTGCGTCAAGCACTAACTGCACACCTTTATTTTTAAAAGCGGAGCCACAGAAAGTAGGGAAGAAATCCAGCTTAATGGTACCCCTGCGGATACAGCGCTTGAGGTCTTCAATTGAAACCTCTTCGCCTTCCATGTAGGCCATCATCAGGTCGTCGTCTTGCTCAACGGCTGTTTCTATTAGTTGTTCGTGGTATTCATCTACCAGCTCAACCATGTCCGCAGGAACATCAACGATATCGAAATTCTCCGGTTGCCCGGAATCATCCCAGACATAGGCCTTTTTGGTCAGGACGTCTACAACACCGACGAAGTCCTCTTCGCGGCCAATGGGTAGTGTCATCACCAACGGTCTTGCACCCAATACCTTTTTAACCTGGCCAACCACACGCAGGAAGTCGGCACCAAGACGATCTAGTTTGTTGACGAAGATGATACGAGCAACTTCTGACTCGTTCGCGTAACGCCAGTTAGTTTCAGATTGTGGTTCCACGCCACCGGATCCGCAGAATACACCAACGCCACCGTCTAACACTTTTAGTGATCGATACACTTCTACGGTGAAATCAACGTGCCCTGGGGTGTCGATTATATTCAAGCGGTGCTCTTTCCAGAAACAGGTCGTCGCAGCGGATTGAATGGTAATGCCTCGCTCCTGTTCCTGTTCCATGAAATCGGTGGTGGCGGCGCCATCGTGAACCTCACCTGTTTTGTGGATTTTCCCGGTTAGCTTTAGGATCCTTTCCGTGGTTGTTGTTTTGCCCGCATCAACGTGGGCGAAGATTCCAATATTTCTGTACTTAGTTAGATCTGTCATGATTGCGCTCAACTGCTATAGAGTAAAATGCGCGCGATTATACAGGATATCTACCCAATTATTGAACATGAGAATGGTATTTATTGTTAATAGAAGAGAAATATCTGTCTTTTGTCTGAAGGTCTGGTTCAAAAAGACATTCCTTGGGGCTTGAAACGGGGTTTTGAGCACGTCTATTGTTTGCCTATTGGTCGCCGTCGAAAATCTCAATCCTTTTTGAATTTCACGCTTGACAGTGGGTGGGCAGATAACTACAATGCGCTTCCCTTTTCAGGGCTGTGGCCTAAAAAGCTAAAAAAATTAGTAATTTGTTGGGATTTTGTTAGATGCAAAGCCAAAAGATAAGAATTCGATTAAAGGCGTTTGATCATCGATTAATTGATGCTTCTACCCTTGAGATCGTGGAGACGGCAAAACGTACCGGAGCGCAAGTGCGTGGGCCGATTCCTTTGCCGACCCGAAAGGAAAAATTTACCGTGTTGATTTCTCCGCATGTTAATAAAGATGCGCGTGATCAGTACGAAATTCGCACTCACAAACGATTGCTGGATATTATTGAGCCAACCGAGAAAACGGTTGATGCCTTAATGAAGTTGGATCTGGCGGCTGGCGTGGATGTGCAAATCAGCCTGGGCTGATATTTATTTAATTTAAAACTAATCAGTGGAATGCGCTGAAAAGCGCGACCGTAGAGGGTTAGAGTCCCGTACACGCTGGTATCGAGGTTAATATGACTATTGGAGTAGTCGGACGGAAAAGCGGTATGACCCGCGTTTTCACTGATGAGGGTGCTTCCATACCTGTCACCGTTATCGAGGTTGAGCCTAACCGTATAACGCAAATCAAGACTGTGGCCAGCGATGGTTACTCTGCAATTCAGCTCGCTGTCGGCGAGCGCAAAGCTTCTCGTGTATCTAAACCGCTGATTGGACATTATGCTAAGGCTAGCGTGGCTGCCGGTCGTTTGCTGTGGGAAAATCGAATCCCCGAAGCTGACCTGGAGCAAGTGAGTATCGGTGATGAGGTTACTGTTTCTGTGTTTGAGGCGGGGCAGGCTGTAGATGTTACTGGTCAGTCGAAAGGAAAAGGGTTTGCGGGCGGTGTCAAGCGTTGGAATTTTAAAATGCAGGACGCGACGCATGGTAACTCGCTTTCGCACAGGGCGCCCGGCTCAATTGGGCAGTGTCAAACGCCCGGTCGAGTGTTTAAGGGTAAGAAGATGGCTGGCCATATGGGTGCTGAGCGTGTAACCGTTCAGAATCTGGAAGTTGTGCGAGTAGACGCAGAGCGTAACCTGCTGTTGGTGAAAGGTCCGGTACCCGGGGCTCCAGGTGGTGACGTTTTTGTCAAGCTTGCTGTGAAATCACGTAGCTAAGGGGATATAGAGAATGAGTTTAGCAATCGTGGGAGCAGATAAGTCAAAGGTTGAGTTGTCTGAGGTGGCCTTTGGTAGAGAGTTTAATGAGGCGCTCGTGCATCAGGTGGTTACGGCCTATATGGCTGGTGGCCGGCAGGGCACGCGCGCTCAGAAAACGCGTTCAGAAGTCAACGGTGGTGGTTGTAAGCCTTGGCGTCAAAAGGGTACAGGTCGAGCGAGAGCGGGTACTATAAGAAGCCCTATCTGGCGTAGTGGTGGTGTTACTTTTGCGGCGAAGCCTCAAGATCATGCGCAAAAGGTTAACAGGAAAATGTTTCGCGCAGCTATGCGTTCAATCCTGTCCGAGTTGTTGCGTCAAGATCGTCTGGTTGTGGTTGAAAGTATAGATGTAGATCAGCCTAAGACTAAGTCGATGATTGGCAAGTTGAAAGAATATAATTTGACGGCTGATGTGTTGGTCGTTTCGGAAGAGGTCGGCGAGAATTTGTATCTGGCTGCGAGAAATCTGCCTAGAGTCAATGTCTGTGATGTTGCAGGTGCGGATCCTGTCAGTCTGATAGCTCATGATAAAGTGCTGATAACCGTTCCGGCCCTCAAAAAGTTTGAGGAGTTATTAGGATGAAGCAAGAGCGCATATTCAAGGTTCTATTGGGGCCGCATATTTCGGAAAAGGCTACAATAATTGGAGAGCGGTACAATCAGGTTGTATTCAAGGTTTCTCCTGATGCAACTAAGCCTGAAATCAAGGCAGCGGTTGAGCATTTATTTGATGTAAAAGTCGAAGGCGTTCAAGTGGCGAACATTAAGGGTAAGCGAAAGCGTACTCGTTTTGGAATAGGAAAGCGCAGCGATTTGCGAAAGGCCTATGTAAAGCTGCAGGAAGGTCAGGATATCGACTTTATGAGCGCGGATAAGGGGTAGGTAATGGCAATTGTAAAATGTAAACCGACATCGCCAGGTCGTCGCCATGTAGTTAAAGTGGTGCACGCTGATTTACATAAGGGTCAGCCCCATGCTCCGTTGCTGGAAAAGAAATCTAAGTCAGGTGGGCGCAACAATAATGGACGCATTACTACGCGTCATATTGGTGGTGGTCACAGGCAGCACTACAGAATGGTTGATTTCCGTCGTAATGATAAAGATGGAATTCCGGCAAAAGTCGAGCGCTTAGAGTATGATCCCAATCGCTCCGCTAATATTGCGTTGCTGCTTTATGCTGATGGAGAGCGACGCTATGTGATCGCACCAAAAGGTATCGCGGCTGGAGATGAAATGCGGGCTGGCGTGGATGCGCCGATCAAGGTTGGTAGCTGTTTGCCTATGAGAAATATTCCATTGGGTACGGTTGTACACTGTGTAGAGCTCAAGCCGGGTAAGGGAGCGCAGTTGGCGCGTAGTGCCGGGACTTCGGTTCAGATTGTGGCGCGAGATGGTGCGTACTGCAGTTTGCGTTTGCGTTCTGGCGAAATGAGAAGGGTTTTAACCGAGTGTCGTGCGACTATCGGAGAAGTTAGTAATAGCGAACATAACCTCAGGCAGTTGGGTAAGGCGGGCGCGTCTCGCTGGCGTGGAGTACGTCCCACTGTGCGTGGTGTTGCGATGAACCCGGTGGATCACCCGCATGGTGGTGGTGAAGGAAAAACATCCGGCGGTAGACATCCGGTGTCCCCTTGGGGAACGCCCACCAAGGGGTACAAAACACGCAGTAATAAGCGTACCGACAAACTGATCGTGCGTAAGCGTACAGCCAAGTAATAGCAAGTTAAGAGGATAAGATTGTGCCACGTTCATTAAAGAAAGGCCCCTTTGCAGATACTCACTTGATGAAGAAGGTTGAGGTTGCGCTGGAAAAAAATGACAAGCGTCCGATTAAAACTTGGTCGCGTCGATCCACTGTTTTTCCAGAGTTTGTGGGTTTGACAATCGCTGTTCATAACGGACGTCAGCATGTGCCGGTGTTTATCACTGAAGATATGGTGGGTCATAAGCTGGGTGAGTTTGCTGCAACTCGTACTTATCGTGGCCATGCGGCTGATAAAAAAGCTAAGCGTTAAGACGGGTAAGAGGATATTGTGATGGAAACTATGGCGAAGTTAAAAGGCGCTAGGCTGTCGGCTCAAAAGGCGCGCTTGGTTGCTGATCAGATTCGAGGGAAGCCGGTAGAGGATGCGTTGAATATTCTCGCCTACAGCCCCAAAAAAGGTGCGGCCATTTTAAAGAAAGTTCTGGATTCTGCAATCGCTAATGCGGAGCATAATGAAGGGGCTGATGTAGATGAATTGAAGGTGTCGACAGTGTTTGTCGATGAAGGCATGACGATGAAGCGTATTAAGCCGCGGGCTAAAGGCCGTGCTGATAGAGTATTTAAGCGCTCTTGTCATATAACCGTTAAAGTTGCTGATAGCTAAGCAGATACTGGGAGCTCAGATGGGTCAGAAAGTACATCCAACCGGCATACGCCTTGGCATAGTTAAGGACCATAATTCAATTTGGTATGCCAGCGGGCAGAGTTATGCGAAGAACTTGCTTAATGATTTGCAAGTGCGCGAATACATACTGGGGCAGTTAAAGCAGGCCTCAGTTAGCCGGGTGCTGATAGAGCGTCCTGCGCAAAACGCACGTATTACCATTTACACCGCAAGACCGGGAATCGTGATTGGTAAAAAAGGCGAAGATGTCGAAAAGCTTAGAAATAAGCTAGGCGAAATGATGAGTGTACCTGTCCAGATTAATATCGAAGAGGTGCGCAAGCCAGAGCTGGATGCTCAGTTAGTGGCTGATAGTGTCGCCAGCCAGCTTGAGCGTCGCGTGATGTTCCGGCGGGCAATGAAAAGAGCGGTGCAAAATGCAATGCGTATTGGTGCGCAGGGTATCAAGATTCAGGTTAGCGGTCGGCTTGGTGGCGCTGAAATTGCTCGTACCGAGTGGTATCGCGAAGGTAGGGTTCCCCTGCATACGCTGCGGGCAGATATTGATTACGCAACCAGTGAAGCCTTGACTACATACGGCATTATCGGTGTTAAAGTTTGGGTTTTCAAAGGTGAGGTTCTGGGTGGAATCGAACAGGTCAGAGCTGAGCGGGCCAGTAAGCAGAAGCAGCAAGCTAAAAAAGGCTCTCGGTAATAGGTAAGGAATTAGATCGATGCTACAACCGAAACGTACAAAATATCGTAAGATGATGAAAGGCCGTAATCGCGGTCTGGCGATTCGTGGCAGTAAAGTGAGCTTTGGTGAGTTTGGTCTCAAAGCAACTGGTCGTGGACGTATTACATCTCGCCAAATTGAGGCGGCTCGTCGTGCAATGACGCGTCATGTGAAGAGGGGTGGGAAAATATGGATTCGTATTTTTCCAGATAAGCCGATCACTAAGAAACCTCTTGAGGTTAGGCAGGGTAAGGGTAAAGGCAGTGTTGAATATTGGGTGTGCCAAATTCAACCAGGTAGAGTGCTCTATGAAATGGAAGGAGTGTCGGAGGAGATGGCGCGAGAGGCATTTGCACTTGCAGCAGTTAAATTGCCAGTGGCAACGACATTCGTAACGCGGACGGTAATGTGATGAAGGCAAACGAATTACGAAAGAAGTCCGAAGAGGATTTGAGTAAAGAATTGCTGTCTCTGCTGCGTGAACAGTTCAATCTGCGCATGCAAAAAGCAAGCGGACAGCTAAATCAATCGCACCTTTTGAAGAAGGTTCGTAGAGATATTGCACGGGTTAATACCCTGTTGTCAGAAAAGGCAGGTGGCTGATATGGGTGAGCAGACAGGTGTTCGCACTGTTACTGGCAAAGTGGTCAGTGACAAAATGAATAAATCAATTGTGGTCTTGGTTGAGCGTCGCATGAAACACCCACTTTATGGGAAGTATGTAAAGCGATCGACCAAAATGCGAGCTCACGACGAAGCGAATGATTGCCGTATGGGTGATGTTGTGACTATTAAGGAAGCGCGCCCGATGTCCAAGACCAAGTCCTGGGTATTACAGAGTATCGACGAGCGCGCACGCGAGCTTTAAAAAAATATTTTAATAAGCAAACTTCTTCTACTGAAGATGAATGCAAATTATAGGGTTTGGAGTGACCAATGATTCAAACGGAATCAATGCTAGATGTAGCAGACAATAGCGGTGCTCGAAGAGTAATGTGTATCAAGGTGTTGGGTGGTTCTCATCGTCGTTACGCACGTATTGGAGACATCATCAAAGTGACTGTCAAAGAGGCCATTCCGCGAGGCAGGGTAAAGAAAGGGCAGGTCATGAACGCGGTGGTGGTAAGAACCAGAAAGGGCGTACGTCGTCCAGATGGCTCTATCATTCGTTTTGACGGTAATGCAGCAGTGTTGTTAAATCAGCAGAATGCTCCGGTAGGTACCCGAATTTTTGGGCCGGTTACGCGTGAATTGCGTAACGAGAAATTTATGAAGATTATTTCTTTGGCTCCGGAAGTGCTGTAGGCAGATTGGAAATTTGAGAGATCAGCGATGAATAAAATAAGACGAGATGACGAAGTAATTGTTATTGCCGGTCGCGATAAAGGCAAGCGTGGTAAGGTGTCGCGAGTGTTACATAACGATCGTCTAGTAGTTTCTGGGGTTAATATGGTGAAGCGCCATACCAAACCCAACCCTATGGCTGGAGCGGCTGGCGGTATTGTTGAAAAGGAAGCATCGATACACATTTCTAATGTGGCGATTTTTAATGATGCAACAAATAGAGCTGACCGTGTAGGTATTAAAATATTGGAGGATGGCTCCAAAATTCGAATTTTTAAATCGAATCAAGAAGCTATCGACGCGTAATAGTTGACTGGAAAAAATGATGTCGAGATTAAGAGAGCTTTATAAAAGCGAAGTCATAGATTCCCTGACAAAGGAATTTGGCTACGATAACGTGATGGCAGTACCCAAGGTGACGAAAGTCACTCTGAATATGGGTGTTGGTGAAGCGATTGGTGATAAGAAGCTGATCGAGAAAGCCGTGTCTGAACTTGAATTGATTGTAGGGCAAAAGCCAGTTGTGAATAATGCTCGCAAATCAATCGCTGCCTTTAAAGTACGCGAAGGTTATCCAATAGGCTGCAAAGTAACTTTGCGTAAAGAGCGTATGTGGGAATTCCTGGATCGTCTGATCGATATTGCGATCCCACGGATACGCGATTTTCGAGGGTTGAATCCCAAGTCATTTGACGGGCGTGGCAATTACAGCATGGGTGTTCGTGAACAGATCATTTTCCCGGAAATTGACTACGACAATATAGATAAAATCCGTGGCTTGGATATTACTGTTACCACTACGGCAAATAGTAACGATGAAGGCCGGGCGCTGTTAAAGGCGTTGAACTTCCCCTTTAAGGAATAGGAAAAGATACGATGGCAAAGGTTTCCATGGTTGAGCGCGAAAAAAAGCGCCAAAGTACTGTCGCAAAATATGCAAAAAAACGAGCTGAACTCAAAGCGATCATTAAAGATCAAAGTTTGAGTGAAGAGGAGCGCTGGGACGCTCAAGCGAAATTGCAGAGCTTGCCGCGTGATTCTAGCCCATCTCGTTTGCGGAATCGTTGTCAGATAACAGGGCGACCTCATGGGGTTTATCGTAAGTTTCGTCTGGGTCGCAATAAGCTGCGTGAAGCAGCAATGCGTGGCGATATTGCGGGCCTGAAAAAGTCCAGTTGGTAAGTTGAAATCAGAATTTAGGAGCGCGATTTAATATGAGCATGCAAGATACACTGGCGGATATGTTTACCCGTATTCGCAACGCGCAAATGGCGGCTAAGACCGACGTAACGATGCCCTCATCTAAAATGAAGGTGGCCATTGCAAAAGTATTGAAAGAAGAAGGGTTTGTTGCTGAGTTTTCTGTAAGTGACGACGCAGTTAAGCCTGAGCTGAATATCGCGCTTAAATACTTTGAAGGGAAGCCGGTTATTGAGAAAATCAAAAGGGCAAGTCGACCCGGTTTGCGTTTGTTTAAGGGTAAAGATGAGTTGCCAAAGGTGCGTGGTGGATTGGGTATCTCAATCATTTCCACCTCCAAGGGCGTCATGACTGACAAGGCCGCGTTGGCAGCCGGTGTCGGTGGCGAAGTAATTTGTACCGTTTTCTAGGATAGGGTTATGTCTAGGGTAGCTAATAATCCAGTTGCATTGCCTGCTGGTGTAGAAATCAAACTTAATGGCCAGGCGCTGGTGGTTAAGGGGTCGAAAGGCACTTTGAATCTGGAAATAGATTCATCGGTCGAGATGAAGCAAGAAGAGAGTCAGCTGGTATTTGCTGCGCGCAGTAGCGCAAAGCATTCTCGAGCTATGTCTGGAACAATAAGATCTTTAGTTAATAACATGGTGACAGGCGTCAGTGAGGGTTTCGAACGGAAACTGGAACTGCAAGGCGTGGGTTATCGTGCCAAAGTTAACGGCAATGTTGTCAACCTGACGCTGGGCTTCTCGCATCCTATAGATTATCAATTGCCTGAAGGAGTGACAGCTGAAACACCAAGCCAGACTGAAGTGGTTCTGAAAGGTGTCGATAAGCAACTCATTGGGCAGGTGGCAGCAGAAATTCGTGCTTTCCGACCGCCGGAACCCTACAAGGGTAAAGGTGTTCGATATGCAGATGAATATGTGCGCCGTAAAGAAGCTAAGAAGAAATAGGTAACATTATGAGTGAAAAGAAAGTTGCCCGTTTACGCCGTGGCCGGAAAACAAGATTCAAAATCCGAGAATTGAAAGTCAATAGACTTTGCGTGAATCGGACTCCGCGTCATATTTATGCGCAGATTATTGGTCCTGAAGGTAGTGACGTTTTGGTCAGTGCATCGACGTTGGAGAAAAGCCTCCGTGAAGGGAAAACAGGTAATGCCGAAGCTGCTGGCAAAGTTGGCGCTTTACTGGCAGAGCGGGCCAAAGAAGCCGGAATAAAAGAGGTCGCTTTTGACCGCTCAGGGTTTAAATATCATGGGCGAGTTAAGGCGCTTGCAGATGCAGCCCGCGAAGGCGGTCTTGAATTTTAAGGGTTAAAACATGGCAGATAACGAACAGACTGGTGTCGATTTACAGGAAAAGCTGGTTCAGGTCAACCGCGTAGCTAAGGTAGTCAAGGGGGGCCGGATTTTCGGTTTTACCGCTCTGACTGTAGTTGGAGATGGAAACGGCCGTGTAGGTTTTGGTCGAGGTAAGGCTCGTGAAGTGCCGGTCGCCATTCAGAAAGCCATGGAGTCTGCACGCCGCAATATGATCAACGTGAGTCTTGACGGGCATACGCTTCAATATCCGGTTAAGGCGCGTCACGGCGCATCCAAAGTCTATATGCAGCCGGCGTCTGAAGGTACTGGTATTATTGCCGGTGGGGCAATGCGGGCAGTTCTGGAATTAGCTGGGGTACAGAACGTATTAGCAAAGTGCTATGGTTCGACAAACCCAGTGAATGTTGTACGAGCAACCTTTAGAGGTTTGCAGGACATGAAAGCGCCTGAAGATATTGCAGCCAAGCGCGGAAAGACAGTCGAAGAGATAGTAGGGTAGAGCAATGGCTAAAGCGAAACGATTACAGGTTACCTTGACGCGCAGCATCATTGGCCGCTTGCCAAAGCACAAAGAAACTGTTCGTGGTTTAGGTTTGCGCCGTATCGGGCATACGGTTGAGCTTGAAGATACGCCAGCGGTTCGGGGCATGATCAATCAAGTTAATTATATGGTTAGTGTGGTAGGAGAATAGGTTATGCGGCTTAATTCAATTAGCCCGGCAACGGGGTCGAAGCCCTCCGCCAAACGAGTCGGTAGAGGTATTGGTTGTGGCCAGGGAAAAACCAGCGGCCGCGGACACAAGGGGCAGAAATCTCGCTCCGGTGGTGGTGTGAAGCCTGGATTTGAGGGCGGCCAAATGCCTTTGCAAAGGCGTTTGCCGAAATTTGGATTCACCTCAAGGTCCGGACGTTATGTGGCAGAAGTCAGATTGCATGAGCTGGCAAATGTTGCTGCGGAAGTGATCGATCTGGAGGCACTTAAAGCGGCAGATCTGGTGACTGAAAGTATTAAAAGCGTGAAAGTGATCTTGTCTGGTGAGATAGACAAAGCGGTTACTCTGCGTGGATTGAAAGTAACTAAGGGCGCCAAAGCCGCGATAGAAGCCGCTGGCGGGAAAATCGAGGAATAGATGGCTAAAGCTGATGCTTCGCTAGCGAGTGCACAATCGGGATTGTCAGAACTATGGCGCCGCCTGAGGTTTGTACTGTTAGCCATAATTGTCTACCGCATAGGTGCGCATATACCGGTACCGGGCATTAACCCGGATCGATTGGCTCAGCTTTTCGAGCAAAATCAGGGAACTATATTAAGTCTTTTTAATATGTTTTCGGGTGGAGCGTTAGAGCGTATGAGTATTTTTGCGCTGGGTATTATGCCTTATATTTCTGCATCTATTATTATGCAGCTGATGACCGCAGTGAGTCCTCACCTGGAGCAGTTAAAGAAGGAAGGTGAAGCCGGTCGTCGTAAGATTAGTCAGTACACACGATATGGCACGGTGGTGTTGGCGACGGTGCAGTCGCTCGGGATGTCAATGGGGCTGGCTAATCAGGGTATTGCCTTTGCGGCCACTTACAGCTTTTATTTTGTAGCGGTTGTCACACTGGTATCTGGCGCAGTTTTCCTTATGTGGCTGGGTGAGCAGATTACGGAGCGGGGAATCGGTAACGGAATTTCGCTATTGATTTTTGCAAGTATAGTTGCGGGATTGCCTTCTGCTATTGGGCAGTCTTTTGAGTCCGCTCGACAGGGAGATTTGAATATACTACTGCTGCTGTCCGTTGCAGTATTGGCTATTGCAACCGTTGGGTTTGTGGTGTTTGTTGAGCGAGGCCAAAGGCGCATTACGATCAACTACGCGAAGCGGCAGCAAGGTAAAAAGATGTATGCAGCTCAGACTAGCCACCTGCCTCTAAAGGTTAATATGGCCGGGGTAATACCTCCGATTTTTGCGTCCAGTATATTGCTCTTTCCAGCATCGATTGGACAGTGGTTCGGGCAGGGCGAAGGTATGGGCTGGTTACAGGATATTTCCCTGTTAATTGCGCCTGGACAGCCACTTTATATTATTTTGTTTGCAGCGTTGATTATTTTCTTCTGCTATTTCTATACGGCGTTGATGTTTAACCCGAGAGATGTGGCCGACAACCTGAAGCGTTCCGGTGCCTTTATACCCGGGATTCGACCAGGAGAACAATCAGCGAATTATGTCGATGGGGTGATGACACGTCTAACCCTGTTCGGTGGAATTTATATAACTTTAGTATCTTTGTTGCCATTGTTGTTGATTAACACCGCTAATGTTCCCTTCTATTTTGGTGGTACTTCGGTGTTGATTGTAGTTGTGGTGGTAATGGATTTCATGTCTCAGGTGCAGTCTCATTTAATGTCTCACCAATATGATTCGTTACTGAAGAAATCTAATCTTAAGGGATATGGCAGCGGCGGCATGCTGCGTTAATAGTTTTTTGGAGTCGATTATGAAAGTACGAGCATCTGTCAAAAAGATTTGCCGTAACTGTAAAGTGGTTAAACGTAAAGGCGTAGTGCGCGTAATTTGCAGCGCTGAACCCCGGCATAAACAACGCCAAGGGTAAATTGGATTGCAACATTGAATAAGTTGCAGATGGAAGGCACTAGCCTTAGGATTCGGCTTGATTTATTACTATGCAAGCGGTATCCTTTTGCGCCCTTCGCGGATGGCAGCTTTTTTGCTTTAATCAGAAACCGGTTTTAATGAATAACCACGTAGGACTACGTGAGAATTGGAGTTAACTGAATGGCCCGTATAGCAGGCGTTAACATACCTGACAATAAACACGCAGTGATTTCACTGACCTATATCTATGGCGTTGGGCGGACCACCGCTCAAAGCATATGTGAAAAGGTTGGGATAAATCCCGTTACTAAAGTTGCAACTTTATCAGAAGAGCAACTAGACGCCATTCGTGGTGAAATTACCAATATTACCGTTGAAGGTGACTTGCGTCGTGAAGTTTCCATGAACATTAAACGGTTGATGGATCTTGGTGCGTATCGAGGTTTGAGGCACAGACGTAATTTACCCGTGCGTGGACAGCGTAGCAAAACTAATGCGAGGACTCGTAAAGGTCCGCGTAAGCCCATTCGCAAATAACAACCGCTGCTAACGAGTTGAAGTAGAGAGACAGGATAGAAAAGTATGGCAAAGCCAGCGCGTAAAACGAAAAAGGTCAAAAAGACCGTTGTGGATGGTGTGGCGCATGTTCACGCATCCTTTAACAATACCATTATTACTATAACGGATCGTCAGGGTAACGCTTTAAGTTGGGCTACTTCTGGTGGATCCGGTTTTAGAGGTTCACGCAAAAGTACACCTTTTGCAGCGCAGGTGGCTGCTGAAAGAGCGGGAAATGCGGCAACAGAATATGGAGTTAAAAACCTGGATGTTTGCGTTAAAGGCCCTGGGCCTGGGCGTGAGTCTGCGGTTCGTGCTCTCAATGCCGTTGGATTTAAAATAAACAGTATAACGGATGTGACGCCAATACCACATAATGGTTGTCGTCCACCCAAAAAACGTCGTGTTTAATCAGGAGACAGCATAATGGCTCGCTATATTGGACCTACCTGTAAACTGTCTCGTCGTGAAGGGACGGATTTATATTTAAAAAGTGGTGTAAGACCACTGGACTCAAAATGTAAGGCTGATACCGTACCAGGAGTGCATGGCGCAAGACGAAGCCGTTTGTCCGATTACGGTTTACAACTTAGGGAAAAGCAAAAGGTTCGCCGTATTTATGGCGTCCTGGAAAAGCAGTTCCGTAACTATTACAAAACTGCAGCCAGTAAAAAAGGTGCAACGGGCGAAAACCTGTTGAAATTACTGGAATGTCGTCTGGATAATGTGGTGTATCGACTTGGCTTTGGCGCAACTCGCGCGGAGTCTAGACAACTGGTATCGCACAAAAGCATTCAGGTAAATGGCGTTACCGTAAACATTCCTTCGTATCAGGTGAAAGCCGGTGATGTTGTGTCTGTTCGCGAAAAGGCCAAGAATCAACTGCGTATAAAATCGGCGCTAGAACTGGCAGTGCAGCGTGGAACTCCCGAATGGGTAGAGGTCAGTGCCGGAAAAATGGAAGGTGAGTTCAAGGCGGTGCCTGATCGAGCTGACTTGCCAGCGGAGATTAATGAGAACCTCATCGTCGAGCTGTATTCCAAGTAATACCTCTTAACAATAGGCTTAAGCATGCAACGACAAGTTACAGAGTTTTTAACACCCAAGCATATTCAAGTTGAAGAAATCAGTGCGAATCATGCCAAGGTTGTGCTGGAACCCTTTGAGCGTGGTTTTGGCCACACTTTAGGTAATTCACTGCGCCGTATCTTATTGTCCTCTATGCCCGGAGCGGCAATAGTGGAGGTGACGATCGAAGGCGTGCAGCATGAGTACAGTACGATTGAAGGTGTTCAGGAAGACGTTATCGATATCCTGCTAAACCTCAAAGGTGTGGCAGTCACTATGCATAATAGTGATGAAGCGACATTGACGCTCAATAAAAAGGGAGCGGGCCCGGTAGTAGCTGGTGATATCGAATTGGATCATGATGTAGAGATAGCGAACCCGGAGCATGTGATTGCCAATCTTAATGCTAAAGGCGAGCTTAATATGAGCATTAAGGTCGCTAAAGGGCGTGGTTACGAGGCGGCTGATACCCGTTTTGCTGAAGGAGAGGCCAAGCCAATAGGAACGTTACAGTTGGACGCCAGCTATAGCCCGGTAAGACGTGTTGCTTATATCGTTGAAAGTGCTCGAGTTGAACAGCGTACCGACCTGGATAAATTGATTTTGGATATTGAATCCAATGGTACAATCGATCCAGAGGAGTGCATCCGTCGTGCAGCAACTATTCTGCAGCAGCAGTTGATAGCTTTTGTTGATCTGGAAGCTGATAAGGAACCTGAGTTTGAAGAAGAGGAAGATGAGGTAGATCCCATCTTGCTGCGCCCTGTGGATGATTTGGAACTAACTGTTCGCTCGGCTAACTGCTTGAAAGCAGAAAATTTGTACTACATTGGCGATTTGATTCAGCGAACTGAAGTGGATCTGCTGAAAACGCCTAATTTGGGTAAAAAGTCACTGACTGAAATTAAAGACGTACTTGCATCTAAAGGATTGTCTTTGGGGATGCGCCTGGAAAACTGGCCTCCCTCAAGCCTGAAGAACGATGATCGAGTGCTGGCCAGGCGTGACTAGTATTAACCTTTAATATTTTAGAGTTAAATTTGTAGGGAATTGCAACATGCGTCATCGTAAAAGTGGTCGCCAGCTGAATCGAAACAGTTCGCACCGTCAAGCAATGTTTAAAAACATGACTGCTTCACTGGTCGAACACGAAATTATCAAAACTACTTTGCCTAAGGCTAAAGAGCTTCGCAAAATCGCCGAGCCGTTTATTACTCTGGCGAAGGAAGACTCGGTCGCTAATCGGCGGCTTGCATTTGATCGTTTGCGCAATAAAGAGACGGTTGGAAAGCTCTTTAGTGAGCTTGGCCCCAGGTATTCAGAGCGCCCTGGAGGTTATACCCGGATTATGAAGTGCGGTTTCCGTGCAGGCGATAATGCACCGATGGCATACATTGAGTTAGTTGGCCGGCCTATGGCAGAGTTTGAAGAGGATATTGAGGAAGACTCTGAAGATTAGTCATATTGACGATCAGTTATTCCCAAAAAGCCAGGACCTGTCCTGGCTTTTTGCGTCTGTAAGAGCGTATTGCAGAGTGCGGTGAAAAGTTAATTACAGGGCAAATGACTCCGCCTGCTCTAAATCAGGCTTCTTGCAAGATTCTAAAAGTGGCCGTAAATATCGGCCTGTGTGAGATTCAGTAACTGTGACGATATGCTCCGGAGTCCCTTCTGCGACTATATAACCGCCGCCGTTACCACCCTCTGGTCCAAGATCAATAATCCAATCAGCCGTTTTAATCACATCCAGATTATGCTCGATGACGAGTATCGTATTCCCGTGATTTCTTAGCCGATGTAGTACATTGAGCAGCTGCTCTATATCGTGAAAATGCAAACCCGTCGTCGGTTCGTCAAGTATATAAAGTGTTTGGCCGGTATCTCTTTTTGATAGTTCTTTAGCAAGTTTGACGCGCTGCGCTTCACCCCCGGAAAGAGTCGTAGCGGCTTGCCCGAGACGAATGTAGGAAAGTCCAACGTCCACAAGGGTTTGCAGTTTTCTTGCCAACATTGGCACAGGGTTAAAAAACTCACTGGCTTCTTCGACAGTCATATCCAGTACTTCGTGAATATTTTTTCCCTTATATTTAATCTCGAGTGTTTCGCGATTGTAGCGTTTTCCTTTACATACATCGCAGGGGACATAAATATCAGGTAGAAAATGCATTTCGACCTTAATTAGACCGTCACCTTGACAGGTTTCGCAGCGCCCCCCCTTAACGTTGAAGCTAAAGCGTCCGGGTTTGTAACCACGAGAGCGTGCTTCTTGGGTTGCAGCAAAAAGCTCTCGGATTGGCGTAAAGAGTCCTGTATAAGTTGCGGGATTGGAACGTGGAGTGCGCCCTATAGGACTTTGATCAATGTCGACCACTTTATCCAATTGCTCCAAGCCTTGAATGCTATAGTAGGGGGCTGGTTTAAGTGTAGTCGCTTTATTTAACTCAGTCGCAGCAATTGGATAGAGTGTATTGTTAATCAGGGTCGATTTTCCGGAGCCTGAAACACCTGTGATACAGGTCATTAAACCCAGAGGCATTTCAACAGTGACGTTTTTCAGGTTGTTCGCCGTGGCGCCTTCCAGGCGCAGAACTTTTTGCTTATCAAATGGATTTCGTTGGCAGGGTACTTTGATCTTTTTTTCTCCTGACAAATACTGGCCGGTTATTGATTCAGGATTTGCCTCAATAGCAGCAGGAGTTCCCTGCGCCACAACTCTTCCCCCATGCACACCCGCACCGGGGCCTATATCAATGACATAATCTGCACTGCGCACAGCTTCTTCGTCATGCTCTACAACTATAACGCTATTGCCCAAATCCCTTAGGTGGAAAAGGGTATTTAACAGGCGTTCATTATCTCTTTGATGAAGTCCAATTGAAGGCTCATCAAGAATATACATGACGCCCATTAGCCCAGCCCCAATTTGGCTTGCTAATCGGATGCGCTGCGCCTCTCCCCCTGAGAGGGTCTCAGCGCTTCTATTCAGGGACAGGTAATCGAGTCCAACATTTACCAGGAAAGATAAGCGGAGGCGAATTTCTTTTACTATCTTCTCAGCAACTTCCCCACGTCTCCCAGGCAGGCTTAGTTGCTCGAAATAGGATAACGCTTTACCGACTGGCCAGTCGGTGATTTCAGGCAAGTTGAGCTCTTCGATAAACACGTGCCGGGCCTCTCTTTTTAGTCGAGATCCGTTACAGGATGGGCAAGGTTGCTCGCTCAGGTATTTAGCCAGATCATCTCGAACCATTTGTGACTCGGTTGATTTGTAGCGACGGGCGATATTCGGTAGTACTCCTTCAAACGGATGTTGTTTGCTGATAATGTCGCCTCGCTCAGTGAGGTACTTAAAAGCAACCGAATCTTGACCGCTGCCCTCTAGGATCACCTGCCGTGAGGCGTCATCCATTTCTGAAAAAGGTTGGTCCAGGTCGAAGCCATAATGCTCAGCTACACAGGTTAGCATTTGAAAGTAATAGGCATTTCTTCTGTCCCAGCCTTTGATAGCGCCTTCAGCTATTTTGAGCTCAGGTTTACAGACAATGCGTTCTTGGTCAAAAAATTGATGTACACCAAGCCCATCACAGGTCGCGCAAGCACCCGCTGGGTTATTGAAGGAGAAAATTCTGGGTTCTAGTTCAGATATGCTATGTCCACAGACGGGGCAGGCGAACAGTGATGAAAAAATCAGCTCTTCACGAGCTTCCGAATCTTCGTCGTCATCCATCGGAATGATTTTAGCGATTCCCTGGCTTAACTGGACACAGGTTTCGAAAGACTCCGCTAAACGAATCTGCAGGTCCTCGCGTACTTTGAATCGATCGACTACTACTTCAATTGAGTGTTTTTTGTTTTTGTCCAAAGCGGGCACTTGGTCTAATTCTGTGACAATACCGTTAACTCGTACCCTTATAAATCCTTGGGATCTTAGCTCTTCGAATAAATGCAGATGCTCGCCTTTGCGGTTCTGTACCATCGGAGCAATCATCATCCATCGACTTTGCTCAGGTAGCGCCATAACTTGATCTACCATTTGGCTAATGGCCTGTGCTTGCAAAGGTTTGCCATGCTCGGGGCATCGCGGTTCGCCTGCGCGGGCAAAAAGCAGACGTAAATAATCGTAGATTTCGGTGATGGTGCCTACGGTGGATCTGGGATTGTGGGAGGTTGCCTTTTGCTCGATCGAAATGGCTGGCGACAGACCTTCAATATGGTCGAGATCCGGTTTTTCCATCATGGAAAGGAATTGGCGAGCATAGGTAGATAGTGACTCTACGTAGCGCCTTTGCCCTTCTGCATAAAGCGTATCAAACGCTAGTGATGATTTTCCCGAGCCGGATAGGCCAGTGATAACGACTAACTGATCCCTGGGTATGTCAAGATTGATGTTTTTTAAGTTATGTGTGCGAACACCACGCAGTATAATTTTACTCATAAAACCGCTGTCAAAGGAAAACCAACCATTATATAGGGTAAATTTGGTATATGACAAAGGCATATATATTTGTTTTGTGTTTTGCTCTGTGCGTTTCCTGAATTTGGCTTAAGATTGTATTAGGGAACCCCTGAATAACTTCTTGATATCTCTGGCTCACAGAGCGTTAGTAGATTAAGGCGGCTTTGTGCAGGAATGTCCAGACCTTGTAAACAACGCCAACGCAGAGCTACAAATGCTCTGTAAGCCCCGTAGGGCGAGGTCTGAAAGCTTCATCTGCGGCGTTAGAAACTTTGCTAAGGCAATAAGCATTAGCGGCAGTTCCTGCCTTGCAGCTAATGCTTTCAGGTCTCGCAGAGACATTAAGGAGTTATTCAGAGGTCCCTTAGTCAGTAGTCGCCGAAATGTTGAGATTAACGAGCGAAGAGTTTTGTGAGGGGCTCATTATCTGCTACCATCTTGCAGCTAATGTGGATCCGCAGGGCCAATGGTTGGGCGAATGGTATAGCGGAATAAATCACTATTTTAAGGGAGAGAATCATGGCGCGTGGCATCAATAAAGTAATACTGGTAGGAAATTGTGGCGGTGATCCGGAAACGCGGTATTTGCCCTCTGGCGGCGCGGTAACAAATATTACCGTTGCGACCAGTGAGAGCTGGAAAGATAAGCAGAGTGGCCAGCAGCAGGAGCGAACCGAGTGGCATCGTGTGGTGTTTTTTAACAAACTAGCTGAGATCGCCGGAGAATACCTGCATAAGGGCTCGAAAGTCTATGTCGAGGGTTCCTTGCGAACGCGGCAGTGGGAAAAGGATGGGGTGAAACGCTACACGACCGAGATCGTCGGTTCGGATATGCAAATGCTGGACAGTCGTGGTAGCGGAGATTTCGCTGGTTCCGGTTCCAATCAAGGCCAAGCTCCTAAAAGTACACCATCAAAAGATACGAATAATGCTAGTCAGGGTTCGCAAAGTGCGCCGTCCGGCTTTGATGATTTTGATGATGATATCCCTTTTTAGGAGCAATCAAGCGCAGTGAAATTGCTCATTACGGGATCGCAAGGACAGGTGGGGAGGGCCTTATGCAGTTTTGCATTGGAACAGGACATCGACTATCAGGCATTTTCATCCGAAGAGCTGGATATTAGAAAAGAAAGCAAGGTATTGCGAACTATTCGTAAGGCTAAGCCGTCTTTCGTTATTAATGCTGCGGCCTATACTGCCGTGGACCAGGCTGAGCAGGAAAGAGATAGTTGTTTTGCGGTAAATGCCGTGGGCGTGCACAACCTGGCAATCGCTTGTAAGCGGCTGAGTATACCTCTAATGCATCTATCCACGGACTATATTTTTGATGGCCAGAAACGGGCTGCCTATGCTGAAGATGACGAGCCACATCCGATCAGTGTTTATGGAGAAAGCAAGCTAGAGGGTGAGCGATTGCTCACTTCTGTTCTTGAAAAGTATGTGATTTTGCGTGTGAGCTGGGTCTTTAGTGAATGGGGAAGTAACTTCGTGAAGACCATGACTCGACTTGCTGGAGAGAAGGAGATGCTCAAGGTGGTTGATGATCAAATAGGCGCGCCGACACCGGCGAACGATATCGCACGAGTAATAATTGCAATGATCCGGCAACTGGAATGTGGTGCCGATGCGTGGGGTTGTTATCATTACTCAGGACGTGAAGTGAGCAACTGGTACGAATTAGCCTGTCAGGTTGTTGAGCAGGCTCGCCTTTACAGAGAGGTCACCGTTAAACAGATAGAAACACAGAAAACGAAGGAGTATGGGTATATAGCGGCCCGGCCTTTGAACTCCCAACTGAATTGCCAGAAAATTCTCGAGGTATTTGGCATCAAACAACGGTCATGGAAGCCTGAAATGGCCAGAGTGGTCAAGGAATGCGCACCAAAGGGCGTGATCAGTCGGCTTTAGTTAGCGGGTCGGAAGCTTTCATCGGTATGACTCAAGTTGTTGGTTAAGCTAAGGCTTGAGGGTGAAGAGCGCTGGTTAGTATTGCCAGATATGAGTGCGGGCAAGGTTTGAATGTTAGGATTATTAATGGCGCGGTGAGAGCTTGGTTGGTGTGTGGGTAATAGAGCATATAAAAAGGGAAAATGAAAAAAATAATACTTTATCTGAGGTCTGCGAGTTTTTTGCTGGTATTTGGTCTTGCTACGTTAATCCATTCCGCTACTTGCCTTTTGGTACTTCCATTACTTCCTCTGCGTCGACGCTTTAAGTTCGCGATCCTATTGAATCATTTTGTGGTTCGCTGGTTTAGTTTGGCTTGCGGTGTAAGATATCGTATCGAAGGACTGGAAAATCTGGAGGGAATTAAGGCTGGCATTATTGTTAGCAATCATCAAAGTGAGTGGGAAACTTTTTATTTGCAAACTATCGTCTCACCGCTTTGTACAGTGTTAAAAAAGGAGTTGCTGCAATTACCCTTTTTCGGTTGGGCGCTAGCGCTGATAAAACCAATCGCTATTGATCGAAAGGTGAAATCAGGGGCGTTAAAACAAATTGTTCAGCAGGGATCTGAAAAGCTGGCTCAGAATTTTTGGGTGCTGATTTTCCCTGAGGGCACCCGGGTTCCGCCTGGAAGGCGTGTAAAATTTTCCAAGACGGGTGCTTTGTTGGCGGTAGAAACAGGTGCGCCAATCATTCCAGTGGCGCACAATGCTGGTGAAATTTGGCCGGCCAAGGGCTTCGTGAAACACTCAGGAGAGCTTAAACTGGTGATTGGTAAGCCCATCCTGCCAGAGGGGCGTGATGTTGAAGAGTTACACCAGGAATCGAGCCAGTGGATAGAGCGACACAGGGATATGCTCTCAACACCTTGATTTTAATGTCAGGGTGTCTGCCGCTTATTTGAGATGCTTATCCAGGCTAGTTATCATGGCGTTCAAACAGCAGTGAAGCATTTGTGCCGCCAAATCCAAAGCTATTTGACATCATCGTATTTATTCTGGTCTGATCCAGCATTTGGGTAACAATAGGGACGCCTTCGGCTTCAGGGTCAATGTTCTCCACGTTGGCAGATGCGGCAATAAAATTGTGCTCCATCATGAGCAGGCTATAAATTGCTTCATGTGCACCTGCGGCTCCAAGTGAGTGTCCGGATAGTGACTTGGTGGAGGAAATGAGAGGTATATTATCTGCAAAAACCTCTTTCACCGCGTTCAGTTCTTTGATATCACCAACCGGAGTGCTGGTTCCATGTGCATTGATGTATTCAACGGGTTGCGTGCTTGTTGACATTGCCTGACGCATACAGCGAACTGCACCTTCACCGGAAGGAGAAACCATATCAAAACCGTCTGATGTCGCACCGTAGCCAGTAATTTCTGCGTAAATTTTGGCGCCACGCTTGATTGCATGTTCGCGTTCCTCAACGACTAGCATCGCACCACCACCGGCGATGACAAAACCGTCACGGTCTATATCATAGGCTCTGGAAGCCTTCTCCGGGGTGTCGTTATACTTGGTTGAGAGTGCGCCCATAGCATCGAACTGTGCGGTAAAGGTCCAGTGTTCTTCTTCCCCGCCCCCGGCAAAAACAATGTCCTGTTTGCCCATTTGAATGAGCTCCATCGCATTGCCAATGCAGTGTGCGCTGGTAGAGCAGGCCGAGGTGATAGAGTAGTTGACCCCTTTGATTTTGAAAGGAGTTGCAAGGCACGCAGACACGGTACTGCTCATGCTTTTAGGTACCCGGTAGGGGCCAAGGCGTTTGACGCCCTTTGCTCTAAGCACATCGGCTACTTCAACAACATTTGAGAGCGATGGACCGCCTGAGCCTGCTATCAGACCGCAGCGTTCGTTTGATACCAGTTGAGCAGGTAGCTCGGCATCATCGATCGCCTGCTGCATTGCAATATAGGCGTAGGCTGCAGCATCGCTCATAAATCGTCGGTCACGCCTGTCAATAGCACCCTCAATATCAATGTTGATACTGCCGGCAATATGGCTGCGCAGCCCAAGGTCTACGTATTCTTGTTTCAGGCGGATACCTGATTTCCCCTCGCGCAGAGAGTTTAATACGGATGCTTTATCGTTGCCTAGGCAGGAAACTATACCCATACCTGTTACTACGACACGTTTCATAAATATTCCTTCTCAGACCGTTCAATAGACTGCTTGCGTTGACTGTGTTTGAATCGGTCTTAGATTGTTCATTATATTACATATGGATTATGTATTATCGGAAAATTCTGCAAGCATTCCTTTTACGCTACCCATATATCGTGACACGAATTGTCTGTTAGAAACTATCCGTAGATTTAAACAGGCCAACTCTTAAATCTTTAGCGGTGTAGATCTCTTTGCCATCAACGGCAAGACTTCCGTCACCAATCCCCAAAATGAGTTTGCGGGTGATGACGCGCTTTAAATCGATTTTATAAGTGACTTTTGAGGCGGTCGGTAAGATTTGCCCGGTAAACTTTACTTCACCACAACCCAGTGCTCGTCCTTTTCCCGGATACCCCATCCATCCGAGGTAAAACCCGACCAGCTGCCACATGGCATCCAGGCCAAGACATCCAGGCATTACTGGGTCCCCTGGAAAGTGGCAATCAAAAAACCAAAGATCTGGTGTGATGTCCAACTCTGCAACAATGCTTCCTTTGTTGTATATGCCACTATCTGTGGAAATGCTGGTGATTCGGTCTATCATGAGCATGTTCGGGATAGGAAGTTGGGCGTTACCCGGGCCGAACATTTCTCCACGGCCACAACTTAGGAGTTCTTCTTTAGTGAAGGATTGTTGTCTTTGTGTCATCCAGTATTTCCAAATGGGTCTTTATTAATTGCGGTATTGTACGCAACAACCTAGCGTCCTGTCACAGAATTTTTGGTTTCAGCTCGGCTGGCAAACATTCGGTGCTGTCGGTGCGCCAATCTAATGCGAATCCGGGTGTTGTAATAAGCAGGCTTTTATATCCAGAGCGTCTATTAGTTCAAACGGCTTAAACTCTCCACCAATCATCAGTTCCTGCAAAGTGATAATGAGCGATTGAGGGTTGACACGCATAATTAGACCGTTGATCACAAAGGTACGATGTAACTGGTCTACCTTTAATGTGAGAGTGATGCGGTCCCCGTTTCTAAAAGCTTTGGCTTCAGGGTCCGGTTGGTTCAGTTTTAGTTGTGCGCTGACCTCAGAGTAGTTGCTCAAAATGCAGCTATAGTTGGTTTGACTTGGTGCATGCAGCATTTTTGCGCTTATATTAGTTTGTAGCCTGTGGTGTGTTCTTTGTTCGCTGACTTTTAGGCTGTTTGCGATGACATCCAATAATACCAGGCGGTGACTTCGATAATACCCGTCCTTTGGTATAAAGGATTCGCGAACGCTGCTTTCCAGTTCGATGACGCCCCTCTCTTGGTCACGGGCAACCAGTGTGATCGCGTTGCCATTGCGAAATTGACCCCGGCTTCCGAGTGAGGCTTTGCTCAGAAAGTTGAGCTTGTATTCCTCGCCTGCCTTTCCCGGTACAAGAATGCAAAGAGTTCCAATCTCCTTTAGTTCTATATCTTTGTTTCCTTGGTGAAGCTTGATCACGGATTTGCCTGATGAGCCGATTTGAATTTTGAGATCGTTCTGGGAATAAACTGTGTGGCCATTAATTTGGTATCCTAGCACCAGTGATTGCATTGTCAGATTGGTCTGGTATTCGGGATAGTAATGAATACGATCTCCGATAGGAAAATAGGAAAGAATATCGTCTAGCTGTTGAATAGGCTGGTTGTCAGATTCAGTGGGTGATGATTTTTGCAGAGGGCTCATGTTGGGCTCAAAATTTGATTTGCTTCGCTTATCAGTTATCGGCACCGGAATAAAAATCATGAGTCAAACTTAACCAAACTTAACCGCAGGCACATCTGATAGCGAGTCATTCTCATGGGGCTGACAAAGGGCGCCGTCTACCACCTAGATAGATCTTATCAGAAAAACTAACAGTAGGCTTTTCCAAATTGACTGTGCTGCTGCCAAGTGACGGGTGAATTGCAGGCATAAAAAAACGGATGGCTGGAGGGCCATCCGTAAGAACACACATAGGGGTATGTGTGGGAGGAAAATCGTTACTTGTGTTTCCTTAGTGTGAATAAAGGTAACAAATCAATTAAGATGAAGAATAGTTGTGTATCCAAGTGTTGTCAAGTTTGTATATGAATTAATTTAGTAAAAATAGACGTTTAAGCAGATTTTTTGTTTGTTGACATAATTTTCACGGTTAATTGGGTTGTGATTATTGGTAACGTTTGATGGTGTTGATGACTTGTGGGTAGTAGCTATGTCCGAATAGGTTGAGGTGGTTGAGAAGATGGTACAGGTTATAGAGGTCAATACGGTCTTCCCAGCCCGGAGTTAATGGATGATGGTCGGTATAGGCATTATAGAATTTTTGGGGAAAACCGCCAAAAAGGAGAGTCATGGCTACGTCTGCCTCTGCCCAACCCCAGTAGCAAGCCGGGTCTATCACCACGGGTTTACCGTAACGGCCTACCTGAAGGTTTCCAGACCATAAATCCCCGTGCAGCAGGCAGGGGGGTTGGTTTGGTATGAGGTGCGGTAACCGTTCGCAAAGCTTTTCTACGCTTTGTACCTGGTTGGCACTTAGATACCCGGCGGTATGAGCGATATCAGCCTGGTACATAAGGCGCTTCTGTGAGAAAAAAACATAAGCGTCGGATTCAACGGAGTTGGGCTGAGGGGTTGTTCCACAAAAATTATCGCTGACAAAGCCGAACGCCGGTGCAGATTGGCTATGCATTTTTGCGAGCTGCTCTGCAAATAATTCCCAGTAGTTAGCGGATGGTTTAGTGTTTGGTAAATATTCTAATATTAAGAATTTATGGGTGTGGAAGTAAACATCGGGTGTGGTAAGGCTGTTGCTGGCCTTGATAGCCAGCAGCCCCGCTTTTTCTGCCTGAAATAGTCCGGTAGGCGCATTTGCCAGGGTTTTTACAAAATAGGAATGATTGTCGGCACTCTGTATTAACCAGCTTTCACAAATACTACCTCCACTGATGGATAGTCGGGAAAAGGGCTTTTTCCTACCTTGCTGGGTTAGCCAAAATTCTATATCTGTAAAAAGATTCATTTCTCAATCTCCGGATGAGACATATAATAGCGCCCCTGATTAACAGGATTAACAGGATTAACAGGATTAACGGATAGTTTATGAAAGCGACGATTAAATGGGTAGATGGTGTTAGGTTTTTAGCTGAATCTGGCAGTGGGCACTCGATCACCCTTGAGGGACCGGAATCGCATGGGGGAAGAAACACCGGAATGCGGCCAATGGAGTTAATGTTAGCCGGGCTTGGGGGTTGCACCTCCTTTGATGTGATGAATATACTTAAAAAGTCCAGACAGGATGTAACAGATTGCGTCGGTAATTTATCCGCAGAGCGGGCCGATTCGGTACCTGCTGTGTTTACTAAAATCAGCATTCATTTCCTGGTGACCGGATATAATTTAAAGCACTCAGCGGTGGAGCGAGCGGTGGCACTTTCGGCGGAAAAGTTTTGTTCGGCTTCCATCATGCTGGAACAGGCCGGTGTTGACATATCCCATAGTTTTGAAATCGTAGAACTTAAGGCTAAGGGTGTTTAGTCGATGAATATTGATCAAATTCGCAGAGAATATCTGCGTGATGGTTTGCAGGCGGAAAACCTGGATAAAAACCCGATTACCCAATTTCAGAAGTGGCTTCACCAGGCAGTAGAGGCGGAGATGGTCGACCCTACAGCAATGACCGTTGCTACGGTGGGTAAGGACGGACAGCCTTCGCAGCGCACAGTGCTGGTAAAGCAATGTGACGATAACGGCTTTGTGTTTTATACCAACCTGGGCAGCCGCAAGGCGAAAGAGATACAGAATTGTAGCAAGGTGGCGCTTCATTTTGCCTGGTTGCCGTTGGAGCGTCAGGTCAAAATTTGCGGTATTGCAAACAAGTTGTCGACCACTGAAGTCCTAAAATATTTTCTGTCCAGACCCAAGGATAGCCAGATAGCAGCCTGGGCGTCAAATCAGAGCCAGCCCCTGTCGTCCAGGCAGTTGTTAGAACAAAAATTTGCTGAAATTAAGCAAAAATTCTCAAAAGGTGAAGTACCCCTGCCCTCTTTTTGGGGCGGGTACCGGATTAAGCCACATGAAATTGAGTTTTGGCAGGGAGGACCAAATCGCTTGCATGATCGATTTCGGTATCAGCTGCAAAAGGACAGTAGTTGGGTGATTGAACGATTGGCTCCCTGAATGGGAAAAGACTGTTTTTTTATATCCGATAGCTTGTTGTTGTCATGATTTTTGATATCAGTTTCATTCCGGTTTTTATCGGTCGAGGAAGATCTGCCGCTCCAGCTTCTATTGCTTGAGTCGCGTGCTGTGCTTCGTCATCGCTCATTTTCTGCAGAATGGCTCTTGTTTTGGTGTCATTTTCCGGCAGCTGATCCAGATGATTCTGCAGGTGTGAACAGACTTGCTTTTCTGTCTCCGCGACAAAGCCAAGGCTCCACTTATCGCCGACCAAGCCTGCCAGGGCGCCAATGCCAAAGGATCCAGCATAAAACAGAGGGTTTAAGCGACTTGTGTGGCTGTTAAGTTCAGTCAATCGTTGCTGGCACCATGCCAGATGGTCTTCTTCCTCAAGTGCGGCCTCACGCATTTGGTTTTTTATGACCGGCAGTTTTGCTGTGGCCGCTTGCCCTTGATAGAGCGCCTGTGCGCAGACCTCTCCGGTATGGTTGACACGCATTAGCCCTGCAACGTGTTTTGCGGCAGGCAAGTCCATATCTGTACTGGGTATTGAGTCAGCAGGGGAGGGGCGTTTTGCTGGTCTGGTATTGCCGGTGAGGGAGCTCAAGCTGCGGTCAAGCTGCCCTATTAGCCGATCGATATTCGTTAGCGAACGTTTTGCTGGCATCATCAAATTCCAAACTATCAAGACAAATACGGTGTACTTATGTTAAAACTGCAAAATCTTTTCTTGCTATGCAGGTGCTCGGTAGGGTACAAATTGAGTATCTGGTCATTATAAAGGCAGGTCGTTACAACAACAAGAAGGGCGCTATGTTGGATGAGAGAAGGAATTATATTCGTAAGAGTTTAAGCAGCACAGTGAGTGTTTTTGATAGCAAAACCAATGAGTACATCGGGTTGGTGGCGGACTGGTCAAAAGATGGATTGTTAATCACCAGTAGTGTCAATCCTATTAGAGTGGGCGCCGTTTTTCGATACATGCTGCTTTCACAATCTCCCAATCATTCTGATACCACGGACAGAGCATCTATTCAGGCTGAGAGTGTTTGGTGCGAGCAGTCTAGTCCATCTTTCTATGGTACTGGTTTCAAAATCACAGCAATTTCTGCTGATGCGGAAAAACTGCTGGATGCATCCTGTCACTGATGCGTCTTGAGTTACGCATTTCAACTGAATCTGTATTGCAGTTGTTTTTTGGTAATTCAGCTTAGAAATCTCATTATTCAACGGAGGCTGGCGTGCTGAGCCATATCTGGTTCGCTTTTTTCCTGCTCGCATTTATGGCAAGTTTAGGGCAGTGGCTTATTCTTGGTCAGGTCGATATTTTTTCTGATGTAATTAACGCGACTTTTTCAATGGCCAAGCTGGGCGCGGAAATAGCGATCGGTTTGGTAGGGGTGCTATGTCTTTGGCTCGGTTTTTTTAAAATTGCCGAGCAGTCCGGATTGATTAAGCGAATGGCCAAATTGCTCGCCCCTCTATTTCGCAGGTTAATGCCGGAAGTACCAGAGGGTCACCCGGCAATTGGCTCGGTGACCATGAATCTCGGTGCCAATATGCTTGGGCTGGACAATGCGGCCACTCCCTTGGGCTTAAAAGCGATGCGGGATCTGCAGTCGGTAAACTTAAATAAGCAGGTTGCTTCGAACGCACAAATACTATTTCTGGTATTAAATACATCCTCAGTAACGTTGTTGCCGGTCACGGTGTTTTTGTTTCGTGCACAACAGGGAGCCGCAGAGCCGGCATTGGTGTTTATTCCAATTTTGCTGGCAACAACCGCGTCGACAATCGCTGGCTTACTGCTTACCAGTATGATTCAGAAATTGCCTATTTGGGACAGGGTTGTGATGGCCTACGCCTCTGGATTTTCTCTGCTGCTCGCCATCCTTATCTTTGCCCTGTCTCAGCTGCCGGAGGCGGAGTTGGCGCCTTTTTCATCGCAACTGGGAAATCTTATTCTGTTCTCGGTGATGATGCTGTTCCTGGTTCATGGTTATTGGCGCGGTATTAACCTATATGACGCCTTCATTGGTGGTGCAAAACAAGGATTTGGGGTTGCCGTGCGAATCATTCCTTATCTAATTGGTATGCTGGTGGCGATTGGTGTGTTTCGGGCCAGTGGGGTATTGGATGGCTTGATTTGGCTGATTGAGTGGCTGGTCACTCTGTTAGGAATGGATACCCAGTTTGTACAGGCGCTCCCTACAGCCCTGATGAAGCCACTAAGCGGTAGTGGTTCGCGAGCGCTGATGCTTGAAACCATGTCCACATTTGGTGTTGACTCATTTCCGGCGCTAACAGCGGCGACCATACAGGGTAGTACTGAAACGACCTTTTATGTGCTTGCGGTTTATTTTGGTAGTGTGGGTATTCGTAAAGTACGTCACGCAGTAGTCTGTGGACTATTAGCAGATCTAGTTGGTATCGTGGCTGCGATTTTCGCGTCTTACTGGTTCTTCGGGTAGTAGCAGAGAAGGCTGGGTACTGGACGCTGATGCGTCAAGTATTGATAATGTGGGTTTAAAGCTGTCATGGTCGAATTTGGCGGTTTACCAACCCTAATGAATGAACATAAGGATCCTGTGCCATGTCAGAAACCCTGTTTACCAAAATAATAGAACGAGAGATCCCCGCAGATATAGTCTATGAAGACGAGCAGTGTTTGGCGTTTCGCGATATCAATCCGAAGGCGCCCATGCATATATTGGTTATACCAAAAAAAGTGATACCTAAATTGGTTGACGCAGTGCCCGAGGACGATGCCTTGCTGGGGCATTTAATGATAGTTGCTGCACAAGTGGCCAGTGATCAAGGCTATTCGGATGCTTTTCGTTTGGTAGTCAATAATGGGGCGGCAGTTGGTCAGAGTGTATTTCATCTGCACCTGCATATCCTGGGTGGGCGTGATTTTATGTGGCCGCCCGGTTAGATTCAATGGTTGTCTCTTTATCCAGACGTGAATTTGTTACCTTGTGTGCTGCAGGATTAGCGGCTGCAGCAGATTTGGGGCCAGCGGTCGCCAAGCCCCATGACTTCAGAATCAGAACTATTACTGCTGGATTATCAATGGCAGATATCAATGATGTCGCACCGGTAGATACTGCCATTGAGTTTTTACAACAGGCACGAGACATTTATCAATCGTCAGGTTATGAAGTTCAGACGATCAGGATTGCGACGCAACCACTCACAGATTATGCGCAGGATTGGCATACATCAAAAACCATTGCGGGTCTGGCTAAGCTGGACAGATTAGCGGTGGCAAATAATCTGAATGTTAGTATTGGCCCGATAGCCATTCAAAACCAGGAAGGCGATCGGTTTGCTGACTGGGCCAGCGAGCTGATAGCAAACACCAGGAATATTAATTTTTCGATAGCTGTTGCGTCCTTTAGATCCGGCGTTGAGCCGTCATTAGCTAAGTCGGCCGCCCTTGCAATTAAAGCGATTGCGGGAGCTTCTCCTTTGGGGGAGGGTAATTTTCGTTTTGCGGCAACGGCGTTTTGCCCACCCGGTACACCATTCTTTCCAGCAGCCTATCATCAGGGCCCTGCGGCCTTTAGTATCGGATTTGAATCACCGCGTTTGCTGCAAAGGGTGTTTGCACAAGCGGGCTCTGACAGAGCTATGGGCAGGAAAAAGCTCAAACTTGAAATGGAACAGGCTTTTTTGCCGATCCAGAAACAGGCGGTAGAAATTGCTGAGCGATTCTCGCGGCGTTACCTGGGTATCGATGTGTCACCCGCGCCCGCGCCAGATTCCAGTATTGGTCAGGCAATTGAAAACCTAACCGGTGTGCCCTTTGGTGGTGCTTCGACACTAGCCGCCTGTGCGCTGATTACGGATGTCTTGAAATCGCTTGACCTTAAACAATGCGGCTATTCGGGATTAATGCTTCCGGTACTGGAAGACAGAGTACTGGCGCAGCGCGCGGAAGAGGGACGATATGGTGTGTCGGAACTACTGCTCTATTCAAGTGTGTGTGGTACCGGTCTGGATGTGGTCCCCCTGCCGGGTGATGTGTCGGTGGAGTCATTAACCGCGGTAGTATTGGATATGGCATCGCTGGCCAATAAATATCGCAAACCACTGTCAGCCAGATTGCTGCCTATACCGGGCCGCGCACAGGGGGAAAGGGTTAAGTTTAATAATCCCTATCTGGTTGACTCGGTGGTAATGAATATTTAATGAAAATTTAAACTTTGGCGCTTAGATCATGGTCAATCAACTAGAGCGTTGGAAAAATTTTAGAGAAGAGAGCGGTAGTTATGAGTAACGAAAATATGTTGAATAATCCTGTCCAGTCGATGCTGACTAAATTCATGGAAAGTTATGATATTCAATCAATCGAAGTGAACAAGAACCTGAACTTTAATCACAATAAGGCGGTGAGCGATATTCTGGTGAACAGCCGGTCTGGGTCTGACGGTGAAGCAAAAGACTATAGCGTTAGATTTAAACTACAGGAACAGGGGGCTGACACCTATCAGTTTTTGCGGCAGATCGGACCTGGACAGCAGATCCAGTTGGGCGAGCAGGGCGAGCTGCTGGAGCCAAAGGATAGAGATCAAATGATAAAGGATTTCCTGGCTCTGATTAAGGTACGGGTTGAGAAGGCGAAGCAGGAGCAGGACGTACAAAGTATTCGGTTCGTTGGTAATACTTTCGTACTTAACAAAGCTACCACTTTTAGAGTGCTCAGTGATGATGGCGATGGTCGGCTCAATATTGAAATACTGAGTGGTGAAGGGTTGCAGGAGGCGATGCTGTCTGCGCATGGCTTATTAGATGGTTTATATACGGGTTTTATAGAGCTGGTTGAAAGTTAGCGAACCATTGTGGTTTCGCTATTAGTTGTCGTTTCGTTATTAAAGAGTCAAATGCCCCTTGAGATGGCTCAAAGGGCATATGGGGGCTGTCTATCGAATCAGGTAGACTCCGATTCCCGGGCCACTGCGCGATAACCGATGTCAGTGCGGAAATAGACTTTGTCCCAACTAATCTGTTGTACACAGGCATAGGCTTTTTGCTGCGCCTGAGTCACGCTGTCACCCAGCGCGGTGACACATAGGACACGTCCTCCATTGGTCAGCACTTTATTACCCTCTAACCGGGTGCCGGCATGGAAAACTTTTTGCTCATTGGTGTCAGCGTTTTCAATCCCTGAAATTTCATCGCCTTTTTGATAGGGCTCCGGATAGCCGCCAGCCGCCAAAACCACCCCGAGAGCGGCTCGTGGATCATACTCTGCCGTTATCTGATCCAGGGATCCGGACAGCGCAGTCAGGCAGAGTTCTACCAGGTCAGATTTCAAGCGCATCATGATTGGTTGGGTTTCAGGGTCGCCAAATCGACAGTTATATTCCAATACTTTGATGTTGCCATCGGGAGCGATCATAAGCCCGGCATAAAGGAAACCTGTATAAGAGTTCCCTTCTGCGGCCATGCCATCGACGGTTGGCCGAATGACTTGGTCCATGACGCGTTGGCTGATTTCATCTGTGACTACGGGTGCCGGAGAATAAGCACCCATCCCCCCGGTGTTAGGGCCGAGGTCACCATTATCTCTGGCTTTGTGGTCCTGCGAGGTCGCCAACGGTAAAACATTTTCACCGTCGACCATGACAATAAAGCTGGCTTCTTCGCCGACCAGGTACTCTTCGATCACTACGCGATGTCCTGCATCACCGAACGCATTGCCGGCCAGCATGTCTTGCACCGCGGCAATGGCCTCCTGCTCCGTTTGCGCGAGTATCACCCCTTTGCCGGCCGCCAAGCCATCGGCTTTAACGACAATCGGGGCACCTTGTTTGCGGATATAGGCAACAGCGGGTTCAATTTCGGTAAAGTTTTGATAGTCGGCAGTGGGTATCTTGTGGCGAGCTAAAAAATCCTTGGTAAAGGCTTTTGATCCTTCCAGTTGCGCGGCGCCCTGGCTGGGGCCAAAACAGGGTAGGCTGCGCTGTTCGAAGTAATCGACTATCCCTTCTACCAAGGGGGCCTCAGGGCCAATTATAGTTAGGCCACAATCGTTATCCTGTGCGAAGTCCGCGAGACTAGAGAAATCCAGCACATCAATATCAAGGTTTTCAATGCCTGGTTCCAGCGCCGTTCCAGCGTTTCCTGGCGCTACGTAGACTTTTTCGACTTTTGGTGATTGGGATGCTTTCCAGGCGAGTGCATGCTCGCGTCCGCCCGCCCCAATAATTAATACGTTCATTCTGTTGCTCTCAATTTAATGGCGGAAATGGCGCATACCGGTGAATACCATGGCAATATTATGTTCGTTCGCTGCGGCAATAACCTCTTCGTCACGAATTGAGCCACCTGGCTGGATTACGGCCGTAATACCTGCCTCAGCAGCGGCATCTATACCATCTCGAAAGGGGAAGAAAGCGTCAGAAGCCATGACCGATCCTTTAACCTCAAGACCTTCATCATGCGCTTTGATCCCGGCTATCTTGGCACTATATACCCGACTCATCTGACCAGCGCCGACGCCAATGGTGCGGCCATTGCGCGCATAGACAATGGCGTTGGACTTAACAAATTTGGCGACTTCCCAGCAAAATAGCAGGTCTGATAACTCCTGCTCGGTGGGCGCCCTTTCGGTGACCATTTTGAGTTCGTCTTCATTGACCATGCCCAGGTCGGTATCCTGAACCAGCAAGCCACCATTGACCCGCTTGAAATCCAGGCTTGGGGTGCGCATAGCATCCCACTGGCCGCTAATTAAAACCCTTACGTTGGGTTTATTGCTGAGAATCTTAGAAGCAGCTGGAGTGATCGTCGGCGCGATAATAACCTCCACAAATTGTCTGTCAATGATGGCCTGAGCGGTGTTTTCATCCAGTTCACGATTAAAGGCAATGATACCGCCAAAGGCAGATGTTGGGTCTGTTGCAAAAGCCTGATTATAGGCGTCTAGTATGTCGGAGCCCAATGCAACACCACAAGGGTTAGCATGTTTGACGATAACGCAGGCTGGTTCTGCAAAAGGCTTAACGCATTCCAGCGCGGCGTCTGTATCAGCAACATTATTGTAGGAAAGTGCTTTCCCCTGGGTCTGTTTGGCGCTCGAAACGCTCGCGTCAGTTGCGCTGGGATCGACATAAAAAGCGGCTCGTTGGTGGGGGTTTTCTCCGTAGCGCATATCCTCGGATTTGATGTATTGCCTGTTAAAGGTACGGGGAAAAGGGGTGGGTTGGTCTTCGACCAAAGTTCCCAGGTAATTGGCAATTGCGCCATCATATTGTGCGGTGTGCTCAAATGCCTTTGTTGCCAGGTCAAACCGTGTAAACTGGCTCAGCGATCCATTAAGTTCGGCCATTTCGTCAAGTATGCGTTGATAATCGTTGCTGGCGACGACCACCGCCACATCCTTATGGTTTTTAGCCGCAGCTCTAACCATTGTTGGTCCGCCAATATCGATATTTTCGATTGCCGTAGCGAGGTCACAATCTGCGCTGGCAATAGTTTTCTGAAAGGGATATAGATTGACAACGACCATATCGATAGCCTGTATTTGATGCTCATTCATAACGCCGTCATCAATGCCGCGTCGCGCCAGAATACCACCGTGGATTTTTGGGTGCAGCGTTTTTACCCGCCCATCCATCATTTCTGGAAAACCGGTATAATCCGAAACTTCGATAACAGGAATACCGGCTTCTTGAATAAGGCGAAAGGTACCTCCAGTAGAAAGTAATTCAACCTGGTGGCCAGCTAGACCTTTTGCGAGCTCGATAATACCGGTTTTGTCGGAAACGCTTATCAGCGCACGTTTGATGGGGGTGGTTGTGTCAGTCATGTAGCTTTCGAATAACCTCTTGGTCAGGTGAGAGTGGGGCGTCAAGCATGGTCTCTGGGGCCGCCAGAGAAAGGACTATTTATGGGGTTGGGTAGCGGAATTACAAGAGGTCGTATTGCTTTAATTTCTTTCTCAAGGTTCCACGATTTAGCCCAAGAATTTCAGATGCCTTGGTTTGATTGTCTTTGGCGTATTTCATCACTACGTCCAGCAAAGGTGCCTCTACTTCAGATAGTACCATCTCGTAAAGATTAGAGACCGGTTGACCATCCAGGTGAGCAAAAAACTCATCCATTGAGGTTTGAACACTTTGCTTCAAAGTTCTCGAGTGACCATTGATTTTTGGGATGCTTTGTTTTGCCATCTAATAATTCTCGTTTTTGGTAACTCCAAGCAGGCTGCCGAAAAACTGTAGTCGTCAGGAGCAGGTGATGTAGCTCAATCTGATTCTCCGATAGAATGCTAGGCGGCAAGCCGCTCGTCATTGTTAAATTTCTGAAATAGTCTATTTAAGTAGTCAGTCTGTTCTTGCACTGTGCCGAGCTTATTAAACTCACTGCGGTACTGAACGCCGCTCTCTAAATGTGAGAAATACCAGCCCAGGTGTTTACGAGCTATGCGCACTCCCAGGAACTCTCCATAAAAAAGGTGAAGTTCATTTAAGTGACTGGAAACCAGTTCCTTAAAGGCTTTTATGCTTAGCGGCTTTTTCTTGCTGCCCGTCTTGATATAGTGATCTATCTCAGCAAATATCCATGGGTGCCCTTTAGCCGCACGGCCAATCATGAGCGCATTTGCTCCCGTATAGTCTAATACAAAACGTGCTTTAATCGCAGAGTTTATGTCACCGTTCGCAATTACGGGCAAGCTGACTTTCTGTTTAACTTCTGCGATGGTTTCATATTCGGCTTCTCCATCAAATCTGCAGGCGCGTGTGCGGCCGTGAACAGTTAACGCGCTAACCCCTGTCTGCTCTGCGATATGCGCAATCTGTAGGGCATTACGCGTATTCTTACACCATCCGGTGCGGATTTTAAGTGTGACAGGCAGGTTAACCGCGTTGGTAACCGCTTGCAATATCTCAGCGACTAAACGCTCGTTCCTTAGCAAAGCTGATCCAGCGGCTTTATTACAAACCTTCTTTGCCGGACAGCCCATGTTAATGTCAATAATATGGGCGCCCAGTGCTTCGCCAGATCGAGCTGCCTCAGCCATCATGAGTGGATCTGACCCTGCTATTTGTATGGTGCGTGGGCCGCGCTCGTCCTCGCTGCGCAGCCTTTGTCTTGATTTTCGGGTATGCCAAAGCCGCTGGTCTGAGGTAATCATCTCGGCTATGGTGAGATCCGCACCCATATGCCGACAAAGTTTGCGGAACGGCAAATCGGTAATACCAGCCATCGGAGCGAGTATCAAACGGTTTTCTAATTTATATGGACCAATAGTTAGCACGCACATGCCTTGGCAGAGCCGGCCTTGTCAAGGTTTATACCCACTGAGGCGATGGGTAAGGGTATCATTGTTATGGGCAAGTTGTAGGCTGCAAGGATAATCTTCTGCCCGTTTTTACGGGCTTTGTCATCACAATACCGTGCCTGTTGCCAAGGGCTAATGATACATCGGAGTGCCAGTGAGATAAAGTTATTTGCGGTTTTTAGGGCCAGCAACTACTTAAAATGAGGGGCTGAATTTTAAGCCGTAATTGACTGCATCAGTGCCGGGATCAAAAATAGAGAAAGAAAGGTGGAATGGAATGCCCACTGGCATGCTCTGAGGGCTGCGTTGACCTCCCACATATTCATTGGGGTGAAATGTCCGCGCGGCTACAATTGCTTCGTTGATGTCATAAAAAGTAACGTCAATCGCAGGTAGCACCTGAGGGAAAAGTGCCTGATTACGGATGATTAAATCTATTTTTAACACATTGCTGAAATCAGGGTGACTTTGTATGGATAGACGCTCTGTTTCTATTAAGTGCAATGCCTGATATTCATTCGCTGAGCAGTGCAGATACTGGCAAGCCTGTTGGTACCATGAGTGCCACTTTGGGTGGTTTGCATAGACGTCCTGATTAAACCAAAGCCATTGCATAAATAGTATTGTGACAGCGGTCAGGCTGAGTGATCCCCAAAGGAACGGCTGTTGCATCTTCCGTGAACTGGGTCGATGTGCAAGCAAATCCTCTACGGATTCTTCTTCGATGGTTAGTTTTTTTATCGCCGACTGATCGGGTAGTTGCGTTGCAGTTGATGCTGGTTTTGCATCAGTTAGATTTAGTTCTTTGACCTTATCGGAAGCCACCGACTTGCTCGTTTTTATGGGTTGCTCGGGGCTGTCACCCTCGCTGCAGGTCAGTCCTTCTTTTGTTGCGTTAAAGACCTTGAAGCAAACGCCGCAGCGCACTTCTCCTTCGGCGATTGCCAAATGTTCACTCTGTATTCGAAATACAGTTTTGCAATGTGGGCATTTAGTTAAGAGGGTGTTTTCCATGTCCTGCTTTGCCTGATTCAGTACCCTATTAATTGGGGGCAAGCAAATTTTAACAGGTTATTTCTTCTTTGTGGCGCTTAACAATACCCAACCATCCTTTTCCACCACCGGGTCGAAGTCGAACTCGTCCTGATAAGCCGCTAATACTTGATCGGCTTGATCAACCAAAATACCAGATAAAGCGATTTTTCCTCCCTCTTTAACTAGGCTGGTGAGTGTTGGAGCAAGCTTGGCCAGTGGTCCGGCGAGAATATTAGCGATAACAACGTCGGTAGCTAATGATGGGTGTTGCTGGGGTAAGTTGATATGTATGCGACCACTTTCAACGTCGTTAACCTGCGCATTGGCGGCGGTTGCCTGTAATGCCTGGGGGTCAATGTCGACGGCCCAAGCCTGATCGCAACCCATTAGCAGTGCTGCGATAGCAAGTACTCCAGAGCCGCAACCGTAATCAGTAATAGAGTTTGCAGAAAGTGCTTCCCTGCTCAGCCATTCAAGGCAAAGCGCTGTGGTTGCATGAGTTCCCGTTCCAAAGGCAAGTCCAGGATCAAGAATAATGTTAGTTGCGCTCGGGTCACGCGGGTCATGCCAGGTTGGACAGATCCAAAGATTGTCGTTGAATTTTATGGGTTCAAACTGATCCATCCATTCCTTGATCCAGTCTTTGTCCTCTAAAATCTCAATTTTATACCGGGGCTTTGAAGTAGCAAACTCAACGTTAATGGCGGCTTCAATTTGGGCTACCGGCATCGAAGCGTTAAACAGGCCGGTTAAACGAATGTTATTCCAGAGTGGCGTTTCACCAGGGTCAGGTTCAAAGAGCGGCTGATCGGCTGCATCTGTGAGCGTGACCGACAGCGCACCCAGGTCCAGCATTAGTGTCTCTAGCTGCTCGCTTTCCTGGGAAGTGGTTTCTAGAAGGATCTGTATCCAATGCATGCTCTAACCTGATGGCAGGTTACGCAGACTAACAAAGTAGTGCTGCGTAACCCTAATGTAATGAGCAATAGCGCCCGCTGGTAGCTTCGATTATATGCCGAGTTTTTTCTCAAGATAGTGGATGTTGAAGCCACCCTTGGCGAAATTGGTATCCGCCATGATGTCCCGTTGCAGGGGAATGTTGGTTTTGATGCCTTCAATCACCATTTCCTCAAGAGCATTGCGCATGCGTCGGATTGCTATGTCGCGGGTCTCTCCATGGGAAATGAGCTTGCCAATCAGTGAGTCGTAATAGGGCGGAATAGTATAGCCGCTGTAGAGATGTGAATCGACTCTGATTCCGGGTCCTCCGGGTGTGTGCAGCAGGGTAACCTGCCCTGGTGAAGGTAAAAACGTTTTCGGGTCTTCAGCGTTAATCCGGCATTCGATCGAGTGCCCTCTCAGTTCGATATCAGATTGTTTAATGGTCAACTTTTCGCCCGCTGCGATGCGCAATTGCTGCTTGACGATATCGATACCTGAAATCATTTCCGAGACGGGGTGCTCTACCTGTACCCGGGTATTCATTTCAATAAAGTAAAAACAGCCGTCTTCGTAAAGAAACTCAAAGGTTCCAGCACCTCGGTAACCAATGTCAATGCACGCCTTGATGCAGCTGTCGAATACCTTTTTGCGTGCAGATTCGTCGACGTCAGGAGCCGGTGCCTCTTCTACTACCTTTTGATGGCGTCTCTGCATGGAGCAGTCGCGATCACCTAAATGGATAGCATTGCCTTTGCCATCCGCCAACACCTGCACTTCAATATGACGAGGATTTTCCAGGAATTTTTCCAGATAAACCGTATCGTCTCCGAACGCTGCTTTAGATTCGGTTTGTGTGATATGTTTTGACTTAAGCAAGCTGGCTTCGGTATGTACGACTCTCATTCCTCGGCCACCGCCGCCCGCAGAGGCCTTAATGATCACCGGATAGCCAATATGTTTTGCGATTTTCAAAGTACGGCTATCATCATTGGTTAGCGGGCCATCTGATCCGGGTACTGTGGGAACCCCGGCTTTTTTCATGGCGTTGATGGCGGAAACCTTGTCGCCCATGAGCCTAATAACGCTGGCCGTGGGCCCTACAAAGGTAAAGCCGCTCTGCTCGACGCGCTCTGCAAAATCAGCATTTTCAGCGAGAAAGCCGTATCCTGGATGAATAGCGGTTGCATCGGTGACTTCGGCGGCGCTGATTATTGCCGGTATATTAAGGTAGCTGTCCTTGGACGGGTTGGGGCCGATACAGACTGTTTCGTCGGCCAGTCGTGCGTGCATCAGTTCCGCATCAACCTGAGAGTGGACTGCCACGGTTTTAATGCCGAGTTCTTTGCAGGCGCGCATGATACGAAGAGCAATTTCGCCTCGATTAGCGATTACAACTTTATCTAACATGAAATCAGAATCCTTGCGGGTAAGCACCTAGAGGTCTTACTCAGAGTGGTTTAGACAATAATAATAAGTGGTTGGTCGAATTCCACGGGTTCACCGTCTTCAACCAGTATGGACTCCACGATACCTGATTTGTCAGCCTCTATCTGATTCATCATTTTCATCGCTTCAACGATACAAACGGTATCTCCAGCTGTAATGCTTTGTCCGATTTCGACAAATGCTGAGGCGCCGGGCGACGGCGAGCGATAAAAGGTGCCTACCATGGGTGATTTAACAGCGTGTCCGCTCGGAGTTTGTTCCTGCTCAATAGCAGGTGCGACTTCCGCTGCCGGAGGTGGCGGTGCATAAGCAGTCGCAGGGGCCATCTGCATTGGATGAGGGAACATGGCATTCTTAGAGCGTCGGCTAATGCGGACGGACTCTTCGCCCTCACTAATTTCAATTTCCTCGACGTCCGATTCTTCGATCAGCTCAATCAGCTTTTTTATTTTGCGTATATCCATCTGTTTTATTCTCTATCTTTTGCTTAATTAATGTTTAGGAAATGTGGTTGAGTGCCGCTTTTAATGCCAGCTCATAACCCTGAGGGCCTAATCCGCAGATCACACCTTCAGCAATATCTGAAAAATAGGATTTTTGTCTGAAGCCTTCGCGCCGATACACGTTTGAAATATGAATTTCGATAAAGGGAATGGCGACGCCTAACAGAGCATCCCTGATAGCGATACTGGTATGGGTGAATGCGGCTGGATTAAAGAGTATGTAGTTGACTCCTTCCTTTTTGGCGTCATGAATACGGTCTATTATTTCGTATTCGGCATTACTCTGCAGCATGAGTAAATGGTGTCCCGCTGCTGATGCTTGCTGAGAAAGCCTTTGATTAATGCTTTCCAGGGTATCGGCACCATAGAGTTCAGGCTCGCGAGTGCCCAATAGGTTTAGATTAGGTCCATTTAGTACTAATATGGTTGCCATCGCAGCAGCTATTCCTCAAAGAGATCTAAAAAGGAGTTTATTAAAAGGTTGCTAAAAGGCTATTTTGCCTTCATTTTGCGTTTTTTAAAAGCATTTTGCTGCATTTTTAGAAGAAGATGGTGTGGTGCCAGTCGCTGCCTATTGTTGTAACTGATATTGTAACCGACTTGAAATGGCATCAAGGTGAGTACCGAGTTGTGCTGCTGAAATTTCACCCTGAATACGGAATTCTCTCAATTCAGTCCTGTCGGCGCCAAAGAACAATAGCCCTGGCGGCCCAAATAATCCAAAACGCTTGAGAAAAGTCTGTTGTTCCCTTGAGTTTTTGGTGATGTCGGCACGCAACAGTACGAAGTTTGCCAGGCGTTGGCTAACGTTTGGGGCAGGGAAAATCTCACTTTCCAGTACTTTGCAGGACACGCACCAGTCTGCATAGATGTCCAGCATGACCGGTGTATTTAAACGACTTGCCCGCTGCAGTTGTTGATCCAGTTGCTCAAGAGTGTCGACCGGCTCAAATCTTTCGAGAATAGCATTGCTGGCCAGCCTCTTTTCCTGATTGAGGTTGTCTATCGGAGTGAGGGGATTGTATTGCCCATTGATACTGCCCACAGTTAATAATGCGCTATAGGTAAGTAAAGCCAAGGCAAGCATAAAGCGAACGCTTCTGAAACTGGCCATACTGAATCGGAATGGTTTGAATAGATACAGCGCATAGCCAAGCATTAGTGCGATCATTAGCCCTAAGACGACTGCGGCGGGAACAATTCTTTCGATCATCCAGAGTGCAACCGCCAACAACAGAACGCCAAAGAAGACCTTGACCTGGTTCATCCAATTTCCGGTTTTTGGTAAAAGCTGTGATCCAAAGGTTCCAATCAAAAGTAGTGGAATTCCCATGCCCAAGCCCAGTGATAACAGGGCGATACCACCTAGTAACGGATCTGCGGTACTACTGATGTAGACCAGTGCACCGGCAAGCGGAGCCGATACGCAAGGCGAGACAATAAGGCTTGATAGAACGCCTATGACGGCAACGCCAAGATACGTCCCGCTTTTTTGCTGAGAACTGATCTGATGCAGTTTGGTTTGTATCGAGCTTGGAAGGCTGAGTTCGTATACACCAAACATCGACAGGGAAAAAAAGACGAATAACAGTGCGATTGAGATTAATACCCCTGGAGACTGAAGTTTCATCTGCAGATTAAGCTCTGCTCCAAAGTAACCGGTGATGGTGCCTGCTGCTGCGTAGGTCAGAGCCATGGCGAGAACGTAGGTTAGCGATAATGCAAACGCTCGACCTTTGGTGGGTTTTGGATCCTGTCCTACAACCAGGCCTGAGATAATCGGCACCATTGGCAGAACGCAAGGGGTAAAGGTCAGTGCCAATCCGGCTATTAAAAATAAGCCCACTATTTTTAGTAATGAGGCATCCGATAAAAGTTTTACAAATTTTTGTTCCTGGGTCACTGGAATTGGATTGGCTGAGGCGCCCACTGCCGAGTTTGTCAGGCTGATATCAGTTTCTTGAACGCTAATGAAACGATCCTGAGGTGGGTAACACAAGCCCGCTTCTGCACAGCCCTGATAACCAATGCGCAACTGCTTGATTGGCTCAGCATCTATCAATTTAACCGTTATACTATTGTAATAAACCTCAACATCGCCAAAATATGCATCCTGTTTGGCTATGCCGGCAGGGATAACTGGCGTTACGATTGTTGATGCTGGATTGATTGATTCAAATTGAAAGCGGTGCCGATAAAGATAGTAATCTTTTGCGATGATCCAATTTACTTCAAGCGTTCCGTTGGCCTGCTTTACGGCGGATACCTGGAATGCTTGATCTACCGGCAAAAATTCTGGTTGCTGCGAAAAAAGAGGGTTTGCGGACTCACCTCCCAAAAGAGGTTGCTCGGTACTGGCGAACAAAGAGGGCGTCGCAAACAGAGCGAAAGGCAGTATAATCATCAGCCAGTACTTGGAAACTGACAAAAAGGACTTATTCATAGTTAATTGTGATACGGTGAAATTGTTAGGGGGTTTTCCGGCGAATTCAGACTGCAGTGTTTGGCCGATATAAAGGTGCTGTTGCTTAGAAATACCATCATTCCAATTGTTTGCAAGGTTTTATGAAATATGTTGATTAGACAATATTCTACATTATTAACAATGCTGTTGAGCATTTTTTTATCGGTGCAGTTAGCTGCCATGGATATAGAGGTACAAGGGGCCTACGTTCGAGAAAGTATTCCGGGGGCGAGCAATTCAGTCGCGTATATGCAAATTCACAACCGGTCTAACTCTGAACTTGTTCTGATTGAAGTCGTCAGTGATCAGATACCCAAGGTTAACATACACGCACATCTGCACGAAAATGGTGTAATGGGAATGCGCCCAGTAAAGGAGGTCGTCATCCCGGCGCAAGGCTCTTTTCAATTCAAACCAGGTGGACATCACTTGATGCTGATGGGATTGCAACAGGCATTAGAAGCCGGGCAGATGATTGATTTTCAGTTAAAGTTCAAGAAAGCATCAGCGTTCTCTGTAAAAGCACCTGTTCAATCCATCTCAGCGGAGTTTCAATAATGTTGGATAACGCTCAGAGAGTGTCCATTTGATGAATAATATGAAAAAAGTGGCTGGGATAACGCTCCTGACGTTGCTTGTACTGCTGCTATTGTTGGGTTTTTATTGGAGTAGTGAACCTGATTTGTTTGATGTACAGGTAGAAAAAGAGGGATCAGTGGGAACAACAGCTGTACCCGTAGTTGGTTATGTTACTACTAATACACTGATTGAAGTGGCTTCAATGTTAATGGAGAAGCCGGGTGGTTTTTTGTCAAACGACATAGGCGTGCCGGGCGTGTGGCTGGATAACATACCTAATTGGGAGTTCGGGGTCCTGGTTCAGGTACGTGACATGTCGAGGGCTTTACGCAAGGATTTTAGTCGATCTCAATCTCAGTCTGTTGAAGATGTTAATCTGGCTGTCGCAGAGCCACAATTTAATTTTGATAACAGCAGTTGGATGTTTCCTGCCAGCGAATCAGAATACAAAACCGGCATCGAATCGCTGAAACGCTACTTGGGCGGTCTGTCCAGTGCGGATCCGAATAGCGCTCAGTTTTATGCAAGAGCGGATAATCTGCGTAACTGGTTGGCTGATATAGAGACAAGACTGGGAAGTTTGTCGCAAAGGCTCAGTGCTAGTGTCGGACAGCGTCGCATCAACACCGATCTGGCCGGTGAAGCCGAGGCGAGTCAGTCTACCGAGTTGCCGAAGGAGTTGGAAATTAAAACACCCTGGTATCAGGTGGATGATGTCTTTTATGAAACCCGAGGTACGGCGTGGGCGCTGGTACATTTACTAAAGGCGATCGAGATCGATTTTGCTGAAACCCTTAAGAAGAAGAATGCACTGATCAGCCTACAGCAAATTATACGAGAGCTGGAATCAACCCAGGAACCGATGCTTAGTCCAATCATCTTAAATGGAAGTGGTTTTGGGCTGTTTGCAAATCACTCTCTAGTGATGGCATCCTACATTGCCAGAGCTAATGCCGCCATTATCGATTTAAGAGAACTCCTTTCTCAAGGTTGAGAACCGGATAGTCGATGGGGCTATTAATATAACGGCCCCAAGGAACATTGCATTTCCATTGGGGTCAGACTCTGGTAGAGCTTGTTGTAAAGTTTTCTGAAGTAACTGGTTATAAAGTAACTGGCATCTGTTGGTGCACAGAATAACCCAATTGGGTCTCTGAAATTGCTGGCCGTAAATGCAGGGACTGCAGTGTCACTTGAGTTTTGGCTCCTTAGTGCTTACGCGCTGCGCAATAAGTTTCCCTTCATGCTCTAGAAAGAGTTATGGCCATAGTGTGAATAAGAGAATTAAGTTCATTCCGGTTTTTTTGTCATTGGTCTTTTTTGCCGGCCCGCTTGGGGCCTCTGATCCGTTGATTTCATCTGGCGAGTCGCCAAATATCCCGAACAGCCAGGAACTTGCCAAAGATGAATCTGCAACCCTCGCAACGAAAACGCATAGCGACATGCATGAATATCATGGTTCCAAGGAACTCTACAGGCAGACCATTACAGAGTTGGAGAATAACTATGGCGTCTATGATAACCGCCTGGTAGAGCAATTGGTTGGTTTGGGATTGGCTGAAAAATCGCAAGGTGAAGAAGTTTCTGCGATCGGCGCATTCAAACGCGCGTTCCATATCAGGCGTGTAAATAGCGGGTTATATAGTCTGGATCAAGTTTCGATATTGTCACATTTGATTGAAAGCTATGTTGCCATTGAGGATTGGCGGAGCGCGAATGATAAACAATCGTTGCTCTATAACATACAGCAGCATAGCTATGGTGAGGGAAACCCCAAGCTGTTAGCACCCATTAATAATATGGTTAAATGGCACTTAATTGCTTTTCACCGAGGTTCTAGCATCCTTCATCTGCTGCGTGCGATGGATTTGAATAAGAAAGCAATAGCGATTATCGAGAAGCACTATGGCGTCCATGACCCACGTTTGAATGAAACCTTATACAGGCAGGCTCTCGCGAGCTATTATCTATCGGAACACCAAAATCATAGTCAACAATTTAGTCAACCAAACAGTATTTCCCAGCCCATGGGGATGTCTCCAGCGCAAGGCAGAACGCTGCCTATCTCTCCTTCGGATAATCTGCCTACCTATGGGAGTCCTTACCGTGACGGTAAAAAAGCGTTGCTGAGGCGTGTAAATCTGTTTCAGAGTAACCCTCAGCTACCTGTTAGTGATCATGTGGAAGCTTTAGTACAGCTGGGTGACTGGTATTTTTTGTTTGACAAAAAAGAGTCTGCAATGGATGTCTATACAGGGGCGATTGAGCTGCTATCGGGCAAAGATCAAGAGCACCTGGCAAAACAAATATTTGATAGACCGCGAGCACTTAATTTTGCTATGCCTTTCGATGATATAGGCGCTAAACTGGATAAAAAGAAACAAAAAGGTTTTGTGCGCGTCAAGTTTACGGTAACACCCGGAGGCCGCACCCAAAATATTGAAATCGTCGAATCAAGCCCTCCGAACGTAAAAGATTCTCAGGTATATAAGTCGGTGAAAAGCACTCGTTACCGCCCTCGCATTGTCGAGGGTAAACCAGTGTTGGCAAAAGGCGTGATGGAAAAACACATTTTCGATTTTTAGGCTAGACACATTGATTTTAAGGTTAGACACATTAACAGTATTGAGAAACACTAAAATGCTAAATCCAGGTGCACCCCTCAAGTTGATTTCGCTCGTGGTAATCTGTGCGATGTGCTACGGCTGTAAAACGATCCCTCAAACATCCGGAGGAAGTGGTTCACCGGGTAGCCCATCAACAGAGACTTCTTCGGGCAGTTCTGGTTCTAGTTCCAGCCTGCCAAGTGGCGGAGGGCGTAATCCATCGCCGTCGCTGCCAAGCCCACAGTCGGGAGGGCAGGAGAAAACAGGCAAAAACAAAAGTTATGACAAACAGGGTGGTGCGGAGAAAGTGTCGCGTGCAGGGGCTAGTGATGCGAGTATCAGCAAGGATAATAATGGGTCGAAAGGATCGGTAGCAGGCACCGACGATACTGAGGAAAGAACTCTCTCGGAAGCATTGGAAGAGTTTGAGCGGGCACGAAAGAGTGAGCAGGGTAAAGGGGCGGCGGAAGAACAAACAGATTTTCCCATAATCCTGGAGTCAGAAAATGAGGTGGTGGGAGATGCAATAGAAAAAATGGAGGGGTTTGAGGGAGCGGCCGATGATAATCCCGGGGGTAGCCAAGGCGCACCAAACAGTGCGCAAACTGGCGAGGAAAAGATTGCAATACTTGATCGGAAATTGGAAGAATCCTATGGGGATTTTGAAGGCGTCATTCTGAGAGAGCGAGAATATGTCCGGGGTAAGGAAAACGCCCGCGGCAGTGGTGAAGATGTTGATAGTGATTTGGAAGAAAAGCAGGCTCCCGGTGAGCAGCAGGGTGAACCAAGAGGAGAGATAACAGGTGCTGGCTCAGGAAGCAGGCCTGAGGGTGGTGATCAGCGAGCGGGAGAGTTCGAGCATGCGGCAGTGTCTCACGCGCCTCCTCCGGACATTCCTGACGGAACGGACGATGACGTGGTGGCGCGACAACTGCGGGAAGCGGCGATACAGGAACCTGATCCCGAGTTGCGGGAGAAATTATGGGATGAATATCGCAAGTACAAGAATCAGGGTAAGAGTAAATAATGGTGAACGGGGTGCAAAAATTTACCTGTTTTTGGTTAACGATACTGGTATTGGCCGGTTGCGCCAGCACCACCGTTAAAACGACCAGTATTACACCGCTAAAGTATGAAACGACTGAGATTTTGGAAAGTCAATTGCTTGATGTGGGGGTGCTGATATTTAATCCGGGCATTGATGAATTATTGGAGGACAAGAAAGCCATCACTCTGCCGGAAATCCGTAAAGCCGAGTCCAGATACATTCCTTTTACCCTGACTGAGACATTGCAAAAGAACGCAAGCTGGGGTGCGGTTAGAATTGTGCCGAGTAAAGAGAGTATTGTCGATCTGTATGTTGAGGGGAAAATCCTACATTCCGATGGTGAAATGTTGCAGCTGGAGATTAGTGTGAGCGACAGCTCAGGTAAGACATGGTTTGTCCGGGAATACGAAGAAATCACCAGTAAGTATAATTATGACGATAAAATGCATGCGCAATTAGACCCATTTCAGGGGCTCTATAATCGTATTGCCAATGACATGCTGACTTTTCGAGAGCAGTTATCACCCGCACAACTAAAACGGATTCGAACTCTTTCCGAACTTAAGTTTGCGCGCAGCTTTTCTCCCGATGCCTTTTCAGAGTATATGCAGGCCAATAAAGCTGGAATCTATGAGATCGTGAGATTACCACCTGTTAATGAGCCGCTTTTAATTCGTGTACGGCAGATAAGAGAACGTGATTATCTATATATAGATACGTTGCAGGATTATTATTCCTCTTTTGCGATGGAAATGGGCAAACCCTATCTGGAATGGCGTAAGATGACCTATGATGAAGTGGTTGCCTTGCGTGAACTGCGTCGTGCTGCGAGGAATCGAATGATCGCAGGTACGGCTGCTATTATCGCAGGTGTGGCAGCAGCAGGATCGGGAGATGGGTCGGTTGAAGCTGCAGGACAGGTTGGTATTATTGGTGGCGCGTACCTTTTTAAAAGCGGGCTGGATAAACGCGCAGAATCACAGCTGCACCAGGAGGCGTTGCAGGAGCTGGGTAACTCGTTAGAGTTGGAGGTCGAGCCTCAGGTGGTGGAGTTGCAGGATCGAACCGTCACCCTGACGGGAACAGTGGATGATCAATATAGTAAGTGGCGTGAAATTCTGTATGATATTTATGTTACTGAAACTGAGTCAGTTGAAGGTAAAAATTAAAGGAAACCTTGCATCAGGTCTATAGTGGAAGAAAGAGAAGAAAAAAGGAGTTTATAATCATAAATAAACTTTTTAGCCGGTTTTTAACTCGGTATTGCCGAGCACAGCAGTTATGTAATATTCCCTAAGGCTGAGAAATTAATCATAGGTTCCCTAATCACCAAAATGGTGCCGCCTTCTGAGTGCCGAAGAATAAAGAAATTAACCCTCTATGCAAAACGATTCGACTGATCCGAACTTGCCCGAATTTGAAAAAATCACTCCTGCAAAAATTGAGATATCTCCTCAAGGGCCAAGCGACAGTCAAACTTCTCGTGCTGATTCAGATAAGAATATTCACAAGAAATGGTTGATAGCAAGCTTCTCACTGTCTGTAGCCCTGGCAATTGCAGTATTTGTCATGCTGCCGCGCTTTATTACACAGCCAGATGTAGTTACGCAAGAAAATACCAGGGCAGTGCAGATCCCGCCAGAGATTTCCCCTTGGCAGGAAGCGCAGTTGGCTAGAGAAAGGCAGCAGGCACAGCAGATTTTGGAGCCGTTGCTCGATCTGCAATTTGAACTGGAAGAGAAAAGTGTCAGGTTATGGGCGCAACAGCAGTTTTCAGAGGCCGCAGCACTGGCAACCCAGGGGGATGAGAAATATCGTGAGCGGCAGTTTCAGAACGCAGCAAAGCTCTACAGTGAGAGTCTCGAACTGATGCGCAGCATCGCTGACAGCGTAAATGCTGTGATCGAGCAGCAGCTGCAAGTCGGTTTCCAATCTATTCATGATGGATTGGCCGAGCAGGCTCGTGCAGCATTTGAGCTAGTACGAATAATTGATCCGGATAATGAAGCAGCGCATAACGGTCTCAAGCGTGTTGCTACCCTGGATAGAGTGAATCTGCTTGTGCAAAAGGCAAAGCAGATGGAGCAGCAGGCAGATTTTGATAGTGCGCAAAATAGTTTGCAAGAGGCGCTGGCGCTTGATGATGAATCACTGCAGGCGAAAACAGCGATAAATGCCATTAAAGCAAAGATACTGGAGCGGGATTTTTCACTGGCCATGTCTGAGGGTTATCGAGCATTACAGCAAAACCGTCTGATCCAGGCAGAAAAACATTTCACTAGAGCAGGTCAGTTAAAACCACGGTCAGCTGAAGCAAATACCGGACGTGCAGAAGTGACCAATTTGCTGGTGCAAAACAAGATTGCCCATTTGCGCGCAGAGGCAAAGAAGCTGGTAGAGAGCGAGCAATGGCATGCAGCACAAAAACAATATCAAGCGGTACTGGCACTCGATCCAAATTTAATATTTGCGCAACAGGGTTTAAAACGTACCGGCGATCGAGCGCGGCTTGACGACCTGCTGCAGGAGCAGCTTGCAGATCCGAGCCGATTAACCAGCGATGCAGTTTATCGAGAAGCCGAACAGCTGTTGGGTGTTGCTGGAACTGTGGCGAACCCCGGGCCGAGATTGATGGGTCAAATTGACAGTTTAATGACTCTTCTCAAACAGGCCATAGAGCCTTCGCTGGTGCGTATAGAGTCGGATAACGAGACCGATGTAACCCTTTATAAAGTTGGACACTTAGGAAATTTTACTCAGCGTGAGCTGTCTTTAAAACCAGGGGGCTATGTTTTAATAGGTAAGCGTGTGGGGTATCGCGACGTGCGAAAAGAGTTTGTGGTATCCAAAAAAACGCTGGTCGGGCCGATAAAAATCCAGTGCGAGGAAAAGATTTAATCAGGTCACAAAGCAACATTTCGCCTTTACGAAAGGTTTGCCGGATCAGAGCCGAAAGCATTGGTAGATAGCGAGATAGTTTAGTTTGCGGATATAGGGAATGCCAGATAATCTAGAACCGAATGCCGATCAGGAAAATGTCATCAAGCCGCTGAATTTTAAGCCGGTAGATGCGGGCCGTATTACCGAAAAGCCGTGGATTAAACCTGTCACGGCCATACTTGGGTGTGTATTTCTATTGCTCCTGATAGCCATGTGGTACGTGTTCACCGCTCGTTCAGTTTATCTTTCCTTTGAGCCGGTGGCAGAGCATGTAGAGATTAAAGGTGGCATTGTCATCACTCTGGGAGAGCGTTATTTGATGCGCCCGGGTGAATATTTAATCCAGGCGAAACAGAAGGGTTATCGGACGCTTGAACAACCGATAGAAGTATCGCAAGAGCCAAATCAGAAATTTGATTTCCAGATGTTAAAACTGCCTGGAAGACTGTTTGTGAGATCTGTGCCCGAAGGTGCGGCGGTCTTGGTTGATGGAGAAGCTATTGGAAAAACACCGGTAACGGATTATTTGATAGAGGCGGGCCGGTATAGCGTTGGACTGGAAGCTGGACGTTATATAAGCCAATCAACCGATATCGAGATAGAAGGTAAGGATTTAGCCCACCAAATGTCGGTTGAGTTGAAGCCAGCCTGGAGTGATATCAGTATGAGTTCGGAGCCGCCAGGTGCGACTATTTTGGTTGATAATGAGCCGCAAGGTTACACCCCAAAAAGTGTAGAGGTGATGCAAGGTGAACGGCTTTTAATTTTATCTTTTGAAGGTTATAAAAATTGGCAACAGAAGCTGTCCGTCGAAGCGAATCAATCCTTAACTTTACCGATGGTGCGGCTGGAGCCGCTTGACGGCGTAGTCAGGATACAAAGTGAGCCGAGTCAGGCGAACGTCATGGTGGACGATGTTTTTCGCGGCCAAACACCCTTAAGTCTTTCACTAAAACCGAAGCAGCGCTACCAGCTAAACTTATTCAAACCGGGTTATCTCGCGGCTAAGAAAGATTTTAGGATTATCTCCGGATCACAACAGTCGTATATTATTAAGCTGGAACCAATAGTGGCTGATATACGAGTTGTTGGATATCCCGCGGATGCTAAGGTCTTCATTGATAATCAGTATGTGGGTACAGCGAATCAGGTATTCTCGTTGCCGACGGAAAAGCAAATGCTGGAAATACGTAAAGAGGGATATGTGAGCTACCAAACCTATATCACCCCGAGGCAGGGATTAGAGCAACAAGTCAAGGTCAGGCTTAAGACTCTGGAGCAGGCAAAGTGGGAGGCTGTTAAGCCGATAATAACCCTGAGCGATGGACAGCAGTTGAAATTGTTCAGACCCGGCTCCTTGACCATGGGAGCGTCACGCCGCGAAGCGGGCAGACGGGCAAATGAGTCTTTAAAACAGGTCAGTTTAAATCGAGCCTTTTACATAGGGACAAAGGAAGTTACAAATCAACACTTCCGGCTTTTTGAAAAGCTACACTCCTCGGGCAATGTGGAAGGGTATAGTCTTGACGGTGATAGCCAGCCGGTGGTCAAGGTGAGTTGGCAGCAGGCTGCGCTGTACTGTAACTGGTTGAGCGAACGGGAAGGCTTGCCGCTAGCTTACAGGGTCGAGGAGGGGGAAGTGGTAGGCTTTAATGAGGCTGCAACCGGGTATCGGCTGCCGACGGAAGCCGAGTGGGCCTGGGTGGCGCGAAACAGCAAGGATGGTCTCTATAAGTATCCCTGGGGGGCGCAGTTGCCACCGACTGAAAAATCCGGGAACTATGCGGATCGCTCAGCGGCTTTTATTATAGGCCGCATAGTGACCCAGTATGATGACAAGTATGCAGTTACGGCTCCTGTTGGAAGTTTTTTACCTAATCAAAATGGGCTCTATGACTTGGGTGGCAATGTGTCGGAGTGGGCGCATGACTATTACAGCACCGGTGGGAGTATGTCGAATAGAGTGGTTGAGGACCCGCTGGGTCCGGATAGCGGCAAGTACCACGTCATTAGAGGATCAAGCTGGGCACATGGGAGTATTGCTGAGTTGCGGTTGTCTTATCGGGACTATGGAAATGATGGGCGCAATGACCTGGGTTTTCGATTGGCACGGTTTTTGGAGTAGCTCATGAACTGTTTAAAGAGGGTATGCTATTTTGGTCTGTTCGCGCTAGCATTGTCAGGTTATGCTGACCCTCAGAAAAATACCGGTGACCCAAGCCTGGAAGAGCAAGAGCCAGCGGAGAAAACTATTCAAAGTGAAACTGAGATTGAGAAGAGCGCGGGAGTTAAAACGCCCGATACGTTCACTCCGAGTGAAGATATTTCCGAAGATCGTTCAGTCTCCTACCCCGTCGACATTTAGGATAGCCAATGAAGAGTAAACTGTCATCCGAGTTCATGTTTCAGGTGTTCGCCCTGTTTGTTGCGGTGATATTGGTGCATGCCATCTATGTTGGGGTCATTCGACCAAACGCCGACGCGATTCTAGAACAGCAATTGGCACTGCAAGCCGCCGGAGAAAACTTTATTCCTTCCCGGTCTCTGTATGTAATTCTTAAGGATTTTGAGCAGGAGTCCTGCTTTATATTGATGCTCTGGGCGATGGCAATCATGGGCTATAAGGCGCGTAATGCTTTTCGCGAGCGTGTATTGCTGGACAGGCGATTGGTAGAGGTTTCGGAAGGTATGAATATTCTGCCGGAGGATGCCCGAGAATATTTGCGGCCCATTCAAGCGCTGCCAGAGCAGGAACAGGAGTTTTTGCTGGCGCGTATTCTTTATACCGCACTGCAGCGATTCGGGTCGACCCGCAATATCCAGGATGTTTCATCCTCAATACGCGAAACCTGTGAGAATGAGTCGGATCGACTCGATTCAGAGTTATCGATGATTCGATATATTGCCTGGGCTATTCCTTCGATCGGTTTTATTGGCACGGTGCGGGGAATTGGTGAAGCACTGGGTCAGGCGCATCTCGCAGTTGAAGGCGATATCGCTGGCGTAACCGCAAGCCTGGGTGTGGCCTTTAACTCCACCTTTATCGCATTGGTTATAAGCATCATTATTATGTTTCTGTTACATCAGGTTCAGCTGTTACAGGAGCGGTTGGTGCTCGATAATCAAAGATACTGTGATAACAACCTTATGCGATTCTTGAAATTGCGCGAGGGCTAAGATGAAATGAGCGTGCATGTTATCGAAATAACAGATGCTGACCTGCGGGTGGTCAGTGCGGGAGAACTCATTTCACATGGTCCAGGCTATGCTGTGATCGATGATGCTAAAGTAGCGGTGGGCGAAGTCGCTTTCAACCAAGCCAGAATCCACCCGCGTAGATCTCACAATCAGTTCTGGTACAGATTAAGTCTGGATCCATTAACGCAAGCTAATAGCCATTACAGGCATCATGCCGATCTGGTTTATGCACACCTTAAGGCGATCACCGAGCAGTTGGGAGAATCACCCCAGGTAATATTTGCGGTGCCAGGTAGTTATAGCAATGAACAGCTTTCGTTACTTCTGGGTATTGCCAAGGAGTGCTCGATTAAAGTGGTTGGGTTAGTGGATATCGCTGTGGCAGCGGCTGCAGTTAGTACCTTGCAGCCGCTGATCTATCATCTGGACATACACCTGCACCAGCTGGTCATTACCGAGTTAAGAGTCGCCGAGCAAGTTCAGCGGGGCACAGTAGTCACCACTTCCGATGTGGGTTTGGTAAAATTCAATGATTACTGGGTGCAGTTGATCGCCGATACCTTTATTGAGCAGTGTCGTTTTGACCCCTTACATAATGCACAATCCGAGCAGGCACTTTATTGTCAGCTGCCACAGTGGCTAGCAGCATTTGCTGAGACGGAAGAGGTGCTCTTGGAAATGACCGGATCCGCGAATCGCTTTCAGGCGCGTCTTTTGAAATCACAGGTGGTAGAAAAGGTTCAGCCTTTATATCGGAAACTGTTGCAGGCGCTCCATGAAGTGGGTGGCGTTACCGATAGCTTAAGCCTTCTGGTCAGCCCAAGATTGGCGCAGCTACCAGGATTTTGTGGTTTGCTGAACAGCTATCAGGTGGTGTCGGATATGGCCTGCTACCAGGGATGTGAAAATAACCTGTCATTTATCTGTCGAGATCAGGCAGCCTTAAGTTTTGTCACTGCGTTACCCTTGCCTGATGGTCAGTTGTATCAGCCAGAGCCAGTTGCAGATCAGCTCACAGCCGATACGCAACGGGCAACCCATATTGTTTATGGAGATAAGGCCTTTAAACTGAGCGACAAGCTATATGTGGGCGCTTCTGGTCCTGACGGGTCGTTAATACTGAATACCGATAACGCCGAATTATATGCTATCTATTGTGAGTTTGTTTTGGAGCAGAGCCAGCTGCTGCTTAAGCGCCAGAGTGACGTATCTATTCGGGTTAATGGTGCGACACTCAGCTCAAATGCTGTGTTAAAACCTGGAGACGAGCTGATCGTAGGGGATGGGCATCAGCGATTGTTGGTTGTCCGCGAATCCTAGGCTGGCCTGATGCATCGCAAGCGGCGCTTTTCCACTTTTAACCTCTCTTTTCTGGATATTATGTCCTGTGGTTTTGGCGCCGTGGTGTTGATTTTTCTCATGATCGACCATGCCGCCAATGTTCACTCAGAAGAGGTAAATAGAACGTTACTGGCAGAGGTGGATATGCTTGATGAAGATATCCGCGTTGGTGAAGAGGGTCTGGTGCGGGTACGAAATACCATCGCTCGTGTGGATCAACAGGTGGTAGAAGCTCAGGGCTTATCGCGTCGGATTCTAACGGACGTTGAGAAGTCACGGCTGGAGTTGAGTCTGTTCCTAAAAGACACGCCCATACAAAGTGACACGATTAAAAAGCTGAAATCTGATCTGAAGTCGCTTGAGGCAGAAAACAAACGGCTGGAAGCCGAGAGTAAGAAAAATACAGGTACGAAGGTAAGACGTGTCCAGGGCGAAGGGGATCGGCAGTATCTGACCGGGTTAAAGCTGGGCGGAAATCGTATTCTGGTATTGCTCGATATGTCGGCCAGTATGCTGGATCATAGCATCGTCAATATTCTTCGACGCCGCAATATGTCAGATGAGGTTAAGCTGAATTCTGCCAAGTGGAAGCAAGCCACGGGGGCAGTTGAGTGGTTAATGGCCCAGTTTCCGGTGAATAGCTGGTATCAAATCTATACCTTCAATACTCAGGTTAAACCACTTGTTCCGGCTTCGGACGGTGATTGGCTGGAAATCAAAAATACCAAACAGCTTGGTACAGCACTGGATGGTCTGAGAACGCTGGTTCCTGAAAATGGCACCAGTCTGGAAAATCTATTTCGCTCGGTGCGTCGCCTTGCGCCCCTGCCAGACAACATTATTTTGATTACCGATGGGTTGCCCACGCAGGGTGATCGCAAACCACAAGCTACGACGGTGTCAGGGAAGCAACGTCTCAAACTGTTCAAACAGGCCATTGATGAGTTACCTAAAGGTATCCCGGTCAATGTTATCTTGCTGCCACTGGAAGGGGACCCAATGGCCGCATCGAGTTATTGGAAGCTGGCGTTGGCAACCGGAGGAGCATTTCTTAGTCCATCAAAGGACTGGCCATGAGGATAAATCGTCGAGAGGCAGAAACCGTTAGCATCTCTTTTCTGGATGTTATTTGCTGTGGCTTTGGGGCGATTATCCTGCTGTTGATGATTACAAAAATTGTCGAACCCGTTGTGTTGGAGGAAACACGGGTCGATTTGCAAGGAGTGGTAGCCGATTTACAGGCAAAGCTATTTCAAATTCGCGGCGAAACCAAGGTTCTTAATCGAGATTTAACAGTTAAAAATGAACAGTTATCGGTGTTACGCGAAAAGGTGGCTCGTTTGCGCGGGGACCTGGTGAGCATTGAAGCCCAGTACCAAGCGTCAAGGTTGGACGCCGATACCCAATCAAAAATAATCGGCCAGCTGCAACTGGCAAAGCAAACGATGACGATTGAAATGCAGCGTCTACTTGGTAAAGACTATCGGCGTAAGGATGATCTGGTGGGTGGTATTCCCGTGGATAGCGAGTATATTATTTTTGTGATTGATACCTCCGGAAGTATGTTTAATTATAGTTGGGATAAGGTGCAGGAGCAGCTGATTGCGACTCTTAATATCTACCCGAAAGTCAAGGGGATTCAGGTTTTAAACGATATGGGAGACTATATGTTCTCCCGTTATCGCGGGCAATGGATTCCGGATAGTCCGGGCCGGCGAAAGGCCATCATCCAGAGGATGCGAACCTGGAATCCTTTTAGTAATAGCAGCCCTGTGGAAGGTATAACCAGAGCGATTCGGGCGTTCCATGAGCCAGATAAAAAAATCAGTATTTATGTGTTTGGTGATGAATTTACCGGTAAATCAATTGAGGATGTCGTTGATACGGTCGATAGGATAAATACAGCCAATGCTGCGGGTGAAAAAAGGGTAAGAATTCATGCGATCGGTTTTCCGGTGCAGTTCTCCCAGCGTGAGGATTTACAAAAAACCGGGATTCGTTTTGCCACGCTTATGCGGGAACTAACATTTAGAAACGGTGGTACTTTTGTGGGATTGCGTGAATTTCGATAATGGTTATACCAGGAGGGCTAATTAAATTAGTGAGTTTAGGGAATCACTCAGGATAATTGAGTCTAATTGCTTATGATGCACACAATATTGTTCATTTTGGTTGCGCTATTGATTGGCTGTGGGGGTACAGTAGTGCACGTTGATGGGCATTTCCCCGATCCGTTGGTGGAACAGATGCCGCTCAAGATGGGTGTTTATTATTCAGAAGAGTTCCGCAATTACAACTACGAAATAGAAGACAAAAAGAAGGGGAATTATAGTATCAGTACCGGTTCGTCTCAGGTACGGTTGTTTGATACGCTGTTTGCCCAGTTTTTTTCAGAGACCCGGCAACTCTCAGTTTTGCCATCCAATAGCGCTCCAATAAAGGTAAACGCAGTGTTGGCACCCGAGGTTGAGGAGTTGCAATTTACCATTCCCAGGGAAACGCGAAGCCAGATCTTTGAGGTTTGGGTGAAATATAAAATGAGACTTTATTCGGCGGCCGGTGCACCCTTGCTAAACTGGCCGATTACCGCCTATGGCAAGACGCCTAAAGCTTTTATGAAATCGCGTGAAGAGGCATTGGAGCAAGCGGCTATAGTGGCGCTGCGAGATGCGGGCGCTAATTTCGCAACCAGTTTTAACCGAGTGCCAAAACTGCGCAGGTGGCTGAACGACGAATTAAACAAGGGTGCGGGTGATATGTCGACGGAAGCCGTTTATCCGCATAGCAACAAGGCGGCTGCAATGCTTGATCAGTCAATTGCCGAAACTGAAAAAATGTTGCGAGAATAAGATATCGCCGGTAGTGAGTGAACGGTGAACAGGACATCAACATAGTTGGCGTGCTTTTGTGAATGTGCTAGAAACCTGATTCAATTAGTGGAGGTTGCATGAACAGAAAACTGTATCTGAATAAGCGCATTAGGTGGCTTAAGCTAAGCCTTGTTGCACTGACAGCAATGGCGGCAGCAGTAGTTCTGGCAGGCTGTACTACCACAACCATAAATGAAATGAGGCAGGGCTATACCGGAATAACGAAGAGTGAGTCAATTGTGGTTCTGGGGCGCCGGCACAAAAGCGATTATGAAACGGAGCTTGATTTTGTTCAGTGTATAGGCGGTGAAATTAGTGGACAGAAAGCTAATGTGAGTGTTATCCCGGAACAGGAGTTTGCGGACAACCTTTACCCCTGGTTTGAACCTCGAACAGCTCCGGTACATCTTGAGGGGTTGAACAACCTGTTGCAAAGAGAGCAGATAGCAGAGCGTATAACGGAATTGGGTATTCGCTATATTGTCTGGGTTGATGGATCGACAGAACGAACCAGCTCAGCGGGGTCAATCGCCTGTTCCATCGGGCCTGGTGGTGGAGGGTGTCTGGGATTTGGTACCTGGGATGACGAATCTTTGTACGAGGCGTCAATTTGGGATTTCAAAAACCTGACAACGGTTGGGAAAATCAAAGCGGACGCTAAAGGTACATCCTATATGCCGGCTGTTGTGGTGCCAATCCCTTTGCTGGCGAGGGTAAAAGCCAACGCCTGCAAAGGTTTGGGTGAGCAGCTAAGGAGCTTTTTGACCTCTTCTGAAGAGAGCTAGAGAGGACGAACAACTGAGCTCCTGTCTGAGCTAGGATTTTGTTTCTTCATAGGCTTTGACAGAAACCTCAATCGCTTTTTTGGCAGCGGCGCTATCAGCCCAGTCTTCAACCTTAACCCATTTGCCTTCTTCCAGAGTTTTGTAATTTTCAAAAAAGTGTTTGATCTGGTTGACCAGTAATTCTGGAAGATCAGAAATCTCATGAACGTTACGATATTCTTTGCTGAGTTTTTCATGGGGTACGGCAACCAGTTTGGCATCCTCTCCAGCCTCGTCGGTCATATTCAGAATACCGATAGGGCGGCACCGGATAACAGAACCAGATTCCACCGGATAGGGAGTTACCACCAATACATCCAGCGCATCACCATCGTCAGCCAGCGTGTTGTTAATGTAACCATAGTTTGCCGGATAAAACATGGGTGCCGTCATGAAACGGTCGACAAACAGAGTGTCAGAATCTTTATCAATTTCATACTTAACCGGAGGGCTGTTTGCGGGGATTTCGATGATTACGTAAATATCGTTGGGTATCTCTTTGCCCGCGGGTACGCTGTTAAAACTCATTTCAATTTTCCTAATCTATGTAATAAAACGGGTTGAACCTGCCTGCAAAGGCGGTCTGGAGCGAGCGCGCATTATAAATTGTTGCGCCACGGAATACCAATTTGCTGTTTACCTGGCCACAAATGGGGGCAGTTTTTTGGGGATCTGTGTATTTTTCAGACGAACATAACAAGGTAATCCCGACTCGTAGGGTGGGTAAGCTTCACCCTTGATGAGGGGAGAAAGGTAATCTCGTGCCTTTTGTGTGATCCCGAAGCCATCAGCTGAAATAAAGTCGGCGGGCATTTTCTTTTCAACATTGGCGACCCGGGACAGATCAACCTGATCAATATGCCAACTATAGGATTTGGTCTGATCGCGAACAATGATGGGCATGACCGCATTGCGGCCGGCAATGGCGTATTCGACTGCGGCTTTTCCTACGGCATAGGCTTGCTCAAGATCCACGGAGGATGCTATGTGGCGCGCAGACCGCTGCAGATAGTCGGCAACAGCATAATGATATTTGTGGCCCAATTCGTTTTTGACGAATTGGGCAAGCGTAGTGGCAACACCGCCTAGCTGTGTATGCCCAAATGCGTCCAGTGTGCCTGCATCGGCGAGGAAGGTGCCATCTTCGTATCGGGCGCCTTCCGAAACCACTATAACGCAATAACCATCTTTATCGACGGCGTTTTGCACGGCTTCCAGGAAGGCTGCTTTTACAAAGGGGGTTTCCGGGAAAATAATAACATGCGGTGGCCCTTCACCCTCTGCGGCGGAGGCCAATCCGCCGGCCGCTGCAATCCATCCTGCATGGCGGCCCATGACCTCCATGATAAATACCTTGGTTGATGACTCGCACATCGATTCGATGTCCAGGCTGGCTTCTTTCACTGATACCGCTACATATTTAGCGACCGAACCAAATCCAGGGCAATTGTCGGTAAAAGGAAGATCATTATCGACGGTTTTTGGAATGCCGATACAGCTTAGTGGGTAGCCCATTTTTTCACTGAGCTGGGAAACCTTATAGGCGGTGTCGGAGGAATCACCGCCACCGTTATAGAAAAAATAACCGATATTATGAGCTTTAAATACTTCAATAAGTCGCTCGTACTCGTCCCGATGAGATTCAATATCTTTGAGCTTATAGCGGCAGGAGCCAAATGCTCCACCTGGTGTATGCTGGAGCGCAGCGATTGATGCTTTGCTTTCCAGTGAGGTGTCAATTAAATTTTCATAAAGTGCGCCCAGAATACCATTGGCGCCTGCGTACACTTTGCCGATTTTATCGGGATGTTTACGTGCTGTTTCAATTACAGCACAAGCACTGGCATTGATCACCGCTGTTACACCGCCCGACTGTGCATAAAAGGCATTTTTAACCATGGCTCAATAGTTTTTCCGTGTTCGGTTTATGTGAAGAAAATTTGGTTCGGATAATACTCTATTTTGTGATCGATAGGCAGGCAGATTCATGCAAAATTTAACAGTTGCTGGTGTTTTGATGTGCTATTTAACTTGCCGATAGGTCTGAGCGCGGCGATAGCAAGCCGGGCGCTGTCAATTATGAATATTCGTCGGCATAATAGCTGTCGAATGGTGATTGATGACCCAGTCGGATTGGTTTGTGTAAGTTATCAAGCAAATTAAGTTATCAAACTAATACTGAAAAGGGTAGACGAGAGTGGGATAGGGATGCATATACATATTCTAGGTGTTTGCGGCACCTTTATGGGTAGCCTGGCGCTTATAGCAAAGCAGCTGGGTTTTGAAGTGAGTGGTTCGGATCAGAATGTCTATCCGCCGATGAGTACGCAGTTGGAAATGGCGGGCATAGAGCTGATGCAAGGTTATCATGCTGAACATATGCTGGGTGCCGATCAGGTAGTGGTTGGTAATGCCATGTCACGGGGAAACCCGGCTGTCGAATATCTGTTAAATAAAGGGCTGCCCTACATATCGGGCCCACAATGGCTGGCAGAGCAGGTACTTAAGGATAAGTGGGTTCTGGCGGTTGCCGGAACTCACGGTAAAACGACGACCACTAGTATGCTGGCGTGGATTTTAGAGTATGCCGGCATGTCGCCTGGGTTTCTGATCGGTGGAGTACCCAAGAATTTTGGGGTTTCTGCAAGGTTGGGAGAGACTCCCTTTTTTGCGATAGAAGCCGATGAGTACGATACCGCGTTTTTTGATAAACGCTCAAAATTTATCCACTACCGCCCACGTACTGCTGTGCTAAATAACCTTGAATTTGACCATGCGGATATATTTGATGACTTGACGGCCATTAAGCGCCAATTCCACCATCTAGTGAGAACCCTTCCCGGTGAGGGCCTGGTGATAGCGCCCGAAGCAGATCGCAATATTGCTGACGTGCTTGATATGGGCTGTTGGACACCCGTACAATTTTGTGGAATTGGAGAGGGTAAAAACTCGCTCTGGCAAGCTTTTCCAATCGTCCCGGATGGCAGTCAATTTAGCGTGCATTTTCAGGGCAGTAAAATCGGCGAGGTTCGTTGGGAGCATTTGGGGCGCCACAACATGAGTAATGCCCTGTCGGCGATCGCAGCGGCGCATCATGTGGGTGTATTGCCAGATCAGGCCGTTGCAGCGTTATCTGAATTTCTAGGGGTCAAACGTCGTATGGAAAAGGTTGGCCAGATTGACGGCGTGAGCGTCTACGACGATTTTGCCCATCATCCAACAGCGATTGCTACAACTCTGGATGGCTTGAGAAAACAGGTGGGCAGCGCACGGATTTTCGCTGTAATAGAGCCGCGTTCCAATACTATGCGAATGGGCATTCATAAAGGGCAACTTGCCAGTGTCAGCCGTGAAGCAGACCAGGTGCTTTGGTTTCAGCCGCATGGCGTTGACTGGGATTTAGCGTCGGTGGTCAAGGAAAGTGAAAATGAGGCAGCGTTGTTCTCCAGTGTGGAGCAGATAGTCAATCGGCTTTCTGAAACGCTGACCCAGGGCGATCATGTGGTGATTATGAGTAATGGTGGTTTCGAGGGAATACACCAAAAATTGCTTGATGCTTTGCAATCGAAGGTAGCATAGCTTTAATGGGTTGGTTACCGCTATTTCCTTTGAAACGGGTGCTATTCCCAGGGTGTCGGGCATCGCTGCAAATTTTTGAGCAACGTTACCTCAAAATGGTGACAGATTGCCTAAAGTCGAACCAGGAGTTCGTGATTGTATGGATAACCAAAGGTAGTGAAGTAGGCGTTGTTCCAGAAATCAGTGCACAGGGCACTATGGCGAAAATTGTTGATTGGAATCAACTGAAAAATGGACTGCTCGGAATTACGGTGCTGGGAACAACTGTCGTATCTATCAATTCTTCAGAATCTTTATCGGTGCGGGAGGATGGGCTATTACTCGGCCAGGTGGTAAAGCGCGATGAGGAACCACTGACAGATGATGGCCAATTAGAGTCGTTGGTGCTGTTGCTTAAAAGCTTGCAGCAGCATCCTTTCGTGCAGCAACAGGGATTGGATTTGGATTACAGTGACCCGAATGCTGTGCTTTGGCAGCTATGTGGACTATTACCTTTCACTAATCAGGAAAAGCAGGGATTGCTGGAGCAGGGCGATGCGAGGCGGCGGTTAGCACATTTAACCAGTTTGCTGGAGGAGTTACAGTGAGATTAACCATTGATCCAGCCCATTATGACGGGGTACTGACGCATCATATAAATGGTCAGACCGAGCACAATGGCGATGACAGTAACGAGCAAACTGAGATCGGCCGTAATGGGCTTTCTATTGAAAGGACTGAATATAACGCGTCCGAGCGCGCAAAAAGCGAAGCCCAGTAAGAATGACGCTACCACATCGCTTAGCCAGTGCTGTTTCAGATAAAGCCTGGAAATCGCCATGAGCAGCATGGGTACCATGGCGGCTCCATAGATCCACCAGCGTCGTTTGTGATGCATCTCCTGGGCAATAAATGTAGCAATTAAGCCAAATAAAAGGGTTGCCCGCGTGGTATGCCCGCTGGGGAAAGAGCCTGAACTAAAGGCTACGCCGGGTTCAGCTAAAGGGCGCGCAATGCTAAAGCTGTGTTTGAGCGCGACTACACTACTTTCTGCAAACACAATGATAAAAAATGAGATCAATGCAGCTGCAAAATGCCGTTTATAGATTAACCAGAGCAACAGTAATCCCGCACAGAGTTTGATTGCCGTATCATCACCCAGCATAGTGATCACGGCAAAGCCACTATCGAGCCAGGGATGTTGAATAGTTTGGAAATAATCGAATATCTGCTGGTTAATAGATGCGAAGGTACCGGTCGCGCTCACGAAATAAGCTAGCGCGCCAAAACAGGCAGTACTCAAAATCAATAAAATTAATGAAGGCAAAGGAAAGATATATTCCGTCTGTCTCCTTTCAGACAACCAGTACCAGATCAGACGAACATGGTGTTGGCGTTCAGCCCAGTGATACAATGCCTGATATATTTTTGAATCCGGATTGAGGTGCCAGTGGGTTAGTCTGGCAAAGATAAATCCGGTTAGTGCAGCGGCCAATAAAGTGACCAGAAGGCGAATGAAGCCCTCGGGAAACTCTGCTCCCCATCGAATTGATGCGCCGAAAAGAAATCCAGGGATGATATAGGTGGGTGCCCAGGCCAGGGCTGAGCAGAGGTTAATGGAAACGAATCGGCTTGATTTCATGTCCAGCATTCCCGCAACTAAAGGAATGACTGGCCTTATGGGCCCGACAAATCTCCCGATAACAATGCTCTTGCCACCATGACGGGCAAAAAAGGATTCGCCATTCTGGATCCACTCCGGATAGTTGCGAAATGGCCACAATTGTTTGATGTGCTGTTTGAGTCGTTTTCCCAAAAAAAAACTAATGCAATCCCCTAATACCGCACCGACAAAAGCACAGCCCAGAGTCGGCCAGATACCTAATGCACCGCTGCCAGCGATAGCACTGGCGCCAAAGAGTAGCAACACCCCGGGAATCACAACACCTGCCAGCGCCAGCGACTCAAGAAACGCTATCAATAAGATGGTGGCGGCCACCCATTGCTGGTGAAGATTAAGCCAGTCCAGCAGCGGTTGTATTGATGTCAGATCCATATAGATGTCTGGGTTGATGGGTGAAAAAACAGTTCGGCGATTATAACGATAATTTCACTGCGAAAACTACTTAGTCGACTATACTTTGGAGGGTTAATGAGTTTGGATCAGCGAGCTGGGTATGATGGCTGCCCGCTTGTCGAGCTTTTTCGACCGGTAATCCAGATTTAATGGGCAAAAGTTAAGGAAGGGTGCTAAAACGACATTATGAGAAAAAGTCTTCGGAAACTACAGGGATTTACGGTTGTTGAACTCATGATCACATTGGTGGTTATCGCGATTCTGGCGGCCGTAGCTGCGCCCAGTTTTGTGGATCTGCTGCGAAACAACCGTCTGGCGTCGCAGACTAACCTGTTTGCGACTGCACTGTCTCTGGCACGCAGTGAGGCAGTAAAGCGTAATGTAAATGTTGTGGTATGTAAGAGAAATGGCGCCGCCTGTGACAATAATGCGAACTGGGAAGATGGTTGGATTGTTTTCGCGGACATAGATAACGATGTAACCGTTGATGCGAATGAAACCATTCGGCTATTTGAGGAATTGGATAATGGTTATACGTTGCGCGTGGGTAATACGTATACGAATTGGCTGCGCTATATGCCGAAAGGTGACGTTAGGGGAAGCGGGGGCGTTAATGGTGATACCTTTAGGCTCTGCGCTAGCGATGCGTTGGCGGTGAATGACCCTAACCGATCGCGTTCTCTAAATATCAATTTTTCTGGAAGAGTAAGCTTAGCGGAGGGCACGACAGCATGTCCTTGATGACAAAATTAAACTTCAAAAGCGGTATAGGCCGTAATTCGCGGCAGGGTGGAAGTACCTTGATCGAGGTGCTCGTTGCGCTGCTCGTATTATCCATTGGTCTGGTGGGACTGGCGGCGCTGCAGTCGAACGGGCTTAAGTTTAATCACAGTTCTTATCTGAGAACCCAGTCCACCGTTCTCATGTACGACATTATTGATAGCATGAGGGCGAATAGAAGCACGGCGACGGATACCAATTGTTATGTGGTTGGTCTAAGTGGTTCGATACCCGCCTGCGATACGATGGCAACAGCAGACATTAATAACTGGAAAACCAATCTGGCGGCTCAGCTACCCTCTGGCGATGGTGCGGTGGCATTAAAAGGAGCCACCACCGGACGAGTCTATACGATCACGGTGCAGTGGGAGGATCGGGAATATGACGCGGAATCTGGTGATCCGGTACAAAAAACATTTAGCATCGATGCGGAAATATGAATATTTTTAATAAAAAACATCAGGTTAGCGTAAAAAATAATATGCGAGAGAAGGGGCTTTCTCTTGTCGAACTCATGGTGGCGGTGGTTGTCGGTGTAATACTAATAGGCGGGGTGGTACAGATATATGTCGGCAGTAAAGGTACTTATCGTACCCAGGATGCCTTGTCCAGATTGCAGGAAAATGGCCGCTATGCACTTAACCTGCTGGCATCGGATATCAGGGCCTCGGGTTTTCGTGGGTGTTTGAGTCCCAAAAGGGGGGCTGAGGATGTCACCATTATTGCCAATGCCCCTGTTCCCGATATTTTTAGTGGTTCGAACAGTGTAAATGGGTACGAAAATACCAGCGGCCAGAGTTGGACGCCTTCACTGCCGACAGGAACTTCCCAAGTGCTCGATGATACCGATGCAATCACGGTGCAACATGGTGGTTCATGTGGGGCCAAGCTGACTGGGAATATGGCAACCGCAAATGCCAACGTACAAATTGACGCCTCTAATACCTGTGGTTTTGCAGCGGGTGAGGCCATTCTTATTTCGGATTGTGAGCAATCCGATCTGTTTCGCGCAACAAACGTATCACAAGGTAGCGGAAAAATTACTATCGCACATGCGAATAGTCAAAATACCACGAACCGATTGAGCAAACTTTATCGAGATGATTCCGAGCTGCTTAAATTCACTACTTCCACTTATTTTATTCGTAATGACACAACCAGTCAGGTGCCTTCTTTATGGCGCTTGAATGGCACCGGTGCCACTGGCGGGAATAATCCGTCACCTCTGGTCGAAGGTGTAGAAAACCTGCAGGTTGTCTATGGATATGATAACGGGGCTGATGGAGAACCGGATCAGTACATTAAAGCCAATGCGGTGGGTAACTGGGAAAAAGTAGTATCTGTCCGTATGACGCTGTTGCTGAGATCAATTGATCCAGTACACATAACCAATCAGACTTATACCTTTGCAGCGGCGGGTGATAAGACCTATACAGATCGCTTTACACATCAGGAAGTGCAGATGACAGTTGATCTGCGTAATAAATAATGAGTTTGCAATAAGTTGAGGTTAGTGTGCACCTAATAATTCAATCTGCTCGGCAGAGAAAAAAACAGCAGGGATCTGCCTTGATCATTAGTCTGGTTATATTGCTGGCACTAACGCTCATCGGTGTGCAGGGCATGCGAACTACCACCCTCGAAGAAAAAATGTCGGGTAATTATCTGGATAACCAGATTGCGTTTGAAGCGGCAGAATCTTCATTAAAAGTAGCCGCCCGCTGGCTTAATGGTCGTATAGTCGCGCCCATTGCCGATTCCTCAGGGACCAATGATGTCTGGACCTATGGGACACCGCAGCCCTTTAGCGATAGCTGGTGGACCTCTAATGCCATTTCTGCGGGTGCTGATATGGGGGGGTTGTCAGGTCAGTCATTATCGGCGCAGCCTATGTACTATATCGAATTTCGTCAGAAGATAAATACCGGCAGGGAGGTTGGTTCTTTGGCGCAACCGCCAACCTATTTCTATTTGATTACAGCCAGAGGCCAGGGTGGATTGGCCAATTCAGTCGTATTGTTGCAGGAAAGCTTTGCCAAGCAGTACTAACTCAGGGAACCAGTTGAGGTGTTGATTCATGAAACCGATTATTAAATCTATATGTTCTACGCTTGCCATGACGGCAATCTGTATGTCGAGTGGGCTAAATTCCTTGTACGCAGCACCCTTGAGTATCAGTAATACACCGTTATTTTTGGATCGCGATTCTATCCCCAATGTATTCTTTGAAGTCGATGACTCGGGTTCGATGGACTGGGAAATTTTAACCCGGCAATATTGGCATTACTGTGCCTATAATAGCAATGGCTATGGCAATACGGGCAGCGGTGATTGTGGTTGGTTAGTGACCAACGGTTTGTGGCGCAGCTACAGCGGAAGTAGTTTCCAGGATTTTGAATATATCTTCGATGATGCCGATCATGCCTACTCAAGGGGTTGTAACAGTGACCGACAGACGTTAGAAAAGTGTGAAAGTGAGACTGGAGAAAACCTGACCGCGGATGCAGACTGGCGGGTCAAATCGTCCAGCGTCAATGTCATGTATTATGACCCCAAGGTATCTTACGAAGCTTGGGAAAGAGAAGGAATGAGTGATGCAAGCTTCACCGCAGCACGCAGTGATCCCAAGTCGGGATCTGACGGTTATACGGAGCTCAGAGACTTAACTGGATTTTCCTATGAGGTTTGGGAAGATGATCGCGGCCATACTGGTGAGCGACCGAGACGGGGCACTAATATAAATGCCACCAGCGAAGCTAACAGCCGGGTTGATCTTTGGGACAAACACACGCGATACACCTTCCAGGAAAATGGCACGACCGGTGATGATGAGGTGCTGGTAGAGGTGACAACTTACGCTCCGAACTCAACCGGTTTACATCCGACTACAGTATCATCCACCTTGACTGGTACGGGCTCCCATACAGAGTTGGGCGGAGGTGCAGTGGCTTCCAGAACAATCGCCGAAGCTCAGCAAAATGTCGCTAATTGGTATCAGTATTCACGCAAGCGTGCCTATGTCGCTAAAGGCGCACTGGCAGCGGTGGTCAGTGATAAACCCGGCTTTCGTTATGGCTTGAGCGTGATCAACGCCTATTCTACGCTATTTAAAGAGGTTCCTGAGTCGACGGTTACCAATTTTGCAACCCATAACCAGGAAATGCTGGATGCCCTGTTTAATTTAGATTGGCCCACCTCAAGCACTCCGTTGCGTAAGGGTTTGGAGAGAACGGGCAAATACTATGATGATGCGTTATCAGGAAAGGATGACCCCATCATCAGTGAGTGTCAGCAGAATTTTTCGGTGCTTTTTACTGATGGCTATTGGAATGGTAGTAATCCAGGTACGGTCACTGGTGATGAAGATGGAGATGGCTACAGTGTTACGGTTGCCGATGTGGCCAAATATTACTATGACAAGGATCTGAGTGGTTTGCCAAACAATGTGCCGACCAGCCCTCAGGATAGTAATTCCAAACAACATATGGTGACCTTTACTGTGGCTTTTGGTGTGGAAGGCCGGCTGGAAGATACCGATGGCAACGGTAAGCCGGATACGCGTAATGGTGTGGCTTTAGCTAGTGAGTTGGATTCACCCGATGATGATTGGGGGGATGCGACGCCAAGCAGTGATATACCTGAAAAGGTCGATGATTTGTGGCACGCGGCATTTAATAGTACGGGAACCTTCGTCTCGGCAAAAACCCCGAGTCAGGTGGTTAAAGGCTTAACCGATGCATTGGCGAATATTGATACCCGCGTAGGTTCGGCAGCGTCTGTTGCTGCCAGCTCAACCTCTGTGCACGCAACGACCAGTATTTATCAAGCACGTTTTGATAGCGATGACTGGAGCGGGCAGATAGTCAACTACCCTATTTCCGATGGTACTTCCACCGATGCGAATCCAAATCGAAGCTGTACTACGGAAAGTCTGGGTGATATTTGTCCGGCGTATTGGGACGCGGGTTCTGTCTCCAATGGCATTAATTTTGGTGCACGAAAAATATTAACTTATAACCCTTCGGCTAATACAGGCAGCGGTAAAGGAATTCCATTTCGCTGGCCCGATGATATTGATGATCTGGACGCGAACAATGATTTGAGTACGGCACAGGTAGCAGCGATACTCGAAGATGCGCCAGAAATACCTTCTAACCAGGATTATGGGCAATGGATTGTGGATTACGTTCGTGGTGATGATTCAAACGAAGGTACCAGTGCTGGAAAATTCAGAAATCGCAGTCGCAAATTGGGAGATATTATCAATTCATCTCCCTTTTATGTGGCGGCACCGCTGTTTGCCTATCCGGATACATTGGAGTCGGCTGCTTATTCCACCTTTGCCACGGATAATGCCAGTCGCACACCGGTTGTCTATGTGGGTGCCAACGATGGGATGATGCATGCTTATAATGCATTAACAGGCTCGGAATTATTGGCCTACGTGCCGAGCGTGTTGTACTCAAAGTTACCGGATCTGGTTGCGCAAAATTACAATCACCAATTTTACGTTGATGGGTCGCCAACTGCTGGTGACGTCTTTTACGATGATATCTGGCATACCGTGCTTGTTGGTGGGTTATCGGCGGGTGGGCAGGCGGTTTACGCACTTGATGTGACTGATCCGGGTAACTTCTCGGAAGGTAATGCCAGTTCCTTGGTGCTATGGGAGTTTACCGATGCGGATGATGCGGATATGGGCTATAGCTATAGCCAACCGGATATCGTGAAAATGAATGATGGTACCTGGGCGGCTATTTTTGGGAATGGCTATAACAATACGCAAGCCGATGGTACGCCGAGCACCACGGGGCATGCTGTTCTGTACATCGTTAACATCGAAACCGGAGCACTTATAAAGAAAATATCTACTGAGGCGGGAGATACGACGACGCCAAACGGATTGTCAACGGTAACCCCGGTGGATATTGATCAGGATCTGGATGTGGACTATATCTACGCGGGTGACCTGTTAGGAAATATGTGGAAGTTTGATGTGACGGGATCAAACACCAGCCAATGGGATGTGGCTTTTAGTAGCGGTAATGGAAATAATGCTGCACCGGCGCCCTTATTCAGTGCGATAGCGTCTGATGGGACAGCACAGCCGATTACCACGCGTCCGACGGTCAGTGACCACCCGGTCAAATCAAAAGATGGGTTAATGGTATATTTTGGTACGGGTAAATATCTGGAAACAATGGATACGGCGGTATTGAGTGTGCCCACCCAAACTTTCTATGGTATTTGGGATAATAGTGAGACGGTGGATAGTGGCCGTACTTCCGGCAACTATGACCGGCTGTTGAAGCAGGAGATCATCAAGGAACCGGAAGTTAGCTTTGATTTTGATGGCGATGGGTCGAATGATACGACGTTTACATTCCGAATCAGTACGGATAACGACATTGACTGGAATGGAGAAGGAGAAGCCGATCCGCATCTGGGTTGGTATCTGGATCTAATCAATACGGAAGATGGAAATACCGCCAATAGAGGAGAAAAGCAGGTTACCAATCCAGTCTATCGCAGCGGTAGAATTATTTTTACTACCTTGTTGCCCTCGTCAAATCCTTGTTCTGCTGGTGGTAGCAGTTTCTTGATGGAACTGGATGCTTCCAATGGCGGCCCATTGTCCGATCCACCCTTTGATATCGATAACGATGGGGATTTTGATGACAATGACATGTATCAGTATACCCTTGAGGAAGTTACCCAGTACCTCGTGCAAAGTGGTATCCAACTGGGTGAAGGAATTCTTACTGCTCCCAAGGTGCTGAATTGTCAGGGCAAGGAGTGTAAATATCTGAGCAATAGTGCCGGTGGTATTGATAAGGTTAATGAGAACCAGCCGGAAGTGGGCAGGCAGTCCTGGCGACAGTTGTTTAGGTAAGTTTCAGTCTGAATATTAATCAAAAGCAGGAATATGATTATGTTGAAGAAAATAGGGCTATTTGCAGGGCTGTGGCTAATAACACCTTGTCTGTTGGCGGCTACCGAATATAGAGGTTTAATATTCAAAACAGACCTGGAAGGTGGAATTATACAAATTGATTCCCGGGAACACCGTATTACAGTGGGTAAAACCGAGGTCTTTTATAAGGAACGCCCGGTAGGTGTGTCCACTTTAGAAAAGGATATGTTTGTACGCTATTTGGTGGATTCGAATAACCAGGTTGAAGCTGTTTGGATTATTGGGCCAGACCAGAAAATCCAGCAGATTTTAAGTCATTAGCCTGTCAGGAGTTAATATGTATAAAAAGCTCAAAATTGTTAATCATGCCAGAATTTTGCGGGTTAGCGGTTTTACCCTAATAGAGTTGATGATTGCGTTGGGAATTCTCGCGATTCTCGTAGCGGTGGCGCTACCAAATTACCTCAATACGATGATCGATACCCGGCGTGCCGACGCAAAAATTGCCCTCACAGATGCGGCGGCTCGTCAGGAGCGCTGGTTTACGGAGAATAATGCCTATACAACAAACGTGAATAATATTGGTGGCACCAGCGGTACTTTAGAATCTCCAGATGAACATTATGTAATCACGATTACTGCACCTTGTGGTGATACGACCTGTTTTACACTGACCGCGACCCCTCAGGGATCGCAAGCGGATGATACCTATTGTGGTAATCTCACACTCTCTCATTTAGGCGAAAAGGATAATAGCGGTGCCGCCGATGTGGATGAATGCTGGTGAATTTGATTTGATCTGGTAAGCCTGCCATCGTTTGTTTTGAGTTAACAGCTGGCCCGGGAAGAGTTTTTGGTGCCGGGCCGATTCGCCTCAAACCGCATTTTAACCGGCTATCACTTGATTCGATCCGAATCTACAAGCCTTATAAATTTTATTCTTAAATCCAATTCAGGTATGCTCCAGCGCGACGGGTATTGTTAATGGATTAACTTTATTTGGGAGTTCCGGCGATGGATCGCAATTTTGTATCGGGCTTTACTTTGGTAGAGACCCTTATTGTATTAGTGGCTATTTCTATTCTGACTTTTATGGTTGTGCCAAGTTTTGTGGATTTGGTGCGTTCAAGCAGGCTGACCATACAGGCAAACCGATTTGTGACCGCGTTGAATCTTGCGAGAAGCGAAGCAATACGCAGAAATCAAAAAACCTATATTTGTATTCGTGCTGTAGAAGGCTCAACCGAGGCGTGCAGCGACGACCAAGCCTGGGAAAAGGGCTGGATTGTCTATGCTGATGAAAATACCAATCGTAAGCCGGATACGCATGAAATTATTCAATTGTTCGAGCCGATCGCTGCAGGTTATATTCTCAGGAGCAATGGACGTGTTTCGGCATTGGTATATCGTGGTGATGGTATGGCGAGAAGAGCAAAGGGTGGTTTGCCGATGATGACTTTTCGCATCTGTGCGCCAGATGCCAGTAATGAGAATGTTGTGCGGCGTGCTCGGGAAGTGGTAGTCAGTGCCAGCGGCAGGTTGAGGCTACAAAACGGTCGTGTGGATATTACCGATTGCCCGTCCTAATGTACGATCAGTAACAATGTATCGAAGCTGGTACGTCAGCACTAATGTGAGGTGTTAAGTTCCCGGCAACAGGACAGAGCGTGCGTGTTTGTTTTTAATGTATAATGTGATGGTTCGTATACTTTAAGGCGCTCGTTTGATTCTAATAACGAATTAGAGAGGTAAAGTGGCCGAAATTGTAAGCAAGAGCTGTAAGCAAAGGTCTTAAATAAGAAAAGGTATTAGCAGGTCAATGAACGTTAAAGAATATATGGTTGAAGTGGGGCGCTATGCACGTGAAGCGTCCCGTAAAATTGCGGCGGCGGATACGGGAAAGAAAAATCAGGCGCTCATGGCGATATCTGATGCGATTGATGCTTCACGTGACGTAATATTAAGCGCCAATTGTCAGGATGTGGAAAACGCCGAGAGGAATGGTTTAGAAGCGGCGTTGCTGGATCGCTTAACACTCACTGATAAAACCATCGATGGCATGAATGAGGGGTTGCATCAAGTAGCCTCGTTACCTGATCCGGTTGGTGCCATTACAGATCTAAACTATCAGCCCTCTGGCATCCAGGTGGGTAAAATGCGCGTGCCATTGGGTGTGATCGGTATTATTTACGAGTCCAGGCCCAATGTGACAGTAGAGGCTGCTAGTCTGTGCCTGAAATCGGGTAATGCTACCATTTTGCGCGGCGGTTCCGAAGCAATTGGTTCTAATCAGGCAATCGCAGCCTGTATCAAGCAGGGGTTAAACGTAGCCGGTTTACCTGCTGAATCTGTTCAGGTGATCGAGACTACGGATCGAGAAGCTGTTGGCGAGCTGATCACTATGCCGCAATATGTCGATGTGATAGTCCCACGAGGTGGTAAAGGGTTAATTGAACGTATTAGCCGAGATGCAAAAGTAGCGGTGATCAAGCACCTCGATGGTATCTGTCATGTGTACATAGATCGATGGGCTGATAGAGAAAAAGCGATCAAGGTTGCTTTTAATTCCAAAACACAACGCTATGGTACCTGCAATACCATGGAAACACTTCTGGTTCATCAATCAATAGCGCAAGAGGTGTTGCCCGAACTGGCAGATAGGTACCAGACAGCGGGGGTTGAACTACGGGGCTGTGAGCATACGAAGAATATTCTACAACAGGTAGCCAGCGCCTCGGATCAGGACTGGACGACTGAATATCTTGCGCCTATTTTGTCGATCAAGTTGGTAGAGAGTATGGATGACGCGATCAGGCATATTAATAACTATGGATCCCATCATACGGATTCTATAATTACCGAGAACTATACAAAAGCTCGGCGTTTTCTGACAGAGGTAGACTCAAGTTCGGTAATGGTCAATACGTCAACCCGATTTGCCGATGGCTTTGAATATGGTTTAGGAGCGGAGATTGGTATATCTACGGATAAAATACATGCCCGTGGGCCGGTGGGACTTGAGGGGTTAACTTCACAAAAATTCGTGGTGCTTGGGGATGGCCATATTCGTAATTAATTCCATGACGAGTGTGTGCAGGCGTGAGGATGACCGGTGAAAAGTATCGGATTATTTGGCGGCACTTTTGATCCAGTTCACTTTGGGCATTTGCGCACAGCACTGGAAATAAAGGAGACGCTAAGGCTCGATGAGATGCGCCTGCTTCCTTGCCATACACCAGCGCATAGAGGATTGCCATGCTGTAATGCGGATAATCGTCTGCAGATGCTCGAACTTGCGGTGGCAAACGAGCCAGATTTAATCTGTGACGATCTTGAAATAGGGCGTGGTGGAGTCTCCTTTATGGTTGATACGCTGACGGCACTCCGCTCAGATTTGGGTGATTTCGTATCCATTTCGCTTGTATTGGGTATGGATTCCTTTTTAACGTTGCCAAAATGGCACGAGTGGCAACAGATTTTGCAGCTGGCCCATATAATTGTTGCAGCACGCCCAGGTTCTGAAATGCCCGAACAGGGTATTATCGGTAAACTGGTGCATGCTCGCGAGGCGCTGGTGTTTGAGGATATTACAGAGCATCCTTTTGGTCGTATTCTTATCCGACATCTGACACCGTTGGATATTTCTGCGACCCGGATTAGACAATTAATTGCCCATAGTCGGTCTCCGAGGTATTTACTTCCAGATCCAGTGTGGGATTATATAAAACAGCACCATTTATACGAGACTGTAGATCGCAGTACAGATATTTAAAATTGAGGTAACATGCAGGCAGAGCAACTGAAAGATTTCGTTATAGATGCATTGGAGGATGGTAAAGCCATCAATATTCAATGTATGGATGTCAAAGAACTATCAAATGTAACAGATTATATGATTGTGGCGTCCGGCACGTCGCGACGGCATGTTAAGTCCGTTGCGGAAAATGTGGTCACTAAAGTCAAAGAGGCTGGAATGCTTCCCATCGGCCAGGAAGGGCAGGATGCGGCAGAGTGGATTCTTGTAGATCTGGGTGACGTCGTTGTTAACGTCATGATGCCAGATACACGTCTGTTTTATGATCTTGAGAAACTCTGGTCTGTACCCGCTGATAACAATCAGGATGAAGGTGTCAAATAACTCCAGCAGAACTGGTCGCCTATGCGTATCCGACTAATCGCTGTTGGGACTAAAATGCCTGGTTGGGTCAGCGAGGGCTTTAATGAATATGCGAAACGGCTGCCGAATGAACTAAAGCTGGAGACTGTAGAAATTCCTTTAGCGACGCGAGGTAAGGGCGCGGATATTAACAAAGCGATTGGAAAGGAGGCCAGGCAGATATTGGCTGCGATAGCTTCAGGAGATCAGGTGGTCGCGCTAGAGGTTAAAGGTGAAAGCTGGAGTACCGAACAATTGGCGAAGCATGTCAGTGGTTGGCAGATGCTGGGTTGCAACGTCGCTTTGTTGGTGGGTGGGCCGGATGGTCTGGCACGTGAATGTTTGGATCGTGCGCAGCAACAGTGGTCGCTATCTCGTTTAACCTTCCCCCATCCATTGGTACGGGTGGTGATAGCAGAACAGATATACCGAGCATGGTCTTTACTTAATAATCACCCCTATCACAGATAAAAGGGCTTTTCTGAATGCGAATCGGTTTGCCTGCTGTTCCTAATGGCCAATAATGAATCTGAAAGAAATTGATGGATAATCAGGACCTTAAAGATTTTTATGGTGAAACGCGCGTTTTTTCCCGAAGAGCCTGGGTTTTTTTGCTGGTTCTGTTTTGCCTGACGTTGCTGCTGGTAGCGCGTATGTTCTACCTTCAGGTTGTTAACTTTGATCGCTATAGCACCCTTTCAGATAAAAACAGACTATTGCTGCAGGCGGTGCCGCCTAATCGTGGTCTTATTTATGACAGCAACGGCATACTGTTAGCCGAAAATAAGGCTAGCCATAGTTTAAATCTTACAATTGAGCATATTAAAGATGTAAAGCAGACCATCAGTCAGCTGGCCGAAATTGTTGAGCTCAGTGAGCGTAACCGGGAAAATTTCAGCAAGCGGATGCTGCAACATCGACGCCCCTACCAATCTGTACCAATCAAATATCACCTGACCGAAGAAGATATAGCCCGTATTGCGGTGAATTCCTATCGATTGCCGGGTGTGTCCGTCGCAGCACAGCTTGTTCGCAGTTATCCACAGCAGGAATTGACGGCTCATGTTCTGGGTTATGTAGGTCGTATTAATGAGAAAGAACTCACACAAATAGATTCTGCGAACTATAGTGGTACCACCAGTATCGGGAAACTCGGCATCGAAAAATTCTATGAGAATGAGCTGCATGGTCATGTAGGATTTCGCAAGGTTGAAATAAATGCTCGTGGTCGAGTTCTGAAGGTACTGGACAAGGCCGCTCCACTGCCAGGAGATGACGTTACGCTCTATCTGGATGTCAATCTACAGCGAGCAGCAGCAGAAGCTTTAGGTGATCATCGTGGTGCCGTGGTGGCCATTGACATTCAAACAGGTGGTGTTCTGGCACTGGTGAGCAACCCGGCATTTGATCCCAATTTGTTTGTCACAGGCATTGATACCAAAACCTATTCATCACTTCGGGATTCGCCGGATTTGCCGCTTTTTAATCGGGCCCTCAGGGGGCAATATCCTCCCGGTTCGACCATGAAACCCTTTGTCGCGTTAGCCGGACTTGAATATGGGTACACCGACTGGCAGCACACCATTTTTGATCCCGGCTGGTATCAGCTCACAAAGGAGGGTCGTCATTATCGTGACTGGAAAAAATGGGGTCATGGAAGGGTGAATCTGGAAACAGCAATTGTGCGCTCCTGTGATACTTTTTTCTATGAGATGGCGCATCACATGGATATTGATCTCATTCATGAGCTGTTGGCTCAGTTTGGCTTTGGCCAGAATACTGCGCTGGATTTGGCGGAAGGACGCAAAGGGGTTTTGCCATCTTCGGTATGGAAGAAAAACACCTTGGGTGAGTCCTGGTACACAGGCGATTCATTAAACGTCAGTATCGGGCAGGGTTACATGCTTACCACGCCCCTTCAATTAGCGACCGCGACCGCAGTTTTGGCCAATCGGGGAAAGTGGGTGCAGCCCAGGCTGATTAAGAGCTGGGGTGTTGGTGAGGTTGTATCCGAGGACGTTGTTGGGAGCGTTAAAGGCCATAATCTGAAAGTTCCAAAGGACATGTTGCTACGGGATCAGATGCATTGGGAACGTATGATTCAGGCTATGCAGAAAGTGGTGCATGATAGAAATGGGACTGCTCGTCGTGTAGCCAAAGGCATAAAGTATAAAATGGCGGGTAAAACGGGTACAGCACAGGTCATAGGAATCAAGCAGGATGAGGAATACGATGAGGAAAATACTGCTGAACGGAACAAGGATCATGGACTGTTCATTGCCTTTGCGCCGGTTAAGGAGCCAAAAATTGCGATTGCCGTAATTGTTGAAAATGGAGGGGGTGGCAGTAGTTCAGCGGCACCGGTCGCGAGAAAGGTGCTGGACACGTATTTTCTCAGAGATTCAGCTTAACTATGCCAAGTAAGGATTTTCTTCGTAAACTGCCTCAAACGTCCTATAGTTTGCAGAAAAAACCAGGGTGGTTAAATTTTATTCATCTGGACTGGCCACTTCTGCTTCTGCTTATAATTTTATGCGCTGTAGGATTGCTGGTTCTGTATAGTGCAAGCGGTGAAAATATATCGATGTTGTATCGCCAGCTAACGCACATGGGAATTGGTTTTCTGGTGATGTTGGTTGTTGCACAGATAGGGCCGCACCATTATAGGCGCTGGTCGCCCTGGTTGACGATGTTTGGCATCATACTGCTAGTGGCGGTGCTAGTGATGGGGGCGGGAGCCAAAGGAGCACAAAGGTGGTTAGCTATTCCAGGGTTACCCAGGTTTCAGCCCTCGGAGTTGATGAAGCTGGCGCTCCCCATGGTTTTAGCCTGGTACTACGCCGACCGTCATCTTCCTCCGCGTTTGAAACACCTCTTTTGGGGAATGGTGTTTATCATTGTTCCAGCGTTGCTTATTGTTAAGCAGCCGGATTTGGGAACAGCCATTCTCATTGCTGCTTCAGGATTTTTTGTGCTGTTGTTCGCCGGTATTCGCTGGCGTCTGGTGTTTGGTTTTGCTTCAGTAGCAGCGGCCTGTATACCCGTCTTTTGGATGTTAATGAAGGAATATCAAAAACAAAGGGTATTGACATTTCTTGATCCTGAGCGGGATCCGTTGGGAGCAGGGTGGAATATTATTCAGTCGCAAACAGCCATTGGTTCTGGTGGTCTTTACGGCAGGGGGTGGCTCGAGGGTACTCAGTCACACCTGGATTTTTTACCGGAAAGCCATACAGACTTTATTATCGCTGTTTTGGCCGAGGAATTTGGTTTTATTGGTGTACTCGGATTATTAGCGCTCTACTTTCTTGTGGTGACCCGTTGTCTGTTCATTGCGACAAATGCTGACAATACCTATGGCAGATTGCTGGCAGGGAGCTTGTCCTTGACCTTTTTCTTTTACATTTTTGTCAATATTGGCATGGTTTCTGGTATTTTACCGGTAGTCGGATTGCCACTGCCTTTGATAAGCTATGGCGGCACCTCGATTGTTACATTGTTTGTGGGTTTTGGCCTGTTGATGTCGATCCAAACACATAAAAAACTTCTGCCGAGATAAAGCGAAAAGGATAAAGTTGTGATTTATAACTTGAGTGGTCCAGTATGAAATATTTGAGAACAGCAACACAGATAATTGGCATGATCAGTTTGCTGTGGGTAGCGGCGGCTCAATCGGAATCTAAAAGTTACTCGATTGATAATCAGCTGGTCGATCAATTTGTTCAGGAAATGGTTGCGCAGCATGGTTTTGATCAGGGTTATTTGGAGCATCTGTTCAATGAGGTGAAGTATAAGGAAAATATTATCCGATTAATGACCTCGCCTGCAGAAGCTAAGCCGTGGAAGGATTATCGGCCGATTCTTGTTACTCAATTACGGACAGAGCAGGGGGTCGGTTTTTTTCAGGAGCATCGTGAGGCGCTGGAACGTGCTGAAGCAGAGTTTGGTGTGCCGCCAGAAATTATTGTCGCAATTATCGGAGTAGAGACACGCTATGGACGTGTGACTGGTTCATATCGGGTAATTGATGCACTTGCAACGCTGGCATTTGATTACCCCAAGCGGGCGACATTCTTTCGCAAGGAATTAGTCGAGTTTCTGTTGTTGGCGCGCAGCGAAAAAGTAGATCCGAGAACATTGATGGGGTCCTATGCGGGTGCAATGGGTTATGGCCAGTTCATGCCGAGTAGTTTTAGAGCCTATGCGATTGACTTTGATGGAGATGGTTCCAAGGATATCTGGCACAACGCTACGGATGCCATTGGCAGTGTGGCAAACTATTTCCACCGGCATGGCTGGAAAAAGGGGCAAGAAGTCACAGCCAAGGCTACGCCGCAAGGGAGTGATTTTGATTCATTGTTGGTGAAAAAAAGGCGAGATTTAAAGCCCACGCATACACTTGCTCAGCTTATAGAGCGTGGCTTTAAGACGGATGTTGAATTGCCGTCAGATCAGCCGGCAACGGCAATGCAGTTGCGTGGTGAGGAGGGTGACGAATATTGGGTAGGGCTGCATAATTTTTACGTAATCACCCGATACAATCACAGTGCCCTGTATGCAATGGCTGTATACCAATTGAGCCAGCAAATCTTGAAACAGCAGATCAGTGGATAATCCAGGGTGACTGCTACCATATCTTGTAAGATGTCTGTGTTGTGCGCAGTGGTGCTGCTTCTGTGTATCGGTTGTGCTGATACGAGTTATCAATCAACTCGTTATCACAAACAACAGGATGCGCCACCCTTCGACTACCAGGATATTGAGAAGATCCCGGATGCTGAACCCAGGATTGAGCCGCTTAGCAAGATGGGTAACAAAAGTCCGTATACAGTAGTGGGCCAGAATTATGAGGTGTTGAGCACGAGTCTAGGCTATACCAAACAGGGCGTTGCTTCCTGGTATGGTTCAAAATTTCACGGGCATCTTACTTCAAACGGTGAAATCTATAACATGTTTGATATGTCGGCGGCGCATAGAAATTTGCCCTTGCCCACCTATCTGAGAGTGACCAACCTGAGCAATAATCGCAAGGTGATTGTCAGAGTCAACGATCGGGGGCCATTTCATTCGGATCGAGTAATCGACTTGTCCTATGCTGCAGCTATTAAACTGGGGTTTGTCGATCAGGGCACGGCACAGGTCAAGCTGGAAGCGATTGATCCTCTTGTGTGGTATAAAACACGATCGTTATCGGTAGAGCCTGGTACAGAAATTTATCTCCAGGTTGGCGCTTTTTCCCGCCAGGAATCTGCAACTAAGCTAAAACGGAGATTGCAGGGGATTACTGATGGTATGGTAGCCATCTATCTGGATAAATCGCAAACCCCAAACCTACATAAGGTTCAGATTGGGCCTTTGCGGGATATGACGGCGGCACAGGCTATCCGCGAGAAAATTAGTACTCTGGGGTTCGGTATACCCATTATTTTCTCGTTACCACGATCTTAACACTGATCTCATCAAACCGTGCGTTAGAATAGACGGCCGCAGAGTCGCGGAAACACTAAATTGCTATAAAGAAAATAAATATGATGAAAATGAAACGACTGTTTACAGTGCTATTTTTACTGGGGTTAACCAACCTTGTTATGGCGGCTAACCCGCTGATCCCGGCGCCACCACAAATTGCAGCCAAGGGCTATTTGTTAATAGACGCACACAGTGGAAAAATTTTGACGGAGAGTAATGCTCAGCAGCCATTACCTCCGGCCAGCCTCACCAAAATGATGACCAGCTACATAGCGGCACATGAGCTGGATAAGGGCAATATAACTCTGGCAGAGAAAGTCAGAATCAGCGTGAAAGCCTGGAAAACACCCGGTTCCAGAATGTTCATAAAAGAAGGAACTGAGGTCAGCTTTGAGGATTTGTTACGAGGCATTATTATCCAGTCCGGTAACGATGCCAGTGTCGCCGTAGCGGAGCACATAGCCGGGAGTGAAGATGCGTTCGCTGACTTAATGAATAAGCATGCACAACGCCTGGGTATGAAAAATTCGCATTTCCAGAATGCTACTGGATTACCGGCGGAAGAGCACTACACTACGGCTTCGGACCTGGCGAAGTTAGCCCGCGCAATTGTGGTTGGTCATCCTGAGCACTACTCGATATATGCCGAAAAGTACTTTACCTACAACCAGATTCGCCAACCCAACCGTAATAAACTGCTGTGGCGAGATCGAAGTGTTGATGGGTTAAAAACGGGCCATACCGAGGAAGCTGGTTATTGTCTGGTTGCCTCGGCAGAACGTCATGGTATGCGTTTGATTTCAGTAGTAATGGGGGCAAGCAGTGAGGAATCACGTGCGACAGAAAGCCAGAAGTTACTGACTTACGGATTTCGCTATTACGAAACCCATAAGCTTTATAGTGCCGATCAAATATTAAATGAATCAAGGTTATGGGGTGGCGCAGCTGACCAAATAGCGCTGGGTATCGTAGAGGATCTTTATGTCACGATACCGCGTGGGCAGCATAGCGCGTTATCAGCGAGCGTAGATGTGGACAGCGTGATAGAAGCGCCGGTAACTAAAGGCAACCAATATGGAGAGGTGACTGTAAGATTGGATGATCAGCTTATTGCTACAGTACCTTTGGTTGCCCTTGAATCCGTCGAGCAGGGGAGCCTGTTTAAGAGAATTTGGGATAGTATCGTACAGTTTTTCGTTGAGCTGATTGCCTAGGTTTATGCTATGACACCTGTTGTTTATCTTAATGGAGAATTTATGCCTTTGCAGCAGGCGAAAGTCTCGGTTTTGGATCGAGGGTTTTTGTTTGGCGACGGTGTTTATGAAGTGATACCGGTTTATCAGGGGAAAGTATTTAGATTAAAGGAGCATGTTCAACGTTTGCAGCGCAGTCTTGATGCAACCAATATACGGTTGTATAAGACCGAACAAAGCTGGGGGATGCTGTTTGAACAAGTCGTCGCTCACAATGCACCACAAGCAAAAGAGTTATCAATTTATGTGCAAGTGACTCGAGGTGTTGCCGAAAAACGTGATCATATTTGCCCGGCAGATATAGAGCCCACACTTTTCGTGATGGCCACACCTGTATGTATTAGCGTTGATTTGGATTCGGTAACAGGTATACGAGCGATAACTTTGCCGGATAACCGTTGGACACGCTGCTATATTAAAAGTGTTTGTTTGTTACCCAATATACTGCTTAAGCAGCAAGCGCTGGACCAGGGTGCTGAAGATGTGTTGTTGATTCGCGATGGCTATGTAACAGAGGCGGCAGCGTCTAATGTTTTTATAGTCAAAAATGGCCTTCTGCAAACACCACCCAAGGATAATCTGATTTTGGGAGGTATTACTCGGGACCTGATCGTAGAGCTTGCAGTGCAGGGAGACTTTCAATGTCAGGAAAAGGCGATCAGCGAAGCAGAACTGGCTGCAGCTGATGAAATCTGGGTGACCAGCTCTACCCGGGAAATTGTGCCGGTGATTGAGCTCAATGATAAACCGGTCGGTGACGGAAATATTGGTTCTATGTGGTACACTGTCGCCAAATGTTTCCAAGCCTATAAGGCTCAACTTGCCGAAAATCGGTAGTCGAAAGCTAGCCGTAACAGTAAGATCATTTAGATGACCCAGCCCGAAGCCCCTAAAATTGAATTCCCCTGTGAGTACCCCATAAAGGTCATGGGTTTGTTAACACCTGATTACCAACAACTGGTGTTGGATGTTGTTCAGATACATGCCCCGGACCTGGATATTAGTAGCGTTCGAATTAGAGAAAGTCGCAATGGCAAATACTGCTCTGTTACAGTGACTATTATTGCGACAGGTGAAGCACAATTGTCAGCGATTTTTGAAGATCTGAAGGCGACCGGGCGCATTGAAATGGTGCTCTAATCAAAGCTCTGCCTGAGAACTGATGCACTTCGTATGTCAAAACATGACTCCCAGATTCTGCGATTAAGATATTTAGGCCTTAAGCCTTATGAGGCGGTATGGTCTGAGATGAGACAATTCACTGATGCGCGCGATGAAAATACAAAGGATGAGATCTGGGTGGTCCAGCATCATCCGGTATTTACCCAGGGTCAGGCTGGCAAAGAGGAGCATTTGATTTCACCGGGTCAGATTCCGGTGATTAAATCAGATCGTGGTGGCCAGGTGACTTATCATGGGCCCGGACAAATAATCATCTATTTGATGTTGGATCTGCGTCGGCTCAAGATCGGGGTACGAGGCCTAGTCACTGTTATTGAGGAAAGTATTATTGAATATCTGGCGCAACGTCAGATTAAGGCAACGGCAAGAAAAGATGCGCCTGGTGTATATGTTGGTGATAAAAAAATAGCATCGCTGGGACTTCGGATCAGGAAAGGTTGCAGCTATCATGGATTGAGCTTTAATCTCAATATGGATTTGGAACCCTATAGCCGTATCAATGTCTGCGGTTATTCGGGGCTTGGCGTGACCCAGTTGCAGGATTTGCTCGAGCAGGCGCCTGAAGAGCAGCTGGTTATAGATAAGCTTGTCGGTGGCCTGATCAAGCGCCTGGGGTATACTGGCAGTAGTGTGAATAAGAGCGACGAATGATGGATAAAGAACAGAAGGGTAGAAACACTGCGCCACCGAGAAGACCGGCAGTAGAGCGAGGAGTGAAGCTGCGAGGTGCAGAGAAGGTGGCTCGTATACCGGTGAAAGTAGTGCCAACTGAAAAGGCGCCGCGAAAACCAGATTGGATTCGTGTGCGTATGCCGACTTCTCCGGAAGTAGCGAATATCAAACAGATTTTACGTAAAAACAAGCTCGCTTCTGTCTGCGAAGAGGCGGCCTGCCCCAATCTTGGGGAATGTTTTAGTCACGGTACAGCAACATTTATGATCATGGGGGAAATTTGTACCCGGCGCTGCCCCTTCTGTGATGTAGCTCATGGGCGCCCCAATCCTTTGGACGTGGATGAACCGAAGCACCTTGCACTAGCCATAGCAGAAATGAAGCTACGCTATGTGGTGGTCACCTCCGTGGATCGAGATGATTTAAGGGATGGTGGTGCAGGACATTTCGCGGATTGCATAAAAGAAACCCGACGGGCGAGCCCGAATATTAAAATTGAAGTATTGGTTCCAGATTTTCGGGGACGTATGGATGTCGCATTGGATATCCTTCAAATTGAGCCTCCAGATGTATTTAACCATAACCTTGAATCGGTGCCGCGCCTGTATAAAAAAATAAGACCCGGGGCGGATTACGCTTGGTCGCTTGCATTGTTAAACAAATATAAAGAGAGATCACCGGCAGTGCTCACCAAGTCTGGTATCATGGTGGGGTTGGGCGAGCAAGCTGATGAAATATACCGGGTCATGGATGATATGCGCGAACACCAGGTGGATATGATTACTATTGGCCAGTATTTGCAGCCTAGTTTGAACCACTTGGCGGTTGAGCGCTTTGTGCATCCGGACGAATTTGATCAGTTTGCCGAGTACGCAAAAAACATTGGCTTCACAAGCGTGGCCAGCGGTCCTATGGTGCGATCTTCCTATCATGCGGACAAGCAGGTCAGGGGAGAGACAGTCGAATAGCGGCTCAAACGGTAGATAATCTCAAGATATTGCCAATTGAAAGTCTAGGTTAACGCCTCCTGGTATCAGGTTTACTATCACGGCATATTCCGTATAACCCTGGAGTTCGCAAATTCATCCTTATTCTCCTAGTCATTCTGTCGGCAAAGTCTGATAGCCAAACAAAGGCTTTAGCCTGTATTGTTGTTGGGTGATTTATGCGGCGTTAACGGCCCGGCACATTGCGACAGGGTGGTTAAGAGAGGTAAGCTGTGCTCAAGGTGCTCAAGGTGCAGTTTGCACACGCACAGGAGATGGACAGCTTAATGAATTACAATGTTTTACAAAAGTAAACGAGATACGGGCTTATAATGTCGCCTCATCGTTAGAGTGGTATTGGTTGTTTTATCCAGGGACTGGACTGTTAATAGTCAATCGCGGCCAATGATGCTTTTTGGACTTTATATTTGGTAAGGAGAGACATTGTGTTAAACAAAAGAAAATCACTTGTTGCTGGATTGCTGCTATCAGCGTGTGCCGGGTTCAATAGTGCCTACGCCGATGATAGAGAAGGTGTAAGTGTATTTGTCGCACCGACCTATTATATGTTTGGAGACAATGATATTTCTGATACAGGTGGCGTAGCAGCAGGTATCGGTTACAAATTTTCCCAGCATTGGGGAATTGAAGGTACTTATATTGACCTTGGCGAAACAGATTTGGATGTATTTGCAGGTTCAGATTTAGACCTGGATATCAAGGGCTACCGTGCCGATTTACTCTATTACTTCAAGGAAACAAGCAGTCGGGCGCTGCCCTATTTGGCGTTTGGCGCGGGCAATTTTGACGTGGATAGTAATTTAGCGGGAGTTGGCTCCGATGATCAAACCCTGCTGAATGTCGGTGTAGGTGTAAAAAAGTACATCACCGACAATTTGTCTCTGCGCGGTGATATGCGTGCTTTGCGCAATGTTGATGAATCGAGCACAGATTTGGCGCTGATGCTGGGACTTGACTATTCTTTTGGTAAGGCTGGCAAAAGCTCAAGTAAAGCGAGTCAATATGCAGCAGCCAATGAGCTGGACGCAGATTCTGATGGGGATGGAGTAAATGACTCCCAGGATCGGTGCCCTAATACGCCTGCGGGAGAGACAGTCGATGCGTCGGGTTGCCCAATGGATGGCGACGGAGATGGAGTGGCTGATCGTCAAGACAAGTGCCCTGAAACGCCAGCTGGCGCACGTGTTGATGAACAGGGGTGTCAGTATATTATTAAAGAAACCGTATCTGTGGAACTGGAAGTTTTGTTTGATACCGATACAGCTATGGTGAAGCCCCAGTTTTTTGCGGAGATTAAAGAGGTAGCTGATTTTATGACCATGTTTCCATCACTCAAGGCGGTCATTGAGGGGCATACGGATTCGCGGGGGGCTGAAGACTATAATGATCGATTGTCGCAGCGCAGAGCTGACGCAGTGCAGCGTGTTCTGGTCGAGGAGTATGGTATCAATCAGGATCGTGTGATTGCTGTCGGCTATGGTGAAAGCAAACCCCGCGCGGATAATCGCGGTGAAATGGGATGGCAGCAGAATAGACGGGTCGTGGCTGTACTTAAAACCGTAGTGGAGAAAAAAGCAGAGTAGCTGAATTCCAGCTGTTTCAAAGTCCATAGATAAATAAAAAGCCGGAGCTCATGAAGCAGCCCGGCTTTTTTGTTTATGCTTGTTTTTGGGAAAACCAATTGGAGTTTTTAAAAGCGATGCTATCGCCTCAGCGTTTCGGACGGTAGTTCTCCAAAGCGCCGTTTATAGAGCTGGGCAAATCGACCAGCATCGTTAATTCCCTGATCTAAAAGAATTTCAGTAACACTCTGTTGTTTTGGGTTGGCCTGCTGCAGTGCTTCATAGGCAAGATTCAAACGCAACGACTGAACATATCCCGATGGTGTCTGATTGAGGAAATGGTTAAATCCATTTTGTAATGTTCGGGGTGTTACGCCGACTTCCCTCGCGACTGCCATCAGAGAGATATTGGTATGGATGTGCTGTTGAATATAATCCATCGCTTTACGCACATGCCAGGGTAGAGGTGTGGAAGCAGTATTCAACAATTGCTCGGTGTAATTATGTTGCCAGGTGTTTAGTAATACAGAGATCAACATTTCGGTGAACTGGTGGTTAAGGCGTGGTTGATCAAGCTCGGCAGCATGCTCGTTGTACTGCTGGCAAAGAAACAACATCGTTTGTTGCAACGAGATGGCCTGGTTTTGATGATGGGTGCAGAGATCGAAGACAACCGGGTCTTTTAGAGGTTTGTCGAGTAACTCCGTGAGCTGTTTCTCAAGCGCTTTTCGTTTCAATAGCAGCACTAAATAGCTGCACTCGTTATCCATATCTATTTTCGTGATACCGCAGGGAGATATCAGCGTTGTAAATCCGGGTGTGGCATCAATCTTACGATGTCCATTTGTCACAGAGGCAGTCCCCGACAGAGCTGTTTGTACCAGATAGTAATTTGATATCTCTCCTGCATCTATTTTTACATTGGTGCCGTAACGTAAATAGTAAAGTCCCATGTCACCCAAAGAAAGACCATCGAGTCGGGCGTCAATTTTTTTTGCTTTGCTGGTGAGCATCCGGTGCGGCCAGATAAATTGACTGACCATTTCTTCCGTCTCTCCCAAATTGTGGGAGTGGAACAGATTGTGGTGGGAAAGTGGGTTCGGCATAATCATGCGAATAGACTCATTTAGGTGAGTAGCGACTATATCCTAGCAAATTTGCCCTGTGTTACAAACAATCGGGCCATTAATAAGAAATATGAAGAGTGTTATTAAGATACTATAAGGTTGAAAATGCAAGCAGATCTGATCCGCTGAAAGGCGGATTGCATCCATTATAGGCACATTTGTTGTCACACAGATGCTGTCGATTGAGATATGCTCGATAGCTCTATGTCTTTTAAGTGTGGTGTGCAAGTTCGTTGCAAAAAGAGCGTGTAAATAGCTGAGCCTCCCTGACAATGGGTATGAGAAAAGAAATATCACCCCCGTTGCTTCGAACTTTCCGCATGGCAGCCCCTAGCTTGCCGCGAATGCCGTTTTCCTTGGTAAATAACGCTGGTAATTGCCCGACAGATTCGAGTTCACGGTTTAGCCAGGTTAATGCAATACGACCATTGCCATCTGAGAAAGCATGAGTATCAGAGATCGCCATCACTGCGACTAAACCTCTAGGTAAACCAGCAGGTAACTTCGTGTATATATCCCTGATAAAACGGCGCAGAGTTTCAGCTGATAGATGCGGCTCTGCTCGGCGCTTGCGGGGGTCAGCGTGGGACTGGTTGTGGGTCATTTTGAAATGGCCTGGCGTCATGCCTACGATTTCCTGGGTGGCTAACGAGTGCCAGTATCTTAAATGCATTTCTGCCTTGATAGCATCTTGCATTTCACATGCGCCAGAATAGGAGTTGCGCACAACCGCTTCCATTTTTAGTGATTCAAGCAAATCCCCGCCTGGTTTATGACCTGAAATCAGGTCGGCTTTGACTTTTTTATATTGATTCACATTTTCCACAAATGGAATCATGAACAGAGCTTCTATTAATGACCAGTCTTCAGGTAACTCGAAATCCTTAGCTGTTTCGCGAGACGTTGGATTTTCTGCTGCGTTTTTCGCTGAACTGGCATATTGGTGAATGCCAGCGAGAATTTCTTCATCTGCCTGTAAAATATCTGCAGAAGTATCACGTAGCGCATTGTACAGAGGGGTCAGGTCTCCATCTTGTATTGCTGTGGTCAGCGAGGGTTGCAGTCTGAAGTACTCATTGAGAGATATGAGAGTCGAATCAATCTCATTTTTCTCATCTTGGGAAACCGTTAATCTCTTCATTGCATTGAGTTGTTCTTTGGCTGCCTCGAAGCGTTGTAGCTCGATTTGCAATGTTGCCAAATTGGTTTTGGCCAAAGTAAATGAAGGATCTATACGCAGAGCCTCGAAGTAGAGCTCCTCCGATTCAACTCCTTTTTCGATAGAGCGAAGCGAACAGGCTAATTTGTTTAATGACATGGGGGTACGTTTGAGCTCTACTGCACGCCGATAAGCGTTGATAGACTCCTGTGCTTTTCCTTGTAAACGATATATATCACCTAACGCGGTGTGGGCTTCCATTATGTTGGGGTTTAACCGAATCGCTTTTGTTAGCGATGTCACTGCTTCTGCAGGACAATTCGTTTGGTGTTGGGTGATTCCAAGATTGATCCAGCCCTCAGCTCTGGCTGGATCAACTTGCGTAGCAAAAACGTAATAGGTTATTGCTGTTTCCAACTGTCCCTGCAGCAGGTATTGCTGGCCCTGGCGCATTGCCTGGATCCAGTTTTCTGGTTTGGAATTCATAGTTGAGCCGTTTTACCTTATATATTGCTTTTAAAATAATGTACCAGAAATTGCATGTTGCTACTCATATTGCCACCTAGGGCATTCATATTTTTAAGCTCTTTTTATTAAAAGTGCAATTTTGATTGTATCCGGCAGGATTGAATTTGTTCAACATAAATACATTTTGTCAAACCTGGATCAGATATCCGAATCAGTTTTGGCTCAGGTTTTCAGGTAGTGTATGAAGTGAACGCTAGCTCAATAGGCTTCTAATCTTTTTTCGTATCAAAGAGCTGGAAATCCCTTCTGTTCTTGGCGCAAAAAGAACTTCGATATTTTTTTCATTGAAAGCAGAGGTTAGTTTTTCCCAGCGTTGAGTTCCTTCCCAGTCTCCACCGACCACTATTAATGTAATATTTTTACGTTGAAACCAATCTGACCAATAAACTGCATTCTCAATGCTGTTGTTAAAGACCATTGCACGACTAACGCACGCCAATCCTGATACCAGCTCGCAACGTTGACTCTCTGGAAAATGGGGTTTTTGAAATTTGCCTGGGGTTAAAATCGTATCGGAACGTACACCTACCCAGAGTTCTTGGCAATGTTCTGATGCATATTCCAGATAGCGCAGGTGCCCAACGTGAAACAGATCAAAAACCCCCAGGGCATAACCGCGTTGGTGCTTCATGCAGGCACAACCTTGGAAATCCAGCTTGCAGTTAATACAGCACCCAAAGTGCTTTCGTCGGTATCTTCAGTCATGACAAAAGCAGCAGAGATTTCATGGCATTAATTCCTGCAGAAAAATATTGGGTTTGTTGTAACAAATATATTAACTTCATAGATTGTGATATAGCTCTTTTCTTCTATTTAAGATATCAGGCATAGCCTTGACTATCAGAGGACAAGTAATTGGCCAGCCAATGCCATTTCAAGCAGTTAGCGCAAAGTTTTTTTGAACTATATCAACTCACCACCCTTTAATAAACATCCGTAAGGACAATAGTTTAAGGGTGTTCTAATAAATATGGCTGTACCGTAAATACTCCCATTTATAACCGACTAATCTGATCACTGAGCGAGTCGACGCTTTAGGGAAACGTGATGGCTGATAATTTAGTTAGTTAGATTGTATAGTCAAGTAGATTGTCCTTGAAACCTGCAGATGACTACAGATTGAAATCGTTATACCAGGAACTGATTTGGAAAGGTTTCTTGATTAATGTGCAGGTGGTTTTTAACGGGGTCAATCATTCATTGACAAAATGGATTAATGAGGTAAAGTAAGTAATCGGTTACTATCTAAATGTGTGAAAACAATGTCCGTCCATGTTAAGCATCTTCCGGCGCAGGAGCGCCGCGCGATCACTGTTGAAACCGTCGTGGAGTTGGCGTCGGAGCAGAATCCGAACGACATCACCACCGCCGCCATCGCTAATCGCATGGGTTTGACGCAGGGGTCGCTGTTTCGTCATTTTGCCAATAAAGAAGCCATTTTACAGGCAGTAATGGAGTGGGTGGCTGAGCGATTATTGGCGAGAATAGACAAGGCGGCCAAACAGGCTGTCGGTGTGGTTCCGAAACTGGAAGCTATATTCATGGCGCATGTCGCTTTTGTTTCAGCGCATCCGGGTGTCCCCCGTATTTTGTTTGGGGAATTGCAACGCGCTGAGAACACCGCAGCGAAACGAATGGTGTGCACCCTGCTTAAAAAATATGCCGGTCGATTAACAGTACTGATGGAGGAGGGCAAATCCGACGGAGCTATTGATCCAGAGGTCGATACAGCCTCTGCGGTGATCGTATTTATCGGTACGTTGCAGGGCTTGATTATGCAGTCGCTGCTGTCCGGAGAGATTGAGAGGATTGCTCGTGATGCGCCGGGTGTGTTTGAAATCTATCTGCGAGGCATTCGGTTCAGTCTATGAAACAGTTATTACAAAAACCGCTCATTCCAGCCGTTTTCGTGCTGGTAGCCCTGCTATTTGTGTTGTATCAGGTAATGACAAGGCCGCCGATTGAGCATGAAAAGTTATCATTCCCCACGCGCAGCGTAGAAGTGATTAGGGTTCAGAAATTACCTTTCAGTAGTCGTGCCATCGGCTATGGTAATGTTGAACCTGCGGTTTTGCTAAAGGCGAAGACAGAAGTGAGCGGGAAGGTCAGTTATATTCACCCTTCGCTAAAACAGGGTGCGAGCCTGCCCAAAGGTACGCTGGTATTAAGTGTCGAACCGACTACCTTCGAATTTACATTGGAGCAAAGTAAGGCGGGGTTAGAAGGCAATCAGTCATTCCTCAAACAATTGGAAGTGGAAGAGTTAAGTGCGCGACGTTCGCTCGATATTGCCAAGCAAAATTTACAAAACGGTGAAAAGGAATTGGCGCGTTTGCTGCAAATCTGGGATAAACGGCTGATTGCGCGTTCAGCCGTTGATGCGGAAGAGCAAAAGGTTTTACAGCTGCGCCAGCAGGTAGAAGAGTTACAGGGAAAGCTGGCCAGTTTTAGTAGTCGTAAGTCCGGGACAAAGTCCCAAATTCAGCAGGCCAAAACACAGCTTGCACAGAGTCAGGATGCCCTGGGTCGCACCGAAATTCGTTTACCCTTCGATGCACGTATCGGTAAGGTGTCGGTCGAACAGGATGAATTTGTCGCGATCGGCAATCAGCTGTTTGAAGCCTTGGGCACACAGGCGGTAGAAATTAACGCGCAGCTACCCATCAGTCAATTTTATCCGCTGGTCATGCAGCTTGAGCAAAGCCATATTAACCTACAATCCCCGGCCGCTCTGCAAACGGTTGTGTCAAAAATTCAATTGCAGGCACAGGTCAGTTTGGTTAAAAACGAATGGAGTCAAGCGACCTGGCACGGCGAGTTACTACGGATTGGTGAGGCGATTGACCCCGATCGGGATACCATCGGCCTGGTCGTGGTAGTGAACAACCCCTACCAGGACGTGATTCCCGGTATCCGTCCGCCCCTGTTAAAGGGCATGTACGCAGCCGTTGAGTTTTCCTCACCATTGCGTGAGAGGTTAGTTATTCCAAGAAAGGCCGTGCACCAGGGGCGTGTTTATGTGGCCAATGCCGATAATCGACTGGAAATTCGCCGCGTCAGCATTCTTCATAACCAGGGCCCGTTGGTGGTAGTTGATCAAGGTCTTGCAGAGGGAGAAAAAATTATCATCACAGATGTGATTCCAGTAATTGAGGGGTTACCACTTGACCCTGTTGTTGCGACTGATTATGAAAGGCAGTTGGCGCAACAGGCGCGTGGAAATGCCCATGCCAAACTGCACATGTTCGATCAAATTGAGGAAAATCAGGAATCTATCGAGCCAGCTAATCAGAATGAGAGAAAAGCGGCAGCTGAATCAGTAATCGAAGATTCCGCGGCAGATTCCGAGAAAGGTTCCGCGGAATGATCCGCTATTTTGCGAAGCACCCTACGCTCAGTAATATCCTGATGATGGCGATCATCGCTATTGGTTTTTATTCGCTCAGCGAACTGAACAAAGAATCCTTCCCACTATTAAAACCGAGTAAGGTGCAGGTTACTGTAGCTTACCCTGGCGCCAGTCCGGTCGATGTCGAAGACGGTATTTGTAATCCGCTTGAGGATGCCACCGATGGAATCAGTTTTTTAAACGAGCAGGAATGTGATGCTCGCGACAATCTGGCAATTTTCACCTTGGAGATGCAGGAAGCAGGTGATATACGAACCTTCACCGATGACATTAAAACTGCCATTGATGCCATCCAAAACTTCCCGGAGCAGAGTGAAGATCCGGTTATCAAACAGCTGGGCAGAATTAACCCGGTAGCTAACATTGCGATCACTTCGGATAACTTAACTACGCCCGAATTAAAAACTTTGGCGGAACACTACCGTGACCGCCTGATCAGCATGCCGGAGATTCCCATTGTGAGCATGGATGGCTTTTCAGACCATCAGCTGCAGGTACTGATTCGCCCGGATATTCAACAAAAGTATGGTTTGGGCGTCGAGGATGTCGCCAAGCTGATCGCAGCTCAGGCACTGGATCTGCCCGCTGGCACTCTGGAGTCTTCGCAAACCTACTATCAGATTCGCTTTGATAATACCCGAAGAACGGCTGAGGAACTGGCCGAACTGGTAATTCTCAGCACCCCGGAAAGGGGTGAAATCAGTCTGGGTGATATCGCCAGAATTGAGGATAAGTTTGAAAAAGCAGAGGACCGCATTGAGCTAAACGGTAAACCGGCGGCACTGCTGAAGATTAGTAAAAATACCATTGATGATACCTTGAAAGTGGCCGATGCCCTGGCTGAATTTGTTCATCGGGAGAACAGAATACTTCCCGAGGGGACAAGGTTAACGCTGGTCAATGACGCCTCAACGTCGGTGCGGGATCGTTTAAACCTGCTGGTAACGAACGGTTGGCAAGGACTGATCTTGGCAACCGCGATGTTATTGCTGTTTTTCTCCTGGCGCTATACTTTCTGGATTGCCCTGGGATTGCCGGTCTCCTTTTTAGGTGGTCTGGCACTGATGGTCGTATTCGGTGTGAGCATCAATATGATCTCAATGGTCGCCTTGCTGATGGCGATAGGGATATTGATGGATGATGCCATCGTCCTGTCTGAAAATATCGATCAGGAATACCGTAAAGGCAAATCGCCAATCGATGCCGCAATTGATGGCACCCGCAAGGTTTTTCGCGGTGTTTTTTCCTCCTATCTCACGTCCGCCTTTCTATTTGGCAGCCTGCTGCTAATGAAAGGCGATTTGGGTCAAGTGTTGGGGGTATTACCCGTTGTCTTGCTATCGGTGCTAACCATTAGTTTGATTGAGGCTTTTTTGGTCTTACCACATCACCTGAAACACACGCTGACACATCAGCGGAAAAAAGCTCCAGCAAAATGGCGCGAACAGTTCGAATCTCGTTTTCAGCGCTTGACCAGCAAAGTGGGAAGTGCCGCCCATTTAGCCATTCAGTATCGCTACCTGACAGTGAGTATCGCGCTGGCGATGCTTATTTTTTCGATCGGCCTGATGGCTACAGGAACTATAAAATTTAAAGCCTTCCCTGACCTGGAAGGAAATACGCTGGAAGCTCGAGTGTTACTCGCGCAAGGTACGCCCTTGGTGGAAACGGAAAGAGTAGTGGGCAAATTACTGGATGCGCTGCAAAAAGCCAATACGACGCTAAGCGAAATGGAGTCCCAGCAATTGGTGAAAAATATACAGCTTAGCTATGGCCAGCATGCGGATGTGCCGGAAAACGGCACACATTTGGCAACCCTGAGTATTGATCTACTCAATACTGAATCACGTAAAACCAGGATTGCATCGCTGATTCAGTTATGGCAGAAAAACACGGGGTCGTTACCCGATGTGCTGAGTATTCAATACAAAGAACCCAGATCAGGACCGGCTGGCCGCGCGATCCATATCAGATTAAGTGGTCAGGATTTGGAGCGGCTCTCCAGCGCATCCTGGGAAGTGCAGAACTGGTTACGTGGTTATCATGGTGTTTACAACCTGCTGGATGACCTGCGTCCAGGCAAACCCCAATACAGCATTAAACTGAAACCCGGTGCGCTGGCTGCCGGAGTAGATTCGCGCAGCGTTGCTTCACAGCTGCGTTCAGCCTACCTGGAAGTGGAGATCAGCGAGATTTACCGCGGCCGTGAAGCCTATGAAATAGTAGCGAAGCTGGATAGTCAGCAACCGCACGAGCTGCGTGATTTCGACAACTTCACAGTGTTTGCCAAAAATGGTAATGAAATTCCCCTATCCAGCATTGCTGATATTAGAGAGGAGCGAGAATTTTCCCGAATCGGGCGCATCAATCATCAGCGTACCGTCAATATTTACGGCGACGTGGATTCAGAACTAGCCAACACTGGCGAGGTTATTGCCGGTTTGCAAAGGCACTTCCTAGCCACGGTGCAGGAACGCTACCCGGATATTACCTTTACCTTCAAAGGCGAAGTGGAAAATGGCACGGAAACACAACAATCCATACTGCGGGGATTTGGACTAGGAGCCTTTGGCGTTTTTCTCTTGCTCAGCCTGCAGTTTGGTAATTACCGCGAACCACTTATCGTAATGACCAATATTCCGCTTGCGCTCATTGGTGCGATCTGGGGGCATTTGCTGATGGGATTGGATTTCACCTTGCCCAGCATGATCGGTTTTGTTTCCCTTGCGGGGGTGGTGGTCAACGACTCCATCTTGCTGGTGGAATTTGTCAAAATTCGGGCCGAGGAGGGACTGGTATTTCACGAGGCTGCACAGCAAGCGGTACTGGATCGATTTCGGGCGATATTTCTGACCTCCGTCACTACTGTTGCGGGTATGGCCCCATTACTGTTTGAAACCAGCAGCCAGGCACTTATCCTGGTACCGCTTGTAACCAGCATCGTGTTTGGAATGTTGACCTCAACGTTATTGATCATGTTGGTGCTGCCGGCCATGTATGCCATCATGGAAGATTTGGGTTTTATCAAGCTAACGGTTGAGTCAGAGCCGGTGAATATTCAGTAATAATACAAATCCAGCTGATCCAGGTTTCCGGGTCTTTCCGAGAATTGCGGCGCACCTGCCGCAGGAATTTAATACAAATATTTACCTGTGGATCAATCGCTTTGAGGTAGGTCCGCTGGCTTTTCACTCAGTATCTTTCGACCGGAAAACATCGCAGATACCAGACTGCCGCCTTCGCGTAGCTCGGTCACTACCACTGCCAGAATATGAATCACAGCGAGCACAAGCAGCACATAGAAACCGTAATAATGAACGGTGATGAAGGGTTTGCGAAAGGCTCGCATCGCTTCGTAAGCGACCTTGTCATAGGTTTCCGGCGCATAGGGAACCAACAGTGCCGGATCAACTTCTGCGGCGGCTACCCAGTTTGCAATCCATGAACCGATGGGCGGATAAAACAGATCTGTGCCGGCCAGTACCAGGCCAGTGATGGCCTGTGTCACTAACACTAGGAGCAGACAGGTAACTGCAATTCGGCCAAGCGGATTGTGTCCGATATATTGGCGTGGTCGACCCGCGATAAAATCGGAGATATAGCGACCTAACTCCGTTAAGTAACCACTCCCGCCAGGTAGGATCGCGCGCCAGCGCGCATGCGCCCCACCAATGAAAGCCCAAATTAGTCGCCATAATAGATTTATCGCAAATACATAACCAATCCAGACATGTATGGTTTTTAGCAGAATTTTACCATCGTTACTTACGCCCAGTGCCTTATCGTTAAGAATGGCAACACCGACGGCGATCAGTCCCAGAATACACAAGAAGTTAAGCCAATGAAACCAGCGTACACTGGCATCCCAGACGGGATAAACTTTTAAATCTTTCATAAAGGGATTCCTTGTGCGGTCGATTAATCAGAGGCTCTTTAATCCATTAGACTCCTTCGTTTTGCAGTAGGCAATGACAAGCATCAGCTTTTCCCACATAGCCCTTTTAGGTTGTTATTTTGCGAACTCCGGATTCGGCTAAATACTTAACCGCACCCGGAGGTTTCAAACGATAACGCCACTATCAGAACTTCAGGTTGACCCCCGCATAGACTGATCGACCCATTCCAGGAACAGGGGTTCCCCAGGCAACGCCAGTACCCGACATCGTCTTGCCCTGACCGGTATAGGCACCGCCCAGTGGATCGTTATAGAACTTGTCGAACAGGTTTTCAATGCCAATATCGACGCGCAACTGTTTCCATTCATAGCTGCTACGTAAGTTGAAAAGCCCAAAGCCGCTGGTTTCCAGTTCGTTACGCACCTGTGACACATCGTCTTTCTGATCTACAAATTCCATTTCAGCGGTAGTAGTCCATCCACCCAGGCGATGATGCAGAGCTAATTTCGCATTCAGTGGCATGATGTTATAAAGATTGTCACCAGTCTTATCATTCTCGCCATCCAGATAGGCGATGACACCGCTTGCCTCCAGGTTGCCATATTTCTGCGATTCAACCAGTGCCAGGTGACCGGAAAGATCCAGCCCGAATAATCGGGCGCTTTGATTTACAAACTGTAGATAAACAAACTCATTGGTGTCAGTCAGGTTGCCAACTGAACACGTGCCGCCCAGCGCGACAGCGCAACGCTCTGCATCAATATAGTCCTCGATATGGGTATAGTATGCAGTCAGTTTTATCCCCCAGCGTTGATGATCGACATCATGCCAGTCAGCGGTAAAGCTTGCCCTGTATGCCACTTCCGGATCCAACTCTAGGTTACCCACGTAGCCATTGCCGTCACCCACCATGTTAATCATGCGCATCGACATGCCATGCGTTGACCAGCTGTAGCGTTCATACAGATTAGGAGAACGGGTTTTTTGGGCAAGCCCAAACTCGTAGCTTTGGCGGGACGATGGCGTAAAGCGGGCAAGCATAGTGATATCAAAGTTGTGGTCAGTCGTGTCACGGTCAGCCGTATTGAAAGCCGCTTCCGCAGCGGGGCTGTACATAGGACTATAACCCTGAACTTCATCGGCATTCATTTCTACCTCTTCGTGCCGTATTCCTAGCAGTGTCAGCCATTGGTCGGTCCATTGGGACTCCCATTCAGCAAACAGGGCCAGGCGATCACGCTGTCCGTCGTTGATATTCCAGAAAACATTGGGCCACATACCCTTACCGGAAGGATCCCACCAGTCATCCAAGTTATATTGCTGGCTTTCAATTCCCACTCGTAACAGATCATTTTGGCTGAGTGAAATATTTCCTTTAATGGAGATGCCGATATTCTCGCCTTCAGTATCCATTGGCATTCCAGCTGCGCAGCCATTCATGCCGCCGGCAGGGTTGCAGGCAGTCCCGTCAGAACTAGGAACATTGTTCGGACCATACCAGTAGAGTTTGTCATCATAAAATTGCATTTTATGGCGGGTTTGTTCGTAATAGGCCAGGGCTTCCAGAACGCCCCAGTCATATTGACCTTCATACTTGATACTCGCCTGCTTGCTGTCGTTGTCAGTCATATCCATACGCTGGTTTGGCCAGCCCTGGTATGGAATATCCTGTGCTCCGAGTTTGAGCTGAAGCAGATGGTTTTTGTCAATGCGTAGCCCCAGCTTGAGCGACTGGTTGGTCGATTTATACATGCTCGAACCGACTTCATCATTATCCAGTGAACCCCTGCCAGCCGCCGCAGGGCCTGCCGGTTTAAAATTATCAGCAGCGCTGTAGTTATCGGCTTGATCCATAGAACCCTGGTAGCTCAGGTTGAGCCTCTCTCCGGCAAAGGTCATCGCAATATTGATTCCCTGAGCATCGCCGTTACTGCGATAAAAGGTACCTGCCTCCCCTTTAAAAAGAGATTCACCGTTGTTAGCAAATTCGGGTGCCAGGGAGTCAACCTGTATCGCGCTCCCAATGCTGTCACCACCGACGCTAACGGGTACAATACCGGTATACACATGGGCGCTACCGACGTTGGAAGCACCAATATAGGAGAGTGGTGGGTTCATGTGGTTGCCGCACGCGGAGATCAGATCCATGCCATCGACCTTGATACGCAGACGATCATCAGCCAGGCCATGTATGGTAGGGAGGCTGGATACACCACCCGCTCCATAGAGATTGACGCCCGGCACTTTACCTAAAAGACTTGCGGTATCGCTGGAGGAAGAGATCATCGCCTTAAGGCTCTTTTGATCCAGGCTATGCATGCTATTCGAATGTGGCGAGTGGATGCTCGAGGCCTCGACTTCAATCTCCTCGAGAGATTCAGTATTCACTTCCTGGGATGCCAGCACAAACTGGCAAGTTGTAAAAGCTGCGATAGCGGCAGCCAGGACGCTTTTCTTATAAACCATTACTCTGTGCCTTCTTTATTTACGTATTAAAATGCATATCGATGGTTACGTATGGAAGGAAATCCATCGGACCATGCCCTAAAACGGCGCAGTATAATGAGGATCAAGCTTGGTTAGAATGTGACATATTGTCGCAGGCTGATGCGGGATGATTAGATAGTTATTTTTCTGCTGAGATTTACACCCATCTCATGAATAATAAAGGAAGTATCATTGGATCCTATACAACACTGGGTGCTGGCAACCTCTGCTATAACCAAATATGAGTCGGATTTATATTAAAAACTTACTCGAATGTGGCAACATTTTTGGTTGGAGATAGAACTGATATAAGTGTCACCAATCATCTACTCCTAATTAGGGGAAGATATGAAGAGATATTTTCACGCACCAAAGTGTCAACAGGAATTTAATCGGCAAACAAACATAAAGAGGCTAGGTATACTGACAACACAGTAGCTGGTCATCCCAATTTCTGTGGGGGAGGGGCCTTGTGGAGTCCCCTCTATCCTACGGATGCTCGCCCTATACGATAAATCATGCGATTAAAGGCCCGCAGCAAAACTGCGGGCCTGTCTATTCCACTAGAAGTGATAACTCGCTCCAAAGGTGATAGCTCTTCCAGGTTCTGGCGCTAACTGGCGTAAGAAACTGGTAGAATTCCTGATTTTTTCTTTGGTCAGATTGCTTCCTTTGATAAAGAGTGCCAAGTCTCCCAAGTTATAAGCCAGATGAGCATCAAGACGTGTATAGCTTTCTGTATCTTCCTGACCTTCCCCTGGTTTTTCCTGTGCAAAGGCATGCGTTATGCTGAGTTGAGCAAGCCAGTTGTCAGAATGAGTATCCCAACTGGCGCCCAATCGTGCAGGAGGCATTCTAGGCACGTCCCCATTCTTATCCAATTTCGCACGAACATAGTCGCCCCAAATGCGTAAATTGTGCCCGTCGGTTATTGGCAAGCTAAGCTCCGCTTCAATGCCAGCAAAGGTAGCGTCTTCCTGCACGTAATTGAAACATTCTATAGACTCCTCAAGTTCCTCCGGATTGTTTTCAAAATCGGCAATGTCCATGGAACAGGCTTGAATGCCAGAAAATCCTTCGTTTTCCAGATCATGACTGAATCGCGACTCTGTGTCCAGCGCATAAATATAATCCTGGAACCAGGTATAGAAGAGGCTCGCACGAGCTTTTATTTCACCATCGTAAACCCAGGTTAACTCGGTATTGATGGCGGACTCTTGCTCAAGGTTAGCATCCCCAATCTCGTAGGTATTAGTTGCTACATGCTCCCCTTCGGATAATAGCTCTTCCGCTACCGGCGCGCGCTCACTGCGTGAGAGCAGAAACCCGAAACGCTGATTATCAGTAATAGGCAACAGCAGGCTGGCACTTAAGTTATAGCTATCATGGTCAATTGCGCTTATTCCAGCAGTGGTAATTTCCTGACGATCAAACCGTGCGCCGAGCTCCAAGCTCGCGCTGCCAAATGATGTTTCCTCCAGCACGTAGAAACCAAAGCGCTCGGTATCTGACGGCGGCGCGAATGCTTCTTCGCCCACGGCACTGAAATCGCGCTGGCTGTATTGTGCGCCAAAGGCACCCAGCCAACCACTCATCTCATTAAGAACTAACTCTGCCCGCACCTCCGTGGAATCAGCATCAAAAATTGTGCCGACATGGGCAACACCTTCTTCAATCTCCAATTCTCGATGCCGGTAATCGGTATAACTCAGATCAATATTTAGTCGATCAAAATAACCGCCCAAATCAGGCAATAGCAACTTGCCCTGGTACTGGGTTTGATCCATATCGATGCGTGTAAACAGTTCCTCGGCATCCTCACCGGCCAGTTCTTCACCATATTCCTCTGCATGCGCTTCTTCATGATGGCCGTGCCCGTGACCACCCGGTGGTACACCATAGTTGTTATCTATCCGGTTAACGCTGGCACCGGCCACTAGCCGGTCTCCAACCCACGATAGACCAAGGCTAAATGAATCTGCTTCACGATCAGAGTTAGCGATAAAGCCATGAGTCGTTTCATCAGCGTCATCCACTGTTGCGTTGGCAAGACCATCAATCTCGACATTATTGCTATCACGCGTCACGCCATCGAGATGCACTCCAACGTTACCTAATGCGAAATCAAAACGGCCAATGACAACGGTTTCATCGTTATTGCTGTTATGACGTATTTCAGTCGCACCTTGAGAACCTTCCACCAAACGGGTATGAATACGGTTGTCGATGACGTTCACCACGCCGCCAATGGCGCCGGGGCCATAACGTAAAGTTGCTGGCCCACGCAGTATTTCAATCCTGTCTGCTAAAAGCGCTTCAGTCGCTACCGCGTGATCTGAGCTGGTATCAGAAACATCACCCATGCTGGTGCTATTTTGTAGTAACGCCACACGCTTACCGCTTTGGCCACGAATCACCGGGACGCCTACACCAGGACCAAAGGAAGAGGAATGTACGCCAATTTGATTCTGCAGAGTTTCTCCTAAGGTTGACGTAGCTTCTCGCCGCAATTCGTCACCATCAATGATATTCAGTGATCCCGCCACTTCAGCCTCTGATTTCGCATGGGGGGAGGCAGAAACTACTATCTCCTCTAACCGGGATTTTACGCTGGCCGTTTCTGCGGCTAACGCAGGTGTTCCAATAAGTATTACTACGCCGATTGGCGCTAGCTGTGAGTAACTCATTTATTCTCCTAAAACACATAGATACACGCTCACATAAGCAAGCATGAATTAGAAATTATCAGTTTTTTATTTCTAGGTTAGGAGTATGTTGGAGGGCCCCTTGGCTGGGGACGGAAATGATTGCGGATAACCGGAGAATAAACGGGTACCTGGATGACCTGATTGAAAGGAGGTTCAGCAAAATGGGGGCTCTCAAGCTCGACAATTGCCGAATCCAAGCCCGTGGCATGCAGCTCCAAACAGTCCTCTATTGAAACGGTATCTGGCGTTTGGTGTGCATTTAAGTGAGCGGCGGACAGTGCAGACACTAACGCAATTAGTAGCGCTAGGCTGATACCTAAAAATCTGTTGCTATTGCCGAATCTCATGCCGAGTACTCTACATGATAAGTATTATCATTTCTATAGATTGTGTTGATCAAGGCAAAGAACGTTACTCTTGTTCAAGGACAAGTGAGTTCGACGAGGGGATTTTACCAAGATGAGCGTGGTACAGTTATAACTTCTTCTACGCCCAGGCTTTTGATTCGCTTTTTTACCATTGCACCATAAATCGCATCACAATAATGTAATAGATAGCCCAGTGCACTATCAAACGAAAATGCTTCCAGCAACTGTCGATTGGAGCCGTCAAAAAGTCTATTGCGGCTAGACACCCTAGCATGCTGGTTAAGAAATGTTTTTCACGAAAATGTAAAGGTGGCTTTCTCGCATCTAGCTGCCGCCTGTGGTGTTTGCGGCTTGAGCAGCATAAAATGAACTATGTCATCCAATCTGCGCTGTTATCTAATGGGAGAGAGCGCGCGAAAATCAAAGAGTTGTAAAAATGAAAGAAAGTAAGTCCCAATCCATCGAGTTTGATGCGGATATGCTTAAAAAGTACGATACTTTTGGGCCACGCTACACCTCCTACCCAACTGCATTACAGTTTTCCCCAGCGTTTACTGAACGGGATTATCGTGATGAGCTGGCGCAAAGTAACGAGCAGGGTAACCCGTTATCGCTTTACTATCATATACCCTATTGTGAATCTCTCTGCTTTTACTGTGCCTGTAACAAAATCATTACCCATACCTTTGATCGGGCAACTCCCTATCTGGAGTATCTGCATAAGGAAATTGTCATGCAGGCAGCTCTGGTGGGAGATCAGCGGCAGGTCAATCAGCTCCACTTTGGCGGCGGCACGCCCACTTTTCTCAGCGACCAGCAATTGCAAGAGCTGATGCTGGAAACAGAGCGGCATTTCCAGCTCGCGCCAGTGGAACAGCGCGAGTTTTCGATTGAAATCGACCCGCGAGCAGTTAGGGAAAACACCATCGCTATGCTGCGTGAATTCGGGTTTAATCGCGTTAGTCTGGGCGTGCAGGATTTTGATGAAAAAGTACAAAAGGCGGTCAATCGTGAACAATCGATCGAGCAGACGCAGGCTGTGTTGGATGCCGCGCGTCAATCCGGCTATCAATCCATCAATATGGATCTTATCTATGGGTTGCCGCATCAGACGGTGGAGAGTTTTGATCGAACCCTCGCTACCATCATGGGCATGCGCCCGGAACGTCTGGCAATTTATAGCTACGCACACATGCCCAACCGGGTAAAAGCCCAGAATTTGATCAAAGCAGAAAATTTACCGGACGCAGTGACTAAGCTCAGTCTGTTAGAGTTGACCATTAACCGTTTACAGGAAGCGGGCTATGTCTATATCGGCATGGATCATTTTGCACTACCTGATGATGAATTGGTTTTGGCTAAAGAAAAAGGCACATTGCAGCGTAATTTTCAGGGTTATTCCACACATGCTGATACGGATATGATTGGCATGGGCGTAACCTCTATCGGAAAGGTCAATAACGCGTATAGCCAGAATGAACGTTTTGAAAAGGCCTATTTTAAGGCGCTAGACGCTGGCCACCTGCCAGTGTTCCAAGGCTATCGTTTAAGTGCCGATGATAAATTGCGTCGTGCGGTGATTCAGGATTTGATGTGTCAGGGCGTGGTAGATTTTAAATCGGTTGAAAACCAGTTTGGCATTGATTTTAATTCCTATTTTTCACAGGAGTTGCAACGATTGTTGCCATTGCAAGAGGATGATCTGGTTTCGCTGAGTGCACAACAAATCAGAGTGCAACCATTCGGACGCTTGTTATTGCGTAATATTGCCATGGTGTTTGATGCCTATCAGAAGCCGACCAAAGAACAGCGTTTTTCGCGGGTGATTTAAGGGTGAAGAACAGTCTGTTTTAGAATATTTTTCGTTTTAATTCACAATGATCCAATTAAACAAATAATCCGGCGGTATAGCCTGAAGACCAGGCCCACTGAAAATTGAATCCGCCTAAATGGCCGGTAACGTCCAATACTTCACCGATAAAATATAAACCAGGCTGCTGCTTGACCTCCATGGTTTTCGAGCTGATACAGTCGGTATCAATACCACCAAGGGTTACTTCTGCCGTGCGATACCCCTCTGTAGCAGAGGGTTTCAATTCCCAATGATTAATTTGTTCACCAATTAAAAGTAGTTGTTTGTCGCTAAATTCCGCCAACGGTTTATTGGAAGATTCTGGCCACCAAAGCATTTGTAATTCGTTACCCAGCGATTTTGGTAGGTATTGGTTTAATAGGGTTTTGAGAAGACTTTTACCGTTGTGCTGTTTAGCGTTTTTCAGCCACTCACTCGCGCTGATATTTGGCAGCAGGTTGATAATAATGGGGTTTCCAGGATGCCAATAGTTGGATATCTGTAGTATTGCCGGGCCACTTAAACCACGGTGTGTAAACAGGATATTCTCGGCAAAGCTCTGGCCATTACAGCTGACTTCTGCTGACACGGCTAACCCAGTCAAACGCTCGCAGATGGATTTCATGTGATCGCTGAACATAAAAGGTACTAAGCCCGCTCGACGCTCTGTGACTGGCAGCGCAAATTGCTGGGCGATATCGTAACCTAATCCGCTGCCGCCCAGGGTAGGGATTGAAAGAGCGCCAGTGGCGATCACTAATGATTGGCACTTAAAGCTAAGCCGGGTTTTTTCTCGAAGCAGGTTTATCTGATATTGGTTGTTCTGTGCTTCATCTTTTTCGGAGTTGTTCTCCCGTGCCAAGGCCTTGATTACCTGAACTTCGCAATGCGTTTTAATTTCTACGCCTGCCGAGTGACACTCTTTTAGCAACATATTCAAAAGTTCTTTGGCTGAACCTTTACAAAATAACTGGCCGTGACTACGTTCTTCATATTCGATGCCATGCTGTTCCACCAAGGCTATAAAATCCCATTGCGTATAACGGGTCAACGCAGATTTACAAAAATGGGGGTTGTTGGAAATAAAGTTTTCAGCCGTAACAAATTGGTTGGTGAAATTACAACGGCCACCGCCAGACATGAGAATTTTTTTGCCAATTTTATTGGCCTTTTCTAATACCAAGACACGTCGGCCACGCTGGGCTGCTGTAAAAGCGCAGAATAACCCTGCAGCACCTGCGCCCAGTATAATGACGTCGTAATTAGTTGAAGTTTGTCTCACGGATTACCGATCAGCTAAAATGGGTGGGCATTTTAGCTTTTTTTAGAGGAGTACGGGTGTTTTTTGTCAAACGCTGCTTTCGCTTAGTAACTCTTTGGTTCAATGGGGGACCTTTGCCTAGCGTAGTTGTTATGCAAAGGTCTCAATGGAATTAACTTTAAATAAAGTAAGGGTGGTAAAATATTATGAATAATAAATCTGCCGTTGCGTTACTGTTAGTTGTCACTGTTGTTGTGATTCCGCCATTAGTATTCATCTTTGTGGCCCTCTTAGAGAGTATGTCGCTTACGGATACCCTGGTTGCGCTATCGGAGCAATACATTTCGCGTCGCCAGAACCTTTTGGTCTGTGGGTTGCTAGGCCTTTTCCCTTTAGCTTTGATGGGATGTACATTGTGGGCGCATCGCCGTTTTGGTGGAAATCAGTCATTCAGACCAGCGCTGCTAATCGGTGGCTTTATTCCCATCATTCTCATATTACTCTGGGCAAACATTGAATACTGGCCCGATTTCTTGCCATCGCGAGTCTATCCAGGGTTTCCCCATGGGTTGGAATTGATGTTGGCCCCTATTTTTTTTGCGCCCGTGGGCATGTTGCTCGGTATGTTGGTGGTACGTATTGGTCTTGGGAGAAGTGCTAAACACTAGCGTTATTTTTCTTGAACAATGAAAGTTATAGGTAGCTATAAACCAATGTGATATTCACTATATTTTGAAGGATTGCCGCTTAAAGGTATCCTAGTGGGTGGATAGTCATATGGATGTTGCGAAGATAGCTTAAGCTGACCAAGGGTAAGGGGTTTATTATTGTGAATAACGATCGTCGGGTGTTCTGGCGGGCGTATAATGGAACCTCACTTTGTTGTGGGTTTGTTGGCAGGTTTGCTGAAGTTATTGGGGAATAGGGCGGCAATGTTTTGTAAGCGATAAAGTCTTTGAGGCGCATCGGCCTCATGAGTATTTGGGAGAGACAATGAGTAGTAAAATTAAAGTGGGGAATCCTCTGGTTATCTTGCATGGGGATGAGATGGCTCAGGTTGCATTTGAGAAAATGCTGGAAAAATTTGTCACTGCGAAATTGGACATCGATTTGGTTGAGATTGACCTGACCGCAGAGAACCGTTTGGTAACCAATGGGCGAGCGGTGACAGACGCCATTGAGGCGTTAAAAAAATATGGTGTGGGTGTTAAAAACGCTGGCATGACGGTTAATCGGCAACAATTGGACGAGTTGTTGACCAAACATCCTACGATTAATGAGGCAGAATTGAACAAGCTGGCTGTTAAGTCACCCAACGGTGCCATTCGCAAAGGCATTGGCGGTAACATTACTCGAGAAGATATCAAATTTCGTAATCTGCAGTCCATGAAACCAGAGTGGATAGGGCGTGATATAGAAGTTGATACCATGCAGAGCGGCGGTATCAAGGGGAGTTTTAACGAGCTATCCAAGGCAACGGGTGTGGTTAAGTTGGTCTTTGTGGGCAGTAGCGGTGACCCGGTAGAATTGCACCGTCGCACCATTAAAAAAGGCGATCCCTGGCTTTTAGCCACCAATGACATTGATGCGGTTAGGACCTGGGCACACAATTTCTTCCAGCGAGCGATTAACGAAAAAAGAGATGTGTATCTGGGTTTAAAAGATACCGTGATTGCAGGCTATGATGGGGTGATGCGTGTCGAAATTGAAGGTATTTACGAGCAGCATTATAAAGATCAGATTGCAGAGCTGGGCCTGTCCTACCACTATGAGCTAATTGATGCACAAGCAGCTCGTATTGTTTCCAACCCACCGGAACGCGCCTTGTGGGGGGTGCCGGATAATACTTCAGGCAGAAAACTCTATAAGCTGGTTGCTGAGCTTAAGAAATACGGAATCCCCAATCGTAAGCACCATGTTTCTATTTCGCGTATGAGCGCAGGTGGCGGGGATCAATACGGCAGTTTTAATATGCCAATGCAAGAAGATGGAATCCTCAAGGTCATTGTCGATGGTGAAGAAAAACATGCCCGTCGCGTTAAGAAAAATGATCCCGCTCTGTTCATGTCAAATGATCGTGATGCGATCAAGGATTGGGTTAGCCAGGTATTTCGTGATGCTTCTTTGAATGAGAAGGAAGTTTATTTCGGCCTCAAGCGTGAGTATATGGAATACGATGATGTTTTCAGTACTGCAATTGCTGAAGTGCGCAGTGAGTTGGCAAGAGCAGACACGCCACCGCCCTCATTTATGATTATGCGACCTTCCAGTCAATTAAAGAAAATGATTACCGACCCACCAAGAAGCGCCCTCTATCCTGCACAGAATCTTGATGGTGATATCTTCTCGGATATTTCAGCAGCACTGGGTGGTAGCCTGGCGACAGCCAGTTCGATTATCGAAAGCAAAGATGGCACCATGCTCTATGAAGCGCCGCATGGTACCGCGCATGACCTCTATCTGAAATATCTGGAAAGCGATGGCAAAGAAGCGCACTTTAACTCTTCTGCGCTGATATATGCGCTGGCCAACGCACTGGCTACACTGGGTGTTCGTGAAGACAACCAAGCTTTAGTCGATTATTCAGCCGATTTAAAAGCAGCGCTGATTGAAACAGTGGGGCAGGGGATTATTACCGGAGATTTGAAGGGTAAGACGACCGACTCAAGCCGGGAAACCGTGGTTGATATGTGCAGTTTTCTTGATGCAGTCGAGCGTAATTTGACCTTGTAGAACTCACATGCAGGTTCGGTCAATGGTGATTGAAGGGGCTTCCTTAAATTAGTGTTGGCTGAATCTGAAAGGTTGGGCGATTGTCAGTATGTAGCTGTAGAACACGAGTATCCAGTTTAACCTGAGTATGGGCTGAAATAGAAGTCTTCCAACAATCAAAACAGGAGGATTGCAGCTGGATTCTGGAGCATAAAAAGCCCGAAGAATTGATTGCCGTTCCAAGCGGATATTTTATATACCTTACTCCAACAGCCTTTTCTGTCGAAAGATTTTATCCCAAAGCGCTCCCTGTTTGTTAGCCACTTCGGTTTCAAAGTAATGGTGCATGCGGCGCCGGTCTTCCCTGTTATCCTTCAATGAAGCGCCCACCAGAAAGTGAACAATATCTTCGGCTATGACTTCGCCATCTCTGTAGTAGTAAGCATAGACGGCTATAGCGTGGGCGACAGAAACCGCTTCAGCGGTTGACATGACTGCTGCTGCAAGACGGTCGGTACTGCGTCCGTTGAGGGTCTGACCATTCCTCAGTTCATGGAAAATGGTGGCCAGTATTTCGATAACTTCCGGCTTTGACTGAACGTTCACGCCGGATGACTTTATCAATTTATTTGACTCGCTAAGAATCACCTCAATTTCATCATTAATGTTTTTTATAGGCTGGATGGTTTCAAAATTCATCCGCCTTTTTAATGCGGCGCTCATCTGGTGAACACCCTGATCCATGCTGTTGGAGGTGGCGATGATATTAAATCCCTCTCTTGCATAAAGTACGGAATCATCTCCGGTTAACTCTGCAATCGTCAGCTGGCGTTCTGACATGATCGACAGGATGGCATCTTGAATATTGGACGCACAGCGAGCGATTTCCTCAAAACGCACTAATTTGCCGGACTGCATTCCCTGGTAGATTGGGCTGGGGATTAATGCCGCTTTGCAGGGTCCTTGAGTGCTGAGAATGGCTCCATTCCAGCTGTAAAGCAGCTGGTTGATATGAGTAATGGCGCCGCCTTGAATCGTTAACGCGGAGCTTCCCGAAATTGCTGTAGCAATTAGTTCTGATAACCAGGATTTCGCTGTTCCCGGTTGACCAATCAGCATGGCGCCGCGGTTGGTCGCCAGGGTGATAATGATTCGGGTGACTTGTTCTTTAGGCGCGACAAATTTACGAGTGATGTTCATTTCGCGATCGCCGAGCACAAATTTCTCAACTGCCAGCGGTGACATGTTCCAGCCTGGCGGTATCGGGCCATGATCGCTATGGGTCAATCGGGATAATTCGTCGGCATAGACAATGTCGGCGGGTGGTCTTTGAATTTTCTGACTCATAGGGGAGTATCCAGCTGGCCTCTTGGTTCAGGTGCCATCCTTTCGGCAGGCAAGATTCTGGGTAATTCTGATAATGGAATGTTGCCCTGTATAACGTGATCTAGTGCACTGTCGCGCATGCTCACCAGACCGCAATCCAGCGCCAATTTGCGCATCTCGCCGATTGGTGGCTGTTTTGAAATCGCATTGCGAATCGAGTCATTGATCTGCATATATTCGACCACTGCAACGCGGCCATGACTGCCAGTGTTTTTGCATTGAGAGCAGCCCTTGCCTTTAAAGCAGCGGAAGTTGTCCGGTGCACCTTCGGGAAATAATTCGCTAAGAATTTCCGGCTCGGGCTGTGTTTCTTCTTTGCAGTGCGGGCAGATTTTTTTTGCCAAGCGCTGCGCAATGACAGCCAGCAACTCACTGGCCAGAGAATTAGGCTGGATACCCAGATCGTAAACGCGCTGTAGCGCATCGACAGCATCATTACTGTGTAGGGTGGAAAGCACGACGTGACCTGTCTGAGATGCACGTATGGCTTCAAGAGCTGTCTCCTGATCGCGAATTTCCCCAACCAGGATGACATCCGGGTCTTGTCTTACAAAGGAGCGCATCGCATCGGCAAAGTTAAAATCGATTTCGGGCCTGACGCGCACCTGCTGGATATTATTGATGGAATACTCGATCGGATCTTCAATGGTGATGACCTTTCTGTGACCATCGTTGGCAAGCAATTGCAGACCCGCATACAACGTTGTGGATTTTCCCGATCCGGTAGGTCCCACCACTAGAACCAGTCCTGCTGGATTGTTCAGCAGGCGCCGATAGTGGTTAGCGATTTGACGGGAAAACCCGAGATCCTCAATTTCAATGGTTGAGCTATTCTGTGGCAGCAAACGAATAATAACGTGCTCGCCATGCAGTGATGGTTGAGTCTGGACCCGCAAGTCGAAAACATTACCGCCCACGGTTAAACGGGATCGTCCACCCTGCGGCAGGCGCCGTTCAGCGATATTCAGGTTGCAGCGCAACTTAATAACATTAATCAGGCCTCTGAGTTCTTTGACACTCAGGTTGTAGTAGTTGACATCAATGAGTTCACCATCCACGCGCAGCCTGATTCTGATGCGCTCGTTGTATTGCTCAACATGAATGTCACTGGCTCTTTCAGCGACCGCATCAAGCAGCAGTGCCTCAAACACAGAAATCAGGTGAGGCTCTGGCTCTGAGGTGTCCTTTTTTAAGAGATCCTCTTCCTGGGGAATCTCTGGAGAAAGAGATAAATTGCTACTTCTCCTGTACAAATCAAGCACTGACCACAAGCGGTGGAAGTCAGTCGGTGTAACCAGTATTTTTTCGATTTTATAGTTTGGAAAGATATGTTGGATATCGGAGGTCGAAGCATCTGGATCATGGGTGACCAGTTTAAGCCTGTTGCCTTTGATATATGCAGGTATTAAATGATTGTAATCGAGAAACGCCCTGGGGCAGGCGTTGAAAAGGCCGGGCTGGATGTGCTCCAGCAAATGCTCAACTTTGCCCAGAGGCAGTTTGCTTTGTTTGGCCAGCGAGCGATAAAGCTCGATATCATCAACCTGAATCAGTTTATGCAACTCGTCAACGAACAGGGTTTTCTTTCTTTTAGCATTAATTTTTGCTCGCTGTAATGCCTCGGCCTTATCCAGACCAAACTCGCAGACAGTGTCATTCTCGTCGTTGGAGTAATCGGGTAGATTCAGTTTTTCTTGACTGAATTCCTGTTCATTTGATGGCTTTGGTTTGTTGAGATTGAACAGCGCCTTAACGAGGCTCAGTTCTTCACGGTTAAAACGATCACCGTCCGACCTTTTATATTTGGTAAGTTTAACCAGACCATCGCCCGTCTTTTCAAGACTTATCATCTCGCCGTGGGCGGATAACTGTTCAAGGAGTGGCAGGTTTCTTATTGATGGAGAGGCGACGATGATCGCATCAAATGGACCCTCTTCAGGAGCACCTTTGTCGGCGTCGCTGATTCGATAATCTATATTGGCAAAACCATTCTTCTTAAAACACTGGATGGCGACTGCTGCAGAAATCGGCCTTTTTTCTATCGCAATCACCTGCTCGGCAAATGTAGCTAGCAGCGCAGTTAGATAACCTGCTCCGGCACCAAGATGAAGGATTTTCTTGATCGGTTGTGCCGTAAGAGCCAACAGAATTTGCTCGGCTGCCTCGCGTGAGGGAATGCTGTGGCCTGCAAACTGCTCGCGATCAATGGAATTGAGCGCAGCCTCAACTTTGTCGGCTACAGAGTTGTTAGTCAGGGTGCTGCTAGTGCTGGTCATAACTTTGTATTTTGCCTGTGTTAAGCAGTTGATAGATAAAAAATGACCACGGTTTTCCACAGTCATGTTCAATATACTAGTGTAGACCAATACTTTAGGTGGTGCTGTTTGAATCTATATGGACTTGCGCTGAATCAACCGGATAGCAATACTCTTAAAAACTGGGGTCAGACTGAAGCTCCCCATTTTAATGGATACATTAATTCAGCGATAACATCGTTAGAGGAGTATCCGAATGAACCACAAAAGAAAGTTGTATAAAAGCTATACCCGTGAGTTTAAACTGGAAGCAATTCGTTTGATGGAAGAGTCAGGTCGTCCACCGGCAGATATAGCGATGGAGTTAGGTGTTCGCCCAAAGAAAGAAAATTAACATGAGATGGAGAGTTTGCGACGGAAAAATGAACATCTCCGGGAAGAGACTGCGTTGACCAATTGAACCGAAAGTCGTCTCCTTTAGAGTGCGTTTCTCCAACTCCAGCTGTTTTAACTGGGCATTGAGCTTACGAATTTCCTTCTGCTCCGGTGTCAACTTGCCGTTACTGCGAAATGCGTGATAATCATTAGTCCGATGTTCTCTAACCCACCGACCCAGCATGCTGGCATTGATATCAATGCTTCGGGCTGCATCTCTTTGGGTTATAGCCTTGCCCAATCACCAGGCTCTCCGCATCCAGTTTAAATTCCTTCGAATATGTCTTTTTTGTGATTATCTTTCAACTCCAGTTTAGGTTATTTTAACCTTAACTGGGTTGTACAGGTCTATTGAACCACATCAAATTGACCCAAAGTTGCTTTAGTATCAGGGCTTTCAAATGAAGATATATAATCTGAAATACTACCGTTTACTGGTAAGGGGATATTGCGTTGCAACCATTTATGATTTTCACTTTTCTTGCACTGGTCGCAATAACCTGGGGAATTCTACGATTTAGAGGAAAGGCGCGCCGTAATCGCCTTTTCCAAACGCCAGTTTCTCTTGAGCATATTGCAATTCTTGAGAACAATGTACCGCTGTACACACGTTTACCTAAAGAGTTGCGTGAAACACTACAAGGTTGTATCAATTATTTTCTTGATGAAAAGGTCTTTGTCGGTTGTGATGGCCTTGAAATCACCGATGAGATTCGACTTATCATAGCGGCTAATGCTTGCATGCTGCTGGTGAATAGGGGAAAGAAGTATTTCCCTGGATTTGAAACCATTCTTGTTTATCCAGACACCTATATGGCGAGAGAAGTCAGCTATGACGGCTTGGTGGAAGTACATGGAGACAGCGCTCGGGCCGGTGAGTCCTGGTACCGTGGGCCAATCGTCCTGTCCTTAGCGGATGTAGTGCGAGGTTCGAGTAATGAGCAGGATGGTCATAATGTGGTTCTGCACGAATTTGCCCATAAACTGGATGAAGAAAATGGGGTTATGGATGGCTTGCCTATCCTTCGGGAAAGTGCTCACTATAAAGAATGGGCAGAGGTACTAACACAGGAATATGATGAATTTCTCGACCGTGTGGAATGGGGTAAAAATAAGGTGATTGATGAATATGGGGCTGTTTCTGCCTCTGAATTTTTCGCTGTTGCTACCGAATCCTTTTTTGAAAAATCAGATCAGATGAAGAAGAGACTACCGGAACTTTATAAGCAGTTGCAGACATTCTATGGTCTTGATCCTGCTGAGTGGTAAATAGAGGCAGAACGTAAAGAGAACGCATCTATTTTTGACCGAATGTCCACTTTTGGACAGAAGTAAAAGTATGCAGAATCGAGATTTTAGCGACGTTGTGTAATCAGCTTTCGCCATACTGCATCCGTTCGACATTTAAAGCTCGAATGCGTACTATCAACAGTCTAGGCTGGAGATCAAATGTTACTCCGGCGCTAACTTATTAAGTATTCTTATACAGTTTATATTGCCTTGAGAGATGGCCATGGCATCAGTTGATACAAAGTCGAGCAAGCTGGATCGTGTGCTGGCTGAGCAACGCGAGTACATCGCTAAACGTGAAAAAAGCTATCGTGAGCAGAGCCTAAAACTTTACCCATGGGTTTGCGGTCGTTGTAGCCGCGAGTTCACTCGAGTCAATCTCCGTGAGTTGACAGTGCATCACATAGACCATGATCACGATAATAACCCATCCGATGGCAGTAACTGGGAGTTATTGTGTCTTTACTGTCATGATGAAGAGCATACGAAATTCGAGAATCAGGTGCGTTATGGCAGCTCCAACGACAGCAAACATAAACCGGCGACGCATAATCCCTTTGCTGACTTAAAAGATAAAATGAAAGACAAGAAATAAAGTGGTTCTAGATTCAAAGTGAACAACGGAGTAGTCAAAACGGCTTGGCTTAAACGTTTGATTAAAAAATAATCGTTACGTTCGCTTAGCAGCCAACAAGAGACCTTACTGGTCTTGATATAAATGGTTATATCGAAATCACCCTATAGCCGCTGTCGCCACGGAGCGGGCAGCCTGCTAGCAATGATCGAGAGAAAATAGCCACGACAACAATTAAAACGTGCCACGAAAACATATAAAAATGCTATGGTGAGTAGAAGCGCAGCGGGGCTTTTGTCCGATTGGCTGGAGTTTTCACACTGCCCCTGACCCCAAATTTCAAATCAGGTTATACCGATATTTTTCAGAACACCGTTTCAAGATAAAATGCGGCTCTGATTGGAGTGATCTAGAAATATGTACTACGGCGAAAAACTCAACAGTATCAGTCATCTGGTGGGCGCTGTATTTGCGTTAATCGCATTAGGTTCCCTCCTGACTGTTAGCATTCAGATCGGAGATCCGATTGTCATCACAGGATTTAGTATCTTTGGCTTAAGCCTGGTGCTGCTCTACAGCATGTCCACGCTTTACCATAGTTTTCATCCGCCCAAGCTCAAACGCATTTTCAAAGTGTTGGATCATGTCTCGATCTATTTGCTCATTGCCGGCACCTATACGCCCTTCATGCTGGTCAGCATGCGTAACTTAAATGGCTGGATAATTCTGGGTACCGTATGGACGCTGGCCGTAATTGGAATACTTTCAGAGATTTTCTTATCCGGGCGAGCTATCAAGGTTGGCCAGATTATAATTTATCTAAGTATGGGATGGATTTGTTCTATAGATATCGGCAGCCTCAAAGCGGCCCTACCGGGGTTGGGCTTTTTTTGGCTTTTGACGGGCGGTATAGCCTACACAGTCGGTATAATCTTCTATATTGTCGACGAACTGAACTGGCTTCGCCATGCTCATGGCATATGGCATCTTTTCGTACTTGTTGGATCCATCTCCCATTTTGTTTCTGTAATCGGTTTTGTTAGATGATGGAGGAGAGAATATCCATTCTCCCGCCTTGGTGCTCTCCTCTTTACCCCTACTGAAGGATTAATTTCTTGTACCAGCACTGTAACGTTACTTTAGGACGAAATGGAGGGTATTGAATGTCAACTCCCAAAACAAACCGGCTGGTGAGTGTGCTGAGAAATAGCCCAATCAGCCACATAGACTAAGTTCTAATACTTAGCTGTAAGCAGACAGCAACATCGTAATTAACCAACTCGAATAACAGTCCTGAGCTCGAATAACAGCCTTGAGTGTTGAATTGCACTGAAAATTGATCCAATTAGCGAGATTTTTGCAATTAATGTTGACCCGGTTACGAATATCTTAAGCCTGCAACCAGCACGGTTTCTGGGTGGAGCACTAGGGTCACGACTCTGCGCAAATCCTGGGTCAATTCTCAATTCAAATCAACACACGCTCGCTTTGTTCGGAAGGGAATCTGGGAAAATCCTGAAAATCCCTTTCGATTCAGTCTATTACAGATGTCGCCGAAAAATGCGCCAGCGGCAAAACGCGCATGCGCAGTATATAACTGTTATGTTTTTGGAACGACAGAAATTAAGCCGCAATGCTCTACAAATGGCTTGAAGTCTCTATCTGTAAACAGAAGCGGTATTTTATTCTCGATGCAAAATGTCGCAATGATTACATCTGCGGTTTTTCTTATTGTCATACCTTGCTTTCGCAGCTGACGATAGTTGTTTGCGCATCTTGTTACCATGCTCTGACCAAGCATTTCGTATTGATCTAGTGTCTCTAATATCTTTTTGGTTTTGCTATATTCTTTATCACTTTTTATTCCCTGTAATATTTCTAGCAATATTAAATCGCCTAAAACAACATTTCCTTCATTCAATTGTTTATCCAACTCGTCAGTATAAGAGTCTACTTTTCCATTAAAATAATCTATCCAAACACTAGTATCAGCAATAATCACTTACCGCCTCGCATCTCATCTAAGTCGCCTTCCCACCTGATTTTACCCCTTAGGCTTCTAACAGCTTGTTGCTTGTGTATTTTAACAAGCAACTTCAGTCCTTCTTCAACGACATCTTTTTTGGTATTTAAACCGCTAGCTTTTAAAGCGCTTGCCATAAGCTCATCATCAATTACAATGTTTGTTCTCATAAAAACACCTTTGTGTATACTTATGCTAAAGTGTACACATTAACATAAAATATCAACATAACAAAGCGTTCAAATGGATTCAGTAATATTGTCACCTTTGCTGCAAAGAAACGCAGCAAAGTCGCCAACATCACTTAACCAGTTAACGCGGCGTTAAATGTGGTAAAAATGTGGAAAGGATTAGAATCAAAAAAGGCTTACGAAATGCGTAAGCCTTTGATATTACTGGTAGCTATGGGTGGACTTGAACCACCGACCCCAGCATTATGAATGCTGTGCTCTAACCAACTGAGCTACATAGCCATATTCCTGAAAACAGAAGGATGCGAATTCTGGCGATTTCAGGGAGTTTTGTCAAGATTCTAAGTGGCGATTTAGACATTAAATCTAAAGTGAATGACGTCGCCATCCTGAACAATATACTCTTTACCTTCTAATCGCCATTTTCCTGCTTCCTTAGCGCCTTGTTCACCATTATTGGCAATGAAGTCGTCGTATGAGACGATTTCGGCGCGAATAAAACCTTTTTCAAAATCGGTATGAATTACGGCGGCAGCCTGCGGAGCTCTGGCACCTATTTTAACCGTCCAGGCGCGAACCTCTTTCACGCCAGCGGTGAAATACGTCTGTAAGCCAAGAAGTTGGTAGCCTGCATGAATGACACGATTGAGACCCGGTTCTTCCATACCGATGTCGGCGAGGAATTCGGCTTTCTCGTCCTCTTCCAGTTCGACAATTTCTGCTTCCAGTTTGCTGCAAACAGCTACCACTGGCGCGCCTTCGGCGGCGGCGATTTCCTGCACGATTTTTAGGTGTGGGTTATCTTCAAATCCTTCCTCGTCGACATTTGCAATGTACATGGTCGGTTTAGTCGTGAGCAGGTGGAAGCCCTTAACCAGTTTTCTTTCCTCGTCACTCAGCTCCAGTGACCGAACAGGCTTTGCTTCGTTTAGGTGGGGTAGTAATTTTTCCAGCAGGATTTTTTCTTTGATGGCGTCCTTATCACCGCTTTTAGCGGTTCGAACAACTCGCTGCAGCTGTTTTTCAACGCTTTCCAGATCAGCCAGAGCAAGTTCCGTATTGATGACTTCAATATCATCAGCTGGATTTACTTGATTGGAAACGTGAATGATATTTTCATCTTCGAAGCAGCGTACCACATGTGCGATAGCATCAGTTTCCCGAATGTTAGCGAGAAACTGGTTGCCTAAGCCTTCCCCTTTGGACGCACCGGCAACCAATCCCGCGATATCGACAAACTCCATAGTCGTGGGTATGACACGTTCTGGCGAAACGATGTCAGCCAGTTTTTCCAATCTGGAGTCAGGCATGGGAACGATGCCTGAATTGGGCTCGATGGTACAGAAGGGGAAGTTTTCAGCACCTATCTGTGCTTTGGTTAATGCGTTAAAAAGCGTTGATTTGCCGACGTTGGGTAGGCCGACGATGCCGCAGTTGAATCCCATTTTTTTATCTCTTTCGTCAATGAAGCGTTTAAAGTGCTTCGATAATTCCGGTCTGCGTTGCTCAACTGTTTTGAATTAAGCCTGAGCGGCAGTTTACTGGTTTTAATAATAGTGGGCCTATCAGTCGCGATCTGCGCGAAACCCGTTCATTAAAGTTTGCGCCTTATTCCAGTTCCCGCCAATCATTTCAGGCAGCTGGCGGATGGCCTCATTAATAGTGTCTTCAATAAGAGCCTGGTCGGCTAACGATGCTTTCTTAAGAACATAATTCACCACCTCCCGGCTATTACCAGGATGGCCGATGCCGAGTCGCAATCGCATAAATTCTCGCCCCCCCAGATGGCTGATAATGTCGCGCAACCCGTTGTGCCCACCATGACCGCCGCCTTTTTTGAGCTTGGCGCTACCGGGTGGTATATCCAGCTCGTCATGAACCACCAAAATCGCTTCGCTGGGGATTTTGTAGAAGTTTGAAATGGCCGCTACTGATTGGCCACTGCGATTCATGAAGGTGTTTGGAATCAGGCAATGAATTTGCGTGCCTGCTATAGATATTTTGCTGTGCTGACCCTGGAATTTAGATTCCAGTTTGAGCTGTCCACCTGCTTGCCTTACCAGGGCTGAAACGAAATCAGCCCCTGCATTGTGGCGAGTATGCTCGTATTGGGCCCCGGGATTACCGAGGCCAACAATCAGTGCAATATTCTCTTCCAAAATACAGGGGCTCTGTTTCGTCAAGAGCAGTGCAGCAATAGAGACTGCTTTAACCTGCTACTCTTCGCCGGCGTCTTCACCATTGGTTTCGTCAGAATCAGCTGCCGCTGCGTCTGCATCTTCCTCTGGCTCCTCTTCAGTTATAGTCTTCGGTGTGTGAATCGCTGCAATAGGAAGATCGTGGTCGTCGCCTTGAGCTAATGCCAGCAACTCAACGCCTTTTGGTAACTGCAGGTCTGTGAGGTGAACAATTTGATCAATTTCAATATTGCTCATATCCACTTCAATATACTCTGGCAAATCACCGGGTAAACAGCTCACTTCAACTTCTGAGATGCTGTGTGAAACGACGCCGCCCTGCTGTTTAACGCCAATAGAGGTCTCTTCATTTGTGAAGTGCAGTGGTACATTGACGTGGATGGCAACATCCTTGCTAACGCGCAGGAAATCCAAGTGCATTATCTTTGGTTTTGCGGGATGTCTCTGCATGTCCTTTACGATGACCTGTTCAGAATTGCCTCCCACATTCAGTGTAATAATGTGTGAAAAGAAGGCTTCGTTTTCAGTTGCCTTAATCAGGTCCTTGTGTAGCACCGTAATATTTTGCGGGTTTTTCTTTTTCCCACCATAAATAATTCCCGGTACTTTATCTTCCAGGCGGCGCAGGCGGCGGCTCGAACCTTTCCCTACAACGTCCCGTACTTCTACATTTAATTCAAATTCATTAGACATTCTAATATCCTCAATAATAAAAAAGACTTTCAACGGAAAGCCCTGTAGTCAACCTACTGGAATTCTCGACCAAAACCAGTAGGAGGGTTTAACGCCTGACGATAATTTTACCGAAACAGGGCGCTGATAGATTCGGCGTTACAAACGCGACGAATCGATTCGGCTAACAAAGGCGCAATGGTAAGCTGGTGTATTGCCTTGCATTTTTTTGCTTCGGCACTTAACGGAATAGTGTCTGTTACAACCAGCTTATCCAGTTGCGAATTTGTAATATTTTCAATGGCTGCTCCTGAAAGAACAGCGTGGGTTGAGTATGCGACCACTTTTGATGCGCCGTTTGCTTTCAGTGCTTCGGCTGCTTTGCAAAGCGTCCCGGCAGTATCAACCATATCATCGACGAGAATACAGGTTTTATCCTTCACGTCTCCGATGATATTCATTATTTGCGCTTCATTGGCTTTCGGGCGACGCTTATCAATAATGGCCAGGTCTGAATCGTCTAGCTGCTTGGCCAAAGCCCTGGCGCGCACCACTCCACCTACATCGGGGGAGACGACAATGATATTCTTGTAGTGCTGCCGCTCAATATGGTCGATCAGTACCGGTGAACCGTAAATATTGTCCACTGGGCAGCTGAAAAAACCTTGAATCTGATCTGCATGCAGGTCAACAGTCAATACGCGATCGATACCGACAGTGCACATCATGTCGGCGACTACTTTTGCTGTAATGGGAACTCTCACCGATCTGACGCGGCGATCCTGACGTGCGTATCCGAAATACGGAACTACAGCGGTGATGCGCAAAGCTGAAGCTCGACGAATCGCATCCACCATCACTAAAAGTTCCATCAGATTATCGTTGGTCGGTGCGCAGGTTGGCTGAATAATGAATACGTCTTTGCCACGTACATTGTCCAGAATTTCCGCCGATGTTTCACCATCGCTGAATTTGCCCAGCTCTGCATTGCCCATTGGAATAGCAAGGTGCCTGATCACTTTCTTTGCGAGATCCGGATTTGCATTGCCTGAGAATACTGTTAGATTTGCAGCCACGCTGATGTACCTTCGAAGGACGTCGTTACCTGAATGTATGTCTTTTGATAATAAACAATCGATTATCAAGGGAGATGGCTGTGGTGGCAGGATTACTTCGTACGTCCTCGTACTTCGCCTCTTCGAGGCCAGCATCGCAAATATGCGATTCGCTGCCTAAATCGTTCGAGACGATTTTGCGAACCTACTACGGTTCTCATCCTGCCGCTTACAAGCCAATTGTTTATACTAAAGACCCACCTAAATCAGGTCTAGAATATGGCTGGGGTGGCAGGATTCGAACCTGCGCATGCCGATACCAAAAACCGGTGCCTTACCGCTTGGCTACACCCCAGTATAAGGCTGTGCTATAACACAGCGCCTGTTTTCTCTATCTGGTGCAACGGAGAATTGTTTAATCCGCGTGCTACAAAACCGGTAAAAGTAGAGGGTAGTTGCTTAAATACCTGCTCAGCCTTTTGCCGGGAGTCAAAGCTTGCAAACAGGCTAGCGCCTGTGCCGGTCATCCTCGCGTTAGCGAATTGATTTAACCATTCTAAAGCCATTTTGACTTCTGGATAAAGCATTGAAACCACTGATTCACAATCGTTTTTTCCGCCATGCCCCAGAGCGGTCGCTATTGTGATGGCTGGTGTGTTTCGTGTCAATTCTTTATGCGAAAAAATTTCTGCTGTGGAGACGCTGCATGGGGGCGTAATGACAAGAAACCAGGGCTCTGGTAATTTAACTTTAGTCAGGCGCTCGCCCACCCCCTCAGCCCAGCTGGCATACCCATGAATAAACACGGGGACATCTGCACCGAGCTGCAGCCCGAGATCAGCCAGTTGATCCAGTGAAAGTCCGACATTCCAGAGGCTGTTCAATCCTACCAGTGTGGTCGCTGCATTTGAGCTGCCACCACCCAGCCCACCACCCATAGGAACGCGCTTTTCAATATCAATCGCAACACCTTTCTGAGTGTCGGTGTACTGCTGTAGTAGCCTTGCCGCACGATATATCAGGTTCTCTTCAGCACGAACCCCTGGTAATTCAGGGGTGATGCTGATATTGGGCTGCTCGAGGAGAGTAAAGCTAAGCTGATCGCAATAATCGATAAACTGAAAGAGCGTCTGCAAGTTATGGTAACCATCCTCTCTGCGACCAATAATATGTAGCATAAGGTTAAGTTTTGCGGGAGCGGGTAGACTGAGAGTTTGTGCTTTTATCATATCAGCTGGCTGAAGCGGTGGTGTCCCATTGTTTAATAATAAGGGTAAGGGTGGTTTGGTTGTGATGAAGCTTTATTTTTTTGGGCAGCCAATTTGAAGAAAGCTGATGATAGCTAAGATAGTCAAGTTGCCAATTGGACTGTTTGAGACTGATCAGTCGACCTTGCTCATCAAGCTGGTATTCGGCTTTCATGTCAGGAGATGGTATTCCGCGGACCCAATGCAGCAAGGTCGCAACTGATATTTTCCAGCCAGTTTGTTCCTGTAGTATTTGCTCTGGGTTAGCGCTTTCAAATTCGCCTTGGCCGGCGATTTTTATAAGCATCTGATTGGCGTTGCCGGTAAGGTGAGCCCCCCCTTGACCTAAAGGGCCACTCAGGTTTATATCGAATTCTGCGCCCAGCTGTCTCCAGTGGAAGCTGGCGCTGCTTGCTTGCTCTGGGGTGCGCAAACCGATTTTTCCGGAGAGTTGCCAATTTTCCATTTTCAGCATCCACGCCTGGTGCTGTTGCCAGAGCTGATCAGTCTGTTCGGTCGTCGTTGAACTTTTGATAGCTGAAGTGGAACACCCTGCGCATAGAATCAAGCCGCCAAGAATTATCAACAGCGTTAGACGCTGGGTCATTTGTTCAGTTGCTCGGGATTTAGCCGCTCCAGAACTCGTTTAATTATAGTGCTGTCAGGCTTTTGTTCAAGAGCCTCACGCCATACCCGTTGAGCCCGCTCTCTTTGACCGGTCATCCATAATACCTCTCCGAGATGAGCTGCGACCTCGTGGTCGGGGAATTCGGCCAGTGCCTTTTCCAGCAAACGAATGGATTCTTCATAATTACCCAATCGAAAAAAGGCCCAGCCCATACTGTCGGTTATTGCCGGGTCATTGGGCTTCAGTTCATTCGCTTTCGATATCAGTTCAAGCGCCTCCTGATAGCGATTTGTTCGGTCTGCCAAGGTGTAGCCCAGAGCATTCAATACCGTTGCATTGTCGGGCTGGAGGCCAAGAATTATACGCAGATCTTTTTCCAGTCCAATCAGGTCGTTCAGCTTTTCCGATGTCATGGCGCGAGTGTAAAGCAGATTGATATCATTGGGGTGCTCTATCAAAGCCTGGTTTAGCAGCGTGATAGCATCCTCAACATACTCGTATTTGGAGAGTAGTTCGGCCTCCAGCATGTACAGTGTCTTGCTCTGATCAGGGTTTGCTAATCGTGATTCTTCAAACAGCAATTGAACGCGGGTGTTCTGTTGTTTTTCAAGTAGAAGGTGCCCCATCCTTGAGTGTGCAGCGACCGCTTTATCACCGCTAGTGACTTGGTGATAATGCGATACAGCGAGCTCAAAATTCTCTTTGGATTCTGCTATTTGAGCCAAGTAATAATGAGCTTCTTCGGCCATGTCCGGAACTGAAGACAGCTGGTTAAACAACTGTTCTGCGAGTTTTAAGTCGTTGTTCTCCAATGCGATAAGCGCCAGTGTGAGTCTGAGCTGGTGGTCTTTAGAGTATTGCTGGGCCAGAATGGCAAATTGACCTTGCGCCTTGAGCAAATTTTTCTGATCGATTAAAAGTTGCCCATATAGCAGCCTGACCTGCTTGTTTCCAGAATCTTCAGTCAAATGGGATTCGAGAAACCTCAGCGCTTTTTCCGCTTTGCCTGATTGGTAAATCATTTTTGCCTTGAGCATAAGGCTTTGTGTGTTATTTTGGACAGTATGCAACTTTTCGGCAGATTTAACCGCTTCGTCAAGCCGGCCGCTGAGTTGCAAAAGAATGGTTTTGCCAAATAACAGCTGGCGATTTCGCGGATATTGTTTTAACAGACGATCAAATTCAGACAAAATGCTGTTGCGTTCGCTTTGCTTTAAATTCCTCGTATTTAATGCCAAAAACTCAAAGCTGGCTTTGTCATTGGTCGCGAGCGTCTCTTCCATTAGCTCTAAGGCGGGCGCAAACTGTTTCGCTTTAATCAGCTGCAGAGTCAATGCCTGCTTGGCCTTAATGTTGTCGGGGGCCACTTCAACCCAGATCTGTGCTGCGGTCATTGCCGCTTGATTTGCCTTAAGGTAGGTAGCAATCCGTGTTGTATGTTCAGCAATCCCAGGATCTCTGGTTTTTTTTGCCTCGTGCAAATAATTGCTTAGCAGAAGGTCGTAACGTTCGCTTTGTCCGGCGAACTCTGCAACTAGCAGTGCATATAAGGTTTCCGGCTCGAATGCGCCATATGTTGGCTCGACTGAGGATTCCGGGATAACCGGCTTTATCTGATCATGATGATCAGTTGAATCTGTCAGTTTGACAGACGCGCAGCCTGCCATGAGTGCAAGACTGATAACGATGGAAAGCTTTTTTATAAACAACATAGTGTACATATTATACGAGGTTAAAGCGGACCTACAAATCAGTTGATTGAAAAGTTAACTTTATTTTGGTGAGCGCTATTGTTGAGTTTGGTTTTCTATTGACAGAGTTTCTTTCAAAGGTGCCATAAACTCAGTCCTGGCCAGTAGGTGATGATTAATAGTGCGACCAACAAAACCAGCATAAAGGGCAGGGAGGCCTGGTAAAGCTCAGTGATCGGTTTTTTAAAACGATAGCTGGCTATGAACAGGTTCATACCCACTGGAGGGGTGAAGTAACCGATCTGCATATTGGCGAGAAAAACGATGCCTAAATGCACAGGGTGAATGCCATATTGCACGGCCACGGGCAATATCAATGGAATCATAATGACCAATGCCGAAAAAATATCCAGGATCGCACCGAGTAACAGCAAAATGATGTTCAGCAGGATGAGGAAGGTGTACTTGTCTGTCACGACCTGCTGGATCAGCTCAAACAATTGCATGGGGATTTCAGCATCGATAAGAAAGTTGGTGAAAGCCAGGGAAACACCCAAAATCAAAAGAATTCCGCCGACCATAATCATGGCTTCGCGCATAACCGAAGGCAGTTTTGATAAGGGGATTTCCCGGTAAATAAACACTTCGACTACTAACAGATAAATGGCAGTGACGGCGGCTGCCTCTGAAACCGCAAACAGCCCAGAGTAGATACCGCCAAGTACCACAAAAGGTAGTGGCACTTCCCATTTAGCCTCCCCAAGCGCTGCTAAGGCTTCCTTTTTACAAAAACCCTGTAAAGGAATAGGGTGCTTCCTGTTGTTCCACAAAGTCCAGCCAGAGAGCATGATTATCATCAGTAAAGCAGGTAGAAGGCCGGCGATAAACAGGTCCTGAATCTCGACAGATATAGGGAGATTCATTTGCTGTACGATGATGCCATAGATTATCAGCGGCAGAGATGGGGCAAGCAGTAACCCGAGACTGCCAGAAGTGGTTACCAGACCCAGGCTGAATTTATCCTTGTACCCGGCTTCCTGAAGGGCTGGTAGCAGAAGTGCTCCAATGGCTACAATGGTAATTCCGGATGCCCCCGTGAATGCCGTAAAAAAAGCACAGGTACAGTAGGCAACAACCGCCAGTCCGCCAGGCAACCAGCCAATCAATGCCTGTGTGGCTCGAACCAGACGGTGCGAGGTATTGCTTTCGGCTAATAGATATCCGGCAAAGGTAAAGAGCGGTAGTGCCAGTAATAAGGGCGTATCCACAATCCGGTATAGCTCGATGGTGATGACCATGAGATCCACTTCTGAAAAAACGAATCCGAGCATTGCCGCTGCGATGATGATGGCGAACAATGGGGTTCCCAGCAGCGCCAGGACGATCAGTAATACCGATGCCAGCGTCGCGGTCATCGAAAGCCATCCTCTGTAGAATTCCCGGAATGGATTTGTGGCTCGTTTTTTTCGTTTTGTAAGATTGCCTTGCAGCCAAGTGCCAGGTAACGAAAACTGATCAGGCAAAACGCAATGGGTATGATAAGTTCGCAAACCCAGGTTGGGACATTGGCAAATGCGGTTAGACCGTCCTGGTATTCAATCTGCACAAACCTAACACTATGATAGGCGAGTAACGCGCAGATTGCCGCGGTAAAGAGAGAGGTAAGGATATTGATAGCAGCTTGGATGCCAGGTCTGACAAGATGTGTAATCAGGTTAATATTGATGTGGTTGCCTTTACGGCTTGCTATCATGGCGCCCATTAGCCCGACCCAGAGTACTAACACGCGCAGCAGTGACTCCCCCCAGATAAGTCCGCTATCGTAAAAGTTGCGCAGTATGATCTGATAGACCGCCAGCAATATCATGGCTATTAATAGCGCAACCAATAAGGCATCTTCCAGTTTTCTCAGGTAAGTAATGAGCCTTGTTACGCATCGCTGAGCGGTCATGGTTGAGATTGTTGTCTATAGCCAGTCAATAGATGGTTAAGCTGTTCAAGTATCGGTTGAGAAATGATCTGATTGTCGATCATTTTCTGCACGGATTGTTCGGCTTTTTCCTGCCATTCGTTTAAATGCTGAGGGTCAGGCGTGACGCGCTTAATTCCTCGCTGTTGCAGTGCAGCGTAAGCCGCGACATTATCCTTGCGGTTCTGTTGATCAATACCTCTAAAAGTATTGTTCATTACCTCTTTAACGATTTTCTGATCGGGTTGTGATAGTTTATTAAAAGACTTGTTGCTCAGTGCGAATACAGCGTATACATACAGCAAAGGTATATCGGTTAAATAGTCTACCTGGTTGTGCCATTGTAGCGCGATTGCAGCGATAGGTGACGAGGCAATGGTGTTGATCAGTCCGGTTTGCAGGCCCATCAGAACATCACCGATACCTAGCGGTATGGGATCAATCCCGTAAGTATTCATCGCGCTGATTCCCATGGCGTCGCTATCAGGTACCCATACCTTTAATTTTTGTAGATCTGCAACTGTGGCCACGGGTGATTTTGACATTGTGTACGCCAGGCCACCTTCACTGAGGCCAAGAATAGTAAAGCCTCCTTTTTCGAAGCCGTCTATCAGAGTTTGATCCATGTTGGCGCGGACATAATCAATTTCCTCAAAAGACTTAAACCTTAGAGGCAGGCTGTAAACCTGGCTATCCAGGTAGTAGGGGGCGAGGCTTCCAGAGGGTATTGCTGCGCCATGTAGCTGTCCAATTTTAATTTTGCGCAGCACCGCTTTGTCGTCACCCATGACGCCGCCCGGATAAAATTTAAAACTTACCCGGTTATTGGTTCGCTGAGAGATCTCTTCAGCACCTTTTTTCATACGAACCATCCAATCCGAGCCGTCCGGGGCCAAGGTGGCTATTTTGAACACCATGGCATGTGCGCCAGATGTTGAAAGTAAAAGAGAGAGAACGATTAGCTGTATAAACTTCACAGATACTCCTTTGAGCTAAATAAGTGTCGAGTATGGTTTTACACAGACGCAGAATGTTTGTCTGCTATTTGCCGATCTTAAAAATAGTCATCGGCGCTGCCTAATAGTTCCCTCGCCTGTTGTTGAGCGAGGGTGTTAATCAGTGTGAATCCAGCTGACCTGGGTTCTGCGTCGATCACGTCTTTAAGTAATTGATCGTGCAACTCGCGCTTGAATACCAGGCGAGCGTAGCTTTTTGCGTAGGTAACTTTTGCTATCAGGTTTTTCTCTCCTGAGAGCTCAATGGCGCGTTGGAAATGTAATTTCCCCCGTTCTGGTTTTCCACCCAGCGCTGGCGGCAGCAAGGTGTCTAGCACACCAAGATAAAGATGTGCAGAGCCAGCTTCGTGGGTTTCGTTTAATTGTATTACCTGTTCCATAATGCTTTTGACATGGCCGATATCTGCAATTGCGTTCCAGTCTGCTTTGTTGACTTCAATCCAGCTGGCCCATGTTGCTCCCAGGGTATACAGAACATCAATCTGAGACAGTTTAAATTGAAGAACTATATTCTCGAATATCCCGAAAGGCTGCTCTTGAAGCGCACAGGCTCGTTTTTCTGTTTGGCAGATAGCCGTTTTTGCGTAGTTTAGTGCCTTGTTTGAAAGCTTTATCGCTTGCTCCTGGCTTTGTGGGAATATGCTGGCATACGCGCTGTTTAACTTTGCGGCCGCCATCAGCAGTGAAGTGTTGTGTGGATCATTTTCAATTATACCATCCAGCAATAAAAGGTACGCTGGCAAGCCTTGTTCAACGGTTTCAATATCGTCACTGTTAAGAATTGCGCTGGATAGGCTGGAGGCAAGATTTTCTGTCGCTGAACCAACCAAAGTAGAACAGCCATTGCCAAGAAGGATGGCTAATGGAAAGAGCCATGTCAGGCAAACTCTAAGGTGCCCATAGAATCTGTTTTTAATTGAAATAGTCAAAACCTATCACTTGCGAAATTGTTATATCAAATTACCAGAGGGTATGTTTTCTCAGAATTACGCATGAAACGCTAAGGGATTTATGAGGGGTATCCGAGTTGCACACACCTGACGAACGAACAGAGATAGTAATGCTTGTGGTAAATAATTTCCACTTTCAAGCGTTGACTTGATGTGACGATGCGGGTGTTCTAAGCCATTCCGGGTATCAATGGCTAATTGTTTAGGTATACAGCCGGCAAAATATATAAAATTTCATGAGTGATTTACGTCTAGGCTGATCAATTCATCAGATCTTCCGGACGGGGCGGAGTAGTGTTTTGCTCTTTACGCAGGGCCAAGAGTAGGCCTTTAATGATGCCATCTTCTATTTGATTCGGCTAATTCTCACGGTATCAATAGCCTCAGGCGGTATCCTTTCTATATAATTCGCGTTTCGTATTGAATTTGAGGCAATTGACGTAACTGATGGGTTTGTTGGCACTGGGTATTAATCATAAGACTGCACCTGTTGAGGTGAGGGAGCAGGTAGCATTTGCACCTGAAGATATGCCCATGGCATTACAAAAAGTCTGTGCGGACCTGCAATTGGATGAGGTTGCGATTGTCTCCACCTGTAACAGGACAGAACTTTATTGTGTTTCAGAGCTGAAAGGTAGTCGTGCCGTACTAGAGTGGCTGGGTGATCACCACGGCCTTTCCCATGATGAGCTGGAGAAGTGTAGCTATGTACATTGGGATGAAGAAGCAATGCGGCATATTATGCGTGTTGCAGCCGGACTGGATTCCATGGTGCTGGGCGAGCCTCAGATTTTGGGGCAGATAAAATCTGCTTACGCGGTGGCGAATGAGGCCAATACCGTTGGCCGCTACCTGACGCGGTTATTTCATGATACCTTTGCAGTGGCTAAACAGGTACGCACGGAGACTTCAATTGGTCAAAATCCGGTTTCGGTGGCCTATGCTGCAGTGAGCCTGGCGCAGCGCATATTTGCTGATTTAAGCAAGACTGAGGCTTTGCTGATCGGGGCGGGCAGGACCATTGATCTGGTTGCGCGCCATTTAAAGCAAAACGGTGTTCAGAAAATGGTGGTGGCAAACCGTACCTTGGAACGGGCCAAGGAGTTGGCTGATAACTTTGGTGCAAAGGCGGTGTTACTATCAGAGATACCGGAACAGCTGGAAAGCGCCGATATCGTCATCGCTTCAACGGCCAGTCAACTACCTATCCTGGGTAAGGGTGCGGTGGAGCGAGCACTAAAAAAACGACGGCATCGTCCCATGTATATGGTCGATATTGCGGTTCCCAGAGATATAGAGCCAGAGGTCGGAAAGCTTTCCGATGTGTATCTTTATTCAGTGGATGATCTTGAACAGGTCATTGATGAAAACCTGCGATCGCGTCAGACTGCGGCCGAGGAAGCCCAGGAGCTGGTTGATCTGGGTGTGATCAGTATGTTGCGCAGCCTGCGTGCACTTGATGCCGTGGCAACACTGAAAGCTTATCGAGAGAAAGCAGAACAAATCAGAGACAATGAATTGGATCGAGCATTAAAGCAATTGGACAATGGACAGAGTCCTGAGCAGGTGATGACCTATTTTGCCAAAGCACTGACCAACAAATTGATACATTCGCCAAGCGTGCAATTAAAGCGGGCGTCGGCTGAAGGTCGTCGGGAGGTGATGGACTGGGCGAAAGAGCTTTTTGAGCTGTCTAATCAGGATATCGATCGAAACAGCTAGCGAACAGGTAAACCTATGTGCTCGGACGGGAGCCATTACCCTTATACTAATTTTGAGATTTTAAATAGCGAATGAAAGCGTCAATTTTATTAAAGCTTGAGCATTTGAAAGATCGGCATGAAGAACTGGCCGCGCTGTTGGGCGATGCGGAAACAATTGCCAACCAGGACAAATTTCGCAGTTATTCCATGGAATACTCCGAGATCGAACCGGTAGTGCAGTGTTTTGAGCAATATATGAAAGTGCAGGAAGATATGCAGGAGGCCCAGGATCTACTCAAGGATGGCGATGCCGACATGCGTGAAATGGCCGAAGATGAGCTACGCGACGCGAAGCAAAAAGTAGACGCGCTGACCGAGAGCTTGCAGAAGCTGTTATTGCCCAGGGACCCGAATGATACGCACAATACCTATCTGGAGATTCGTGCCGGCACAGGGGGTGATGAGGCGGCTATATTTGCCGGTGATCTGTTCCGCATGTATTCTCGTTATGCGGAACGTCGAGGCTGGAAAATTGAAATTATCAGTGAAAATCTCGGTGAGCATGGCGGTTACAAAGAGATTATTTCCCGAGTAGTGGGTAAGGACGTTTATGGGAATCTCAAATTTGAATCTGGAGCGCACCGGGTACAAAGAGTTCCAGAAACCGAATCCCAGGGACGTATTCATACCTCAGCCTGTACGGTTGCAATTCTGCCTGAGGCGGATACCCTGGATGAAGTGGAGGTTAATAAAAACGATCTGAGAATTGATACCTTTAGGGCATCGGGTGCTGGTGGACAGCATGTCAACAAAACGGATTCGGCAATTCGTATCACCCATATTCCCAGTGGTATCGTTGTGGAGTGCCAGGATGAGCGGTCGCAGCATAAGAACAAAGCGAAGGCATTGTCCCTGTTGCAGGCAAAATTGCTGAGTTCAGCGCAGTCAAAGCAACAGTCCGAGCAGGCTGATGAGCGACGCAGTTTGGTCGGTTCCGGAGATCGTTCGGAACGTATTCGCACCTATAACTACCCTCAGGGCCGCATCACGGATCACCGCATTAATCTTACCCTTTATAAGTTGCCGGAGGTGATGGAAGGGGATGTAGATATGGTAATTCAGGCGCTGATTAACGAACATCAGGCCGATCAATTGGCAGCGCTGTCGTCAGAGCAATAGATGACGACGATTAAGCAGGCGTTGGCAAAAGCCTGCGATTTGCAGCAGGTTAGTGATACCGCTCGGCTGGATACAGAGGTTTTATTGGCCAAGGCGATGCAGCAAGATAAAACCTACCTCTATACCTGGCCCGAGGAAGTACTTTCCAGTGAGCAGCAAGCAGCCTTTGCACTGATGATGGGACAACGGGCCGACGGTCTGCCCGTTGCTTACATAGTGGGTAATCGAGAATTCTGGTCGCTCAATTTGGAAGTAAATAAAGAGACGCTCATTCCTCGTCCAGAAACCGAGTTGCTGGTACAACTTGCGATAGATCTGTTCTCGGCTGATGAAAAGCGGTTGATTGCAGACTTGGGAACCGGCACTGGAGCGATTGCATTAGCCATTGCCAGCGAAAGGCCCAATTGGCAGGTGCTGGCCATTGACCAATCCAAAGAGATTGTAAAATTAGCGGACCGCAATCGTGACAGTCTGGCACTGGATAATGTACTTTGTGTGGTGAGTGACTGGTGTCAGAACGTGCCTGTACAGGATTTCGATTTAATCCTGAGCAACCCCCCCTATATAGAAGTTTATGATCCGCACCTGACAGCTGGAGATGTGCGGTTTGAGCCGAAGTCAGCACTAGTAGCGGAAGAGGGTGGGCTGGCAGATATTCGGAAAATTGCGGAACAGGCAAAGAAACATTTAAAAACAAGAGGGTACCTGTTATTGGAGCATGGCTGGCAACAGGCGGATTTGGTCGCAGGCCTTTTGACTGCCCAGGGGTATGAGCACATAACCATGCATAAGGATCTGGCCGGTCGTGATCGCGCCACCTTGTGTCAGTGGTTGGGTGAAGAGCCCTCGGCGGATAAAGGGCCCTCAGCGGATAAAGGGCCCTCAGCGGATAAAGAGGCCTCAGCAGAAGCCCTTAATCAATAGGGGCCTTTAGCTCTATAAGGAACAGGATAATGAACGACGAGCAATTGCTACAGTACAGTCGACAAATCATGTTGCCTGAAATGGATATAGAAGGACAGCAAAAACTACTTGATGCCAAGGTGCTTATTATCGGCCTGGGCGGACTTGGTTGCCCGGTCGCCATGTACCTGGCGGCGGCGGGTGTAGGCCATATAACGCTAGTGGACTATGATGAGGTGGATCTGACCAATCTGCAGCGCCAGATAGCGCATACCTTCGAGGATATAGGCTCAGCCAAGGTAGCATCGGCCGAATCAACGCTGAAAGCAATTAATCCCCATATTCAGGTTAATGCCATTGCCGAAAAGCTGGGCGGCGCGGTTCTGGAAGCAGCAGTTGCTGCTTGTGATCTGGTTGTTGATTGTACTGATAATTTCCCCATTCGTTATGCAATCAATCAAGCTTCTGTGCTGCACAAAAAACCTCTGGTTTCAGGTGCAGCTATTCGCCTGGAAGGGCAGTTGACGGTATTTGATCCCAGACAAACGGACAGTCCCTGTTATCAGTGCCTGTATCCCGAAGGTAGTGAACAGAATCTAAGTTGCTCGGAAAATGGCGTGATAGCACCTTTGACCGGCATTATAGGCACTATGCAGGCGCTTCAAACGATGAAAGTGATCACCGGTTTTGGTGACAGGCTAGTGGGTAGTTTGTTGCTGTTTGACGCTAAAGCCATGAGTTTTCAACGGTTACGCTTGAATAAAAAGTCGGATTGCCCGGTTTGTAAGTAAGCCACATGCCGGTGACAAACCGTTATCGAGGCGATTTTAGATCAAAGGCAATTTGCATAGCGGCTTCAGAGCTATTTTAGGCGTACTGGTGAAATATTCGGACTAGCGCTCCCTAAGAGGATCAAGTGTTAACCTTGGTACCGGTCCCTCTTATATAGGTGTTTGAGTGACGCCGCTATAAATCTAAAATATTGCCGTAAGGTAGAAACTTATTTCTGGAGTTCTCCTTGATCCAGGAGATGAGTTCCTGGTCTGGAAATGCTCCCCGACTTTTTAGGGATCGGCACAACCAGATGACGGGCGACAGGCTTCCGGCTTCCCATCCTGGTAGTTTTTCTTCAGCTAGAGTAAAAAAGCGTATCAGGTGAATGAGCTGTTCATTGCTGAATGCCTCAGAGACCTTGCTCCAGGCATCTTTGTGGATTTTCATCAGCGACCGGTTATCGTCCACTTCCTTCTGTAAAAGCAGCTGGTTAATTTGCTCCAACTCCCCTGATTCACTGATGCCAATGAACTTTAATAATATCGCCTGATCGATTTCGACGACTGTATTTTCCTGATCCTGATTGGGATCCCAGTTACCTAAACTTGCCACAGAACCTCCAAAACCTAGTACGGTGGTAATATTGTTTATCGTGTATGCAGCGTATCGCGTTATCTATACGTGCTAACTATAAATGTATAGCCCTAAAGCAGATATCTCAATGGAAACTTAAGGATTCTGTCGGAGCTTGCACGACTGGTGACTTTGACAGATCTGCCGGCTATTGGCCAGGCATTGTGAAAATAAAGCGGGCACCGCCCCATGGATTGCTATCGATCTCTAGCTGACCCTGGTAGCTGCTTATGATGTCAACCGCCACTGCGAGTCCGATTCCATGCCCCGGGCTATTGGAATCGGCACGAACGCCCCTTTCCAATATCGTGAAGCGTTGTTTGGGCGCGATCCCCGGGCCATCGTCATCCACATGAATGACAAGATGACTATCTTCCTGCCTGCCTGACAGACTGGCGCTTATCAGGATCTTGTTGTCGCAGGCCTTAAATGCATTGTCTAAAATATTCCCCATAACTTCCATCAGATCTCTTTCATCTCCCAGGAATTGGAGAGTGTCGGGGATCTGTATCTCGGCGGTCACCGGTTTCTCCGCGTAGGCCTTTGTTAGCGTGCGGATCAGCTTGGCGGCCAGGGCTGCAAGGTTAACGGGTTTGCTGGTTAGCGATATTCTTGGGTTAGTGGCACGTTGCAACTGATAACTCACAATTTGGTCCATGCGGCTAACCTGCTCATCTATGGTGGCTAGCATAGCTTCTTCATGATAGTTTTGATCCTTTTCGGCAGTTTGGAGACCGCGCAGAATGGTCAAGGGTGTCTTCAGGCTGTGCGCCAGGTCCGCGAGCGTATCTTTGTAACGCTTGCGTTGCTGGCGTTCGTTGGCGATCAGAAGATTAAGGTTACTGGCAACGCCCTGAAGTTCAACGGGGTAAGAGCCGGATAGCTGCTCCTGTTCGCCCCGCTCAATTTTCTGCAGGTCCTCTGCAAGCTTGGGCAGAGGTGATAATCCCCAGCGTAGTATGAAACTTTGAATCAATAATAATACCAGTCCAATACCACCCAGCCAGCGCCATAACGTATTTCGAAAGCCGCTGATTTCTGCCAGCGTCGGTGCCTTGTTTTGAATCACCCATATAGCGTACTCGGTTTCTGAGCCATCTTCCTGTTCCCAGATAATACCGAAACTGAATACATAATAAGACTCGTTATCCCAGGTGCTTTCGGATAGCTGATATTTGCCAACCTCAGTATTTTGAGGCAGGTTGATTGTGATACTTATCGCAGAGGGTGAGCGCCAGATTTCCTGGTCTTTTTGCGTGATAATTCCATAGCGCCCGGAATCGATACGATTAAACTCGGGATCTTGCAATAGGGACGGCATCGTTAGTTGGTTGTTCTCATCTTCTGCTGCTGCGGCGAGCAATGCATAAATATGAGTTTTAAGCCGTTCTTTCAAGGCATTTTCAACGCTGTTCTGAAATGCACGGTCTAAAATATATCCCGTTAGGCCGAGAAAAATGAGTAAGAATGCAAATGCGCTGATGATCAGGCGTCCGCGTAGCGATTGCATACTCTGCTTTAGCATAGCGTTAAATCCATTTTTCTATAAGGGTACTTTTATATCCTGGTTGAAGCGATAGCCCTGACCGCGCATCGTGATAATTGGGTTCATTTGGCCGGTCGGATCCAGTTTTTTACGCAGGCGCCCTACGAAAACTTCGATAACGTTACTGTCGCGGTCAAAATCCTGGTCATAGATATGCTCCGTCAGCTCAGTTTTGGAAATCACTTTGTCCGGGTGCAACATGAGATACTCCAATACCTTGTATTCATAGGAGGTCAGGTTCAGAACTTGCTCATTGCTGCTGACCTGCTGAGCAGAGGTGTTGAGCTGTATCGGGCCGATACATAGGGCCGGGCTGGCCAGTCCGGCAGAGCGGCGCACTAGCGCATTGAGTCGTGCCTTCAGCTCCTCCATATGGAAAGGTTTGACCAGATAATCGTCTGCACCGGCCTCCAGGCCTTCTACTTTGTCCTGCCAGTTTCCTCGTGCGGTGAGTATTAGAATGGGGAAGGCTTTGTTCAGTCGGCGCAGTTTTTTGATTAACTCAATACCATTGAGTTTGGGCAGGCCGATGTCAATGACGGCTACATCATAGCTATACTCAGTGCCAAGGAATAGACCTTCCTGTCCGTCCTCAGCGCCGTCTATACTGTAGCCGGATTGAGAGAGAGCCTGTTTTAGTTGATCTCTGAGCTGTGGTTCATCTTCTACGACCAAAATGCGCATAGTGTTAGCCCTTGCTTTTCCTATAGGCAGCCACGCTGATAAATGTAACTCGCCCCTGGGGAGTCAGCATCTTGACCCTATAGACGGGGGGTGTTTTTTTTATTAGCTGCGCAGATAGCACCTTGCCTTTTTGTCGACGCTTGGCAATAGCAATGGCTTGATCCTTTGATATCAAGCTGTTCTCAGCGAGAAGGATTAAGGATGCTTGCGTCGCAGCGGTGCTAATGGGTGCCAGTGTGGCCCCTGCCATCAGCAGCAATGCGACGAGTATCGAAGTTGGCTTTAGTTTGGTTGCATCAACCATTTATCTTACCTGTGTGTTGCATTCACGCTGAGTTTATCCCACATTGCTTCCCTGCGTCGATACCCGCCCAGGCTTTGCCGATATTAATAGCGATAGCTGGCAGGCTCATGATCTTCATAAACCGGTGTTACCGAGATTTTGACTTTTATTCGGTCTCCCGGGTGTTGTCTTGTTTCGGTACTATAGGTCTCACCCTTATATCGATAGAAAACCTGGTAGCCGACTATCCTTTCTTCATCGTGATAGTCTTGATAGGTTTTACATACCTCTTGCGACGTATAGTATGTGTCTGCTGGGCGGTTGACTCTGCGGCCTATATCGCGGCCAATTGAGCCACCGAGAAGTGCGCCCACTACCACGCCCGCACGCTTGGCATCTTTATGGTGCCCCAGTTCGTTGCCTATTGCGCCACCGATGACCGACCCGAGCAAGGTTGGAGTGGCCGAGCGGTGCCCTCGAAATTCCCGGTGTGCGACCTGTTCTTCCCAGCATTCCTGACGGGGATTGCTGACGCGGATCTGTTTGGTGATAGGTTCCACTTCCACGACTCTCGCGTAATCATAGCTGGAATTATGCTTGGCCAAAGCGTGCCCGCTGTAGCCTAACAAAAGCGCGAGGCCTAACGTTGAGATTCTGTTCATTTGCCTTCTCCTTCTCTATTAACGCTTGTTGTAGGTCAATATTAGTAGGGTGAAGCTGAACTCAAGCTGAATCATTTGCCAATTTAAATAGATGTCGCTAAAGTGCCGCAGTCACTCTTTAATCAGCGCGTTGATATGACTCCGTTACAGCGTTACCAGAAGGATCTTGATAATAAACTGCTAGTGCCTGATGCAGCGCAGCTTTTGGCTGTGCAACATTTGCAACGGCTGTTTGATGATCTTTTGGTGGCACAGAAATTACGTCCTAAGCAGTCAATCATAGAGCGAACTTTTCTGCGTGCCAGGCAAACAAAGAAGGAACCGCAAAAAGGGGTGTATTTCTGGGGTGGCGTGGGTAGAGGTAAAACCTATCTCATGGATGCTTTCTATGACAGTCTGCCCTTTGAAAACAAACTACGTTCGCATTTTCACCGTTTCATGCAAATGGTGCATCGTAAGTTAAAAGGTTTGGAAGGCCAGAAAAATCCACTGCAGCGAATCGCTCAGGAATTAAGCGAGCAAACCTGTGTGATCTGTTTTGATGAATTTTTTGTGTCCGATATTACCGACGCGATGATTCTTGGTGGATTGATGGAGCAGCTTTTTGAGCGCGGAGTGAGCTTGGTAGCAACGTCCAATATTATTCCCGATGAGCTCTATAAGAACGGACTGCAACGCCAGAGATTCCTGCCGGCGATTGAGTTGGTGAAGAAGTACACAGAAGTAGTCAACGTAGATGGCGGGGTCGATTACAGGCTCCGCGTGCTGAAAAGAGCCGAAATATATCATTCGCCTCTGGATGCTGTTGCCGATGAAAGTCTGCTCTCCAGTTTTATGCAGCTGGCGCCTGATCCGGATACCATCACCAAAAACGAGCGGATCGAAATTGAGGGAAGGCATTTAAGCACCATTCGCTGTGATGATGATGTGGTCTGGTTTCATTTTAAAGAGCTTTGCGATGGCCCGCGTAGCCAGAACGACTACATTGAAATTGCCCGTATATATCATGCCGTTCTGCTAAGCGACGTCCCGGTGATGGGTGTCGATAGTGATGATCTGGCGCGACGTTTTATTAATCTCGTAGATGAGTTTTATGACCGTAATGTCAAGCTGATACTGTCAGCTGCTGCCGAAATTGAGGCACTCTATTCCGGTGGACGTTTGTCTTTTGAGTTTGAGCGTACCAAGAGCCGCTTGCTGGAAATGCAATCGCACGAGTATCTGGCTAGGGAGCATCGGGCGTAGCGACGATCAATTTCGCGCTATCCAAATGATGAACGGCCTCTCAGCTGTATGTTCAACGCCCTCCCGGGGTCGAAATTTCTGCAGTAGATTGCTCATAAGCTGGGAATGTTTAGCTTATCGTTGGGCTTCAAACAATCAATGTAAGACGCAGGCACAAATGATAAAGAGTATTTGCGTAAATTTATCCGAATTCCCGCTTGTCAGTCGGATGGCATTTGGGTAGAATGCGCGCCTCTTTGTAGGATTGCCCAGAATTGAAACTAATGAAAACATATAGCGCAAAACCTGAATCAGTAGTGCGAGATTGGTATGTCGTTGACGCCGAAGGGAAAACCTTAGGTCGTCTCGCAACCGAGATCGCCAGACGCTTGCGTGGCAAGCATAAGCCTGAATATACACCTCATGTGGATACCGGCGATTATATTGTCGTTGTCAATGCGGAAAAAGTACATGTGACTGGTAAAAAATCTACCGACAAGATGTATCACCGCCATACCGGATATCCTGGTGGCCTCAAGTCAGTATCTTTTGACAAGATGATTGCGCGAGCGCCGGAGCGTGTTATTGAAGCAGCAGTTAAAGGCATGTTGCCCAGAAATCCTTTGGGACGGGCGATGTACAGAAAACTAAAAGTTTATGCTGGTACGGAGCATCCCCATGTTTCCCAACAACCAGCTCAACTTGAAATTTAATTAAGGCAGGCTAACTCATTATGTCAGCTACTCAATATTATGGTACGGGTCGCCGTAAAACATCTACGGCTCGCGTTTTTTTAGTACCAGGTTCAGGAAATATTACGGTTAATCAGCGATCGCTTGACGAGTATTTCGGGCGTGAAACTGCACGAATGATTGTGCGTCAGCCGCTGGAATTAACCGATTGCAAAGAAAAATTTGATATACGCGTAACTGTCAAAGGTGGTGGTGGCTTCGGTCAGGCAGGCGCTATTCGTCATGGCATTACACGTGCGCTGATGCAGTACGATGAAGAGCTGCGACCGTCGCTGCGGGCGGCCGGTTTCGTTACTCGTGATGCACGAGAAGTCGAGCGTAAGAAGGTTGGTTTGCGTAAAGCACGTAAGAGTCCACAGTTCTCGAAACGTTAATATACCGGTTTACTGGTTTGTAAAAAACGCCCTGAATCAATTGGTTCCGGGCGTTTTTTTGTATGTGTCACCTTGTATCAGGGGGCCAATTTCATTATTATCTGTGCCTGTTTTTTTTGGTTTAACAGAGCGCCTTGCTCAGATTTGTTGGGGGACAGTTTGAGCGCCAGAGGTTGCTTGTGTGTTAGTTCTATTTGAATCATCTTTTCCAAGTTGGGGAGTGTGTTAATTATGACGTCCGACAACGTAAATAACGGCCGGAGGCGCTTTTTAATCGGCGCAACCTCTGCTGTAGGTGTGGCCGGTACTGTAGGTGTAGCGGTGCCTTTTTTGGCGGCTTGGCAGCCAAGCGCCAAGGCCAGGGCAGCAGGTGCACCGGTTAAATACAATATTTCGAAATTAGAGCCGGGTGCGATGGTAACCGTCGAGTGGCGGCGCCAGCCAATTTATATCGTGCGTCGTACTGACGAAGCGCTGGATTTACTGAAAAAAATACCTAAAAACGATCTGAAAGACGCTGATTCTGAAAACCTGGATCAACAACCGGATTACGCACGTAACGATACACGCGCCAGCAATCCTGAATATCTAATTCTTAAAGGTGTATGCACGCATTTGGGTTGTGCCCCTAAATTTCGGCCCGAGGTTGCTCCGGCAGATTTAGGCAATGAATGGGTTGGCGGGTTCTTCTGTGCCTGTCACGGATCAAGATTCGATTTGGCGGGACGCGTTTATAGTGGTGCTCCGGCTGGAGCGAATCTGCCTGTGCCGCCGCATCGTTTTGAAGGTGATGCTGTCATTATTGGTGAAGATCCGGAGGCTGCATCATGAATTGGTTAACCTCAATGATGGATTGGGTGAATGCGCGTATTCCCATTATTGCTACCTGGGAAAAACACCTTAGCAAATATTACGCGCCGAAAAATTTTAACACCTGGTATTTCTTTGGTTCATTAGCCATGTTGGTGTTGGTAAACCAGCTGTTAACAGGCGTATGGTTGACCATGTTTTATGAAGCGACCGAAGAGGGCGCCTTTGCTTCCGTTGAATACATCATGCGTGATGTTGAATGGGGCTGGTTAATCCGTTATCTGCACGCTACCGGAGCTTCGGCCTTTTTTGCCGTGGTATACCTGCACATGCTGCGTGGCATGATGTACGGTTCCTACCGCAAACCACGTGAACTGTTGTGGTTGATCGGAATGGTGATCTACGTGGCGTTGATGGCTGAAGCCTTCATGGGTTACGTTCTGCCCTGGGGACAAATGTCACTTTGGGGTGCGAAAGTAATCGTTTCGCTATTCGGTACTGTCCCCATTATAGGTGAAGACCTACAGGTATGGATTCAAGGCGATTTCGTTATCGCAGGTGCTACCTTGACGCGTTTCTTCTCGTTGCATGTTATTGCGGTGCCTTTGGTGCTGGTGATGCTGGTGTTTGTGCACATTGTTGCGCTGCATGAGGTGGGTTCCAATAACCCGGACGGTATCGAAATCAAGCAGAACAAAGACGAGAACGGAATTCCCAAAGACGGTATTCCTTTCCACCCTTATTACTCGGTACACGATATTGTGGGTGTCTGTGGGTTCCTGTTTATTTTCGCCGCTATTGTTTTCTTTGCCCCGGAGATGGGTGGCTATTTCCTTGAGGCTCCTAATTTTGAACATGCTAACTTCCTGAAGACGCCTGAGCATATCGCTCCCGTCTGGTACTTTACGCCTTTCTATTCGATGCTGCGTGCGGTTCCAGATCCTTTCTGGGGTTTTGTGGTGATGGCAGCGGCGATTGTAATTTTATTCCTGTTGCCCTGGTTGGATCGCAGTCCGGTGAAGTCGATACGTTATAAGGGCACCATCAGCAAGGTGATGTTGGTTGCATTTATTGTATCCTTCCTGATTTTGGGTGTGTTGGGTACCTGGGCGCCCAGCGGGCCTCGTGCTGCACTAGCGGTAATCTGCACAGTCATCTACTTCGTCTATTTCCTGGCGATGCCGTTTTGGACTAAGATGGAAGGTACAAAACCAGTGCCAGAGCGCGTGGTGATGAAAGGTATTGGTACGGTTAAATTCCTATTGTTGGTGGCTGTAATTGCAGTTCTGACCGCGGTGCCGCTGAAAGCCGTAGCGGCTTCCTCCGGCGTCAAGCTCGATCATGTGGAAGTGGATTTATCCAATAAGGCTTCACTGCAGTCAGGTGCGAAAACCTTTATCAACTACTGCATGGGTTGCCACTCAGCCAAATACTCTCGTTATGAGCGGGTTGCAGACGACCTTGGAATTCCACACGAACTGATGCTCAAGTACATGATGTTTGGCGATGAGAAGGTTGAGAAAATCGGCGATCTGATGACTAACGCGATGAGTGAAAAACAGGGATCTGACTGGTTTGGTACAGCGCCGCCAGACCTGACTCTTGTATCGCGTGTGCGTTCGCCGGATTGGTTGTACACCTACATGCGCAGCTTTTATCGCGACGACTCACGTCCCTTTGGTGTTAACAATAAGACTTTCCCCAATGTAGGTATGCCACATGCTCTGTTGGAGTTGCAGGGAATGCAGGAGTGCGCAGCGGGAGCAAGTGATGGAAAGCGTGATCCATTGACCGGTGACGGCGTTATGGGCGACCCTTGTGGTAGCTTTGAGATTTCACAGCAGGGTAATCTTTCCCCGCAAGAATATGATCAAGTGGTTTATGATCTGGTAAATTTCCTTGCCTATTTGGGCGAGCCGGTGGCAGACGAACGCAAACGCATAGGTGTTTATGTGCTGCTATTTATTCTGCTGCTTTCAGTTTTTGCCTATTTCTTGAATAAGGAATACTGGAAAGATATACATTAAAAGGTATTTAGTTGTTACAACGCGGCCCTAGGCCGCGTTGTTTTTGGTAATATACGGTTTCTGATGCGCTGACCGGATTTTCCGGTGATCCATAAAGTATGCGTAAATCTTAAGTTATTTCTCGGGAGTTGTTCATGGGCGTTGTCGCTAAGCGATCTTCAATGATTTTTTATTCGGATCCGAATGATCATTACAGCCATAGGGTGCGTATTGTATTGGCGGAAAAAGGTGTAGCCGTTGAAATCATAGAGGTTGAAAAGGGAAGCAGACCGACAGAGTTGGCGGATCTTAATCCCTACAACAGCTTACCCACTTTAGTTGATCGGGAGCTGGTGCTCTATGAGCCAAACGTAATGATGGAGTATCTGGATGAGCGTTTTCCACATCCACCGTTGTTGCCAGTTTATCCTGTTGCAAGAGCGCAAAGTCGATTGCTAATTCATAGAATTGAGAGAGACTGGAGTGAGCTGGTTGATAAAATACTGCACGGCCGCGGGAACCATGATAAAGCCCGCAAAGAGCTGGAGGAAAGCCTCATCAGTATAGCGCCAATATTTGCTGAAAAACCTTTTTTCATGAGTGATACATTTTCTATTGTAGACTGCTGCGTCGCCCCGATTCTATGGCGCTTACCTCAACTGGAAATTCCGTTACCTGAGAAGAAAATTAAGCCGATGCTTGCCTATATGGAATCCTTGTTTGATAGGGATTCTTTTAAAGAGAGTCTTTCAGAGGCTGAGCAAGAGTTACGCGCATAGCATGATCGATAGCTTGTATAGCCTGTTATGCCGATGACGCCAAGCAGGGCCTATTTGCTGCGTGCATTGAATGACTGGATCATAGACAACCAGTGCACGCCCTACATTGTGGTTGATGCCAGTGTTGAGGGTGTCGATGTTCCAAAACAGCATATCAAGAACGGCCAAATTGTTCTTAATATCAATCCGGCAGCGATACGTATGCTGGAGATCTCCAACGAGTCCGTTGTTTTTGAGGCACGTTTTGGTGGCAAATCCTGTTCTGTTTATATTCCCATGGAGGCAGTAACGGCGGTCTACGCTAAAGAAAATGGTCAGGGTATGGTGTTTGGCTGGGAGCCCGAACCAACAGGCCCGGAATCACCAGGTAATTCTCAGAACAGCTCACCGCCACAGGGAAAGGTGAAGCCGCGGAAACCGGCCGCTACCGCTAAACCGAATCTTAAAGTGGTAAAGTAGACTAGTTGAGTCACTCACTTATCTGCCAGGCTTAGCCCAAATAGGGCGTGAAGGCATGACATAGCCACACTGAATCTATCTATATCGAATTCGCCAGTGATGCGTTAGTCTGTGTACTCGAAAACTTTAACGATCTTCTGCACGCCGTAGGTTTTATGGGCTATGGCAACGGCGGCCTCAGCTTCGCTTTTGCTCACCAGTCCCATTAAAAATACCACGCCGTTCTCAACAACTACCTTTACTTTTAGAGGATTGGTTCCTTCGGTTCCCAGCATGCGTGATTTGATCTTGGTTTTTAGCCATGAGTCATTAGTTCTTGCTGGAATAGAAATTGGACCTGCAACATTAATTTCGTTGTGTACCCGCCTGACATTGCGTACCTGTTTAGCAGTGGATCCTGCAAGTTGTTTCAGCTGTTTAGAAGGTACCTGACCGACTAGCAGCACGATACCGTTATAGCTGGTTGCGCCTATATGGGAAGCCTTAAAGTCTTCGTCAGCCTTTAAAATATTTGCTGAAACATAGGTTTCTATGAGCTGGTCATCAATAAATCGACCGAAACTGCGTTCACTTTCACTGGTACCAACTGGATTTTCTCCAGTTGTTTTGCTGACGATTGTGCCACATCCGGTAAATAGGGTTGATAGTAAAATAAAATACAAAGTGCGAGTGATCATTTACTCTCCTCCAAATAATTGGTGGTCAATTAAATCGCATAGGCAATGAATGATAAGCAGGTGAACTTCCTGGATTCTAGCGGTTACTTCCGAGGGAACACGTATTTCAACATCCTTGTCGTGTCTGATGCTGGCCATATCGCCCCCATCTCTGCCAGTCAAAGAAACAACGAACATCTCCCTGTCATGGGCAGCATGAATAGCCTCGATCACATTGGCTGAATTTCCACTTGTAGAAATTGCTAACAGAATGTCCCCTGCCTGACCCAGCGCCAGTACTTGCTTGGAAAAAACTTCGTTATAGCTGTAGTCGTTGGCAATTGAAGTCAACGTTGAGCTGTCAGTCGTGAGTGCGATAGCTGGCAAACTGGGACGCTCCCGTTCAAACCGGTTTAGCAATTCTGATGAGAAATGCTGCGCATCGCCCGCTGACCCGCCGTTTCCGCAGCTTAAGACTTTGCCACCATTGAGCAGGCTGGTGACGATTCTTTCCGCTGCTATTGCGATTGGAGCAGTCAAGTGCTCCGCACTTTTTTCTTTGGTTTCTATGCTGGCTTTGAAGTGGCCATGCACACGCTGTTCCAAATCCATTATTGCTGCCTTTCATGCAAAGCGCTCATTGTAAATCAAATGCGCTTTTGATCCAGTCAAAATATAAGGAAGTTGGTTGTTTTTTATCGGGGCGGGCTGCCATAACATCAAATCGGCAGGCAGGCCAGTCAGTGAGTTGTTGTGTCCCAAGAAAATATTGGGCAGCCTTAATCAGCTTGCGCTGTTTTTTGCAGGTAACGGTTTCTGCACTGCTTCCGTACTGAGCCTGTTTGCGGTATCTGACTTCGATGAACACCAGGGTGTCCTTGTCACGCATAATCAGATCCAATTCGCCTGACCTGCAGCTAAAGTTTCGGACGACCAGCTTGAGTCCTTGCTTCTGCAGGTAAAGCAGCGCCTGATCCTCTGCTAGCTGACCTGCTGTCCGAGATAGATTGTCAGGCCAGAGAATAGACCGTAAAGATTTTTTTGATGGGGGTTTGTTGTTTGTCGACTTTGCCATATGCGTTCCTTCGCTTTCAGCAGGTGGATGGTAGTTAAAGCAGCAGATCAACGAGCCCCTGACTACTTCTTTATTGGTGGTGCTGGGCTCTTATTTGGCCGTCCCGAATTTCAGCCCAGCTCAGTTGTCGTACAATACGTCCTTGCTGGTCCAGCGTAAGCTTCCCTGTTGCGCCGTCGAGCGCGCCATTGGGCGACATGGCTAACTGTTTGATACGAGGGAACAAATGGAAACTATCGACGCCAAGTGCATAGAGTCGACCGAGGTGTCCGGCAGTTGCCGGCCATGTTGTCCCGATTCGCTGTTTGATCGGGCTGTTGTCGTAGTCAAGCATCCAGGGGATTTCACAAAAAGTGATGCCCTCAAGGTCGCGATCCAACAGGGGTGATGAGGTCCCGGAAAAAATATGCGAAGTAGCGTAAACCGGTATCTTGCCAGCGAAATGAAATGCCAGGGTTGGCTTGATTTGACGTGCCTGTTTAGGCGCTGCGACAACAAAAATGAAGTCCATGTCGCCGCGGCGTTGTGGTGTGAACTCAAGCTTTTGTGTAGTGAGTGATTGCACTCTCTGCGCTCGTCGTTCACTTTCATCGAGATTCAGCAAACCTTTTATAGCACTTGAATAATCATTTTCTTCGCCAAAATACTGCGTTTCCAAAAGCTTGCCATCGACTTCGCTCCACTCTGTAGCAAAGGCCCGTGCTATTCTTTTGCCCCAATCACTATTGGGTGTTAGTACCAGGCTTCTGTGAAAACCTTTTCTTCGTGCTGCTCGAGCGACCTGTTTTGCTTCGTCTTCAGCGGATAGCCCAAACTGAAACAGATTGGTGGTTGTTGCTGCTGTTTCATGGTAGTTCAGTGCCAGTGTGGGCAGTTTAAGTTCTGGCAGGGATGCGAGCAGGCGTACGTTTTCTTTTTGCAAAGGGCCAATAATCAACTCGCTGCCCTGCATGCTGGCTTGATTGTATAGTTCTAAAAAATTAATGGTAGTCGAGGTGTCAATGATATCAATTTTTGGCGTTTGGCTTTGCTGCTCAAGCGCGTCGTAATAGGCGGCTAAAAAACCATCACGGATAGCCCGGCCTACGGAACCATTCTTGCCGTTGAGCGGAAGCAGTAACGTTATATGTTTGGGTCTTTCCGAGATGATAGTGCTCAGCAATTGAAGCTCTTCAGGAAGCTGTCTTGAGGCCGCATGATTAGGCCACGCCTTGCGCCATTGATTTAATGCTACCAGCTCTTTATCCAGGTTGTTTTGGTTGTCTTTGCTGAGCAGTGCTAATTGAAGCCATCCATTGAAGCTGGATTTATCTTGATTGCTAATAGCGGCCGATAATTGAGAAGCTGTTCCCTGCATTAAGGTATCCCATATAAGCTCCTGGTGTGCCGTGCTATTCGGCTCCTGAATCAGCTGTTCGATAGATACCAGTTGCTGAGCACTGGCAATCGGGCGGTTCAAAATTCGGTATGATTGGGCTCTTAACAGCGCCAGCTGCTGTATTAAATCAATATCTTTCGGGCTGGTGAGTGCCCGGATCCCCGCCAGAATGTCCAATGCCTCCTGCGCTTTATAGAAACTTAAAGCGACCTGTGAGCGTGCAATCCTATGTGTTGTTTTTAGCTGTTCGGGTAACTTTTCTGTGGCAATACTGGATAAAATCGTTTCGGCTTCGCCATTTCTCTTTAAAGATATTAGAACGGTAGCGGCTTCTAACAAGTATCCTTCAGTATCCGGTGAGCGGCTATTCTGGGCAAGTTGATAAAGCCTGCTCAGTGATTGTTCAGGAGTCTCCCGTTGCGGCGTAGGATCTTTTACTGGCGCAACCGTGCAACCGGCCAGTAACAGTTGGTACAATGCCAATAATAACAGGATTGGATAACGAATTGATCTCAACATGTTAGGGTCGTAAGCCCTGACCTCATTTCTGCGCTGTGGGGAACGGGCGTTAGTTTAACCTACACCGGCCAGTTAGTGCCAATAATAGAGTGAATCCTAATGAGCGAGCTGTATGTTGTTGCCACACCCATAGGTAATTTGGGTGATATGAGTGCTAGAGCACTCGAGGTGTTACGCATGGTGGATTTGGTGGCGGCAGAAGATACTCGCCACAGTGGGCGCTTGCTGCAACACTTTGGTATTAGCAAGCCGTTGCGAGCCTATCACGAGCATAACGAGGGGCCCCAAAGTGATTGGCTGTTGGCCCAGCTAAAGGATGGTAAGCGTATTGCCTTGATCTCTGACGCAGGGACGCCTCTTATTTCAGATCCTGGATATCAGTTGGTCAATCGTGTTCGCCAAGCATCTATTCCAGTGATACCTATACCGGGGCCCTGTGCGCTGGTGACTGCGCTTTGCGCATCGGGGTTGGCGTCTGACCGATTTGTTTTTGAAGGATTTTTGCCGGCCAAAAGCAAAGCGAGATTGGAGCGGCTCTCTTTGTTTCAAAAGGAGCAGCGGACCATCGTTCTTTATGAGTCACCACACCGTATTTGCGAAAGTGTGGCGGATATGCTGACTGTCTTTGGCGGGGATCGGAATGCGGTCATTGCGCGAGAGCTGACCAAGGCGTACGAGACGATTCATCAGGACTCATTGCAAGCGCTCTGTAGTTGGTTAGCGAATGATGCAAATCAGCAGCGAGGAGAGATGGTAGTTTTAATTAGCGGTGCGCCAGATGAAGTGGAAGGCGAGGATGGGCAGGCTGAGATTGATCGCGTCCTGAGCCTGCTGTTACAGGAAGTGTCACTAAAACAGGCATCTCAATTGACCGCAAAAATTATGAATAAAAATAAAAATGAGATTTATAAGAGGGCGTTGGCGCTAAAGGAACAGGCTGGCTGATCGTTAGTGAAAATGCATGGGTTTATTTGCGGTCAGCTGAGGTGCAGGCAGTTGCTCAATCGGCTGAATGAAGTTATTCTGTGCGACGAGTTGGCTGGGCAGTCGCCTTACCACTTACTTTTACTCTAATCGGCGATCACTGCAATCGGCTTTTGCAGTGATCGCTCATCATGCGCCGTAAATGCGACAGGATAAGGACTATTAGCAAGGATGATTGGGTAAAGGTAAGTGGTACGGAGGAAAGTCCGGGCTCCATAGGACAGAGTGCCAGGTAACCCCTGGGGGGCGCGAGCCTACGGAAAGTGCAGCAGAAAGTATACCGCCGATCGATCATAAGGGGCTACCCCTTTGGTAGGAGGTAAGGGTGAAATGGTGCGGTAAGAGCGCACCGCACGGGTGGCAACATTCCGTGGCAAGGTAAACCCCGCTCGGAGCAAGACCAAATAGGAATCCATTGGCGTGGTCCGCGCCGGATTCGGGTAGGTTGCTTGAGGTATGTGGTGACGCATACCCTAGATGAATGACTGTCCACGACAGAACCCGGCTTATAGGCCAACTCGAAATTAAGGGGTAACTTATTGTTACCCTTTTTTTGCTATCTACTACGCTACTTGCTCAAGGAATGTTACTAAAAACACTACTAAAAAGAAGTGGAATATATTGTTTTAGATGATAAATGCCCTTAAAAATCAAGTTTTTTGATTGGCGGGCACTTATAAAGTCGCTAAGAATAGATGATGGATTTACAGCGAAACACAGGATTTTACCTTCCAGATTGCTCGTAAAATATATCAAAAAATTTAGGAGATGTATCAACTGAATGAGTTAAACTCCGAAGATCAATAGCTGTTTGATTAATGTATTCATCCATCGCCCGAATGCTCTCCTGTTTTACTTGAGCTACCTCTGAATCCATACGTTCCAATCACCATTAAAATGCCCGCGCAGACAAAAAAGCCGCCGAGCACATGGTAGTAGTATAACTTTTCGTCAAGAAATGAGGTGGCAAGAATAGCACCGTATACTGGTATCAAATTAACGAATACACCCGCGCGTCCGGGACCTATTGCCTGATTTGCGACATTCCACATCACCATTGATAGAATGGAGACTAAAACCGCTAATGTAATAACTAGCCCAACCGTCTTAATAGCAAAGGGGACTGGCTTGACATAAAGAGTTTCCGCTATATAAAAAGGGAAAAGGAAAAAACTGCCTGCGGTAAGTATTACGAACAGGGCCGGAAAAGCTCCAATTTGTGGTGGTAAATTACGTAAATTGGTTGCATAAAGCGCATATCCGACGACCGCTAAAGCCACTAAAATATCACCAGTATTAAAACTGAAGCTAGTAATAACAAGCCAGTCTGCCTTTGATACCATGATACCGACACCCAGCACCGCTGAAGTAACACCCAGCACCTGAATACCTTTTAATCTTTCCCGCAGTAATACCCAGGCAAGAAGAGCGGTGATAACCGGTTGTGTTGCGTTCACCATAGTTGCATTAATCGCGGTGGTGAAGTTCATGGCGTAAAACAATAAGGTTCCACTCCCGACGAGGAGCATTCCCTGAACTATCAGAACTTTAATATTAGCCCGTATGATGGAGGAGCCCTCCTTTAGCTCCCGCCAAACAAACGGTAGCAGCGCCAAGGCTGCAAAAGTCCAGCGATAAAAGGAAAGCCCTATCAATGGAATCTCTTCATGCACAGCGCGCGCAATTACTACACCAAGGGCCCATAAAAACACCGTCGTGGCTGATAATATATAGGCCTGAGAAGGGCTGATTTTTTCTTGCAAAGGGCCAAAATTTTTACTGTTCAAATCCTGTAACCTTTCCTGTATTTTTCCAGACTATCTGCCAATTTCAACTAGCTGCAAAAGCCGTTTTATTAGTATTCACAATTTCAAATAATAATCATTTAAATCTGGACAGTAAATGCAGTAAATTTATACATATTGTTCAACATAAAGAACAGTGGAGGCTATAGAGCGAGGAGTTAAGATGAGCCGGGATGATTATGAAACTTTTTGCTGTGTTGCAGATTCGGGTGGTTTTACTGCTGCAGCGAAGCTCTTAAACCGCCCGAAATCCACTATTGGAAATGCGGTCGCCAGGCTTGAGGTAAGCCTCAGTGTGCGCCTGTTAGAGCGTACCACTCGACTGATTTGTTTGACCGAGGCAGGAGAATCGCTGTGCTCCCATATTAAACCCCTGTTCGCACAACTGCATGATGCCAGGAATGAGGCGATCGCTTATATTAGTGTCTACGCTCTGTTCCCTACCCGCAGACTGGTTCCTGCCAAAGTGCGAGTATTTTTGGATAGTCTAGCTGCGTACTAATCTTTTCTATACCTTTCCCCCAATGCACTATTAGCTTAACTCTTCGAGTTAAATAAAGTAGGATCGGATTCCGTAAGGTTTTATAGTCTGTTGAATTATTAAAATATTTTTTTAATTTAAAAATAGTCTAACAAAGTAGAATTTACATTAAGTTATAATTTTACCTGATTGTTTTATTGATCCTTCCCTCCATGTTCCTCTCAGGGCATCTAGCTAATACGACGTAAGTTGTTGTGTTTTAAAGGCTATTCCTTCTTTTTAAAGGACATTTCTTGGTTGACAACAACCATGATCGATTCCTATAGTGTAGATTAGTGGAGAAAAGTGGGTAAAAGTGGATTTTATTGAGTCTAAAATACTAATAAAGGATGTCATTCGTGCTTCGTGGGGTTAACGCCATAAATTTAGATGCCAAGGGCCGTGTGGCCATTCCGACGCGTTATCGTGATCGTCTGGTTGAGCATTGCCGTGGGCAACTGGTGGTGACTATTGATACCCAGGAGAGATGTTTGTTGATTTACCCTTTGCCTGAGTGGGAAGACACTCAGCGTAAAATAGAGGCGTTGCCAAGCTTTAATGCCACGGCGAGGCGTATACAGCGATTGTTGATTGGACATGCGACCGATATTGACCTGGATGCAAATGGCCGGTTATTGCTTACACCACCTTTAAGGGAGTACGCACAGCTGGGGAAAAAGACCATATTGCTGGGCCAGGGCAACAAGTTTGAGTTGTGGAGTGAGGATTGCTGGAATGATAAGCGAGATGACTATTTTGATGAAGAGCTCTCGCAAGACCAGCTGCCAGAAGAATTTAGCTCGTTATCACTGTAACGACAATGACCGAGCGTAATCATGAGACGGTACTGCTGGATGAGGCAGTAAAGGCATTAGTAAGCGCCCCGCAAGGTTGTTATGTCGATGGTACTTTCGGTCGGGGCGGCCATACTCGAGAAATATTAAAAGTATTGGGTAATTCAGGGCGGTTGTTGCTAGTAGATAAAGATCCGGAGGCGGTCGAGCATGCTAACAAACAATTTGGCCAGGATCCGCGAGTCATGATCGAGCACGCATCCTTTGCAGATATCGAATCTTTGGCCGTTCGACACGGGTTGTGCGGCCAGATTTCCGGAGTGTTGCTGGATTTGGGTGTCTCTTCGCCACAGTTGGATGATCCTGAGAGGGGCTTTAGTTTTAATCACGACGGTCCCTTGGATATGCGGATGGACCTAAGTGCCGGTATAAGTGCTGCCGAATGGCTAGCCAAAGCCAAGCAAGACGATATCGCGGTTGTTCTGAAAGAATACGGGGAGGAGAGATTTGCCAGGCGTATGGCCAGAGCAATTGTTGAAGCCCGCATTGAGCGACCGATAAATACAACACGACAACTTGCAGAGATCGTCGCTAAAGCAAATCCGGCATGGGAAAAAGGTAAGCATCCGGCAACCCGAGCGTTTCAGGCGATTCGTATTTATATAAATAGTGAGCTGGATGACCTCACTACAGCTCTTGAGCAGGCACTGGATGTGCTGGCAGTGGGTGGTCGACTGGTAGTGATTAGCTTTCATTCATTGGAAGATAGAATTGTGAAGCGGTTTTTTCGGGATCAAGAGCGTGGCCCACAGTACCCCAGGTACCTTCCAATACCGGCTAGTCAGATCAAATCAAGAATGCGTCGTATCGGTAAGGCGGTTAAGCCCTCAGTGGCAGAGGTAAGGGCCAATGTCAGGGCGCGTAGCGCGGTAATGAGAGTTGCGGAGAAGGTGGCTTAGGTGGTCACGACAGACTCTCGTGTCACCGGCGGAAAGAGTCTTTGGGCCGATTATCGGATGTTGTTTGCAAAAATGCTGTTGGTTAGCGTTGTGCTGAGCTCGGCCATAGCGGTTATTTATGTAAGTCATCTGAATCGTCGCTTATTTAATGAATATCAAATGATGCTGCAGATTCGTGACCGAATGGACGTTGAGTGGGGGCAGTTGCTGCTGGAGCAGAGCGCGTTTGCAGCGCACGCTAGAATCGAGAAAATTGCGTTAAATCGTCTTGGAATGAGAGCGCCTAGTGCGCAAGAAATTATCATGGTGCAGCATTGAAGCCTATTGCGATTAAAAACCGGGAGCTGAAGGCCTACCCATGGCGCTATAAGTTAGCCATGGGTATGGTCTTCCTGGCCTTTGCGCTTTTGGTGTGGCGGGTAATAGATCTGCAGGTATTGAACCACGAGTTTTTGAATACGCAAGGCGAGGCTCGCACTCTGCGAGTCGAGAAGGTATCAGCGCACCGGGGCATGATACTGGATCGCAATGACCAGCCGCTGGCGGTGAGCACTCCGGTAGTCTCAATCTGGATTAATCCCAAAGAAGTTGATGATATTGAGGTCGCCGTCGAGCGATTGGCGATACCTCTGGATATGACGGATAGGGCACTAAGGCAGCGACTAAAGAATAGTCAAAATCGTGAGTTTGTATATCTCAAGCGGCATTTGCCGCCGGCATCGGCGGAGCGGGTGTTGGCGCTTGATGTGGCGGGAGTGTACGGGCTAAAGGAATATCGCCGCTACTATCCGGCGGCTGAAGTGGCTGCACACCTTGTCGGCTTTACCGATATCGATGATATGGGCCAGGAAGGTATGGAATTGGCCTACGATGCTTGGTTGCAAGGTGTTGCGGGTAGAAAACTGGTCATGAAGGATCGTTCGGGTCGTATCATTAAAGATCTGCAGTCGCTTCAGGAAGAGAAGGCGGGGCAAAATATCAATCTTAGTATCGACTTGCGATTACAGTATTTGGCTTATCGCGAACTGAAGGCTGCTGTTAAAGAGCATGGGGCAAAATCGGGAGCGCTAGTGCTGCTTGACGCGCAAACAGGTGAAGTGCTGGCACTGGTCAATCAGCCTTCCTATAACCCAAATCGACGCAGCACAATTAATCATACCAACCTTCGAAATCGTGCAATTACGGATGTATTTGAGCCGGGTTCAACAATGAAGCCACTCACGATCGCAGCAGCCATTGAGTCAGGGAAATACGACCTTAGTTCAATAATTGATACGTCACCTGGTTATTTGCGCGTTGGCAGAAATACCATTCGGGATCATAGAAATTACGGCGAAATAGACCTGGCAACCCTGATTACCAAGTCAAGTAATGTTGGCGCCAGTAAAATTGCTCTTTCGATGGATGCGGAGGAGTTATGGTCGATGTTCAGTAGGGTACGCCTAGGTCAGGATACGGGCAGCGGATTTCCGGGAGAGCAGGGAGGGTTGTTGCCCTACAGGGATAATTGGCGAGATATCGAGCTGGCGACTCTCTCCTATGGTTACGGATTGTCGGTAACAACATTACAGTTGGCGCAGGCCTATACCGTTTTTGCCAATCAGGGTGAGCTACAGCCGGTTTCCCTGTTGAAGCACAATGAATCGGTTCCTGGTATACCGGTTATGAATTCTGAAACCGCGTCTGCACTCATTAACATGCTTGAAACAGTTGTGACTAAGGGCGGTACGGGGACACGCGCGAGCGTGCCCTCGTATCGTGTCGCAGGTAAAACAGGGACAGTACACAAGTTGAGCGAAGGTGGTTACCAGGCGGATAAATATATAGCGCTTTTTGCAGGCCTTGCTCCGGTCAGCAACCCTCGGGTGGTGGCGGTGGTGCTGATTGATGAGCCCAGTGGTAAAGAATATTACGGTGGTGAAGTGGCAGCACCAGTGTTTTCACGTGTAGTGGCTGGTGCCCTGCGCTTGCTGAATGTTTCTCCTGACAGGCTGGAGGTGAATAATCAGACGTTGGTGGAGTCTAATAATAGACCCTTTTTTGCTGTAATGGGCCGGTCACCAGAGCGATACCGCCGGAGTGATCAAAGCGCATGAGAACGCAAGTGACAGAATCTTCGTATCAGATGCCGCTGAATCAGCTTTTGGCTGACATGGTGGAGCCCGCGCCACCACCTTTGATAGTGTCGGGCTTAAAGTTGGATAGCCGTAAGGTTGTCCCCGGCGATCTGTTTTTTGCGCTGCAGGGTATTCATGATAATGGCCTCAGGTACATTGAAAGTGCTGCCGCTCGTGGTGCGGTAGCGATACTGGTGGAGTCCGACCTGTTAACCTCTTTGCCACCCTGTTCGGCACCTTTGATTGGTGTAACTGATCTTAAACGTAAAGTCAGTGATATAGCTGGTTACTTTTACCACCAACCATCTCATCAGATGGAAGTGATTGGTGTAACGGGTACCAATGGAAAAACCTCCTGCTGCCAGTTTATAGCGGCAGCAATGGACCATCTTGGCATTCGTTGCGGGGTTATAGGCACCTTAGGCTATGGTTCGGTTGACGCCCTGCAAAGTACCAGCCATACCACCCCGGATGCAATTACCCTGCAGCAGTTACTGGCGCAACTCAGCAGAGAGGATTTTAAAGCGGTTGCGCTGGAAGTCTCGTCCCATGGTATGGACCAGGGGCGTGCCGACGCAGTTCGCTTTGATACAGCAATTTTTACCAATTTGACGCGTGACCATCTGGATTACCATGGTGATATGCAAAGCTATGGCGAGAGCAAACGCAAGTTCTTTTATTTGCCAGGAATCAGGCACGCTATTATCAATGTGGATGACGCTTATGGGCGGGAATTGGTGAATCGGTTGCCGGAAAAGCTCACGCTCTATAGTTACGGAATTAGCAGTAGTGATGCGGATATCCGGGTTAAGAGTGTGCAGTTTGACCATAAAGGATTAACCGCAGCCATTAGCTCACCCTGGGGCGAGGGAATAATCAGCAGTTCCTTGATGGGGCGGTTTAATCTGGCAAATCTATTAGCGGTTTTCAGCGTGCTTTGCGTACAGGGTATTCCAATCGAACGTGTTCTTGAGGCTATCACCTCGATCAAAACAGCTCCCGGGAGAATGGAGAGGTTTGGTGGTGGTGGGCTGCCTACTGTTGTGGTTGATTATGCGCATACGCCTGACGCGCTGGATGTGACCCTGACAACGCTACGTGAATTAAGCAGCGGAAAGGTTTGGTGTGTGTTTGGGTGCGGTGGAGATAGAGATCAGGGTAAAAGGCCGGTTATGGGCGAAGTGGCTGAACGCTTAAGCGATGAGTTAGTGCTTACTAATGATAATCCTCGTGGTGAAGATCCGGAAAAGATTGTGCACGATATTAAATCCGGAATGCGAAATCCAGGTAGAGCAAGGGTGGAGTTGGATCGAGCACAGGCAATTCGTAGTGCGATTAATCAGGCGTTTGAAACGGATTTGGTGCTGGTCGCCGGCAAAGGCCATGAGCAGTGGCAGGAAGTTAAAGGTGCGCGGGTCGCCTTTGATGATGCCGAACAGGTTAAGCAAGCGTTAAATATGAAACGGTTAGGTAGCAGAGGCTAAAAGAGTTGACGGTACAAACTTTCACGCTACAGCAGGTGAGTGAACGGCTGGCTGGTGAGCTGTTAAACAGCAACGCGAGTTTTTCCAGTATCAGCATTGATAGTCGATCGCTGCAAGCGGGTGATCTGTTTGTTGCGATTAAGGGGCCAAATTTCGATGGGCATACCTATGTTGAGCAAGTGGCGTCCGCAGGAGCTGCAGCGGCCATCGTTAGCAAGCAGATGACGAGCTCGCTGCCAATGTTGCGGGTTGCGGATACCCGGGGTGCGCTGGGTCATCTCGGGGCATTAAACCGCGAATGTTTTTCAGGGAAAGTGCTGGCGGTGACAGGTAGTGCCGGAAAGACCACGGTCAAGGAAATGGTGGCATCCATTTTAGGTGCATGTGGCAAGGTTCATGCAACTCGGGGAAATTTTAATAACGAAATAGGTGTTCCGTTAACTCTGCTGGATATCTCTTCTGAGCATCAATATGCAGTCATGGAGCTAGGCGCCAGCTCCATTGGTGAAATTGCTTATACCGTATCTCTTACCAAACCTGATGTGGCGATCATCACTAATGCGGCGGATGCACATATTGAAGGATTCGGAAGCCTCAACAATGTGGTTCAGGCAAAAGGGGAGATTATTGATGGCCTCACTGATGAAGGCACAGCGGTCATTAACAGTGATGATTTAAATGCCTATAAATGGCTACAAAGAGCCGGATCGCGAAGGTGCTTGACTTTTAGTCTTGATGAAGCGGCAGGTTCAGATTTTTATGCAAAAAACTGTCATGTAACGGATGCTAGTGGCGCCTATAGTTTTGACCTGGTATCCCCCGCAGGGGAGATTCGGATTCGGTTAAAGCAGTTGGGTATTCATAATGTATCGAATGCGTTAGCTGCTGCTGCTGGAGCCAGTGTCCTGGGGGCTAATCTGGAGCAGATCCAACGAGGGTTGGAGCAAACTGGATCTGTCGCTGGTCGCTTGTTCCTGAAAACCGGTATTAATGGGGCGCTGGTTATCGATGATTCATACAATGCGAATCCTGAGTCGCTGAAGGCAGCGATCGATGTGCTTTGTCAGTCCCAGGGACGCAAAGTGCTGGTGCTTGGTGATATGGCTGAGTTGGGCGATATTGCGTTTGCTGCTCATGTTGATTCCGCTCGCTATGCGCTGGAGCAGGGAGTAGATCAGCTTATTTCAGTGGGCACCCTGAGTGCACATGCGGCACGTGTCTTTGGGGATCGAGGTAGTGCTTTTGCGAGCAAAGAGCTCCTTGTTGAAATGCTGGTAAAAATAATGAATAAACATACAACCGTGCTGATTAAAGGATCACGCAGTGCGCATATGGAAGAGGTTGTGGCGGCCATTACCGGAGGAGAAAAATAATGCTACTAAGTCTGGCCGAATACCTTTCTCAGTTTGATCGCTTTTTCACAGTTTTTCAGTACCTGACATTACGTGGAATTTTGGGTGTGATGACGGCATTAGTCATTTCGCTATTAGTTGGTCCGGTAATGATCAGGCGTCTGAGCCACCATCAAATCGGTCAGACAATCCGTGATGATGGGCCAAAAACGCACTTGAGCAAAGTCGGCACGCCCACCATGGGCGGGGCGCTTATTTTGGTGGCTATCCTGATTAGTACGGTGCTTTGGGCGGATATGTCGAATCGTTATGTATGGGCCGTGTTGGGTGTCACCTTCGTATTTGGCGCAGTCGGATGGGTTGATGATTACCGCAAGGTAGTGGAGCGAAACTCACGCGGCTTACCCGCGCGCTGGAAGTACCTCTGGCAATCGGTAGGTGGTTTAGGGGTTGCTTTGTTTCTTTATTACACGGCGATCAGCCCTGTTGAAACAGTGTTAATCGTACCGTTTTTTAAAGATATCGCGATCCAATTGGGTTTGTTTTTTATTGTATTGAGTTACTTCGTCGTAGTAGGGACCAGTAATGCCGTCAACTTGACTGACGGTCTCGATGGGCTGGCGATCATGCCAACGGTGATGGTGGGTGCGGCGCTCGGCATTTTTGCCTATTTGAGTGGTCATGTTCAGTTTTCACAATATCTGAATATACCTCATCTGCCGGGGGCGGGTGAGTTAGTGGTTTTTTGTGCGTCGATCGTTGGTGCAGGTCTTGGTTTTCTATGGTTTAACACTTATCCGGCACAGGTATTTATGGGCGATGTAGGCGCTTTGGCCCTCGGAGCGGCATTGGGTACAGTGGCGGTTATCGTCCGACAAGAGATCGTACTGTTTATTATGGGTGGTATTTTTGTCATGGAAACGGTGTCCGTCATTCTGCAGGTTGGTTCATACAAGCTAACGGGCAAACGTATCTTTCGAATGGCGCCGATACATCACCATTTTGAGTTAAAAGGCTGGCCAGAGCCGAGGGTAATTGTGAGGTTCTGGATCATTACTCTATTTCTGGTGTTGCTGGGCCTCTCGACCTTGAAGTTGCGATGAACGAGGTTGGCCATAGCATCAATGAATGTTAACGAAACGTAAACAACAAAGAACCTGAATGAAGGAAACAGCGGAAAAGCAAATGATTACCAGGCGTCCATCAGTCGTGGTCATTGGTTTGGGGAAAACCGGCTTTTCCTGTGCTCGTTATTTGGCGTCCACGGGTACTGATTTTGTGGTGCTGGATACGCGGCAGCATCCGCCCTATGAGGCAGAGTTACGGTCCCAGATTGCCGATGTTGAAGTACATACCGGGCCGCTGGACGAGCAACTGCTGTGTAAGGCAGAGACACTGATTGTCAGCCCAGGCATGGCGGTAAGTAATCCGGCTATTGCCGCAGCCATTAGGGCTGGAGTTGAAGTGTCGAGCGATATTGATCTGTTTTGTGGTGCGGTTGAGGCGCCGGTTATAGCAATTACCGGCTCGAATGCCAAAAGTACTGTTACTACTCTGGTTGGTTTAATGGCAGAGCAAGCCGGTAAAAAAGTTGCTGTTGGCGGAAATTTAGGGACACCGGTGCTGGATTTGCTGCCGCAAACCTCTGGTGAAGATGACTCACCGGAACTTTATGTTCTTGAGCTTTCGAGCTTTCAGTTGGAGGTCACGCATAAGCTGCAGGCTGAAGTGGCCACCATTTTGAATATCAGCGCAGATCACATGGATCGATATGAAAGCGATGCGGACTATCGCCAGGCCAAGCAGCGTATTTTCAGAGGTTGCCGTAAGGTGGTGGTCAATTTGGATGAACCTGATACGCAAAGCCTATTGCCGTCAAATAAGCCGACAATTGGATTCACTTTACAGCAACCGGAAGCGGGGCAGTTTGGCGTGAGGATTCAATCGGACACTGAGTGTCTGGCCTTAGGTGAGAAAACACTGATGCCGTTGATCGACTTGAAAATCAGGGGTAGGCATAACCTGAGTAATGCATTGGCTGCAATGGCGTTAGGCCATTCGGTGGGGCTGCCCCTGTCGGCTATGGTGACGGCTCTGCAGGAGTTTTCTGGTTTGCCTCATCGCTGTCAGTGGGTCGGCTGTCATCATGGCGTGGATTATTATAACGATTCGAAAGCAACCAATGTGGGGGCAGCGGTCGCTGCATTGCAAGGAGTAGGCACCGCAATATCAGGAAGAGTTATCCTGATTGCGGGTGGGGATGCGAAAGGTGCATCGTTCGATGGGTTGGTTCCGGCGGCCAATCTGCATTGTCGTGCATTGATACTGATGGGAAAGGATGCGGAGCAGATTAGATCTTCGGTGATCGATTGCGGCTTAGCTATGCCCATTGAAATGGTTGAGACTATGAATCAGGCCGTTTTTGAGGCATCAAACCTGGCACGTGAAGGGGATGTGGTGATGCTGGCTCCAGCCTGTGCCAGTTTTGATATGTTTGAAAATTTCGAGGCACGAGGGGACGCTTTCGTTACCGCGGTGAGGGCCTTGAAATGAGCTCTCTGGTTGAGCGATTAAAGTCACCGAAAGGGTTGTTGATGCCGCGGCTGGATCGTCAGCTTATTCTGATCACTGGGTTGCTGGTTGCGATCGGTATAGTAGTTGTCAGTTCTGCCTCTACGGAGGTTGCTCAGGCAAAATACGATACGCCGTTCTACCACTTGATACGGCATCTGGTTTATTTGAGTCTGGCGGCCGCTGTGGGCGCTGTGACTTTTTGTATACCGATTAAGTTTTGGAGAAAAGCGGGCTGGCTATTACTGGTACTTGCATTGTTGCTGCTGGGCCTCGTACTGCTGCCGGGAATTGGACGAGAAGTGAACGGTAGTATGCGCTGGATTCAAATAGGACCACTGGGTGGACAGGTATCGGAATTGGCGAAACTGCTTCTGGTAGTTTACCTGGCGGGATATCTCGCCAGACGATTAAAGGAGGTGCGTAGCCAATGGTCCGGCTTTATAAAGCCAATGGCGGTATTGATGATGGCTATCGTCTTGTTGTTACTGGAGCCTGATTTTGGGGCCGTAGTCGTTTTGATGACAGCCGCTTTGGGCATGATGTTTCTGGGCGGTGTACGACTAATCCAGTTTGTGGTGCTCATTAGTGTCAGCCTAGTGGCTATGGTGCTGGTCGCTGTTTCGCAACCCTATCGCTTACAGAGACTTATTACATTTATGGATCCCTGGGCGGAGGAAAATGTTTACGCGAGCGGTTATCAGCTCACGCAGGCGCTTATCGCTTTTGGTCGAGGGGAGTGGTGGGGTGTTGGTCTTGGGAATAGTGTGCAGAAGCTGTTTTATCTTCCCGAGGCGCATACCGATTTTGTGTTTGCGATCTGGGCTGAAGAGATGGGTTTGTTTGGATCTATTCTGGTTATTGGATTGTTTGTGGCAATGGTTTTCCGCTGTATGTCGATTGGGCGCCGAGCTGAGTACGCAGGTAAATTTTTCTCTGCCTATTTAAGTTATGGGATAGCGCTGCTTCTGGGCGCACAGGCATTGATTAATATCGGAGTTAATACCGGCCTACTGCCCACTAAGGGACTGACTTTGCCTCTATTGAGTTATGGCGGTAGCAGTCTAATTGTTTGTTGTATGTCAATTGCTATTGTGCTGCGCGTTGACTATGAGGGGCAGCAGGTATCTGCCACTCGAGAGAAACCTCGCAAATGAATGATTTAAACGACGAGAAAAAAGCGGAGAGGATGACAGTACTGATTATGGCAGGTGGAACCGGAGGTCATGTTTTTCCTGCGCTGGCGGTAGCCCACCAACTGCAACAGCAGGGTGTATCTATCCAATGGTTAGGGACACGGCGGGGGATCGAATCACAGCTTGTAACTCGAGAGGATATACCCATTACCTATATTAGTGTATCCGGCGTACGGGGCAAAAGCATGATTAAAAGGCTGCTGGCACCGGTTAAGGTTTTCAGTGCGGTAGTCCAGTCTATGGCGGTGATCGTGCGCACTAAGCCCGATTGTGTGCTGGGCATGGGCGGTTTTGCCTCCGGCCCGGGAGGGGTGGCTGCCTGGTTGCTACGTAAACCGTTGCTCATTCATGAGCAAAATGCCATCGCTGGTGTTACCAACCGCTTGTTGTTTCGTCTGGCTGGTCGGGTTATGGCGGCCTTTCCGAGCGCTTTTGGCGATCCTGCACCAGCAAAAGTGCGCTGTATTGGAAATCCAGTGCGCGCGGATATTGTGGAGCTTGATCCTCCGGAATCAAGGCTTGATGGGCGTGAAGGTCCGCTCAGGATTCTTGTTTTAGGGGGAAGTCTGGGTGCGCAGGTGCTCAATCAAATATTGCCAGAAACGTTGGCTATGTTTCCAGCAGAGCAGCGGCCTCAAATTTGGCATCAGACGGGTCAACAAAACTGCGAGGCTACCCTGGAACACTACCAGAAAGTCAAGGTTGAGGCCCGAGTAGAGGCTTTTATTAACAGCATGAACGAAGCTTATGAATGGGCCGATCTTATCGTTTGTCGAGCCGGTGCGCTAACGGTGTCTGAAATCAGTTGCGTCGGTCTGCCTGCTGTTTTTGTCCCTTATCCCTATGCAGTAGATGATCATCAAACCGAAAATGCACGGTATCTTGAGAGTGCCGGGGCAGCAGTGATACTGCCGCAAAGGGAATTGACGGCTCACAAATTGTTTCAATTGCTAACTGAAACGTTTGATTCGCGCAGCAAGTTGCTTGCCATGGCCAGGAAAGCACGTGCTTTGGCGCAGTTTAATGCAGCGGAGCAGGCAGCGGATTATTGTTTGGAGGCCTGTTATGCCTGAGAAAAGAAACACGACCTCCTCAACATTTGTGGTACCGGAAATGCGGCGTATTCACCAGATTCACTTTATTGGGATTGGTGGTGCAGGGATGAGCGGTATCGCGGAGGTACTGCTAAACCAGGGCTATAAGATCAGCGGTTCAGATGTGCGCAAGAGTGCGGTAGTAGAGCGCCTGCAGTCGCTTGGTATGACCGTGCATATTGGTCACAAGGCTGAGAATGTCAAAGGCGCTGATGTGTTAGTAGTTTCCAGCGCGATTGCACAGCAGAATCCTGAAATAGAATTTGCCAAGGCGAACCGTATTCCGATTGTGCCAAGGGCGGAGATGCTGGCCGAATTAATGCGTTATCGACATAGTATTGCGGTCGCAGGTACCCACGGTAAAACCACAACCACCAGTTTGATTGCATCGCTTTTGGCGGAGGCAGGATTGGATCCGACCTTTGTTATTGGTGGTCTACTAAATAGCGCTGGAACTAATGCAAAACTCGGAGCAAGCCGTTATCTGGTGGCCGAGGCGGACGAAAGTGACGCGTCATTTTTACATCTTCAGCCGATGCTGTCAGTGGTCACTAATATTGATATGGATCATATGACAACCTATGAAAGTGATTTTGGAAAGCTCAAGGAGACCTTTATTCAGTTCCTGCATAACCTGCCATTTTACGGCCTGGCGGTAGTTTGCAGCGATGATCCGAATGTTCAGGAAATTCTGCCATTGATAAGTCGTCCTGTGGTGACTTACGGCGTTAATGAGGCGGCTGATTATCGGGCGGTTAATATCAAACATCATAATTTAACGATGCATTTCACTGTGCAGCGTCCCGGAGTTCATAAGGATCTTGATATCACGCTCAATGTGCCGGGACAACACAATGTTTTAAATGCATTGGCTGCGATTGCGGTCGCGACAGATGAAGGTGTCGCGGATAAGGCGATAACAACAGCGCTCAGTAACTTCAGTGGAGTAGGTCGACGGTTTCAGATTAATGGTGAATATGAAACTGGTCAGGGAAAAGTGCTGATGGTGGATGATTATGGCCATCATCCGCGTGAAGTGAAAGCCACCATCGACACGGTGCGCGCCAGCTGGCCGGGCCGACGTCTGGTGATGATTTACCAGCCGCATCGTTATACACGAACTCGAGATCTTTATGATGATTTTGTACAGGTCTTATCTGAAGTCGATCTATTGTTGCTGATGGAAGTGTATCCGGCAGACGAGCAGCCTATACCTGGAGCGGACAGTCGTAATTTGTGTGCCAGCCTTAGACAGCGTGGGGTGGTTGACCCGATATTTATCGATCAGGGGGCTGAGCTAGTGTCGGTATTAGCTGATGTGTTGAAGGATGGCGATGTACTGCTGACGCAGGGTGCTGGAAATATCGGGACACTCTCATCGCAGTTGGCAGTTATGAAGCTGCAGTTGCACGGGCCAAAGGGAGGAAAAAATTGAGTTCCGGGGTATTAACAGAGCTTTTTCGGCCCGTTAATCCAGATGATTACGGAAGAGTGGCCGTGTTGATGGGTGGGCGCACCTCGGAGAGAGAGGTATCGATCAAAAGTGGTAATGCGGTACTGGCAGCGCTGCTTGATGCTGGAGTGAGTGCATTTGCTATAGACGCTTTCGGTGAAGGCGGCGAGTTAAATATTATCCAGCAGCTGCAAAAACAACCGGTGGATACTGTGTTTAACATGCTGCATGGAGGAGAGGGGGAGGACGGAAGTATTGCCAGTTTACTTGAGTTTCTGGGATTACCCTACACCGGGAATCGAATGGCAGCATCAGCTTTAGCTATGGATAAAGTACGCTGCAAGTTTTTATGGCAGGGCATGGGACTGCCTACTGCAGGCTTCGCGATACTGTCAGAGGCAACGGACTGGGAGGAGATTGCGAGTCAGCTGGGATTGCCGTTAATGATTAAGCCGGTTCACGAGGGTTCCAGTGTAGGCATGATGAAAGCACGGCAGAGCACTGAATTACAGGAAGCTTATCAGCAGGCAGCACATTTTGACTCACAGGTTATGGCAGAACAGTGGTTAGTGGGGGAAGAGTACACCGTGGCGGTATTAAAGGGCCGGACACTTCCGGTTATTCGATTGAAGACCGAGCGGGAATTTTATGATTATCAGGCGAAGTATGTCGATGATGATACTGAGTATCTGATTCCCTGTGGTTTGTCGGGGGAAAAAGAAAAGGAAATACAGGATCTTGCTTTGCAGGCATTCAATAGTCTGGGTTGTTTTGGTTGGGGCAGGGTGGACCTGATGACAGATAGTCGAGGAAATTTCCAACTTTTGGAGGTTAATACCATTCCCGGAATGACCAGCCATAGCTTGGTGCCCATGGCAGCTAAAGCAGCCGGTATGGATTTTCAGGAGCTGGCATTACAAATTTTGAGTACGGCTAATACTGGTCTCCAGAAAGAGCAGCGGGGAGATAGTAATTGAGTAACGCAGAGCGCAAAAGACAGGCGAAGTCGACTATGAAAGGGGCAACTCGACAGCAAACGAGTGAGTCGCTCAGCTTTCCCTGGAGGCGCTTATTTTCAACCTGTATTGGGATTGCGTTAGTCGTTGGTTTGATTGTTGGTGGCAGACAGCTATTTAGCACACTGGATCAGCCACTAAAACATGTCAGTGTGAGTGGGCAGCTTAACCATTTGAGTGTGACGAAGATTGAGAAAATGGTTCAGGGCCGGGTGGCAGAGGGACTGTTTGCCGCAGATCTTGATGAAGTAAGAAAAATACTAGTGGAAGAGCCCTGGCTTGAGAGGGTTGCTGTGAGACGAAAATGGCCGAACCTGTTACATATTGATCTAATCGAGCGAGAGCCCTATTTGCGATGGAATGTTGATCAGCTAATGACTTCTGAAGGTGTAGTGTTTAAACCTGAAGAGGGCGTTGCGCAGTTTGAATTGCCAGTTTTGCTAGGGGATTTTGCAAGCCGTTACGAACTGCTGAGTCGCTATAACTGGCTAAATGAACGCCTGATTAAAGAAGGTGTGGTTGTTGCCAGACTGCAAAAGGAACAGCGGGGAGCATGGCGGGTACAGTTAGCTGAAGGGCCTTGGATTTATTTGGGTCGGGATGCGATTGAGGAGAAAGTTATACGGTTTATGGGGCTTTACCGAGAGGTGCTGCGCTCCCGTATTCTTGAGATTGAACGGGTTGATCTACGTTATACCCATGGTGTTTCTGTTAGTTGGAAAGAAAATAATAAAGCGGCCGCAATACTGCGCTGGTCGGGTAACTCTAATGCATAACAAGAGAAAAACAGTATGGCCGGATCAACAGCGAACAATATGATCGTTGGATTGGATATAGGTACATCCAAGGTGGTGGCTATCGTTGGTGAGATGACTGCGGACGGTTCCCTGGAAGTGGTTGGGATCGGTAGCCATCCTGCTCGAGGTATGAAGAAAGGTGTGGTGGTCAATATTGAATCAACCGTGCAGTCCATACAGCGGGCGGTGGAAGAGGCAGAGCTGATGGCGGGTTGTCAGATCCATTCAGTCTATGCGGGAATAGCCGGTAGTCATATCAAGGGTATGAATTCTCACGGCATCGTTGCTATCAGGGATCGTGAAGTGGTTCGAGGCGATATGGATCGAGTGATTGATGCGGCTCAAGCTGTTGCTATACCGGCAGATCAAAAGGTACTTCATATACTGCCGCAGGAGTACATTATTGATGAGCAGGAGGGGGTGAAAGAGCCGTTGGGGATGTCGGGTGTAAGACTTGAGGCCAAGGTTCATGTGGTGACTTGCGCTGCGAATGCCGCGCAAAATATTGAGAAATGTATTCGTCGGTGTGGCCTTGAAGTTGACGATATCATTCTTGAGCAACTGGCATCGAGTTATGCGGTGATAACCGAAGATGAGAAAGAGCTGGGTGTTTGTATGGTTGATATTGGTGGAGGCACTACCGATATAGCGGTTTTTGTTGATGGCTCCATTCGGCACACCGCAGTTATTCCAATTGCCGGGGATCAGGTCACTAATGACATCGCCATGGCATTGAGAACGCCGACCCAGAATGCAGAAGAAATAAAGATAAAGTACGCCTGTGCCCTGACTCAGTTGGCGGGGCCGGAACAAACCATAAAAGTCCCTAGTGTCGGCGACCGCCCACCGCGTGATTTATCGCGGCAGGCATTGGCTGAGGTAGTTGAACCGCGCTACGAAGAGCTGTTTACGCTAATTCAGGCAGAGTTAAGGCGCAGTGGATTTGAAGACCTGGTGGCAGCGGGCATCGTGTTAACTGGAGGTACTTCAAAAATGGAAGGTGTGGTGGATCTTGCGGAGGAGATTTTTCATATGCCAGTAAGGTTGGCGATACCTCAGGGGGTGGATGGGTTGCTGGATATTGTAAGAAACCCTATCTATTCAACCGGTGTAGGGTTGCTGATCTACGGGCAAAAGCAGAAGTTGGAAGGCGGAGATGACCCTAAAAGGGGGTTGAGTGTTGCGAGTGTAATTGGGCGAATAAGAAGTTGGTTTAAAGATAATTTTTAAACCTATAAAAAAAGTTTTACAAATTAAAATTAAATATAGTAAAGGAGATGGCCATGTTTGAACTTGTAGATAGTGTTCCTCAAAGTGCGGAAATAAAAGTGGTGGGCGTTGGCGGAGGCGGTGGAAATGCGCTGAAACATATGCTCGAAAATAATGTGGAAGGTGTTGAATTTATTTGCGCGAATACGGATGCTCAGGCGCTCAAATCGATACCTGCCAAGACCATATTGCAGTTGGGCGGTCAAGTTACCAAAGGGCTGGGTGCTGGAGCAAATCCGGAAGTTGGGCGTCAGGCCGCGATGGAAGACTGTGATCGGATCGCCGAAGTGTTGGAAGGCGCTGACATGGTGTTCATTACCGCTGGCATGGGTGGCGGCACCGGTACGGGCGCCGCGCCAGTGGTGGCCCAGGTTGCTAAAGAGCTAGGCATTCTTACCGTAGCTGTGGTGACGAAACCCTTTGCCTTTGAAGGGCGTAAGCGTGCGCAGATAGCTGAAGCAGGCATCGCAGCATTGGGTGAGTATGTAGATTCCTTGATTACCATTCCGAATGAAAAATTGATGACAGTACTGGGTGAGAATACCAGTTTGTTAAAAGCGTTCGGTGCGGCGAATGATGTATTGCTAGGTGCTGTGCAGGGTATTGCGGATCTCATAATACGTCCTGGAATGATTAATGTGGATTTCGCTGATGTGCGCACCGTGATGTCAGAGATGGGGATGGCAATGATGGGCAGTGGTTTTGCCTCCGGAGAGTTTAGAGCGAAAGAAGCGGCCGAGGCTGCTGTGCGTAGTCCATTACTGGAAGACGTAAATCTTCAGGGAGCGCGCGGGATACTGGTCAATATCACTGCAGGACCTAGTTTGTCGCTGGGTGAGTTCTCTGAAGTGGGTGAAATTGTAGAGGATTTCGCGTCAGATAATGCAACCGTCGTGGTAGGTACGGTTATTGATCCAGAGATGGGTGATGACCTGCGTGTAACTGTTGTTGCAACTGGTCTGGGTGACGATAGGCTGAAGCCTAAGATGGAAGTAGTTGAACAAAAGCCCCGAGCAGACGGCAGTGTTGATTATGGAAAGCTGGATCGGCCAACTGTAATGCGCAAGCAGGCAATGGGTAATGCGGCAATTGACCATAATTCTGCTGCTGCGAGAGATATGGACTATCTGGATATCCCTGCATTTTTGCGTCGCCAGGCTGACTAGATTAAGTCATAATTCCGCACTGGGACTAGGCCATCGTCTCAGTGCGGACCCTTTTATATGATTTTTGGCTGGGCAAATTGCCTTATATAGTTAACAGTTTAATGGAAATTTGATAGTATTCGCGCCTGATTTTAAAATTAAGACCCCTTTGAGCCCCTATTTATGATTGGACAGCGTACGTTAAAAAATACAATAAGAGCGACTGGTGTTGGTTTGCATTCGGGCGAAAAGGTTTATCTTACGCTTAAACCTGCGCCTGCAGATACGGGAATTGTGTTTTGTCGTACGGACCTGGATCCTACTGTAGAGATTCCTGCTTTGGCGGAAAATGTAGGGGAAACAACGCTTTCTACCACACTAATCAAGGATCATGCTCGGGTAGATACAGTTGAACATCTCTTGTCGGCGATGGCTGGTCTCGGTATTGATAACGCGTACATTGAGTTAAGTGCTGCGGAAGTGCCCATTATGGATGGTAGTGCTGGCCCTTTCGTGTTCCTGATTCAGTCTGCGGGAATTCAGGAACAGTCTGTAGCCAAAAAATTTATTCGTATCAAGCGCAAAGTAAAAGTCTCAGATGGTGATAAATGGGCGAGCTTTGAGCCTTTCGATGGCTTTAAAGTCACCTTTACGATCGATTTTGATCACCCGGTTTTTCGCGGGCGTATGCAGGAAGCTTCGGTGGATTTTTCATCGACCTCTTTTGTCAAGGAAGTAAGCCGAGCTCGTACTTTTGGATTTATGCGTGATTTTGAGTATCTGCGTTCGCAAAATCTGGCGCTGGGAGCCAGTATGGATAACGCAATTGCTGTCGATGATTATCGGATCTTAAATGAAGACGGCCTGCGTTATGATGATGAGTTTGTGAAACATAAGGTGCTGGACGCTATCGGTGATCTTTATTTGCTGGGCAATAGCTTGATCGGAGAATTTAAGGGATTTAAGTCCGGACATCGCCTTAACAATATTCTTTTAAGAGAGCTCATTGCTCAGAAAGATGCGTGGGAAGTGGCAACTTTCGATAGTATTGAAAATGCACCCATATCTTATTCGAGACCTGTACTTACCGGTTGATCCAAAGCAGGCTGAGAAAAGCCTGTACCTATCTGTTTCCTGTGCCTATCTATAGGTACTTACTCTTTAGGCACCTAACTTTCATTGTTGTCACTTTTGTCGGTGATCAGCTAGATTGCGCATGGCCTTTCCGAGAGGAGAGTCACCAAAAAAATCAGCCATCTGCTCAAGGTGTTGGCAGGATTCTGCTGATATTGATTGTGCCTTAATCTGAGGTTTTGGAATTTGTGTGGTTGGCCTGACCACTACCTTGATGTTATGTGCTTTCGCGAAAGCGGGTATTTTTTTAAGCCGTTCAATCAGCATTTTCTGCTGATATCTCATTCGTGTCGCCCAGACAGCTGATTCAGCATGGAAAAGCAGTACGCCATTCTGATAATTAGCCAGTTTGCAATGATCCTGAAAATTTTCCGGCAGAGTTAATCTGACTTTGTCCTCAAGCTTAATTCGTGCGTTAGCAGCAGTAACCAGTTTATTTAGGTTAGGCCCGGATGAACTAATCAGTCGGTTTATTCTGCGTGCTGCGCTATAATTGTCTCTAGGCATATCCGCATTATACTATTGTGAAAACAGAGAAAAGGTCAACAGGGTAATTTTATCCCGTAGCTTATGAACATCATTATTGTTAGCAGAAGGCATGGTAAAGCGCGAACCCTATCGCTGGGAAATCGGTTGATTGTGTTGGCTGCTCTATGTTTTTGCACTTTTACGATCATCTCTTTTGTAGTCGGGTATCAATACGCCGTCGATAAAAGTCAAATCAGCCTACAAAACCAGTATATCAATTCTTGGTTAGCAGATTTGTCCTATAAAGATGGCCAGCTGAAACAATTGGAGAAGGAATCAAGTGAACAGTTTGAATCGCTAACGATCAGGTTGGCGAAGTTGCACGCGAAATTGATCAGGCTGGATGCCCTGGGTGAGCATCTGGCAGAAGCAGCAAATCTTGAACAGGGAGAGTTTGATTTCTCCAAATCGCCGGCAATTGGCGGTCCTGCTGGTGATTTCGAAGGCATTGCCTATCAGCCACCAAAGTTTATGGAAGAGATCAGTCGGCTGGCGCAAGAAATAGAGGCACGCGAACAGGAGCTTGAATTTCTTAATATGCTACTAGGTAACAGCGCCTTTGAAATAGAGCGGTATATATCAGGCCGGCCAGTAAAGTGGGGCTGGATTTCGTCCAGCTTTGGCAGACGGGTAGATCCTTTTAATGGACGCATTGCCTGGCATGAAGGGGTTGATTTTGCCGGGAAGGAGAATTCTGATGTTATAGCAGTAGCGGCTGGAGTTGTAACCTGGGCCGGCCCAAGGCAGGGTTACGGAAATCTGGTGGAAATCGATCATGGCGATCGGCATTCGACGCGCTATGCCCATGCTAATAAACTCTTGGTGGGTGTAGGAGATGTCATTGAAAAAGGCCAATCGATCGCGTTGATGGGAAGCAGTGGTCGCTCGACCGGGCCACATGTGCACTATGAAGTGCTAAAAAACGGCCACGCTGTTGATCCGGCTATTTACATCAAAAGAAAAAGTCGATAATCATCGTCTTGGTTGCCCGACTCAAGATATTTTTACCCTGTTTACTTGTGAAATACTCAATTGACTCAATATAAGAAGGTTATTACGGGGTAACCCTGCAATCATTGGTTTAGCCTTTGGTTGAATCAGTTTACAATACTCAAATTTTGTCCAGCGTCCTTTGTAGGGAGGTGGATATTCTTTTGCTCATTTATGTGAAGAAACCATGTTAGGTAAAGCGACTAGAAAAATATTTGGCAGTAAGAACGACCGTGAAATCAAACGCATGGGCAAATTCGTAAAGAAGATTAATGCCCTTGAAGAATGCACCAAAGAACTGTCTGATGAAGCGCTGCGCGCAAAAACCGATGAGTTCAGGTCTCGATTGGAAGACGGTGAGACACTCGATCAATTACTACCTGAAGCTTTCGCCGCAGTTCGCGAAGCCAGCCAGAGAGTGCTGGCGATGCGACACTTCGATGTGCAGCTGATTGGCGGGATTGTTTTGCATCGTGGACAGATATCCGAAATGCGCACTGGTGAAGGTAAAACGCTGGTCGCGACCCTGGCAGCTTATCTGAATGCCCTGCCTGGGAAAGGTGTGCATATTGTCACAGTCAACGATTATCTGGCCAGTCGGGATGCTGGCTGGATGGGCCCGGTTTATGAGTTTCTAGGGCTTTCGGTAGGTGTGGTCAGCTCGGGGCAGGACTATGAGCAAAAGCAGGCAGCCTATGCTGCTGACATTACCTACGGCACCAATAACGAGTTCGGATTTGATTATCTGCGCGATAATATGGCCTTTAGTATTGAGCAAAAGGTACAGCGGCCGTTGTTTTATGCCATTGTCGACGAGGTGGACTCCATTCTTATTGATGAGGCGAGAACACCCCTCATCATTTCCGGAGCGGTTGAGGATAGCTCCAGGCTCTACGCCGAAGTCAGTCGTATCATTCCAAATTTAAAACGTGGCTACGAGGCTAAGGAGGAGCAAGAGGAAGTCGAAGGTCACTATATTATTAATGAGAAAAACCGCTCCGTTGAGTTAACTGAGGAGGGGCATCAGTATGTAGAGGAGCTACTTTCTCAAAGTGGTTTGTTGCCGGACGGTGAAAGCCTTTATGCGGCCCAGAATTTGGGTTTATTGCACCACGTACACGCCGGTTTAAAAGCACATGCCATTTTTCAGCGTGATGTAGATTATATTGTCCAGGATAACGAAATTGTAATTGTGGATGAGCACACAGGCCGCACGATGCCGGGACGGCGCTGGTCTGAAGGAACACATCAGGCAATTGAAGCCAAAGAGGGGGTCGCAATCCAGAACGAAAGTCAGACTCTCGCGTCCACAACCTTCCAGAACTATTTTCGAATCTACGAAAAACTGTCCGGCATGACCGGTACAGCTGATACGGAAGCCTTCGAGTTTCGCCAGATTTATGGTCTGGATGTGGTAGTGATACCCACCAACAAGCCAATGGCACGTATAGATTCCAACGACTTGGTTTACCTGACAATGGAGGAAAAATTCGAGGCGATTAAGGAAGATATTAAAGCGTGCATCGAAAAGCAACAGCCGGTGCTGGTTGGAACTGCCTCCATTGAGTCGTCAGAGTATGTTTCCGGTCTATTGCAGCAGGAAAAAATTAAACACAATGTGTTGAATGCAAAGCATCACGAGCATGAAGCAGAAGTTGTCGCGCAGGCCGGCCAGCCTGGTGCAGTGACCATTGCCACCAATATGGCAGGCCGCGGTACTGATATTGTATTGGGCGGCAACTGGGAGGTCGAAGTGGCAAATCTGGATGGTTCTGATCCCGCCAAGATTGAGGCCATTAAAGAGGCCTGGAAAGAGCGCCATGCCAAAGTGATAGAAGCAGGGGGCTTGCATATTATTGCTGCCGAGCGGCATGAGTCGCGACGTATTGATAATCAGCTTAGAGGGCGAGCAGGTCGCCAGGGTGATCCTGGGTCGTCACGCTTCTTTCTGTCACTGGAAGACAACTTGATGCGTATCTTCGCTTCAGAGCGCGTGAAAAATTTGATGCAGGCGCTGGGCATGGAAAAGGGTGAGGCGATAGAGCACCGCATGGTCAGTAATGCGATAGAAAAGGCTCAGCGCAAGGTTGAAGGGCATAACTTCGATATTCGTAAACAATTGCTCGAGTATGATGATGTTGCTAATGATCAGCGTAGTGTCATATACCAGCAGCGTGATGAGTTAATGGCGGCCGAGGATATTTCAGAGATTATCGAAGCCGTTCGTGCGACGGTAGTTGGCGAAGTTTTCAGCACGTTTATTCCGCCACAGAGTTTAGAAGAGCAGTGGGATATAACGGGACTGCAGCAGCAATTAAAAACTGAGTTTAATCTTGAGGTGGCCCTGCAACAGTGGCTTGATCAGGACGATCAGCTGCAAGCTGAACAGCTGCAAGAAAAGATACTTGAAGAGATGGTTTCAGTCTACGCTGAGAAAGAGGCATTGGCGGGTGCTGAAATTATGCGTCGTATTGAGAAGCAGGTGATGCTGGAAACGCTGGATACGCGCTGGAAAGAGCATTTGGCTACCATGGATCATTTGCGCCAGAGTATTCACTTGCGTAGCTATGCCGCCAAAAATCCAAAACAGGAATACAAGCGTGAGGCATTTAGTCTATTTCAGGAGTTGCTGAGCAGTATTAAGCATGATGTGGTTCGACTGTTGAGCCATGTACAGTTTTACCAGGAGTCTGACATCGAAGCCTTGGAGCGCAAACGTAATGAGGCGATGCAGCGTGAAATGGAGTATCAGCATGATGAGACCTCCGCCATGGATTCCGCTGGAGAAGATGGATCGGACGGACAGGCAGCGCATACACCTTTCGTACGCGAAGGGGAGAAAGTCGGCCGCAATGATCCTTGCCCCTGCGGCTCGGGCAAAAAATATAAGCGATGTCACGGTAGTCTGTCCAAAACAGGATAGCTTGGAGTAGCATCAAGCTTCGACAAATAATCAGGTAGTCTGAATATCGGAGCAAGTGAAGGAGTAGTTTTGTGGCCGTTGGTCCTGATAATTTTCCAGAAATGTCCCCTGTAGCGGGTATTCGGCTGGGTTGCGCTTGCGCCGGTATAAAAAAACAAGGCCGCCGGGATCTGGTTGTCATGGCACTGGAGCAGGGAAGTCGCGTCGCATCAGTCTTTACAAAAAATGCTTTCTGTGCGGCGCCAGTAACCGTCGCGAAAGAGTATTTGGCTATTTCCGATTCACGCTGGCTACTTATCAATACCGGCAACGCAAATGCAGGGACGGGCCCCCAGGGTATCGTGGATGCCAAATCCTGCTGTGATGCACTGGCTGGCTTGGTTAATGCTAAGCCTGAAGAAGTGCTGCCTTTTTCAACGGGTGTGATTGGGGAGCTACTGCCGGTTGGCAGAATTACTTCAGCCATCCCCGCTGCTCTTGATAGCCTGTCTGAGGATGGTTGGGCGCTGGCTGCAGAGGGGATTCTCACAACCGATACCCGTGCCAAAGGCGCTACCCGCTCTATAGAGCACCAAGGGCAGATGATTCATATTACAGGCATCGCCAAAGGCTCCGGAATGATTTGTCCGAACATGGCGACTATGTTGGCGTTTATCGCTACCGATGCGGCGGTTTCAAAGGATTTGCTACAAAAGCTGCTGAGTGAAGCGGTCGACCTATCCTTCAACAGAATCAGTGTGGACGGGGATACCTCGACCAATGATTCCTGTATTTTGGTGGCCACCGGTCAGGCCTGTGCCGACAGCGTAGAAGACACAGAGCATCCACTTTTCGAGCATCTGAGTCGTGCAATTGCCGAAGTTGCGATAGAGTTGGCTCAGGCAATTGTTAAAGATGGTGAGGGCGCCAGTAAATTCATAAGCGTATTAGTTGAGGGCGGAGAAACAGAACAGGAATGTTTGCAGGTGGCTTATGCTATCGCGCATTCTCCCTTGGTAAAAACAGCTATGTTTGCCAGCGACCCCAATTGGGGAAGAATTTTAGCCGTGGTCGGACGTGCTGGACTAAAGGAGCTTGATGTTAACCGAGTCGATATTTACCTGGATAAAGTCTGTATCGTATCTGCCGGTGCCAAGGCTTCTGACTACACGGAAGAAAGAGGTCAAGCTGTGATGAACCAGGAGGAAATCACTGTTCGTATTACTCTGGGTCGAGGGGATATTTCAAGTACTGTATGGACCACCGACCTGTCACATGAGTATGTTTCTATTAACGCAGACTACCGCAGCTGACACAGACCAATCAGAATACCTCCTATGCCTGAGTGCCTAAAACCCGAGCTCCTAAAACCAGAGCGGCTAAAAGTAGTAGCGGCGGTTATATATAATCCCGGCGGCGAAATCCTTATTGCCCAGCGTCCTGAGAAAGTACATCAGGGAGGGCTCTGGGAATTCCCGGGCGGGAAATTGGAGGCGGGCGAAGATTATGCGGTGGCGCTCAAGCGAGAACTCATTGAAGAGCTGGGTATTACCATTCGCACTTATGAGCCATGGATGAAAGTAAGCCACGATTATTCTGATAAAAAGGTGTTGCTGGATGTGTGGAAGGTTACTGGTTTCCGTGGAATAGCTTCCGGGAGAGAGGGACAGCAGATACGCTGGTGCGCGCTGGGAGCATTGAAAGATTATGCTTTTCCAGCGGCTAATGAGGCGATTATCAAACGGCTATGGCGGGATAATCTCAGTCAAATCTCATAGATAGATCAACTGCTTTGCAGTCCTTGGTCAATGCACCAATTGAAATATAATCAACACCGGTTTCCGCGATCGTAAGTAAACTTGCCTCGGTAATACCGCCAGACGCTTCCAGTTTGGCTCTGCCGTTTGTTGTTGCTACGGCAATCCGTAAATCGTCCAGGTTGAAATTATCCAGCATGATAATATCTGCGCCAGCCTTGAGCGCCTGATCCAGTTCCTGAAGGTTCTCAACTTCAACCTCAACCGGCTTGTCCGGCGCTATCAGCCGCGCGTTCTCGATCGACTGGCGAATCGATCCGCAGGCAGCGATATGATTTTCTTTGATCAAAAAGGCGTCATAAAGGCCAATGCGGTGGTTAAAGCATCCACCACAGGTCACGGCGTACTTTTGCGCGATCCGCAATCCGGGGATAGTTTTTCTGGTATCCAGCAGTTTTACCTGAGTGTCCGCGACTAACCTGGCGTAGTGACTGCAAAGAGATGCTGTTCCTGAGAGGGTTTGCAGAAAATTTAATGCGCAACGCTCGGCGGTGAGCAATGAGCGAGCAGCACCCGACAGCGTGAAAAGCGTCTGATTTGCCCGTACCTGATTGCCATCTTCGGTGAGGAAATCTATTTCAACCTTGGGGTCTACCTTCAAAAAGACCTCTCTTACCCAGCCGATACCACAAATGGTTGCATCTTCGCGGGTAATAACTCGTGCTTTTGCTAAGGTGTGCTCCGGTATTAGTTGGGCTGTTATGTCCCCTGTGCCCAGGTCTTCGGCCAGAGCAGCGATGACATTACTGGTAATTGTCTGTTGCAGATGTTCAGGATAATTCATTAGCTTGGTCACGAATCCGGGTAATGTTTAAGAGTTAAAGTGTCATTTTTCTGTGAAAATTCTACACGTCCCAATGCGCTCATGCCCAGCAATACAAAGTCATCCATCGCCGGGTTAATACTGGCGGCCACATCATACAGAATTATGCTGCCAATTTGTAAGCGATTAATTCGGGTTGCGTAGACCGTAACTGCGCCATTTGCTGTTTGCGCATAACCTTTCATGCCCTTTGATAATCCCAGACGGCGTGCCAGATTTGCAGACAGGGCGACATCGGTTGCTCCGGTATCCAGCAAAAAATTGACGGGGGTATCGTTGATACTGCCGGTTACTACATAGTGGCCTTTGCGGTTGGCCTTCAACATGACTTCCTGTATCCCGGAACTACTCACCTGAGTATCGGGTTTGCGGTTTGGATTAAGCCAGTTTCTCTCCAGATTACCGAACAGCAGGGTCAGCATTAGCAATCCTGAAATCCAGGCGGCTATTGACATGCCTCGCCCTAGAGAACGACCCGGCTGAGAGGAATTATCTGTTGGCATCAATTAACAACTTTCAGAGGAAATAACTCGAATCTAGACTATACTATTTTGATACGCTTGCGCCTAGTTGTATGAGGCGCATAGTTTTCAGGAGAAACCAGAATAGTGGGCAATGAGTATAAAGCAGTACCGCCTGTGAATGTTACACCGATTGATGTATTAGCAGAACCGCTGAAGCGGGTTCGGGAACTGGCCATTAAAGAGTTAGGGATTATGCTCGCCAGTTTGTTTGATAATGCGGATGACGCGCTATTTGAGCTCGCGGATAAGGCCAATAGCAATGCTGATCAAACCCTGTATTTTGATGCAATGCGAGAAGTGCGCATAAAGCGTGAAACTATGGAAACATTGTTTCATCAAAAAGTTGCCGAAGGATTTCGCCTGCTCTATGTTCCTGATATTGAGAGAGAAAAAAGGGGGATAGATGAGCCATTTGAAGCTGAAGCCCTGTCGCTGGTGCACGATGATGAACTAGAGGAAACAGTTGCGGTTCGAGGTATGGTTTCAAAGGTGATTAGCCGGTGTAAGGATACATTGCCTTACTTGACGCAAAGAATCGATCACCTGTTGCCGACACTTAAAATTACGGACCAGAATAATCCGATCGGTCCTGGCCGCCTATGTGATATTTTTCGGATTGCTTGCTCTGAATTGGCGCTGGATATTAGAAGTAGATTGGTCGTCTACAAGCTTTTTGACAAGTTTGTCATGGGAGAATTAGCAGCGCTTTATGAAAAAGCAAACGCCTTGTTGATCGAGAAACAGGTGTTGCCCAAGCTAAAACTGGGGGTTTCAGAACGAAAAACCAAACAGCGAAGCTCTGGCCCTGGTTCCCCTGTGGAGGTAAAACACAATGCCACCACGTCCTTAGAAAGCGAAACGCAGCAGGATGATGAAGCGGAGATAATTGAGCTGTTGCGCGGGTTATTGGCGGACAGAAAGCCTTCACTTAACAAGCAGGGGCCGAATATGCCGGTGGCTGATACCGGCCCCAGGTTATCACAAACGGAATTGGTCGACTTGCTATCATCCGTGCAGCAACAAAGTTACGAATCGAATGAATTAGTAAACATCAGAACTCAGCAGGTTGATGTGCGACAGGCGCTATACAATCTACTGGTTAGCGACAGACAATCTGAACAACCTCGAGCGATAGGCCGCCTGGATGATGATGTTATAAATCTCGTATCCATGCTGTTTGAATTTATTTTGGATGACCAGAATTTACCCACACCGATGAAGGCGTTGTTGGCGCGTTTGCAAATACCCTTGCTAAAAGTTGCTGTGTTGGATACCAGCTTTTTTGGTCGTGGCGGCCATCCTGCGAGAAAGTTGTTGAATGAATTAGCCACCGCGGCGATGCGTTGGAGTGAAACGGTGGATCTTGTGCGAGATCCATTGTATGGAAAAATCAAATATACCGTAGAAAAAGTACTCGACGATTTTGTCGACGACACAGAGATTTTTTCTACGCTGCTAACCGAGTTTTTGGATTTTGTAGCAGCTGAACGTCGACGCTCAGAATTGGTAGAGCAGCGTACACGGGACGCAGAAGAGGGCCTGGGAAAAACCCAGATGGCACGGAATATTGTCAGCGATTTGCTAGACAAAAAGATGGCCGACAAAGATCTTCCGAATGTAGCGCAGGAGCTGCTTAGAGATGGTTGGAGCAGTTATCTGTTCCTGATTCAAGTCAAGCAGGGAGTAGAAAGCGGTGAATGGCAGGAGGCGCTGGAAACCGTCGACGATTTGATTTGGAGCGTAGCCCCGACTGAGGATAAGGCACACAGAGGCAAGCTGCTCAAAATGATCCCTTCGCTATTGCAAAGATTGCGCAAAGGGTTGGTTAGTGTGGCCTTCAATAAGGTTAAAATGCGTACCCTGTTCAAGGAGTTGGAGGTTATCCACCTGGACTGTCTCAAGCAACAGGGGCGGGTGGTTGGTCGCAAGCATACCAAACCTGTGAAGGTTGCAGATAAGCAGAAAGTAGAAGTCAAAGACACTGAAGAGCCGTCACAAGAAGTAATTAGCAATGCCTCACCTGATCCAGAGCCTGCAGATGAGGCGGATGAACACCTCAGCAGGGTGGATTCGATGTCAGCGGGCACCTGGGTTGAGATTGTGGATTCAGAGGGTAAACACCGGGCCAAACTGGCAGCGGTGATCAAAGCCACGGGGAAATATATCTTCGTTAATCGGCTGGGTATGAAAGTTGCCGAAAAGACGCGTATCACACTGGTCGATGATTTGCGGCAAGGCGTTATTAATGTGCTGGACGATACCCTGTTATTTGACCGTGCACTTGAGTCGGTCATCGGTCAGTTAAGGGAGAAGAAAGACTAACGATTCACAAATGGAAGTTGTTATTCATTTCGCCCAAATATTGACTTAACCCAAATAGGCCCATTAGGCAGAAGCACCGAGGGGCTTCAATTTAGTTCGATTTTCAAACCGATAATGGAGTACAATCTTTCGTCTTAGATCATTCCACGGAGGGTAAGATGAAAAAATCGATATTCAATTTCCTAGCGTTTTCTCTGATGCTTCTCCCGGCGCATCCCGCACGGCTGTCTCTATAAGTCCAGATGGAGTCGGACAAGTATTGCTGTATCCTCTGTATACTACAGAAGGTGAGTACAACACCCTCATTAAGGTGGTCAACGAAACCGCTCAAGTCAAGGCATTAAAGGTACGTTTACTGGAGGCTATGAATGGCCAGCCAGTTTTATCTTTTAATCTCTATCTGGGGCCAGAAGACAGCTGGAGTGCGGCAATATGGTATCAAACCCGCGTTGAAGAAGGCGAAGCGGCTTACAGCGAAATAGTCTGGAGTGATAAAAGCTGTTTAGTCGCGATGCCGGGCAAACTAAATACCCACGGGGATCGACTGAGGTTGGAATCTGACAGCTATCAAGGTAGTGATTTTTCAAAAGGGCAAGGTGGAGCGCAAGGATTGGAGAGGGCGCGAGTTGGGTATATCGAAGTCGTCGAAATGGGCATATTGGTTGACGAAAATCCAGGTAACCCATCTGCTACCAATTTGGCAACGCAAGCCACGACTGTGCTGCCCACGGGTAATAATTGTGCTCCGCTGCGGGAAGCCTGGGAGTCGGGGGAGCTATGGTCGAACAACCCGAATGATTTTATGGCGCCCCCCTCGGGTGGGCTGAGTGGAGATGCAGTCATAATTAATGTGCCAGAAGGTACCAGCGTTCATTATGATGCGATCGCATTGGCTGATTTTTATTCACAACCCTCACACACCTCCGCCGAAAGTCATTCACCTACTTTGACAGATGCCGATCTCAAGGCAGCTCTTGCTAATGGTGCTCGAGTTTCACCTTCAAGCGGCAAAGGAATTGACGCCGTAAGTCTGGCCCTCATGGCGGAATCTATTTCCACTAACTATCTCACTGTACCATCCCTTGGGAGCCAAACTCACTCGGTGGTCACTTTTCCCACCAAGCGTTTCTATGTTAGTAACTGGGAAATGGGTCCGTACGATAAACCGAGTAGCACTTTAAACTCACCGCAACCTTTTACTAACTTTTGGAGGGAAAACGCAAAGAGAATAAATAGTGATGCACGGGAGAGTACAAAAGGCGCTGCCTGTGAAATATTAGATATAAATGTATACGATGAAGATGGCAATCCTCCGGATAATAATGGAGGGATAGATTTTGCCACTCCCAATGGAACCCCTTTTCCTTTTACTCTGTGTTGGTCTGTGAATATACTTAACATCGATCGTGGAAAGTCGTTCTTTGGGCGCTACACAGAAAGAGATGCAGCTTTTACCAATCAATTTCAGCATGGCAAGTTTAGAATCAATTTCACAGGTTTCTATGAGTATGACGATGGAGAAAACCAGATAACTTTTGCTCGTGCAATTACTCATGATGGCTCACCTTCTTCCTCGCGGGGTTTGCCAGTCATTGGTTTCACAATTATTTCATTTCAGAATGGTGATGTTGGTGGCTTGTTGTCTAATTACGCAGGTCTAAACCAGCTTCGTTTTTTTAGAACAAAAATAGAGAATTGATATCTGGAAGCTGGTATTGCTGTCGCTGACCTCCTGGTTTAATTTGAGTCAATAATGTGCTGATTTTTTTAACGCGGACAGTAAAATCCCCCATATAGGATGGTGTCAATTCGTTGTGGTTTTGCTTTAACGCCAATTACAAGGTTGATGACTCTATAATCATGGGATAATGTAGAGACTTATCTAACCCTTTAGACTTGGATTGCAGGAAGTCTACGTGCTTAATGCCATTAAGAACCACTGGATTATGGGTGCTACACCTATTTGCTCGCCCAACTGCGGTGAGCGGCCTGCTCATCGGCATATCGATTTACTGGTGATCCATTGCATCAGTTTACCGCCTGGTGAGTATGGCGGTCCTTATATAACTGATCTGTTTACCAACAAACTTGAATCGGGTCATCACCCCTATTTCTGTGAAATTGCGGATCATAGGGTGTCGTCGCACCTGCTGATTCGCCGTGACGGTCAGCTTGTTCAGTATGTGCCTTTTGACAGGCGCGCCTGGCATGCCGGTGATTCCTGCTTTGAGGATGAAAAAGATTGCAATGATTTTTCGATCGGTATTGAATTGGAGGGTGTTGACGATGGGCCTTTTGAGTATATTCAGTATCAGCGGTTGGTAGCGGTAACACAACTTCTCATGGAAAATTATCCCGGGATTACAATGGAACGTATAGTAGGGCATTCGGATATTGCGCCGGGGCGAAAAACGGATCCAGGTTCAGGATTTGATTGGGCACTTTACCGTAAATTAATCAGCGATCACGGAACGAAAATTAAGGTAGGGCAATAGCATGGCGCTTCTGGTACTTCTGATTACGCTGGCTGCATACAAACTATTGGGATTGCGAGTGAGCCGGAATTTCGACGCGTGGTTTATTGCGTTGGTATCCTGGCTTTCGTCGTTTTTTAAAAATAGTCCTCGTGTGGTGACTCTGTTTGCTTTGCTAATACCGGTTTCGACAGTCAGTATACTGTTGTGGTTGCTGGAGCCGCTGTTTTTTGGTTTATCAGGCGTGCTGCTACATGCGCTCATTCTATTCTACTCCTTCGGTCGCGATAATCTGCCTGAAAGTACAGAAAAGTACCTCAGCTATTGGCAGGGCGGAGATACGCAGGCGGCTTATCGGTATGCAGTGGAGCACTTTCGGGTTGCAGAGAAATTTACCGCAGATGATCTTCCCTCACTGCAACAGGAAGTGCGGGCTGGACTCCTATACCAATGGTTTGAACAGATTTTTGTGGTGATTTTCTGGTACCTGGTTGCTGGACCTTTGGTGGCACTCTTCATTCGACTAATTTGCATTTACGATGGCTGGCTGAGGGAATCGCAAAGTGGCGCGCAGATGGCGCTTGAATTGCTGCATGCCATTGAATGGCTGCCCGTTCGGCTGCTGGGGTTTACCTTTACCATTGCCGGTAATTTCGCAGCCTGTTTCAAATGTTGGACAGAAGTTGTATTGAGCTGGCGTATGCCGACCGAAAAAGTGCTGAATAATGCCGGTATGGCGGCATTGGGCGTTTGTTCGGTGGAGTCAGCCGAGCAGATTCAGGGGAGCCAGCCCTCAGCCATTTGCTGGGAAACCGTCGCTGAAGATTACACAAAGGAGATTAATCTGGTTGAGGATTTGGTGATTCGCAGTCTGGTGGTTTGGGTTATCCTGGTGTCCATTATCGTGATTAGTTAAACTGCAATGCGTATTGGCATAGATTTAGGTGGTACTAAAATCGAAGGCGTGCTGATCAGCTCGTATGGAAAAACAGAGCATTCTATTCGAGTCGCTACTCCACAGGGAGATTATCACGCGACGCTTGGCGCCCTTGCACAGCTGGTCGATCAGCTGGGTAAGCTGACAGACCAGACGTTGCCTGTTGGTTTAGCGACACCGGGGACCATTTCCAGTGTCACTGGAAAAATGAAAAACTGTAATTCCACCTGCCTGAACGGACAAAGATTAAAAGAAGATCTGTCTCAATTGCTTAACCGAGAGGTGCGTGTCGCTAACGATGCAGACTGTTTTGTGCTTTCAGAGGCGACCGATGGTGCAGGAGCCGGATTCGACACTGTATTTGGCGTTATTCTGGGTACCGGTGTAGGTGGTGGTATTTGTCATAAGGGAGAACTGCTGCAGGGTGCTAACGGTATTGCCGGAGAGTGGGGCCATAATCCAATGCCACCGATTTCTATCCGGGCGGAGTCTGACCTTCAAGAGCGAAGACACTGCTATTGTGATCGGTTTGATTGCATCGAAACCTATTTGTCAGGCCCTGCCTTAGAAGATAGCTATTTTAAGTCGACTCAGAAGCAGGCGTCTGCTGCAACTATTGTGCAAAAAGCCTCAGAAGGGGATGCAAATGCGTTGTATCAATTGGATCTCTACCAGGAAAGATTGGCCTGTGCGCTTGCAACAGTTATTAATTTATTGGATCCGGATATCATCCTCTTGGGTGGCGGTATGTCCAACATAGATGATTTATATAAAGAGGTACCGCGGCGTTGGTGTAGCTACGTCTTTTCTGATGAATGCAGGACGTTGCTGAGTAAACCCAAGCATGGGGATAGCAGCGGTGTAAGGGGTGCTGCCTGGCTATGGCCTTGAAGGTAAAGGGAGATTAATAATTGGCGGAGTTTAGGGTGGTTTGCCGGTGTTCACATTGTCATCCTTGGTGCGCTAAGAGGGCATAATTTAACGAAAGATAAAGTGAAAAATTACTGGGAATCAAGGTCTATTCATGATAAAAATGCGCGCTATTCATGAGATTGATAGCAAATTAGCTGTTCGGCTAATTTTCCGTCACAAAGATGAAGTAATAATGGAGCCTTCTGAGGAGTTCTTTATCTTTATGACGTTCTGTTGGCTCAATAAATGACTGACCTGGATCACAGAGCCTGGCATATGAACGCGGGGCTTTTTTAATTGAATTTTCTGTACGGGTGACCTGAAGTAAATGAGGAATTTTGAATGTTAATGCATAGACCCAGTTCTGATGATATGGATCCCACCGAAACCGAGGAGTGGGTTGACGCGCTTGAAGCCGTTATTCAAAAGGAGGGCATGGAACGCGCGCACTTTATTCTAAAACAGCTCTCTGATCATGCCACCCGCACGGGCGCCCAGATTCCATACGCATTAACCACACCCTTTCGTAATACCATCCCTCTGGCCGATGAAGCGCCTATGCCGGGAGACCTGTTTATGGAGAGAGGCATTCGCTCGCTGGTTCGCTGGAATGCGCTGGTTATGGTTATGCGAGCCAATATGAACGATGACGAGCTGGGTGGACATATTTCAACTTTTCAATCCAGTGCAACGCTTTATGATGTCGGGTTTAACTATTTTTGGCGAGCTTCCAACGAAGAGCACCCAGGAGATCTTATTTATTATCAAGGACATTCAGCACCCGGTATTTATGCGCGATCATTTGTAGAGGGAAGGTTTGACGAAGAGCAAATGGATCAGTTTCGGCGTGAGGTTGATGGAGCGGGGCTGTCCTCCTATCCGCATCCCTGGCTAATGCCTGATTATTGGCAGTTCCCAACGGTGTCGATGGGGCTTGGGCCGATTCAGGCGATCTACCAGGCCCACGTAATGCGCTATATGTCTGCGCGAGGTCATGCGCCCAGGGGTGATCGTAAGGTTTGGGCATTTCTGGGGGATGGTGAAACGGACGAGCCGGAAACCCTGGGAGCGATCTCGCTGGCAGGTCGAGAGCAGCTTGAAAACTTAATTTTTGTGGTTAACTGTAATCTGCAGCGTTTGGATGGTCCGGTACGTGGGAACAGCAAGATTATTCAGGAGCTCGAAGGTGTGTTTCGGGGTGCCGGATGGAATGTGATTAAGGTGGTGTGGGGTCGGCTTTGGGATCCACTGCTGGCAAACGATAAAGATGGCTTGCTGCAAAAATGTATGGATGAAACCGTTGATGGTGAGTACCAGAACTATAAAGCAAATGGCGGAGCCTATACCCGAGAGCACTTCTTCGGTAAGTACCCTGAAACGCTAGAGATGGTAAAGGATTTGTCGGACGATCAAATCTTCAAACTAAACCGTGGAGGACACGATCCTTATAAGGTGTACGCGGCCTATCATGAAGCAGTGAATCATAAGGGGCAGCCCACCGTTATATTGGCTCATACAGTGAAGGGTTACGGAGTCGGCGACAAGGGTGAAGCGCAAATGGGTACGCATTCGCTGAAAAAAGTCGATAAGAAAGCATTGGCAGCTTTTCGTGATCGCTATGAAATACCTTTGAGTGATGAAGAGCTTGATAATGTCCCTTATTATCGGCCACCGGAGGATCGTCCGGAAATGCAGTATATGAGAAAACGCAGGGCTGCACTGGGTGGCAACCTGCCGCAAAGAAGGGCTGATTTTGAAGCACTTCAGGTACCTCCTCTGGAGGCATTTGCCAAACAACTTGAGGCAACCGGTGAAAGAAAAATTTCCACCACGATGGCATTTGTTCGAATCCTTTCCGCGCTAGTCAAGGATAAGCAGATAGGTGATAAGATCGTTCCTATCGTACCCGATGAGGCAAGAACATTTGGCATGGAGGGGATGTTCAGGCAGTTGGGTATATATTCTTCGGGGGGACAGCTATATGAGCCGGTAGATGCGGATCAGATTATGTCCTATCGCGAAGATAAAAAAGGGCAAATGCTGGAGGAAGGTATTAATGAGGCTGGGGCGGCTTCTGCATGGATCGCTCTGGCGACGGCTTACAGCAACTATAACTGTCCAGTCATTCCTTTTTATATTTTTTATTCGATGTTTGGTTTCCAGCGAATTGGTGATCTTTGTTGGGCGGCTGGTGATATGCAGGCGCGAGGTTTTCTGGTAGGTGGTACATCAGGTCGCACGACCTTGAATGGTGAAGGCTTGCAGCATCAGGATGGACATAGTCATATTCTGGCCAATACCGTGCCCAACTGTATATCGTATGATGCGACTTTCTCTTACGAAGTGGCGGTGATTGTTCAGGATGGTATGCGCCGTATGTACCAGGATAAAGAGGCGGTCTACTATTATCTAACATTATTAAATGAAAATTATGAGCATCCAGCAATGCCGGAGGGCGCTGAACAGGGAATAAAGAAAGGTATGTATTTGTTCTCAGCGGCATCGGATAACCATGATCTGCACGTTCGATTGGTTGGCAGTGGATCTGTGCTTCGCGAAGTGATTGCCGCTGCGGATATCCTTAATAAAGAGTTTCAGGTAGATGTTGAAATCTGGGCTGCGACCAGCTTTAACGAGCTGGCCAGAGAGGGCAATGAGGCCGAGCGCTGGAGTATGCTGAATCCTGAAAAGGAACCGCGTGAGAGCTACGTGACAAAGTGTTTGCAGGGTTCAGATGCTCCGGTTATTGCGGCAACTGATTATATGAAGAACTATGCCGATCAAATACGAGCCTATGTGCCTGCAACATATAAGGTATTGGGTACTGACGGTTTTGGTAGAAGTGATTCGAGGCAAAAACTGCGGCATTTCTTTGAAGTGGACAGGCATTTTATTACGGTGGCTGCACTGCAGTCGTTGGCTAAAGAAGAAAAGGTGTCTTCGGCACTGGTGGCCAAAGCGATTAATAAATTCAATATTGACCCTGAGAAACCCAATCCACTGAAAGTGTAATTTGGATCAACCAGTATTGAACCAAGAAGACTTCGAGAGTAAGGATTTTTATAGTGAGCGAAGAGATTGTAAAAGTACCGGATATTGGCGATGCCTCGAATGTAGAGGTGATCGAGCTTTGTGTTGCGGTGGGGGATGAAGTAAGCGCCAACGATCCGCTTATCGTTCTTGAGTCGGATAAGGCTTCGATGGAGGTGCCATCTCCTTGCGCCGGGGTCATCAAGTCGATGAAAGTAGAGGTGGGAGGTAAAGTCTCCGAGGGATCAGTCATTGCTGTTATTGAGAATTCTGAGGATTCCACTAACGCGGAGTCGACTAATGAGCAACCTGTAAAGGGGGACGAGGCGTCAAAATCTATTGATGATTCTGAGAGCCAATCCACTGAAGTTGAACCGTCTTCGCCTGCAGCACCTTCATCTGTAGCACCTGGCTCTGCACAGAGTCAGAAAGTGTTAGTTGCTGTACCCGATATCGGTGACGAACAGGATGTCGAGGTTATTGAGATTTCGGTTAAACCGGGTGACAGCGTTCAGGAAAATGATACGTTAATTGTGCTTGAATCGGACAAAGCATCTATGGAGGTTCCTTCGCCACATGCGGGCGTAGTAATTGGAATCGAGGTGAGTGTCGGGGACAAGGTGTCAGCGGGTTCGCATATTGTTGAACTCGAGGTCGTTGATGAGGTGGCCGTCGAATCCAATCAAGAGTCGGTGGAGCCAGAGAGTGATCTGAAGGGAGCAGATAGAAATGTATCAGATAACACTTCAACGCAGGGTGCGGAAGCACCTGTATTAGTCAAAGTTCCTGATATTGGTGATGCTTCCGATGTCGAAGTCATAGAAGTGACTGTTGCTGTGGGCGATAAAGTGGAGCGAGACGAAACGCTGATTGTGCTGGAGTCTGACAAGGCTTCAATGGAAATCCCTTCACCCTATGCTGGGACGATAGGATCGTTGTTGGTGAAAGTCGGTGATAAGGTCGGGGAAGGTACGCCTGTATTGGAATTACAGACTGACCAACTACCAGCGCAGACAAATCAGGCATCTGAAACCTCAATCAGTAAACCAAAGGAAAAACAGCATCAGCCACTGGCAGCCGCAGCTGCTACTAAGTCCAGCGAAACATCTTCCAGGCCTAGTCAGCTGGTTTACGCAGGTCCAGCGGTGCGCATGCTTGCAAGGGAGCTGGGTGTTGATTTGGCACAGGTGACGGCAACGGGGCCGCGTGAAAGAATTCTAAAGGAGGATGTGCAGAACTTTGTAAAACAGGCTCTAAAGGCGGGCGGCAACGCACAAAATTCCGGTCTTGGAATTCCACCAGTGCCGGAGATAGATTTCAGTCAATTTGGTGAGATTGAGCGGATCGCAATGACACGGGTGCAAAAGTTGACCGCCAGTGCGATGCATCGTAGCTGGCTCAACGTGCCTCATGTGACACATTTTGACGAAGCGGATATCACGGACCTGGAAGATTTTCGGGCACTAAAAAAAGAACAGGCTACCAAACGGGGCCTCAAGCTGACACCTTTACCCTTTTTGTTGAAGGCCTGTGCCGTAGCGTTAAGGCAATATCCCCAGTTTAATGTTTCGCTGGCGCCTTCTGGGGAGGAACTGATACGCAAACAATATTGCAATATAGGTATCGCAATGAATACTCCCGCAGGACTCATGGTGCCTATAATCAAGGATGTTGATAAAAAAGGCATATGGGAACTGGCGGAAGAAGCGACCGAACTTGGAGTGAAGGGCCAGGAGGGCAAACTGAGAAAAGAAGATTTACAGGGAGGTTGTTTTACAGTATCGAGTCTGGGAGCTATTGGAGGGACTGGTTTTACTCCTATTGTAAATACACCGGAGGTGGCTATTCTCGGCGTTTCCCGAACCTCGGTTAGGCCACTTTATCTGAATGGTGAGTTTGTGCCACGAAAAATGTTACCTCTGACCTTGTCCTACGATCATCGCGCCATTAATGGCGTAGACGCCGGCCAATTTGTGACGTTTTTAACACAGGTCCTTTCTGATATTCGCAAATTAGTTATGTGACAAAAGGAGCTCCGGGTTAGTAGTGGTCAGATCCATTATTGTCCGTCGAATTGATTCTGTAGGGAGAAGAGTCCACTAATAGGATAGTGAATTATCATATTCTTCGGGAAGGCGTATGATAGTCTAAACGTCGTCCGTGATAATGCTGCAGGAAGTTGTCAGACTATTTATAAATCATTTAGCCTGCAGTTGTAAGAGGCCTTGTCTAGCCTTGGTTTGCTACATTGTGCAAAGATCTTTATAAGCGATAGATTACTGAGGTGGATTTGGCTTTTCTAAAAAGTCGTAGAAAATTTATAGGCAGGATACTACAGTATCTGGGCTCATTGGGGGTTTTTGGGTTCCTTATCGCGGGTCATGCACAGCGTGAAAAGACAGGTCTTCCAGCAATTGTAATTCGCCCACCAGGAGCGCTTAGCGAAAAGGATTTTTTAAGTGCCTGCGTTCGCTGTGGACTTTGCGTTCGCAATTGCCCGTTTGATACGTTAAAGCTGGCTGAACTAGGTGAGCCGGTAACCACCGGGACCCCGTATTTTGTCGCGCGCAGAATTCCCTGTGAAATGTGTACAGATATTCCCTGTCTTGAAGCCTGCCCAACGGGTGCGTTGAGTCATGCTTTGCTGGATATTAACAAGGCAGATATGGGACTCGCGGTATTTACCGGGGTCGATACTTGCTATGCTTTTACCGGCATCGGTCAATGTCGAGCCTGTTATTTGGCCTGTCCGGTTAAAGACAGGGCGATCACCATGGAAGCCCACCGCCGGGGTGGGCGTGATGTATTCATGCCCACCGTTCATACGGACTACTGTACTGGTTGTGGCAAGTGCGAACACGATTGCATCACCGATCAGGCATCCATTAAGGTGCTGCCTCGACATTTGGTGAAACAGGATGCGGGATTGGTGGTATGAGTCTGGAACGTATTCCTGTTGAGCAATTAGATAGCCCTGAAAAAAATAGAATTAGTAGAAATCGTTGGCTACTGACCAGACGAACCTGTCAGTTACTAATGCTGGCTCTTTTTTTAGCGGGGCCATTTTTAGGCCTTTGGGTGATAAAGGGTAATCTGGCATCGAGTGAGGTGCTGGGTGTGCTTTCTTTGACGGATCCGCTGATCATGCTGCAGTCCTTATTCGCAGGGCATGCCGTCTATGTTACAGCCATTATAGGAGCGATAACGGTTTCACTGTTCTATGTGGTGGTCGGAGGCCGGGTTTATTGTTCCTGGGTATGTCCAATTAATATGGCCACCGATCTGGCCGCATGGCTTAGATCCCGGCTGGCGTTAAGTCGGGACTTGGTGATTCCCAAGCAGGTCCGTTATGTAGTGCTTTTCCTGGTGCCTTTTTTGTGCTGGCAGACAGGGACTATTATCTGGGAGTTCGTAAATCCGATTACCATATTCCAGCGTGGTCTGGTTTATGGGGCCGGCCTTAGTTGGGGCGTGGTGTTGTTGGTGTTTCTATTTGATCTGTTTGTGACAAAAAGGGGCTGGTGCGGTGCGCTCTGCCCGGTAGGGGCGTTCTATGGGTTGCTGGGAGCCAAATCATTGATCAGAGTAAATGCCGGGCGTCGCAACCGGTGCACTGACTGTGGTGATTGTTATCAGGTCTGTCCGGAACCTCAAGTAATTGTTCCAGCGCTAACGGGTGAGAAAAAAGGCCTTAGTCCACTAATTTTATCGGGCGAATGTACTAATTGTGGGCGTTGTATCGACGTCTGCCCGGAAAACGTATTTAATTTTTCCCACCGACTCACTAACATTAGACCCTGAGTCAGCAATAATCCTCAGCTCCGTCTAGCCTGCTGTGATCCAAAATTAAGGGCTTAGTGCTTTAATTTTTTCAATGAGTTTAAGGTTCAGCGGCGTGGCTATGGAAAGCTCTTTAGCCTGTTGACACAAGTAGCCGTTGATATAGTCAATTTCCGTCAAGCGTCCGGCTGCAATATCCTGGTGCATGGAAGAATAGTTGCCGGCGGTAGCGTGGGCAATTTTTTGAACTTTAGCGAAAAGATTGGATGTGTGGTCAGGGCAGAGCTTATCCATCACTGATTCGATCTCTATACACAGCTCTTCAATCAGGGATAGGCGATCTGCGCTTTTTAGGATTTCACCATTGTTGCAGTTGTAAATAGCCGTCAGGGGATTAATAACAGCATTGACCATCAGCTTGTTGCAAAGTCTTGGATAGATGTTGTTGTCCCAGTGGGCAACTAAGCCCAAACATCTGAATGTGCTTTTTAGCTCAGAATAAATGGTTTCTTTCTCATCTTGATGGGAGATTAAACCAAAATGAGTTTCACCAACGCCTGCATGTGTTACATGAAACGGCGATCGAAGATAAGCACCATCGGTAGTTGTCGCGCAAATTAAGGGAATGTTTGGAAATGCCTCGGCAACTGCCTGCTGCGCCCCCAGGCCATTTAGCAAGAGGATTAGTCGGCTGCTTTGGTCTAATCGATGTGCAATAGATTGTATAGCCTGCAGTGCATCCGGACTTTTGGTGCAGACGAGAAGATAGCGAATGACGGACGTTTTATCGTTTGCCAGTTCAGCCTCTGCCGGTATGGAAAATTCTTCCGATTGTTGAGACAGTTTTATTTCTGACGATAGTTGAAACTGTTTCAAGCGTCGACAGCTTTTCAAAATCAGTTTCACTTTATGGCCGGCCAATCCCAAATGTGCTGCCCATAGACAGCCAATTGCGCCAACACCTAAAACATACCAGGTCTGGTCTTGTAATTTAGTTGAAGTTTTCACCGTATTTCGTTTATCGCATCGTCTAAATTGGTTATTGTATGGCGCATTGTACATATTAATTGAAACAGCGAAAATTCAGGGGGTTAGATGCCATCTTTTGATATCGTTTCTGAAGTGGATCAGCATGAAGTGACCAATGCGGTTGATCAGGCTAATCGAGAAGTAGGAACAAGGTTTGATTTTAAGGGAGTCGGTGCGAAATATGAGCAGAACGGCTTTGTTGTAACGCTGGTCGCAGAGGTCGAGTTCCAAGTGCAGCAAATGCTGGATATTCTAAGAAGTAAATTGGTTAAGCGTGATATTGATGTGGCCTGTATGGAATGTGCAGATGTCGTGCAATCCGGTATGCAGGCCAGAATGGAAGTGACGCTGCGCCAGGGTATTGAAGCTCTCTTGGCTAAAAAGATGGTCAAAATGATTAAGGATAAGAAAATGAAGGTGCAGGCTGCAATACAGGGAGACAAGGTTAGAGTGACCGGTAAAAAACGCGATGACCTGCAGCAGGTGATGGCGATGTTGAGAGAAGCTGATTTGGAAATGCCTTTACAATTTAATAATTTTCGAGATTAACGTGGCTGGAAATTGCCATTCAAAATGAGTGCCACTGACCAACGGTCACCAAGCTGGCTAGAAGCACTTGAGGTTTATCGCAAACCTCAGGTTGTCACAATGCTCTTTCTGGGTTTCTCCGCTGGATTACCTTTTTTGTTGGTTTTTTCAACACTGACTGTTTTTCTTTTTGAAGCGGGTATTGCCCGCTCGACCATTGGGTTTTTTAGTTGGATCGGAATTACATACTCAATCAAAGTGTTGTGGGCTCCGGTAGTTGATAGCGTTCGATTGCCAATGTTGTACGATGTTTTTGGGCAGCGCAGGAGTTGGATTTTACTGGGTCAAATTGGTATTGCGGTTGGGTTGTCTGCAATAGCCATCACTGATCCATCATCTCATATCGCGCTGCTGGCTTGTTTTGGCCTACTTGTCGCATTCTCATCGGCAACACAGGATATTAGTATTGACGCTTACCGCATTGAAAGCGCAATCCCGAAATATCAGGCAGCGATGTCTGCTGCCTATGTCTTTGGCTATCGTCTGGCATTGTTGGTAGCCGGAGCAGGGGCCTTGTATCTTGCTGAATATTTTGGCTGGGTATCGACTTATTTGATTATGGCGGCGCTTATGTCTGTTGGTGTAGTGACTGTCGTTATCATTTCCGAACCGGAAAGGCGAGAGGGCGATAGTTTGCGTAATTTGGCGGCTTTCCAGGCGGTAGGGCGAGCAGCAAAAATGGCCCAATGGTTTAAACATTCTGTGGTTGGGCCGTTTGCTGATTTTTTTGGTCGTCATGGACTTCATGCCTTAATAATTTTGTTACTCATAGCACTTTATCGGGTAAGTGATATTACGATGGGCGTGATGGCGAATCCGTTTTATTTAGAAATGGGGTTTACTAAGCCGGAAATCGCGGATGTGACAAAGATTTTTGGTTTTTTTATGACTATTGCCGGGTCAGCCTTGGGAGGTTTGCTGGTTGTCAAATTTGGTGTGCGCCCGATCCTGCTTGTTGGCGCTGTTATGGTTGCCAGTACGAATTTGTTATTTGCATGGATGGCGCTTTCAGATCCGACAATCTGGCGATTGGCGGTGGTGGTTAGTGCAGATAATTTAAGCGGCGGGTTGGCCGTAGTTGCGTTTATTGCTTATTTATCTGGGTTGACCAGCACTGCCTATACGGCGACTCAGTACGCTTTGTTTAGCTCTCTGATGACTTTGCCAGGGAAATTTGTTGGAGGTTTTTCGGGTGTTATTGTTGATGCTGCGGGCTATCCTTGGTTCTTTACCCTAGCGGCTGGGCTTGGAGTACCCGCGATTATTTTGGTCTGTGTTATTTGGTTTTTTGATAATCGGCGTGAAGTTGAATATGAAAAGAGTATTCCACCCTCTGGATAGATTGGGGGTGCGAACGTCCGTTGTTTGATTCTTAATGCAGGTTTGAAATATGGATCCAAGGAATATTTTGAATTTGGCTTGTGAGAGGACTTGAACGACAACCCTGACTTATTGCCAGGATCGTCGTTGCAGTAATGTAGGTGATTGTTAGAGTCGCATGCCGCCGTCAATTTCCATAACACGCCCGGTATAGAAATCATTTTCAAACAGATAAATAGCAGAATGAGCGATCTCCGCCGGCTGTCCCATACGACGCAATGGAATCATTGAAACCAGCTTTTCCAGTGCTTCTGGCTTCATGGACTCGGTCATCTCGGTTTGGGTGAAGCCCGGAGCGATACCCGCGACCCGTATTCCATAGCGAGCCAATTCTTTAGCCCAGGTGACGGTCATTGATGCAACACCGGATTTTGCGGCGGAATAGTTGCTTTGCCCCATATTTCCTGCGCGTGAAATACTGCAAATGTTGATAATAAGACCTTTTGTGCCGGTTTTTATCATACGAAAAGCAGCTTCCTGTCCACAGAGAAAAACACCACTTAGATTGACATCGATAACACTTTGCCACTGTTTCTGGCTCATGCCTCTTTTGACGTTTCCTTCTTTATCAACTTTAACCAGCAGGGCATCTCTGGTAATACCCGCATTGTTGATCAATCCATGAATTTCTTTAAAGTCAGCGATAATTTTATCAAATGCAGCGATAACATCTTCCTGATCAGCGACATTTGCAGTATATCCTTTTGCTTCGCTGCCAGCTTCAGTACATAATCTAACAGTCTCCTGCAGGCTATCCTCACCTAGATCAATGAGTGCGAGCTTAGCGCCTCGTTCTGCCAGTGAAATAGCCATTTCGCGTCCTAGCCCTTGTCCACCTCCGGTAATGACAATTGTTTTATTACCAAGATCCATTAGTTTCTCCCCAAGTTGGTTGCAAACTTTATTGTTGCGAGTGCGGAATAAATATGTTGCGTCGCACAAACGATCTGTCTGATTATGTCGCAACAACATCCGTTTGCCTACACTTTTTTTTTCATAACAGGGTGGTTCGCGGTTATAGATTGTTTTATTTGATACTCTGTACTCTGAGTTATTATCAAATAAGTTTATATATTACAGTTAGATATCTTTCTAAATTAAATTAGATTAATTATTGTAGGTGGGCCATTCAATATTTTTTGAATAATTAGTAAAACTTGGTTTTTTTGGCTATTTTTTATTGCGCATTACAGAAATAGTGTGAGTAGTGGTAGCATTTTAACTGGTTTTGATTGATTTCATTTAGCGATCTATTGCTCCGGATACCAATTTGGATAAGAACTGATTTCATGGAGTTGCTCTACTTTGCTTGCTGGCGCTATGATGTGTCCTCTACTACTTGAGAAACCAATGAAATTACTCTTTATTCTTTTTGTAATCCTTCCCATTGCTGAAATTATGATGTTAATAGAGGTGGGTGGGCGAATAGGTACACTTAATACAGCCGTGCTGGTTGTGTTAACTGCATTTATTGGTAGCCTGATGTTAAGGCAGCAGGGCATGTCAACGCTGTTTAGAGCGCGAGAGCGTATCGATTCCGGTGCGCTGCCACTACAGGAAATGATGGAGGGGATATGCTTGGCTGTTGGGGGTGCACTACTGGTCACGCCAGGTTTTATCACGGATTTCATCGGTTTTGTCTGCTTGCTTCCCCAATCACGTCGCTGGCTGGTAAAGTTTGTTGCCAGCAAAGTGATGGCGAGTCCAAATTTTCATGTATATGGTGAACACAGATCCAGCGGTGCTAGATCAGGCCAGGTTATTGAGGGTGAATTTGATCGAGATCACGGGTCGGATGAGTCCTCTAAATAGTGTAATTGGCAGATGCGTGATGGCTAATAGTTGTTTTTGGAAAAAAAAGTAAAAAATCTTTATTGGAAGGTGTTGAATTACGCTTATCCATCCCCATTAATGCTGCACGACCTTGAGTCTCAGGTGTTTTTCAATCTGTAACCAGGTTGTTAGCTCATTGAGCTCATTAACTGGTCTGTGTCTAAAATATGGCTATCAGGCCTAAGCGAACTGTTTTGAATTCATGTCAGGAGAATATGTACAATGAAAATTCGTCCTTTATACGACCGAATCGTCGTACGTCGGGAGGAAGAGGAGACCACCACAGCTGGTGGTATCGTTTTACCCGGTTCAGCTACAGAAAAGCCCAATGAAGGTGAAATTGTTGCCGTTGGCGAAGGTAAAGTATTGGATAACGGTGAAATTCGACCTCTGGCTGTTAAGGTTGGTGATAAAGTTATTTTCGGAAAATACGCAGGTAGCAACACGATTAAAGTAGATGATGAAGAGCTACTTATTCTTAGCGAAAGCGAAATTTACGGCGTTATTGAAGGTTAATCCTTCCCGAATTGTTATTGATAAAATTTAAGGTAAAGGAAAGAGAAAATGGCTGCTAAAGACGTATTGTTTGGCGACTCAGCGCGCCAAAAATTGGTTAATGGCGTAAATATCCTGGCGGATGCGGTTAAAACAACACTCGGCCCTAAAGGTCGTAACGTTGTTTTGGACAAATCTTTTGGTGCTCCCACAGTAACTAAGGACGGTGTTTCGGTTGCGAAAGAGATCGAACTAAGTGATAAGTTCGAGAACATGGGTGCGCAGATGGTGAAGGAAGTTGCGTCGCAAACTTCAGATGTTGCTGGAGACGGCACAACCACAGCAACGGTTTTAGCTCAGGCAATAATGGCTGAAGGACTGAAATCGGTTGCCGCGGGCATGAACCCGATGGATCTCAAGCGTGGTATTGATAAGGCTGTGATAGCGGTTGTTAAAGAAATTCAGAATATGGCTAAGCCCTGTACTGATAGCAAAGCAATTGCACAGGTAGGTACAATTTCCGCGAACAGTGATTCTGCAGTCGGTGAGATTATTGCCGATGCGATGGAAAAAGTGGGTAAAGAAGGGGTTATCACGGTCGAAGAAGGCAGTGGTTTGGAGAATGAGCTGGATGTGGTAGAAGGGATGCAGTTTGATCGCGGCTATCTTTCTCCATACTTCATTAACAGTCAGGAAACCATGGGCGTTGAGCTTGAAGCACCCTATATTCTCCTGGTGGATAAGAAAATTTCCAATATCCGCGAAATGCTACAGCTTCTTGAGGCTGTCGCTAAATCCGGCAAACCGTTGCTGGTGATCGCAGAAGATGTTGAAGGTGAAGCACTGGCAACACTGGTAGTTAACAATATGCGCGGCATTATGAAAGTTGCAGCGGTTAAAGCGCCAGGGTTTGGCGACCGTCGCAAAGCAATGCTGCAGGATATTGCTGTATTAACTGGTGGTACCGTTATTTCTGAAGAAGTAGGCTTGAGCATGGAAGGAGCGACTTTAGAAGATTTGGGTTCAGCTAAACGCGTCAGTATTAACAAAGAAAATACAACGGTTATTGATGGCGCTGGCCAAGCGACTGAAATTGAAGCTCGCGTTGGTCAAATTCGTCAGCAAATCGAAGAAACCTCATCTGATTATGATCGTGAAAAACTGCAAGAGCGAGTTGCTAAGTTGGCTGGTGGTGTTGCTGTGATCAAAGTGGGTGCTACCACTGAAATCGAGATGAAAGAGAAGAAAGCACGTGTAGAAGACGCACTGCATTCAACTCGTGCCGCGGTAGAAGAAGGTGTTGTTGCCGGTGGTGGTGTAGCATTGGTTCGAGCGCTGCAGGCTATCGTAGATATGGAAGGTGACAATGACGACCAGACTGTTGGTATTCATTTGGCTCGCCGTGCTATGGAAGCGCCTTTACGCCAGATCGTAGCAAACGCGGGTGATGAAGCTTCTGTTGTCCTGGATAAGGTAAAAGCAGGCGAAGGTGATTTCGGTTACAACGCCGCAACAGGCGAATACGGCAACATGCTGGAAATGGGAATACTTGACCCAGCAAAAGTTACACGTAGCGCGTTGCAAAATGCCGCTTCAGTTGCTGGTCTGATGATTACCACTGAATGCATGGTTGCAGACGCTCCTGAAGATAAGTCAGGAATGCCAGCGATGCCAGATATGAGTGGCATGGGTGGTATGGGCGGTATGGGCGGCATGATGTAAGCTGCACTTACTCCTTATTAGATTAAAAAACCCCGCGAATGCGGGGTTTTTTTGTGGCTGGAAATAAAGCTTAGGTCGCCAGCGGAGGTTACTCTAAATTTTGTGCTTTTTATTTTAGGTGTGAATGATTAGAATGGTCATGAATGCTGCTCGCAGAATTGCAGCTTTGGAATAAAACCACTAATAAGAGGGGAATCACCATGGAATTTGTAAATTTCCTATTTCGCTGGGCGCACGTATTATTCGGTGTTACCTGGATCGGGCTGCTGTATTACTTCAATTTTATTCAAGGTGGTTATTTTAAGCAGGCAAGCGCTGAAGGGTTGGCGGATGCTAAAGCTAAGCTAGCCCCAAGCGCGCTGTGGTGGTTTCGCTGGGGGGCGATGTTTACCTTTATCACGGGCGTTATACTAACAGAGAACGTGATCAGGGCCGGATATACCAATCCGTATATTATTGTCGGTGCCCTTATGGGTACGTTGATGTTTATTAACGTGTGGCTGATAATCTGGCCTAACCAAAAAGTGGTACTGGGCATGATAGAAGGTGATGCTGCAGCCGCTGGGGCAAAGGCATTATTGGCATCACGTACTAATACCCTGTTTTCAGCCGGAATGCTGTTTGGCATGCTGGGTTCACAACATGGGCAAAGCCTGGGTAATGTCAGCCATGCGGTCACTAATACCGGTTATACAACAGGTCTCTGGGTTGCGATGGCAATCGTCGCCGTACTAGAGGTCAATGCAGTAGTTGGAAAAATGGGGCCAATGACGAGTGTGGTAGGTGTTATCCACAGTAGTTTGGCATTGACGGTAATTATTTTTGGAGTTTTGACCTTCCTTTAGAAATAATGAGAGGAAAGCCCCTTTAACAAGGGGCTTTTTTTTGTCAGCTATTTTTCCGCAATCATATATAATATGCCGCCTTCTACTACGTGGTAAATCGACGAAATTTATGAGTAAACTGGATCAGGAAGTCGCCAATCGGCGCACTTTTGCTATTATCTCCCACCCGGATGCCGGTAAAACTACGATAACTGAAAAATTATTGTTATTTGGTAATGCGATTCAAACGGCGGGGACGGTTAAGGGGCGTAAATCGGGACGACATGCAACATCCGACTGGATGGAGATGGAGAAACAGCGCGGTATTTCGGTAACTTCTTCGGTCATGCAGTTTCCCTATAAAGAACGCATTGTGAATTTGCTGGATACACCCGGGCACGAAGACTTTTCGGAGGATACCTATCGAACACTGACGGCGGTCGATTCGGTTCTGATGGTGATTGACGGCGCTAAGGGTGTTGAAGACAGAACTATCAAGTTGATGGATGTGTGCAGGCTACGTGATACGCCAATTCTGACCTTTATCAATAAAATGGACCGTGATATACGTGATCCTGTCGATCTGCTCGATGAAGTGGAAAATGTTCTAAAGATTAATTGTGCGCCTATTACCTGGCCAATAGGCATGGGTAAGCAATTTAAAGGCGTCTACAACCTTTATACGGATACCATTCATCTCTACACGCAAGGTAAAGGGCATACCATTCCTGAGGACCGCCAAATCCTGGGGCTTGATAGCGATGAGGCACGGCAACAGCTCGGTGACTATATCGATGATTTGCGTGATGAGGTGGAGCTAGTGCGTGGTGCGAGTCACGAATTTGACCTTCAGGAGTACCTGGAAGGAAGGTTAACACCCGTCTATTTTGGAACGGCACTGGGTAATTTCGGTGTGCGGGAGATGCTGGACGGGTTTGTCGAATATGCGCCACCACCTTTACCGCGAGCAACTCAGGAGCGTGAGGTCGCTGCAAATGAGGAAGAGTTCAGTGGTTTTATTTTCAAAATACAGGCTAATATGGACCCTAAACATCGTGATCGAATCGCTTTTATGCGAATTTGTTCGGGGAAATATAGCAAGGGAATGAAAATGCGCCACACTCGAACCGGCAAAGATGTGCGTATTTCCGATGCGGTAACCTTTCTTGCAGGTGACCGAGAGCATGTAGAAGAGGCCTGGTCAGGAGATATTCTGGGATTACATAATCATGGTACGATTCAAATTGGAGATACCTTTACTGGTGGTGAGGATTTACGGTTTTCCGGTATCCCACATTTTGCTCCGGAGCTGTTTCGTCGTGTCCGACTGCGTGATCCGCTCAAAATGAAGCAGTTGCAAAAAGGCCTTAAACAGCTATCTGAAGAAGGTTCAACTCAGGTATTTATGCCGTTGCGAAATAATGACATTATCGTTGGTGCAGTAGGTGTGCTTCAATTTGAAGTGGTCGCTTACCGGCTTAAAGACGAATATAAGGTTGAATGCAGTTATGAGCCGGTTGATGTGTATACCGCACGTTGGGTCGACAGCGAGGATAGTAAACGGCTGGAAGAATTCCAGCGCAAAGCACATGATAACCTTGCCTTGGACGGTGGCGATTTTTTGACCTATTTAGCGCCGACCCGTGCGAACCTATCACTCTCTGAAGAGCGTTGGCCGGAAGTGGCCTTTAAGCCGACCCGAGAACATTAACCTAAGGCCTGAACGATAGCTAAGGAACCTCTTGGCAGAAGATGCCGTTAATCAGATTGGGCCCTGTTGGCGAACTCCATGGTGGCCAGACGACAAACGTCATCAACAGGCCGGATGTAAGAGTGCAATCGATTCTAAAAACTATTTTTACTTGGCAAGCGGGCGGTGTCTATGTAAGAGGTTCCCTAATATTGTTCAGGTAGGTCCGAACCAGCAGGAACGTCGAAGTCCTCCGGGAGTACAGGTTCTGCGGGGATGCTGTGACCTCCCGACGCCCATTCTCCAAGATCGATTAGTTTGCAGCGTTCAGAGCAAAATGGGCGAAAGATGGCCTTTTCGTTCCAGGCTACTGACTTTTTGCAGGTTGGACAGGCAATGATAGTTGCAGTTTTAGACATTACTTTTGTTTCGCGTAAGTTAAATATTGTTGATGCAGGGTCAAGACTTGAGAATCAAGATCTTCTCGCCCATTGTCATTAAGAATAACATCATCGGCCCTACTCAGTCGCTCGCTACGGCTAATCTGCGCGGCCATTATTGCTTTTATTTCCTGCTTTGTGGCGTTGTCTCTTAAAAGAGCTCTCTCAAGTTGTACGTTTTCCGGTACGTCGACGACCAAAACCCGATTGACTAGCTCTTTCTGGGTGGTCTCCAGCAGCAATGGGGACTCCAGGATCGCATAGTCTGATGGTGCATTTGCCAATTGTAGTTTTGTGTACTCGAAAATGAGTGGATGCAATAGTGACTCCAACCATTGCCGCTCAGCGTTGTTAGTGAAAATTCTCTCCCGCAACGCTCTGCGATTCAGTTCGCCGGTATCTAAAATGACCTCAGTGCCGAAATGTTGTTCGATTTCCTTTAATGAAGGGCAACCTGGTTTAACCACTTCACGAGCAGACTGGTCGGCATCGATCACACTAATACCGAGATTGGAGAATAGCTTTGCGACGGTACTTTTACCGCTTCCGATGCCACCTGTAATACCTACTAGAAACATATTCTCTTGCCTGTCACACGCTATGATCACGCTAAAGTTTTGAGGGCAGGAGCATAAATCTTTTTACAGGGGATTGCGAGCGACGCTGCTTGCGATTCGGGATAAAGGAAGTTATTTAAGGCCTGAAAACTGCAAATAGGCGTCAATTATCAGCTCACCCCAGAGCGCTGCGATCCACCCAGCCACGGCCAGGTAGGGGCCAAAAGGGATCGGAACACTTTTGCCATGGTTTTTTAGCAGCATCAGTGCTATTCCGACTACGGCTCCTACCAGCGAAGAGAGCAATATGATCAGCGGTAGCATTTGCCAGCCGAACCAGGCTCCGAGCATGGCCAGCAGCTTGAAGTCACCGTAACCCATGCCCTCTTTTCCAGTGATTAATTTGAATGCCCAATAGATAGACCAAAGGCTTAGGTAGCCAGCCACAGCACCCCATAAAGCATCCGGAAGTGTACAAAATAGCCCAAAACTATTGATAATTAAACCCATCCAGAGAAAGGGGAGGGTCATGTTGTCGGGTAACAACTGGTGGTCAAAGTCGATCATGGTCAGGGCAATTAACACCCAGGTCAGTAGCAGCATAGTAGCGGCCTGCCAGCTGGCACCAAAATGTGCAACGAGAAGGCAGGACAGAATGGCAGTGACGACCTCAATGATGGGATAACGTATCGAAATATAGGATTGGCATCCTGCGCACCTGCCGCCCAGCAATAAGTAACTGATTATTGGAATATTTTGCCAGGCTTTGACGGCTGTTTTACAGTTGGGGCAGTGAGAATTGGGATAAAGCAGATTAAAGCCTGTGGCCGTATCGCCTAAGTTGTCATCCGTTTGATTGGCAACGAGTTCGCGACACTGTGCTTCCCAATCACGCTGCAACATTATGGGGACGCGATAAATGACCACATTAAGGAAGCTGCCGACAAGTAAGCCGAGGATACCCGTTACGCCAACCAGTGCTAACGGGTATTGTGCAAGAACGTCAAATACAATCATCAGTTGGGATTTCGTTTAGCCTTGTTAAATTGTAATTTTGTATTATTTTGGCTGTAGATCGGCCTTTTCTTAAATCCCATTTTGCCAGGTTACTAAACCACAGAACCCATTTTAAAGATGGGTAAGTACATTGCGATGATCAGCCCACCAATCAATACCCCTAGAACTGCCATAATCATGGGTTCCATGAGTGCTGTGAGATTGTCGACTGCATTGTCTACTTCCTCCTCATAAAACTCAGCTGCCTTATCCAACATTTCATCCAAGGCGCCTGATTCCTCACCGATGGCGGTCATCTGTATCAGCATATTTGGGAATACATTGGTATTGCGCATAGAAAAATGCAGTTGCTGGCCTGTGGCTACGTCCTCACGTACATTGATGATTGCGTTGGTATAAATATAGTTTGCGGCTGCCCCTGCTGTTGAAGTCAGGGCATCGACCAAGGGTACGCCGGCCGCAAAGGTGGTCGATAAGGTCCTTGAAAAACGAGCATATATAGAATTTTCTAATATATTCCCAGTGACAGGGATTCGCAAAACCAGTCGATCAACTATTGCGGAAACCCGTTTCGATCTTAACTTGGCTTCTCGAAAAATAAAGATAAAGGCAATAATACCGACCACGAAAACAAGCCACCATTGCTGCAGTATATTGGAAATACCGATCACCATTTGTGTGAAAGCGGGCAGGTCGGCACCAAAATCCTGAAATAATTCCTCAAAAGTTGGCACAACTTTAACCAGAAGAATGCCGGTGACAATGACTGCGACCACTATTACGGCAATTGGATAAGTCATTGCTTTTTTGATTTTTTTCTTTAACGTTTCGCTTTTTTCTTTATAGGTGGCCAAACGATCCAGCATTGTTTCCAGTGCACCTGATTGCTCACCTGAATCGACAAGATTGCAAAATAGATCATCAAAATGACGTGGGTGTTTGCGCAAGGCAGATGCGAAATTAGTTCCCGAGGCCACATCCAATTTAATAGCGCCGATTAATTCCTTTAAAGTCACATTATCGATACCATCGGCCACGATATCAAACGACTGCACCAGCGGAACGCCGGCTTTCATCATGGTTGCCATTTGGCGCGTAAAAAGTGCAATATCACCTGGTGTAATCTTTTTCTTTCTTTGTCCAAAAAGAGAAACCTTCTTTTTACGAACTTTGGTCGGGTTAATCCCCTGCTTGCGCAGCTGCGCTTTTGCGAGCGCCAAATTGACGCCAGTGACTTCACCTCCCGCCTTTTGTCCTCGCTTATCGATACCCTGCCAAGTAAAAGTTTGATTTTTTGCGACGTTTGTAGCCATGGTTAATCCTTGGTGACCCTATTCACTTCTTCCAGACTGGTAATACCCTGAGTAATCTTCATTAGCCCCGATTTACGAAGATTCCTGCAGCCTTCTTTCTCAGCCTGCTGGGCAATTTCCAATGAGTTGCCCTCTTCCATAATAATACGTTGAATTTCCGGCGATACCTTGACCACCTCGTATATACCCACTCGTCCTTTGTATCCATTCATACAATGGCTGCATCCGCCTCCAGCCATATTTATTTCAGCATCCGCCAGCATTTCCTCAGTGAATCCCTCTGTCAACAGAGTTTCATGCGGTATGTCTGCGGGCTTTTTGCAGTGCTCACAAAGCCTGCGTGCAAGACGTTGTGCGATAATGATGCTCACGGATGTTGCAATATTAAAAGCAGGCACACCCATGTTACGTAAACGGGTTAATGTTTCCGGCGCACTATTAGTATGTAGTGTAGAAAGAACCAAATGTCCAGTTTGTGCCGCTTTAATTGCTATTTCGGCGGTTTCCAGATCCCGAATTTCCCCCACCATCACGATATCTGGATCCTGACGCAGAAAGGCACGCAGCGCTGTTGAAAAATTAAGCCCCACTTTATTGTTGACGTGTACCTGGTTGACACCTTCCAGGTTTATTTCCACTGGATCCTCTGCCGTGGAAATATTACGTTCTGAAGTGTTGAGGATATTAAGCCCGGTATAGAGTGAAACCGTTTTACCACTACCGGTAGGTCCTGTTACAAGAATCATTCCCTGTGGTTGCGCCAATGCAGCCAGATACATCTCTTTCTGGTCTTCTTCGTAACCCAGAGCATCAATACCCATTTTCGCACTACTTGGATCGAGAATACGTAGCACAACTTTTTCGCCCCATAGAGTTGGCAGTGTATTAACACGAAAATCAATGGCCCGCTTTTTTGACAGCTTCATTTTGATGCGGCCATCCTGGGGAACCCTGCGTTCCGAAATATCCATACGTGACATCACTTTTAAGCGAGCGGCTAACCTGGGCGCCAGATTGGTCGGTGGATTGGCCACTTCATGTAAAACGCCATCGGTACGATATCGGATACGATATAGGTGTTCATAGGGTTCAAAGTGAATATCAGATGCACCCAGCTTGATAGCATCCAACATGATCTTATTAATGAAACGTACGATAGGAGCGTCGTCTGCATCGCTTGCGTCATCTTCCTTTAGGTCACCACCATCGGCCGAGATGTCGATGTTTTCCAGGCTCTCATCTTCCAGGTCGCCCAGCGCATCATCAGCATCATCGAGATATTTTTCGATGGCGGCTGCCAGCTTGACCTCTTCTACCAATATCGCATCGGTTGATATGCCGGAATTAAACTTGAACTCATCCAGCGCCTGCAAATTGGTTGGGTCAGATAAAGCCACGTGAAGACGATTTCCACGCTGGAACAAGGGTAATGCATGATGGTTACGAATCAGCTTGGCATCAACCACATCCTTGGGGAACATGGCACTGTCGAAAACCGACAGATCCAGCAGGGGTGTACCAAACTCTTCGGCGGCGGAAGTTGCGATTGCTTTGCTGCTTGCCAGACCGGTTTGTACGACGTGTGTAACGAAGGGTATCTTGTTCTGCTTTGAGTACAGGTAAGCCTCATTGGCCTGCTGTTCATTCAATATTTCATCGATAACCAGGCGCTTGGCCAGGCCGCTGATTTGGATTGCTGTAGAAGCTTGTGGGGTCATGATCAAATTTCTTTTAACCGATTATCAATCAGGATAGCACTTTATCCTGGGATGTGTAGATTTAGCACCAATTATTGCATATGCTGCCGATTATATTTTTTCATTTTTATCTTAGCGCAAACCTCTACTATAAATCAGCAAGCTACAGACGCACATAGCCACTCACTGACAAATTTTGTCATATTTTGACAGCAAATGGTGTTTGCTGACCAGAATTTATTACATCTCAAAGAGGCAGGAAATCTTTTTATTTTTCAATAAACAGCTTCAATTACAAAGAGATAAAAAATATTTTAAGGATTTTTTTGCATTTGGCACAAGCCTTGCCATACTTCATTACGACAGCTTTTAAACGAATTTTTCAGGTCGTTCAAACAACGGAGATAAATGAGATGAAAAAAGTACAGCAGGGTTTTACATTAATTGAATTGATGATCGTGGTTGCGATTATCGGTATTCTGGCGGCGGTTGCGCTTCCTGCCTATCAGGACTATACCATTCGGGCGCGTGTTGCTGAAGTGGTAGGACTAGCAGCGAAGGATAAGGCTTCTATTTCCGAGTACTACATCAGCATGGGTGAAATGCCGTCCACAACTGGAGAAGCGGGCGTGAGTGATGATTCGGATCAAAGTACTTACGTCAATACAATTGCTTTTTTACGTAATAGCACTAGTGAGGCACAAGTTACATATACTCTTGAGAATCTGGGTGGCGATGCTGATACAGATACCTTTATATTTACGGGTACTGGTGCTTCTACCGGTGTGACTTGGGATTGTACTGGTGGTGATTTGGACGATAAATATCGACCAGCCAACTGTCGCTAAGCTTTAGACTAAGGCAGCCAATTGAAAAAGCCCCCAGTTGCTGGGGGCTTTTTTGTTTGTGTAGAATAATAGAATTCAAAAAATAGTGAAAAATGAAAGTCTATAAGAGCGTCATTTCAGAGGTGAACCCTGGTTTTCTAAGAGGCGGTCTGGTTGGTTTGCTACTGCTGATTCTGTGTATTTCTGCTTTCTTTTTGTACTATCCCGGAATTTTCGGCCCCTTTCTGCTTGATGATTCACCCAATCTTCAGACACTTTCAGCCAACGGCGGCGTGACCAGTTTTGAAAGCCTGCTACGTTTTGTTTTTAGTAATGAGAGCGGACGTTTGGGCAGACCCGTAGCTATGCTGTCTTTTCTGATCAATGATCAATACTGGCCAAGTTATTCCCCCTCATTTAAATACACTAACGTACTCATCCATCTGCTGATTGGTGTTCTGGTTTTTGTTTTTGCCCGCCAATTGATTCGTAATTTAGGTAAGAATCTAAGTCACACGTCTGACCAGGAAATTAATCTAATTGCCCTTTTTGCGACTGCTTTTTGGCTGCTGCATCCGCTCAATGTCTCTACCACGCTCTATGTGGTTCAGCGTATGACCCAGCTGGCCACACTCTTTTCATTAATAGCGATCATTTTGTATCTGCACGGTAGGCGCCATCTGCTGGAGGGTACAAGCAAGGGTTATCTTTATATTGGCCTGGCGTTTCTCCCTTTTGGCATGGCGGGTATTCTCTCTAAGGAAAATGCGGTGCTCTTTGTGCCTTTAATCCTGCTAATTGAGTTTTTATTACCTGAATCGCCTGCTAAATACCATCAACAGCTATCTCGGGTTAAATGGGGGTTGCTGATTGTTCCGCTATTACTTTTAGTGGGCTATTTTTTATTTAGCTGGAGTTCTATAGCCAGCGGTTATCAGGGACGGGAATTTAGTGCTTTTGAAAGGATATTGACCGAAGCTAGGGTGCTTTGCGATTACCTGTTTAAGTTAGTGTTACCCAAAGCTAGCGGTTTGAGCTTGTTTCACGATGATTTTCAGTTGTCCACGTCTTTGTTGAATCCAATTAGCACGCTGATCGCAGTTATCTTCCTTATGGTGCTGTTTTTAGTGGCAATACTGACAATGAAAAAAAAACCTTTGTTCGCATTCGCGGTAGGCTGGTTTTTTATTGGCCACCTTCTTGAATCAACGCTGATTCCGTTAGAAATCTATTTTGAACACCGTAATTATTTACCCATGATTGGGCCGGTTATATTTCTGAGTTATGTTTTGATCAAAGTTCTTGGTCGTTTATTCGCTGATTCCCAGGTATTCAAAGTATTGGTATTAGTCATGGTTCTGGCCGTAGAAGCTATGATGCTTAATATTTCCACGCGTACTTGGGGTGACACGGGACTGCTGTTTTATAGCTGGGCGATAGAGCATCCGGATTCATTACGATCGCAACGTAATTATGCTGCTTATCTGGAAAGGGCTGGGTTACCCGATCACGCAATAAAGGTGCTGGATGAGGCCTATAAGGTTCATCCTTATGATGTCAGTTTGCTGCTGGCAAAGCTCAATATTCAGTGTGATGAGCAGGATGATGAAGCGCTCAAAGTTGCTGAAATCATCAACGCTTATGAAGATACTCGTTTTACGGATGGCATTCTTTACCATATCGAAAAGCTGACGGAAAAAGTGATTGCTCAAGAATGTCAGTCGGTCACTGAAACAGACTTGCATCTGTTGTTTGATTATCTAGAGAATTTACCTTTATTGGCTGCGAAGTGGCGTTATGCAGCCAAGCTCTATTATCTCCATGCTAGCCTTTATATACACCAACGTAACTTACCGGGTGCCATGAAAAAACTGGACCAGGTCTATAGCGTGCAACCAACAGTGGATGTGGCTTTAAAGCAGGCTGTGTTGTTGTCGAGTGCATCTCTTTATGATCAGGCGCTTGAGCGAATAGCGGCGGCAAAATCTGCAAATCAGAATAGGCGGCTGTTAAGACCTTCTCGAATGGGCGAATTGGAACAGTTTGAGCGCTATATTAGACGTAAGCAGAAAACTGGCTTAGACTCCGAATAATAAGTTCAGCCAAGTTTTTGTCGTGGAGCCTTGGCTTGAATTCGAGGATATAGTAATTACATACACTATCATCTCATTTCATCGACTTTGTATAACCCAACAATTACGGCGAGCGAATAATAAATGGATTGCGCATCATCTTTAAGTATTGTCATTCCCGCAAAAAATGAAGCACTAAGCCTGTCTACCCTATTGCCTGATATTATTGAGAAGTACCCCGAGGCTGAAGTTATTGTGGTGGATGATGGCTCCACTGATAATACCGGACAGCTATGTGACGAGTTAGAGGTCAAACGAGTGGCTCACCCCTACTCGAAGGGAAACGGCGCGGCGATTAAATCCGGCGTTCGTGCTGCTAGTGGGGAATATATTGTCTTTATGGACGGAGACGGCCAGCATGATCCGGCGGATATTGAAAAACTGCTTTATAAAATTGATGAAGGATTTGATATGGTGGTTGGTGCGAGGGCGGTTGATAGTCACGCATCAACTCCCAGAAGGGTTGCCAATACCTTTTATAATAGACTAGCGTCATTTATGACCGGGTATCCCATTGGGGATCTCACCTCTGGGTTTCGGGCTGCCAGAGCCAATAAGTTTAAACGTTTTTTGTACCTCCTTCCTAATGGATTCTCCTACCCGACGACCAGTACAATGGCTTTTTTTCGTTCCGGATATTCTGTCGGATATGTGCCTATTAAAGCTAAAGCCAGGGAGGGGAAAAGCCATATCAGAATTCTTGAAGATGGGTTGCGATTTTTTATTATAATCTTAAAAATCGGTGCGCTATTTTCCCCGATGAGGCTTTTTTTACCGATTAGTGCCGGGTTTTTTACCCTGGGATTATGCTACTACGCCTTTACATTTTATGCGTACAGCCGATTTACTAATATGAGTGCATTGCTCTTCATATTCTCAGTGCTTGTATTTTTGATTGGAATTTTGTCAGAGCAGATTTCGGCCATACATTACAAAGGTGTTGAAGAGGATTAAGGAAGGCGATTTTCGTCGATTGTCCAGATTCTAGTAATTACTCACAGACCATCAAATAATGAATAAAATAAAGTCTGTATTTAAAAGAATAGCAACCTGGCCAGTTCACCCTCAATGGCTGGTCCTCCGGCATAGGAAAAAATTTCTGCAACAAGCTGCCTCCTTGGTTAATAACTGCGTGCTGGATATTGGTTGCGCCCACCAGGAAATCAAGCAATATCTGCCAAAGGAGAAGCTATACTTTGGCCTGGATTATCCGGGTACTGCGATTGAAATGTATGGCACAAAGCCAAACATTTTTGGGGATGGCCAAAAACTACCTTTTAAAGATAATGTGGTAGATACGATTCTATTGATGGATGTTGCGGAGCACTTGCCCAATCCAGGTCATTGCATCGATGAGATTTATCGAGTATTGGATGGGGGAGGGCAGTTGGTTCTAGACGTCCCATTCATGTATCCCGTTCATGATGCACCCTATGATTTTCAGCGCTGGACAAGTTTTGGGTTGAGCAGATTGCTTGAACAATCGGGATTCAAGATTGTTCGCGAACAACAATGTGGTAATACCTTCTCATCCGGTTGCTTGTTGATATGTATTGGGATATCAGAGTTTATACTTAATCGCGCTTCAAAAAATCCGCTTTGGCTGGCACTAGGGTTATTGGCTTGGCCCTTTATTCTTGCACTGAATATCTTGGGTGGGGCAACAGAAGTGCTAGCGAAGTCGTCGACAATAGCACCCTATGGCTATCGCATAATCGCATGCAAGTAGAAAGAAAGCACATTTTACTAATTACAACCTCTTTTCCAAGAGGAACTCCAGGCCAGGAGGCAGCGGGAGGATTTGTCTATGATATCGCTTCTCGTCTATCAAAAACACTTATTGTAACGGTTGTCGCGCCAGGGAATGATAGTTGTATTGAACAGATAGATGGGATAAATGTGTATCGTTATTCCGCTCCAGAACAGGCGTTGTCGGCTCTAAAGCTAAGCTCCCCAAAAGGTTTCTATTGGACGCTAAGAGTTTTCTTTTCCGGCTATCGAGCCACAAAAAAAGCAATTAAAGAACAGCCATCTCTCAAATCAATTCTGGCCTTTTGGATTATTCCTTCTGGACTTTGGGCGTTGCTCGCCGCCCGCGGCAAGGGAATTAGATTTTCTAGTTGGGCACTCGGAAGTGATATATGGAGCTATAGTCGAAACCCTTTAACGAGATTCATTTTGAAAAAGGTATTGCAAGCTTCTGATCGGCGTTATGCCGATGGGTTTCAGCTTTGTTCCGATGTTGAGAAAATAGGTAACGTAAGTTGTGAAATGATTCCTAGCGCGCGCTTAAACTCCGAAGACGCTCTGAACATGAAAGAATCCAGTGCTCCTTATAACCTGGTTTTTGTAGGGCGCTGGCATACGAATAAAGGCGTTGATATTTTACTGGATGCGCTTTTGGAGCTAAATGATGAGGACTGGTCAAAGATAAGTGCTGTTCGCATAGCAGGTGGCGGGCCGTTGGAACAGTTGGTCAAGGATAAGGCTGCAACCTTGAAGTCAAGGGGGCGCCCCGTAGAGTGCAGCGGCTACGTTGGTAAGGATGAACTATATCGATTATTCAAATGGGCCGATTATTACTTTCTACCCTCCAGAATAGAAAGTATTCCAGTGATATTGTCTGATGGCGTTGCGAACCGTATACCCGTAATAGCAACTCCGGTGGGAGATGTGAAATTACTATGTGATAAATTTCGCTTAGGAACGGTATCTCTATCAGTCTCAATTGAAGATTATCGGGATGCTATCAGAGAGGTGCTTCAGAGTGGAGGCTCAGGAACTGAAATTAATGCTCAGGGCTTCTTTGAATTGCTTGATCAGGATAGATCTATTAAAGAAATTCTTTCGCTTGTAGATTGAAGGTGAAAATCTGCTATTGGTTTTTCCTGAATATAAAAAGTTTATTGTAATACTGAAATTTGGGGTCAGAGTTAACCCGCTTTAGAAATTTTACTTCGAGACGAGCAAGAGACTCAAATAAACTCTCAGGTATTAGTCCGTACTTTATCGGGAGGAGCATGGGGTTTCTGCTTGCACGAAACGCGATGCACGAGACAGTTTTTAACCCCTCGTTTTGGAAAAAGCTTTCTACTTCTTCGGATTTGAAGTGCTCAGGTGATTGGTTTTTTACATTCTCTACGACAAAAAGTTGACCATTGGTCCTTAGATATTTGGAAATTGCTTTTGCCGCCTCGACGTTATTTGATAACAGGAGAGGACGTAGCACATTCTGTAATAAAATAAGATCGAAAGACTGCTCTTCTACCGGTAAATCAGGGAGTGCTCCAATGTTGTACTCAATTTTAGGATTGATTCTACGTGCGTAGCTTATTAAGTTACTGTCAGGGTCGATACCATAGGTGTCCCATCCTTTGGAGCGAACTATTTCAGTAAGCCTTCCCCATCCGCATCCTAAATCAAGTGCTCGACCACTTCCCCCGTTTAAAGGTAACTCCTGGGTAAGAACCAGTTCCTGTAACAGTGTTATATATTTTGACTTATGCCCCAGCTTGTCTGCTGGGTCGAGGATGTTTAATCCACATTGATCAAACTGTGGTGGTTTTTCTAGCATAGTAATTTGCCCATAAGAAGCTGATAAATACCAAGTTTAGGTCAATAATAATGAGCCAAATTCTTGCAATAATAGCAAAAAAAACAATTCTTTCAGGGCTGTCGAGACCGGAGGAAAAGAATATGAATGAGGATTCTCTTATGCCGATTCCAGAGGGTGTGATTAAGGACAAAAAGCCAACGACCCAAGCGCCACTGTATGATGCCAGAACGAGTGTAGATTGATTAATATTAAAGTCTATGTAAGAACCTAACAAATAGTACCAAGCGACAATGTAAAATAGCCAGCTGGAAAAGTTAGCCAGCAAAATGCCTGTTGCAGTGGTTGGTGTTAATGGTTCGAAAGTAATTTGCTCGCTGACACGACGCAACTTTAATTTACGTAAGAAGCTGCTTGCTAGCGTGGCGGGAGATTTGCTCGTCCATAAAAAATAAGCTGCGGCGTAATAGGAGAGTATTGAAACCACTACGATATTAGGTGCACTGCGAAAGTAAATGAACAGGAAAAAAAATAGCCCGCTGCTAGTCAGAGACAATAGTGAATGTTCAATGTTAGCTCTTATTATGCTCGCTTTCGAAGTTTGTTCCATTGCAGCATGGGTTAGTTGGTACACTACACCCCATATTCGGCCGGGCAGGTGTCTTATTATTTGGGAGTTAAAATAAAGTGCACAGGTTGTCGGGATTGCTATCCCGGTGGCTTGTTTATTGTTAATCAACAGATAGAAGATAAGTGCATTATGTGCCAACGAAACAGTACCAACCAATATTGAGATCAATATAAAAAAGAGAGATGACTGTGTGATTATCCATCCAATTTGTTGATAATCTTTGATCAGCAGGCTGATGATCCAGATGACCGATAAAACTATGATGGTCCATTTCACTAGAGTTCGCATTAGTTTAAGTCAGTTTCCCGTTTTCTGAAAAAGGGATCCGAGCATACGTTTTAACCATCTACTTTTGACCCCGCGTAATTTCGAATTGTAAGGTGGTATTAGTAAGCGGTTTGCTTGGCGAATTGCGGAAATAGATTCAGAAATTATTCCTCGCTGCCCCTTTATAATGCCCAATATGATCCGCTCGATACTTATCCAAAGAACATTCTCTAGAAACATATAGTCGATTTTTCTATGTCCTGTTAGCAAAAGGTATTCCAATAGTCCACTTTGCGACGCATCACTCAGGCCAACTTGTAGCCAGGGCCTGGGATTCAATTCGATAATTTTATAATCCCCGGCGGCATTTTTTCTGAAAGATATCTCGCAAATACCTTCAAACCTTATAGCTTTGGTAACACACTTTGCTAACTCGGATATTTCAGGTAAACGCTTACTCATGACGAGGCAAGAGGTTCCTCCTATTGCTGGATATTTGGCCAGTTCTACTGCCGTAAATTCAGCGATTTCTCCTTGCGATGTTATGGTGCCGGCCCACATATACTCTCGATCATCTTTATTAAAACAAGCCTCCTGAATAAGCCATTTGCTTGATAAATGCCAGTGCTCTTCTAACAGTTCAATTAAAGAGCTGCTCGTTGTTTCCTTTTCGATAAAAAGAACTTTGCTGGGCATGCCACCAAACTCCATTGACCTGGGTTTTGTCGCGGGTTTAATGACTAAACTCTTTCCAGCTTTAGTAAAATAGCTTAGACATTCTTCTACAGAATGCGCAATATATGTTTCTGGAAGAATGCCTTTTAAATCCGGTTGCTGCATTAGATATTCGAAAAACTCCGCTTTGTCATATCCGCTTTTTGTTAAACAGCTATTAAAAGGATATTCGAAATGCTCCTGAAGGTGGTCTTTCATGCACATCATAAAATCTAAAGAGCTATCTTCTGTAGGAACTAGTAGTGGTAGCTCGCATGTAACATTGACATGTCTATGATTTATCAGATTACGCGTGACATCAACGGAAGCATTTACCCAGTCCAATATGATCAGATGCTCGCTGTTAAGTGTCTTGCTGAACAATGATGATTGGTTGCGAGAGATAATAAATACCGGGAAATCGTGTTTGCATAGAAATTCGAAGATCGCTAAAGCTGAAATCTCAGAGCCACCAGACAACAGGTAGATTGGCTTTTTAGTTTGGGTCATCGAGTAATTTTCAGAGTTTCTATTGGGCTAATGAAGGCTGTTTATTACCGTGAATATGCGTTGTATTTCTTCTTCATTAAGCCAAGGTGAAAATGGAATGCTTAGAATAGATCGCCCAACGTCTCTGGCATTTGGATATTCGTTAGGATCCATATTGTAGGTTTCTCTATAAAAAGGGTGTTCCGGAATAGAAAGGTAATGTACACCTGCTCCAATTTGGTTTTCCTGAAGTACATTGAGTACTTCATCGCGCGTTAGCTGCATCGTTTGAGGTACCAGAAGACAAAAAAGATGATATGCGTGGCGGTAACCAGGGGGAATATCTGGGTTAATAGGCTTAAAAGCTGAGTTTTTGAAAGCTTTTTGATATCTGTGCCATAAATTTTGGCGGACTTGCCAGTTAGCGTCTAGCTTTTTTAGTTGGTGTATTCCAAGTGCGGCCTGCAGATCCATCATATTATACTTAAAGCCGCAATCAACAACCGCATAGTGTTGGTAACCTTGGTCGCTGTAGCGGTGCCATGCATCTTTACTCATGCCATGCAGGGCGAGCTGCTTTAAATGCGCACAGGTTTCTTTATCTTTTGCAACGATCATTCCTCCTTCACCGGTAACCAGGTTTTTGGTGGAGTAAAAGCTGAAACAACCGAAATCTCCTATTGTTCCTGCCTTTCCCATATCGCACTCTGATTCGGCGGCATGGGCACAGTCCTCGATAACTTTCAAGTTATGTTCTTGCGCCAGCTCCATAATAGACTTCATATCACACATCATTCCTGCGAAATGCACCACTACAATAGCTTTAGTGTTATTTGTAATTTTCTTTCTGACCGCCTCAATATCGAGGTTTAAAGTAGTGGGATTAATATCAACAAGAACGGGTGTGGCACCTGAATGAATGATGGCATTGACTGTTGCGCAAAAAGTCATTGCGGTTGTAATAACTTCATCCCCTTTTCCCACTTTAGCCCCTAATAAGCTTAAGCGTAAAGCTGCTGTGCATGAGTTTACAGCAAGTATTTTGTCCGGACTCACAGACTTATAGCTTGCAAAGTCGGACTCGAATCTGGCAACTTTGGGACCGGTTCCTAGCCAGCCGCTCTGCAGCGAATCAACGACCTCATCTATTTCGTCGCGAGAAATTTTTGGTGAGCCGAACACAATAAAGTTAGTTGTCATTAATTTACCAATTTTCAATGGCCGCATATGAGTTGTAGTGCGGTAAGTTGATATGTTTAATTTTTTGAGTGCTGCATAGAGAGCGTTTCATTTTTTATTGATGCTACACCCCCAATACTTTTTGCAAGATTAAAAGAAGGGCGGCGGGATTTAAAGTCATTCGCAGTAACTTCTAATGAATTAGAATTATCCCTCTGCCAGCTGTTGCTGCTCAGTTTTGGTTGACTCAATCTTCCCTGCAAAATCACTCTCACTAAGAAACTTCTCGAAATCTATTTCTCCGATCGGTTCGCTGAAAAAATAGCCCTGAATAACATCGACACCAAGTTGATGGACATGCTCCAGCTGTTTTTCGGTTTCGACTCCTTCAGCGACTAAAGAAAGGTTCAGGCTGTTCGCCATAGCGATAATGGCGGTCACTATACCTTCATTTTGTGGGTCAGTTTCAATATCGATGATAAAGCTCCTGTCTATTTTTAATTCATCGATAGGGAAGCGTTTTAAATAACTCAGGGACGAATAACCAGTTCCAAAATCATCAATCGAAATCGACAGGCCCATACTTTTTAGTTCCTGGAGAAACCTGATGGTGGACTCGAGCTTATTCATGATAATGCTTTCAGTGAGTTCCAGCTTCAAGTGTTTGGGATTCAAGCCTGTCGAATTGAGTATATTCTTGATTCGTTCCACAAAGTTGGGCTGGTTGAACTGCACGCTTGAAATATTTACCGACATTTTATTGATCGCCAGACCTTTTTCCCGCCATTCTTTGGCACAGCGACAGGCATCGAATAAAACGTGCTCGCCAAGCTCAAGAATAATGCCCATTTCCTCAGCGAGTGAAATAAAATAATCCGGTGTCAATAGGCCGTATTTAGGGTGTTGCCAGCGTACCAAGGCCTCCGCACCACAAATTTTTCCGCTCACTACATCAATTTGTGGCTGGTAATAAACAACCAGCTCGTCGTTTTCCAGAGCGCTCCGCAATTCGCTTTCCAGCCTTAATCGCTCAACGCCTGAAGCATTCATCGTACTGGAATAGTACTGATAGTTATTTTTGCCATTGTTCTTGGCGTGATACATCGCGGTGTCTGCGTGTTTGAGCAAGCTTTCCACATTATTACTGTCCAGTGGCGCTATTGAGATGCCTATGCTTGGAGTGATCACTATATCGTGGCCTTCCAGGTTCGTGGGGCGGCTGAGTGTGTCAAGTAGGCGTTTGGCCACCAATGCAGCAACATCGGTATGATCAATCTTATTCAAGACAATTACGAACTCATCACCACCCAGTCGCGAGACACTGATCTCTTCGTGAATATCCAGGTGACGCGAAGCCAAGTCACTCTGTCTAATGCAGGTTAGCAGGCGTTTGCTGGTTTCCTTGAGCAGTGCATCTCCAATCGTATGGCCTAGTGAATCGTTGATTCGCTTGAAATTGTCGAGATCGATAAATAGTATCGCCAGCTTATCCTGGTTGCGCTGTGCAGCTTTCAGCATCAGTTCCAAGCGTTCTGTGAACAGCGTTCTATTAGGAAGGCCGGTCAGGCTGTCATAGTAGGCCAGTCGTCTCATTCTATCTTCTGCCATTTTCCGCTCAGTAACGTCTTGCACGATCGCGATGAGCAAGTCAGAATTATCACCTTTTGATAGTTGCAGCCGGACTTCAGCGGGGTAATGACTGCCATCTTTGCGGAGTAGTTCACAGGAGATGAAAGCTTCTGGTCTGCGGTTTTCTCGGAGTCGTTGCATTAAAGGTGAAAATAAATTGGATTCATAATCCACCATCAAATCGATAAGGTTTAACTGATTTAGCTCGTCACTAGAGTACCCCAGGTTTTCCCGGGCACTGGTATTGACTTGCTGCAACACCAGTGTGCCGGCATCAGCGATATAAATTTCGTTAGAAGAGCTTTCAATTACCTTGCCCAGCCGCAGGGCAAGTTGTTCTGCCTCGCGTATATCAGCAATAGCCTTTGAAGCCCTCAACATGTAGCGCACCCTGTGGCCAAAAATTGGCCAGTTAATGGGCTTTACAATGAAATCGGTTGCACCCACTTCGTAGGCTTTACTAATCGATTCCTGATCGTCCATTCCTGTGGACATTAGAATAGGAATCTGTTTTCCTCTTTGATGCGCTCTGATCTTTTCACAAACCTCAAGACCATTGCGATCAGGCAATTCAATGTCCAGTATAATAATATCGAGATCCAGACGCTCGAATGCATCTAGAGCTTCGCTTGCACACTTGGCTTCAATTACCTCGAATTGGTGCTTTTCGAGGACTGATCGCATTGCTATCAGGATGGTGATATCGTCATCGACAATAAGAATTTGTTCTTTATATGGCTGAGATCTGGTGTCCATCGCGTTTGTCCATCTCTTCTATGAGCTCTGCGGAAGTTCGCTTATATTCTTTTTCGATTGACCGAATTAGTGGGGTGATACCCTTCATTGAGCCGCTACGACCGATCATCTCCAGTGACTTACACATTTCGGACAAGGCTTTAGCACCGACATTGGCGCTGCTGGACTTAAGCGCATGTGAAGTTTTATAAAGCACTACAGGATCATGTTTCATTTCAGAGTCCTGTAACGCCGCCATAAGCTTGGCAGATTCATCGAGGTAGGTGCTAATGATCTTAACGACGATATTAGGCGCGCCCCGCGCTTGAATGGCCTCCAGGCTGGCCAGGGCTTTCATGTCTATGGATGAATTTTTGTTGGTAGCCGGCTGACTTTTCAGGTTTTCGCTACTTTTGAGACGGGGTGGTTGAGCCGGAACGTTCTCGCTACTTGTGATGAGTTTTGCCGGTAACCACTTCAGAAGCATCGCTTCCAGGTCCTCAGGTTTAAAAGGCTTTGCCAGATAATCATCCATACCGAAGGATATGCATTTTTCGCGCTCACCTTCTATTGCATTTGCAGTCAGAGCGACAATCGGTGTATGAATCTCTTGCCCTGAATTTTTAGTAACATTGCTAAAACCCTCTTTATTTCTTATTGCAGAGGTTGCAGCATAACCATCCATAATTGGCATCTGACAGTCCATCAGCACCAGGTCAAATTGCCCTGAAGCAAATTTTTCGATGGCTTCTTGCCCATTGGCGGCTGTAGTGGTTTCACAGCCCAGCCAATTGAGCATGGTCACCGCAACTTCCTGATTGACCATGGTATCTTCGGCGAGCAATATTTTAGCCTGGAACTGTATACCATTTATTTTGTGCGAAGCTTGCTGCCCTGCTTTCGAGGGATCGTTCTGACCTGTTTCTTTAGCTGGTTTGCCAGTGACAATTTTAATAATGGTATTGTATAGATCCGACTGGTGGACTGGTAAACTGAGAACGCTAACTTCCTTGGCCACACCCTCAAGTGAGCTTCTATCGATGGGTTGTATTGGGGAATCGATGAGGATCATGGGGATTTGGTTTTGTTTTTCCGCCCGTAAATAGTCAACAATGGCCAGCTCTTTATTCACAATAATATCGCTATGCAAAATTAGCAGACTAATTGGACTATTGTTATCCCTTGCTTCCTTAAACTCCACCTTGAACTGTCCGACTGAACTGGCTGATATGCAGGGAATTCTCCATTCCTTGAGCAATTTTTTATAGCGTTGATCTAACGGCTCGACAATCATGATGTTCTGCTTTCGTAATTCTTCAAGGTGAGATTTGGGTCGCCCGGTATTGGTGGTGTTGGCTGCCATATCGACTTCAAACCAAAAGGTCGAACCTTCTCCCGGTTTGCTTTTTAGGTGGATTTCACCGTTCATCAGCTGGACCAGCTGTTTGGTAATGGCCAGTCCAAGCCCGGTTCCGCCGAAGCGTCTTGTTGTGGAGCCGTCAGCCTGGGTAAATGCATCGAATACCTGTTGATGCTTAAACTCATCTATCCCGATACCCGTATCCATTACTTCAAAACGTATCCTGGTCTGGTCGTCTTTAGTTCGGACCAGGTCCAGTGACAGCTTGATTTCTCCCTTTTGGGTAAACTTTATCGCATTACTAATCAGATTCGACAGGACCTGTCTGAGCCGGACCCGATCTGCTTCCACCATGAGTCCCAGGTTGGGTGGAATCGAGTAGTTTAATGAAAGCCCTTTGCTATGGGCCAGACTGGCGAACATATTAATGATCTCCTCGACCAGCTTGCGCAGGTCAAAGAGCGTAGGATTGAGTTCCAGCTTGCCCGCCTCAATCTTCGAGAAATCTAGAATGTCGTTTATGACCTCTAATAATGCGCTCCCGGATTCTTGAATCACACTGGCAAATTTTTGTTGCTCATCGTTCAGCGGCGTTTTTGAAAGCATATCGGTCATACCCAGCACGCCATTCAGTGGAGTCCTGATCTCGTGACTCATGGCGGCGAGGAATTCACTTTTAGCCCGGTTTGCCTGTTCGGCAGTATCCTTGGCGGCCACGGCGTCAGCGATCGCTGATTGTAATCGAGTATTACTTTCCGACAATTGCGCGGTGCGTTCCTTAACCTTTAACGCCAGCAGCTCATGACTGGTTCTCAGTTTGGTTTGGTAGGCCTGAAGACTTTTGACCATGTAGTTCATGCTGGAAGCGACTTCCCGAATTTCATAGGAATTACTGGCGGGGAGTTTTACATCAACATGACCATCGGATATTCGTTTGGCAATATTTACCAGCGCACCTAAAGGTGCGGTAATTCGGCGTGTAATAACCAGCGATATCAGCGTAAAGGAGAGTACTGTCAACAGAGCAATAAAAGTCGCCCAGATTAGATAACGGGTCATGTGTTCCATCATCGGCTGTTTACTGATACCGAGCCGGATATAGCCCATGACGTAGCGACTGCCCTGAGCTCCTGCGTCTGCCATGATCCTCATGAAGGACTCTTTACTGATATCTTTAAAATCAGGATTTATGGCTGAGAAAACAGGCACCACAATGTCGAGATATTCAATATCAGTGGATTCCGCCTGATAGCCATAGACAGATTTTTCCAGTACGTCAGTATTGTTTCTTATGCGCTCAAAGGACGGTAGCTTTTTGGGGCCACTCTTTTTTCTTTCAATCAATGGCTGCTTGTGGTGATCGTAAATGACCGCGTAATCAAGCGAGTCATTTTTAAATAGTATATTGAGAACCTGATTAAGCGCGTCCTTATCTCTGTAATAGGTTGCAATTTCCTGAATATTGCCGGGCAGGTTAACGGAGTCTAACCCTCTTTTGACAAGTGTATCCTGGACTTGTGTGTATTCGCGATAAGTCAGATAAGACGTCAGCACGAGAGCTATGATGGTGGTGAAAATAACCACCAGTGTGTTAAATTTCGCTGCCACTGAGAAATGCTTTAATCGACGCATGGATATAGGTTACCTGACGATTTCCAAAACCAAATGGGGCCTCCCAGACTCTTGTCTCGATCCTCTATTGGAGATTTCCCGTTCTTAAACCTTACGGTTTTCCTTAAGGATAGACGTTTTTGTGCAATTCGCTATCGCATTACCTGTAAAAGCTGATATTTATTATTAACTTAAGTGATACTTTGTATGAGTTACATTTCCTCTAAGAACCCTTGGCTTCAAATTCGAACAGCAGACCCGGATCGACTCGGGCATTATTCAGGCTCACTGACCAGTGCAAGTGGGGGCCGGTTACCCTTCCGGTTTTGCCCACTTGCCCGATGTGTGTGCCCGAATCAACCTGTTGGCCGGCTTTAACGGCTATGGTTTGCAGATGACAGTACATGCTGACCAATCCGTTAGAGTGGTTGATGATAATGGTGTTACCGTTAAAAAAATAATTACCGGTTACGGATACGATACCGGCTGCTGGGGCGTAAACAGGGGTGCCCTCCGCTGCGGCAATATCCAGTCCACTATGGGGCTTCCTCGGTTGCTCATTGAAAAAACGCCGCAAGCCAAAGGGACTGCTTATCTCCCCTACTAGCGGCAGACTAAAAGCGGGGAAGCTCGGACTGGTCTTATGCCAGTCGCCAAACGCGGCCACAATCTCTTTTTTCTCTCTGACAATACGCTCCAGGTCCTGCTTCAGGGGATTTACCTGGCGTTTATTGGTGATAGTTAAGTGCTGTTCGCGATAGGATTTGGGCAGTATTTGGAAAGGGACGGAGCTTGCCTTGCCCTTGTGGTCGACAATATTCAGGGTTTGTTGCCCCGGTTTCGTAGTTAAGGGAATGCCTACCACCGCAAGCCAGTTACTATCGAGTGTAACATTTGCGACTACCATGACGCGCTGTTTCTGATAGTAGGCCCTGGGTATATCTGTTTTGCTTGCTGAATGTCCAGGCAAGGTGACCAATGCAATTCCGCCGGGTACAGGCAGGTTCCGGGGGAGATTATTTGCGACCGATAATTCGCATAATAAAAGGACGAACAGGCAACAAACAATCGACAGTATTTCGCGCATCCTTAAACCTATTTTATTGATACTAGCCACTCTCGCCATTATTCGCTTACACAACAGCAAACCGAGCGTAGGCCGAAAGGGACTATTAGCGCTCATGGTTCTACCTCGTCGACCGTGCAGTGCGCCTTGCCATGGGCGACTCTGGCGATCACTTTATCCCCCTTAACAATTTGGGCAACATTTCTGACGATCTGTTGTTGCTCATTGGTTACTATCGCATAGCCTCGATTCAGGGTTTCCAATGGACTCAAAGCGTTTAACGCGAGTGTCTGAGAATGCAGTTGGTGCTGTGAATGTTGAATCCGCTGCATGATCGCAGCCCCTAATCGCCGTTCCAACTGTTTGTTGTTCGCTTTGAATGAGTCGATAAGCCGCAGGGGTTGTAATCGAGCAACATCTGAATGGAGCCGGGACAGGTTAGCGTGGGCGAATTTAATATGATTGTGCATGGCTACGCGCAAGCTGTTTTCAGTACGGTCCAGCCGTTGTGCATAATCCTGAAGTTGCTGTCCGGGGTGGCGCAATCGATTTCGAATAGAGGAAAGGTGCCTGTCTTTATCTGTAAGGCGGTTACGAAATTGCTGGCTCAGTAACTGCGCGTATTTTTGTAGCTTACGCAGCCATTCCTGTTGATCAGGGACCACCAGTTCTGCCGCAGCAGAAGGTGTAGCTGCGCGTACATCCGCAACAAAATCGGCAATGGTGAAATCGACTTCATGCCCCACAGCCGATATCAGTGGAATCCGATTGGCATTGATCGCGCGAGCTACTTTTTCCTCGTTGAAGCACCACAGATCTTCAATTGAACCTCCGCCTCTGCCAAGTATTAACACATCAAAGGGTTCAATGTGCGCGGGCAGATTATTCGCTAGTCGCAATGCCGATACAATTTGATCTGTGGCTTGCGGGCCCTGCACCATGGTCGGGATTAGTGTCACCGGAATGGCCGGAAAACGGCGCTGCAGTACCGTCACGATATCTCGTATAGCGGCTCCACTAGGGGAGGTGATGACGCCTATGTGGCGGGGCAGGTGAGGAATGCTTTGCTTAATGCTGTCAGCAAACAATCCCTCTTGTTCCAGTTTTGTTTTCAACTCTTCGAACCGTTGCTGCAGCAGTCCCTCGCCAGCCTGCATCAGGTTTTCAGCAATCAGTTGATAGTCTCCTCGTCCCTCATAAATACTGGCTTTACCCCGCAAGATGATGTGCATACCATCTTTGGGTTGGAAACGTATACTTCTGTTGCGATTGGTGAACATGGCGCAGCGCACCTGTGCTCGCTCGTCCTTAAGGCTAAAATACCAGTGGCCAGACGAGGCACGAATATAATTAGAAATTTCCCCTTCAACCCAAAGCTGTGCAAATTGACCCTCCAGCAGCTGTCTCGCGTGACTGTTGAGCTCGGCAACTGTATAGATTTTGCGGTCATCTTTGGTTTGGTTCATGGGGCAGCAGTATAACAGTTATCGATGGCGCACATCACGTTTCGAGATAGAGCTGCGTGGAGAAAATGAACTTGCAATAAGAATGGTTTATATCATCTTCGAAAATCACTATAATAGCCGGTTATTTTTTCACTTTTGGAGTGGTTGTAACCGATGTTACGAATTGCTGAAGATGCCCTCACCTTTGATGATGTACTCCTTCTGCCAGCCTATTCGCAAGTGCTGCCTAAAGATGTCTCACTGAAAACACGATTAACCCGCGAAATAAGTCTGAATATGCCTTTGGTGTCTGCCGCGATGGATACGGTCACTGAATCCCGGCTGGCGATAGCTATGGCCCAGGAAGGTGGTATTGGCATTATCCATAAAAATTATTCTGTAGAACAGCAGGCTAAAGAGGTCAGGGCTGTCAAAAAATACGAAAGTGGTGTGGTAAAAGATCCGATTACTGTGACGCCGCAAACGACAGTTAGAGAATTGATCGACATCACTCGCAAGTACAATATTTCAGGCGTACCGGTTGTCAGTGATTCCGGGCTGATGGGGATTGTCACATCACGAGATTTTCGTTTTGAAACAAATCTTGATCGACAGGTTTCTGAAATAATGACACCACGAGAGCGCTTGATTACGGTCAAGGAAGGGGCTGACGCTGCAACCGTTAAATCGCTCCTGCACCAGCACCGCATAGAAAAAGTCCTGGTCGTTAATGATGATTTTAAACTTCGGGGATTGATGACGGTTAAGGATATTTTTAAGTCTGAGGCATTTCCCAGCGCCTGCAAAGATGAGCAGGGTCAATTGCGAGTTGGTGCTGCGGTGGGAACAGGCGGTGAAACTGAAGAACGGGTGATAGCACTGGTTGAAGCCGGTGTGGATGTGATTGTGGTAGATACCGCACATGGGCATTCCCGCGGTGTTATAGAGCGTGTTAAATGGGTGAAGCAGCATTATCCCGATATTCAGGTGGTCGGAGGTAATATCGCAACCGGAGATGCAGCTTTGGCATTAGCGGAAGCGGGGGCTGATGCTGTGAAAGTAGGTATTGGGCCTGGATCAATCTGCACCACGCGTATAGTTACCGGTATCGGCGTGCCACAAATTACGGCGATAGCCAATGTTGCCACTGCATTGAATAAAAAAGGTATTCCACTGATCGCAGATGGTGGAATTCGTTTTTCAGGAGATCTGGCGAAAGCATTGGCAGCAGGTGCCAGTTCAATCATGGTTGGCAGCCTGCTGGCCGGCACCGATGAAGCGCCAGGCGAAGTAGAGCTTTACCAGGGGCGAACGTTCAAAGCGTATCGGGGTATGGGTTCGCTGGGTGCGATGGGGCAGTCCAACGGTTCCAGTGATCGCTATTTTCAGGACAAAGATGCAGGCGTCGAAAAATTAGTACCGGAAGGCATAGAAGGGCGAGTGCCTTGCAAAGGACCCATGTCCTCTATTGTTCATCAGATGATGGGTGGATTACGCGCCAGTATGGGCTATACGGGGTGTTCGGATATAGAGGAGATGCGGTCCAAGCCTGAATTTGTGCGAGTCACCAACGCTGGCATGAGTGAAAGTCACGTGCATGACGTGGCGATTACCAAAGAAGCCCCAAATTATCGGGTAAGATAAATACCCAAAGAATTTTCGGGTCTGGATAATCCGGGATCGGAGTAGCAATCGACACCGGTTCCGCCGCCCTTTGGCCCCCTAATGAGATAACAACGAATGCATCAAGATATACATGCCGAACGCGTGCTGATTTTGGATTTCGGCTCCCAATATACCCAATTAATTGCACGACGAGTGCGCGAAATAGGGGTGTACAGTGAGATTCATGCTTTTGACATGGATTCAGACGCGGTCCGGAAGTTCCGGCCCAAGGCCATAATACTGGCGGGAGGTCCTGAATCCGTGACGCAGCAGCAAACACCACGCGCACCCGCTGTGGTCTTTGAGTTGGGGGTTCCTGTATTGGGTATCTGTTATGGTATGCAAACGATGGCGGCACAATTGGGCGGAGAAGTTCAGCCTTCTAATGAGCGTGAGTTTGGGTATGCACAGGTTGCGATAGAAGGTAAGAGCCAATTGCTGGAGGGTATTGCCGATCATGTTAATGATCATGGGCAGTCTCTGCTGGATGTTTGGATGAGCCATGGTGACAAGGTGACCACAATGCCTGAAGGTTTCGAGCTGTTGGCCTCCACGGAGTCTGCACCTATCGCGGGTATGTACGATGAAAGCAGATATTTATACGGTGTTCAATTCCACCCGGAAGTGACGCACACCCTTCAGGGGCAGAGAATTCTGGAGCATTTTGTAAAAAACATTGCCGGTTGTAAAGGACTCTGGACAGCAGCACATATCATCGACGACGCTATTGATAAAGTAAGGCAGCAAGTTGGGCAGGACAAGGTGTTATTGGGTCTGTCTGGTGGTGTTGATTCTTCGGTCGTAGCCGCGCTGCTGCATAGCGCTATTGGTGATCAGCTGACCTGTGTGTTCGTGGATAATGGTCTGTTGCGCAAGGATGAAGGTGATCAGGTCATGGATATGTTTGCTAAAAACATGGGGGTCAGAGTGATTCGTGTCGATGCCGAAGATAAATTTCTTGGGCGATTACGCGGAGAGAATGATCCAGAGAAGAAACGTAAAATTATTGGTAATACCTTCATCGAGATTTTTGATCAGGAAGCGGAAAAATTACAGGACGTAAGGTGGTTGGCACAAGGTACCATCTATCCGGACGTAATCGAATCGGCAGCGGCCAAATCCGGTAAAGCTCATGTGATTAAATCCCACCATAATGTGGGTGGTTTGCCCGATGATATGAAACTGGAATTGGTGGAGCCATTACGAGAACTGTTTAAGGACGAAGTACGTAAGGTTGGTCTGGAGTTGGGTCTTCCCTATGATATGGTCTATCGACATCCTTTTCCTGGGCCAGGTCTAGGCGTGCGAATACTGGGTGAGGTCAAGAAGGAGTACGCCGATATCCTGCGCGAAGCCGATGCAATATTTATCGAAGAGTTACACGCTGCTGACTATTACCACAAGACCAGTCAGGCCTTTACCGTCTTTATGCCGGTCAAATCCGTTGGTGTTGTAGGTGATGCACGCCAGTATGAATACGTTGTCGCCATTAGGGCGGTGGAAACTATCGACTTTATGACTGCGCGCTGGGCACATTTACCCTATGAATTGTTAGAGCGTGTTTCAGGCAGAATTATCAATGAAGTGAAAGGCATTTCCCGTGTCGCCTATGATATTTCATCGAAACCGCCGGCGACGATAGAGTGGGAATGATTCCACGTCTGGCAACGCCAAGCATCTACAAGCAGAAAACCTACTATAACCCATTGTTCTCAATGGGTTTTTTCTTTATGGGCTTGGTAATTTCAAGCACCTTCTAGCACCGCCAAGCAAACTTTGTTCATGGCATTTTCCATGGTATCGTCTGTTTCAATGTTGATGACCAAAGACAATACCATGCAGTGATTTTTAAGGCCTTCATGGTATTGGATTCCGGTAAGTGTTTGTTATTTAAAAGAAAAACACCCTAAAAATCGCTAGTTTTCATCATGGTATTAGGGGCGTTTTGAGAGGGTGCCTTTATGTTGACTGATACCAAGCTTCGAAACCTGAAACCTCAAGACAAAATGTACAAAGTTGTCGACCGCGACGGGCTTTACGTCGCGGTATCCAAGACCGGTGTCGTTTCATTCAGGTACAACTATTCATTAAATGGTCGCCAGGAAACGCTGACCATCGGGCGCTATGGCGTTGGTGGTATTACCTTGGCTGAGGCCAGGGAGCGTCTTAACGAAGCGAAGAAAATGATTGCTACGGGTAAGTCTCCTGCGAAAGAAAAGGCGCGTGATAGGGCGCGTGTGAAAGGTGCCGAAACATTTGGTGCATGGGCAGATAAATGGTTGCGTGGATATCAGATGGCGGATTCAACCCGCGACATGCGCAAGTCTGTTTATAACCGAGAATTAAAGAAGGCTTTTGGTAATCAGAAGTTGGCTGAGGTTACCCATGAAGATCTACGATCTTTGACTGACGCTATTGTTGAACGGGGAGCCCCGGCAACGGCTGTTCATGCACGCGAGGTAGTTTTAAACGTCTACCGGTGGGCAATTGAGCGAGGGCAGAATGTAGAGAATCCTGCCGACATGGTACGTCCAGCCACTATTGCTCGATTTGTACCGCGCGATAGAACGTTAACGCCGGTTGAAATTGATTTGATGTACAAGTATATGAATCGAATCGGGACATCTCCTCAATACCGCGCTGCGATTAAATTACTACTACTCACCTTAGTGAGAAAGTCAGAGTTGTCCAATGCAACCTGGGACGAAATTAATTTTAGCGAAGCCCTTTGGACTATTCCGAAAGAGCGTATGAAAAGGCGTAACCCGCATATAGTTTTTTTATCTCAACAAGCGATGGATATCTTTATTGCATTGAAGACATTTGCTGCTGGTTCAAAGTATGTGCTCCCGTCGCGGTACGATTCGGATACACCGATGAGCAATGCAACACTTAATCGAGTTCTAACGTATACGTACAAAGCGGCTCAGAAAGATGGGAGATCGCTTGCTAAATTTGGTCCACACGATTTACGCAGAACAGCTAGTACGCTGTTGCATGAGGCTGGTTACAACACGGATTGGATAGAGAAAAGTCTTGCCCATGAACAGAAGGGCGTAAGGGCTATTTACAATAAAGCGGAATACCGAGAACAGCGGACAGAAATGCTGCAAGACTGGGCAAATATGATTGATGAATGGACTAACGTGAACCGAGAATTAGAGGCATACCCGGCCTGATGGCCTTGGTGTCCGATTGTTTACGTTCTTCAATCCAATGTTCTACTTCCGCTAGATCCCATGCTACATTGCGACTTGTTAATACGATGCGGCGAGGAAACTCGCCGCGTTTTTCCAGATTGTAGATGGTGCGATCCGAGAGGGGAATCATCGTTAGTAATGTTCTGCGGCTGATCAGCGTCTTCCCTGAATTGACGGTGCTCCCATTATCCCTGTGCTTGGCTTTTCTGGTATTACCCACGGCTATTATTCCATCTACTCAATTTATCGATATATCGAGCGAGAACACTAACAACTCTTCTATCGCCTTTCTGCCATAAATCTTTCAATGCGCTAAAAAAATTACTCTGATACGAAATGCTGTTGTGCAATTAGATTATTCAGCCACTGCCGTAAAAACGCATTCAGTTCCTTACGCAGGTGAGGGTATAACTTCCTTGGCTCTGGAAAGACTTGCTGGTAGATCGGCGGTATCGATATTTCAAAGGTAAAGGCTTCCACCATCCGCTGCGACGGGTAGATAAGCACCACCATTTCAGGATCTTTGCACATATCGCCGTTCTGCTCAAAGTAATGCGCTAACGACACTGCAATGCCTTCATCATTGCCGGAAGCACCGTCGAGATGTGGTAATCGCTCGACCACCCAATCCATCAGCCCCGCTACCTGGCTGCGGCGATATTGGTCGGTTACAGCCCCCACATTAGTAATAACACCCAGCTTAATCAGCCGGTCATAGTTGGTTTCATAAATTGTCTTTCTCATGATTTTTCCTCACTTGTTGTTTAACGGGCGCAGCGCCCGTCTGCGCTCCTGCACCGCTGGCGAAGCGTGGGGGTAGCAAATTGCAGGTGGCTCACCGGAAGCCGCAGCTAAGTGGAGGAGCGAAGCGGGGGAGTCTGAACGGGCGAGGAAGCGCGAAGCCTTGCACTTGCAATGCGCGTGGGGCAAAGCCCCTAGCGGGGTTGGATCAGCGTGGGGTTATTACTGAATTTAAGCAGCCCGGAGGGCTGAAGCGTTAGGGATTGGAAGGGCGGCAGTTCCCCATCGGGGAATGAGCGTATAGCGAACCCGGTAAAGCCCGTAAAAACGCCATCACACTGAATGGAGGTATAAGCGATAAGAGCATTCATATTTTTACTTGATATGACTATGATTGGAACTGTTCAGCTGGATAGCCAGCAATACGCCTTCAACTACTAAGCGATTTAATATGGGACGAGTAGGCAAGAAGCTAAAAATGATTAGATTCAAACAAGCCATGAGAGATATCGCTAAAATAAAGCTGGTAGCCGTGTGTTTGATCTTGTTCAAAGAAGTGATGCTACTCCTATGCGGAGTAACGAATCCGACTTCGAGTTTTATAATCGCTCATCAAGACCTGAGTTTGCGCGGGTAAGGGCGCTGATGGAAGAGTTCGCTGCACATTATCCGAAGGATGAGGTAGGCGAACTGATTGCGCGTATTAGGTCGGGCGACAACAGACATTTCCTGTCTGCAACCTTTGAATTGACGTTGCATGAGACATTACTCAGAAGCGGCTTCGAATTATCAGTCCATCCTACGTTACCTAATGGCAATCGTTCCAAACCGGATTTTCTGGTGAAAGATGAATACGGTGAAGAATTTTACTTGGAGGCTGTATTGGCCTCTGAAAACAATGAGGCAGATCCGGCAGCAGAAGCCCGAAAAGGGTTGGTTTACGATTATCTAAATGCAAACCCGCATCAATATTTTATGGTGGCGGTAGATGACGAGGGATTTCCAACAAGCCAACCCAGCGGGAAAAAGATCACAAAAGCCGTGCATAGGTGGCTGGACTCATTAGAACTCGAAGGCATTCAAGCCCAAATCGACGAAGGTGACCTTTTTTCGATTCCTCCTTTTGAGTGGCATCATGAAGATTGGGTTTTACAGTTGAGACCGATTCCATTAAAACTGGAAAGAAGAGGTAAAAGTACAAGGTTGATTGGTATCGGTGCTGGAGGTGGTGGAATAGTTGATGCCTGGAGTCCAATTAGAAATGCTATCAAAATGAAAGGAAGCAAATACGGGGAGCTTGATAAACCGCTGCTGGTTGCGGTGAATCTCAATGCATTTAATCTTGAGGATATAGATGAGATGCAAGCCTTATATGGCCAAGAGCAATATGTCTATAAAATTGGAAATGTTGATAGTGAGCATCGAATGGAGCGGGCTCCCAATGGTGCATGGTATGGAAAAGGCGGTCCACAGCACACCAGAGTGAGTGGTGCGTGGATTTTTAACGATCTACGACCATCATCAATGGCAGTACGCAGGCAAACGATCTATTTTAATCCATGGGCGAAGCATCCGTTAACCAATAAGTTGTGTTGCTTCCCACATGCGATTCCTGAAGGCAATAAAATGTGTTGGAATGACGGCATATCACTATCGACCATTTTTCATTTGAATGAAGGATGGCCTGAGTAACGTATCTGCGTAGAATATGCAGAAATAATTTTTAGCCGTAGGGTTTTGTGGCGGTAAAGACTTGGCAATAAAGGTAGATATTGAAATAACTGTGAGTATCTTGTTTGGGTTGGAATTTTGGGCTTTTGCAGCGATTAATTTTGTTAAGGAGGTTCTTATGAGCAATTCATTCGTTCAATCAAGCGTGTGGTGCGGGGTGGCGTTTCTGCGAGGCCATAGTGGGACATTCCAATCCAAATGAGAGATTAATCAGTTGTGTAGGTATCTGCTGTGCTAAGAGAAACGTAGAGAGGTGCAAGCCCTCTCCCTCGCACCAATTTACTATTTGTATACCCCACGTCACTGCAAAAAAATGCAGTGACGTGGGGTGCGATGAATCGCTAACCCTCATGAGAACTGGCCTCAATAAAAATTCCTGACATGATGAAAGCATTATTAGGGTGGATTTTCTTCGCTTCACTGATAATTAAGATTCCATGTGTGGCTATTGCACTCTCAATAGCAAACCGGCTCGAAAGAGCTTTTCAAGTTGACTCACGCAACCGCGATGAGTGGCTTATCACTTAACAGAGGAGAAATGCCTGGCAAAAGAAAAAACGAAGGTAGTAGTGCTGTCTAAAGCGTGAAAACGAAACAGCGTCGTACCCATCCGGGGATTGGCATTGTTGGTTATGCCGCTATTCAGGTTTTGTGGGAGTGGTGTCCCGTGACGTTAGCAATCTGTTTTTGAAATTGCTTCTCCATCCACTGTGGTGGTTGGACAGTCATAAACACTGACCAAAACTTCAACACCGCACTGTTCCAGCTTGAAGACGACTGTTCTGAACGGTCGCACGTCTGTTCCATAGGGCAACTTGTCCGTTCAGAACAGTCGTCTTAGGTAAGGAACGGACAACAAACCTGACCGGAACGATTAGACAATCTAACGAAACTATCTGTAACGCACGATCCACTAACCTTTGGCAGAATTTCCTTGATTCAATGCCTGTTCCGCATGGCTGCCTGCTACTGGCATCAGATAGATGCATTAATAAATCCTTGAAGATTATTTCCTTCGGCCTTGAAAGGTTAACTAACGACTCAGTACGTCTTCTTTTTCGAGAATGTGAACACGCTTTAATTCTCGACGAGGAGTTGTCTGTGAAAGATCTCAATTATCAACTAAAGGATTTATGTCAACGCAATCAGGACGGCAGTCGTGCCACACAAGCTGAACGTTTCCAGTTGTTACAAACGATGGCGAATCATCTTAATGAATTGGGCTATCGGCGTATGGAGGCGAAATCTCTCAAACCTAAGCATGTTGATGCGTTGGTCGCCAAATATCTCGAAGAAGGGCTAACTCCCGGCACGATAAAAAATCGTCTCGCCGCATTGCGGTGGTGGGCTGAAAAAATCGGTAAGCAAAATGTCGTGGCTAAGGACAATGCCTATTACGGCATTGACTCTCGGGTCTTTGTTACTAACGTGTCGAAAGCGCGTGACCTGGACCAGGAGCTGCTTGAAAAAATTAGCGACCCGCATTTAAGAATCAGCCTGGAACTGCAAAAAGCCTTTGGCCTGAGGCGGGAAGAAGCGATCAAGTTCAGTCCGGATTACGCAGACCGAAATACCTACATTCGTCTGAAATCTACCTGGTGTAAAGGAGGGCGGGCACGGGAAATCCCTATACGAACCGACGAGCAGCGAGATGTTCTCAGGCGCGCACGATTGGTAGCAGGGAAAGGCTCATTGATTCCATCCCACCTGATGTATGTTCAGCAAATGCGCCTCTATGAACGAGAGACGCAAAAGGCAGGGTTATCCAAGTTACATGGTTTGCGTCACCGCTATGCACAAGAGCGATATTACGAACTCACCGGAAAACAGGCCCCGGCCTGTGGTGGCCCATCTAGCAGTGAACTCACTGAAGAGGAACGCGCGAATGATCAGGTAGCCCGCTGGGCGATTTCTCAGGAACTCGGTCATGAGCGTGAGCAAATCACGGCTGTGTATCTCGGTCGGTAAGCAACCATTAAGGAGTTACGCTCAACGGGCGCTGCCCTGACCGCTGGGCCTTCCCGCCCTCGCCGGTAGCAGAGGTTGCAGCAGCACTGCAACCCCTTTGAAAGGGTAAAAAGGATCGGCACATCAAGGACTACTCGGCTAACGCCTGCGTTCCTCCTTGACGCTGAATCCTCATGACGAATCACACTGTGGCTATTGCAGTCTCAATAGTACCCGGCAGTTACGCTGCCAATTAATCGGTATGGCTCGAAAACGTTGCAAGCAACCGCTGATACGCTAGCCAGTTATACCACCCCTACGGGAGAATGATTTCCCGTAGGGACATCTTTCTCTTGTTCATTCAATGATGAGGAGAAAGATGATGGAGTACCTGGAAATGCGAGGTGCAGTAAAACTCAAAGCAGATGCCGATAATGCTGTTGTGCGATCTGTTCTCAGCAAGTTACGAGAAATCGAGTTTGTCGATGCAGGCTATATCGATATAGGCATTGAGGAAAATATCCTGAGTATCAGTGCCGAAGGCACAATCTCAGAAAGTTACAGTACCCGTGCGTTGTTAACACAGCTGCAAGGTCAGTTGACAGAAACGTCGATGATAGGTGTCTCAAGTGTACGGTGGGAAACCCTCGTAGTACTGAAGCACTGGCAGCCAACACCGGCTATGCGACTAGAAGTTAATGATCAACTGGCCTTTGCCCAGTAACCCACGATAAAGGTCTGACTCCCGTCAGGCCTTTATCATTTTTACTTCTCCCTCCCTTCTTGAAAATCGATCAATCCTATTCTTTCTTTTGTCCATGAAAGCTTTTCGCTGCCACTAGCAAGCTGCCATCACTAATCTGATGACCGTTTTTAATGATTGGATGAATGGTGGTATTCATGCGAGAGACAGTGATTGGCAGGTGGGGGGCGATACTGACGATAGTCTTCGCTCTTCCATTAACGGTGCAGGCAGACACTACGGATACGGAGGATAGTCGTATCCTTGAGAGTCGCTATCTTTCTGTTCCGATGGGGCCGGAGAGCGCACAAACTGACTTGCTGAAAAGCATCGTTGATATCCGAGTACCTGAGCAAATTACCACGGTAGGAGGGTCGCTGGACTACCTGCTGAAGCCCTATGGTTTTCAATTAGAAGACTCTCCAGAAGTTGATGAACAGTACCTTTTGTTGATTTTGATGCTTCCCGAACCGCATAGGAATTTGGAGTCGATGACGTTAATGGATGCGTTGATCACCCTGGGCGGGAAAAGTTTTCGACCTCTAATAAATCCAGTTAAGCGTTCAGTGCGCTATCAGTTGCGTAAAGGGTTTGGTCAATTCGCTGCAGCTGAAGATAGGGAGATCGCCAAACAACAATGGCTGGATCAGAAAGAAACAAATTTATTGCCACCGAAGGATCTGGAGTCAATTACAGGCGCTCAGCAAGAACATCAAACCTACGGGCCGGTGCAGCGGGGCGATAGTTTAAGTCACATCGCCAGTCAGCTTAATCTCACGGGTATGACAATCGACCAAGTTTTGGTTTACCTCTTTCGTGCGAATCCCCATGCGTTTGCTAATGACAACATGAATCATCTACTGGCAGGAAAAACGCTGAAAATCCCGCCTGTTAATCCTGAAACGCTGCCAACTGCATTTGAAGCCAGTCAGCTAGTTGACGAGCACTATGGTCTATGGATTCAGCGTGAGGTGACACCGTGAATTACCCACGGACTTTAGCGATGGGGTTGATTTTATTATTGCCTGTTTCTAGTGCCGCGATTGCAGATACGAATGGGGCTTTTACGCACGCATCCAAAACCCCTGGTACTGAAACGCCGATCAGCCGAACTATTGAGTTACAGACCTTGGCGAAACGGTGGAGATTGGATGAAGAAGAGTATCAACGTTATCTCGATTTAATGCGTGGCCCATTAGGAAAATGGAGTCCCGACCTTGACCCATTGTTAGCGCTTGGGATGTTTGCAGAGTCTCCGCAGGAAGAACAGCGTTACGCCGAACTGTATGCGCAACAGGAATTTGATTTAACCGGGCGCACGTTGCAATTTCAACAAGCCTACCACGCTGCTTTCGAACGTCTGTTCCCCAGTGCAAAGATGTTAGATCGCCGCCTGTTGGCTCCTTACTTTGCGCACCAGCAACAGAAGTCTGCAATGAAGGACGCGAAACGATTAGCGCAAAAACGCTTTGTTGATGGTGACCGTCTGCTTCTTTTTGTACCGACAAGCTGCCGTGAGTGCTTGCCGGTTATAAGCCGATTAATAAGTTTATTGTCGAGTACTCAGCAAAGCGGTGTCGATGTATACGTCCGCGATGCTCAAGATGATGGGGCTGTTAGAGCATGGGCGAATGCCCACGCTATAAAAACGGCCTGGTTCAATGGGGGGAATCTCACTTTGAACCGTGATGAGGGGTTACTACAGCGATTGAAGAGTCAATCCACGGTTTCAACGGCAGATGCTATGCCGATCTTCTTAAAACGCAATGGACGTTTCTTTCAGTTGAGCAGGGAGAGTTTGGGAATATGAAGCCTTATTTGATGAGGTCTTGTTTGGTTAAACGGTGGATCGCCGGGGTGACATTGATGCAATCAGTGGCGGCGGTGGCATTGGAAGACGTGCCAGTGGCCTATTTGATTGTTGCGAAGAGTCATCAAGTCCCTGTCGATATTCTCTATGCGATAGCGTTGACAGAAAGTGGCACGCATTATCATGGTGATCGGGTACCGTGGCCCTGGGCGTTGAATATCGATGGTCAAAGCGTCTTTTGCGAATCCCAGCAAGATGCAATTCACCGGGTTTCCCAGGCTATTCGAAAACAGCAGTCCGTCGATATCGGGTTGATGCAGGTTAACTGGCGTTGGCACGGGCAACGGTTTACCACGATTGATGAATCGCTAGTGCCCATTAAGAACCTCAGCGCCGGAGCTACGATTCTGCATGAGCAGTTTGAGCAGACTGATGACTGGTGGGAGGCGGTTGGTCGCTACCACGACCCCGGCCAGGACGCGGAATCGCTCGACAGCGCTCAGCGTTACCGAGAGCGTGTAAGGCAGTATTGGCGGGAGTGGTTTTAATGCGAGGGCTATTCGGACTGCTTTGCCTGTTGCTGTGTTTAGGCGCTCACGCCAGAGAACCATTAACCGTGATTTATGATTCAGGCGATACCTTACCGCTTGAGCCCTATCTGCCGAAACGAGCGCCACAAGAAGAGACCACCACTCAGGACACGAATCGCCAATTGCCGTTCAAGCTGCCGATCACCACACCTTCAATGCAGCCGGGTAAAGTTACAGTCACCCCAAAAGCATTGCGCTACTTGCAGCGGCCCTTGTTTTTGGTGGGGTCTGATCAGAAATCGCGAAACTGGTTGGCTGAAAAGCGCGAGCAGCTTATCCGTATAGGAGCCGTTGGCCTGTTGGTTGAGGCGAAGGATCGCCAGGAGGTTGAGGCGGTTTTGGCTATCGCGGAAGGTCTTCGTCTGGTGCCCGCTTCAGCCGAAGGTTTCGCCGCTAAGTTGGGTCTGAGTCACTACCCGGTCTTGCTGTCAAAGGAGGGTTGGGAGCAGTGACTGATCGGTATGAAGTCGAAGTGTTATTACGCCCTCCAGTCGAACTGTCTTCGGCGATAGTGGCGCTGAGTTGTGCGGGGATTGTGTTAGCTGCACCACATGTCTTGATGATGACGCCATCGGTTGCCCTGTTTAGCGCCGGGTGTCTGGGTGGGATCGGTGCGTGGCGCGGTCGCCAGGCCTGGCGAGTGATTCAATATCAGCGCCATCTCAAGCGCAGCCCGCGCTATGTCATGTCTTCTTCTCAAGTGCCAGTAAGCCAGTCGGTATTGTTCTTAGGGCGAGGCTTTCGCTGGAACCAGACACACACCGAACGACTCTACGCTGCCCGCGATAAACGGGCTGAACGTTATCTGCAGCCCAGCGCCATCAAGCAATGGGTTCGTCGCAAAGAGATCGAATGGGAGCATACGCCCCTATTGCGAACGATCATGCGATGGACTGCACTAGATTCCCCTCTGAATCCCGTCCGTCCCCCGCCAGCCATTGGGGGCGATGCCGTCATACACGGCGTCGGGATCAGAGGGGAAACCAATGCCACCATGCCGCTCAGTGACCGGGTCGGGCATATGGTGGTGATCGCCCGCACCCGCCATGGCAAAACCCGGCTGGCCGAAGTGCTGACCACTCAGGATATTCGACGCGGCAACAACTGTGTCATCGTGTTAGACCCGAAAGGAGATGCCGATTATCTAAAGCGCATCTATGTGGAATCCCAGAAAGCAGGGCGTCAGCTCATTATCTTTCATCTGGGCTATCCCGAGCTGAGCGCTCGTTACAATGCCATTGGCTCTTTTTCTCGGATTACAGAAGTTGCGACGCGAATCGCCAGCCAGTTGCCGGGTGAAGGTGAGGCCAGCGCGTTTAAGGAATTCGCCTGGCAATTCATCAATGTCATTGCAGTGGCCTTGGTGGCGATGGGCGAAACACCCGATTACCTCAAGATTCGTCGCTATATCACCGATATTGATGCACTGTTGATTCTGTATGGCCGTCATTGGCTGGCTGAACATGGCCCGGAGGATTGGCAGGACGAATTAGGAGAACTGCAAGACAGTATCAACATAAAGTCGTTGCCAAGGATCGATCAGGGCAAAGACCCCGAAGCACTGGCAATGGTGCGCTATCTCAATACCCATGCGACTTTCGATCAGGTGTTAGAAGGGCTAATGTCTGCTTTTCGCTATGACCGTGAGTATTTCTTGAAAATCACGGTATCCATCAAGCCCTTCCTGGAAAAGCTTACCACCGGCAACATCGCTTCTATCCTGGCACCCGATAAGGCGAATACCGACGATCAGCGCCCGGTGCTGGAATGGGCGCAAGCGATAAGGTCTAACGCCGTCGTCTATGTGGGGCTGGATGCGCTCACCGACCCAGAAGTAGCCAGTGCGGTGGGCGCTTCCATGTTCAGTGATTTGACCAGTCTGGCGGGTCATATCTATAAGCACGGTATAACACCCAGAAATTCGAGTGAGCACACCAGGAAACCACCGGATATTGTGATTCACGGGGACGAATTCTCTGACCTGATAGGGCCGCAGTTCAAGACGCTGATCAATAAAAGTGGCGGGGCAGGCTACCAACTTAATCTGTACACCCAGACCTGGAGCGACCCGATTGCCGAGCTGGGTAGCGAAGCGAAAGCCGGGCAGTTGGCTGGCAACATCGGCACCATGCTGATCATGGGCGTGAAGGAGGTGGCGACCTGTGAAATGTTCACCAAGCAGCTACCGGAGGTGAGTGTCAGCGAAATCATGGCGGTTTCCGGCGTCACCGACAATGTCGATACCTCTGCAGGTATTGGTTTTACCTCAAATAATCAGGATCGGGTGAGTATTAGCCGCGTGCCGATGATCTCACCGGCGGATATTGTGGCGCTTCCCAAAGGGCAGGCCTTCGTGCTGCTTAGGGGCAGTGAACTGTGGAAAATCCGCATTCCCATGCCATCCAAAATGGATGATCAGGAGCTGCCCGACGATTTAGGCGACATGCTCCAGCATATGCGACGCAGTTATACGTCAGTCGTGGACTGGTCCAGCTACTCCAACAGTATGAGTGGCCGATAGGCCAGGGTGACAAGCCCATGGCCAAGTCACAGCAGTATCAGCCCCCCAGGAGAAAAGAACCCGGCCTGATCGGCCAACTGTTCTCCGCACTGGTTCAACTGGTGGTTTGGTTGGTGATCAGCTTGATGCTGTCTATCATCATTGAATGGCTGGGCATGATCTGGTTCTGGCCAGAGCAAGGGGCAGACCACGCAAAAGCCGTTCTGGCTGCTGACCAGGCTTACCTCAACCAGCAACTCTATGACCAATCGTTAGCTATCAGGAACGATATTATTGCGTTAACGGGCGAGGCCGTAGGATGGGTATCCCGTCAATCCTGGCTTAAAACGCTTCTGCATAACGCGCCTGATGTTCCTGGCGGCAGTTTTTTTTCATCGTTGCAGGGGTGGGGGTATGACCTATACCAGCGTTTTGATGACTACTTTGAAGCGTTTGCCTACGTCACACAAACCTTCGTTATCCGGTTAGCGCTCATCCTGTTTTCGCTACCAATCTTCCTCGTTGCGGCGCTTGTGGGCGGTGTTGACGGGCTGGTGGAACGCGATCTCAGGCGGTGGGGAGGAGGGCGTGAAAGCAGTAATGTCTTCAATCTGGCCAGGCGATCCGTCGTACCTTCATTTGTAGCTGCTTGTGTGGTCTATATCAGCCTGCCGTTCAGTATCAATCCGGTGATCGTCATACTGCCATTTGCATTTTTGCTAGGGATAGCTGTTCGGATTGGGTTCGAGCGGTTGAAGAAGTATTTCTGAATTCTTACACCTGAATAGGCAAGTATAGCCCTGAAAACTAAGGTTTTTGGTATCAAAGCAAGCAAGAATTCCACATTCTTGCGGATTCCTCGATTTTCCCATATTCTCCCTCTTAGTTATGAAGGCGACAAATGCTATGACTGATGAAATTTTGACCTTGAAAGAGGTTGCAGCGTACCTAAAACTCGCTGAGAAAACGGCCTATAAGCTGGCGGCTGAAGGAAAGCTTCCAGGCTTTAAAGTCGGCGGCAGCTGGCGCTTCAAAAAAGAAGATATTGAAAGCTGGATTGAACAACGAAAAACGGGCCAGAAGGATTAAAGGAATGGGGCAAAACTTCGCACCGGGAGCAAGAGTAGAAATCAGGGACGCTGAATGGATTATTCGTCGTGTTGATCTCACCTCAGACAACGGATTTCAACTCACATGTGATGGAATATCAGAGCTAGTACGAGGCAAGGAGGCGGTATTTCTTACCCAGCTTGAAGATCAAGATAACGTCAAAATTCTTGATCCAGCTACAACCGCGCTTGTCCAAGATAAATCCAATTCATTTGAGCAAAGCCTTCTCTACATAGAGAGTCAGCTTCGCCAGGCTACTGCAAATGATGAACAAATCCATGTGGCACATCAAGCGGCGATGGATTTAGTTCCCTACCAGCTCGACCCCACATTGCAAGCGCTGAAGCAGCCCCGTCAACGTATCCTTATCGCCGACGCAGTAGGTCTAGGTAAAACCCTCGAAGCAGGCATATTGGTTACTGAGTTAATGCAGCGTGGGCGAGGCAAACGTATATTAGTGCTCACGCTTAAGAGCATGATGACTCAGTTTCAAAAAGAGTTTTGGAACCGCTTTACAATCCCACTAACGCGATTAGATTCAGCCGGTTTGCAGCGTGTGAGGAGTCGTATTCCAGGTAATCACAACCCGTTTTATTACTATGACAAGTCTATTATCTCGATTGATACCCTCAAGCAGGACAACGAGTTTAAAACTTATTTAGAGCAAGCTTACTGGGACATCATTGTGATTGATGAAGCCCATAACGTAGCTGATCGTGGCACCAGCTCGCAACGTGCTGCCTTGGCTCAGTTGTTGGCAAACCGCTCAGACACTCTCATTATGCTATCAGCGACACCTCATGACGGTCGTGCAAAAAGCTTTGCTAGCCTGATGAATATGCTCGACCCTACGGCGATATCGGATACTGAAAACTACGTTAAAGAAGATTTCAATAATAAAGGCCTTGTTGTTCGCAGGTTTAAAAAGGACATTCGTGATCAGGTTGATTCTGAATTCAAAGAGCGAACGGTACATAGCTTAAAACACCAGGCATCGCTGCAAGAGGAGGCTGCTTACAATGCTTTACTCAATATACCCTTTACCTACAAAGGAGTATTTGATCCGGAAAGGCAAGGTCATCTAATTCGTATAGGTCTACAAAAGGCCCTGTTTTCTTCACCGCGTGCATGTCGCGTTTCTATAGATGAGCGCTTAAAGAAACTTAATTCAATTGAGCAGATTTCTGAAGATGTACAGGCTGAAATAAATGGATTGGATTCCCTCAAGCTTGCGATTGATAATATTGATATTAACGTATGGGCAAAATACCAAGACTTTATAAAGCTTATAAAAAGCAAAGAGTTTGATTGGAAGAAGGCCAATACGGAAGACCGCTTGGTTATATTCTCTGAGCGTATTGAGACATTAAAGTTTCTGGAAGAGCAATTAAGTGCAGACCTAAAACTTAAAGATAACCAAATCACTCAGCTTCATGGTGGCATGAGTGATATCGAGCAGCAGGAAATTGTCGAAGCTTTTGGTAAGCCGGAAACACCATTGAGAGTATTGTTGTGTTCGGATGTGGCCAGCGAAGGTATTAACCTTCATTACCTTTCTCACAGGCTTATTCATTTTGATTTGCCATGGTCACTCATGGTATTCCAACAGCGCAATGGGCGTGTTGACCGTTATGGCCAAACACAAGAGCCACAACTTTATTATCTGATAACAGAAAGCCAGAACGAAACCATTCGTGGTGATACTCGCATTTTAGAAATACTTCAAACAAAGGATGAACAGGCCTACCAAAATATTGGAGATCCAGCCACTTTTATGAAAGTGCATGATGCAGAAGCTGAACAACAGCTGACTGAAGATGCTATGGCGCATGGATTAAGTGCAGAACAGTTTGATAAAAAATATCAAGCTGACGAAAGCAATGAGGGCGATGAATTGATGGCCCTGTTCTTCAGTGGGGACGAAGCGCCGGTTAGAGAATCGGAATCGTTGCCCATCGGTGAAACATATTCTATTTATCAAAATGATTATGGTTTTGTAAAAGCTTGTTTTGAATACCTCAATCGAGATAGAGCGAAACCGGTGGCAGATGTCAGCTACACAGACGCTAAACAAACCTTGTCAGTCATCGCGCCAGATGATCTAAAAGATCGTTTCCGATTTATGCCTTCGGAAATCTGGCCGGAGGATGGTGAGTTTATTCTCACCGCAGATGTTAAAGCCTATCAAATAGAATGTGCCCGAAGCCGCAATGATGAACATGCTTGGCCTAAGCAGCATTATTTATGGCGTAAACACCCAGTTATTGAATGGCTGCAAGAGCGAATGTTATCCAATACGGGGCGGCATGAGGCTTTGGTGCTTGGCTTAAATAGCGATATTGAGCCTAATGAGGCCATTTTTCTTGTGTCGGCACTAATACCTAATCGAAAAGCCAATCCAGTTATTTGGTCATGGTATGCAGTACATTGCCGGGATAGTGAAGTCGTGAATATCAGCTCTCTACATGAATTGCTCCAGCAGTTTAATTTGGGCGAAAACCCTCGCCCTAATACAGCTAAGCCTATTGATATCGATGGCTTGAACAATTTAAGGCAATCGGTAGTGCATGCGGTAAAAGAGCAGGTTTTGAAAGAGCGTGAAGCCTTTGAATCAAAAACGGCACCATTACTTGCAGAGCAGCTTGCAGAGCTAGCCAAGCTTAGGGGCAAGCAGGTAGAGCAATTAGAGCTAGTGATATCCGGCTCAAAACAAGATGAGCGTATTAAAGAAAGCCGAAAAAACACTCGGATGAAGCGAATTGACGACATCTTTACAAGCTATCAAAGTTGGGTTGAAGATACTATGCAAACGGAACCCGCTCCGTATATTCAGTTAATTGCCGTACTGGCCAGAGCGGAGGATTAAGGACAATGCCCGTAACCGATAACGCCGCGACATTCTTAGGCATCAATAACGAAAATGAATTTTACAGCGCTCACTACCTGGCTGAAGTATTCAAAGGTGATATCAACGTAGCACTTAATGCGTGGAAGGAAAAAGAAGATAGCGAAGAGCACTATCAAGCGCCCTACAATCGGCTGAAAGGAATAGCTCGTGATTATTTCGCGATGCGCGAGCGCTCCCATAAGGAGCGCAATCACCAAAAAGCTATCGCCATGCAACGTGAATTCTTTAGGCTTTTTTGTAGCGCTTTTGATTTTCCTTGGAACCCTCACAATCGCAGAGTTCAGACAGACAAGAAAAAGGAAGACCTAGAAATCCCAGTGCTTTCCGTTGTGCCGAATAACGAAGGCCCTAAGCTTTGGGTGCTTGGGGCACTGGATAGTGATAAAGAAGGTATTGACCCTTTATTACTGGAACTCAAGAAGGATCAGTTTATTGGTGAAGGCCCCCATGCGGATAGCCTTAGAAATACCTCATGGTACGAATTGATCAATGATGTGGTATTCAAGCAGGATGAGCCGCCTCGCTGGGTATTGTTACTAAGCGATAGGCAGTGCATATTAATTGATCGTTATAAATGGCTTCAAAACCGTCTACTGCGCTTTGATTTAGATGAGATTCTGGGGCGTAAAGACGATATCACTCTAAAAGCTACCGCTGCATTATTGCATCAACAAAGTCTGGTGCCAGAGCAAGGTAGTAGCTTGCTTGATAATCTGGACGAGAATAGTCACAAACATGCTTTTGGTGTATCTGAAGACTTAAAGTATGCCTTGCGTGAAGCTATTGAGTTATTAGGCAATGAAGCCGCAGAACAAATGATCCAACGTAAAGATATTGGGTTTACGGGTAAATCTGCACTAGATGCTGACGCACTAAGCCGTGAATGCCTGCGCTATATGTACCGACTATTATTTCTATTTTATATCGAGGCACGTCCAGAGCTTAAATATGTTCCACACCAGAGTGAAGCGTATAGAAAAGGCTACAGTTTAGAATCGCTGCGTGATCTTGAGCTGGTGAAGCTAACAACCGAGGAAAGCCGCAAAGGTTATTACTTGTATCACTCCATCAGCTTGTTATTCAAGCTGATACATGAAGGTTACAAGGGTGAGCGTGATGCCGAGCTAGGGGATGCCTGGCAAGAGCGTGGGGTACATAACAGTTTTACATTGGAAAAACTGGATAGCCACCTGTTTGATCCAAAACTTACCCCTTACCTCAACAAGGTCAAGTTTACTAACCAGACACTGCAAACGGTTATTCGTTTAATGTCGCTTACTCGCGAGACCTCAGGCCGAGGCCGTAAACGTCGTGGTCGCGTAAGTTACGCGCAGTTGGGCATTAACCAATTGGGGGCGGTGTATGAAACGCTGCTAAGTTATCGGGGATTTTTCGCGGCGGAAGATTTATACGAGGTTCAAAAAGCCGGAGAAAAGTATAACGAACTGGAGACAGGTTACTTTGTACCTGCCCACGAAATTGGTAACTATGAAGAAGACGAAAAGGTTTACGAAAAAGACGAGAGCGGCCACAAGACCTTAAAGAAACACCCTAAAAGCAAATTCATCTATCGTCTGGCGGGGCGTGATCGGCAAAAAAGCGCCAGTTACTACACACCCGAAGTGCTCACCAAATGTTTGGTGAAATACACCCTTAAAGAGCGTCTTAAAGGCCTGAAGGCCGACGATATTCTCAAGCTAACTGTTTGCGAGCCAGCGATGGGTAGCGCGGCTTTCTTGAACGAGGCTGTAAATCAACTCAGTGAAGCTTATCTCACCTTAAAGCAGCAAGAGCTTAACAAGCGTATTCCCCACGAGGAATATCGTGAAGCTTTACAGCAAGTGAAAATGCATATTGCTGACCACAATGTTTATGGCGTCGATTTAAACCCGATTGCTGTAGAGCTGGCTGAAGTTTCTTTATGGCTCAACGCGCTGAGTCAATCCAGTGTAGTACCTTGGTTTGGTTATCAGCTATTCAACGGTAACTCGCTCATTGGTGCCCGCAGGCAGGTATATCGCCCTGATCAAGTGGTCACTAACAAAAAAGATGAAAAGTGGTATAAGCACGAACCGAAACGTCTTGACCCGATCAATCCTATTAGAGACCCGGAACATATTTATCACTTCTTATTGCCCGATGAAGGCATGGTGGGGGTTAACGATAAAGAGGCTAAAAAGCTAAAACCCGATGCCTTTGCCAAAATCAAACAGTGGAAGGCTCAGTTTTTAAAGCCGTTAACGAAAGACGAGCTTGAACTGCTCCAGCAAATCAGTGGTGCTATTGATGGTCTCTGGAAAGAGCATACGGATATGCTAAGGGCAGATCGTAACCGCACCGAAGATCGTTTTCCGATTTGGGGGCAATCGGAGGATGAATTTCACACCAGTACTCAGCAAAAAGACCAAATTCGATCTTCAGGGATATTTAACAACAATGCCAAGATAGCATCGCCTTATCGACGTTTAAAGTTGGTGATGGATTACTGGTGTGCACTATGGTTTTGGCCTTTAGATAAAGTGGACTTGCTGCCAGATAGAAGCTCATGGTTGTTTGAGTTAAATCTATTGCTTCAAGGGCAGGTATTTAGCTTCCAAGCTGAGCAGCCTGGCTTTGACTTTGAGGCTAATAACAAAGCTGAAGTATTCCCTGAAGTGGGCCAGAAGGGGTTATTTGCAGGTGAGCAGCAGCAACCATTGCTCACTGAGCAAGAAAAGAAAGCTCAAAATGTTAAAACCGCTAAAGGTGAGCTTCATATTGAGAAATTGTTAGGGCAGTTCCCTAGGCTTGGGTTAGCCAATGAGCTGGCTGAGAAGTTTAAATTTTTCCATTGGGAGCTTACCTTTTCTGATGTCTTTTCCGATAAAGGCGGATTTGACGTTATGTTAGGAAATCCTCCGTGGCTTAAGGTTGAATGGAACGAAGGTGGCGTATTAGGTGACTATAATCCACAATTTGTGTTGCGGAAGTTAAGCGCCACCAAGCTTCGTGAAGAGCGTGCGCAGGCTTTTGAGCGTAGCGCTGTGTTAGCGCAGACATGGTTCGATGAGCTAACGGAAGCAGAAGGCACACAGCACTTTTTAAATGGAAGCCAAAATTACCCACAATTAAAGGGAATGCAGGCAAATCTATATAAATGTTTTTTGCCTCAATCATGGTGGCTGATGAATGAATCTGGTTTTGCAGGATTTCTGCATCCAGATGGTATTTATGATGATTCAAATGGCGGGAAATTGAGGGCTGAAGTTTATCCCCGGTTAAGGAGTCACTTTCAGTTTATAAATGTTAAAAAGCTATTTAGCGAAATTCTACATTGGGTTAAGTATTCTATAAACATCTATGGTGCAAAATCAGATAGGGTAAGTTTCCACTCCATATCGAATCTTTATATACCAAGACAAGTAGAGGGGTGCTTTTCCCACGATGGAGTTGGTGATGTTCCTGCTCAAAAAACAACTGAAGGCCAATGGGATACGTTGTGCCATCGTAATAGAATCATTAAAGTTAATAACACAGCCTTGGAGTTGTTTGGCAGATTGAATGGTTCTGAAGAGTCTTCTCATCTGGAAGCAACACTCCCAGCTATACATTCACTTGAGCTTTTGTCTGTAATTGAAAAGTTTTCCTTTGTCGGGAAGCGTCTTGAAGATTTAAGGGGAGCATATTTCCTATGTTCTGGCTGGCATGAAACAAATAGTCAGGATGATGGAACTATAGAAAAAGTAACACAGTTTCCTAGCGGTCCTTCCGGTTATATATTTGGGGGCCCGCAGATATTTGTCGGAAACCCATTGTACAAAACGCCAAAGGCTGAATGCAAAAGTCATTTAGATTATTTAGTTACAGATTTAACGGATACCCCAGAGTCATATTTACCAAGAACTAATTTTATTCCAGCAATTACACCAAACGAATATCAAAGAAAAATACCAAAGGTCGATTGGGGCTGTGTTGGTGGTGATAGTGTTGTAAAGCATTATAGGTTAGCGGCACGAGCAATGATCAGCATTGGAGCTGAGCGTGGTTTGGTTGCGGCTGTTATACCACCCGAGGTTTTTCACACTAATGCGATCTTGAGCTATCTTTTCAAGGACTTACAAACTTTCCTGGTTTTTAGTGGATGTTCTTTTAGTATTGTTTGGGACTTCTTCGTTAAGCTTTCAGGACGCAATAATCTGCATCAAATGTTAGATGGCTTTCCAGTGCTGAAAGATTCAGCATATCAAGATGAAATATGTAGTCGTGTCTTGTTACTTTCATGTCTTACTGCTAGCTATGGCAGTCTTTGGAATGAAGCTAAGTGTCCAAGGATGGAGAATGATTCTTGGGCTGCAAACCTCGAAATTTTAGATAAAGATAAGTTTTTGGGATTTGTGAAAGATTGGAATATAACTTCTGCGTCTCAAACTGATTATGAAAGAAGGCAGCTACTAATAGAGCTGGATGTTTTAGTTTCGCAAGCCTTGACGTTTGATGTTGATGAGTTATTAAATATTTATAGAGTGCAGTTTCCGGTTCTATTCCAGTATGAAAGAGAAACGTACTATGATCAAAATGGTCGTATTATTTTTACCCCTAGCAAAGGGCTTCCGGGGGTGGGTTTACCTCGCAAATCTGGGAAAAGAGGTGATCCAGTTACTATCGAATACTCTGACGGCACCGCCGAAACCAAGCCCCTAGGCTGGGAAGATATCTGCCCAGAGCCCGCTTCATCTGAAAATGGCAGACGCATCGATTACGCCAGCGGTCAAAGCTACGGTAAGCCAAAAATTCCGGACGGAACAAAAATTCATCGCACCGTTATCGATGATACTTTGCCCGGAGGCCCTCGCGAGAAAACGATTACTTATGTTGCGCCATTCTATCTTCCGGATCGTGAAGAAGATTACCGTGTTGCGTGGGAAGTATTTACCGAGCGCTTTGCCAAGGAAGATCAAAAGATTGAAGGGAGTGTTGCATGATACCTGGTCTATTAGCACAGGATGTCGCTAAGTCCCTTCGTGAGTTTATTGTCACTGGCTTTGAAACAGATACTTGGCCGTTTGCAGGTAAGTTCGAGCAACTGGTTAACTCGCATAGCGCTTCTTCACCAGACGGTTCATTGAACGACAACGGTGATGCCTTTATTAAGGGGCCGTATGTTTCAATCAATTTGCCATTTGCCAAGAATACAGATCGCAAGAATTTCTTTTCTGGATTTGAGACCGAGCATAGCCCATTTGTACACCAGCAACAGGCTTGGACAAGTTTGCGTAGCTCTTTACCTGGAAGTAAGGGCAAACCTAAGAGCACCATTGTGGCAACGGGTACTGGCTCCGGTAAAACCGAATGTTTTCTCTATCCGATATTAGATCACTGCCAGAAAAACCCAAAGCCCGGCATTAAAGCCATTGTTATATACCCCATGAATGCGCTGGCGGGTGATCAGGCCAAACGCTTTGCAGAGGTCATTCATTCAACGCCGGAACTCAAAGGTAAAGTCCGCGTTGGTTTGTTTGTGGGCGGTGAAAGTGAAGAAAAGTATATGGGTGAGAAGCAGGTAATTACCTGCAAAAACACATTACGCAAAAGCCCGCCGGATATATTGCTTACCAACTATAAAATGCTCGATTTCCTGTTGATGCGACCCAAAGATCAGGTGCTTTGGCAGCACAATACCCCAGACCTACTCAAATACTTGGTTGTGGATGAACTGCATACCTTTGACGGTGCGCAAGGTTCAGATTTGGCGATGCTTATCCGCCGTTTAAAAGCGCGATTGGGAGTAAAGACTGAAGACCTGATATGTGCAGGCACCTCGGCGACATTGGGTAGTGAAACTCAAATGGACGATTTGGCTAATTATGCTGCCAATATCTTTGATACCCATTTTGATCGTAACAGTATCATCGGTGAGAGTCGCGAAGGGCATGATGAGTTTTTAGGGATGATCGAGTATATGTTGCTTGATCCATCCTTTACGCCAGAACAGCTTAAACCAGACAATTACGCAACATTAGAAGAATATTTAACCGCACAAGCTCGATTGTTTTTTGGTGATGAGTGGTTGTTAGAGCCGCAAGATATGGGGGCGCGCCAGGAGTTGGGGCAGCGTTTACGCAAGCACCCTTTAATGCATAACCTGCTTTATGTCGCTCGACGTGGCCCTGTCGATATCAATGAGTTGCTTCCAGCAATCCAAAAGCAAATCCCCCCTCAGCTTAAAGGCAATGTTTCTGAGGTTTTAGTTTCGCTATTGGCATTGCTATCGCACGCCCGTGGCGTGCGCTACCTCGGCGAGCCATTTGTGACTGTAAGACTGCAATTATGGGCGAGGGAGTTGCGTCGTATTGTAGCGCGCGTAGGAACAGATACTCCTCAAAAGCCAGTGCATTTGCAGTTTTCTGATGATCTAAAGTCGAAAGCTAAAAACGACAAGCACGGTGATATCTACTTGCCAACGGTGCAGTGCAACGAGTGCCATACCACGGCTTGGTTGACTACAGTCGAGCAAGGCGAAAGCCATATTGAACAGGATTTAAGGAAAATCTATACACGATTTTTCTCCAGTGATAAGCAAGTGCGGGTTTTGCTTCCCTTAAAAAGTGCTGAATATAGGCCTCCTGCCAAAGGCATTGTTAAATTTTTGTGTAGTGACTGCGGCCATTTGCAGACTTCAGATGATGTGTGTCAATCCTGCCAAGAGAAAGAGTTAGTTACAGTATTTGAGCCAGATTTAAACAAAAGCGTTCGCCGTGGTGGTATTCCTACATTCGAAAGTCAGCGTATGTGCCCAGTTTGCCAAGCTAGTAGCAGCTTAATTCTTTTTGGTGCACGGGCAGCTAGTTTAAGCTCAGTAGCTATCCACCAGATGTTTGCCAATAAAACCAACGATGATAAAAAGCTTATCGCATTTTCTGATTCCGTTCAGGATGCTGCCCACCGTGCGGGCTTCTTCGCCGCGCGTACTTGGCAGAATAATATTCGAATGGCTTTGGCAAAGGCCGTTAATTATTACTGTGTTAATCAAAATCAGGATATTTCCCTAGCGAAGCTTTTTGAATACCTACCACATTATTGGTTAAAAGAGACGGGCAATGATGAACAACTAACTGAGTTAAATTACATTACTCAGTTTATACCGCCGAATATGCAAACCCATGAGGATTACATTGCCCTTAAAGAAAATGGAAAGTTGGATAATCCGGGACGATTAATCAGCCAAATTAATAAGCGGCTGGCTTGGGAAGCTTTATCAGAGTTTGGTATTAAATCGTTAATTGGTCGTTCCTTGGAGCGTACCGGTGTGGCAACGATCTATTGGAATACTGAGCTTATAGAAGAGGCGGCTCAGACGCTGGTTGATGCTAGCCGTGAAAGTATGGGCTACTCGCTTCCATTAGATAACGCTCGCTATATGCTTTGGGGTATTGCCCTGCGTATGAAAAGACAAGGTGCATTTTTTGACCCGTTGATGGCAGGTTACATCGAAAATGGCGGTGATTGGTTTCTCCTTTCCCGAAGAAATTTATCTTTTATGCCGGATATTGGTAACTACTCGATCCTGCCCCGTTTTCCCGGAGAAGCTGCCGAGAAAGGGCTTGATCGATTGGAGCCGAAACAGCAAAGCACGTGGTATAGCCGTTGGGTTCAACAGTTATTAGATGACGGTCAACTTGTTGATAACAACTTTGTTGCTGATTTACTGAAAGTCGTGATGCACTCGCTGGTTAAATCAGGTCTGCTTTTAGAGTTCGAAACCCGAAAGGAGCACAAGGCTTGGGCGCTGAATCCTGAACACTTATTTATTACCACTGATCTTGGAGCTGTTCGTTTACGACGTGGTGTAATCGGTGACTCTGTTATAGAAGGTATCAGTGAATCATCTGCGAGTGAAAATGGAAGCGCCTTTAGTTCAAGGTATGGTTCATGGTATGTACCGGAAGAGTGGCTGGACTCACTAAGTGGTATGCCGTCGTTGGATCAGGTGTTCAACAAAGATCAGGCGGTCGCCATCTACGAACCCAATGCGCATCCTCGCGATTCTATGTACCGTAATTTCTATATTCATGGCGAGATCAAGCGTGTGATAGGGCATGAGCATACGGCTCTACTTGAGAGGGGTTATCGTGAGTCGCTTGAGCAGCGCTTTATGGCTAAACCTAAAGACCGGCAAGATTGGTATGAAAACCTGTTATCCGCCACGCCGACCTTGGAAATGGGTATTGATATTGGCGACCTTTCGTCTGTCTTGCTTTGCTCAGTACCGCCTAGTCAAGCTAACTACCTGCAAAGAGCCGGTCGGGGTGGACGTAAAGATGGGAATTCCTTCGTTCTTACATTGGCTAACGGGCACCCGCACGATCTCTATTTTTATGCCGACCCTATTAAGATGTTGGCTGGTGATGTTCAGGCTCCGGCGATTTTCTTGAATGCGAGTATGGTACTGCGTCGGCAGTTGCTCGCCTTTTGTTTCGATCATTGGGGCGTAAGTTTAGATGGTAAGCATGTCATACCAGGGTCTATGCAGGCTGTGCTGGATGCTGTGGAAAATGGCGATCTTAAACGGTTTCCTTACACCTTGTTGGAGTTTGTTGGCAAGCATCGTGATGAGCTATGGGATAGCTTTAATAGTCTATTGGATAGAGATGTATTACCCGAAACCCGTGACAAGCTGAAGGCTTACTTACTAGGTACAATAGACGACGAAGACGCCATGCACATTTATGTGCTCAACCGAATAAAACAGGTGGTCGAAGAACGAAAGAATCTAATACGTCATCAAAAGGATTTAGAGGGCGAGCTGCGTGCGTTGAAGAAAAGGCCACAAGACGAAGCGCGGGATGAGCTGGAACAAGAACTCAATACTGAGTTGGAAGGTATCAAGCGACTTAAGACAGATTTGAACAGAAAAGACACGCTAAATTTCTTAACCGATGATGGCTTGCTTCCTAACTACGCCTTCCCTGAAGAAGGTACAACTCTCCGTTCAGTGATATTCCGTCGGCTCAGTAAACCGATTGAGCTGGATGATGGAAAAACAACGAATTATGACTCCAAAATCTTTGAGTATTCTCGGCCCGCACATGCTGCATTGAGTGAACTTGCGCCAGAGAGTGTTTTTTACGCCAGTAATAGAAAAGTAAAAATTGAACGCATTGAAATGGCGCGAGGTGAGAATCTAGAATATTGGCGCTTATGCCCAAGCTGTAGCTATAGCGAGCGTATTCATGGTGCTGATAAAGATGCCGCCTGCCCACGATGTAACGATCCAATGTGGGCCAATGTTTCGCAATTAATGCCTATGGTGAAACTGCGTCAGGTGTATGCAAACACCAAAGAAGATGACGCATTTATTGGTGATGATTCTGATACCAGAGAGCCAACGTTTTATAACAAGCAGATGCTTATCGACTTTGATCCTGTCGATATTGTTCACGCTTATGCGATGAAGACGGATACAAAACCCTTTGGGTTTGAGTTCATAAAAAAAGCCTTGTTTAAAGAAATCAACTTTGGCAAGCAAGGTGGTAGCGATCAAATGCTCAACGTGGCTGGTGTTGAGTTGGCAAGACCTGGATTCAGACTGTGTAAAGAGTGTGGCATGGTGCAACATCGCCGAAATCAGGCGGAGCATATGTTCAAATGCAGCTACCGTAATGCACAGAGCGAAAGCGGAGATGAGGAGCAAAGTGCCGCAGGGATAATTGATTGCTTGTATTTGTATCGTCAGTATGAATCAGAAGCGGTGCGTATTCTGATGCCGAAACTCTCTCTCGCAGAGCGTGAGGAGCAGATACAGTCTTTCGTAGCCGCATTGCAGTTAGGCTTAAAAAGCCGTTTTGGCGGAAAAGTTGACCATCTGAACATTACCATTAGTGATGAGCCGATACCGGGTTCTGTGGAGCGTGCAAACTATTTGGTGCTGTACGATACCGTACCTGGAGGGACGGGTTACTTGCATACATTGCTAGCTGATCCAAAGAACCTGATGGAAACACTAGAAATGTCCCGCCAAATTATGGCGGAGTGTGATTGCCAGAATAGTCCTGATATGGATGGTTGTTATAACTGTTTATATGCTTATAAGAACAGCTATGGTATGGAGAATACCTCCAGAGCGACGGCTCTGAGTATGTTAAATGACATTCTTGATGAGAATGTTGAATTAAAGCCAGTCGATCATTTAGGGAAAATCAATAAAAACGTCTGGGCAGATAGTGAGTTAGAAAGTCGTTTTCCGGAAGCACTTCAGGCACTGAATAAGAGCACGCTTCTAGGTGGTGTCCGAATACGGACAACCAAGGATATCGTTAATGGCAAGGTGGGTTTTAAACTGGAGATAGGTGATCTGATCTATTCAGTTGAGCCTCATGCCCGTTTTGGTAAAGAGCATGGTGTTGCTTACCCTTGCGAGCCGGACTTTCTGATTTCTCTTGATCGTGAATCTGATGAAAAGGTTCAGGTGGCAGTATTCCTTGATGGCTACAGCTATCACAAAGACATTGTTCACGAAGACCTGATGAAACGGCAAGGAATCTTCCTGGGTTCTAACATGTTGACTTGGAGCCTGACGTGGCACGATGTTAACCATGTATTTGCCGGTAGCGAAGTGAAGATACCGAATGCGCTTCGCGAGAATACGACTAATGCACCAATGGCTTTTATCCAGAAGATTAGTGAATCCAAGGGCCTAAGGGAACACAATCAGATTGCAGAGCTATCGCCGATTGTGATGTTAGTTAAATTTCTATCTAAACCTGATATAGAGACTTGGCGGAACTATGCGATGCTGAGAGCTTTGAGTTGGCTTGATCAAGGCCGAATGAAAAACTCAGACGAAAAGAAAGACTTTAATGATCAGCTTAATACTTGGCCAAGCCAGTACGTTGATGGTTTTTCAGGGGCGGAACTAATTTTTTGTTCATCTAATAGGTTAAGAGATAACCAAGTCAATATGACGATGTATGTTGCTGGCGAGCAGTCAGCAATCACAGAGCTTGATCCTGAATCACTTGTTTTGGCAGCAGTATTTGATCCTAGTAATACCGATGCTGAACTAACCAAGGTCACATGGCAGAAGCTTCTTCAAATTCTCAATATTGGTCAGTTTTTACCGAAATTTTTTGCGGGTACTCGTAAGGGGATTGAGAACGGTGATTTTGCCCAACTCGAATGGGGTAATAAGCCGGACGCAATGGATAGCTCCGAGTGGGACAAAGTTGCCAAGTTAGCTGATGACGATGTGAGTGATGTTATTCATGCATTAGCAAGTGACTCGGCCCCTATACCAGAAGTTGGATATGAACTTGTTGATAAAAAAGGAGCGGGTATAGGTGAGGCTGAACTAGCGTGGGAAGACATGAAAGTTGCGTTTATGCTCGACTACCAACTTGAAGAAGGCCGAAGTGGGTTTGAAAAAGATGACTGGATTATTGTGACTTTAGACGACGACATGGATGTGCTAATGAATAAATTAAGAGGACAAGAATAATGGATGTTAGAGTTGGATTTTCAGACGCATTTTTTGGGGCGCTTACCAAGTTGCAGCCAAATATTCAGGCTAAGGTAAATCAGCTTGTTCTAAAGTTTCAAACGAATCCCAAGTCACCCGGCTTGAACTTTGAAAAGTTGAATGCTGTAAAAGATAAGAATATGCGATCTATTCGAGTTGATCAGGCTTATCGAGTCATTTTATCTGCTCCTGAAGAGGGGAGCGTCTATCTGTTTTTGTGGGTGGACCATCATGACAAGGCCTATGACTGGGCGGCGAGTCACCAGTGTAAAGTTAACCCGAATACAGGTTCAATCCAGCTTTATTCCACACAAACCGAAGTCGTTGACTTTGCTCCTTCGGATAGTGAAAAGCAGAAAGGGCTATTTGATGAGCTTAAAGATAGGCAGTTACTGAAATTCGGTGTTCCAGAAGAACAAATTGAATTAGTTAGAGGCGTTACCTGCGAACAAGACTTGGATCGTGCTCAGAAACTATTGCCCCGTGAAGCTTATGAAGCCCTGTTTTTCTATTTTGCTGGGGAGAGTTATGAAAGCATACTGCTGGAAAGAGAGCTGGAGGAAGCAGAGACGTTCGATACTGCCAACTTCTCCGACGCCCTCAGCCGCCTTCAATCTATGGCTCGATTTGCTGTGCCGGAAAGTGAAACCGAACTATCTGAGATGCTTAATGCATCAGTGGAAAAATGGAGGGTTTTCTTACACCCATCTCAAAGAAAACTTTCTACTGGTGTAAAAAATGGCGCTGTGAGAGTTTTGGGTGGCGCAGGTACGGGGAAAACAGTCGTTGCGATGCATCGTGCAAAATGGCTAGCAAGGCATGTTGCCAATTCAGAAAGTAAGGTACTTTTTACGACGTTCACAAAAAATCTGGCTGTTGATATCAATAAGAACCTGGAAAGCATTTGCGATGATAGCGAAAAGAAAAACATTGAGGTTATTAATCTTGATCAGTGGGTGCAGCGCTTTCTAAGGAAGCACAGCTATGACTTCGAAGTGGTATTTGATGAAGGTGTGCTTGAAGAGCTTTGGAAAAAGGCATTGTCTGAAAAACCTTCAGATATCGATTTTTCTGATAGTTTCTTTAAAGAAGAGTGGCAGCGAGTAATTCAACCTCAAGGAATAAAAACGCTTAATGACTATAAAAAGGCATCTCGTATAGGTCGAGGAACACGACTTAACAGAGAGCAGCGATTGGCAATTTGGCCTGTGTTTGAAGAGTATCGCCATCAGCTAAACCGTTCGAGATTCAAAGAGGTTGATGATGCATATCGTGACGCGGCAGAATTGATAAAGAGCCAAAATATAGCCTTGCCTTATTGCTCTGTGGTGGTGGATGAAGCCCAGGATATGGGGACGCAGGCCTTTAATCTTATTCGATCTTTAATACCAGAAGGGAAAAATGATTTATTCATCGTAGGTGATGCCCATCAGAGAATATATGGCAGAAACAAAGTTGTTCTTAGTAAATGCGGCATCAATATACGTGGCAGATCACGCAAGTTAAAAATTAACTACAGAACGACGGATGAAATTAGACGTTGGGCTGTTGGCTTGTTGGAAGGTAGGGATATCGACGATCTGGATGGCGGGGAGGATTCTAACTCACTCTACAAATCGCTTACTCACGGCGAGGCTCCGGTTATCGAAAGATTCGAAACACCTGATGATCAAGCTGGTTTTATCAAAGCTCTGCTTGAGGAATCAGAAGAACCTAGCTCCCATTTTTGTATCGTTTCTAGAACCAATAAAGAGGTCTCGTCTATACAAGAAAGGCTTGAAAAACTGGGACTAAAGACATCGATGATCAAGCCAAATGAACCAGATAATGCTGATATAGATGCAGTCAAGCTTGCTACTGTCCACCGGGTTAAAGGTCTTGAATTCGATCAAGTAATTCTTGCCTCGGCTAACGATGGTCTAATACCTCTTGATTTTGCCTTGAGGGACAAAGCAGATGCGATTTCGAAAGAAGATGCTGATACTGAAGAGAGATGCTTGGTTTACGTTGCTATTACGAGGGCCAGAAAGTCGGCTTTTGTTTTGAGTTATGGAGCAGTTAGTGAGTATTTTGCATGAAATATATAGAAAAACTAAAGACGGAACTATTGGCAAATATTCCTATGATATGGAATCAGCTAAGTTGCTATTAGGGCAGAAACAATGACGTTAATTAGGAATTAGTGGCCAGTAGGTAAATAGAGTTTGAAGCATGTAAAGGTAATTGATCAGTTTCGTGAAGAACTTACTAAAGTCTCCAAAGAAGTGGAGGTTTCAGTTGCTATGGGTCACTTTGATATCAATAAAATATGTGAAGACGTATTTTGTGGAATATTTAAGGAACTATATGGCCTCGAAAATCTTAGAAACCTAAATGAAGACGAAAAAAAGAACTTCCCCGGAATAGACCTTGCCGATGATTATGCACGAGTGGCGATTCAGGTCACATCAGATAAGACGATTGAAAAAGTAAAGGACTCCATCGGAAAGTTCATTAAACACAATCTCCATGAGAAATACGACAGAATCATTTTCTATATTCTGACCCGAAAACAAGGAAGTTACTCGAAAGATAGCATCGAAAAGGCTTGTGAAAGGAAGTTCGAATTCGACGTAGGCGCGGATATACTCGATTTTACTGACCTTGCAACCAAGGCTGCTAGTGCCACTCCAATAGCATTAAAAAGAGCTGTAGATGTTCTTGGTTCTTATACGCGAGGCTGTGATGTTGGTTTGGCAGAACAAGATTTTGATCCGCCGGAAGAGCCGCCGGAAACACTAGCGGCCAACATGTTGGAGTTGTATTTTCCTCAAACACTATACATTGCGGAATTATTGCCAGAGGTTTTCGATGGTACAAAGCCTCGGAACCAGCGAAAGCAGGTTGGAACATATGTGCGAAGTATTGAACAGAGTGTTCCCTCAGATTATGAGGTAAGTGGTGGCAGGCTGATAACATTTCACAACCTTGAAGATCAGAATAATCCGTTCAAATCTTTAATAGATGAGGGAACAGTTGAGCCGTTCCAGCCAAGTGACTACTACGCAATTGATGAAGACCATGAGCGTGTGTTCAAGTCATTGCTCAGGTTTTGTATGCAGCACAAACTCCATAAACATCGCGTACTCTGGGAGTATAGAGAGCGGATTTTTATTTTTTTACCATTAGAAGATTCTGATAATACGCGGACAGAAACGTGGGTTGGTCAAAAAAGAGCAACAAGAACTGTTTTTGAGAGAAAGTTCAAAAGAAATGAGCCGGAAAAGGTTCTCTCCACGCGGCACTTTGCGTTTTCGTTGAACTTCCTTACCGTGGAGGGTGAATGGTATGTGGCGATAACTCCAGACTGGTTTTTTAGCTATGGAGATAGCTATAGGCAGTCGGCATTTGGTGACAAGTTGCTCAGTGGTCTCAAGAGGATGGAGAAGAATCGATCAGTGTTCGATCAATTTCGATTTCTTTGCTCGTGGTTGAAAGATTTAGATTCGGACGATCTATTCTCCGAGAACGCGAATACTTCCCCTCACATTACATTTGGACAGATATTGGAGTTTGGTGGGGGTAGGTCTCTAAATGAGGATTTGTGGGAACTGCTAGTTGTGATAGACGAAGACGATTCTGATCAAGGAAGGTTTGGTCTCCAATGAAGATAGAGCACATATTAGAACCAAGGTTGCTGTTTGCTAATGGCGCACATATTTGTCCTCGGCGGGGAATTACTGAATATGGCGTGTTTGATCAAACGCAAGCAACACGGCGAAAAGAAATTAATGTTGGTGGTGTAGGGTCATCCCATTGCGTTGATTTGCTTGACAAGTGGATTACTCGGTGTCGCGGATTCATTTCCGCACCATCGGAGGTTAAGCAGGAAAATCTCCGATTGCCGTTTTGTGGCTTTAGCCAGTCAAGTGGGTTCGGGGCGGATATCCATTTTTCTAGTGACCTTGCTCGAACACTGAAAAATTCAGATGTTAAAGAAATCGTTGGCATAAAGAACCGAACCGAGAGAGTAAATAAAGCCATTGAGCTTTACTACGAAAATATCAAGTTTTTGGCTCAGAATAGACATGTTGATGTCATTGTGTGCGTTATTCCTGAAAGTCTGTTCAAAGTGATTTCCACCGAAGAGCGTTCCGGTCAGGAGACCCTGAATGTAAAGGAAGAAAAATACGAAGAGCTTAATTTTCGACGCGCATTAAAAGCTAAAGCTATGTTCCTTGGAAAACCATTACAGCTTATTAAACAGTCTTCTTTGGATGAGGCCAAGGTGGCTGGCCAGCAGGATGATGCAACCAAAGCATGGAATTTCTGTACAGCTTTGTATTATAAATCGGGGCCGACAATTCCATGGAAATTAGATCAGGACAATGCTAGAGCATCTTCATGCGCGGTAGGTATTTCATTCTATCGTAGTAGGGATCGCCAAACGCTGAATACGAGTCTAGCTCAGATATTTGACGAACTTGGCAACGGACTCATCTTGAGAGGCACACCTGTAGAAATAAATAAGCACGACAGAGTACCTAGACTTACCGCGCAGCAATCCCATGACCTATTGCTTGCGGCATTGAATGAGTATCGTGTTGCACTTAGAACATTTCCGGCTCGTGTTGTTGTTCATAAGTCGTCAAATTTCAGTGCTGAAGAAATTGAAGGGCTAGAATCGGCAGCAAATGAACTAAAAATCGACACTGTGGATTTTGTCACTGTCATGGATTCTAAGCTTCGCCTGTTTCGAAATGGTAATTACCCTCCATATAGAGGCGCTTTGGCCCAATTGGATGAAGGTCGGCAGTTGCTCTACACGAAAGGGTCGGTGTGGTACTACCAAACATACCCTGGCCTTTACGTTCCCCAGCCTATTGAATTAAGGGTTGTTAAATCAGAAGAGTCCCCAAGTTTCCTTGCTAGGGAAATACTTGGGTTGACCAAAATGAATTGGAATAACACGCAGTTTGATGGCAAGTATCCGGTGACACTTGGCTGCTCACGCAAGGTTGGGGAAATAATGAAGTATCTAACGGAGTCAGATACTCCCCAAATACGGTATGGCTATTACATGTGATTGTGATTGAGATTAGATTAGCCAAATTTGAACAGATGAAGACTAAAATTAGATAGAGGAATTATGGATAAGGGAGCCCATTTTTATCGCTGTGACTTTCAAGTGCACTCGCCAAGGGATTTAGCGTGGAAGGGTAGTTCCTATTCTGATCCCGATGACCGAAAGGCTTATGCGGAAGCGTTTATAAAGGCTTGTAGGGAGAAAGGACTTGATGCTGTAGCCATTACTGATCATCACGACTTGTGCTTCTTTAAGTACTATCGAGATGCAGCAGCGAACGAAAAGAAGGAGGACGGCACTGACGTTCCTGATGAAGAAAAAATTATTGTGTTTCCGGGTATAGAGCTGACACTTAATATTCCTTGCCAAGCTATTGTCATCTTGGATTCAGACTTTCCCGATACTCTGCTTAATCCAGCACTTACCGCGCTGGCTATCACGCCATCAGCTGATGTTGAAGAGAAAACGGCAGAAGTCCAGAGGCTTGATCCAATAACCACGCTCGAACAATTAAAGCAGAAACTTGATGAGCACGATTTTCTTAAAGATCGATACATCATCTTACCTAACGTAACATCAGGGGGTAGTGATACATTACTTCGGGATGGTGTGGCAAATAAGTACAAGACAATGCCATGTGTAGGTGGCTACCTCGACGGATCAATCGATAAGTGTAACAACGGTGATCTCAATATCCTAAACGGGCAAGTTTCTCATTATGGCAACAAAAGAATAGCGCTTTTCCAAACATCAGACTCGCGTTCGGAAGATCACGCGCAACTTGGTCAAGTGTCGACCTGGGTTAAATGGGCTGTACCGACAGCAGAGGCATTGCGACAAGCGTGTTTGGCGCAAGAGTCGCGTATTTCGCAAAGTGAACCTCAGTTACCCTCGGTAATGATCAAGTCTGTACATGTGTCGAATAGCGAGTTTATGGGGCCGCTCGATCTGGTCATCAATCCGCAGTACACGGCCCTTATCGGTAGCCGCGGAACTGGAAAATCGACGATTCTAGAATATCTTCGATGGGTACTTTGCGACGAGCATCAGCATGAAGAAACAGTGGGTGGTCAATCACTTGCCGTTCGACAAAGGAATCTTGTCGAAAATACGCTTACAAAGTATGACGCAACGGTCGAAGTCAGATTTGAAGTAAATGGTGTTCCTCACATGGTTCGTCGGAGATCAAAGTCGGGAGAAGTGTTGCTGAAAATAGCACAAGGGGAACTTGAGGAGTGCACACCAGAAGATATACGCACGTTACTTCCGATACAGGCATACAGTCAAAAGCAACTAAGCCGTGTCGGAGTTCGCGTTGATGAGCTGGATCGCTTTGTTCGTTCAGGAGTAAAAACTGAACTTGACTCGATCTCGTCCCAAGCTCGTTCAATTGTCTCGAAAATACGCCAGATATACTCCAGTGTGCGTAGAAAGCAGAATATTGCCAACGGCATACGGGAAGACCGATTAAACCTGGAATCGCTTACACAACAGGCCCAGACTATAAGGGGATCGTTAACTGGACTTTCTGAAGAGCAGCAAGCGCTTATTGCCAAACAACCTGCCTATCTGAATGCCGATCTCTTGGTTGATGGTTGGAATGAAGAGGCGAAAGATGTCAGTGCTTCCATTGAAGCCTTAGTGGCCGCACTCGATACATTCCCAAAGGAAATAGATGAGAGTCTAAAGCAACTAGCGGAAATTGAGATACTGGAGCAACTGAGAGCAGCTATAAACACGCAGAGAGATTCACTTCGTGTGCTGTTGAAGGATGCAGACGCATCGATTAAAGCTGTTGTTAATGCTGAAGGGGAGTTCACAGGAGACAGCAAGTCACAGTACGACGCGTGGAAGGCTGCTAAAGGCAAATTTAATCAGGCGTATAGTGCGGCCAAGAGTGCGGCATCCTCACATGAGACGCAGCTAAAGACTTTGTCAGACTTGGAAGAAAAGATTGGTGAAATCAGTAAGCGAATTGACCGTGCTTCAAAGGAACTGGAGTCTCTTGGCAAACCAGAAGATGAATTTTTGGATTTACGTAGCCAATGGGTAGACCTACATAAGAAACGAGGCGATCTTTACGAAGAGCAATGCTCTAAGCTTACCGAATTGTCCGGTGGTGCAATACGGGCGACAGCACTCAAAGGAGAAGATATTAGCAGTATTGAGGAGCTGCTCAAATCGGCAATAAAAGGGTCAGGACTTCGTACTCAAAAGATTGACGATTTTCTTGAAAGCGTGTCCAGCAGTGATGACCCTGTCGCGGCATGGGGTATTGCGCTTCATGAACTGGAGAAGCTTTCATATCATACGCCTGATGAGAATGAGGATTCGGATAATCCCGAGACACCAAACCTACTTGCTTTTGGTTTTGGAAAAGCAGACCTTATAAAGCTTGCGAGTAAGCTGACGCCAGAAACGTGGTTAGAATTAGTTCTTACGCCGATGGAAGACAACACTACCTTTGATTATCAAACTAAGGAGGGAGAGTACATACCATTTGAACATGCATCCGCAGGACAGCAAGCGACAGCACTTTTATTTACCTTGTTAAACCAATCAGGCCCTCCGTTAATAATAGACCAACCGGAGGACGACTTAGACAACCAGATCATATTCGACATCGTAACCCGTCTTTGGGCTGCAAAAACACGCAGGCAAATCATATTTTCAAGTCACAATGCCAATCTTGTGGTCAATGGGGATGCTGAGCTGGTTGTTTGTTGTGACTATCGTATTGCTGGTGATTTTTCCAGAGGGCATGTTGCCAATGAGGGAGCAATAGATGTTCCTGAAATTCGAGATTCTATTAAGACGATAATGGAAGGCGGTGAAAAGGCATTTAAACTTAGATTAGATAAATATGGTTTTTGAACTGAGCCATTCATGGAATCAATACGGCTTACAAAAACAGACTTTATCCAATACCTGCAGTGTCCTAAGTCACTTTGGCTGTTTAAGAATGAGCCAACCGAATACCCCCAAGGTGAATTCTCCACCTTTATGCAGAAGCTTGTTCGTGAAGGCTATGAGGTCGAGCGATATGTCCAGCAGTTCTTTGATAACGCTGGTGACCGGAATGTCAATTTTCAGGCGGAGTTTAGGACTGGCGACGGTCTATATGCGCGTGTAGACGCACTGGAAAATATGGGTGATGGGACGACTGCACTCTATGAGATCAAGTCTTCGACCAGCGTCAAAACTGATGCCAAGCATAACCACATAAAGGACGCATGTTTTCAGAAAGTTTGCGCGGAGCGCGCCGGGCAGCAAATCGACCGTGTGTTTTTGGTTCATTTAAATGGTGACTATGTTCGCAACGGTGCAATTGATCCCGGCGCGATGCTGGCCTTTGCCGACATTACTGAGGCGGTCGAGGAGGTGGAGTCCGAAACGAGTGCAGAGATCGACGCAGCCCTGACGTTTCTGGCGAGCGACCAGGATATGAACGGCTGTTCCTGTATTGAGAAAACGCGCGCTAACCATTGTGATGCATTTGGGATTTTCAACCCTGAAGTTCCGACGCCGTCGATCTATAGTCTGCCGAGGTTACGGGCAAACAAGATCGGCGATCTTCGTATGAAGAATGTGCTTGGGCTCGACGATGTACCTGACGATTTTCCATTGTCGGAAAACCAACGTATTGTGGTTGACTCTTTTCAGGAGGGTGAGCCGAAGGTTTCTGCACAGGCTATCAGGAAATTTCTTTCCGAGCTGATTTTTCCGCTCTACTTCTTCGACTACGAAACCTTTTCTTCCGCTGTGCCGCTGCTTGACGGCACCAGCCCTCACAAGCATTTTCCAGTGCAGTACTCACTGCACATTTTGGATGCCGACGGTTCGCTTCACCACAAAGAATATCTGGAGCGCCAGGCTCGTTTGCCGGATCGTTTGGTTGAGCGAATGCAGGAAGACTTTGGCCCGACTGGTAGTGTCGTTTCGTGGCATGCTTCTTTTGAGAAAACGCGCAATCGTGAAATGGCTGAACGCTATCCTGGTAATGCGGATTTTCTGAATAGTCTCAATGACCGGATGGTAGACTTGGAGGATGTTTTTAAGACTGATTATGTCGACGCTCAGTTTGACGGTTCCACATCCATAAAAAAGGTGCTGCCGGTTGTTTGTCCTCATCTCGATTACAAGGAGCTTGAAGTTCAGGATGGTGCCTCTGCAATGGAAGCGTGGCAGCGCATGATCAATGCTGCACCGGACGAAGCAGGAAAAATCGCGGCTGACCTATTGAAGTATTGTGAGCGTGACACGTTTGCTATGGTAGAAATCTACCGATTTTTGATTGATCTAGTCAGGTAGTAGCTGATGATTGCTTGACGTGGGAGGCCAAGGCTTCCCGTTGCTCGGTATTAATTTCTTAGTCCCCTGAAAGCTTTCCTCTACAGCTAATCCAAAGATTCCATGATCATTGCTCCAACAAAGGACAATGATCATGCGAATGACAAAAACTCTCATCCTATTGGTAGCTGTACTCTCAGCACCTGCCTATGCCGTCACTGACCAAGAGCGATCTGCACTCCAGCGCCTGAATGCAGAGCTGGAAGCTATCACTAAAATCATTGATGAAGCCCAGCAGGCAGCTAATCCTCATGACCGGAAATTGGTCGATTACCAGCGCCTGAGAGCGGATCTGCAAAAAATTCAACAAGGCATTGTCGATGCCGCCAACACTATGCGGCGTGAGCCTCGGTCGTTGCCTCCCATTGAAGGAGATTATCACTGATGGCCGTATCTGCGTCCCAGGAGGCTGCTTTCACCGGAGCAACGTTAGGTGTACCCATGGGTAGCTTTAGTCTAACGATTCTTTTGATCTTGTATTCGGTACTCTATATCTGGGTCGCCTGGGTCATTGTCACTCAGTGGAAAGCTTGGTCACATCGAAAAATAAATTTCTATGATTTCCTGACTCGGTCCGTCCGCTCAATTTTTTTAACTCTCGTTCTTGGCTTCCTACTGCGATAGCGCTAACGAAACACATTCAACGCGAAACTTTTAGCACAAAGCTTTTACCACGAAGCATTTACCATGAAAAATGAGGAAGACTATGAACCCCGTAATGCATGAATCTACTATTAAACAGAAGCGCAATATTGCTCCTTTATCGATGTTTTGGTTGTGGCTGGTCTCAATATCAGCTCAGGCACAGCTGCCTACACCCGTCGATCCGACGAGCGGTGCGCCTAACGGTAACTACTTAGCCTTTATGCAGGGATGGTCTGGAGATGCCATTGACTATATCGCCCTGGTTATATCAGGCGCTGGCTTCCTGTGGATTGGTTGGATACTGCTCTCCAAATTCAATGAAGCGCGCAGTTCCAATGATCCTGATTGGGGTTCTGTGGGCTTGACCGCAGTCATAGCCGGTGTGCTGTTGGCCATCGTGTCTTTCTTCCTGAACGAAGCCGTTGGAATCATCTGAGGCATGGAATCGCAGCAAGCTAACGAACTGTTACCTGTGCGCTTGAATGCCGAGCCGTCGATCTTCAGGGGTTGTTCGCTCTCAGAATTGATGCTGCTGGTCACTGTGGGCGGTATCGCTCTGGTGCCCGGTAGTGTCATTGTGTGCGGCCTGTTTGGCTATCTCATGATGGGCGTCGGCATCGGTTTGCTTTTGGTGATTGCCTGGGTCGTCATTGGGGCAACGGTATTACAAAAACTTAAGCGGGGCAGGCCACTAGGTTACTACCAGTTGCGACTACGCCTATGGCTTGAGGACCTTCACTTGTTGCGTTCCTCGTTCATACGACAAAGCCGGGTTTGGGATGTTGGACGCCGACTGAAGTGGAAAGTGAGGTAGAGAGCAAAATGATGAAAAAGCCCCTCAATAAACCAACGGCAATCAGAAACAACCAGGCGCGGCAGCGATTGCTGGCCACCAGTGATCATATTCGTACTTTGCGTATCCTTGTAGTGTGTTTGCTTGTTGCGGTAGTCGCGCTTTGGTGGCGTAACGGCGTATTGCAGGAAACTCGACGGCTCTATATTCCTCCCGATTTAACCCAGGGGCTGGTAACCAATTTTGATAGTGTGCCTGCTCCGACGGTATATACCTTCGCTTATTACATTTTCCAGCAATTGAACCGCTGGCCAAGCGACGGAGAGAAGGACTATCCCAAGCAAATATACGCACTCCAGGGTTTTCTTACACCGGGATGTCGAGCTGCGCTGGAAACGGATATGAATACCAAACAGGAACTGGGTGAGCTGCGACAACGGGTTCGTTCGGTACAGGAAATTCTTGGTCAAAGCTATACCCGCCAACGTGTCCAGATAGAAACCAGCAGTGCGTGGAGTATCTGGCTGGATGTCAATGTCACGGAATCGATTGGAGGCCATCCAGTTAAGGATGTCTTGTTGCGCTACCCCCTGCGTGTTGTTCGATTCGATGTTGATAAAGAGGTTAATCCCTGGGGGTTGGCATTAGCCTGCAATGAAGCTATGCGGCCAGCGTTGTTACCAGAGGAACAGCTTGGAAAACCTTTCCGGCGTCCTGGAGATAAATTATGAAAAGCTGTATTCAAGGGTTGTTTGTGATCTTACTGGCTTTCGCTTCTGCTACCGTCATCGCTGACACACCAGAGCGTGTGCTTTGGGACAAGCGTCCCATTAGCGTTCATCTACAAGTTGGCCATGAACGTATTATTCATTTCCCTGATGATGTGCGTTATTGGCTGCCTGATACGGTTAAACGCCATGTGTCAGTGCTGGCGGCAAACGGCGTTTTCTATATCAGGGCAATGGAGCCATTTCCGACAACTCGTATCCGTATTCAGGGGCTGAATGATCAACAAATCTATTTGTTAGATATAACAGCCAGTGAAGCCGCAGCAGTTAGCGATGAATTGATTGTGATGACAAAGGAAAATACTCGGAATCGCAGCAAGGAAGCTACTGCGTACAAAACGACAGAAGACTGGCGTATCCGACTGACCCGTTACGCTGCGCAACAACTCTATGCGCCGGAACGATTAGTCGATGGTGACAGTGCGATTAAACGAATTCCGGTTGAACCAAAAACGTCAGTACCACTGATTCGCGGTGGCCTTATTGAAGCGGTGCCGATAGCTTCATGGCAAGGTCATGGGTTAACAGTGACAGCGATTAGAGTACGTAATTTGTCGCGGCAATCACTGCAGTTACAGTTTGATCGATCTGATTCTCTCCAGGCGCTAGACCTAAGTTATCTTGTCCGTGGAGATTGGCTGACGGCCACATTGCAACATGACCACTTGGGGGCAATGGGTGACGAAGCAGATACTACTACCTTGTATCTGGTTTCGAATCGGTCTTTTGTGGAAAGCCTGTCCTTACCGATTGACAGCCGGGTTCTTCAAAGTGGGAAAACCGGTAAAGAGGAAATGCAGGATGGCTGAAAAGCGCATGAATCCGTTACTGATTGGAGGTGCTGCGCTGGCCATTGGCTGCCTGTCACTCGTGATGTGTTCGGAGTCACAGGAAAGTTACCAGCCTGTTGAGCAGATGCCGGGATATGACCCTGCGGCCAAGCCTCAGGACGGTGATACGCAGACCGATACTATCAAAGCATTGCAGGCCTACGCCCGAGAAGCGGTACAAAAAGCGGATACGCTGAATGCATCGACTAAAGAAAACATGGGTAGGGTGCTGGACAATCAGCAAAAAGTATCAAAGCTGGAAGCAGCAAATCAGCAGGCCCAGGAAGCACTGAATGAAACCACGGCGACCATAGGTTCGCTTCAGCAGCATCTCAGTCAGCTAAGACGTGAACTTAAGGATTTGAAAGAAGATAAAAGCTCAGCTGACATTGGGCAATTAAATCAGGAAGGGTTGCCCGTTGGTTTTGGTTTTGATGGTCAGAATGTGATTCCGATCAATCCAGATCAGGGTGCCTGGTATAACCCTATTGATTATGTTGAGCCAGAAACAACAGAAGGTAATAAAGGTCGCTTTACTGGATTGCTACCTCGTTCACCTAATACGACTGAAGCGAATAAAGAGGTACAAGATTCTGAGAAGAAACATCAGATTATTGTCGAGCCGATTTATACGATACCCAAAGATGCAACGTTGACGGACGGACTGGCACTAACGGCTTTGATTGGCCGTATTCCAGTGGAGGGACAAACACCCGATCCTTATCCGGTAAAAATCTATATCGGCAAGGAAAATCTGTTAGCCAATGGTCACGATATGCCAGAGGTCGAGGGTATGATTTTCAGTGGATTGGGTTTTGGTGACTGGAATCTGTCCTGTGTCAGCGCCCGCCTAACCTCGGCTACGTTCATCTTTGAGGACGGCTCTATCGTGAACCACAGTAGCCAGGGGCAACCCTTGGGCTACATCTCTGACCCTAGCGGTGTGCCCTGTGTGGCCGGGCGCTTTGTCACCAACGCACCCTCATTTATTTCCCAGCGTATTGGGCTGGCGGGACTGGGTGCAGCGGGTTCCGCCTACGCCGAAGCACAGCAGCAGAGGCAAACCTCATCATTAACTGGATCAACAACAAGTACGGTCGTGGGTGACATTAATAAACTGGTTGCTGGCGAGGCGGTGCAATCCGCAACGGATGAGGTCAGCCGGTGGTTGCTGGCACGACAAAAACAGAGTTTTGATGCGGTGGTGGTGAATCCGGGGGTAGAGGTATCTGTCCATTTAGACCGCAGTTTGCCACTGGATAAAAGTTCGATTGCAAGGAGATTACGCTATGCGAAAAATAATGCTGATATTAATCGCGATTTGGATTAATGCCGGGCTACTGTCTGGTTGCACTACTTCCAAGGCAAAAGTATTTGGCACGGATATGCCCTCGATGAAGAGCATTCACGATGAAAAATTCCACAATGCTAACGATGAACAGCTGGTGAGGCCGCAACGTGCCATCGGCGATGTGGCCAATGCTGAACAAGAGGAGTTTCAGTGGTTGCCTAATCCGACGCTGCGAATGTATGTTTTCAGGCACCTGACCGCTGCAGGCCACCCGGTACCTGGATATAGCACCTTTTTCCGGCTTTACACCCAGGATCATATTGCGGCTCCGGGTGAACAGGCAGGGTGGGAATAGGCATGGCAGATAAGCAATTAATAGGCAAGCAACCAAAGCGTGATTCAGCGATTACGGATGCTGACGTGGATACACTCTATCGTCACCCTGCGTCGTTAAGCGACTGGTTACCGTGGGTAGACTACGATGAGGCGTCCGAGACGTTTACCCTTGAAGATGCTTTTAGTGCTGCAGCGATGTTTGAAATTACTGGTGTTTCCACTGAAGCGCGTTCAAGTAAATTCTTGCAAGAAGTTCAGGCCAATATACAAACCTGCATCAACCACACAATTCCGGCACACGATAATCCCTTTGTATTGCAATGTTTTGTCTCAGATGAAGACTCGTTATCGGCATTATCACGATCTTTAAATACCTATACAGAGAGCCATTGCAGGCAAACCCCAGAGCATCGTTTGTTAGCCAGTAACTTTGTTGCCCGTATGCAAAGGCATTTTAAACGAATGACACAGAGCGCCGGGCTATTCGAAGATAACACAGTGACCGGCGGTAGCTGGCGAGGAAAAGTGCGTCGTGTGCGAGTATTTTTGTATCGTCGGAGAGAGTTAAACGATAACGAACATATCGACCCCGTTACCGAAATCAACCAGGTCGCGGAACGCTTTGTCACCCAGATGGCAGCCACAGGCATTGGTATTCGACGATGTGATGACCATGATCTCTATGCTTGGCTATTGCGTTGGTTTAATCCCAGGGCTGAAGTGACGGAAGGGGATTTGGATAGGCTCACTGAGCTAATGTCACTTCCCGAAAAGCAGGAACGGGCATTTAGTCACGATCTGTCCGACCTATTGTTTCTTTCTCAGCCCTCATCCGATGGCGGTCACGGCGTTTGGTACTTCGATGACTTGCCACATAGAGCGATCACCGTGGATGCGCTGCGAAGGAAGCCCTTGCCCGGTCACTTTACCGGTGAGCGACAGGTTGGCGATAACCTGTATGCCTTGTTCGATAAGTTGCCAGAGGGCAGTATTCTTTCCCTTTGCCTGACACTTCAACCTCAAGACCTCGTCGAAAATCATGTGGTGCAGGTGCTCAATTCAGCAAAGGGTGAAACGGCAGAAGCGATGGCGGCTGAGCAGGATGCCAAGGAAGCGTTGAAATGGATGTCCCACGGGGACTACCTGTTGCCTACTGTTATTACGTTGTTCACCCGTGGGGATTCCCTCGCTGACTTGCAAAAGAAGACCAATGAAGTCAACGCATTGCTTCTGGCTAATGGTTTGCATCCTATTCGAGAGAAAGATGAGTTGTTGCCGCTGGATACCTATATTCGCCAGTTACCGATGAACTATGAACCGAAGAGGGAGAAGGTCAACAAGAAGAGTCGTCTTGTGTTCTCCAGTGATCTGGCGAAGTTATTACCGTTCTACGGTCGCAGTCGAGGCACCGGGCATCCGGGTCTGGTTTTCTTTAATCGGGGCGGCGAGCCATTGACCTTCGATCCGCTGAACAAACTGGATCGGGCCAAGAATGCCTTTGGTTTGGTTCTGGGGCCTCCTGGTTCTGGTAAGTCGGCATTAATGGTGTACGTCCTCTTGCAGGTTGTCGCGATTTACGGTGCGCGCATTTACATTATTGAAAAAGGTGGTTCATTTAAGCTGTTTGGTGATTATTGCAAATACTTTGGTTTGAGCGTCAATCAGGTAACCCTTCATCCAAAGGAGGATGTGAGTTTGCCGCCTTTTGCGGATGCCTATGAAATGTTGAAGCGAGAAATTGCTCAGCAAGCTTCCTTTGATGAAGAAGCATCATTAGATGCTTCTGATAGCAGTGATGATGACGAAGAGCGCGATCTATTGGGTGAGATGGAACTAAAGGCCCGAATAATGATAACCGGTGGTGACAGCAAAGAAGAAGCACTCATGACACGGGCGGATAGGTTAACGATTCGAAAAGCGATCATCATTGCTGCGGAAGACAAGCAGGCGGCGGGCAGCAAGGAAATTGTATTAACTGAGGATGTGGTTAGCGCAATGAATAAATTGGCGCTGGACGAGTCCAGCACAGCCAAGCGCCGAGAGCGCGCCCAAGACATGGCAGATGCGATGGCTCTGTATTGTTCCGGTACTGCCGGACACTTTTTTAATCGCGTTGGTAAGGCTTGGCCAGAAGCCGATGTCACCATTATGGAAATGGGGCTGTTAGCTAATGAGGGCTACGAAGACCAGCTCGCCTTAGGTTTTATGGGGTTGATGAATCAAATCAATGGCGTCGTGGAAAGGGAACAGTACGATCATCGCCCAACCTTTGTGTTGGGTGATGAAGCACATTTGATTACCACGAATCCGTTACTCTCCATTTTCTTAGTCAAAATTGTAAAAATGTGGCGCAAGCTCGGTACCTGGTTGTGGTTGGCTACACAAAATCTGGAAGATTTTCCTGACGCTGCAAAAAAACTGCTCAGCATGTTTGAGTGGTGGATCGCTATGGTTTGCCCAAAAGAGGAGATTGAACAAATCTCCCGCTTCAAAGATCTGACGGACGAACAAAAGGGCATGCTTCGCGCAGCTAGAAAAGAACCGGGAAATTATACTGAAGGTGTGGTTCTCTCAGATAATCTTCAATGTCTTTTCAGAAATGTACCTCCACCATTAGCGTTGGCGCTGGCCATGACGGAAAAACATGAAAAACAACAGCGAGCAGCGATTATGAAACAACAGCATTGCTCTGAATTAGAAGCAGTTTTTGCGGTGGCGGATGCGCTGATGAGTGATTGAATATAGCCTATTTATTATCTCTACAGTATTCATCAGGAAATTCCAACTCTATCGTAGTATGTGATAACTTATAGGGAGTTAAGAGTGTGGCGATTTCATTTTTTATACTAGGTTGTGTCGATTGATCAACAGACTTATCAAGCACTAGATGCGCGGTCAGTACATGATTATTGCCATCAAGTGACCACAGGTGAACATGGTGGACATCGCTAATGAACCTTAGAGAATCTAGATCATTAACGATCTTGGTTCTAGTTGCTTCATCGGGAGTTGCTTGTAGAAAAATCTTGATAGTTTCGGTGAGATTTTTTATGACGTTGAACAAAATAAATAATGTGAAACCTATAGACAATATTGGATCTAAAATGGGGATTTCTGCAAACAGCAGTACTATCGCCACGATCAATACGGCGATCCATCCCAATACATCCTCAAGTAAATGCCAATTAAGAACGCGTTCATTTAATGATTTTCCCCGGCTTAATTTGTAGGCCGCAAAACCGTTAACAGCCACCCCAAATATTGATAATAGGATCATGCCTTGAGCATTGGGCATTTCAGGATTGGATAATCTGGGTAAGGCTTCACTCAACACCCAGATTGATCCGCTGACGAGCACTACACCATTAATTAAAGCACCCAATAATGAAAACCTTTGGTATCCATAGCTGTATGTGTCATTAGCGTTCTTAGCTGAAATTTTATTCAGTAACCAGGCAAGACCGATGGATAAACTATCCCCAAGATCATGAACCGCATCAGCCATAATGGCAGTACTGTTGGTCAACCATCCACCGATAAATTCAATGATGGTGAATCCTACATTGAGAAAAAATGCCCAGCCTATACGAGTGGAAGAATCGCTGCGGCTAATGTGTGTATGTTGATGCATGGTTGGCTGACCTTTCAAAATTCCCTATGGATATAGAGTCAAATAATAGTTCTACATGAACAGGTATATATTTTATGGTGTTTTATATAGTGAAAGCTCTTTGTCGCCAAGATTTTCTAGGTAACAATTTAGCTGTTTCTCAGCGTCTTCTTTGGTTGCGAATGGGCCAATATTTTCTCCCTCTCTTGTTAAAAAATACCATTGACTGTTTATACAATTAATCCGGTGTGTTCTGAAATAGAAAGATGCTTTGGTATCCTCTTCACGTTGCATTATTAATATCCTCAAAAAACTTTAAAGCAGCAGGTCCGAAAGAATTTAGATCCTAATTGTCAGGGCCTCCAATCGGTAACGCTTGTTCTACAGGGCTGACATAAACCCAGCCTGAGATGTTCGGTCCAATTCGCCCTGATTTACGAATAATGCTGGTGACTTCATCAACTTGCGAATCTTCGCAGACCAATGATATTCGAATCTCCGAAATAACGACTCCGGCATCAGTAGAGTAATCCTGTTCAGATTCGTTTAGAGGTTTTAAGGTGCCCTTTACATCAAGCAAGGTAATATTTTTATAACCGGCGTCACGCAATGCTTCGACGACAGTGGAGGAACGGACATGGTGTATAAACGCTTTAATTTGTTTCATTATCTTACTCCACGATTTGAGTAGTTGTTTGTGTTTGAGTAGTTGGTATGGCCACAAAGGCGATACTCCTCTGTGGCCAGTGTATTAACCGTTAAGAGGCCATCACATCCTCGCTATTTCCTAGAATGTCTTTTGGTTTGCGATAAGCCATGCGGTACAGACCTGGCAGAACCAGCAGCGTTAATAGTGTGGAGGAAATAATTCCTCCTATAACCACTGTTGCTAAGGGACGTTGAACTTCTGCGCCGGTGCTGGTGTTAAGGGCCATCGGCAGAAAACCCAGTGCGGCAACCAGAGCGACCATCAGTATTGGCCTTAATCGCAACATCGCACCTTGTTGAATGGAAGTGATGATATCGTCGCCTTGATTCAATCTGTCTCTAAACGCCGATACCATCATGACACCCGTAAGCACAGAAACACCGCACAGTGTAATAAAGCCGACGCCTGCGGTGATGGAGAGTGGAATATCTCGTAGCCATAGTGCGATAACGCCGCCGGTTAATGCCAAAGGCACACCACTAAAGACCAGCGCCGCATCCTTAGCCGAACCAAAGGTCATCATCAGCAGGGCGAAAATCATGACCAGTGTGATCGGTACTAGCAGACTTAATCGCTCAGTGGCCGATTGCAACTGCTCAAATGTGCCCCCGTATTCCAGCCAATAGCCCGGTGGTAAGGTAACTTGCTGCTCGATCTGTGTTTGCACATCAGCAACAAAACCGCCCAAATCGCGGTCTCGCACGTTGGCACTCACCACCAGTCGACGCTTACCATTTTCTCGGGAAATTTGATTCGGCCCTGGAGCAAGGTTGAGTGTTGCCACTTCATTGAGAGGAACATACCCGCCTTGCGGTAATGGAATAGGCAAGCGCTCCAGTGCTCGCAAATCATTGCGGATTTCTTCTGTCACTCTGACAACAATGGTGAAACGTCGATCCCCTTCAAATATCAAGCCAGCTTCCTCGCCACCTGTGGCCGCTGCGACGATGTCCTGGACATCGGCTACATTGAGACCATAGCGATACAAAGCGGGGCGATTGGCTTCGACTGACAAGATGGGCAATCCGGAAACCTGCTCAACTTTAACGCCTTCCGCACCTTCAATACCATTGAGTACAGCAGCAATCTCTGTGCCTGATGTCAGTAACTGATCAAGGTCATCCCCATAAATTTTAACGCCCAGATCCGATCTAACACCGGAGATAAGTTCGTTAAAACGGAGCTGGATCGGTTGACTAATCTCGAATGCATTACCGGGGATCAGTGCCAGCTTTTCCTGAATTTCTTCCAGTAACTGAGCTTTAGACTTATCTGGGTTTGGCCAGTCTTCATGGTCCTTTAACATCACATAGCCGTCAGAAATATTTGGTCCCATCGGGTCACTGGCAACCTCTGCGGTGCCGACTCGTGAAAAGTAGGTTTTCACTTCTGGAATTTCCAGCACAGCACGTTCAAGTTGAAACTGCATGTCTAGTGATTGTGTGAGACTGGTGCCGGGAATTCGCAAAGCCTGGATGGCAATATCACCCTCATCCAGGTTTGGAATAAACTCGGTTCCCATTTTTGTTGCCAGCCCGCCAATGGCTATAACAAACAGCACTGCACCTGCCAGTACAGCTATACGAAACTTGAGTGCCCAAGCCAGGATGGGGGTATAGGCACGTTTTGATTGGCGAACAATGAGGTTATCTTTTTCCTCAATATGACCGCTAAGTAAAAGTGCCACGGCTGCGGGAACGAAGGTTAGTGACAATACCAGTGCAGATAGAAGCGCCATAATCACCGCCATGGCCATAGGGGTAAACATTTTCCCCTCTACCCCGGTGAGCGCAAGGATGGGTATGTTGACCAGAATCACCACCAGAACACTGATTAAACTTGGTGTGAACACCTCACGCGTTGCAGCGAAAACCGTTTGAAAACGTTCGTCTAATTTCAGCGTGCGCCCGAGGTGGTGCTGTCGGCCAGCCAGCCTGAGAATACAGTTTTCCACTATGATGACTGCGCCATCGACAATAAGGCCAAAATCGAGTGCCCCCAAACTCATCAGGTTGGCACTGACTTTAGTTTGTACCATGCCCGTCATGAGCATTAGCATGGATATTGGAATAACCATCGCGGTGAGCAGAGCAGCCCGCACGTTGCCAAGCATCACCAATAAAACGACGACAACCAACACCGCACCTTCGAGTAGATTTTTCTGCACCGTCGCAATGGTCTTATCAACCAGTACGGTTCGGTTATACACTGGATCTGCGGTGATACCTTTGGGTAGTGTTTTATTAATCTCAACCAGCTTGGCAGAAACGGCCTCGGAAACGCTACGACTATTACCGCCCAGTAACATGACAGCCGTACCCAATACAGTTTCTTCACCATCAAGGGTTGCGGCCCCAGTCCGAAGCTGTTTGCCAAAACCAACTTCAGCGACGTCGGCCACGGTTACCGGAATACCGTCTTTATGGGCGACTATAATCTGTTGGATTGCAGTGATATCCGCGACTTGCCCCGGCGCACGGATTAGGTATTGCTCGCCATTTTTTTCGATGTAACCAGCACCGACATTGGCGTTATTTTTTTCTACCGCGTCGACAATGTCATCAAAGGTCAGTTCGAATGCCAAAAGTCGAGTAGGGTCAGGGGTAATATGAAACTCCTTTTCGAAACCGCCGATGGTGTTAATCTCGGTTACCCCTGGCACCAACCGCAATTGAGGGCGAATTACCCAGTCTTGCAGTGTGCGCAGTGCAGTGGCGTCGTATTTTTCACCATTATCTTGTCGGGCATCGCTGTCCGCATGTACCGCGTAGTGAAAGATCTCTCCGAGGCCGGTTGCAACAGGCCCCATCACGGGCTCGATGCCTGATGGCATGTCGCTTTTGGCTTGCTGCAGTCTTTCGTTAATCAGATTTCGTGCAAAGTAAATGTCTGTTCCTTTCTCAAATACGACGGTCACCTGAGAGAGTGCGTATCTTGATAGAGAACGAGTACTTTCCACATAGGGTAAGCCTGTGATCGCAAGCTCGACCAAGTAGGTGATGCGTTGCTCGACTTCCAGCGGTGAATAACCGGGCGCTTCAGTATTAATCTGCACCTGGACATTGGTGATATCAGGAACGGCATCTATCGGTAAGTTTTGGTAATTCCAAACACCGAGTGCGCTGATGATAAGCACAAAAAACATCACCAGCCAACGACGGGCGATGGAATATTGAATTAGTTTATCGATCATAGTGTGGCCCTTTGATGGTATCGCACTACTAACTTACATAGTGCTGATGGCAAATAATGACGCGTATTAAGCGTAATACGGTGGATACTGTTAATGGCCATGTTCAGCATCCTCCTTGCCCATCTCTGATTTCAGAACAAAACTATTTTTCGAGACATAGGTTTCGTCGACGTTCAAGCCAGCCAATACTTCAATTGATTCGCCATCGGTATGCCCCAAGGTAACTGGGCGGGGCTCAAAACCTTCTTCGCCTTGGACAAAAACAACATTCTCACCTTCCACAAGCTGTACCGCTTCGCTGCGAATAACCAAAGGGGCAGCCGTTTCAGACAGGGTGATTTCAGCATTCACAAAAAGCCCCGGCTTCCACAAGTTGTCTGTGTTGTTAATCAAGACTCGTGCAATAGTGGCTTGGTTGTTGCTATTCCCTAGGGGCGCGATATAGATAATCTGTCCTTCGCCAATGATAGGGTTGTTAGTGCTTTTGATATGAACCGTTTGTCCTACCTGCGCCTTGGTCACGTCCTTGGGAAACAGCGACAAGTCGACCCAAACGGTGGAGAAATCTTCAACAACAAAGAGAACTCTATCGGCAGTTTGTTCGCCAACATTGGCATGACGTTGAGTAACTACACCGTTAAGTGATGAAACAACAGAATAGGTTTTCAAACTTTCATTGGCTTCAACCGTGACCAGTTTTTCTCCTTTGCGAACTTGGGCTCCAATTGTCTTATTGACCGAGCGAATGACGCCATCAAAGCGTGCACTGACCGACTGTATTTTTTCTGCGTTGCTGGTGATAACGCCATACACGGGTAGTGTTTCTCGAATTTTTCCTGCACCTACACGAGAGAGGCTAATACCAGCATGCTTAATCTGTTCTTGTGTGAGTTCGATGTGGCCTTCTTCGTGCTCTTCTTCATCATCATGGCCGGTTTCTGCGAATGTCAGAGTGGACATAAAACAGAACGTGAGATAAAAAATAATTTTGATGACCGGTGCTTTAATTAGGTTATTTGATTTCATTGTACTGATCCTGATAATTCGGTTGATTCACCATATTGGGCGGCGGACAAAGGCTCTGCTGTCAGCTGTTCGATTTCGGCGCCATACGTTAATGCGGATGAGGCGGACTCGATCAGGATGCGCCTGGCGCTAAGCAATTCCTGTCTGGCGGAAACATATTCCAGGTAGCCGTAACGGCCACGCTGGTACGCTGTCTGTGTTTCTTTGAGTGCTTCTTCTAGCGCTGGAATAATGGTGTTTTGGAGTGCCTTCGCGGTAAGAATGGCCTGTTTTCTATTGTGGAATGCCCGAAATAATTGCGTATGCATGTTGAGTAGCGCCACTTCCTTTCGAACGAAGATTTCGTTGCGTTGGGCAAGTGCAGTAGAGACAGCGCCAGAGTTTCTTTTCGATGAAAAGAGGGGCATGCTAAAACCGGCAACCAAGGCTGAATTGTCGCTTTCCTCGAAGCGGCGTACACCGACTGACCAGCTGATATCAGACCTAGATTGTGTTTTGGCAAGACGCACTTCCGCCTCTTTGAGCCTCTCCTCAGCGGCGAAGATCCGGATAGCCGGGTTTCTCTCCACTTTGGCATAGAGCCTTTCAAAGTCGACATCCGTACCAGAGTGAAACAAATCACCATCAATGGTCGTAAATTGTGGTGAGGTTTCTCCCCAAAGCGCCGAAAGTGACACTTTCAGGTATGCAAGTTGTTGTCGGGTGGAGAGTAGTGTGAGCTGTGCTTGTGAAGCTGCAGCTTGGGCGCGTTTTACCTCTGCATCTGGCGTTGCACCTGCGTTGGCACGTTCTTTTACGATGTTAAGTGTCTGGCTGGCAAGTTCATCCGCTTCTTGGGCCAGGGATACCTGCTCTTGGGCGGCGAGAACATCCACATAGCGTCGGGTAACTTCCCCCAGCAATGCCAACGATTCCACTTGCCTCTGAGCATCGAGAACGGAGCGACTGTTAGAAACGATGCCCTGGCGAGCAGCGCGTTTATCGCCCATTTCCAGTACAGAAGAGAGCGAAACGGTTAGCTCTACGCCATCAAAACCGTTAAGTTCATCAGAGCCAGAGAAATTCTCAGCTTCAAAACCGAGTTCATAGGCTGGTTTTAAATTTGCCGTTTCAAGTTGCCCGCTCAGCGCTGTGTTGCGAAAGTCAAAAACCTTGAGGGAAGGGTTCTGTTCTAGAGCACGCTTTAGTGCTGTGTTGAGCGTGAGGGTATTGTTTGTGACTTCAGCCTGAGCAAGAGAGAGTTGTCCGCCGAGAATCAGACCGATAAATACCAGCTTACTAAAGCTGATTCGTTTAAATCTTGCGCTTGTCGTAGGCGCAGTATTGAGCGGCGCAGTAGATACCGCCCAACTAAAAATGGATGGGCTACCCGACAGTAAAGTAGCGACAATATTTCGCGTTTGCATAAATCAAATTCCGATTGTAATGAACGATCGTGCACAGTGATTAGCCTGTTACCGGGAGTGGTTTACAGAAATAGCTGTGCGCTGATAAGTATCAGAAATGATTTATACGGTGGGAGGGGGAGTCGGCGGTGCCTGAGCGAAATTGAGTATGTGAGGTTCGTAAATAGAAAATCTCTGGTCGGTCACATCATAGTTCATGACGGTGAGATGCCCTGAGATGTTGCTGCAGTGACCGTGACAACAGTGCTGGCAATGGCTGTCATTGCCCTCTAAGTCTGGCGGAGGAGAATCATCGCTATCCAAAACATGTGCGTATTCCTCCCCGTGAGGATGTTCTTCACCCACAGAATCGACTGCGCCTTCGATACCCATAAAGAGTAGCGAGAAAATAAACAGATAGGAGATAAATGGACGCAACATAGTTAACAAGTCTATACCATCCCGATAATGGGGAACAGAGTCAATTTGCAACAGGTACTCAGTTTCCAATTATTCATTTTAGTTCATTAATGTTGTATTAGGTTGTTTTGGCGGTTTTTTTGCTTGAAAAAGTCGAACGGTTCCCAAGAATGTGGGTACAAATCTACTATTCTCTACATCAGCGAATCCGGTTTCTTTCATAAGGTTTGGTAATGTGCCTTTAACGCTGTCTCGTGTCGTGTCAAAACCGTCTAGTAGTTGAACGATGAAAAACATGAGTCGTTGAATACGCGATGACGGCTTTCCCCAATCCGCGATATGCAGCCGGCCTCCTGGTTTAAGGACACGAAGAATTTCAGCCAAGGCTTCGCGTTTTTGGTGGGTTGTCAAATGATGAAAGAACAGGCTCGTAACAACGATATCGAAAGTCTGTGCGTTATCTGGTAGCTGTTGTGCATACCCTTGCTGGAAACTAATTTGACTGCCAATGGCGGCCACTTTGCTATTCGCCCGCTCAAGCTGCACTGGATCGGCGTCCAACCCCTTGATACGAAGCTTTCGCTCGCGCTCTGCGAGTAGATAGGTCAATGTGCCGGTGCCACAGCCAACATCGAGAACGTGTTCACCAGCTTGGGGCGCGGCAAAATTGACCAATTCAGTTTTAAACATCACTTCACGGGTTGTCAGCTGCACAACTGCGTCATAGAAGCCGGTTAAGGCATGATATTTCAATGCAGGTATATAGGGTTGTTGGCTGTGTTTATTCATAGACTCAAATGCTCACACTCAGGATTTCAGTTGTAAAATGCGGCGAGCGCCATTCAGTACGATCAAACTGATCAGGAAACCAATCACCAGATCCGGGTAGCGCGAACCCGTCAATGCCACCAGTAAACCCGCCACGATCAAACCCAAATTAGCTATCACGTCGTTGGCCGAGAAAATCCAACTGGCTTTCATGTGCGCGCCACTGTCTTTTTGCTTATTGATCAGTACCAGGCACAGGGAGTTGGCGATTAGTGCCACTAACCCAAAACTCATCATTAGTTCAGATATTGGCTCACTCCCAAACATAAATCGACGCACTACCTCACTCAGCGCACCTAAAGCGAGGATCATCTGAAGCCATCCTGAAAAATGCGCCGCACGTAGCTTCATACGAGCACTGTGCCCGACGGCGTAGAGTGCAAGGCCATAGACGGCGGCGTCGGCAAACATATCTAGGGAGTCGGCAATTAACCCGGTTGACTGGGCGTACCAGCCGACAATTATTTCAATGCCAAACATTATGGCATTGATGGCTAACAACCACTTGAGGATACCGGCCTCCTTCTGATTGACAGCCTCGGCTGAGGCTATCGCCTGCGATAACGCACTGCTGTCAATATTTTGGGTATGCTCAAGCGCAGCCCCAAGACCAAGCGATTCGATACGAGACTGTATAGCTACCAGATTATTGTCATGAAAGACTTTGAGTTTTCGATGTGGCGTGTCAAATTCAAGTGCCACCGCTGGCTCAAGATCATCCAGAGCCATGCGAATCATCTGCTCCTCAGATGGACAGTCCATCTTGGGGATCAAGAATTGACTGACAAACCCGCCATTAAGTTGTGTGTTTTTTACAGACAGGGATGCCATATTGGCTTCAACCTTATCTGCACATTGCCCCTTGCAACTATCTGTCATGTTAAAACTCTTGTACTTGTTTAGAATCACAGTTTAAACTCTATAGTAACTATAGAGTCAAGAGATGGGGAAATATGATGAAAATTGGTGAGTTAGCCAAGCTGACTGGATGTTCAGTGCAGACGATACGCTATTACGAAAAAGAGCACCTACTTGAATCGAAAAATCGCAGTGAAGGCAATTTTCGTCTCTATGACTCGTCGTCTGTTGAACAACTTATGTTCATTAAACATTGTCGAAGCCTTGATCTAGCCATATCTGAGGTTCGTCAATTGATCGATTTAAACCAATCGCCGGGTACGCATTGCGATGACGTGAACACGATGATTGATAATCACATTGAGCGAGTAGAGCAACGCATGAAAGAGCTGAAAGGGCTTCGGCAACAATTAACATCGCTTCGCAATAGTTGCTCCACTAACCGCACCGTTGAGGAGTGCGGCATTTTGAAAAACTTGTCGGCCAAGTAATTACAGGATCGGTGATACGCATAATTTTTTACCTGTTTTCTTAAGTTGCTTCATGTTGGGAGCTTTGCCTAATTCTCGACCGAAAAATGAGCGTAACAAAAACAAGTAAAATTAGTGTCTGGGCCAGTACACCTTGCCAGCTTGAATTAACACCGATCCAATCAATTGAAAAATCAACTGGCAAAGGCGAAATATTGATGACAGCCGCTTCTTGTAGTGCCGAGACAGCTTTTCCCATCAGTACAAAAGAGAGGGCCAATAACAGATAGGTGGTTGTTGCGAAGAAACGTGCGATAGGTAGCTTAATGGAATATTTGATCAATACCCACGCCAACGCGAGAAGTATAATTGTGCCCAGAATGAACCCTCCGGCGACATAAGAAAATTGAGCATCAGCAGTTTGTGTCAGTAGCGATTGGTAAAAAAGAACGGTTTCAAATACTTCGCGGTAAACGGCGATAAATGCAAGAGCGGTTAATCCCCAGAGGGTTCCAGACTTTAGTTTGCTATTAATATGTTGCTGGATATAAGCCTGCCATTGCTCGGCATGAGTTTTGTCGTGCATCCAGATGCCGACATAAAATAACACCACCGCCGCTAACATTGCGGCGACACCTTCCATTATTTCTCGACTGGCACCACTGATACTGATTAGTGATTGGGCTGCCATCCAGGTGGCACCACCGGCGAATAGTGCGGCAATCCATCCAATATGCACGTACTTTAATGCGTCTTGACGATGAGTGCGTATCAGAACCGTCATTAAAGCAATGATAACAAGCAGCGCTTCCAAGCCTTCGCGTAACAGAATCACCAAGCTCGCTGAAAAAAGCGTTCCATTTGATAGGGCCGACTCAGTTAAAAGCTGTTCGGCTTGATCCAATTGATAGAATGCATTTGACATCATGCTTTCTAATTCGGGGTCATTTTGTGGCTGGCTAATAGCATGACGAAGTTTAATCAAGGTGGTTTCAATACTTTTCCGCAATGCTTGATTTCTTGCATCCAGGTTGTTTTCAACTAATTCAAAACCATCCAGGTAGGCGCTAACAGCGAGGTTATGTGCCCGATCATATTCGCCCATGTGGTACGCAGATTGCGCTGCTTTAAGCCGTTCTCGGGTGATACTTAATGGAGTGCTCTTTGCGACAAACAATGGGTTCGGGTTGGCTCGAAGCTGTTCAATGATATTTGTATGCTTGTCGGGCAGCTCTTTGGCTAACAATGAGGGACTATAGTTTACAAGTTGTTGCAGAGAAATGACGGGGTCGGCTTGAGCGGGAAGTTGCTCAGATGGCTGGAAAGCAAGGCTACCCACATAGAACGCCAGCGACCACTTCTGTTGGTCGGTCAATTGAGCAAAAGCAGGCATAGCCGTGCCGTCGATACCGTTGGCAATCGCATCATATAAGCCGAGTATGGATCGGTTTAATGCACGTTCCTTGTCAGTGAAATCAGTAGGGGATGGGTCTAAATTTGCAGCTGCAATTCCATCTCCCTGTCCGGTTACACCATGGCAGCTAGCACAATTGTTTTCATACATCTGTTGCCTTTCAGCTATCGCCATTAGCGCAGTGGGCAGAGATGATTGCGGTGCTAGGTTCAGTACTGAATATCTCAATTCAGCGGTTAACACTCGCACGGTATTGATGCTTTGTTTGCTCTGGATAGATGTTTGAAGCGACTTTGCTTGGTGGACAATAGGTTGGAACTTGCTCAAAGATTCAGCTACTCGCGAGATTTTCGTAGTAATTATGCCGGAGAACTCCAGCATCTCCTGATACTCACCATTGTCAGTTATCTGTCCGTCGTTGACAGCTTCGGAGTAATCAACACCGATATATTCTGCTAGTTGTGCAATCTGCCGTAGTTCTATCAGGTGATCTTCGGATGCGGCAAGGCCCACGATTGACCAAGATACGAACACAAATAAAAGGCAAAACGCATAAATACGCCTAATAGAATACTTTCGTTCAGATGAAAGGGTCATTACAAGCGGCGGCATATGGGTTTTCCTTGGGCTAACTGATAATTATTCGCAATTGTAATATCTATAGTAGCTATAGAGTCAAGCTGAGTTGTATTCGATATTCATAGTTTCAATGCTTGGTGTAGTTATTCCCACCGGTCATTTGTCGAGGTGGTACTCATTGGACGGCTTTCTAATGTAATTCCTGGGAAAGCACCATTAAGTTTCCAAATATCTTACCTTTCGGCATGAAAGCTTTTCTATCGTTCTATTTCGGCAGCTGATTAACCATAAGGCCAAATGAGCCTATGAGTGAGATTAGAGCGTGTCGAAACCGAAGTCTGTTGTTGTATCTGCTGCAATCGTATTTGTGACACTGACCATATTAGAAGTTAGTGCTGACGACTTGCCGCGATCAATTGTTGCGATCACTTCTAATCAACGCCCCATTGATTCAGTCGGTTGGAATAGAACGAGTCCTTCTGAAAGCAACCCAGGAATCACCATCCTAATCCTTGATGCAGTCCAGTCTATCCAGGATCAATTGAGCGAAGGGCTGCCTAATGATGAAACGTTGGCGCGCGCCTTGGTTCAGCAGAAAATTGCTGAAATAGGACGTTCTAAATTGGAAGACGAATTACGCACTGCATATCTCCCTCTGGGCACAATGATGGCGTATGGCCTTGACCGCTATCCAGTGATTATTTTCGACAAGCAAGCGGTCATCTATGGGATGACCGATCTCTCTCTAGCCATCAATCGGTATCGTCAGTGGCTTAAAGATAAAAACGGAGGGGGTAATTGATGAATAAAGTTATTCAAGTAGCCATGCTATTTGTGCTGTTGCAAGGATACAAACTACAGGCCTTTGAGGCAGAACCAACGACGATAACAACTGCGGATATTGTTGGTGCAATTACGTTGGATCGTTCCTGTTTGAATTATTGTATTACGGGCGTCTGTGTCTGGCTGCGTTGCAGTATTTATGAATGTTCTATCGAGACCAGTATCCGAGTCGCACACTACAATCCAGATTTGGTCGTGAGTGTCTACGACGAGCCCGGCGATAACCCATGGCAGGAGATGGAATCCTTATTTGGCTCGTTAGATTCAGGAATAGTCAGTGGGATCGTTAGTACCTTTCACGGTGCCTTTGTAGGAGGAGGGCATCGAACCGAAGGCGGGAATCCAGCGACGGACCAGAGCCTGCGATTCAAAGAAGTAACCGCGATTGGTCACCCGTTCTCCTCTGTATCTGACTTTATCGGCAACACAGGGTATTACTGCCCGTCCGAAGCCGAGTCCTTCAATCCGTACCTGCTTTCCTCACTCGATGCATTAACCTGGCGTCTTGGTTTACCCGAGATGTTGTATTTGCAAAACCTGCTACCTGGTCGGCGTGTCGTGGGTGACGGCATCCAGCAGCAATGGGGGCCGGTTTGGCCGCGTACAGGGTTTATTAACCAGAAAGATGATGCCAAAGCAGCGGCGGTTATTGCCCAACGGGCTGGCAATATCGTGACTCAGACCCGCCAGCCTCATATTTATAACGCCCTTGACGGCAACGGTTATAACCGCACTTGGTTACCGGGAGAACTAGTCGAGAATGATCCCAGTACTGGCGTATGGCAGATGTTGGCCCCTAAAGTCGATGAGCAATGTTATGCCTTTGGTGAAAACGATGTGTTGAGTACGTCTTGGTCAGAAGGACGTCATTCTGAAGATAACCGATACGCTTTTACCTTATGGCGTCCCTATGAATGCTGTGAGGCTCAAGGGGCTTATTTATTTACTGTGCCGGTGAGGATTTGTTTATGACTGCCGAACATGCAGATATGCGGTTCTGTCGCTGGTTAGTGATCCTGATGGTTGGCTTTTTAGCTTGTCATCCGCTAATTGCTGCAGAAGCGCCAAGCGATGACAGCCTGTTCTACTACAAGATTGGTGGGGGGCGAGATATTGCAATTCCCCCCAGCCTCAATATCACTACGATTGATTTGTCGCTTAGTGGGCAGGCCTCTGCACTCAGTTGCAGCGGTTTTGATCCAATGGTGGCTATCGAAAGTTCACTGGACAATTTACGCAATGGTGTCGATAACGCAGTCAATGCCATTGAATTGGCAGCAACAGCTGCTATAGCGAATTTACCGGGCTATATTCTCCAAAAGGCGAATCCGGGTCTGTATGACCTGTTTCAAAATGCCTTATTGCGCGCCAATGAATCCTTCTCGCTGGCCACTAAAAGCTGTGAGCGTATCCAGTACGAGATCGCCAACAATACAAACCCTTTTGATGAGTGGATTACAGTTAGTTGGGGCGATTCCTGGAAGCGCTCGGTGGGTATTGGTGGGGCGAATATCCACGATGCGGTCGACGATGCCGAAGATGCGCCCAATGAGGGGATTGAATGGGTGGGTGGCTTGAGGGCGGGTGGTGTTAACCAACCTCCCATTCGCGTGTTGTCAGACGTTGCCAAAGCCGGATTAAATATATTGTCGCAACGGCCTCCCGAGACAAATAGTAACTTACCTAACAGCGCACCCCTTGCTCAGCATTTCACCGGACCTAACGCTGTTGATCAGTGGATCAATAATGTATTAGGTGAGATTGAGGTAGGTCTTTGCGACAGCTGTAGCAAAGGGACACGGCCTGGAAAAGGATTGATTCCTTATATTGAGGAAACTACAGAAGATATTGTGCAGCTTCTAGTGGATCTGGTTTCAGGTTCAACACCACCTACACGGGCAAACCTGGAGCAAGTCGAAGCACCGGGTATTGCGATAACACTACAGGTAATTCTGGCGATTCGGAATCAGTCTCCCGACGAAATATCAATCGTCATTAATAAGCTCAGCCAGGAGATTGCCGAGGCGCGGGTCATGGAAGAGGCCATGATTATTCGTCGATTGTTATTGGCAGGTCGCAAGGAGGGCTATGTATCGGCCAACCGGATTGCACAGCGCGAAGTGGGCCAGGCTCTGGAAGAATTAGAAAGCGAAATCAGTAATGTGATTTTCGAGAAAGATGCCCGCGACAAATTTGTAACTTCGACTGTTGTAGAGCTATTGCTGCGGGACAATGCGATCCGTCAGTCGTCTGTGAATACGCCTGCCTCAATACCGACTGATTCTCGCCCCTTGAAAAATGGCAGTGTTGAACAATGAGAGTAGAGCAATGAAATTTTCCCCTTTAAAAAAGCAATGTTTGCTCTGGGGGTATACCTCCGCCGCGTTGCTATTACTACTCACCGTTGGATTCGCATTCAGTCTCTGGGTGGGATCGCAGCCTCCTCAGGCGATAGGTTTACTGGTCGCGAACCTGCCTTTGGGTTGGTGGCGCGCTGGTATCTATAGTTTGCTGGTTCTGTTTTGGCCTCGGCTTGTCTGTCATCTTACCCGTCATCGTCGGCATGACTCTTCATCCTCAGCAAGCCGTCGTCCATTAGTTATTTTAATCATTCTTTATGAATGTTTGATTGTTCAAAACCCTTTAGCGATTTTGTTAGGCAGGGTGGCTTAACAGTATGGCTGTTGATAGTACGCTAGAACTCTACACCACGTTATTTGGTTGGCTGTTTTATAACAGTATTTGGGACGTGCTGGTTGCAACCGGTATCGTATTTCTACCGTTTCTGGGGATTCTACTCGATACCATTATTCGCTCCTATGCGGGTGAAGATGCGGAGGAAGCAGGCAATACCACACTACGTATTGTCGAGGTGGAATTCTTTGTTGCCTTCTTTGTGATTCTGATTGCAGCCGTGCCGGCGACACCACTCAACGCTGTCGATCTATCGTTTACTCCGCGCGCGGTCATAGGGACACCTGCACAGCCAGTAGCGACGGTCAATAACTCACGCACTACCTATGGTGGAGGCATTTCGTTTAATGCCGCACCGGTGACAGTGAATGTGCCAGTATTCTGGTATGCAGTAATGAGTTTTAGTTCTGGTTTTAACCGTGCAGTGATGGAAGATGTGCCGCCTACGCTGGATTTTCGGGGGTATGTCGATGAGTTGCGTGACGCATCCATTCAAGACCCGAATTTGCAGCATGAAATTAACGATTTCTTTCGAGACTGTTTTGTTGAGGCGCGATCCAAATACTTGGCCGAGCGTCCCAGTAGCGCAGCAATCACTGCCTTGCTGAACCGTTATGGGGAGAGTGATCCCGATTGGATTGGCTCACATGTGTACCAGGAAATTCCGGGTTATTACGATAGCATCCGTGCTGATACCGTCAGGGAAGGGTACCCTTGGTCGGCACTCAGGGACGTGGAATGGGATGCGACTAATAATCCTGTTTATGGAAAACCATTTTGTTCGGAATGGTGGCAGGGGATTCAGCAGGCGATTCTTAATGAGCTGGGTGATCTCGATTTACTCTCCGCCGCAGCTGAACCGGGGTGGGACCCCGCGCCACGTCGCGATGCGGTTATACAAATTGCACTGATTAATTCTCCGCCGCGTTGGACTACTCGCGGCTACGACTTCGCCTATGGGAACTTGGTCGACTTCAGCGTTGGGGAGCCTGGGGTAATGGTATCGGTGCAGAATGCAGCGCAACAAGGTCTGGCTGCTTACGGCCTTGGAAAGACCAGTGTGTCGTTTGCCGCCTATTTGCGTGTCTTCCTTGAAGCGGCACCCATGGTGCAAGCGCTGATCCTGATGGGACTCTACACGCTGTTGCCGTTCTTTATTCTAATCAGCCGCTACAAGTTTTCTTTGTTGATTATCGGTGCGCTAATCTTGTTCACGGTCAAATTTTGGACTGTATTGTGGTTCTTTGCCTGGTGGGTAGATCAAAATCTGATTCAGGCGTTTTATCCTGACCCCGGCAGTGTGACCACGCTGTTTAGTACTGATCTCACGCTTAAACGAATCATTCTTAACTTTCTCACTGGCGGGCTGTATTTGGTATTGCCGTTACTATTATCCGTTTACCTCGGTTTGGCAGGTATTCGAGCCGCCTCTCAGCTTGATGGTGCTACACAGGCGATCACTCGTGGCACAGCCGGGGCGGGGAGAATTAATCCACGTTTAGCCGGTCGCCTGAAAGGGAAGAAAACAACAGGGAAATGATCCGATCATGAAAAACCTAACACATACCAACAGTCGCTATTGCTGTCTCAATAGCAACTTACATACCTGGATCGACGTTTCGGCGTGGTATGCAGTAATTTCTACGGAAATGCTGAATGATCTGTTTGTTCACTCACCCAACCGGGGAGCTTGTTGCCCCATTGGGTCGGCGGCTCTTTTTATCACATCAACTCATTGAATCAGGAGCACTGCTATGAGTAAACCAACTGAAAATCCAACAACTCCCTCTGCTACCGCAGAAAACAATCGGTATTTTAATGAGTATGCCAATGGCATTGGTTATCTGAACAGCATTCGTAAATTCGGTGCTGAAGGCAAACCTGAACGCTATGCCGCTCAAGTATCGGTTATCCAGGGGCCAGCGGATAACGTGCATTATGAATATCATGATCTTGTTATATCGTCTGAAACCGTACTCGGTGTGGTATTAGAACACCGGGAAGCTATCGAAGCCGAGGATGCCAATGTGCTGATTCGCTTTAATATGGCTAACCCCCGTGCCAAAGCATTCATCTATAAACAAGGTGAACGTGCTGGCGAATTGGGGGCTGCGATAGGTGGCTTCTTGACGCGTATTCACTCCATGAAAATTAACGGTGAACTGGTCTATGAGGATCAACGCACTTTTGATGATCACGAGGATGCGCCTCAAGCTGCAAATGGATAACACGCCACCAGGGCAGTATTGAGCTAACGCTAATATGCTGTCCATTCCATCCTTATGGGAACCACCGTTCCCATAAGGATCTGGTGTGTTCCCTATTCCTATGGGAGCACATTATGAAAACCGTTAAACCTTCGAATGAAATGTATTCCTCCGAAACAGCATTCGAGCAGGAAAACCAACTGATTGCTGAAGCAAAACACTTGCTCTATGCGAGAATGAAAACTCGTGACCAGGTGTTTAGTTCCCCGCATGAAGTACGCGACTATCTGCGCTTACAGCTAGCCGGGCAGCAGCGAGAAGTATTTAGCTGCCTGTTTGTTGATAGCCAACATCGACTGATCGAGTATCGGGAAATGTTTGCGGGCACCATCGATGGTTGTAGTGTTTATCCTCGTGAAGTGGTCAAGGCCTCTTTACAGGTAAATGCTGCTGCCGTGATCTTTGCTCACAACCATCCGTCGGGAGTGGCTGAGCCCAGTCAGAGTGATAGAAATATCACGCAACGATTGAAAGAGGCTTTGTCTCTGGTGGATATCCGAGTGTTGGATCACTTTATTGTGGGCGATGAGACAGTGGAATCGTTTGCTGAGCGAGGATTGCTTTAGTTGATCAAACCCAATGCCCGTAGAACTTCGGTTTTACGGGCATTTTCTATAATTTATTGTCGTAAAGACCATCAATGCGTTTTACCGGGTCAACCTCACCGCTTCGGTAGTTGTAATGAATAATATTGTCGGTTGGGACGTGATCATTTTCGTCATCGCCCCCATCGACTAAATCAACTAAAAATAGTAAGGTTTTCCAGCATGTATTCAACATACCGGTAAGCAATGCAAGGGTCGCATGAAGAAGAAAAAGTAGGCATTTCATATCATTAGTTATCCTTTGCCTGGCGCTTAAAAATGCAGGTCAGTTGGGCATCGCCTTCAGTACAATTAACCAACTCCCACTGCTGTTTACCGAGCTTGTTCAAAGTCGTAGTGAGTGCCCCATCATTACCCAGTAGAGGGTAGGTTTTAACCAGGTACTCCCAGCTTTGACTCGCGTTTGCTGTGGTAGACAAAAGCAATATTGCTATTAGGCAAGAAATACGGAAAGAGTTATTGGTAAACATCCATTGTTCTCCTTAAAGGTTGGAGCCCATTTAGGGATGTTTAATTATACTGTATTTAGCAATGGAAAAGAGGTATTAGGGCGACATTTTTGATGGTCAGGTATCAATATAATCGCGTAAAGCGCTCCAGATGAGATGAAGATCGAGGCTGGTCTCGTCTGCTATTTTTAGAAAACGCTCGCGTTCATCCAGTTGCTTGTGGTGTAACCAGGTCTTCCAGACCAAATGGTCGGTCTCTTCATCACATAAAGGAGGTCTGCCGCTGCCTGCGCCTCGAATATTAAGAATATTTCTGCGACGGGAAAACTCAGAAGCATGCATGCCGAATAGCCGACGCATAAGAACCAATGGTGCGCCATGAAAAAGATAAATATCTTCTAACTCACGCTCTTCGCGTTTGTCTTCCAACTCTTTTAGCTGTCTTGTCAGTGCTTTTTCATCTACGCCCACTTTGAGAAAGTAGCGAGCGCGGTTTATAAGCGATTTTTGTTCGGTGAGATTGAGTTTGGATAGCGTGGTGAGTAGTTCATCGGAAATCTTTTGCGTTTCAAAATGAATAGAGTGAAGAGACTCTAGGGATGACATCAATGTTTTAGCTGCAGAGCGACACATCTTATCCTCAAAATTAGCCATAAATCGTAACTCCATCGTTCCCTGACGGTTGGTCAGTCCATGTTGTTCGGTAGCAATTCCATACTATTGACAACGAAGAAAAATAACGTTGAGAAACTTTTCAGAAATGGAAGAAAGATTTATAAAACAAGGTGTTAGCACCTAGGTTTCGAGACATGGGTTTGATGAATGGCAGGCGGTTATTACTATAAAAACGTGGGCACGAAAGGCATGTTCTTATCAGATACTATGTTGATTCTTAAAAAGTTTTATTCTGAACGGAAAGAAAGAATATGGATTAGAACTGGCGCGAGTAGGACGATAGTAGCTTATCCACTGTGAGATATGCCGCCTTGTGATGCGCCTGATTCAGATCGTCAAGTACACCTTTTGCCTTGTCAGTATGATTTTAACGAGCTTATTTGCTCTTTCTCTATCGAGCGTGGCGTTCAGTGATGTCGTGATAGGGCATGGGCTAAGTAAAAATCTGCTAGCAGCAGGTTTGTTTATCTTGATTGGATGCTGTATCGATTTTGGTAAATATCTATTTTGGTCCGAAAGGCACCGTAGTCATTATTATGGGGCTATGGCTTTGGTTCTCACAGGGTTTTCGTTATTGGCTAGTTGTGCATTTTTCCTTTCCGCAGAATTCGTCGCTATTAACAACTCCCGATTAGAATCCATGGAATATAGGGTATTGCAAGAGAAGGCAGATGCGATTAGGCAGGAGATAAACCACCATGAGCGTTTGCTGGAGAAACGCCTCAGCAGTGAGTTTCATCGACAGTGGGTCGAAGGGGAAAAAAACGCTGAAAGAATACGTGAGCTAAAAGGTTTACTGATAAGGCTGATGGAGCTATCTTCAAGTGCAGGTAAGAATACGGCGATGAATGAAGTGCCAATAACACGCTTCTTTGCAGTCTTGGGGCGGGTTTTTGGCGTGAGTACAGAAGCCGTTAGAAACTCTGGCTATGGACTACTAGCCTTGTTGTTGGAAGTCATTACATTAGGTGCCATTAGTTTAGCAAATTCGATGCGGCGCGATGCTTTGTGCGCTAATAAAGAGACGGATGATGCTATCAAGCCGGAAGCATCCGTCGATGACTCTGAGCAGCGAGAGAAGATAGTCAATCTTTCTAACGATATTATTCAAGGCCGGATACAGCCAGTCATTCGGAAGATCAAGGCAGCGCAATATGAACTTGATATTGATGAAATCAGACAAGTACTGATGAACCTGTATTTAGCAGGGCTGATTGATAAGGACGCGCGTAATAGCTACAAACGGTCTAGCGCGGAATAGACAGGTGAAGTTGATGGGTAATCAAAATACGGTCAGCGACGATTTGGAATAAATCGTATGGAAACAGCTGGTTAAGACTGTTTTTGAGGTCAGGTGACTTGTGATAAGGCGTTGTAAGCCCTTGCGGAAGGAAAATAATTGAACTAATCTAGGCGCCATGAGCTCTATGTAAGCTGAAGCTAAATTGACCCACTACTTGCAATAAACCGAATCATGCGAACAGAAAAATACAGACATATGATCGTTGCGCTACTGATGATGGCATTCATCGGTCAGGTCGTTGCGTCTACGAGCATGTCTTGTCAAAGCCTGTCTGCTCCTTTGCAAGCCCAGGAGCAGATGATGGATTCGGGTATGATGGATCACTCTCAGCATATGGGCTCAAATACGTTCTCGTTAGATGGTGCGACTACCGCCGACTGCTGCCCTGATTGCGATTGCAGCTTGGGTGGGTGCTCCTCGGTAGCATTGCCTGCGTACCAGTCCACTTTTTTATCTAGTCTGAAGTCAACAACTGGTCACTATGCCGAGTCGGCTAATTTTCAGTTAGCTGTTTCTCTCTTTCGTCCCCCTATTACCCGCTAATACAGGGTAAGTGCGCCTGAAATTCGGCGCTTCTTACTCGATTGTTATTAGCGGGAGTCTCCAAGCTCCCAAATAGAAAGTCTGAAAAGACCTGCGCTCTATGGGAGTTTCCATGAAATGGGTTGTTAGAAGTATAAGGTGGTTTGCCACCACCACGCTGTTGCTGGTGAGTGTTGTTGCATGTTCCGATAATGAAAATTTAACCACTGCATCAAATTCAATTACCAGCGAAATAGTCTCGCTGGATGTCTATAAAAGTCGAACTTGCGGTTGCTGCAAAAAGTGGATCTCGCATATCGAGGATTTCGGCTTTGAATCCGAAGTGCATCATCCAGCGGATTTGAACAAGATAAAAGCTGATAAAGGCATAGCGCCGCGTTATCAGTCCTGCCATACCGCTGTCTCAAGTGATGGTTATGTATTTGAAGGCCATATTCCTGGCCATATCATCCAGCAATTTCTTGCCGATCCCCCTAAAGATGTCATTGGTTTGGCTGTACCTGGTATGCCTGCGGGTAGCCCTGGTATGGAGGTAGGTGATCGCCGTGATGAATACGATGTATTGCTTTTAAGCAAAGATGGTAGCCACACAGTTTATGAGCATGTCAATGGAAAGCGGTAGCTGGCATTTGGTTTTGAGAGGTATGAAATGAAAAACAGTTTGCAAGACGAAACACTATTGGAGCCGCTTTTAATATCCCGCCGACGATTTGTGACAGGCATTGCAGCGGGTAGTGCCCTTTTGGGTTTAGGGCTTAGATCGGGATTATCAATGGCATCGACCTCAAATCGCCTAGGGCCAACGACGCTAAGAGGAAATGAGTTTGATCTGAATATAGGCTATCAACCGGTGAATTTCACTGGTAAGAACCGTATGGCGACGGCTATCAACGGTTCAGTGCCATCGCCAGTTTTGCGTTGGCGCGAGGGTGACCGAGTGACGTTACGGGTTAAGAATAACCTTGCTGAAGATAGTTCTATTCATTGGCATGGCATTATCTTACCAACGGACATGGATGGCGTGCCCGGTCTTAGTTTCAACGGCATAAAGCCGGGCGAAACTTTTGAGTACCAGTTCGATATTAATCAAAGTGGTACCTATTGGTACCACAGTCACTCGGGCTTTCAGGAGCCGACAGGGATGTACGGTGCGATCATCATTGACCCCAAAGACCACGACCCCGTTAGTTATGATCGAGATTATGTGGTCATGTTGTCGGATTGGTCTGATGAAGACCCGCAGGCGATTTACGCTAAATTAAAAAAACTCAGTCATTACTACAACTTTCGTGAACGCACAGTTGGTGATCTCTGGCGGGATATTAAGGATAAAGGTGTCGCGCAAGCATGGAATGAGCGTTCTATGTGGAATCAAATGCGCATGAGTGAGACCGATATATCCGATGTTACGGGTTACACCTATACCTATTTAATGAACGGTGTCACCCCTGATGAGGGCTGGGTCGGTCTGTTTAAACGCGGTGAAAAGGTACGTTTACGATTTATCAATGGCTCGTCAATGACCATTTTTGACGTGCGTATTCCTGGTTTAAAAATGACAGTAGTGGCCGCTGATGGTCAGAATATTGAGCCGGTGACGATCGACGAATTTCGTATCGGTGTTGCCGAGACCTACGATGTTGTTGTCGAGCCCAGTAATGACAGCGCGTATACCGTTTTTGCACAAAGCATTGACCGTACAGGTTATACCCGTGGCACATTAACACCGGATATCGGGCTGATCCCATCGGTACCCGCCATGGATGATGCACCCACATTAGGGCACCGAGATATGGGCATGGGAAAGGATCACAGCATGCACGGTATGACTGGTATGGCCGCTATGGATCACAGCGCGCACGACATGAGCGATATGCCAGGTATGGATCATGATCAACATCAGATGAGCGGCATGAAGACCATGGAGCACAAAAATCATGGAAACCAAGCAGAAGCGTTAGGGAAAGCTGGCTTCGGCAGCACTCGTGAAATAACCCATGTTGCCAGTGAAACGGGCCCTCATGTTGATATGCGTGCTGAGAGCCCTCAAAGCGGTTTGAATGACCCAGGTATTGGTTTGCGAAATCACCAGCAGAATTATGGACGAAGGGTGCTGACCTATGCGGACATTGCAAACCTTTATCCCACCCATGATCCACGTGAACCCACTCGGGAAATAGAACTGCATCTCACCGGTAATATGAGCCGCTATATGTGGTCAATGAATGGGATTAAGTTTACTGATGCTGACCCCTTACACTTGAAATACGGCGAGCGTGTACGAATCACACTGGTAAACGACACCATGATGAGCCACCCCATGCATCTACATGGCATGTGGAGTGAGCTGGAAACTGGTGATCCGAAGGCTATTCCTCGCAAGCATACGGTGATCGTTCAGCCGGGATCAAAAATTAGCTATTTAGTCACTGCTGACGCCATTGGACGTTGGGCTTTCCACTGTCATCTGGTGTATCACATGCCCGGTATGTTTCGTGAAGTGCGAGTGAGCTAAGGAGAATCAATCAATGAAGTTATTTAATCGACAATCACCAAAATCACTCATGCTTAATAGAAAGTTCTGTGTATCCACACTTATCGTATCTTTGTTGCTGGGTTCTGCAAACCATGTGTTAGCGGGCGCTAAGGATGATCCGCTATTAACCAAGGTGCTAATCGATGAACTTGAAGTACGGGATGCAGATGATAGCAACCCGTGGGCTTTGGATGGACAAGGCTGGGTTGGTAAAGACCTACAAAAACTGTGGTTCAAGGCAGAAGTAGAACGAAGCGATGGAGAAACCGAAGAAGCCGAATTACAGGCCCTTTACAGCCAGGCAATTGCGCCGTTTTGGGATGTACAGGTGGGATTACGGCAGGACTTTCAACCCACTCCGAATCGGAGCTGGGCGGTCATTGGTCTTCAAGGTCTCGCGCCCTATTTTTTTGAAATCGACACAGCATTATTTATCGGAGAAAGTGGGCGTACTGCATTACGACTGGAAGCCGAGTATGAACTGTTGTTTACCCAGCGGCTGATTTTAACGCCTGAGATCGAAGTCAATTTTTATGGGCAAAACGATGAAGATCTCGGTATCGGTTCGGGTCTTTCTGATGTTGAGGCTGGATTGAGGTTGCGCTACGAAATTCGGCGTGAATTCGCTCCATACATAGGTGTTAACTGGAACAAAAGTTTTGGTAATACCGCTGACTTCACGCGTGCCGAAGGAGGGGGCACCGATGATCTCCAATGGGTGATAGGCGTGCGGGCATGGTTTTAACGCCTATACCACTTTAATTAACTAAATATACTCTAAATCAATATGAGGATTTACCAATGAAGAATATACAAGTCACTTTTTGCTTTTTGTTAGTCAGCTTATTTTCAATCGCATCTGTTCATGCTCACGATCCATCTGAACATAAGACAAAGAGGGAGAAACCCAAGTGTGAAGCAATGAAAAATATGGATCATTCAAAAATGGATGCGAATGATCCAATCATGATGGCAATGATGAAAAAGTGTATGAGTGAAGAATCTGCTGAAAACCACCATGCTGGTGATACTGAAAAAAATACAACCGATGACAGCGATGCTAACAAAGTGGATCAACATAATGATGGTCATAACCACTAGCCTGAACTGTTGAGATGTGGCGTGTTGTAATCAGGCTTGCCGCAGCCAATTTTGACAAGCGCGACCACTGATGTCGCCAGGGATATAAAAATGAAAACAGTGAAATACCTCATTCTTATTGCCATCGGTGTATTCGCAGGTGGAGCAATTTATGTGTATTCGGGTGCTTATCCAATGGGAGCCGATGTGCCTCATAATAAGTTGACTTATTGGCTCTTGGAAACGGTGCGCGAACAATCAATCAAGAGGGCCGCCCAAAACATAAGTGCTCCTTCGTTAGATGATCCAGAGTTGCTTCTGGCGGGCGGGCCGGACTATAACGATATGTGTGTCGCTTGCCACCTAAAACCCGGAAAAATACAGAGTGATATGAGTATAGGCTTGTATCCCGCACCGCCTAATCTCAGTAAAAAAGAAGATGAGCATGGGCACGATCATGCTGATTCTGAGCAAAGCGCTCGACGTCAATTCTGGATTATTAAACACGGAATTAAGGCGTCCGGTATGCCGGCTTGGGGGCCGACACATAACGATCAGCGCATTTGGGCAATGGTCGCGTTTTTGCAAAAATTGCCCGACTTAACCCCAGAGCAATATCAAATCCTTACAGCACGAGACGAAACCAATGGTTCGTCACATCACTAATCAAAGCGAGAGAACAATGAAAACAATTTTTCCTGCAATAGCTGTACTATTTTTATCCATGACGGCTAGTGCGCACAACGGTGAAGATCCAGCCGCAGAAGTAGTAAAAAAGCGATCCTATGTACTCCAGTATCAGAAGGAATACCCAGCTGCGACAAGTCAAGAAGAGCGAATTCGTAACATCAAGAAGCAAGTGTCTACGCTACAAAGTACAATTTTATTACTGAGAAATTCGCTGGTTAAAGAGAATCGGTCAGTTCGTTCTGATTTAAGTAAGTATGATTTAGACTATTTGGCGGCAATAAAGAACAGTCTGAAAGACATGCAAAAGTTACTTAAGCAACTAGAGACAGCGGTAGACAGTTGATCCATTATATTCCATGGCCACTAGTCGCTCGCATTCATTCTGCCGTTATTGCAGGAGTGACTCCTAGGATTAAAACCTAAGTGTGTATCGCTTGATTTAAGTCAAAACTTGTAGCCTACACTGGGTATATGCTGCAATTGCTCAATATAAGGGAAAGTTTATGTTTCGTTCGATAAGCATAGTGTTGGTTATTTGGGGGTTGATTGCTCAGCCACTAATGGCTGCTATGCCTGCACCAATGACGGACGATAGCTCCCATTCCCTTATCATGGCGGATTCTAGTATAGCGGCTTCTGCCATGGCGTATCATGGGAATCAAGAAGAACCATCGAAAGCTCCTTGCCACGAAAATACCACTGACACTGCTTCCTCCGAATCCTGCGACAATTGCGATATCGATTGCATGAATGGAATATGCGCCTCGTCCTGTGTGTTTAGTGGGGCAGCTGCATTCCAGAAATCATCAATTAATCTCGATCTGTTTAGCAGTACCCTAGGGGCTGCTTCCTCTGGAGCGCGTGCCTACGGGCTCCCTTCTCGTATTTTCCATCCTCCAAAACACACCTGATTTTCCGATAGGCGTCACTGCGCCTGTTATTTCGGAATTCCTAAAGATTGACCTATTGACCTAGGTGTTGCACCCAGGTTGTACGATCAATTCCTTGGACGGGTGCGCCTAATTTCAGCACTCGGAACGTAACTGGAAAAGTATTCGTGATACCACTAGTTGGTTGCGCATACACATCAGGATGAAGGGTGTTATGAAAACGGTAACTGAATTCGCCAGACGATTTAACGTCAGTGCTGACACGATCCGGCACTACACCAAGCTGGGTTTGCTTTCACCAGAAAGGGATACAGCCAATGGCTATCGACGCTACGGAATACAGCAAGAAAGACGTTTGCGTTTTCTGTTGTCGGCCAAAAGGCTGGGTTTTAGCTTGAAGGATATTCGAGAAATTCTGGATATGGCGGCGTCCGGCGATACCCCTTGCCCAATAGTTCGAAAACTGATCGACCAGCGATTAGAGGCCATACGCGAAGAGATGCGCGATGCCCAGAAGCTGATGGCGCGCATGGAGTCGGCTTCGAGTGATTGGCGTGATTTACCTGATCGTGCTCCTTCAGGGGAGAGTATTTGTCACCTAATCGAAACCTGGGATAGCGCCAATAGTTTTGGCGATCATGCTATCTCCCCAGCGGACTAGAGCGATGCAACCAACCGATATTCACGTATTAGATAAAGCCAATGGCTCGCAGGAGACCGAATATCTCCGGATTCACGGCGCGTCCTGTGCTAGCTGTGTGAGCAAGATTGAAGGCGCGCTACGCGAGATTGACGGCGTTAAAGAGGCGGCGATGAACATGGCACAGAGCACGGTTTCTGTTACAGGTCATGCTGCAGTCGAAGCGATGATTAATGCAATTAGGGCTGCTGGTTATGATGCGGAAAGCATCACCGATAGCTCGAATCAGAGTGTGCTCGATGAAAAGGAAAAAGCCGACGAGGCATATCACAAGCGCTTGATGCGGGAAATGTGGATTGCGCTATCCCTTGGCGTGCCATTGATGATCTACAGCCTGGTTGTCGGAGAGATGACCGTTACCACAACGATGGAACGAGCGGTGTGGTTGATTGTTGGTCTTTTGACATTTGGCGTGATGTTTTTCGCAGGCAGGCATTTCTATATCGGTGCCTGGAAGTCTTTTGCCAATCACAGTGCCAATATGGATACCTTGATCGCCTTAGGTACAGGCACCGCATGGATCTATTCCATGTTTGTCGTGTTCTTTCCCTCGTTAGTGCCGGAAATGGCGCGGCACGTCTATTTTGAAGCGACAGCCATGATTATCGGCTTGATCAACCTTGGCCTAGCGCTGGAAATTAAAGCGCGTGGTAGGACATCGGAAGCGATTAAGCGCTTAATTGGATTGCAGCCCAAAACGGCTAGGGTTGTGCGCAATGGTGAAGAGGTGGACATCGCCATCGAACGGGTGCAACTCGGTGATCACGTTAGAGTGCGCCCCGGCGAGAAAATATCGGTTGATGGAATTGTTTCGGACGGCCTGACAGCGGTAGATGAATCCATGCTGACCGGTGAACCCATGCCCGTAGAAAAGGCAACAGGTGATGAAGTGGTTGCCGGTACGATCAATAAGAGTGGATCGATTCTCTTTCAAGCCACGCGGGTGGGTAAGGATACCGCGCTGGCGCAGATCATAGAAATGGTGAAACGGGCGCAAAATTCGAAGCCCCCCATTGGTCGTTTAGCTGATGTTATTTCCGCGTATTTTGTTCCGGTAGTGATGATAATCGCTGTTATCAGCGCACTGGTTTGGCTGAATGTCGGCCCTGATCCCCGAGTAGCCTTTGCGATTGTATCGGCAACGACGGTGCTCATTATTGCCTGCCCCTGTGCGCTGGGTCTGGCTACCCCTATGTCAGTAATGGTGGGAGTAGGCAAGGCCGCCGAAGCGGGTGTGCTGATCCGCAATGGCGAAGCGTTGCAAACCGCATCGAAAGTCACGGCCATGATTTTGGATAAAACAGGAACCATCACACTAGGTCAACCTGCCGTCACTGATATTGAGCTAGCACACGCAAACAACGAGAGTAAAGTTCTGCGGCTGGCTGCAAGCTTAGAAGTTGGATCTGAACATCCGTTGGCTTTATCGATTATCGAGTCGGCAAAGAATCGCGGTCTTGAGCTCGGACCCGTTGAACAGTTCCAGTCAGTTACCGGCCATGGTGTCGAAGGTATTGTTGATGGTCATGCCTTGTTGTTTGGTAATGAAAAACTGATGCGTGATAGGGGGGTCGATATTGACCAACACCTTCCAAGTGCGCAGCGTATGGCGGCGCTTGCACAAACGCCAATGTATCTAGCGGTTGATGATCAATTAGCCGCGATTATAGCCGTATCTGATCCCATTAAAGAGGACTCCATTGAAGCGATAAAGCGCCTGCAAAACAACGGTGTGCGCGTCGTCATGCTAACAGGTGACAATCGTGCCACAGCGAAAGCAGTCGCCGAAAGAGTTGGTATTACCGAGTATTTTGCTGAAGTTCTACCTGACCAAAAATCTGACAAAGTTGCCGAGCTGCAGATGCAGGGTGAGATTGTGGGCATGACCGGCGACGGAATTAACGACGCCCCAGCCTTGGCCTTGGCGAACGTCGGTTTTGCCATCGGCACGGGCACGGATGTCGCCATTGAAAGTGCAGATATTACCTTGATGCGGGGTTCTCTGCATGGCTTAGCCGATGCCATTGCCGTCAGTAAGGCGACGCTAAGCAATATCAAGCAAAACCTCTTGGGAGCCTTTATCTATAACGTGGCCGGTGTGCCGGTCGCGGCTGGTGTGCTGTATCCGTTCCTGGGCTTGTTGCTAAGTCCAGTCATTGCAGGTGCAGCGATGGCATTTTCATCGCTGACTGTGGTGACGAATGCGAATCGTCTGCGCTTATTTAATGCGCAGAAACATTAGGGAGAGATCGACATGATGATCATTAACCTGCTGGGCCTGCTACTCATCGCACTGATTGTTTGGTGGTTTTGGCTTTATAAGCCACAAGCGGTGTTAGCGGACAAAAACACCGTGACGGTCGTTGTGGATAACGGCACCTATGAGCCGTCAAGAATTCGATTATTGGCAGGCCAGAACACAACACTACGCTTTCTTCGCAAAGACGCATCGTCTTGTGCGGCGACTGTGGTTTTTGCAGATTTCGATATTAGTGAAGAGTTGCCTTTAAACAAACCCAAAGACATCAGCTTTCCACCCCTGGCATCAGGCGAGTACCCGTTCACCTGTCAAATGCAGATGTACCGAGGCGCGTTGATTGTTAATGAAAATGGAGAATAAGGTCATGGCACAAAAGCAATCATTCTGGTTTAGCTCCAACGGGTTGGCAGCCCTGACACTTATTGGTGCCGTCAGTTATTTCCTGTTTATGGAGCATCGTGAACACCTGTTTCAGTATTTGCCTTTTCTGATTTTGTTGCTGTGCCCGCTGATGCACATCTTTATGCATGGAGGCCATGGTCATGGGGGACACGGTGGGCATGGAGAAGATAACGCCCGAAATGGGCATAACGATCTTGGTTATCAAAAGGGCTATGAAGATGGTCTTCGTGATCGCGAAGAACAAGAGAAAAACCAATAGGTTTGGTTGAGGAGCAGCGTCATGCATGAGCACGAATCCTACGGATTATGGGTCTTGGTGATCCTGAATTCGGCAATATTTATTTTCTTTGCATTCAGTTTCACTAAACCGAAGACGCAAAGAGACTGGCGTAGTCTGGGAGTATTTTCCGCGTTTATAGTCGCCTTGTTTACGGAAATGTATGGCTTCCCGCTCACCATTTACTTCCTGTCCGGTTGGTTGGCTGAGAAATATCCCGGTGTTGATTTTCTGGCCCATGAAAACGGCCACCTGCTGCACACGCTCTTCGGTTTTGAGGGTGACGCACATTTTGACCCGTTACATATCGCTAGCAATGTGGTGATTGTGTTGGGGTTCTTCCTATTAGCGTCTGCTTGGAACGTTTTACACAAGGCGCAGCAGGCGGGCGCACTTGCTACATCAGGATGGTATGCGCGAATGCGTCACCCGCAATACGTTGCTTTTGTCCTAATTATGTTTGGCTTTTTGTTGCAATGGCCAACCATTCCCACGCTGGTCATGTTTCCCATTTTGTTGGTGGTGTATCTCCGGCTTTCAAAAGCGGAAGAAGGTCAGGCAATCGAGCAGTTTGGTGATCAGTACATTCACTACAGGAATAACACTCCAGCGTTTATTCCCAAATTAGGGCCAATACAGGAGGGAAATATTTATGAACAGTAAGCAGGAACACAAACTCGGTGTAAATGAAAACTCGCTAATGATACGGCATCTGCGATTAGAAGGTGCTGTAGAGGAAAACCACCAACTGATCGTACAAGAAATTGATCATCTGTTGGGTGTCGATGCTGTCTCGATAAACGCATCAGAAAGTTTACTCAATGTGGCCTATGACGCCACTAAACGGCAGTTGGATGAAATTGAGGAAATTGTTAGGAAGCACGAGTGCGACATTGCTCATGACTGGTGGACGCATTTTAAAGAGGGCTATTACAAGTTTGTCGATCAGAATGTGAAAGACAACGCCAGTCATGAACCATGGAGTTGCCACAAGCGACCACCCGGTAGGTAAATCTAACCCAACAACGGAGACAAGATATGAACATCAATAGAGTAGCAAAAACTATCGTATTCGCTGTCGTCACTTCCAGTTTTTCAACGGCGGCATTAGCTGAACCCTCGGTTGAAGAGTTGGCCGAGCGCTTGGAGCGTATGCAACAGGAAATGGATCAGCTTAAACAGCAGCTTAAGAATAGTGCGACTAAAGATGAAGTCCAGGTCATCAAAAAGGATGTCGCTACCGCTGGTGAATGGCTACAGCCCGATACGTTGATTCACATGGCTGGATATGCCGATGTGGGGTACACCGATTCGGAATCGGAAGATGGTAGCTTTAATGTTGGTACGTTCGCACCCATTTTTCATTTTCAGTATCGCGATTTGGTAATGCTTGAATCAGAACTGGAGTTTGAAGTAGGGGATGATGGTGAGACTGAGACCAATCTTGAATACCTGACCATCGACTGGTTTATCAATGACTATATGGTCTTAGTGGGCGGGAAGTTCTTAAGTCCTGTTGGCCAATTTCGGCAAAACCTGCACCCTTCCTGGATCAATAAACTGCCTTCGGCACCACCTGGGTTCGGCCATGATGGTGCCGCCCCGGTCTCTGATGTGGGTTTTCAGTTGCGTGGTGGATTTCCAATTGGCGCGATTAGGACAAACTACGCTGTTTATATCAGCAATGGCCCGGAATTAATCGCCGAATTCGAGGATGGTGAATTCGAACTGGATGGCGTTGAGGCAGAGGGATTTGGCTCTGACGGCGACGGTGAGAAAGTTGTGGGCGGACGCCTCGGTATTATTCCCTTTTCGGGGTTTGAGCTAGGTCTGTCGGCGGCAAGCGGTAAAGCAACGGTGACTTCAATTGAAGATGGTGACAGTAGTACGCTGAGTGATGAAGGTGCACGTGATTATGACGTAATCGGAGCGGATTTTAGCTGGCACTACAAAGCGTTCAATCTACGCGGTGAGTATGTTGAGACGGAAGTTGGTGCTGATACCGGTAGCGGTACCGCCGCATCAGAAGGCGCGACCTGGGAGACTTGGTACACCCAGGGAGCCTATCGATTCAACCAATCCAATTGGGAATTGGTCGCCCGCTATACAGATTTCGACTCGCCCCATAACAGCCAAGACCAACAGCAATGGGCCATAGGGACCAACTATCTCTTTACCAATAACTTTATCGGTAAGCTCAGTTACGAATTCAACGATGGGCAGGCAGGCAGTGATGCCGATCAGGATAGATTCCTATTTCAAATGGCTTATGGCTTCTAATTGAGGAGAACTGTAATGAATATTTTAATCTGGAAAAGTGTTAGTACCTTAAGCAAGAGAACGGCTTTGTTGTTACTCACAGCATTGGTAATACAGCCACTGTATGCACTTGATTATCCTGAAGAAGGGGATTTTGCCCAAGGTACTAAGGCATGGTCAGAGAACTGTGCGCGTTGCCACAACATGCGTAGTCCCTCTGACCTTCGCGATGACCAGTGGGTTACAAGCGTGTTCCATATGAGAGTGAGAGCAGGGCTTACTGGGCAGGAGGCACGCGACATTCTGACTTTTTTACAAGGCTCAAATGCCAGAGTGGAAAATATCGATCCGGGTCAAGTTGAGTCCACGACAACTGACTCAGCCAGCATCTCAGGAAAGCAGATTTATGAAAGCAATTGCTTGGCCTGCCACGGTGCGAACGGCAAAGGCAGCATACCAGGCGTACCAGACTTCAACGAAAAAAATGGCCGTCTATCGAAAAGTGATAGTGAACTACTAAGCAATATCATCACTGGTATTCAAAGTCCGGGTAGCTCAATGCCAATGCCGCCGCGAGGTGGAAATAGTCAGCTCTCGGATACTGACCTGAATGCAGCATTGAAATATATCAAAGCATCATTTTCTGAATAGCATTGAGCGCGACTAGGTGCGTGCTTAATCAATTGTTCTCAAAGGAGTACTTAAAATGTTAAACAAAATGATGAAGGTAACTTTTCTGGTGTTTTTTGTAGGGCTTTTAACCGCTTGTGCTGGCAGTCAGTTTTATCACGAAAACATTATGAGAGGTCAGGTGGTCGGCATCGATAATGATGAAGTCGTTGTCTGCATAGGCAGTGAGGATGGCGCTGAAACGGGGCAAGAACTCCAGGTATACCGTTATGTTTGGGAAGGCGCTGTTGAGGAAGGTGATGATGACTATCGAGTTGATTATGTTGGAACCTTACAGATCAAGTCTGTAGTTAATGACCATTTCGCACGGGCGATAAGCACTAAGGGCAATGTTAAGAAACATGACATTGTAGAACTTAAAAAATGATGAAAAAGAAGCGAGACCACAGAGGTATGTTTTCATTCTCTACTCCCAAGCAGTTTGTGTCTGCTTGGGGGCTCGCACTGGAGGATGAATCACGATGAAACGACATATTAGTTTCTATTCGAGGGTAGAGATCTGCCTTTTGAAGCAATTTGCGCGAGTAATAATCCATCGGCGTTGGCTGTTCTTAAGCGCAATCGCTCTAGGTGTCGCGAACAGTACTGTATACGGCAGCGAATATGGCAGCGCGCCGGTGTTGATCGAGGGTTCTGCGGTTGAAGTTGCAATCCGGGACAACCCCAACCTTGCGGAAATGCAAGCACGGTATGAAGCGTTGGCGGAAGTCCCCTCACAGGTAGGCACGTTGCCCGACCCGATGGTTAGTGTCAACGCGATGAATTTCCCCACTGACACCTACGAACGGGATCAGGAAGCGATGACACAGCTCCAAGTAGGGTTCAGTCAGGTCTTTCCTTTTCCGGGAAAGTTGAGTTTAAAGGAAGAGGCTGCCGAGTACGATGCGCGGGCGGCGGGGCATTCTGTCGATGAGCTGCGTTTGCAGCTAATAAAGAATGTGAAGGGCAAATGGTGGCAGCTCTACTATATGGATCGTGCCCTAGAGACAGTGGACAGTAATCAAGCTTTGTTGCGTCAGTTTATTACCGTAGCTAAAACCAAATACGAGACAGGTAAGGGTTTACAACAGGATGTTTTGCTTTCACAGCTGGAACTCTCCCGGTTGAAGGATCAGGAAATTCAGCTACAAGCCATACGGCGCAACCAGGCCATACAACTCAATATTCTGATGGATAGACCTGCTAACGATCCTATAACGTTGCCGGATAAGGTTTCCAAAAAAATGCCAAATCTTGTTGATGAGAGTGAGCTTTACCAGAAATCGGCATCCGTGCGACCGCGCTTGAAACAAATGGAAACGCAGGTCGATGCTGCAAAATCTCGTCTCGATCTGGCTAAGCGCGATTATTATCCTGATTTCAAACTGGGTGTGACCTACGGTGATCGAACCGGAGACAATCCATTACCCCGAGGTGGAGCACGTTCAGATTTTGTTTCTGTCATGGTGGGAGTAAAAATCCCGCTCTACGCTGGCCGGAAACAATCCAAGGCGGTTGCTCAGAAAAATTTGGAGCTACAAAAAAATCGCTACGCACTACTTGATGAAAGAGGCTTGGTGACAGCGGCAATCTCTTCAGCGGTTACAGATTATCACCGAGCAAAACAGCAATTTTCACTCTATGGCAGCGGCATTGTTCCGCAAGCTCAACAAACGGTTCAATCAATGTTGGCAGGTTACCAGGTCAGTGAAGTGGACTTCCTGAACTTGGTGCGAAGCCAAATGACTCTCTTTAATTACGAACTGCAATACTGGAAGGCGTTAAGTGATGCGAAGCAAGCATTGGCACGTCTGGAAGCCGCTGTCGGCGAGGAATCTGTTTATGAATAAATCTATGTTACTAATTGCACCCCTAATGCTACTTATTGGCGTAGGAGCGGGCTATTGGTTGTTTGGTGATGGTGCTTCTTCTACGGTTTTGACGGAAGAGAAAAGCCAACCACTGTTTTATCGAAATCCCATGAACCCAGATGTTACGTCTCCCACTCCCGCGAAAGATTCTATGGGAATGGACTATATACCGGTTTACGCTGAAAAAGATAAAAAGGCGTTTTCACAAGAAATACTCTTTTATCGCAGTCCGATGAACCCTTCTGTTACTTCACCAGTCCCTGCGAAGGATGCAATGGGCATGGATTATGTTCCTGTTTATGCTGATAGCGAGGTTAGTAAAGTCGCGGGTACTGTCACGATTGATCCGGTGGTTGTTCAGAATATCGGTGTTCGTACAGTAACCGCTAAACAGACAGCCATAAGCCGAACGATTCGTGCTGTGGGGCGTGTCGATTTTGACGAGGAGCGTATGACTCGATTACATCCGAAGGTAGAAGGGTGGATTGAAGAGCTACGCGTGGATAAAACGGGGCAAAATGTTGAGAAAAATGAGGTTTTACTCAGTATCTACTCGCCAAAACTGGTTTCAACTCAGCAAGAATATTTGCTGGCATTGAATAATCTATCCGCACTGGAAAAAAGTCCATTTGATGAAATTAGACGAGGTGCCGAAGAACTAGCGAGGAGCTCGCGCGAACGATTGATGTTACTCGATGTATCAGAGCATCAAATTCGTGAATTAGAGAAAACCCGAAAAGTTAAAAAAGGTCTGCACATACATTCACCGACAGCCGGTACTGTGATTCGCATAGGTTCAAGGCAGGGGCAATTCGTTACACCGAAAACCGAATTGTACATGATGGTCGACCTTAATCAGGTCTGGGTTTATGCCGATGTGTATGAATATGAATTGCCGTGGGTCAAGCTAGGCGATGAGGTTGAGATGACTTTGGCGTCAGTGCCAGGTAAAACATTCCGGGGTTCCCTCTCATATATTTATCCTTACGCTGAAGCGAAAACGCGAACCACGAAAGTGCGTCTGGTTTTTGATAACCGTGAACAGTTACTTCGGCCCGATATGTTTGCGCAGGTCAGCATTAAATCAAATACAGTCGATAATGCAGTCGTAATACCGGCTGAAGCGATTATCCGCTCCGGCTCAAGGACTCAAGTTTTTCTGGTTAGAGGCCCAGGAAAGTTTGAACCCAGAATAGTCAAATTGGGTTTTGAATCAAATGGACAAGTTGCTGTTTTGGAGGGTGTTAATGTCGGCGATGAGGTCGTAACCTCTGCACAATTCCTGGTGGATTCTGAATCCAAATTGCGAGAAGCCACGGCCAAAATGATGGATGCCTTGAAAGGTTCGAACGATAGCACGAAGAGTATGGATGTTAATCAGGAAAACGATGAGATGACAGACCATTCCAATATGAAAATGAATGAGCATACTGATATGGATATGGATATGGATATGGATATGAAAGACGAAGCGCGGGAGGTTCATGTCCATGATTAATGCCATTATTAACGCTTCGTTGCGTGATCGCTTTATGGTGCTGATTGCTACTGTGATTATTGCGCTAGTCGGAATTTTTGCCTACAAAAACGCACCATTGGATGCAATACCGGATCTATCCGACGTGCAGGTCATTATATTTACTGAGTATCCGGGTCAATCACCTCAGGTGGTTGAAGACCAAGTTACTTATCCACTGACGACTTCGATGTTAGCTGTGCCACGCACAAAAGTCGTTAGGGGCTATTCATTCTTTGGTTTATCTTTTGTGTACATTATTTTTGAAGATAACACTGATATGTATTGGGCGCGCTCGCGGGTGCTCGAATCGATTAATTATGTCAGTGGCCGTTTACCGCAGGGCATTACGCCAACCTTAGGGCCAGACGCTACTGGCGTTGGTTGGGTTTATGAATACGCGTTAGTCGATAAAACCGGTAAACACGACCTGGCGCAATTACGCTCTTTACAGGATTGGTATCTACGCTATCCCCTACAGACTGTGCAAGGGGTATCTGAAGTCGCCTCAGTAGGAGGCTATGTTAAGCAGTATCAAGTCGAAGTCGATCCCAATGCACTGCAGCGCTACAACATCTCACTGAACAAAATAAAAATGGCCATCAAAATGTCTAACAAAGATGTGGGTGGTCGTTTGGTTGAAATGGCAGAAACCGAGTATATGGTTCGAGGTCTTGGTTATATTCAATCGATTGATGATCTTAATAGTATACCCGTGAGTGTGGATTCTGACGGTACGCCGATACGTTTGCAGGATATAGCGCATGTTCAGATAGGCCCAGAGCTGCGTCGTGGTCTGGTTGATCTTAATGGAGAAGGTGAAGTTGCCGGTGGTGTCGTTATTATGCGCTTTGGTGAAAACGCGTTAGCGACAATTCAAGCGGTACGCGCTAAGTTAGATGAATTGAAAGCGGGTTTGCCTGAGGGGGTAGAAATTGTCCCGGTCTATGACCGAGGTGACCTGATCGAACGCGCCGTTAAAAGCCTCAATACATCGCTGATGCAGGAGCTGATTATTGTCAGTTTGGTGGTCATCCTATTTTTACTCCATGCACGTTCTGCTTTTGTAGCGATTATTACTTTGCCATTAGGCATTCTGATGGCGTTTATCGTGATGCGATTCCAAGGGCTAAACGCAAACATTATGTCCTTGGGTGGAATTGCAATTACGATTGGAACGATGGTCGATGGTGCAATAGTGATGGTCGAAAATGCGCACAGTCACTTGGCTGAAGCTCGTGAGAAAAAAGACCGGGAATTAACGAATGATGAACGCTGGAAGACGATTGGAGAATCGTGCCAAGAGGTAGGCCCCGCGCTATTTTTCTCGCTGTTGGTGATTACGGTTTCATTTCTGCCCATCTTTACGATGCAGGCGCAAGAAGGTCGGTTATTTAGCCCATTGGCGTTTACTGCGACTTATGCCATGGCCGCATCAGCGATTTTGGCTATCACCTTGGTACCGGTGATGATGGGCTACTTTCTTCGTGGGAAGATTATTGCCGAACATAAGAATCCTATTAATCGTGCATTACATGCTTTACATGGACCTGCGCTAAAAATTGCTATGCATTGGCGAGGGGTAACTGTGGTTGTGGCATTGGCATTATTGGCGGTCACCTACTACCCCTATTCCAAGCTTGGCAGCGAATTTATGCCACCACTGGATGAGGGAGACATTCTGTATATGCCGACCACGTTTCCTGGTATTTCCATTACCAAAGCCAAGGAGTTATTGCAGCAGACCGATAAAATTCTTTATACCTTTCCCGAGGTGCATCATGTGTTTGGGAAAGTAGGGCGGGCTGAATCAGCAACGGATTCTGCGCCGCTAGCAATGATCGAAACCACGGTTCGACTAAAACCCAAGGAGGAGTGGCCCAACCCCAAGAAAACGACCAAGGAACTGATGAGTGAAATGGATAATGCGATACAGTTTCCTGGTGTAGCTAACGCCTGGACGATGCCGATTAAAACGCGTATCGATATGTTATCAACGGGAATTAAAACACCGATTGGTATCAAAGTGTCTGGCCCCGATCTAAATGTATTACAGCAGGTTTCGCAAGATATCGAGCAGGCCATGAAGACATTACCTGAAACGACCTCTGCCTTTGGTGATAGAGCCGTAGGCGGTTATTACCTGGATTTTGATATAAATCGTAAAGAAGCGTCACGCTACGGTCTCACAGTGGGTGCAGTGCAGGACGTTATTCAAAGTGCTATAGGCGGCATGAACATTACAGAAACCGTCGAAGGGCTAGAACGCTATCCGGTTAATTTGCGTTACCCGCGAGAGCTGCGTGGTGATTTGGAAACACTTAAGCGAGTGCTAATCCCAACGCCGACCGGCGCTCAAATTCCGTTGGAGATGGTTGCGGATATTGATTATCAGCGTGGTCCTCCGGTGATTAAAAGTGAGGATGCTCGACCTAATGCCTGGATTTATGTTGATATTTCAACGTCAGACATCGGTGGCTTCGTCGCTGACGCTAAGCAAGTGTTGGAAGATCAGGTTACCATACCCTCAGGATATACGGTTACTTGGTCTGGCCAGTTTGAATATATGGAGCGTGCAGCAGCACGTTTGCAAATCGTGGCTCCTGCCACCTTGCTCATTATTTTCTTACTCTTGTACTTTAATTTCCGCAATATTATTGAGCCAGTCATTGTGATGATGTCTATTCCATTTGGTCTGGTAGGTGGTATCTGGCTGATTTATATCAATGAGTACAACATGTCTGTTGCTGTCGCTGTGGGGTTTATTGCGTTAGCGGGGATGGCAGCAGAGATCGGGGTTTTAGTCCTAAGTTTCATTGATACTGAAATTGCTAAACGTCGATCTGTTGCCATAGGAAGGTTGTCGATTGAAGAGGTTAAAGAAGCGGTGTTGTCAGCAACCTCAAAACGTGTACGTCCGGTGGCGATGACCGCTATATCCACTATGGCGGGTTTGATCCCCATTATGTTGAGTAGTGGAACAGGCTCAGATGTTACGCATCGTATTGCCGCCCCAATGTTAGGTGGGATGCTGACCGTTACAATACTCAACCTTTTAGTATTGCCCGTTATTTATAGTTATATTTTGCAGTATCAAGAAAAACGCAGGGTGATACCTGTGCAGTCGGATGATCCATTTCAGCTAGAAGGGGGAGAAACATAAAATGACTTTAGCGATTGTGCTGGCATTCCTTTCAGTTGCAACAACCTTTATTTTTCATTACCGGGTGTTGCTTTGGCTTGGTGCGAATACACAAAGATTTAATCTTCAAACACAAGCTCAGGTGTTGGTTATCGTTATTGTACTTTTCTTGGCACATATTGTTGAGATTGGTTTTTATGCAATGGTCTATAGCTGGTCAGTCTCATCGCTTGAAATAGGTGTATTCAAAGGTGAACCAGTAGGTAGTGCAATGAACTATTTGTACTACTCGGGGGTTATCTATACAACGTTGGGCTTGGGAGATATACAACCTATTGGGCACATTAGGTTTATTACCGCAATGGAAGCACTCAATGGTTTTTTTCTAATTACCTGGTCTGCGTCATTTACGTTTCTTGCAATGGGACGATTATGGCCCTGGGTCAATGAGTGTTCCGGTTCAAAGGATAAACAGTGAAATAAAATCAAGCGTTCGATATTTATCGAATCAGAAAAGCAAGAGGTAGTGGTGATGATAAACAGCAATAAATTGATCATGGCAAGCACTCTAAGCGCGGGATTATTGTGGGTGATATGCAGCGTCCTTGTCGCGCTATTACCTCACTATATGCTGCAAATGACGGCGCATATGATTCACGTCGATTTGGTTGATATAAGCTGGACATTGACTTGGTCTGGGTTCTTTGTTGGTTTGCTTGGCTGGCTAATCCTTGCTGGAATTACAGCGGCACTACTAGCCGCAATTTATAACCGTTTGGTTGGTTTTGATGTCCGTTAGGTTGAATATACATATTTATGCGGGAGTAATGATTACTTTGGGCAGCTTTGTTGATGGTTGATAAAAGAGGATATCTTCAGCAAAGCTTCGCATCGACTATCGACAGCGTCTCTGAGCTTGGGGCATTAGCGGAAAAGCTCGCTTTTTTAATCCGTAGTAAGCTGTGGATTCAGATTGTTGTTTGTATGGTATTAGGCATTGGGGTTGGCCTATTGGTGTCTCCGGAAGGTGGGGCAATAGTGCCTGAGCAAACAGCTGGACTTATTACCGGATGGTTAGTGTTGCCGGGGCATTTATTTTTGGCGCTGATTCAAATGATCATGTTGCCACTCGTTGTATCATCGATTGTGCTGGGTATAGCGGGCGCTGAAGACTTGAGTAAACTCCGTAAAATGGGTCTGCGAATTGCTCCCTATTTTGTAGGGACCACGACCGTAGCCGTCCTTATCGGTGTTGCGCTCGCAATGTTCGTCGAGCCAGGACAGTATATTGATCCACAAATGCTTAATGCCACGCTCTCCTATACCGATGTAGTAGACGTGGGAAAAAAGCTGGAAACGTTAACGCTTCATGACCGGATTGTCGGCTTGATACCGGCTAACCCGCTAAGTTCAGCGCTTGATGAAAGCATGCTTCAGATCGTGGTGTTTGCAATTCTTATGGGTGTTGCTCTTGCGTCCATTGACTCGATTCGTGCGAAACCTTTGCTTGATATTTCCAAGTCTGTTCAGGAACTGTCAATGAAAATTGTTAGCTGGGCTATGGTAATTGCACCCTTGGCAGTATTGGGTTTGTTAGCTCAAATTACTATGCAGGTAGGCATTGATGCACTGGTTGGTATGTCCGTCTATGTGGGTACTGTTTTAGCGGGATTGGGATTGTTGCTGGTGTTTTATCTGACCATCGCGTTTATGGTCGGTGGTATTAGGCCTTCAGTCTTTTTATCTCAGATAAGAGAAGTTCAGTTGCTTGCGTTTTCGACGTCTAGCTCAGCAGCAGTAATGCCGCTTTCTATAAAGACCGCAGAGGAAAAACTGAGTATTCAATCTTCAACGGCAGATTTTATTGTGCCTTTGGGAGCGACCATTAATATGGACGGTACGGCACTCTATCAGGTTGTGGCAGCAGTTTTCTTAACACAAGTTTTTGGCGTGGATCTTTCTTCTGGAGAACTTTTTCTGCTAATCACAACAACTATAGGTGCTTCGATAGGGTCACCTAGTACGCCGGGTGTCGGTATCGTTATTCTTGGTACGATTCTCACAAACATTGGCGTGCCAGCCAGTGGGATCGCGTTAATTATTGGCGTGGATCGAATCCTTGATATGTCGCGTACAGCAATCAATGTAACAGGAGATATTACTGCCTGTGTGGTGATGGATAAATGGCTTCCATCTGAAGCTATTTTATCGGAGGTCAATGGCAAGACCCTAGTTTCCTAGACGATCGATAGCTCCTCAAAATACCGCCTTTCGAACTCGATTGGAGATACCCCATCATTGTTCCCATGACGGCGGGTTGGGTTAAAGAAAAATTCAATGTAATTGAAGATCTCTGATCTTGCTTCATTTCGTGTATTGAAAATCTTTCGCTTGATCCGTTCCGTTTTTAAACAGGAGAAAAAGCTCTCCGCTACGGCGTTATCATGGCAGTTACCTCGACGACTCATGCTCAGTTCCAGATTGTTATCTTTAACAAACGTGCGCCAGTCAGAGCAGGTATACTGAACGCCTTGATCTGAATGGATCAGCACCTTGTCTTTCGGCTTCCGTCGCCAGAGAGCCATCATCAAGGCATCGATTACCAAGTCGGCCTTGGGACTACTCTTCATACTCCAGCCAACAACCTGTCGCGAAAACAGGTCCATGACAATAGTGAGATACAGCCAGCCTTCGTGAGTGCGGATATAGGTGAAATCAGTTACCCACGACTGGTTCGGCTCGTCTACTTCAAATTCTCTATCCAAAATGTTCGGGGCTACGTGGCTAAGATCGCCACTTTTAAACCCTCTGTGCCGTTTGTAACCACGCTGAGAGCGCAGACCGGCTTGCTTCATGATTCTGTAAACGCGGTTTTTGCCGCAACTCTCACCGTGGTCTTTCATGTCCAGCGTGATGGTCCTGTAAACGCCACAATTGCTCTAGATATAGCCTTATGGAAGGGAGGTAGTGGCGATTTATCACCTGTTCGGGCATCATAGAGGTCTAAATGAGAGTAGCAAACTGATCAAAATGCGTGCAGTCTAACCCTTGGAAAACTCATTTTAAATCAAAGGGTTAACTTATTTTTGGCAATAAAAAACCCCGACACTTTCGCACCGGGGTCTTGTTACTCTCGCTTGTTGTAAGGGCGTCACCACTCAACCGATAAGGCTGGCGGGAGAGGAATCCTTACTAGCTATGCTATTAAATTTACTCTTGTGAAAGGGATTTGTCAATTTGAGATCACTAAACCACGGAGGGCTAGAGCCCTATATCTCATCCCCTCGACTGAATACCTATCGATCATTTTTTAACCCGATTGGCGACGTAGAGCTGCTTGGCTGCTATCTGTGGAGCAAAGAGGTTGCCGCCGCCTTTTTTCCCTTACTACAGGTTCTGGAGATTACCCTTCGAAACGCCATCCACAAGGAGGCGCACCAGCGGCTAGGCCCATATTGGTTTGATAATGTCGCTACTCGTCCCTCACGCCACTTATCTAATGCTCAACAAAGAGCTGTAAATCGGCATAGTCGACTCATTCAGAGTGCAAGAGATGATATTCGGCGCGATCTAAGGTTACGCCCTACGGCCCAGGTTTTGGAAGACCGAATTGTCGCGAAAGTCACTTTTGGCTTCTGGACAAACTTGTTCAACATTGCTTTTGATGTAAACCGCAACCCACATGCACTATGGCCCGCCTTGCTTCGGCCTGTGTTCCCAAATGCCCCTCAAAGAGCCAGGGGGCGAAATACCATTCAAGGAAAGTTAATTGAAATAAAGGGATTTCGTAACAAGGCCTTCCATCATGAGCCAATCTGGAATATTGGTCAGCCAGTCACTGTTCAAGATGCAATGACTCGCCTCAATGACACCAAAGACCTGATCTTGGAAGTGGTACGCTGGATGTCACTGGACAGTGAAGCGTTAGCTATCAAAGCGGGCTACATCACAACCATTGATCGAGTCTGCTCAATGGAGCACCTGGAGTATTTAAAGAACCCTGGCAGTCACGACTTGCCCATTAGCCGCGTCAAACGAGAATTGAATGGGCTGATGCGACTGTCCAATCGTCGCAGCACGACGGATATTACTCGCAATGGCAGTAGGGTAGGCAAATTGCTCCATGAACACACATAAGAACCAACCCAGAAGGCTTTGGTAACCATAAACTACACAGCAGTTGATCTATGTCTTTAACGCAAACAAACAACTTAAGAGAGCCCGAACTCACTCAGCGTATTGCTCAATTGGTAAATCCGGATAATGAACTATCAGCAGTGTTCCGGGGTGTCTATACCAAAGTCAATGACACCTGGTTGCTGTTGATGGGCGTCATTAAGTTGAATGACTGTTCAAACTCATCTGATTTTGACCCCTGTCGCTATCAGTATCCAGAGTATCAATTTATTTGCCAACCGATAACCGGGTTGAGCATTGTCGGATTGATCAGCAGTTTGGGGGAAAATACCAACTCGCTTATTCCGGGACTTCCAGAATTCGGCAAGCTAGAATCTCATCCAAATTGGACTGAGAGCTTAATACCAAGCCACGCTCATCAAGAACAATGCCCCATTCGACGATTTTCCGCGCGAGTATGCTCGGATGCTCATTGCCATGACACCAAACTGGTGGCGCATAATACGCCATTTCATCCATCAGCGTTTGAGCTGACCAGAAACTTCCTTGGGCTGGATGCATTTCACGGTTCCAGCGATGGCAGAAAAGGCGAGTTGTGTGTTGATATTCCAGATCGGCGGGGTCATCTGACGTTGTCTGAAGAATGCATTCAATTTCGCAGCGACGCGCCTGATAAATTGTCAGTAGTAGGTGCTATTGATGGGGAGCAAGTTAACCTCGCTAACCCGGAAGACAAGTTTGACTTCGATCCGGAAAGCGCTCAGGACGTGGAACTGTGGCTAGTTTCACGGGACAATGAAATTATCGATTACTGCTCGTCAACTGAATGGGAATATCGGTACGGCACCCAAACCGACGGCGCTGATGTCGAAAAACTCATAAGCATCATTTCAGCAGGTGAGAGCGAGCACTGTGAATTCAAAACGTATATCGATCTTGTCAAAACGGACACAAAAGCGGTGGAGCTCGAAAAAACAGTCTGTGCCTTTTCCAACCATCAGGGCGGGAAACTGTTTATCGGTGTTGATGACGAGACTGTTATCATCGGAATCAACGAGAAATGTCAGAAGGGATATCAATGCCGCCCCAATGAAGCAGCGGAACACTACCTGCAAGATGTAGAAAAGAGATTAAGAGAAGCACTGGTGAAGAATCAGTGCTTCAACTGTCGTCTCATTGAGCACAATAAACGCATTGTATTGGTTATTGATATCCAAAAAGCCAACGGCCTCAACTATGTGCTTTCAACAAACGATGCCTATATTCGACGCGGAGCCTCTTCCCCGAAAATGACGCCGACGGAAATGCAAGTCTTTCCGGTAGAACGGGATGTGCTTGGACGTGAGCTATTGGCAGCGGATATCGGCTCTGAGTGGGGAGCTTTCTAATGGTCGATATCAACGTTCCGCTGGAGCGGAAGTTCTCGCTGGTTACTCCCAATAAAGATAGCGAATTTGACGATGGTTGGCTTGAAGCCTACTGGGCTCAGAAGGAGCCAAAAACTTGGGCTGACCTGGAATCTGAGTATCGAGTGATTGTACTTGCCGATGCAGGGGCCGGAAAAACCTATGAAGCCTTAAACAGGGCCCGGCGAGGAGATGATGCAAGCCGCCCCAGTTTTTTCATCCGCATTGAGGATATCGACGTGGATTTTGATGAGGCATTTGAAGTTGGTACATCTGAACAATTTGAAGGGTGGCTTGCCTCTGCAGATGAGGCCTGGTTTTTCTTGGACTCCGTCGATGAAGCCAGGCTAGACAATCCAAGGGCCTTTGAAAAGGCGATAAAACGTTTCGCAAAACGTATTCGCCCGGCGATGCATCGAGCGCATATTGTTATCACAAGTCGCCCCTACGCATGGCGTTTTAAGAGCGATACAGCGTTGGTTGAACGGCACCTACCTTTTAAGGCGCTGAAACAGGAGCCGAAACAAGAGGTAGAAGATGCTTCGTCGGGAAATGATGACAAAGAAGAAAGCCCGGTTAATATTTATGGGCTAAAAGCATTAGATGTTGATGACATCCGCTTCTTTGCCCGACACCACGCAACCCCTGATGTTGAACAATTAATCGTTGAAATCCAGCGCGCCAACTTGATGGAAATGGCATCCAGGCCTTTTGACCTTGGGGCATTGTTGTCAAAATGGCAATCAGATGGAGAGCTGGGTGGTCGTCTGCAATCGCTGCAGCACATGGTGAGCATTCGACTTAGCGAGATTGATCCTGATCGTAAAGAGCGTCAGCCTCTCAATAAAGTACTGGCGCGCGATGGCGCACGCAGATTGGCTGCTGCGGTTACCGTATCCAATGAGGCTGGTATTTTGGTGCCGGACATTGCCCACGAGAGAACGGGCATCGATGCCGAAACAGTCTTGGCTGACTGGGAAAATCCAACCGATGTGCGAAAGCTGCTTGAACGAGGCATCTTCAATGACATCCTTTATGGCGCGGTGCGTTTTCGGCACAGAGATATCTGTGAGCTGCTGTCGGCTGAATGGCTCCACCACCTATTGCAAACAGGTAACTCCCGCCGAAAGATAGAATCACTTCTTTTTCGGGAGCAATACGGGGAGCAAGTCGTTGTTCCAAGATTCCGGCAAATTCTCCCATGGTTAATTCTCTTTGATGATGCCATACGAGAGCGAGCGCTTTCGATACACCCAGAGATCGCCGTCGAAGGTGGTGATGCCGCTTATCTGCCGCTACCAATCAGACAGCAAATTCTCAACGATATCGTCAGTCGAATTGTTACTGACGAAGATGATCGTGGTGCTCGTGACAATGGGGCGATAGCACGGATTGCCCAGAAAGACCTATCTGATGATGTTCTGCGTCTTATCACAGAGCATAGTGCCAACGACGATGCGATTTTCTTTCTGGGAAGACTCGTCTGGCAGGGCGATATGGAAAATTGCATCGAGCCTTTAATCTCGATTGCTATAGACCCAAGCAGAGATATTTACCCACGAATAGCTTCTATACGGGCGGTGGCGACGGTTGGCTCAAGGGAACAGCTGACATCGCTGTGGCAGTCTGTTAATGCCAAGCCAGAGGTCATTCCTCGCAGACTACTCGTCGAGTTGGCAGAGGAAGCGGTCATTGACGATGCAACTGTAAATTTATTGTTGGGCTCCCTTGATAAATTGCCTCCCTATGAACAATACGAAACATCGGGTTTGGATAGAGCCATTCATACATTCATCGATAAGTTCTCAGGGCTCAGCTCACAAGAAAGTGAGCCATTGTTGGCGAAGTTGTGTGTTGGCCTCAATGAACTCCTGAGCCGGGCTCCTCATCACGAGCGTCGTGAGTGCCGTGTGTCCACGGAGTTTAGCTGGTTGATGGGGCCCGCTATTCAAGTTGTAGAGCGCCTCATCTCAGATCGTGCCGATGTATGCTTTGACAGAGATGTCATTGAGATACTCCTCAAAATACCCGCTATGCGTCATTGGGCTGGAGAACAAATCAATGAATACAAAGATAAGCTCCATGAGTTAATCCCTGAATGGAAAGAGTTCAACGACGCGTATTTTTGGCGGAGTATTGAAGAAGCCAGAGCCAGACTTACTGAAAAAGACAAGCGGCTGACAGATGCATGGGAAGTACTATGGCGTGGACACTATTGGCAATTTGAAGCGGATAGTTTTGACCGCGCTTTGGAGTTTATCAAAACCAAGCAGTTTGAAGATGATCAGCTAGTTGCACTTTCATTGGCGTTTCGAGTCTATATGCAATCCGAACAGCCTCCTGAATGGCAAAGTCAACTTGAGGAGGTGGTTGCGGACAGTGAAGTATTGGCAGCGAACCTACAGGAGCTGCTTAATCCGCCAGTAAACGAAGTTCATGATAAATGGGAGCAAGAGCACTTAGAGCGAGAACGGCAGCGTGAGAAGGAAAAGTCCGAGCGAAAGCGGAAAAGGGCCCAGTGGATTGAAGGGCTACGTGCCAATCCTGAAATAGTACGAAATCCGCCAGATCTTCCCCCTGGAGAGTGGACAAATGACCAATACTGGCTTCTTCTTGAGCTTGATGGCGAGGGGCTGCGAACCTCTCGTGCGAAAGGTTCAAATTGGCATTCACTGGTCGATGAGTTTAGTGAAGATGTAGCCCGTGCGTTTCGAGATTCTGCAATCAAACATTGGCGACTGTACAAGCCTGAGCTTGGGTCTGAAGGTGCTGATATCTCATCTACGCCTTACTCGCTGATCTTTGCTATGTTGGGGTTGGAATATGAAAGCAGGGAGGTGGACAACTTTCCTTTCAATTTGAGCAAATCCGAAATTTCTCTGGCGTTACGTTATCTGACGCGAGAGCTCAATGGGTTTCCTAGTTGGCTCGAAACCATGCATAAGGCTTACCCGGAGCAGGTGCTCAAAGCCGTTTGGCAAGAGCTCTATTGGGAGCTGGTCAACACACGCGTTGATAACCCGATGCACTATATCCTACAGGATATTGTATACCATGCGCCTTGGCTTCACGGTCAGCTAACACCTCTTCTCCAGCAATGGATTGAAGAAAACCCCGGTTCAGATTGGGAAGTGTTGCGCCACTGCTTTCATATCTTGGATGCTGAACAAGTCCCGCTCGAATGGTTGACCTCTTTCGCTCAATCAAGAGTGGCTGCTAGCGGTAGTGCAGAAGACTCTACCAAGTGGTACGCCCTGTGGGTGGATACGGACCCCGAAACAGGTATTGCTGCGGTCAATTCTTGGCTTGGAGGCATGGAACCCGATGCAGCAACATCAGATGCGCAACGGTTTGTTGTACAACTTCTAGGTGGTAGGACAGAGCGGGGTGGTTGGGCATTTGCTCAAAAATTTAAGTCTGTACTTTACCTTACTGAGCTTTACATTCTGATGCATCAATACATCCGGGTAGAAGATGATATTGATCGAGCAGGTGGGGGCGTATATTCACCTGGCTTACGCGATGATGCTCAAGATGCCCGTAGCCAGTTGTTCAACCTTCTGACAGAGATCCCGGGTAAGGAGACCTATGGTGCTCTTCTGGAGTTGTCACGGTCTCATCCGGTGGAGGATCATCGTGTATTCATGATCAAGCAAGCGCGACGCCGCGCAGAACAAGATGCGGATGATCTCCCTTGGACTGATGGGCAGATTTATGATTTTTCCTTACTAATGGAGAAAGAGCCTGCTACCCATCGGCAGCTTTTTGATCTTGGCGTGTTGCATCTCAACGACTTCAAAGATTGGCTGGAACAGGGGAATGATAGTCTTTATCAAACCTATCAAAAAGCCAGTGATGAAACTGAGATGCGCAAAATAGTCTCTCACTGGATAAATGAACATGCGCAGGGTCGTTATACCTGTGCTCAGGAAAATCCATTGGCTAACGATCAACGCCCAGATATCTGGTTGCAGCATCCTAAGGTAGTATCGCCAGTACCTATCGAGTTAAAATTGTTGGATAAAGGTTGGTCTGGGCCTGATCTCTGTGAACGACTCCGTAATCAGTTGGCCGGTGACTACCTGAGAGAGGTGGCAGCTGGTTGTGGCGTGTTTCTCTTGGTCTGGCAGGGGGCAAAACCCGATCGTCAGTGGGAGGTAAATGGAGAGCTAGTGGGAGTCTCAGGCCTTCAGCAAGCTTTAGCAAACTATTGGAATGATATTTCACACCAGTTTCCTAATGTTTCTGCTACTGAAGTTGTTGTGGTTGACTTAACTCTGAGGGCGCAAAAATCTAGTACCTAGTCAGATCAATTGGAAAGCCTGCTTCAAGTGATTTAAGATTAATGCTATCGATTTTTGCCGATATGCGGAAAATGTACTGTACATGATGAAAATAAATGATTTTTTAAACTTTTTTTGAGCATGGTATTATTCATGGCATTAATGAATTTTGGTGTTTGTAACTATATGAAAATAAAGAAAAATAAATGCTCGTTCACAATCGAGTGGGAATGATTCGCATCTGTAAAGAGGAGAGTTTCCACCAGCGTCAGGGTTACCACATCATGATGACCCTAATGCAGGGTTCCGATGAGCAGAAGGCGATGGCTCAGGATGCCATGAACCGTTTCTGGTGGCCGGCCCTCATGATGTTTGGACCCCACGATGCAGAGTCTGCTCACACTGCCCAATCAATGAAGTGGAAGATCAAGCGTCAGAGTAACGATGAGTTGCGACAGAAGTTTGTCGATCAGTCGGTTGCTCAAGCGGAGGAGATTGGTCTCAATATTCCCGATCCCGAATTGAAATGGAACGAAGAGCGTGGACACTACGATTTCGGTGAGATCGACTGGGAGGAGTTTCAGCAGGTGATCTCGGGCAATGGCCCCTGTAACCGTCAGCGGATGCAGCATCACATCAAGGTTCATGAAGAGGGTCAATGGGTACGCGATGCGATCGCTGCTCACGAAGATAAGAGAAAACAACGTGCCGGCAGAACAGCTGCCTAGGAGAGTAGATTATGTCTGAACATATGAAATTGTATGAAGTGTTTATTCGCTCCAGACGGGGTCTTGATCACAAGCACGTGGGTAGCTTGCACGCCGAGGACCCAAAGCAGGCGCTGGAGTACGCCCGTGATATTTATACCCGCCGAAGCGAAGGTGTGAGCATATGGGTGATCAATTCGTCGGATATTACCGCATCCCAGGAGGGTGATTGCGACAGTTTCTACGACCCTCACGACGACAAACCCTACCGACATGCAACTCATTACCAACTGCCTAAAGCAGTTAACAACATGTAGAGGAGCAGGTTATGTCTGTAATGAAATATGCGATTCGTCTTGGCGACGACGCTGTGGTGCTGGGACACCGATTGTCTGAATGGTGCAGCTTTGGTCCCTTCCTCGAGGAAGACCTTGCCCTGACCAATGTGGCCCTTGACTTCATTGGTCGTGCGCGGATGTTCTACAGCTATGCTGCAGAACTGGCAGGTGATGGTTCTACAGAAGATACCTACGCGTACACCCGTGACAACCGCGAATTTACAAACCTGTTGATCCATGAGCTAAAAAATGGTGATTTCGCTTTCACCATGGTGCGCCAGTATTTTGTGGATGTATACACATTGGCGTACATGCAGCAATTGCAGAAATCATCGGATCAGACTCTGGCAGCGATTGCCGACAAGGTGGTTAAAGAGAGTCGTTACCACCTGCGCCGCAGCTACGACTGGATGCTGCGCCTCGGGGATGGCACCGAGGAGAGTAACCGCAGGATGCAGGAAGCTGTGGAAAATCTGTGGGGCTATGTTCCGGAGATGTTCGAAATGGATGACCTGGAACGTGAGTTAGCAGAAGCCGGAATCGGTGTAGATGCTGCTGCGTTAGAGAATGATTGGTATGCCACGGTACGCGCCACCTTGGCCCAGGCCAACCTGAAAGAGCCCGTCGGCGACTGGAGTATTCGCGGTGGACGTGAGGGTACGCACACTGAAGCACTGGGCCACATCCTCTCGGATATGCAGTTTGTGCAACGCGCTTATCCTGGACTGCAGTGGTAGGCCGCTATGTCCAGTTCGAACCTGATTCCCACTATTCCTGCAGAAGAACATGCGCGCCGTATGCGTCGCGCCAGCTCTTCTCTGGCGGGTATATGGGATCTGCTGGACGCAGTGAAGGACCCTGAGATTCCTGCTCTGAGCTTGTGGGAGATGGGCATTCTGCAGGATCTGGAGATGGACGGCGATAGAGTCGTCGTTACCATAACCCCGACCTATTCCGGATGCCCTGCCATGTCTGTAATGGCAGAAGATCTGGTGGCAGCATTGGAAAAAGCCGGTTACCGAAGTGAAGTGGTTAGCCGTCTTTCTCCAGCCTGGTCCACCTCCTGGATGTCTGATGAAGCGAAGGAAAAATTGCGCACTTCAGGCATTGCCCCTCCTGTGATCAATGTTGGTTCGGAGAGCGGGGTTTCATGCCCCTGTTGCGGTTCAGACGAGATAAAAAAACTCAGTGAATTTGGCACCACGGCATGCAAGGCACTTTATCAGTGTATTGCCTGTGGGGAGCCTTTTGACCACTTTAAACCGATTTAGGAAACCGTTATGGCTGAGACAATATTTCATAATCTGGCTGTCGCCGCTGTAGAGCCGGAGACAGAAAATGCTATCAAGGTGACCTTTCAAGTTCCCGATGAACTGAAAGAGGACTTTTCTTTTAAACAGGGGCAGTACCTGACTCTCGAGTCGGAGCTGGACGGCGCGAAAGTTCGTCGATCCTACTCGATCTGTTCGGGCATTAACGACAACAAGCTTCAGATTGCGATTAAGCGCGTTGAGGGTGGTGTTTACTCGAATTTTGTTAACGACTCGCTAAAAGTAGGGGATACGGTCGACGTGATGACACCTCAGGGTAATTTCTATACAGATCTGGACCCAGCAGCGTCGCGAAAATACCTTTTTCTGGCTGCAGGCAGCGGTATTACCCCAGTGATATCCAACGTGAAATCGATTCTGGAAGGGGAGCCCAATAGTACCGTCACGTTACTCTTTGGTAATCAGCGTAGTAATACCATCATGTTTAGGGAGGCTTTGAGCTTTCTCAAAAACAAGTACATGACACGGTTGCACTGGGTAAATATCCTAAGTAAGGAAGATCAAGGGGCAGACGTTCTCAATGGTCGATTAAATAACCGCAAGGGAGCGGAACTCAACCAGCAACTTGTCGATCTTGCCAGCTTCGATGAATATTTTGTTTGTGGACCTGAGTCGATGATTTCCGAAGTTTCCCGGGGCTTTCGTAGCGTGGGAGCTCAAGAGGATAACATTCACTATGAACTCTTTGCCTCGTCTGCAGAAGACGCACAAAAGGTAATCGAGAAACACCACGCGCGCGCCAATCACTACGGTGGAAAGGTCAGCCAGGTTACTGTAATTCAGGATGGTCGAAGCAGCAGCTTTGAGCTAATGGCTGATGGCGAGAATATACTGGATGCCGGCATGAATAATGGCCTTGACCTGCCGTACTCTTGCAAAGCTGGTGTTTGCTCGACCTGCAAGGCCAAACTGGTTGAAGGGCAGGTTGATATGGATATAACTCATGGCCTGGAAGAGTCGGAGATTGCCGAGGGCTTCATCTTGTCATGTCAGGCCCACCCAATATCAGATACGGTTATCGTAGACTTTGATCAAAAATAGAGGAGTGTCGGTGATGTTTTGTATGACAGTCAGCTACTCTATTAAAGAGGGTAGTCAGTTTGACCATATTTACTATCGGGAAAACCACCTGCCGTTGTGTGAACAACTTTTTTCAGACTACGGTTATAAGGGTAATATCTTGCGCACGGATACCGGGCGATCTCCTACCGGCCATCCCTGCGAATACGCGTCGGTAGATCTACTGTTTGAAACCAGCGAGGGGTTACAGGCTGCTGTTGTTGCCAAGGGGGCCGAGGTGTCTGCAGACGTGCCACAGTTTACTAATGTCACGCCCAGGGTGGTGTTTAGTAAAATCGTAACGTGCACCTGATTGAAAAGTAGGGTTTTATGTAAATTCGAAGACTAGTACGGTACTTCCCGGTTTAAGAATGTAAGCTTTTCATCGCATAATGAGCAAATATGATCCACACTCAAGGAACGAGGTTAGTGGTTTTAACCGGTACAAGCTCAAAACGGCGTTTTCTGGATGGTTTAAAGTCGGTGGGTTTTGCGCTTGTACCGATGTATTAATATAAACAAAAGATTGGTGGTGTGGTGAGGTGATTAATTATGGCAATAAGTCCTATGAGCACCCTTTCTAAGTCCTGTAGTTTGGAGTCGTTTGAAGCGCTCGTACACGAAACTTTCTGTCCAATGACTATTGATGTCAATGCCAGGCTAAGGTCGAAATTCAGGGGAGGGCTTGTATCCCAGCGGCTCGGTTCTCTGGGGTTTTCAGCGGTTAAAGGTTCACCATTGCTGGTGAGCCGACGTTGCGCGGATATTGCTACCTATGCAGATGCCAGTTACCTGGTAAAAATACAGATAGAGGGCGAAGGTTACGTGCGCCATTGGGGGCTGAATACCCGATTGCTCCCTGGGGATTTCACGCTTTGTCGAAATTCAGAGCCCTACGACCTAGAGTTTCCATCAGAGTTTTGTCAGGTTGTTTTGTCTGTTCCCGTCGATGTAATGGAAGAGTGTGTCGACACTCCCTCCCAGTTTCTTGGTAAGAGAATGGATTCGGCGGACGGTGCAAATGGGATATTTACCAACTTTGTCTCGTCCATGGCATACAAGCTTGGGACAATGGATGGCAATCTCGCCAAGCGTCTTGAGCTCAACGTAATGGATCTATTGTCGACCACCCTCTGTTATGCTCACCAAGCCCGGCGCAAGGATCTTATGCAGGGTGGCGTGAAGAAGGAGTATCTCCGTAGAGTAAAACAGTTTATCCGTAAAAACCTGTGCGATGAACGGCTATGTCCTGACCTCATTGCACGTGCACACGATATAACCACGCGGTATCTCCATATGTTGTTTGAGTCAGAGGAGACCACCGTATCCAGATATATAATCCGAGCACGCTTGAACAGTTGCAAGATGGCGTTCTCGGATCCGATGTACAAAGACTACTCTGTTTCAGATATCGGCTTCCAATTTGGGTTCAAAGACTCCTCCCATTTTAGTCGAACCTTTAAGGGCGAATTTGGTGAATCTCCAGCAAAATACAGAACTACCCACCTCTCCTGAAAATTGATCGTGAGTAAATAGGCCAATAGTTGGTACCGTAATTTGAAGGAAAGTGAATTTTCACAAAACGTCTTTTATCGGCTGCTTCTGAAAGTTTCTCTGATGGAGTTAGTCAGTACCTTATTGATCGAGGGTTACTATAATTTAAGCGTTCTTTGTAGAAATCGCCTTTTGACTGTCCCGCAGAAAAATACCGGCTGCGCTCAAAATAGTATTAACGATGATAATAATGAGGTCTGAAAAAGGCCTAACTTCGAATGCAATAAAACCCCGATAACAGACTCCAGGCTTTGATGACGGGGGGATAACTTTAAAAAATATATTCCCTCTCCGTGAGTAGAAAACTGTAACCGACCGGTGATCACACCTTGTCAGCAGGCGTCCAGTTGTGCGGCAGTAATTCATGCAGTCGAGACTGGCGGATCGTAGGCAGACGCTCCATCACATCCCTGAGGTAAGCCTGCGGGTCGAGACCATTGATTTTGGCCGACTGGATCAGGCTCATGATATTGGCCGCGCGCTGTCCGCTGCGCAGTGACCCCGCAAATAACCAGTTGGACCGGCCCAGCGCCCAGGGGCGGATCTGGTTCTCTACCCAATTGTTGTCGATAGGCGCTCTACCGTCGTCGAGATACCGGGTCAGCGCCTGCCAGCGCTTCAAACTGTAATCAATGGCTTTGGCGGTGGCCGTGCCGTGGGTCACCTGCTGACGCTGGCCGATTAACCAGTGGTGCAGTTTGTCGACGACGGGGCTGGCCCTGTCCTGTCGCAAGCGTTGCCGGGCATCATTGCTGAGCTGGGCGGCTTCCCGCTCAAGCTCGTAGAGCACGCCGATATAGGTCAAAGCCTTTTCGGCGATAGGGCTCTGGTTAGCCACGTGCAGGTCATGGAACTTGCGCCGGGGCAAAGCGGGTGGCCGCGTAGGCCCACACATAGGCGCGGTGGGTGTGCTTTTTACCCGGCGACAACATCGCCACCGGTGTCTCGTCCGCCTGCAGCACCGGATGGGTTTTCAGTTCCTGTCTGAGTGCCTCAACCAGCGGCGTCAATTCCACACCGCAACGGCCCACCCAGTCGGCCAGGGTCGAGCGCGACAACGCCACATCGGCGCGGGCAAAGATCTGTTGCTGCCGGTACAGGGGCAGGTGATCGGCGTATTTGCCAACCAGCACCTGCGCCAGCAGGTTCGTGGTCGGGATACCCTTGTCGATAATGTGCGGAGCAACAGGTTCCTGGACCAGGGTCTCACAGGTATCGCATACCCATTTGCCACGGATATGACGCTCCACGCGGAAGGTGCCCGGTTCATAGTCCAGTTTCTCACTGACATCCTCGCCCACGCGTTTGAGCGCGCAGCCACAGGAACAGGTGGTCGAGGCGGGGTCGTGACGGATCTCGGTGCGGGGTAATTGTGGCGGCAGCACCTGGCGGGCGGGTTGCTGTTTCTCTGGGCGGGGGCGCTCTTCACTGGTGAGCTTGTCCAGCTCGGTTTCCAGGGCGGCGGTGTCCTCTTCGATCAGGTCATCCAGCATGCTCAGCTGCTGCGTGTTGAGTACTTCGCTGCGCTTGCCGAACCGGTGCCGCCGCAACAGGGCGAGCTCGTGCGTCAGCTTCTCTTCACGGATACGGTAGCGCCGGATGGCCTCGTCCCGGCGATCCAGTTGCTGCTGGCGCTCGGCAAGCTGATCCTTCTGCTCGCTAATGACGGTCTCGTGATCCTGCACCTTCGCCTGCAAAGCCGCCGCCAAAACACGCAGTTGCTCGGGGGAAAGTCGGTTCAGATCAGTGGCCATATCCATGGCTAAACTGTGCCACATCAGCGCAAATAGTGCGACGGTTTACAGTCGCATTTTCGGTAAATTTACCCAAATTTACAGCGTCTTAATGGTGTGATGGTCCGTGGCGTATTGCCAGGGCAGGCCCACCACCAGGGCACGCAATTGTGACGACTCAAGGGTGATGGCGTCGCCTTGCCGTAGCGGTGTCCAGATAAACTTCCCCTGGTGCAGGCGACGGGACGCCAGCCAGAGTCCGTAGCCATCGTGCAGGAGGATCTTCATCCGATTGGCTCGCTTGTTTGCAAACACATAGGCGGCATGGGGCTTGGCTTCACCAAACGCGTTGACCACCCGGGCCAGGGTGGTGTCGGGACCACAGCGCATATCCAGCGGCTCCCGGGACAGCCAGATCTCATCGACACGGATCACGGTCTCATCGCCTTTAACCAGACCAGGGCATCGGCCATGCGATCGATCGGCCAGTGCACGATAACGTTGCCGGGCAGTTCAATGCGGACCGTGTCATCATCGGACTTGCTCTCAGCACCATCCGGGTCAGGCAGCCTGACAAAGTCCGACGGACTTCCTGGCACGGATTTACGCCACTTATGTACCAGATTGGCATTGACCCCATAACGCTGGGCAACGCCGGCAATGGTGTTGCCAGGCTCAGCGCAAGCCTTCAGGACTTCGGCCTTGAACTCGGGTGAATGTCGGCGACGACGCCTAGGGGCAGGGAGGGCCGATACGAAAGTTTCCATAACAGGTGTCCACTTAACATTAGGTGGACACCTACATTACGTATTCCTGCATCATTGTGAAGATGGGTTTACCGGACGGTTACAGAAAACTAGCTTCACTCTCAGTCAATTCGTGATTTCCTTGGTGTGCAAACGGATTTCGCAGCCATCTGTTATAGTGAACTCAAATGAATAAATAGTAAGGGTTGGGGTATGTTTGATTTTAAAATGATCATTAACGGAAAAAAAGTCTCTACCGTTGAAACGTTTGATGTCATTAATCCTGCCAACGAAACTGTCATTGCCAAATGTCCGATGGCTTCGGAAAAAGATTTGGATGATGCAGTAGAGGCAGCCCGAAAAGCATTTCCGTCATGGTCATCCACTGGAGAAGAAGAGCGAGCACGCCTTATACATGCCATTGGTCAGGCCTTTGATGATAACGCCGAAGAGCTAGCAAGATTGGTTACCCTGGAACAAGGTAAGCCATTCAAGGGCTTTGCCGGCCTGGGGGCACGGTTCGAAATAGGCGGTGCTGTTGTCTGGTCACATGCTACAGCGGATATGTCTCTTCCCGTAGAAGTTATTCAGGATAACGACGATGCCCGTATTGAAATCCATCGCAAACCACTGGGTGTTGTGGGTTCCATTACCCCTTGGAATTATCCGCTGCTGATCGCTATATGGCACACAGTGCCTGCCTTGAGAGCTGGAAACACAGTTGTTATCAAGCCGTCAGAGTACACACCCCTTGCGGTTATGCGTGCAGCAGAAATGATTAACGAAATATTGCCAAGCGGTGTTTTCAATGTTGTTACGGGTGATGGGGCGCTTGGTGCTGCCATGGCCCGTCATAAGGGAATCGACAAGATAGTTTTTACTGGCTCTACACAAACCGGTAAAAAGGTAATGCAGGATGCCTCCTCAAACCTCAAGAGATTAACCCTCGAGTTGGGTGGTAACGACGCTGCAATAGTGTTGCCTGATGTGGATGTAGAAAAGATAGCTCCGAAAATCTTTGCGGCAGCAATGATCAACAATGGGCAAACCTGTGCCGCAATCAAGCGCCTCTATGTTCACGAGTCGGTTTACGACGAGTTATGTAATTCACTTGCTGAAATCGCTAATAACATGGTGAGTGGTAACGGTGAAACTGAAGTCGATTTTGGGCCCATTCAAAACCGGGCGCAGTTCGAGAAAGTGTGTGCTATTGCTGAAGATGCAAAAGCTCGAGGAGCACGTTTTCTCTCGGGGGGTGAGCCTGGAAAAGGGCCAGGATATTTCTTCCCCGTCACCATTGCAGTCGATGTTCCTGAAGATGCCCGTCTTGTAACAGAAGAACCTTTTGGCCCCATTCTCCCGATTCTCCGTTTCAGTGATATCGAAGAGGTGCTTGAAAAAGCAAATGCAACTTCTGTGGGACTGGGTGGTTCGGTTTGGTCAACGAATACGGAAAGAGCAACTCACATTGCAACCCGACTGGAGTGTGGTACTGCATGGGTTAATAATCATGCCGCGCTGCAACCCAATGCGCCTTTTGGAGGTGTCAAGGAATCCGGATTTGGCGTTGAATTCGGTACGGATGGATTAAAAGAGTTTACTGTTTTACAGACAGTACAGATTGCTAAAAAGTAAAAGCTAATTGATAGCACCAACTAAATAACTAGAACGGTGACAGACATGAATTTTCAAAAAGCTATGGCAGGCCATGGAATATTAATGATCCTTTGCACCCTGCTTTTCGGCCTTGGGTATTGGATGCATCTCCTCGGCGGGTTCGAAATATACCCCGGTTTTATTCTGAATTTTGATGTTCCCGGCACGGCCGAAGGGTGGAGGAAGGCACATACCGGTCCTGCTCTAAACGGCATGATGGTGATCGCCGTTGCCTTTGTCCTGCCCACGTTAGCGTTTTCAGCAAGAGCTGAACGAATTCTCGGCTGGATTATCGTGGGTGACGGGTGGAGTAATGTGATCTTTTACTTCTTTGGCAATCTGACCCCCAATCGCGGACTGAGTTTTGGCGACAATGTATTCGGGGCGGGGGATATTGTGAGTGTTATCGCATTGGGGCCAGCCTATCTTTTTGGAGTCCTCGCCATCGGTGCGCTTTTCGTTATTGGCGTTAAAGCCATTGCGCAAAAGTGATTTTAAAACAAGACAAGAAGGTGGAATCCATGTTTTTTGAGGGCAATAACAAGGTGGCGACTAGCATGAGTGTAATCAGGCAGACGGTGCTGACTATGGCTCTGGTGCTCCAGGCAACATTTTGGTCCCACCTCGTCGTGGCAGATGATAAAGAGCAGTCCGAAGCAAATGGTGTGATTCGCCTATGGCCGGATAACCTGTTCGCTATCGAATTTTCTGACCAAAAGCACGGAATCATAGCGGGGGAATCAGGCCGTGTGTTGAGGACTTCAGATGGTGGTGAGTCCTGGGCCTTAAGTTATATAGGCACATCTGAGCTTATCAGAAGGGTTTCGTTTGTCGATCAGGGACATGCCTGGGCAGTAGGTCATCGGGGTTCTGTATTCCACTCGGAGAACGGAGGAGAAACCTGGATCCAACAGCGTCCCTCCGATGACGTTTACTTGCGAGATATATCATTTTCTGACACTGAAAATGGCTGGGCCGTTGGTCATGGCGCAACCATACTGAATACCAAAGATGGTGGAGCCAGCTGGAAACCCCAGCGAATTACAGGGTATACCGGGCGTGACTTGCCGCGATTGCACGGTGTGGTCGCTCTCTCTGCTGACAGGGCAGTGGCTGTCGGAGAATTTGGTGTCATTGTTCATACGGAAAATGGTGGCGAACTATGGACCACCACGCCAGTAGAAACTGAGGTTACCTGGACTGCAATTGATGGTGTCCAGGGTGAGTTGGTGATCGTGGGGTTGGATGGAAATGCTGCGAGGCTAACTTTAGCTACCGAGGAACAGCGACAGGCGATTGTAGATATTTTGAGGCAACAGGCCGAAGCGGAAGAAGCGAAGGAAAAACGTAAAGCCAGATTAAGGAAAAAGGAATATATACCCCAGCCGATTAACGTCTCTTTGGGAGAGGTAGAGTACATTTTAGATCAGTTTGACACTTCCTCATCAGAGCACTTTTTCGATGTTGATTTTCTACCTGATGGAAAGTCGGTTATCGCCGGACGAGGTCTTATCCTGGGATATGATGGTAAGGGCACAGCCCCATTCGCCAGCGACGACAATCTGCCTGTTGAATATATGTGGTTTGGCGGTGTGGCCGCTAATGGGACTGGAAAGTTCATGGCGGTGGGAATCAGAGGGCTTGTTGTTCAGGGCGAAGTAGCCACTAGAAAATATTGGCCAAAGCTGACGGTTGCTGGTCCGATTCCTGAGACCATCAAGGTAGAAAGCACTAATTGGGATAAGAATAATGACTGATAAATTAGCGCGTTTTGTAACAGAAAAAGCGGTATATGTGGTTGTTGTGTTGCTTGCGATTACTCTGGTCCCTTTGTATTACGCAAGTAAAGGACTCTCGGTAAATGTCGTACTCGAAGAGATGTATCCCTCTGACTCGAAAAATGTCGAGTTGTTCAAGCGTTTCAGTGAGCAGTTCGGTGGTGCAAATCTCACGTTGGTAGAAGTAAAAAATAACAATGGAACAATTTACGATACTGAATTTCTGACAATATACAAAAGGATTGCGGAGGATATTTATTATCATGAAGATACCCAAAGACACCTTAACCAGTCACTTGTTTTAAGAAAAACCAAAGTCATTAAAGGCGGCGGTGGCCGTGTTGAAGTCACCGCGCTTCTATGGCCCAACCTGCCGCAAAATGCTGAGGAAATGGCTGAATTAAGGAAGGCTGTCAACGCCCAGTATCGTGGTTTTCAGGTCTCTGATGACGAAACATCAGCAATCATCCTTGCGGATTTCAAGGAGGGTATTGATTTCGAAGAGACGCTTGCCTTCTTTGATGAAATCAGAGCGCAATATGAAGGCGACAATGTTTCAATTAATTACGTGGGCCGACCGATATTGCTCGGTGAAATCTACCGAGCGCTTGATAGCGTGTTGGTAATCGGTCTCTGCTCCCTAGCGATTATTATCTTAATCCTGTATTTCTATTTCAGATGCTGGATTGGTGTATTTGTACCGCTATTTACAGCCACTGTTGCGTCTATCTGGGGATTGGGCGCCATGGGGTTTGTATCCTATAACCTGGATCCACTCCTGATACTGCTTCCTGGATTTATCTTTGCAATTGTTTTGTCCCACGGTGTTCAGCTCACCACCAGGATACTGGATCATCTCTCAGATGGGGGAGAACCCGCCCAAAACAACCGCAATGTCACCAAAAATGCGCTCGCGGGTGTACTTGTGCCGAGTACCGGCGCGATAGTGACGGACGCTGCAGGGTTCGCCGTATTGGCGTTGGCGGCCATACCCAGCATCAAAAGTCTCGCAATTATATGTAGCTTGTGGTTGTTATCAGTGGGACCTTCGCTGATTTTTGCATCGGCGGCAATGGCGCTGCTACCTGTGCCGAAAAAGTATCGAACGGGTTCTTCCTATCTCAACCATTTCTGGACCAAGGTTGTCAGCATTGAAGACCACAAGTATGTGGTAATAGGTGTGGTTGTTCTTTTACTTGGATTGGGGCTTTTCTATTCTCAAAATCTTACGATTGGCGATACCAAGGGAAATTCAATTCTATGGCCTGATTCACGCTTTAATTCTGATTCTGAATCGATCAATACTCGGTATTCATTTCTGGGTACAGATGTGATGCAGGTTTATGTTGAGGGTGACGCTAACACCATGTTAGACCCTGCGGTTTTTCATGAAATCGAATTGCTTGACCGCTATATCTACGAACATGTATCAGAGGCTCGGCCTGCGCAAAGCCTTGTTCCAATCATCAAATCGGTCAATTCCGTATTGTATGAAGGTGACCCTTCATATGCGATCTTGCCTGATACGGAAGAAGAAATTGGTTTCGATATCTATATGTTCCGCTCTAGAGGTGAACCGGGAGACTTCGCCGCGTTTACCAATAATGAGTGGGAGATTGGCAATATTTCCTTCTATCTGGAGGATCATAGCGCTCAGACGATCGACAAGCTTTCTCAGCGTCTCAAGCAATTCTTTAAGGAATTTGCAATTGGAGGCTCTTCTGCCGAATTCCTGTTTTCAGGTGGTCAGGTTGGCCTGACTGAAGCACTGAATACTGAACTACAGAAGACTAATGTGAACATTATGATCGCTATTACGATCGTCATTTTCTTCTGTGTCATCGCTTTATACAGATCTGTCAAAGTTGCAATCATTCTTCTCGTTAGTCTGGCGGCTGCCAACGCTATCACTTATGCGTTCATGGCGTGGAAAGGCGTGGGTTTGAACATCAGTAGTCTACCTCTGGCAGCATTGGGAGTGGGCCTGGGAGTCGATTATGGCATCTATATGATCGACCGTATCAAGGAAGAGTACCGCAAGTGTGGGGATATGATCGACGCAATGCATAGAGCCTTGATGACGTCCGGAAATGCAATTGTCATAACTGCACTATCGATGACTGCGCCTTTAATTCCCTGGATTTTCTTTTCCGACCTTCGCTTTCATGCGGAGATGAGCATGCTCCTCTCTCTCGTGCTGTTCATGAATATGCTCGGTTCACTTTTGTTTGTTCCTGCTGCGCTGTGTGCGCTCAAACCCAAAGAAATATTTCGAGATCAGGACAATCGTTCAACGGACGAATCGGGGCAATCTGCGGTTGCCATCTGACCAAATAATAAATCCACACTGGAGAATATAGATGAAAACAAAACTTTTAGCATGCATGACCCTAGGGGTGGTCGCGTCGAGTTATGCAAATGCCGCTGATTTTGATATCAAAGGGCTGAGCGTCCATGGTCGTGTCAAGCAATCCTATATGCACTTGTACGACCTTGAAGATGGTAGCGATGAAGGCCCTATGCATTATCTGGCCGAAATCAATGCAAGTTACCGCCCTAATAGTCAAATTACCCTCACCGGAAATTTGTGGTATCGCGGTATGTGGAACGATCCCGACTGGGTTGAACCGGAAGGGGGGCTGAAAAATCTCTATGCGGGCCCTCCATTTCCCAGCGGTAGTTTTCAGCATGGGACGTCGAATTGTAATCTTGCCGCGCGGGAGTTTTGTGCAAAAAACGACGAAGTCGACAAGTTTGATAATTTTAATGATGACATGATTCGCGAGCTTGCCATCAAGTATCGCGATAAAAAGAGACGATACTCTATAAAAGCAGGTAAGTTTCAGCGTGGGTGGGGGCAATCGGATGGCTTGCGATTGCTGGATATTCTTCACGCACAGGAGTTGCGAGACCGTTTCGTTTATAAGAATTCCGATGAGACAAGGTTGCCGGCCTGGATGGTTTCAATGGATTTTGATTTAGGCAGGATGGGTCTCGATGGGCCATTCGAAGCACTTGGTATGGAGCGCCCAACGTTTGAACTCAATATTATTCCCGAGATCCGCCATAGCCGTGTTGTCGTCAACAATCCGACCCCCGGTGTGGGTACTGACGGTGGAATGTTCGGGTTGCCCTGGCCTGATCTTGTTGATATGGGCTTTCCTCACCAGTCAGGACTCGGAGCGGTAGGGTTTGGTGGAAGGCTGATCGACAAAGAAAAAGATGACTTTGAGTTTGACGACCCTGAAGTGGGTGCAAGACTGAAGTTCAGCGCTCTGGGCGGAGAAATGACGCTGAATGCATTTTATGGATATCAGGACCTTCCCGTCATGAATCTCGGTGAGGGCGTTGTGCATGTAGGTTCAGGCGTAAATGATTCAGCTTCTTCCCTGGCTAATGTTCCTGTTGATCACCAGACGCTGTTGGCTGCAATATGGCTGCCGAATCTGGCCGCGCCGGGCCAGCCTGCGGCTGGGGGAGTGCCGTCAGGATATATACCATACCTTCGTGGTGCCGCTGGGAAAGGGCCGTTGACTGTTAGCCCGTTGACTGCACTAACCGCAGGGGTATGTAACGATCCAGTGAACGATCCCACAAACCTCGCAGGCGGGGTGGAATGTTCCGTCACTGCAGATATTCTGTTTGACTACACCCAGCGCCAGAAGGTGATTGGCTTCAGCTTTGCTCGGGATATGAGTGATAAGTTGACGTTTGGGCCGAAAAATACCGGTCCAACCATTCGAACTGAATTCACTTATGAGTTCGATAAGCCATTCAACCGGCTGGTCGTAGAAAATCCGTTTGTACCTGATCAGCTGGAAAAGGGAGCTGTTGCCAACCTTGTATCTCCCTCGGTGTCAGTTGTTAATCGTGACGTTACATCATTGATGATCGGTTTTGATTACCCACTGTGGATCCCCGGGTGGGAGTCCCAAAACAAGTCGGTATTCACCAGTTTCCAACTGTTTAATATTCACACTGAAGACTCCAAAGACCTGATGGCACAGGGTCCGTACGGTCTTGTTGAAGTGGCAGAAAATCAAAATTACATGACGTTTCTTTGGGATATGAAGCTCGATCATGAGCGTATTACTCTCGAAGGTCTGCTAATTAGCGATTTCGACAATGATGGCGTTTCCTACAGACAAAGGATCGATTTCAACTATTTCGGAGATAACTTACGCCCAAGGATCGAGGTTATGCATTTCTCCGGCGATAAGGAGTCGGCACCCATAGGTATCTTTGATGACAAAGATTACATCGAACTCTCTCTAACCTACCAATTTTAACGTTATAAATATTTCGAGGTATTGGACATGAAGACATATAGAGCAAGAAAGGGATTGTTACTTATTACCGCGCTAGCGTCGTCGGTAGCATTCGGCGCAGACACAAATCGCGCACTGGAGGCGTGGAAAGAATTCGCCCAGCAATCAGGAAACCCTGACCATCAGAAGTGGGTTGAGGAAATCTCCAAACCGGAAGCTATCAAGCTCGCAGAGGAGTGGCGCAATCTCCGTGGGTACGATGCTTACGACTTGATGGGTAAAGCTCAGCTTCCCGAAGAGCTGAAGCCGGGACTGAAAATTACCAAGGATAATATTTCGCAATATCCCTGGTTGAAAGAGTACATGGTTCCTGAAGCGTACAGCCAACTCACCTCCAGCTGGGGAAATATTGGTGAGATCACCATCGTGCCCAGTAATACCTACTATATGCACAAGGGGTATTTGGCGGGTACCAAGGAGCTGAAAGAGAAGGGGATAGAGATCAAGATTAACGATAAGGGTGAACTGGTCTACCCAGATGGCAGTTACGCGTTGTTATCCGGCGCTGGTGCCACCTCGGTACCCTTTCTGCATCCGAAGAATGGTCTCGAGCTGAATTGGTCATACGTTGCCCACTCTGTTAACACTGATACGCTAAACTTTGAGCCTATCCATTTCAGAGCGTGTACTTCCGATAGCAAGCTCGATGCGCAATACAAGGCAGATCTCTGGTGGTGGCACTATCACAATCGACAAAATGTCGGGCCTGAAGGTGACGTTTCCGGAAAAGAAGAGTTTATCGAGGGCGGTTCGATTTTCTTTAAAGAGCCTTTTGATATTCGTGGATTGGCAGGTGTTCGTCAGCGCTATGCCGACAATAGTAAGGCAGATGACTTCAAAGTATTTATTCCAAGCCTGCGCCGTACACGAGTGATGGCGGGATCCGATGCCCAGGATCCATTGGCTTCGGGTCTCGATATTACTTGGGATGATTGGAGAGCCAACTGGGGCAAAACTGACATCAATGCGTTTGAGTACAAGCTGGTCGGTGAAACCTTCATTCTCACAATCCCTGAAACCGGTTATGTCTATGATCCCGGCAAGCTTACCGACGACGAATGTAACTTCGCCTCCCTTGAGTTGGAGCTTCGCCCGGTATGGATTCTGGACATTATTGACAAGACCGGAAAATATCAGTACTCCAAACGACGCACCTGGATAGATAAAGAGATGTACTACATGCAGTATCACACCACCTGGGATCCAAGAGGTAATGTCTATCGCACCTGGGAAGATAGCCGCGCATTCCGTCCTACAGAGGGTGATGCCCAGTGGAGATTCGCAATCGTCAATAACCACACCACCAAACGTACTGGGGGCTTCTTTGCCGACGCAGTTTGGGAAGATCGTGAAGAGCGTGTTACGGAAGAAATGTTCGATATCGATCTGTTGCGGGACTATGAGTGATAGTTAACCCGGATGGATTCAGTAGCGGATGCGTTTCCTAATCATCTTCTACCGGATCAACTCTGCTGTTGAGTCCATCTACTATTCGGGAGTATTTGAATGATTTCCAAGATTAAAGCTGATTATTTGATTATCGGTGCGGGCGCCATGGGTATGGCCTTTGCCGATGAGATTCTTACCCATACCGACGCTACTATCGTTATGGTCGACAAGAATTTTAAGCCAGGCGGACACTGGAACTACGCCTATCCATTTGTGCGGTTACATCAGACTTCGATGTGTTACGGCGTTAACTCTACTGAGCTCGGTGGTGACCGTGTAGACGAGATCGGTTTCAACAAAGGCTGTTATGAACTGGCGAGCGGTGGTGAATGTCTTGCCTATTTTGATAACGTGATGCGCAGGCGTTTCCTCACCTCAGGAAGAGTCACCTATTTGCCAATGTGCGAGTACCGTGAAGACGGCACGGCTGTAAATTTGGTTTCCGGCACTGAATATGAATTCCAGGTACGCAAGATCGTCAATGGTACGTACATGAATGTCACCGTTCCCGCGACTCGGCCGCCAACCTATAGCAGCAGCGGTGGTTCAGTAGTGGTACCGGTGAATGAGTTACCCAATGTTGCGCCAAAGTACGAGAACATCGTTATCGTGGGTTCCGGAAAAACCGGCATGGACGCCTGCCTCTTCTTGCTAAGTAATGGATGCAACCCGGATAACATCACCTGGATCATGCCATCCGACGCGTGGATGTTTGACCGATTCACCGTCGAGCCAGATCGCAGATTCAGCGGTCCTTGTACCCAGTATGCAATTGGAGCGCTCACTACGGCACTTGAAGCGTCCGACTACGATAATTTTTTCGATCTGCTGGAGTCCAAGGAGCTGGTGAAGAGGATGGATTCCTCCGTGAAACCCACCCGTTGGCGTTGTGCCACGTTTACTCCGGTGGAGCTCGAGCAGTTACGCCGGATTAAAAATGTTGTACGTAAAGGCTATCTTGAGTCAGTGTCGCCTACAGAGATGATATGTTCCGCTGGCACGCACAAAACACCGCCAAATGCAGTATTTGTCGATTGCTCGGCGGACGGACTTCCTCAAATGCCACTGACGAAAGTGTTCGACGGAAATACAATCACTCTACAAAACGTACGGATGTGCCAACAAGTTTATAGTGCTGGCTTTATCGGCAATGTAGAGGCTAATGTCGCAGCGGATGAGGACAGGAAAAATGAGCTGACACAGCCGGTTCCGATGCCCTACAGAGATGAGGACTACCTTCGCTGCTTTATCGGCAATTCCAGAAATATGCTGGTCTGGCTTACTGAGCCGGCTGTTGTGAAATGGATCAACGCGTCACGTATCGACCTCTTTAGCCCATTACTGGATTTTGATGATCCAGAAACGGCCAAGAATATTGAGGCGATGAACGCCCTGATGGAGCAAGCAGTCCCAAAAATGGAAGCTCTGTTGGCGTCAAAGAAAGCGTGAGAGGGCGCAACTAGAGGCGGTTACCATCCATCAATCTCGGCCAGTTGTATATCAAGTATGTGCCTGGGCGATGGTAAGGTACACCCGTTCGTTGAGCCTGCTCTTCTCTGACTGTGCCTGCTTAGGTGTCGTGACCAGGCAGGCGATATTAACCCAGTAAATATTACCTATTATCATAAAGGAACAGGGTTCTCGTAGCGTTTTCCTTTGATGAGTATGCACAGCAGTATGGCAATGGATATAATTTCGAACATGACAATTCTTGCGTGAGGGAGTTAAAGCGATACTGATGTACGATAATTCCACGGCGGAGTCGGGTGCTCTCCATATTGATGGAGCGAATCTGAAGTTTCTGCGGTATCCCGGATCAGCAGACGAACTACCCACTCTCGTGTTACTACACGAGGGGTTGGGCTGCGTAGCCGTTTGGTAAGATTTTCCCGCGCAACTTGGTGAACGTTGTAGTCTTCCTGCTTTGGCCATAGCCGAGAGGGATACGGATTTCTATTAACGCCAAGATTCATCTCTCGTCGCCGCCCGTCCCCGGTTAATTTGTAATCCCTTCACCTTCAAAAAAACAAAATAAACACATGCGGGATTACCCGTTATTTTCATTAAAGAATTAGCTCTATTTAATGACCGTATATGCCACCTTTAGATTCAGACTGGTTTGGCCCCAATGTATGTTTTTTTTCATAACGGCTCTTTGAATAAAGGTCGCCAGAAAATTCCACTTTTATCTGTTCAACTCGAAGTTAAACTGACGCGCCGAAAAAATATCTTCGCAAAATGGATAGCCTGTTCGCAAACGTGATAGATCTGTCTCGTTAAAGAGACTATTTTCTTAACCTCTATTATTTTTATAAAAAATAGGTAATGAACATGGCAGATGATACTCTCTCAAAATCCACTGAAAGACTAAAAACCAAAGACAATTTCCGCTATTTATGGTGGTTACCGTTACTGATTACCATCACGCCAATAATTGGTGTGCAGCTTTATCAAACTACAGCTAATGCTCTGTATGCCTGGTTAACGCCTATTTTGTGGTATGTGTTTATCCCTGTCGGAGATTTTGTGCTGGGACGGGATGATCGCAATTACTCGGACGCCTGGTCGGACGAAATCGAAAATGACCCATATTATAAATGGCTTACATTTTTGTCGGTTCCTTTTTTCTACGTAACCTGGATCTATTGTGCCTGGTGGGTCGCCACCCACGCTCAAGGATCATGGGATTACCTTGGTGTGACGCTCGGTGTAGCACTGACAAACGGTTTGGCGCTTGTAGTAGGACATGAGCTGGGGCACAAAACCAACACCCTCGAGAAGAATCTTGCAAAGTTGGTTTTGGCGGTACCTGCGTACGGTCACTTTTCAGCGGAACATAATCGCGGTCACCATAAAGATGTAGCAACCCCTGAAGACCCTGCATCTGCCAGGATGGGCGAGACGCTTTATAAATTTATTCTGAGAGAGATTCCGGGCGCGTTTTATCGGGCATTTCGTGATGAAAATGAGCGCCTGAGAAGAAAACACAAATCCATTTTCAGCTTTGAAAACCAGATTCTGCAGTCTTTTTACGTCACCTTTCTGATGTGCGGTGCCGCTATATATCTATTGGGATGGAGTGTAGTACCTTTCATTATTATCTCCACTCTGTGGGGTTGGCAGTTCCTGTCATCATCCAACTACATTGAGCACTACGGATTGTTGCGTCAGAAACAACCCGATGGTCGCTATGAAAGAGCGCGCCCGGAACACTCCTGGAATGCCGATCACATCTTTTCAAATCTGATGACGTTTCATTTGCAGCGCCATTCTGATCATCATTCTCGTCCAACGCGACGCTATCAGGTGTTGCGAAGCGATGATGCGCCCGAGCTTCCTAGCGGTTATGCCGGGTGTTTTACATTGGCGTATTTCCCGTTTTTGTGGCGTAAAGTTATGGATCATCGCGTTTTAGAGCAGTACGGCGGTGATATAACCAAAGTCAATGTAGAACCTTCCAAGCGTGAAGAGCTTTATAAAAAATATGGCGCAGCAGAGGTGGCAAACCATGAGTAAGTATCAATGTCCTTGTTGTGGATACATCTACAACGAACAGCAAGGAGATGAGTTCGAAGGTTTTGATGCCGGTACTGAATGGGTCGCTATTCCTGAGGATTGGTCGTGTCCCTCTTGTTCAGTCCGGGATAAAGTGGATTTTATAAAAATAGAAGATGAGAAGTAGGTATAAGAGCAATGTCTAAGAAATACGAATGTATTGTATGTGGATTTATCTACGATGAAGGCGAAGGCCTTCCCAACGACAATATACCTCCGGGTACTAAGTGGGAAGATATTCCGGATTCGTGGACGTGCTACGACTGTAGTGCGCCTAAATCTGATTTTATGGAAGCATTGTGAGCGACTAATATCATGAGAATAATAAATAGATCTGTTTCGATGCCATATATAGTAGCCGGGCTGGTATCCATCTGCTCAGTGTTCAACGCCTTTGGTCAGCCATCTGACAATGACGGGGCGGTTTCAGTGGATGTTGTTGAGTGGAAGCTTCATGGGAACGATTACTATGAGCAACGCTACTCACCGTTGTCGGATATCAACAATATGAACGTGGCTAATCTGAGCCTCGCCTGGTACTTCGATTTGCCGGAGAGCCGCGGTCAGGAAGCTACCCCCTTGATGATCGGCGGGGTTGTTTACACTACTTCGGCATGGAACCACGTACACGCGCTGTCGGCGACCACAGGAGAGGTGTTGTGGGAGTTCGATCCCAAGGTGCCTAAATCCACCGGCGTCAAAGGTTGCTGTGGCGCTGTTACAAGGGGGTTGGCCTACTCGGATGGTACGGTTTTTCAGGCCACACTGGATGGCAGGCTGATCGCATTAGACGCAAAATCTGGTGCTAAATTGTGGAGCGTTAATACTGTTGATACGTCCAAGAATTACACCATTACCGGTGCGCCCAGAGTGGCAAGAGGCAAGGTCTATATTGGAAATGGCGGTGCTGAATACGGTGTGCAAGGCTATGTGTCGGCATATGATGCCAAGACCGGAAAGCGGGTATGGCGCTTTTATACGGTCCCTCCATTAAGTGGTGATACTGATGGTGTTGAGCCGCTGGAGATGATGAGAGAGACATGGTCGGAAACAGAGACTCAGATTGATAGAGGCGGGACTGCCTGGGATTCAATTGTTTATGATCCTGATACGAACAGTCTTCTTTTTGGTGTCGGAAATGGCTCCCCCTGGAACCCTAATATCCGCTCTCCTGGCGGCGGAGACAACCTGTTTCTCTCCTCCATCGTGAGCGTAGATGCAGATTCGGGCGAGTACAAGTGGCACTACCAGACTACTCCAGGAGAAGCCTGGGACTATACCGCTACTCAGCCCATTATGTTGGCAGAGCTGGACATCGATGGGAAACAAACCAAGGTTGCTATACAGGCGCCCAAAAATGGCTTTCTGTACATTATTGATCGCACCAACGGCAAACTGATTTCAGCGGACAAATTTGTGGATGTCACCTGGGCCTCCCATGTCGATTTGGAGTCTGGTCGTCCCGTGGTTAATCCGGAGGCTGAGTACTGGAAGACGGGCAAGCCTGCATTGGTTAAGCCCTCCTGGATGGGCGGACACAACTGGCATTCGATGTCTTTAAATCCGAAAACAAACGTTCTTTTCTTGCCCACTCAGGAAAGCGCATTTCCGTATCTGGCTGAGAACGAGCAATCTCCGTCAAGGCTGGCAGTTAATCTGGGTGTAGACACTAAGGCTGCTGGATTACCGGATGACCCAGCTGTTATCAAAGCAGTGAAAGAGGCCACCTTCGGTTCATTGGTGGCAAAAGATCTGACCACCGGAAAAGATATCTGGCGAGTAAATTACCCGGGAGTATGGAACGGAGGTGTGCTCTCTACCGAAGGTGACCTGGTATTCCAGGGTGCTGCGACCGGCTATTTCAATGCTTATAACGCTAAAGATGGAAGCTTGCTGTGGCGATTCAATGCCCAGGGTGGCATTGTCGCGGCGCCGATCAGCTACAAGATTGGTGGCGAACAATATGTGGCAGTAAATGTTGGCTGGGGAGGGATCATGCCGTTGATGACGGGTGTGCTTACTCAGGACTCTGCCTTGGGTTACGCTGTCAACAAAAGTCGATTGCTGGTTTTCAAAATGGGCGGTAAAGCACAACTCCCTGCTGATGACAGACCTCCATTGCAACTGCAGGCTCACAAGTCAACCGGAGATGCTGAATCAATCCGCAAGGGATATGAGGTGTACGACAGATATTGCGTGGTTTGCCATGGGGCTGGCGCGATTGGTGGTGGCGTAGTTCCCGATCTTCGTTTTTCCGGGTTCATCGGCTCTCCGGAGGCGTGGAAGTCAGTGGTGTTGGGCGGCGTACTCGAAAGCAGGGGAATGGTTTCTTTCAAAGCAGAACTCGATGAGGGTGATGTGGAAAATGTCAGAGAGTATATCCTGGATAGAGTGAGATACGCTCAGGAGACAGGAGATACTGTACGGCCCTATCGATAGAGGTCGGGCAGGTGAGAAAAACGTGACCGAAGGAGGCGAGTCTCTTTCAGTCACCTTTCTCTACTTTTAGCTGCGGGGTGGTAGGTGAGCAGGCCGGTCATGACATAAGCGAGCATTCGATATTATAGGTGGATACAACAATTTATTTTTATATAAATATTGAAGAATTTTTTAAGACGCTCGGGCGTTTCAGGCGCTTGAGCGAAGCTGCATACCTAAACTCATTAGACTAGCCTTCAAAACAAGCAGTGGGGTGCTCCCGGAAGTGATTCTGGCGGGCGGTTTAAATGTTGCCAATTTCTTGCCGTTTAAGTGTTATAATTGATGTCAACGTTACCGAGCTTGGCAACATGTGTTGTCGATAAACTTGTTTAAAGATATCGATTTATGCAACTGACTGATAAACATAAGAATTATCTCGGCGGTACTTTGGCGACCGTCTTTGAAAACAGCACCGACCCCGGGGAAGCATCTTCTCTGGTGGGTTCTCTCTATCGCCCTCACAATTTGAGTCTACTGCGATCATCAGATGGCATGAGTGCCAGGATGGACCACTTTCAGGCGGTCGAAACGTCTGTTAGTCAACTCTCTTACGATGCTGAAATTCGCATACTTTCGGAGCCATTTAAGGACTTTTACCTAGTGATGTTGCCCTTAAGGGGAGAATTCAACGTTGTTCAAAGTCACCGGGAATTAACGGCAACTGTCAATAATCCGGTGATATTGGATGCTGACAAGCCTGTCGATATGAGTTGGTCAAAACCTTGTAGCAACTTGATTTTCAAGGTTAACAAAAGATTGATTGAAAAATCACTGTTCGATAATTTTGGTATTGAAGCAAAACGCCCAGTCGAATTTAACTTCAATGGTTCAGAAAGCGGTAACCTTCAAAAATTTCGTTATTGCTATCCAATCTTGTCTTCGGTAATCCGTATTTGAGTGACATTGATACCAACCTTGAGGTTTTGAGAAAAATTGAAGAGGTACTTGCTACGGCATTGGTGTCCAGCAGAAATAACTACACCGAGATTATCGAAGGTAATAGATATCAAATCCTGCCAAAATTTGTGATTCTTGCGAAAAACTTTATTGAAGAAAACTATGCTAGCAAGATTACGACAGTGGACGTGGCCCGTTTTGTTGGCGTTAGTGCCCGATCGCTGCAAAAGGGCTTTGAACATTTTGAAAATACCACACCATCGTTGTTTCTCAGGCGAGTTCGCCTTAAAAAGGCAAAGGAACAATTGTTTAAATTGAGAAATAGTCAGAACGATTTAAATGTTTCTGATATTGCGTTGAGTTGTGGATTTAACCATTTAGGTAATTTTAGCAAGTACTATCTTCTAGAGTTCGGCGAGTCGCCCTCTGTCACGGCATCTGGTAAAACGCGCTAGAGACTCGCAACCGCGTAAAGATTCTCTTAGCTTTCTACCAGCACATCGTGGTGCGCGTTGTCATTGGTATTCCCTCTTACCTCTTACCTAGTGATCCGTTACTTACCATGTCGAGGGCGCCTTCCTTATACCTGTCATCAGCATTTGGACAGTTTATGCTTGATTGCTTCAGAGATACTTTTGGCTCATTGTTAAATGGGAAAGTCAACTTGAGGGTGTGGTCGTAGGCAATAAGGTATTAGCGGAGAATCTACAAGAATTGCTTAATCCGCCGGTAAATGAAACTCGTGATAAGTGGGAGCAAGAGCATCTAGAGCGAGAACGGCAGCGTGAGAAGGAAAAATTCGAAAGAAAGAGGATACGAGCCCAGTGGATTGAAGGGCTACGAGCCAATCCTGAAATAGTACGGAATCCGCCAGACGTACCCCATGGAGAGTGGACAAACAATCAATACTGGTTTCTTCTTGAGCTTGATGGCGAAGGACTGCGAACCTCTCGTGCTAAAGGCAAAGGTTCAAATTGGCATTCGCTGATTGATGAGTTTGGTGAGGAAGTTGCAATTGCGTTTCGAGACGCTGCTATCAAGCATTGGCGGTCGTACAGACCCGAGCTTGGATCTGAAGGAGCCGATTGCTCGTCTACGCCTTACCCTCTCATCTTTGCAATGTTGGGATTGGAATATGAAAGTAACGAGGTAGACGGCTTTCCTTTCTATTTGAGCAAAGCAGAGGTTTCTCTGGCGTTGCGTTATCTGACGCGAGAACTCAATGGGTTTCCTAGTTGGCTCGAAGCCATGCATAAGGCTTACCCAGAACAGGTACTCAAAGCCGTTTGGAAAGAACTCCATTGGGAGCTGATCAATACACGCGTTGATAATCCGATGCACTATATCTTACAGGATATTGTATACTATGCCCCTTGGCTCCATGGTCAGTTAACACCTCTTATCCAGCAATGGATTGAAGAAAATCCTGATTCAGATTGGGAGGTTTTGCGCCAGTGCTTTCATATTTTGGATTCTGAACAAGTCCCCCTCGAATGGTTGACTTCTTTCGCTCAATCAAGAGTGGCAGCTAGTGGTAGTGCAGAAGACTCTACCAAGTGGTATGCCCTGTGGGTGGATACTGATCCCGAAACTGGTATTGCTGCGGTCAAGCGCATACTGTGTGGCTACGAAACCAAACCACTTCCGGTCAGTATTGTTCATCTTGAGGGGCGGCAAGCCAACGCAAAGATCAGATCGTTTATTGATCTGGCTGTTGTTCGACTAAAAGCCAACCCCTATATTGATCACTAATCCAAACGCTGATGGCGTTTTCGAAACGACACTCGACATGAATGAGACGCCCGCTTGCAGTGCGGTATGCTCCGCGGAAATCTGTAAGTTCAATGTGACTATCTGAGCCGCTTTGCTCTTGCAGCCTTGCCTTCAGCCAGGTAGTTGAATAGTAAGTCGGATCCAGCATAACCAGCGATGCTAACTCTCCCATAACAATTGCAGCGCCAGAGCTGTAAGGCCCATCTCCTCGATGATGTGGACAGTGGTGTGGATTGTTAACGAAAACAGCTTGTGGGCCTGTGGCGATGAAGTTTGTTATGAATTCGGTTTGGCGTTGGTGGGAATTCCGCCTTCCAGCATTTGATTGTGACCGATGCGTTTACCGGCAATGCGATGGTCGGTGGAATACAGTAAGATCATGCGACTTCTTTGCTGGGTAAAGAAAGAGACGGGAGGCACTGGACTGATTGAATTTTGCCCTGGTCTGGTTTGCTCTCGAACCTGTTTATCGGGGCACTTGGTAAAAGCATAAAAATATTTTCAAGAAATTTCTGAGCATGGTATTTTTCATGGTATTACCGATTGATAGAAAAATAACACATTGAAAATAAAAGATAAAAAAGGATTATTTACAATAGAGTGGGAGTAGGGCTGCGACTGAATCGGGAGAAAGGCGCCGGAAGGTGTCTGCTCTTGATAAGTGATCGATGGGTGAGCCGACCCTGAGAGGCAACGGGTAATCAGGTACCATCGGAATCGCTCTTTTCCAGAGCCTGGGCAGTCTTGCCCAGCAGATTTTTTAATTGCTCCAGCTCGCGCTGCGACAGCGCCTCGCCGAGCCATTCACCGGTCACGCCCTGTATCGCCTTCATGGCTTTTTCCGCGACTTTTTTCCCTTTCGGCGTGAGGCGAGCCAGCTTGCTGCGCTTGTCCTGTTCTTGCACTGAGCGGTTGACCAGGCCGCCGGCTTCCAGCTGGTACAGCAGCTTGGTCAGTCCGCCCGACGTGATGAGCAGGGAGCGCTGCAGTTCGGTGGGGGTCAGGACGTGAGGCGGGGCGGAGCGGCGCAGGGTGGCGAGAATATCGAATTCGCCGACTGTCAGGTTGAAGCCTGCCAGTGCCTCCTGCGCGCGGGCGAAACTCAGGTCGTGAACCCGGTTCATGTAGACAGCAAACTCATGGGTGGGACTGTGCATGTCCGGCCAGTTTTTCTTTATGAACCCAATGATCTGGTCCGAGGTGTAGTTGTCTGCCATCGGTGTAACTCCCGCCTGGTAACTTTTACTCATGGTACGCGTAAAATAAATATCTTGCAAGAAAGATAAGATGTCACTATAGTTATCTTCCTAGAAAGATAAATGGGCCGGATTGCATGAAACAGACCACCACACTTTTCCAGATATTCCGAAACCCGGGCATTGCCGGCATGCTGAGTGTCCTGCTGCTGGCGTCGCTGCTGTCTGTCTGGGGCGTATCGAATTCCTCCGAACCGGCTGGCAGTGGCCAGCAGGCGGTGGCACCGGCACCGAAGGTGGGCGTCCATGAGGTCGCGCCACAGTCCCTGGCCATCAGCTCGGAACTGGCGGGCCGCACCGCGCCTTACCTCATTGCCGAGGTGCGTCCGCAGGTCACCGGCATCATTCTCGAGCGCCCGTTCCGGGAGGGCGGCGATGTCGCGGCGGGGCAGGTGCTCTATCAGATCGATCCGGCGACTTACCAGGCCGCTTACGACAGCGCCGCGGCGACGCTGGCGCGCGACGAGGCGGCGCTGACCACGGCCCGTCTCAAGGCAAAGCGTTACGCGGAACTGGTGAAGGTCAAGGCGCTGAGCCAGGAAGCCAACGACGATGCCGCCGCAGCGCTGAAACAGGCGCAGGCCACGGTGGCGATGGACAAGGCGGCACTGGAAACCGCGCGTATCAATCTCGGCTACACGCGCGTCACCGCGCCGATCTATGGGCGTATCGGGCGTTCCACAGTCACACAGGGCGCGCTGGTGACAGCGAACCAGGCAACCGCGCTGGCGACGGTGCGGCAACTGGATCCCATCTACGTGGACGTCACCCAGTCCAGCGCTGAACTGCTGCGCCTGAAGCGGGCCCTCGGCAAGGGCGAGGTTCAGCGACCGGATGAACTGTCGGCGCAGGTGGAACTGATACTCGAAGACGGTAGTACCTATGCGCACAAGGGAACGCTGGAATTCTCCGAGGTGACCGTGGACGAAAGCACCGGCTCCGTCACCTTGCGCGCCCTGTTCCCGAATCCCGAACAGCAACTGTTGCCCGGCATGTTCGTGCGTGCGCGGGTGCAGGAGGGCGTCATCGAGGGCGCCATGCTGGTGCCGCAGCAGGCGGTCAGCCGCGACAACACTGGCAAGGCCAGCGTGATGATCCTGAATGCCGACGGCCAAGTCGAGCTGCGGCCTGTCGATGTCGTGCGCGCCGTCGGCAGTCAGTGGCTGGTGCGCTCGGGTCTGAACGCGGGTGAGCGCGTGGTCGTCGATGGCGTGCAGAAGGTACGCCCGGGCGACAGGGCCACGGCCGTGCTGGTCACGGCCAGCAGCAAGGACCAAACCGGCGCCGGCGCCGTCAACTGAACCCGCGAGGACACCGACCATGGCCCGCTTTTTCATCGACCGTCCCATCTTCGCCTGGGTGATCGCCATCGTCATCATGCTGACGGGGATCCTGTCCATACTCAAGCTGCCGGTGGCCCAGTACCCGCCCATCGCCTCGCCGCAGATCAGTATCAGCGCGACTTACCCGGGCGCCTCGGCGCAGGCGGTGCAGGACACGGTGGTCCAGGTTATCGAGCAGCAGATGTCCGGCCTCGACGGTCTGCGTTATATCTCGTCCACCAGTGAATCGACCGGCGCGGGTACCGTGACACTGACCTTCGAGAACGGCACCGACCCGGACACTGCGCAGGTGCAGGTGCAGAACAAGCTGCAACTGGCTACCCCCCAGTTGCCGGCCGAAGTGCAGGCGCAGGGCATGCGCGTGGCCAAGTCGGTACGCAACTTTTTGATGGTGGTCGGCCTGGTGTCCCCCAACGGCAGTTTCGACGGCGGTGCCCTGGGTGACTACCTGGCCAGCCGCATCCAGGACCCGATCAGCCGCGTGCCCGGCGTCGGTGAGGTGACCGCGTTCAGTTCGCAGTACGCCATGCGCATCTGGCTCGATCCCGACAAGCTGCATCAGTACGGCCTGACACCGGATGACGTGTCAACCGCGATCCAGGCGCAGAACGCGCAGGTGTCGGCGGGCCAGCTGGGTGCGACACCTGCCGTACCCGGGCAGCAGCTCAATGCCACCATCACGGTGCAAAGCCGTCTGAACACGCCTGAGCAGTTTGAAAATATCCTGCTGCGCACTGGCGCCGACGGCGCGCGCGTGTACCTGCGCGACGTGGCGCGGGTGACGCTGGGCAACGAAACCTACGGCAAGCTGGCGCGTTACAACGGCAAGCCAGCTGCCGCCATGGCCGTGCGTCTGGCCACTGGCGCCAATGCGCTGGATACGGCAGATGCCGTGCGCGCCAGGCTCGACGAACTGGCGCAGTATTTTCCGGCCGACATGGAGGTTATCTACCCCTATGACACCACGCCGTTCGTGCGCATTTCCATCAGTGAAGTCGTCTATACCCTGGGCGAGGCGATCATCCTGGTGTTCCTGGTGATGTACCTGTTCCTGCAGAATTTGCGCGCCACGCTGATCCCGACGCTGGCGGTGCCGGTGGTGCTGCTCGGTACCTTCGGCGTGCTGGCAGCGTTCGGTTACTCGATTAATACTCTGACTATGTTCGCCATGGTGCTGGCCATCGGCCTGCTGGTGGACGATGCCATCGTGGTGGTGGAAAACGTCGAGCGCGTCATGCGCGAGGACGGTTCAACGCCACTCGAGGCGACCCGCAAATCCATGGGGCAGATCACCGGTGCGCTGGTCGGCATCGCGCTGGTGCTGTCGGCGGTGTTTGTGCCCATGGCGTTCTTCGGCGGTTCCACCGGTGTGATCTACCGCCAGTTCTCCATCACCATCGTTTCGGCCATGCTGTTGTCGGTGCTGGTGGCGCTGGTGTTCACGCCGGCGCTGTGCGCCACGCTGCTCAAGCCGATCGATCAGGACAAACATGCCGCGCGCGGCGGTTTCTTCGGCGGGTTCAATCGCGGTTTCGATCGCGCCCGCGACGGCTATCTTGCGCTGGCCGGCGGCATGCTGAAGCGCAACCGCCGTTCGCTGTTCGTCTATGGTTTGCTGGTGGCGGTGATGGCGGTGCTGTTCCTGCGCACCCCGACGGCGTTCCTGCCGGACGAGGATCAGGGCCTCCTGTTCAACCAGATCGTGCTGCCGGCGGGCGCCACCCAGGAGCGCACACTGGAAGTGATCAAACAGGTGGAGGCGCATTTCCTGAATGATCCTGCGGTGGAGCAGATGGTCGCGGTGGCCGGCTTCAGTTTTGCCGGCAGCGGCCAGAACATGGCGATCGCCTTCGTGCGCCTGAAAGACTGGAGCGAGCGGCAGACTCCCGACCTGAATCTCAATGCCGTGGTCGGCCGCGCCATGCAGGCGTTTAGCAAAATCCGCGATGCACAGGTGTTCGCTTTCCCGCCGCCGGCGGTGATGGAACTGGGCACCGCCAACGGTTTCGACCTGTACCTGCAGGACCAGGCCAATGTCGGCCATGACGCGCTGATGCAGGCGCGCAACCAGTTGCTGGGCATGGCCGCGCAGGATGCGCGCCTGGTTGCCGTGCGTCCCAATGGCCTCAATGACATGCCGCAGCTGCAGGTTAACGTGGACCATGCCAGGGCGGGCGCTCTTGGCCTGTCGATCGCCGATATCAACGCAGGACTGTCCAGTGCCTGGGGCAGTGCCTACGTGGATGACTTCGTGCACGAGGGCAGGGTCAAGAAGGTCTACCTGCAGGCCGACGCGCCGTTCCGCATGCTACCCGAACACCTCGACGACTGGTGGGTGCGCAATAGTGCCGGTGAGATGGTGTCTTTCCCGGCCTTTGCCGACGCCCAATGGAGCTACGGCTCGCCGCGCCTGGAGCGGTACAACGGTCTGCCCGCGCTGCAGATCAACGGCGCGCCGGCGCCCGGGGTGAGCTCCGGCGAGGCCATGGCGACGATGGAAAGCCTGATCGCCAAACTGCCGGAAGGCGTGGGCTTCAGCTGGACGGGACTGTCGTTTGAAGAGCGCCTGGCCGGCGGTCAGGCGCCGGCGCTGTACGCGCTGTCCATCCTGGTGGTGTTCCTGGCGCTGGCGGCGTTATACGAAAGCTGGTCGGTACCCTTCTCGGTGCTGCTGGTGATACCGCTGGGCGTACTGGGTGCGGTGCTGGCCACGACCCTGCGCGGCATGCCGAACGACATTTACTTTCAGGTCGGTCTGTTGACCACCATTGGACTCGCGGCAAAGAACGCTATTCTGATCGTGGAATTCGCCAAGACGCTGCAGGAAGAAGGTATGACTGCGATCGATGCTGCACTGACGGCGGCGCGTCTGCGCCTGCGCCCGATCCTGATGACCTCGCTCGCCTTCGGCTTCGGCGTGCTGCCGCTGGCGATCAGCAATGGTGCAGGTTCGGGCAGTCAGAACGCGATCGGTACCAGTGTGCTCGGTGGCATGCTGGCCGCGACGCTGCTGGGCATCTTCTTCGTGCCCTTGTTCTTCGTGCTGATCCGTTGCTATTTCACTCGCGCGCACGCCGCTGCGGTGGCGTTGCCCGGTACCCAGGAGGTCTGAACCATGTGCACACTTTCCAAAGTCAGCGTCGCAGTGTTCTGCATGCTGTTGCTCGGTGGTTGCGCCACGCTCGCTCCGGATTATCAACGTCCGGTCGCGCCGGTGCCCGACAGCTGGCCCGACGAATCTGCGGATGCGCCGCAGACAGAACAAGGCGTAATGGCCGCGACTGATATCGACTGGCGTGTCTACTTCAGCGATGCATCGCTGCAACGACTCATCATGCTGGCGCTCGCCAACAACCGCGATCTGCGCGTGGCGGCGCTGAACATTGAAAAGGCGCGCGCGCAGTATCGTATCCAACGCGCCGACCTGTTGCCGTCCGTCGAGGCCAGTGCTGGCCGCAGCGCCTCACGCGCGCTGTCTACCCAATCCGGCGCTCTGTACACCAGTAGTCAGTATGACGTCGATCTCGGTTTCTCTTCCTGGGAACTGGATCTGTTCGGTCGCGTGCGCAGTCTCAAGGACCAGGCGCTGGAACAATACCTGGCCAGCGAACAGGCCACCCGCAGCACCCATATCAGTTTGATCGCCGAAGTTGCAACCGCCTATCTGACTTGGAGCGCGGACGCGCAACGCCTGCGCCTGGCGCAGGAAACACTGAGCAGTCAGGATGAATCCTACGCACTCACGCAGCGCAGTTTCGACGTGGGCGTGGCCTCCGAGCTGGACATGCGCCAGGCGCAGACCAGTGTCGATGCCGCGCGCGTGGACGTTGCGGTATACACCGCCCAAGTCGCGCAGGATCGCAACGCGCTCACCTTGCTGCTGGGCACTTCTGTTCCCGGTGACTTGCTTCCCGCAACACTGGATATGCTGCACACCGCGATGCCGGAGCTGACGCCAGGCATACCCGGCGAGGTGTTGCTGCGCCGTCCGGATGTGCGTGAGAGCGAACACAGCCTGCGCGCCGCCAATGCAAACATCGGCGCGGCGCGTGCCGCGTTCTTCCCGAGCATCACGCTCACCGCCAGCGCGGGCACTGCCAGCGACAGTCTGTCGGGCTTGTTCGCCTCCGGTTCCGGCACCTGGAGCTTCCTGCCGCAGGTGACGCTGCCGATCTTCAACGCTGGCAGCAACCGCGCCCATCTGCGCGTCGCCGAGGTCGAGCGCGACATGCTGGTGGCGCAGTATGAGAAGAGCATCCAGACCGCTTTCCGCGAGGTGGCCGATGCGCTTGCTTTGCGTAGCAACATTGACAATCAACTCGCTGCGCAGCGTTCGCTGACGGATGCCACCGCAGTGACCTACCAACTGTCCGAGGTACGCTACCGCGGCGGCATCGACAGCTATCTCAACGTGCTCGACGCGCAACGCGCGCTCTACAGTGCCCAGAAAAACCTGATCGCTACCCAACTTTCACGGTCGACCAATCTTGTGACCCTCTACAAAGTGCTCGGGGGCGGTTGGCAGGAGGCCGACAGCGCGCCTGATGCGATTGCGGTCGCTCGCTAGTTTCCAATGCACGCGATGACAAGGAGAAACACCATGACTTCTGAATCGAACACAATGAATCCTCCGTTAAACCCTCGCGCTAACGATGTGTCGTTGCGCGACACGCTGGATTGCTACGGTTTGATCTTCAGGTTGAATCACTGTCGCGGCACTGGTACTCTTCATGCTCGGCATTATGCAATCGATACAACGGGCGTTGCGCCGGTGGTCAAGCAGGCTGTTCAAGGTCTGCGCCCACTGGGTCAATGTGCCATTGTTGGTTTTACCGGTGAAGTGACGTTCAAACATTCAGCAAGAAATTATGGCCGAAGGCAAGGCATTGATAGGCGTTATTGAAGGCGACACCGTGCCACAGATGATACTTCCCGAACTGGTGAATTATCATAAAAAAGGCCTGTTACCTTTCGACAGGTTAGTGGGTATTTACGATTTTGAGGACATCGACCAGGCGTTCGAAGACTCAAAAACCGGAAAAACCATCAAGCCGATTCTGAGGATAGCAAACGCATAGGATCATATTTCACTATGAGCAAGATCAAACTCAGTTTTTGGGGACTGTTGCTGGCACTAAGTGCGCTGTGGCTGTTCGCCGACACATTAATACCAGAACCATTCAACTATTTTTCGTTTCGTGGTGTATTTGTCCAGTACACCGGGGTGGTCGCCATCGGTGTCATGAGCGCGGCAATGCTGCTTGCGCTACGGCCAAAACTGATCGAGCGTCCATTGAACGGGCTAGACAAGATGTACCGTCTGCACAAATGGCTTGGCGTCACGGCCTTGGTTGTTGCAACGGTTCACTGGTGGTGGGCGAAGGGTACCAAGTGGATGGTCGGCTGGGGCTGGCTGACAAAACCCGAGCGCAAACCAGTCATTGAGCAGATGCTCTCAGCACCTGAAGAATTGCTGCGGAGCCAGCGCGGTCTGGCCGAATCTGTTGGTGAATGGGTGTTCTATATCGTGGCGATTCTCATTGTTCTTGCACTGATAAAGAAATTTCCGTATCACCTGTTTAGAAAAACCCATAACTGGCTTGCGATTGCTTACCTGGCGGTGGTGTTTCACACCGTTGTTCTTACCCAGTTTAGCTACTGGTCGCAACCTGTCGGCTGGGTATTGGCGATCCTGATGCTGGGGGGAACCATGTCGGCTTTGCTGGTACTGACTGGCCAAGTGGGTGCCAGACGCAAAGCGGAAGGTGTCATCGAGTCAGTGACTTACTATCCAGGACTGAACGTCATAGAAGGCACTCTCGATGTGGGCAACGGATGGCAGGGGCATGTACCGGGGCAGTTCGCATTTGTCACATCCAACAAACGTGAGGGTGCCCACCCTTACACCATTGCCTCTGCGTGGAATCCGGAAGAGCACAGGATGACGTTTATAACCAAGGGGTTGGGTGACTGGACGAGTCGGTTGCGCGACAGACTAAAAGTGGGTATGCCGGTTTCCGTGGAAGGCCCTTACGGTTGTTTCGATTTCAATGACGGTCGATCACGGCAGATCTGGATTGGGGGTGGCATTGGCATTACACCGTTTATTGCGTGAATGAAGCATCTGGCCCACACGCTGGGCGAGCAGGAGATCGATCTGTTCCATGCGACGACGGATTTTGACCAGACGGCGATTGACAAGCTTACGGCCGATGCTGAAGCGGCTAACGTAAAACTGCATCTGTTCGTTACACCAAAGGATGGCCGCCTGACGGGTGAGCGAATCCGTAAATTAGTACCGGAATGGCGTTCGACGGGTGTCTGGTTCTGCGGGCCCGCGGCTTTCGGTGATGCCCTGCGTGAGGATTTTCTGGCCAACGGACTACCGGCGGCAAACTTTCATCGCGAGTTTTTCGAGATGCGATAACTGTAAAGCCATGTGAATACCATACATCAATATTTCTGCCATCCTGATTGTCCCTGATTATGTAGGGTGTCCCTGGAATTCCCGAAACTGCATATAGCCATCGGCGCGCTGGTGTTCGCACCGCTTGCGTTTCGCGTGCTGTGGAGGATGTTCAGCGACGGCCCTGCGGCCTTCAAGCAACCCGTGGCGATGCAACGTCTGACGCAGTTTGTGCACGTCGTCCTGTTACTGGGTATCAGCGTGCTTATCGTCACCGGCCCGCTGGCAGTGTGGACCGGTGATCGGGCCATCGAGGTTTTAACCTGGTTTTCGATACCGAGCCCGACCGGTAAAATGGAGTCCCTGCACGAGGCACTTGAAGTGGTTCATGTGGTCGCCGCGAAGGCCGTTCTGGTTGCGGTGGTTCTGCATGTGTTCGGCGCTTTCAAACATCTGGTCTTTGAGAGGCAGGAGTTCGCCGGCCGCATGGTTGAACGCAAAAGTGGTTGATGCACGTGTGAATTGGTGATTACCGTATCGATTAGCAGTAAATGCTGAACATGGTATTTTGCATGGTATTCTCACCTGCACCAATAAATAAACAATTGAAAATAATGCTGGAAAATGGCCTGTTTACAATTGGCGTTTTCCTGCGCACTGTAATGTAAAAACCAGTGATACTATGAGGGGTAGATTGATGTTGGCATGGTATCAGCCGGACTGAGCATTACCTGTCGAGCAAGGCCTCAGCCTGCTTTCGGCCATTAAAGACATGATCGGCTCCCAGACCACGAAGGGGATGCGCGTCCTTGCTTGTTTTGCGCCGAAGATACCGGAGTGCGGCGTCTGGAGTGACAGCAGTAATCTGACCACTATCGAGACCTATCCTTCGGCCTGCAAAAGTTCAGAAACCATTCAGGCACTGCCCGACCTTACCCCGCGCTCACTCATACAGACGCAGAGGGCCTGAATAGCGCTTTTATTTTGAAAGAAAAAGATATACACTTTTCTTTCAAAAATATGGGCAAGCACGCAGACAGTACCGACAGCAAGATCTTCCGCCGGATTCAGGGCCGCAAGCGGGGCTGGGTCTTTACGCCCGACAGTTTTACGGATCTTGGTACCCGCGGGGCTGTCGATCTTGCACTGATGCGGCATCGGGACAGCGGCCTTATCCGCCAGCTGGCCCGGGGACTGTACGATTACCCGAGAATTGATCCCCAGTTGGGTCCGTTGCAACCATCGACGGATGATATCGCGAGCGCACTTGCAGGTCGCGACGCTACCCGGCTTCAACCCTCCGGGGCCTACGCGGCCAATTTGCTTGGACTCTCCACGCAAGTCCCCATGAGGGTCGTTTATTTAACGGATGGTCGCTCGCGGACTGTCCAGGTTGGCAAGCGCCAGATCATCCTGAAGCACACGACTCCCCGCAATATGGCCACTGCGGGAAAGATCAGTGGGTTGGTGATCCAGGCACTGCGCCACCTGGGCCGGAAGAACGTCGATCAGCAAGTCATCACACAGCTCGATCGTCGGCTCGATGACGATGCACGCAAGCAACTGGTAAAGGATATTCGATATGCCCCGGCCTGGATCGCCGATATCTTTCGTTCACTGGCCGATCGGGAAAGCGCAGCATGAAAGAATTTATTGAGATGTCGGAAGAACGTCGCCGGCTCGTCTGTACGGAGACGGGCGCGCAACTGAATCTGTTCGAGATTGCCGTCGAAAAGGATTTCTGGGTTTGTTGGACGCTGGGCAAATTGTTCAGTCTGCCCGAATGGGGCAAACATCTGACGTTTAAGGGTGGTACGTCGTTATCCAAGTGCTGGAATCTCATCGAACGTTTTTCCGAAGATATCGATATCGTTATCGACAGGGAAGCCTTGGGTTTTGGTGGAGAAAATGCCCCGGAACAAGCACCCAGCAGGAAACAGATGACCAAGCGTCTCAAGGCGCTGAAAGAAGCCTGCCAGCAATGTATCAGTGATCAGATTCAACCGACACTCTTCGAATCGATCTCATTAGATCTACCGGACACACTCGAATGGTCGCTTGAGCCTGATCCCGACGATTCCGATGAACAGACCTTGCTGTTGTTGTATCCAACGGCCTTCCCGGAGCAGGCCGCCTATCTCCGCCGTGCCGTAAAGATTGAGATGGGCGCCCGGTCAGATACAGAGCCTGTTGCATCCGTCGAGATCACGCCCTATATCAGAGAAGCCTTCCCGGAATTACTGACCGAGCCAGGTTCAGATGTGAGAGCAGTACGGCCAGAGCGCACATTCCTGGAAAAGGTAATGCTGCTGCATGAGGAGACATTTCGTCCAGAGGCCAGGAAAAAGCAGCGACGATCGATGGCCCGCCATTACTATGACATCTACAGGATGATTCAGGCCGGAGTGGGTGACGAATCTGTCCGGGATCTCGGACTATTCCATCGGATTGCCATGCATCGTCAGGTGTTCTTCCGCTATACGTGGGTCGACTATTCGACGCTAAATCCGCAGGAACTGCAGCTGACACCCTCAGCCGCCGATCTCCCCGCGTGGCAGGCCGATTATGAAAGTATGCAGCAGGAAATGTTCTATGGTGATGTGCCAACATTTGAGGAGATTCTGGAGGAAGTCGCTGATTTCCAGAACCGGCTGAATGCTGGGTAAGCGACATCATCCCGGGGAGCGGTTTGGCAGCGTTCAATCGGCAATTTTATCGAACATTTTGAAGGATTTTCTGAGCATGGTATTTTTCATGGTATTACCGTTTAGCAGGAAAATAAGCCATTGAATATAAAAGACAAAAAAGCCTTATTTACAATAGAGTGGGAGTGACTGGAGTTTACTGCTAGCGCGGTGATGGTGATGATTATTGAATCTGTCGCTGTTCAATTGGCTTCCCTTCGGTGAGCGGCGAGGTGGGATAGAGCACAACTATGTCGCCCGGCTGCGGCCGGATAGCCTCTGCACTACTTCGACGCGCCTAAGCCGGGCCTCTTTATTCTGGACCGCGAAAAACAGCACAGCCCTTGCCCTTTTGGAAGAGGGCGCGTGGAGGTATGGTCAGGGCATTTGTGGTTGCGTTTTGCTCTTATGGTAGCATCAAGGCAATTCGACTATCGCAGTTTCTCCGGACTTTATCTCGGCCATCGCTTCATGGACTTTTCCGCCGAGAGAATACTTCACTGTAAAATTACCGGGTGGCAACTCCAATGCTGCGTCGTTTGTCATGCCGCGTGCCACAGTCGAGCCTTCACTGTCAATTATCTGGAACACGGTTTCCACCATCTGCCTGATTGCTGTCGCCAGCTCATCCGCATTGGATGCATTCAGATATTGGCCCTGGCCCAGTGCTGCCCAGCTCTTGAAAGTCTCTCTTAGCGCGTCATCATCAATGGCATAGCCTACGATATTAACTCTTATGTCCCAACCCTTGTCGCGCAGTTGCTTAATCGCCAGCGCTGGATCGCCTTCGCAGGTCTCTTCGCCATCGGTGACCAGGATGACTATTCGCTCACCGGTGACGTTGCCAAGATCCTGTGCGACGAGTGCCAGGGAGTTTCCGATAGGTGTTTTGGCCAGATTCATGGCCTGGATGTTCCCAATGACCGCGATGGCGGCTTGCGGGTCGAGAGGGGCAAGGGGAATTTCCAGGTCGGTACGACAACTGCCACTTTCCCTGTGACCAAATACTCTCATGGCGAAGCCTGTATCTGCCGGGATAGTATCGCGGATCAGCTGGGTTAAGGTCAACTTCGCGATTTCGATACGCCGTTTGTTGCCCTGCTTTTGCAACATACTGCCGGATGCATCCAGTATGACTTCAACTGCAGCGCCGTCACCAAAGCCCTTGGAAATGTCCCGGGTAACCTGCACGTATCCAGGTTCCCTGGCCGCTGGGGTGATAGTAATCGCCCTGGTGGCGAGTTCACGTTTACCACGCGTGCGGTAAACCAGTTGATAATCTCCCGGTGTTTCCGGTGCGACTATTTGTACGTGATCTTTCAACGGATCGATATAGCGATAGGCCAGTGGTTTTGCTACTCCTGGATCCATAACGCCTATCCAGTCGCCATGATTCCCCGGTCCCTCCCATTCAACCTCAAACTCCAGTTTTCCCTGAACCTGTTCAGGGGCGTCAAGTGTCGCCGTCACTTCCTTGACCATTACTGGTGAGCGAGCCAGAATACGTCTGCTCTTGGTGGTGTACACTAGGTCATAGTTGCCGGTTTTCTCTGGCATGATCAGGGTGACTACGTTGTCGATTGAATTCCCGGTATAGGCATAGCTACTGCCTTTAATGAGATCGCCATCACGGGCTGCGAGAGCGATATAGTCGCCGCTATTGTTCGGGCCGCTCCAGGTGACGACCAGGTCAGCGCCAGCTCCGGCTTCCGGTTTTGCATTGATCGTTGCGCTAGTGTCTGTAATCGCGATCGGCATTCTCCCCAGAATATTGCCGCTGCGAGTAACATAGATAATATCCAGCTCGCCTGCCTGTTCAGGCAAGTTGATATTGACCTGGTTATTTTTGGAGTTCCCCGTATAGGCATAGTGTGTTTTGGGGATGCGATCGCCGTCGCGCTTGGCGAGGGTGATGTAGTCGCCACTGTTGTCAGGCCCTTGCCAGGTAATTGTGACGGCGCTGCCTGCTGAACCCTCCTTTGGACCTTCCAGGCTTGCGCTTACGCCTGTGACCTGCAATGAGTCGCGCGCCAGAATAGTGGAGCCGGTTTTATAAATGATATCGTAGCTGCCTGACTCTTCGGGAGCAGTGAGAGAAGCTCTGCCATCCTTGGAGTTGCCTGTGTATGCGTATGCCCCTCCTTTGAGGAGCTTGTTGGCACCGGGTTCAGCTACGCCTACATAGTCGCCCCGGTTATTTGGTCCATTCCAGATGATGTCGAAACTGGCGCCCGCTGGAACCGATTCCGGCGCGTCAACCGATGCCTCGACCATGACAACCGTGATCGTATCACTTGCCAGCGTTTCACCGTTGGCCTGAAACTTTATGACATACTCACCCGGTTCTTCCGGTGCCAACATATACGCGGAATTTCCTTTCGCGCTATTCGGGTAGCCAACTCCGGAACTGCCGACTACCGAATCATCCGGTTTATAAACGCGTATGGTTGCGCCGGAGGTTTCGGGGCTGCTCCAGATAACTTCAATGGAGCCCCTGATTCCTACTTCATCAGGTACGTCCAGAGTCGTTTCTGCAGCAAAAGAAGAAGTGATGAAAAACGCGGTGATAAGGGCGGCGATAATTTTCAAAAGGTTGCTTCTCCTATATTTCTTATTGCATTGTCCTGCCAATTGAATGTGGCAGGTAAGGAAGATGAAGGTGCTCAAAACTCTATCAGGGATAGTATACATTACTCTTTCGATGCGCAGCGATAGAATCCGGCTTGAACGGTTGGAACCCGTGTAGAATGAAATACCTTCCCCGTGCAAATGTCCATAATCCTACGCCTCTTCCCCAAAAACTAAGGACTAAGGGATAAAGGCTGACTGGCGCTGGTGCCGGACAACACTCTCACTGATAGACAACAACAGGCAACAATCCGAGAGGCGACCTGAGAGTTCTCTAGCTCGACACAGAAACAGGCTTTGGCACCATGAATACCTTAAAAATCAGAACTTAAACTCCCAATATGCGAGGCATGATGCAGCGTCAAGTCATACAGAAACCTCAAGCAACCATCGCACAATACAAAGTATTGTAGATCCTATTCCTGTTCCCTCGGAAAGAAATAGCCGATGCTTGGTTAAATAAGCCTAATGACGATCCGCTGTTTTATGAAGCTACTCCGATGCAACGCATGCGGACTGGCCTAGTCGTCGATTTGGTGATCTTCAGGGATTATCTTATAAGCCAGATATCAAAATGTATTTTGCTGACGATTGTTCAGTTGTTATAGTGGTAATAAGTAACCAGGTACGTTGCATTGATGCAGGCATAGGGAGATTGTTTTTGATCAAGAGTTATAGGGATCGCTGGCTGTTGGATTTTTATCTGTAAGATAAGGCCGATAATAAGACACATGCTGAAATCGATGACGCGACCTGTGATCTAGACTTACGGTCACCCGCCGAGTATTCCTTTTGAAAAGTTGAGAGGTCGTTTGTCCGGGAAGTACTCTATTCGTGTCAATAAACAGTGGCGGCTAGTGTTTATTTGGTCTGATGAGCACGGTGAGGTGAGCTATGAGTATGATGAAACGACAACCGGTTAGTGCGGGTGAAATGATTACCGAAGAATTCCTTGTGCCCATGGGTCTGACCCAGGTGAAGCTGGCGGAAGCGATGGGTGTGAGTCGAAAAACCGTCAATGAGTTGTGTACTAATCGTCGCACCATCACGGCGGATACCGCATTAATGCTGGCCACGGTTATCGCTAATACCGTTGATTTCTGGTTGAACCTGCAGCAGCGCAACGAGCTTTGGAAGGCATGGAATACACCAAAGCGACGAGCTCGAATTGAGAAGGCCAAGCCAATTGCAGCTTAAAGTCTTAGAAAGTGGTCAGTACGCCTATTCAGCTGATAATTAAAATTTTTATGAGAGACCTTTGCATAACTACTACGCTAGGTAATACTGTGTTGAAAACCGGCTCAAAATGCTCATTTATAAGTATAAACTCGGCTTTGGCTTCCTGCGTCACTCTAACTCCTGCATCCATGCAGTCGTCCGCTTTTCCGCCGATTTTTGCCTTGTCTTACCGTCGCTCGCTACATTATGCAAAGGTCTCTATGAAATTATTGAGCGTGGTATTTTTTATGATATTAGGTCCGATGTGTAATCGTAATCAACTGAATTTAAAGTAAAATTATCGTTTATTTGCTGTCGAGTGGGAGTAAAAGGCCCAGCATACCTAGAGATTCGGTTGGTGTAGCCCGTTGATTTGGGTGTCTGGCGTGAAAATAAAACATGAAGCAAGAATCTGAAGAGACGAACCACGAATTTTGGATGCGTGAAGCACTGCAGTTGGCGCGCCAGGCTGAGGAGCACGATGAAGTACCGGTGGGCGCAGTTGTAGTGAAAGACAATGAAATTGTCGGTCGAGGTTATAATCGGCCAATCTCCTCGTCGGATCCTTCCGCCCACGCAGAAATTGTAGCGATGCGCGATGCCGCGCAGCGCCTTCAAAATTACCGGCTGGTAGGCTGTACCCTTTATGTCACTATAGAGCCTTGCACCATGTGTGCAGGGGCCATGGTCCATGCTCGTATCAAGCGGCTGGTTTACGGAGCAAAGGAGCCCAAATCGGGAGTGATTGATAGTAACGCCCAGCTTCTTCAGTCTGAATTCCTCAATCATCGGATTGAGGAAATTGGCGCAGTGCTGGAGACTGAGTGTTCGACTATGATCAGTAAGTTTTTTAGCCAGCGACGCCTGGCAAAGCGTCATCCCTGCGAACAAGACTGACTTTTTTGTACCGTTTGACGGGTCAGTCCGGCTTTAGCCAGACAGACCAGTTTCAACTTCTATTTTCAAATGCGTCTCGCCGCAGAGAGAGTTTGTAATTAAGCAGGCACTCTCTGCTTTCTCAAGTAAACGTTTTGCCATTTCCTGTTTTTCCCGCTGAGCGATATTCAGTTTTGCCTGTATATGGAAATCTGTGAATTTTGTCACCTTCTCCGCTATATCAAGGGTCGCCTCGACTTCGCATTGTAGCGAAATCCACTCGAACTTTGAGGCACGAGCAATTGCTTTGAAAGTCAAAATAAAACAGTCAGCCACCGCTGCGGTCAATAAAGATTCTGGAGACCACTTGTCTCCCGGCCCATCAAACTCCAAGGGTGGCGCGGAATCCAATGCCGGTAGCCCCTCGGCCGTTAGACGAATATCGGTATTGCTTGAGGCTGTTCCTTTAACCTTGTAATGATGTGGGTAACTTTTCATATGCAGTCCTCGTGAGTGTTATTTAGCGACACTGTTTTTTTAAAAACAGTGTATTTTTACCTGGGTAGAGCAATATTGCCGCTTTCAGCTGCAGCCCCTACTATTGTTTTTTAAAGGGCAGTAGTTGGGTTGCTTGCTCAATGTAGTCATCAACGCCCTGGGTTTCTCGCAGTAGAAAGTCGTCAATCGCCGCCCTAAACCCGGAGTGCGCGATCCAATGCAGTGAATAGGTGTTAGTGGGTTCAAACCCTCGCGAAATTTTGTGTTCGCCCTGCGCGCCCGGATCAAATTTACGAATTTTTTGCTCAATGCAATACTCAATGCCCTGGTAATAACAGGCTTCGAAATGCAGGCATTCGAATTCCTCCAGGCAACCCCAGTAGCGACCATAAAGTGTATCATTCCCCTGAAAGCAAAGTGCGGCGGCGATCGGCTGTTGTTCGACATAGGCCATAACCAGCATCAATTGTTCGGGCATCTGTTTATGTATCTGTTCGAAAAATTCGAAGGTAAGGTAGCCACGCCTGGCACGCTTGTAATAGGTTGCCTGGTAAAAGGTGTAAAAATCAAAAAGCTGTTGTGACGTGATATTAATGCCGGTAATTCTTTTCAACTGGATGCCCTGTTCTGTTACGCGTCGCCTTTCTCGCTTAATATTTTTGCGCTTGCGAGAACTGAGTCTTGCCAGAAAATCATCGAACTCTTGGTAGTCCTGGTTTATCCAATGGTATTGGCAGCCGGTTCGCTTTGATAATTTAAACGCTGAGTATTGCTCGAGCTCTTTTGTCTCAGGAAACAGCAGGTGCCATGAAGAATAGTCTTCATTGTCTAGTAGCTGTTTTATGTCGTTTATGACCAGTTGAGTGATGATGTCGCGTTGCGTCTCATCGATTACGCAAAGGCGCGGTCCGGTTGCAGGTGTAAAGGGAATAGCGGTTAGCAGCTTTGGATAATACTCAAACCCGTGGCGCTGAAAAGCATCAGCCCAAGCCCAGTCGAACACAAACTCCCCATAGGAATGAGTTTTTACATACAGCGGCATGACCGCCACCAGTTGTTCTGCCTGATAGACCACCAGATGATGTGGCTGCCAGCCAGTTTCGGGACAAACACTGTCGGAGCTTTCCAGTGCGTAAAGAAATTCGTGACGCATGAAGGGGTAGCCTGTGCCGGTAATGCTATTCCATTCGACACCGCTGATCTGATCTATCCCGGATAAATACGCGACCATGAATTTTGTTGTACTGCTCTTGGTATTCATCTGTAGGTGATGGTACATTGCTCAGGAATATGAAGGAATAGTTTTTCAACGAATCGCGTATTTGAGGAGTTAACTATGTTTGAGGTCGCTTCGCAGCTTACAAAAGATTCTATCTGTCTGGGAGACTTTCCCCTGTCGCGTTTGCTTCTGTGTAATGATTCAAATTATCCCTGGTTTATCCTGGTGCCCAGGCGTGAAGGTGTGCGCGAGATATTTGAGTTGCCGGAGACGGATCAGCAGCAGTTACTCTGGGAATCCAGCTACCTGTCACGAAAACTCAATCAGGGATTTGGCGCGGATAAAATGAATGTTGCAGCATTGGGAAATCAGGTGCCTCAGCTACACTTGCACCATATCGTGCGCTATCAAAACGATCCAGCATGGCCAGGGCCGGTTTGGGGCAAGGTGACGATGCTGTCTTATACCAATTCAGAGATAGCTAATATGCATCAAAGAATCCGGTTGTTGTTAACCGAACAGTATAAAGCGGTCGAATAAGCAGTGCGTTTTCACTCTGGTAACTAGGAAGTATTGGGAAAACTATCAATGGCGGGTTCTTCAAAAAAAGTGATTTACGCGGCGCTAGCCGGAAATGGATTAATCGCAATTACCAAGTTTATCGCCGCCTCGGTGACAGGCAGCTCAGCGATGCTGTCTGAAGGTATCCACTCATTGGTTGATACCGGCAATCAGGTGCTGCTGCTGCATGGCATGAGGCGGGCGAAGCAACCAGCCAGCAAAGATTTTCCCTTTGGACATGGCAAAGAGATATATTTCTGGAGTTTTGTGGTTGCGCTGCTGATCTTTGCGTTAGGCGCGGGGATCTCCATTTACGAAGGTGTGCAACATATTTTGCACCCGCAAGTCATATCGAACCCGATGATTAACTATATTGTGCTGGGGCTGGCAATGCTGTTTGAGGGGTTTGCCTGGTATTTCGCATTTACTGAATTTAATAAAACCAAAGGCAATAGAGGGTTTTTTGGCGCCATAAGGGCTGCAAAAGACCCAACCCTGTTTGTGGTGTTATTTGAAGATTCCGCAGCGATGCTGGGTTTGGTGGTCGCTTTCCTGGGAGTATTGATGGCGCAGGTGACAGGTGTGCTCTACTGGGATGGCTTAGCATCTGTGGTTATCGGTTTGATTCTCGGAGGAACGGCCATTTGGCTGGCCTATGAAACCAAAGGGCTTTTGATAGGCGAAAGTGCTGATCCAAAAGTGGTTCGCGGGATCAGAGAGATGTCGCAGGACTTCAACGAAATAGAAAGTGTTAATGAGGTGCTGACCATGCATATGGGGCCGGAATATATCCTCGTTAATATCAGTGTTCATTTTCGTCGAGAAATCCCAGTCGGCCGGGTTGAGTTAACGGCCTCTGAGCTGGACAAGCAGATTAAATTACGGTTTCCCAAAGTACGCAGAGTATTTATAGAGGCTGAAAAGTCAATTTAAGAGGCTTTGATAAATGGAAAATATTCAGGCGTTTATCACGCCATATCTGGGGTATGTAGGGCAACAGCCGGTTTTGCAGGCGCTGGTTATTCTGCTTGTTAGCCTGCTAGTGGCGTGGGTGATTGACCGTGTTTTAATTCAGGCAGGTATTCGGGTCATTCATAAAATCAGTTCATCGCTCGATTTGCAAATGCTGGAGGTTGTTCGACGCCCGCTATTTGTCAGTCTAATTCTCATTGGTGCAGCAATTGCTATTATGGTTTTAGGCCTGCAAGAGCGATGGCAGCAGCTGCTTTTTTCGCTATTGGTCACTGTGGCGCTGATGATCTGGACCTCTTGCCTATTAAGGTTTGTTCGATTATTGCTGAGAAAAATGGCGGCAAACCGAACTAGCTATACCTGGCTGCATTTTCAAACCCTTCCTCTTTTCGAAAATCTTGCCTATATGGGTATCGTGGTGCTCTCGGTGTACTACATCTTCTCTGCTTGGGATGTGGATATGACCGCTTGGCTGGCATCTGCTGGAATCGTCGGTATTGCCGTGGGATTCGCCGCCAAGGATACGCTTGCGAATTTGTTTTCAGGGGTTTTCATTTTAGCCGATGCACCCTATAAAATAGGTGATTTCGTGGTGCTCGATGGTGGAGAGCGGGGTGAAATCACTAAAATCGGGTTGCGCAGTACGCGCTTGCTGACGCGTGATGATGTTGAAGTAACGGTGCCTAACTCGGTGATGGGGAATACCAAGATTATTAATGAATCCGGTGGACCTCATCAGAAGTACCGTATTCGGGTCAAAGTCGGAGTGGCCTATGGCAGTGATATAGATAAGGTGCGGGACATTTTGCTCGTTATCGCCATGGCCGATGAGGATGTCTGCCGCGATCCGGAGCCGCGTGTACGATTAAGACAATTCGGGCCTTCCAGTCTGGATTTTGAACTGCTGTGCTGGGTGAATCAGCCGGTGTTGCAGGGGCGTATTCTGGATCGCCTCAATTGTGCGATTTATAAAGGATTCAGGGAGAAAGGGGTGGAAATACCCTATGCCAAGCAGGATGTTTATATTAAAGAGATGCCGCGAAAATCGGATTAATGGGTATAGAGATATTCAGTGGGGTATTAGCACCAGGACTGTTCGTTTTCTGGGTGGTCCAGTAGTTCGCGTACATTAGCTTCAATGATCCGGTAACCGACGTTGCCCGATAGGCGCTGTCGGTCTTCATTAAAAATCAATGTTGGACTTGATTTGACCGACAACTCCTGGGCTAACTGCATATCTTCCATCAGTTGCGCGTAGGCTTCGCCTTCGTTGATTTTTTTCTGAATGTCTGTGACGGGAAGTTTGCTTTGGCGCATTAATATTTCGATCACCGATGTTTTGGAGATATCCTGAAGCTCGCTAAAAAAAGCATGTCGCAGTGTTTTTTTAAATTTGGCGAAGGCCCCCTTTGTGGCTAACCCCTCTTTTTCTACTAATCTGATCGCGCTGAGATAAAGATGTCCGGGCAGAGAGGAGCTGGGGGTGTTGTCCAGCCATACACGGGGATTGATGGATAAGTGATTAAAGTGACCAGCCACCTCCAAAACATGCTCTTGGTATGCAGTGATTCCGCCTTTGTTGTGCCACTGCACGGCCATTTTGCCCTCAACATTGCCAAATACAGGTAACAGTCGAAATTCCAGTTCAATTTGGTTACCAAATTCTGCTTCAAGCTGATCGATACGAATCTCTGATATGTAGGCCCAAACACAAAGAATATCAGAAAAGTGGGTAATAGTGATTTTCGGCATGACTTTACCTTTAGCGAGCAATTGATTTAATCGGAAAAACAACTTTAACCAGCTTGGTGCAAGCTACTGCAATATGGGATTTGCGAGTGTACGCGGGATATAAATTCCCATTACCGCAGTGCCGCAAAATAAGTTACAATTACGCCCTTTTGATTTTCAGTGGTCAAGTAATATCTATCATGTTTGAACCAGTTTGTATCGGAGTTAAGTAATGCCAATTTATGAGTATCAATGCGAAGCCTGTGGGCACGAATTGGAAAAGCTACAAAAAATGCATGATGCACCCTTGGTGGACTGCCCGTCCTGCAGCGAAGCGGAGCTAAGGAAAAAGATTTCCGCGGCCGGATTTAGGCTGAAGGGTGGCGGATGGTATGAAACCGATTTTAAAACCGGTTCTCAGAAAAATCTGGCCGGAAATAAGGCTGCGGCGAAGGATGCAAAGAAAGAGGGTGGCGCTAGTACTGCGTCCAGCAGTACAGATAAAGGTGCAGGAAAAAGCACAAAATCAGCATAAATTTTAATATTAGGAGCGGAAGTAATCGTTATGCGCAGTCATTATTGCGGCGAATTAAATGAAACACACATAGATCAGGAAGTAGAGCTTTGCGGCTGGGTTCATCGACGTAGAGATCACGGCGGGGTCATTTTTCTGGATATGCGCGATCGTGAAGGTATAGCGCAGGTCGTTTTTGATCCGGATACTGAAGAGAGCTTTGCCGAAGCGGAAAAGGTGAGAGGTGAATTTGTCTTGCGCATCAAGGGTCGGGTCAGAAATCGGCCGGAGGGGACTGTTAATGCTGAGATGAAAACAGGTGCTGTTGAGGTGCTTGGCAAAGAACTGACCATTTTGAATCGCTCGGAAACGTCACCATTCCAGCTCGACGAATACACCAACGTGGGAGAAGAGGTCCGGCTTAAATATCGCTATGTAGATTTACGCCGTCCCGAAATGTTAGAAAAACTGCGGTTTCGATCCAAGGTGACCAGCAATATACGTAATTTCCTGGATGCCGAAGGTTTTCTGGATATTGAAACACCGATCTTGACCCGGGCAACCCCGGAAGGTGCCCGTGATTATCTGGTGCCCAGCCGCACCCATCCAGGACAATTTTTTGCGCTACCCCAGTCGCCACAGTTGTTTAAGCAATTGCTGATGGTCGCGGGGATGGATAGGTACTACCAGATCGCCAAGTGTTTTCGTGATGAAGATCTGCGTGCAGATCGGCAGCCGGAATTTACTCAGATAGATATAGAAACTGCTTTCCTTGAAGAGCAGGATATTATTGGTATTACCCAGCGCATGGTCACTAACTTGTTTAGGGATCTATTAGGTGTTGATCTGGGAGAATTTCCGCATATCACCTATGCTGAAGCAATGTCGAGATTTGGCAGCGATCGTCCCGATTTACGCATTCCTATGGAATTGGTCGATATCAAGGATTTGATGCAAAAGGTGGATTTTAAGGTGTTCAGTGGTCCCGCCAATGATCCGAAAGGAAGAGTGGCAGCCCTGCGCGTACCCGGTGGTGCTCAGATTAGTCGTAAGCAAATAGACGCATATACCGCGTTTGTGAGTATCTATGGAGCCAAAGGTCTGGCCTGGATTAAGGTGAATGACCTCGCTGCCGGGCTGGAAGGACTGCAGTCCCCCATTATTAAATTTATGCCGGATGATGTGGTGCAGCAGCTGGTTGAAAGACTGGGAGCTGAAGATGGGGATATTCTGTTCTTTGGCGCTGACAAAGAAAAAGTGGTCAATGAAGCACTGGGCGCACTGCGGGTAAAACTGGGTGAAGACCTGCAAATGATGGAGCGCGAATGGGCGCCCTGTTGGGTAGTGGATTTTCCCATGTTTGAAACACTCGATGGCGGTGGGTTGACGCCTTTGCATCACCCGTTCACCGCACCATCCTGTTCCGTAGAGGAGCTTCAGGCTGATCCGCAAAATGCACTGTCCAGGGCCTACGATATGGTGCTTAACGGCACTGAATTAGGCGGTGGTTCGATCCGCATACATGACCAGGATATGCAACAGCAGGTGTTTCGCGTATTAGGTATTGATGAAGCAGAAGCGCAGGAAAAATTTGGCTTTTTGCTGGATGCGCTGCAATTTGGTTGCCCGCCTCATGGTGGTCTGGCGTTTGGTTTGGACCGTTTGGTGATGTTGATGACCGGTGCCAGTTCGATTCGTGAAGTGATCGCTTTCCCCAAAACCCAAAGTGCCGCCTGCGTGATGACGGATGCACCGGGTGAAGTGAATAATGAGCAGTTACGTGAATTGAGTATCAGAATACGCAAGCCGGTTGCTGAAGAGAATTAGCGATATAGGAACCCGGAGAAGCGTTCAGCACGCTTCCAATATTCGGAGTAAATAGATAAATGGCTGGACATAGTAAATGGGCCAATATTAAACACAAAAAGGCCAAGGTAGATGCGCAACGTGGTAAGATTTTTACCCGTTTAATCCGTGAACTAACAGTAGCTGCTCGCATGGGCGGTGGTGACGTAGAAGATAATCCACGGTTGCGTTTGGCTGTAGCGACTGCAAAGAATTCAAATATGCCCAAGGATACCATGCAGCGCGCTATTGATCGTGGCGTGGGGGGTGAAGGCGAGAATCTCGAAGAAATCACCTATGAAGGTTATGGTCAGGCTGGTGTTGCTGTATTGGTTGAAACCATGACGGATAACCGTAATCGTACGGTTGCAGAAGTACGGCATGCGTTTAGTAAATTTGGTGGTAACCTGGGGACGGATGGCTCGGTTGCGTATCTGTTTTCCAAGAAAGGTCAGGTAACCTTCGAGCCGGAAACCGATGAAGAGCAGATAATGGAAGCGGCATTGGAAGCAGGTGCCGAGGACGTGGTGACTAATGATGACGGCTCAATCGATGTGCTGACCGAGCCTGAGGATTTCGCCCAGGTCAAAGAGGCCCTGGAGGCGGTCGGTCTGGAGCCGGTTAACGCGGAAGTGGCGATGATTCCAGCCACCACTGTAGAGCTGGATGAGGAAACCGGGGAAAATGTGATGAAGCTGATCGATATGCTCGAAGAGTTGGATGACGTGCAAAACGTATTTTGTAATGCAGATTTCCCTGAATCTGTATTAGGTTAGCGAGACGTCGCAATGGCATTAATTATCGGTATTGATCCTGGTTCAAGGATTACCGGTTATGGCATTGTAAATTGGTCGGGCAGTCAGTGTGAGTATGTTGACAGTGGCTGTATCAGATTAAAGGCGGAAGAGTTACAGGATCGATTGTATCAGATTTATCAGGGGATAGACCGACTCATCGTCAGTTACAGTCCACAGGAAATGGCGATTGAAAAGGTCTTTATGGCGCGTAATCCAGATTCTGCCTTGAAGCTTGGTCAAGCCCGGGGCGTGGCGATAGTGGCGGGGGTCAATCAGGGCTTGCCGGTAGCAGAATACTCAGCGCGCCAGGTTAAACAGGCGGTGGTTGGCAAGGGAGCGGCAGATAAAAAGCAGGTGCAGCATATGGTCTGTACTTTGCTCAAGCTCAATAAGTCGCCGCAGGCAGACGCTGCGGATGCATTGGCGATTGCGCTGTGCCATGCCCATACCCAGCAAAGTCTTATTCGAATGGCTGGCGTCGGTTCCGTGCGTCGCGGTCGTTTACTTCATAAATAATAAACAGTAAAAGCTTTTTGTCATGATAGGACGAATCAAAGGAATTTTGTTAGAGAAGACCCCCCCCGACATTCTGATCGATGTGAGTGGCGTCGGTTATGAGGTGCAGGTGCCGATGAATACTTTTTATCAGCTGCCTGAGGTCAATGAAACGGTGGTTCTCTATACGCACTTTGTAGTCAGGGAAGATGCACAATTGCTATATGGCTTCTGCAACCAAAAGGAGCGTGCTTTGTTTCGTGCCCTGATAAAAATAAACGGGGTAGGGCCGAAACTCGGACTGACAATTCTCTCCGGCATAGAAGCCGCTGACTTTGTGCGGGTGGTGAGGAATAACGATGTTACCTCACTGGTCAGTTTGCCGGGTATCGGAAAGAAGACAGCGGAGCGACTGGTAATTGAGATGCGCGATAAGCTGGATGACTGGCAGTCAGAGAATGATGGCGGAAGCGGGGGAGGTATGCAGTCGCCGGCACTGGGTAATGCAATCGCAGAAGCAGAGAGTGCTTTAGTTGCACTGGGATACAAACCAAAAGAAGCCGTGCAGGCGGTGAAGAGGGTTAGCAGTCCCGGTATGTCGAACCAGGAGTTGATTCGACAGGCACTTAAAGTTATGGTCAAAGTCTAGTTTTGAGATTAAGCTCTGGCTCACCAATTTCGAGCGGAAACCATGATTGAATCAGATCGCCTTATAGCGCCTCAGACCACTGCAACAGAAGAAAGGCAAGACTATGCTATACGTCCAAATTCTCTGGAAGAATACATAGGTCAACCATCTGTTCGTGAACAGATGGATATTTTTATCAGCGCTGCACGGGCGCGGGCCGAGGCGCTGGATCATACACTTATCTTTGGACCGCCGGGCCTGGGCAAAACCACTTTGGCGATAATTATTGCGCATGAAATGGGTGTGTCTATCAAGTCGACTTCTGGGCCAGTGCTGGAAAAGGCCGGTGATGTCGCCGCATTATTGACTAACCTCGAACCAGGAGACGTGCTGTTTATCGATGAAATACATCGCCTGAGTCCTGCAGTGGAAGAGGTGCTCTACCCAGCGATGGAGGATTATCAGCTGGATATTATGATTGGCGAGGGACCCGCTGCCCGCAGCATTAAACTGGATCTTCCGAAATTCACTTTAGTAGGTGCAACCACCCGGGCTGGGCTGTTGACTTCACCACTGAGAGACCGGTTTGGAATCGTGCAGCGCCTTGAATTTTATAATGTAGAAGATCTTACGCATATTGTTTCTCGATCAGCAAACCTGCTGGGGGTTCCCATAGAAGAGGCGGGCGCTTCAGAAATTGCCCGACGATCCAGAGGGACACCGAGAATTGCCAATCGCCTGTTAAGACGCGTTAGAGATTACGCCGAGGTGAAAGGAGATGGGCTGGTGGCTCAAAAAACAGCGGATGCCGCATTGGATATGCTAAACGTCGATCAGCAGGGCTTTGATAATATGGATCGACGTTTGCTGTTAGCTATGATTGAAAAATTTGATGGCGGGCCCGTGGGTGTCGATAGCCTGGCGGCGGCAATCAGTGAAGAACGTGACACCATTGAGGATGTGCTGGAGCCTTATCTGATTCAGCAGGGTTATATTTTGCGTACGCCCCGTGGTCGAATGGTGACTCAGCACGCCTACTTGCATTTTGGTTTGACCGTACCCAATGAAAATCGGAATATCAGTAAAAACGAGCAGGAAAATTTACCCTTATAGCCTTAATAAAAAATAGTCTTGATAAAACAGAAAATGAGAATATTTGGCAATGGAATTTAAATGGCCAGTAAGGGTCTACATCGAGGATACGGATGCGGGGGGTATCGTTTATTACGTTAATTACCTGAAGTATATGGAGCGCGCGAGAACTGAGTTTCTGCGCCATCTTGGCGCTGATCATGCTGAAATGATACGTCAGGGAGCCATGTTTGTTATACACTCCGCGGATATTAAGTATCAAGAGCCAGCCTATCTGGACGATGAGTTGGAGGTGACGGTTGTCATAGAGAAAATAAAAAGGACTTATGTGTGTTTTCAACAGCAAATTTTTTGTAGTGGTCGAATGTTAACTGAAGCGTCCATTAAAGGAGTTTGTGTAATAAAAGAATCAATGAAGCCCTGTAGTATTCCGCCGAACATAGTGAGTGCGTTGCAGGCCTATAAAGGAGACAGTTGAATTGGTTGAAAAAATGTCGCTTTGGAGTCTGGTAGCTAACGCCAGTTTTCTTGTGCAGATGGTTATGTTACTGCTATTGGCAGCATCGGTAGTTTCCTGGGTCATGATTTTTCAGCGTGCTAAATTTCTTAAGCATGCGCAGCGAACGCTTAATCATTTTGAAGAGCAGTTTTGGTCGGGCATCGACCTGAGCCAGTTGTACGTGGATTTGAAGGCCAAACTCCACGCCAATAGCGGTGTCGAAAATATATTCTGTGTCGGTATTAAGGAGTTTACCCGGCTGAGACAGCGTATTGGTCCGGATCCTGATGCGATTATGGAAGGCGTACAGCGTGTGATGCGTGTGGCGCTGGCGCGTGAAGAGGAAAAGTTGGAAACACACCTATCCTTTTTGGCTACCGTAGGGTCGATAAGTCCTTATGTCGGATTATTTGGAACGGTATGGGGCATTATGAATTCCTTTCGTGGTCTGGCAAATGTCCATCAGGCAACGCTGGCAACGGTGGCACCGGGTATTTCGGAAGCGCTTGTTGCTACGGCAATGGGTCTTTTCGCGGCCATTCCAGCGGTGGTTGCCTATAACCGTTATTCCTCTAAAGTCGATGCACTGGCAAACCGTTATGAAGCCTTTGCGGATGAGTTTTCCAGTATCCTGCACCGCAAGGTACATACTACGGAAGCAAAACCAGCCAATAAAGTAGCGGACTAATTCATGGGACGTCGTCGAAATCGTCGTAAACCGGTATCAGAGATCAATGTTGTTCCCTATATCGACGTGATGCTGGTGTTGCTGGTTGTTTTTATGGTGACCGCACCGTTGCTGACTCAGGGCGTGTCGGTGGAGCTTCCAGAGGCGCCATCGGAGCCGATTAAGGTCAAAGAAAACCAGGAAACCATTATTGTTTCAGTCAAAGCTGATGGCACCTACTATATTGACCTTGGTGAAACCCAGGGTGAGGCGGCTAGTCTGGAATCTATAGCCGAGAGGGTCGGTAAAATTATGCGGGTCAGTCCTGCTACTCCAGTGTTGGTTCGTGGTGATAAGGAAGTTAATTACGGTGCTGTTGTTCAGTTGATGACGGTACTGCAAACCTCCGGAGTACCAAGTGTTGGTTTGGTTTCAGAACCACCCAAGAGATAGTGAGATTGACGGGTAAAGGTTTAAAAATTTATTTAGTGCCGGCAGTTCAGGCATTGCTGTTGCACCTGCTGGTATTGCTGCTTTTTTTGTCCGGATGGGAGGCTAAGAGCAACAATGATGTAAAGCCGTTGCCAAATATCGTAAAGGCCCGGGTCCTTACGATGGAGGATCCGATAGCCGCCCGTAAGAAAAAGGAAGAAGCAGAAAGAAAGGCTGCAGCAAAAAGAGCGGCTGAAAAGAAAAAAGCTGTACAGACAAAGCAGAAAAAAGAGCAGGAAAAACGCAAAAAGGCAGAAGCGAAACGAAAAGCCGAGCATAAGAAACTGGCTGAGAGAAAGCTTGTAGAGGCGAAAAAGAAAAAGGCTGAACAGCAGCGCAAGCAGGAACAGGCTAAACGGCTAAAGGAAAAACAGCAACGAGAAAAGCAGCTGGCGGAACAATTTCAGCGTGAGCAGGAGTTGGAGATGGCACGCTCTTTGGACGAGGAATCTCAGTTTCTCGAATCGCAATCCGATATGGGTGCGGTAATGTCCTACGTAGCCTTGATTCAATCGAGGGTGATTAAAAACTGGCATCGGCCACTTAGCGCACGCAATGGTATGCAGGTATTATTAATGATTCACCTGGTGCCTACGGGTGAGGTAAATAATGTTTATGTTTTGAAGGGTAGCGGCAATGCGGCGTTTGACCGTTCTGCGGTGCAAGCGGTGCAACGTGCGGATAAATTTGAAGAGTTACAAAAATTGTCCCCTCGTCAGTTTGATGCCAATTTCAGGCAGTTTAAAATGCTGTTTAAACCAGAGGATTTGATTCGGTGATAAGAAAGGGTGTGGGTATCGTTTTGATACTATTGGGGTCTATCATATTCGGTCAGCAAGCAGCAGCCGAGCTAACCATTGAGATAGCCAAGGGCGTTGATAATCCCACGCGCATAGCGGTGGTGCCTTTTGGTTGGAAGGGGTTGGGTGGTTTGCCAGAGGATATTGCACAGATTGTCTCTGCTGACCTGTTGCGCAGCGGTCAATTTGTTGCGCTAGATCGGGGTGATATGCTCAGCTTGCCGCAGCAGCGTAAAGAAGTATTTTTTCGAGACTGGCGAGTAGTGAAGCAGGAATACCTGCTGGTGGGCTCAGTGAGTCCTTCAGTCAACGGAGGCTATCGTATCCAATACGAACTCTATGACGTTTATAAGCAGACACGGGTGTTGGGTGAAATTGTCACCGGCGGGCTTAATACCTTGCGGGACGTGGCGCACCGGATTAGCGATAAAGTTTACAAAGAAATTACTGGAGTTGAAGGTTCCTTTTCAACACGGATTGTTTATGTGACGGTCAATCGTCAGGTGGATGGTCATGATCTGTTCAGGTTGCAAATGGCCGATGCCGATGGATATCGTGCACAAACTATTCTGGAGTCAAAGGAGCCGATACTTTCGCCAGACTGGTCGCCCGATGGCAAAAAGGTAGCATATGTTTCATTTGAATCGAGGCGCCCGGCTGTTTATATACAGGATTTGGTCACGGGCCAGCGCGAGAAACTGCCAACTTACCGTGGTTTGAACAGTGCGCCTTCCTGGGCTCCAAATGGCAAAAAACTCGCGATGGTACTTTCACGAGATGGTAACGCAGAACTTTATACGGTTGATTTGGCTACTAAAGCATTAACCAGGTTGACCAACCATTTTGGTATCGATACTGAACCAAGTTGGGCGCCGGACGGCAAATCGCTGGTCTTTACTTCCAGCCGTGGCGGCAAACCTCAAATTTATCGACTCACGCTGGCAACAGGCAAAGTGCAACGTTTGACTTTTGAGGGCGACTATAATGCTCGAGGGCGACTCAGCAAGGATGGAAGGTTTCTGGTAATGGTGCATCGGCGTAATGGCGTATTTCATATCGCTGTGCAGGATTTAAAAAGAGGTGATTTACATATTTTAACTGAAACCAAATTAGATGAATCTCCTAGTATCGCACCGAACGGAAGTATGGTAATTTATGCAACCAATTATCAGAATAAGGGTATTTTGGCAGCTGTTTCAGTTGACGGTCGGGTGAAATTCAGACTGCCGTCCAAGTTTGGTGAGGTCCGGGAGCCGGCCTGGTCACCTTTTTAAGTAAAATTTTTTGGTTTATTATTGGGTCTTTTTAGTAGGAGTCTAAAATGCAATTTATGAATATTATGAAGGTGTTACTGCTTGGATTAGTTTTGGTATGGGTGAGCGGTTGTAGCTCAACTGGTGGGGGTGCAAAAGATACTGACCAACAGAGTGCGGCAGAGAGCGAAGCTGCGCAGGCTGAAGCATATAAAGCGCAGCGTGAAGCTGAACTGGCTGCGCAATCGATGGATGCTGAGAGAGCGGCTGCAGAAGAGCAGGAGCGTTTGGTAAGCATTACTACCTTCTACTTTGACTTTGATCAGTCTGTAGTGAAGCCGGAAGCACAGGCGGCACTGGAAGCTCATGCCAAGAACCTGGTTGCGAGTGGTGGGAATGTTGTTTTAGAAGGCCATGCTGATGAGCGTGGTACCCGGGAATATAACCTGGCGCTGGGTGAGCGTCGTGCAGAAGCAATTTCTCAATATCTGACAGTATTAGGCGTTTCCAGTCAGCAGATTGAAACCGTTAGCTATGGAGAAGAGCGTCCCGCCAGCAGAGGTCATGATGATTCTTCCTGGAGTTTAAACCGCCGAGTTGAATTGAGGTATGGTAACTAGGCAGTTAATGAATTTAACACTTAGAATATTATTCGTGCTAATGCTGGGGACACTTGTCCCCGGCTTTGGTTTGCAAGCGGCTACCGTTCCGGTCGTTGATGCTACTGCAGGTGAGTCAGGTTACAGGCAGACATCGGCTGGCGCCTCGAGCGGTAGCGTGGCAGGGGGCTCAAGTTCAGCAACACTGATATATAAGCTGCAATTGCTGCAACAGGAAGTTCAGGAGCTAAGGGGCATTGTTGAGCAACAGCAGTACCAGATAACCCAGATGCGCGAAGAGCAGCGTGACAGATATCTTGATCTCGATCGACGCGTCTCACTCGTTACTCAATCGGGCGTTTCAAGTGGCTCTCAGATTAAGTCTGACGATTCAAACGCCGCCGATTCACAGCCGGCAGCATCGGCCTTAGTGGATGAGAAGTCAGCATACCAGGCTGCTTTTGAATTGATTCGTAATAAGCGTTATGACGATGCGATTAACGCCCTGTCCCGGTTTGTTGCAGATTTCCCTAATGGTGAATACACAGGCAATGCCTTCTACTGGCTGGGAGAGGTTCAGATAGTTAAAGCTAGCTATCAGGATGCGCTACAGGCCTTCGCGTCACTGCTTAATAAATATCCTCAGCACCGAAAAGTTGCGGATGCTAAGTATAAGCTCGGTAAAGTGTACCGTGAGCTTGGTGATTCAGCCAAATCGGAACGGCTACTCAAGGAAGTCATAGAGAATCATGCTGGAACCACAGCAGCGAAGCTGGCAGAAGCCGAATTGCGTAACGCACGCCTTTAAGTCAAACACCTTTATTCCTTTCACGTTCTAATATGCCCACACCTCAGCTTAGAATTACTGAGATATTTTACTCATTACAGGGTGAAACGCGGACCGTTGGGTTGCCCACAGTATTTGTGCGTCTTACCGGCTGTCCGTTGCGTTGTAGCTACTGTGACACGGCGTATGCCTTTAGTGGTGGGAGTATGCTAAGTATCGATGAAATACTGGATCAGGTTGCGGCTCATGGCAGCTCCTACGTCACAGTAACAGGTGGGGAGCCGTTAGCACAGAAAGAGGTACATCGGCTGTTAGAAGCGCTCTGTGATCGAGGCTACGAAGTGTCATTGGAAACCAGTGGGGTGCTGCCAGTGGATCAGGTGGACCCCAGGGTGGTCAAAGTACTGGACTTGAAAACGCCCGGTTCAAACGAGAGCCAAAAAAACTATTATGAAAATGTCCAATATCTCGATAGCAAGGACCAGGTGAAGTTCGTTATATGCGACAGAACAGATTACGAGTGGACAAAGTTCAAGATAACTGAGTTGGCATTAGGCGACCGAGTCGATGAAATTCTATTTTCCCCCAGCCATGGGCAAATTGAAGCGCGTGAACTGGCGCAGTGGATTTTGGATGACGGTCTAAATGTCAGGTTGCAGCTACAGCTGCATAAACTTTTATGGGACGATGCGCAGGGCCGTTAGTTGGGCGGTAAGCTGGTTCGATTTGGATATAGGTATGAAACAAGAGAAGAGCGTTGTACTGCTATCAGGAGGCTTGGATTCGGTCACAGGATTAGCAATGGCGCAGCAAAGAGGGCTCAGCTGCTACGCGCTGAGTTTTGATTATAACCAAAGGCATAAAGCTGAGCTAAAGGCGGCTCAGCGCATCGCCAAAAAAATGCGTGTTGCAGAACACAAAATAATCAAACTGGATTCTACAGCTTTTTCAGGCTCAGCCTTAACGGACAATGATATTGAAGTGCCGGAGCAGGAATCAGATGGTATACCCGTCACCTACGTGCCAGCGCGTAACACCATCTTCCTTTCATATGCGTTGGGCTGGGCGGAGGTGCTGGGAGCCAATCACATCTATATTGGTGTAAATGTAGTCGATTATTCAGGCTATCCGGATTGCCGACCCGAGTACATAGCAGCATTTGAACGGATGGCGAACCTTGCTACCAAAGTCGCTGTCGAAGGCCGTCCGATAAAGATAGAAACGCCATTAATCCATTTGACCAAAGCAGAAATCATTCGACAGGGGGTGCAGTTGGGGGTCGACTACGAACTAACTACCTCCTGTTATCAGGCAGATGATGAGGGCCGCGCCTGCGGTAAGTGCGACAGCTGTCGGCTGCGCAGCAAAGGCTTTTTGGATGCTGGTCTCGATGATCCAACGCGTTATTTGTAAGCCACTTATTGGCCTGTAACAATTATCTTGGAAAGTCGGAAAAAAAGGCTTGTGATAAATCTGTAAATCAGTATTATATGCCGCCTCGTGGGGGCCGTTAGCTCAGTTGGTAGAGCAGTTGGCTTTTAACCAATTGGTCGTGCGTTCAAGTCGCACACGGCCCACCATTTTTCCTCATGAATATCAACCAGTTAGTTCCTCTGCTTCCTAATCCCCCGGCTTTTTACCAAGGCCACCGTGGGGGAATCGTGGGGATTGTCCAGGATACTGTTTGCCGCATCCAATAACCGCTTAATTTGCACCGCTGAGTAGTGCTCTGTCACGTCCTTCGTTTTGTGACCGAGCAGTACCTGTCGCAAATGATACGGTACGTCCGCTCCCTCTAATCTCCGCCCAAATGTATGCTTCAAATTATGCACACCTCGCAAGAATTCATTGCATACCGGTAGTTCTGTTTTTCGCCAGGCACTTTGCCAGGCGGTATTATTCATATTGATAATGGGCTTGCCCCGATAGGAAAACACATTCTCCTCATGAATACCGCGCCGGCACTCAATTACCGCCTGTGCCGTCCGGTTAAGTACTACCAAACGATCCTCACGGTTCTTGACCACCCCATCGGGTTCTTGCTCATCATCCCGCCACACCCAGGCAGGGACAAGAAAGACCGATGTTTCCAACTCAGGTATCGGCACTTCCCATTGCCACTCCAATTGGCAGATTTCCTGCTGACGTGTTCCTGTGTTCACCATAAACAAACACATGTCAGCCAAATCCCGATGCAAGCAGCGAAATAACTCTGTCTGCTCCTGCCAACTCAAGGGGTAGGGTTTAGCAGCGTCATTCACTTTGAGCATTGTAATCAAGGGGGAGGTTTCCAACCAGGTCATACTCTGACCATTGGCAAGATTGTGCCGCCAGGAACGTGCTGCCAGGTTCAAAATCCGCCTCACCACCTGCAGCCCATTATTAATGCTCTTCTTCTTAACGCCCGCTTTTCGCCTTGCCTGAATAAAGGGTCTCAAAGTATCGTTGTGAACCTGGGATAGGGGTAGATCACCAATAAAGCTGACCAACCACTCCAAGTGCCAGGCATCAATCCCGATACTGGCCTTGTGCGTATTTTCCTGCAGGTATTTTGTTGCGGCCTGCTTGAAGGTATGCACCGGCCTAACCCCGTCTTCTACTGCCTTCCTGGCATTCTCCATCTCTCTCATCAAGAACGCTTGCGCCTTGTCGAGATCCGCTTCGCCATAGCCAGTGCTTTGTCGAAGTCGTCTTCCATTAAAGTACTTGTAATACTTGTCGATCTGCCAGATCCCTTCCTTAAGGTAGAGTCCTGGTATTCTTCTCTTGGGCATAATGTCGCTCCCATCATGTTGACGGCAGGACATCCGTTGCGCTGCATATGATCCTCCAACCAGCGGTCTAATTCAAGCCGATCAAAGCCAATTCCCTGGGTCCCTATCGGAAACACAGTCACGTAAGGGCGTACGGTTTTGTTAAACACAGAGCGGCTCATACCCAAATAACGCGGCGCATCTTTAAAGCGAATCACACGGGCTTGAAAAGGAAGATTAGATATAATGTCCTTATCCGGTTTTTGCATAGCTTGATATGCTATGCCGTGAAGCGGCATTAACAAGGGTAAAACCCTTCATCCCCGGAAGAAGTTTTAAAGCCCTATTTCCCGGAATAAGGAAACGGCATCGAAGATAAACCCAATTACTCGTTGACACTCTAATTTACCCCCACAAGTTTGACGATTACTCCAAACCCTGGTTTATTAAGCGCCATTCTTTTTAATTGATTACCATCACCTTGTGAAACGAAAACTGATCCGTACCATCAGCAGCGAAATCTCTGCGTCCAAACCGCTTCCTCAGCAATACTTACAGTCTAAACAGCACTGGCTCTGCACGGTGCATGTAGACAATGGGGGTGGGGTCATGGATGAATACGACATAGAACCAGACCGTAAGCTTCACTTGGAAGATTTCCTCAGCATTATTGCCACTGAAATTGATCGGCTTGATGATCCGGAAGGAGAAGAGGGCGGCAATCAAACAAGCTGGAAGGTCGATATCTTTCGGTTATCGCGTTAGTGAGGTCCTAATAGAATATCATTCCAGCATTCAGTAAAAAGTCGATGACGCCAATTGCCACTATCAACACTGATGGATGAAGAACGTTGTCGATATTACCGGTATGATGAAATTTCACTCTCAACCAAAAATCGAAGCCATTACGGTTGTGCTTTTTATTTACCGGTTTGGGACCTGAAAAGGCTTAATTTAGATTTTAATAGGGCGAAAGCGCGAAGCCAGAGTCGCGCTTTCAAAGTGTTGTCAGTGGCAACACCCCAAGTAACGAAAACTTATCCACAGCATTACCAATTTGAGCGCTATACAGAGTGGTTACCGGCACGGTCGTCTCGACACTACCCGCTGTACTCGGCAGTGATGATGGTGTCGAATGCGATAAAGAACCACTAAAGGCGGCTATGTATTCTTATCCGATGATAGTTATTCATCAGGTTGGCCAGCATCCACCCAGTTTTTCCAAACAGATAAGACCAGTTTGTCCGGTGTCGTATCCAGTGCGGCCGCTAAATAAAAGAGTGAAGTGATGGTAGGTTGTTTTTGACCGGCTTCTATTTCCTGAACGAAGCGCATCGATAAGCCGCTCTCAAGCGATATCTGTTTCTGGGTTTTTTTACACTTTTTCCTTAAACGTAAAACGACTGTTGCAAATTCTTCTTTGATCATATCCTTACCAGCCTGTTGTTAGGCTGGTAAGTCTGCACCCTAAGTTATTTGAATATGCGCGCTATAGCACGCAAATGATTACTCTTTTTATTAGACTGAGAAATTGTCAAAAGTCTCTATTGGATATACGGTTGGCATCAGAACGTTATAGCGTTTCTTCATTTTCCTGTATCTCGGGTTCTTCTGGTTGCCCTGCGTCACACCATTTTTCCCAAGTCGGTGAAACAAGGTCGCATGCTGTGACATCAAGCGCTGCGGCGAGATTAAACAGGGTCTTAATTGAAGGTTGCTTCTCTCCCTTAATAAGTTCTTCTATAAAACGATAGGAAACGCCACTTTCTAAGGAAATCTCTTTTCTGGATTTGCTTGATGCTTTACAAAGTTCAGAAAGCGTCACACCAAACTCTTTCTTTATCATAATCTCACCTGCTACAAGTTAGGCAAGTAAGTTTGCACTCTTATGGATTGACATATACGCGCTATAGCGCGTATTATGAAAAAGAACCACTCTTAGAAAGTAGAGGAGTCAATGCATTCAACGGAGGGAAAATGCAGCAGGAACACCAAGGAAATATCAGTTCAGACGGTGCAAACCAAACGCCTCATATTGCCGGAGCCGATCAAGACATCACACTGGATGTGCTCATTAATCAAATTGAGTTCATTCGAGAGTTAACGGTATCCCAGAACCCTGACGATCTAAGCCAGCGCCTTATATCGGTACTCAATCGGTTTGGGTTTTCCGATTTTGCTCTGATGCGTTGTTCTCTCAGCCAGGCATCCAACTTCTTTTTAACCTCCCTGCCCAAAGAACTACTGGATGACTACCGGAAACAAAGGCTTTACCAGCACGATATGGTGTTGGATTACCTGAAAACAGGAAATCCCATTCCTCTTCATTATTCAACAATCCAGCGGGCAATTGAAAATGCCTCCTTCCTAACCCATACCTTTGCGCAGAACCTGGAAATACTTGCGTTATACCAGCAGTTTGAATTTAGTGATGCTTACGTGATTCCAATTCAAATTCACTCGGGAGGTAAAGGAGATGAGGAGGGCTTGCTGTTCTCTGTACTGGCAAGGGGAGTTAATCAGGAAGAGTTTGTGAAGATGACAGAAAAGTGCGGTGCCATATTACGCTTATTGGGTGATGCGGTTATTCGTATTTACAACACCAAGTTTGGCGATGGTAAACCTAAGCCAGTGATCAATCCGAAGCCCATGCGGTTGCTGACCACCATAGCGAAACATGACCTGACGCTCAGCCAGGCAGCAGATCATTTATGTATTGGTGTCGACACCGCAAATAAACATATCTCCCTGGCCAAAAAGGCGCTCGGCACCCGCTCCCAGGCCAATGCCGTTTACCTGGCGCTCAAGCAGGGCTTGATTGATTTTAGTTAATCCTCTTCACCCCATGTCAACAATCCTAACTAATAAAAATTAGAGGCCGATCCATGAAACGTACGGTTGAGCAGTATCAGAGCGTCATAAAGCACTTCTTCATTTGGTGCTCCCCTAACCATTTAGAGTAGCGATTATGACTGACAGCAACGCTACCTCAACGCCCCGAAAACCCGAACATCCCATTTTTTATTCCAATCATGATGGGGACTGCTTTGCCTCTTGTATCGATATGCTTAAAAGGTCGGCAAACTTTGTGGAGCTAATGGGCTACATCGTCGTGGACGATGAAGATCAGCGTTTTCACCGTGAAGGCGGATTGTCGCCAGGTGCTGCCTGGGCATACCGCCAATTAGTTAGGACTGTCACTGATTCCATAAGATTTGCCACCGATTCTCTAGGCTTCAACAGTGACGGAGAAAACAACAAAATACCTGAATCAAAGCGTGAAGATGCGGAAGATAACATTATTGACTAGAAATCCTCTGGGTCACTGTGTTTCTACGCAGATGTAGGAAATACCTTCCGTTAAAATGCGTGCCAACATTTCCCGTTAAATACCTCGAAAGTACGACTCCAGCGTCGCGCTATCAAAGTGCTGACACTGTCAGCACCCCAAAATAAAACCACGCCATAACCTGATCGAATAAAAAATGCAATAAAAAAACCACTGCAGCACTTGCATTGGTTTTTTGTCGTGCGGGTTTATTTGTTGTGATGTAGTGGCCGCAATCTCTGTGGCGACTGCAGACCTAGTCGCAACCGTAAGGCCCTTTATGCAATACCGATAAAGGAAGAAGTGTGGAGTCATTGCAATGACGAAGCACTTAAATAGCGGCTGCGCCGGGACCCCTAATAGGTCCAGGCACAGCCACAACATTAATCCAGCAGTACAACGTAAAAATAGGAGGTGATGCCACCCAAAAATAGCAAGAGGAAGGAAAGGTTCGTGTCTCTGTCTTAGCGCAAGCTACACAGAGACGCGAGCCCGCAGCCAGGACGAAAGCCAATCCCGCCAAGCCTTTACGGTTGGATTCGCTGCTGCAAACCGCGACAAACTGTCGGTACGGTTCGATCAAAAAGATGTTTTATCAGATTGATTGAACGCACTTAACCCGCTGGCGAATGGCCAGTTCAGAAGTGCAGGGTACAAACAGTGATTTTGCTCAGCTCCTTATATTCCGGGAGCCGTCGGACGGGACGAACTCGTCAAGCGCGGTCGACGCTCTATTCGACTTTAATACTAACCGTTTTAAGGGTTTCAGGATGAGCAAAGTCGGTGGTGGAAGAAACTATGGGTATGGTAAAGCCTTGGCCTGGGCAGGTAAGAATGCCCTGAAGGATCGTTATGGTGAAGGCCATTACGGAACGGTGGCCGCCCATATGGAGCGCTGGAAATGCTTTGTCAATTTCCTGAAAGGGAAGTGTGACATCAAAGATGCACGGGATATCGAAAAAGAACATATCGCACACTATGGGTATTACCTCAAACAGCAAGTAAAGGCCGGTACGATGAAAGTAGCCTATGCCCAGAATCTTCTCTCATCCGTCAATGTGGTGCTCTCCATTTTACGTAGTGATAACCAACTGACGGTTTCACCGTCCCAGATAGTCGGAAAACGGACTGTCGTACGGGAATACAGTCCCAGAACAGTCGAGCACACTCAGCTATCAAAAGCACTCCAGATACTGGCATCAAAAAACGAGAGATACGTCCTATTAATAGCAGCCCTGTGCCGGGAGTTTGGATTACGCTTTAAAGAGGCATCGTTACTAAACGTTCCCAGGGCACTGAAACAGTCCAGAACAGACGGACGTATCAATATTACGGTTGGTACTAAAGGCGGTAGAGGCAAACACGCGGATCGCTGGATACCGGTCACGCTACAGGGCTTAAAGCTACTAAAACAAATACACAAAGAACTCGGTAACCATAAGAACCTGATCCCTGAACTACTTAATTATATCCAATGGAGAAATCACGCCTACAGCCAATGGAGAATAGCCACTGTAGAAACCGATATCAGAGGCTTTCACGATCTTAGGGCTGCCTATGCCTGTGAACGCTACCAGCAGATCACCGGCAGCTCGGCACCGGTCATCAACGGAAGGAGAGCCGCCCCAAAAGCACTGGATCACAAAGCACGCTCCATTATCGCCTTGGAGCTAGGTCACAACCGCATCAACGTGCTGGTCGCCTACATCGGATCGGCCAAATAGCATGCGTCCTGCCAATACATTACAAGCACAACAGCAAATGAAGAAACTACTCGGTAAAAAAATCCCTGGTCGCCGTGCTACTAAGGTCAAAGAACACAGAAAGAGAGCGCTACAAATCGCCGACACGCTCTACCAACACTTTCAGGTAGGTCCTTACCAATATCGCCTAAGCCACATATTGTGGTATCTCAGTACCCACACCCAACCCTTAACACCAGCGAGCCAATACCGGCATTGGTTAACGATTCGGATCATTGTTAAAGGATTGAACCGCTGGGTGGCGTGGCGTCAGCAACTGGAAGGCCTCTGGCAGAGGCCTTCAGTCATTGAAGGGCAATAATCAGTACCGAGAATATTGATACTCTGTGTGAAAAACTCAACCCTGGTAAAGAGATTTCCAGCCGCTTTTAGCCGGGCAAGCCCAACCCAAAGCACCTGGACGCATAAAGAATTATCGTTAAAGCAAGCTTGAGAGTCCCCTCAAAAAATGAAAAATCTCATCCAAGCGAGGGTGCTAATTTGGGGAAAAGGTCAATCAAACTTTGGTACAACAAGCTCTAGAATCAGAACCTGTGACTTACCCCTTAGGAGGGCGTTTTAGGGATTGATATAGGTTGATGGTGATTGACCATTAATTACCAAATTCACGAGTTCTTTCAGTAAGTTAAAATGGCTCGTTGATCAATATTGGTAAGTGGAAGTCGCGGGGGGTAAATAAATTTTACTATATATAAGATGTACCGAGGCGGCCGAAGGGCTAGTCACTTGTTGTTTTAAAGCCATATTCCCAATAGCTAAATATTAAACCAGCAATAATAAAAAATTGAAGAAAAGGATAACTGTCGGCATGCCGATCATCCTCCATTTAACTTCCAAAAATGTCAAGAAATTCAATACGATCTAATTTATGGGAGGGGCAATGCTTCCTCGTCAAGGGTAGTCATGGCTATATCTGTGAGGGCATGCCTTTAAACAATACATATCATCTAATTTCAAATGTTAGCCATAAAATATCTTACCTGGATTCATAATATTGTCAGGGTCAACGGCTAGTTTGATTGAGCGCATTAGTTCAATGCAGTCTGCCCCCAGCTCTTTTTTGAGGGCAGACATTTTTCCGAGTCCTATGCCGTGCTCCCCCGTACAGGTGCCTTCCATCGATAATGCTCTTTCGATTAGCCTGTCGTTAATACGTTCGGCTTCCTCAATTTCACGGGGGTCTTCGGGGTTTATTAGAAGTACTAGGTGAAAATTGCCATCGCCAACATGGCCAACAATGGGGGCTATCAAAAAAGAATCTTTCAGGTCTTGTTTTGTCTCAACAATGCAGTCTGCAAGCTTGGAAATAGGTACGCATACGTCGGTTGGCCACATCTCACAACCTGGACGCAGTGATTTGGCCGCGTAGCCTGCGCTATGACGTGCGGCCCAAAGTTTGTTGCGCTCTTCTTCGTTGCTGGCCCACTGGAAGTCGCTGCCGTTATTGTGTTCGACGAGCTCGCCCACCTGGCATGCGTTTTCTTTTGTGCTGTCTGGTGTACCATGAAACTCAAGGAATAATGAGTTCTTTTCCGGGAAGTCAGTTTTACTGTAGCCGTTGATAGCTTTTATTTGCAGGTCATCGAGTAATTCTATTCGGGCTACAGGGATCCCAAGCTGCATGGTTTCTATCACTGTGTTTACTGCATCACCGATTTGATCAAACTGGCAGAATGCGGCTGAAAGGCCTTCAGGAAGGCCATATAATCGCAAGGTGATTTCAGTAACAATACCTAATGTTCCCTCTGATCCAACGAAAAGCCGAGTCAAATCATAACCTGCTGCGCTTTTTCGAGAGCGGGTTCCGGTTTTAATGATTTTGCCATTAGCCAAAACAACAGTGAGTGACAGGGTGTTTTCTGCCATGGTGCCGTATCGAACTGCATTAGTGCCAGATGCTTTTGTGGCTACCATGCCGCCTAAGCTTGCTTCGGCTCCTGGGTCAACAGGAAAAAATAAGCCGCTATGCCTGAGGTGTTGGCTTAACTCTTCACGTGTAACGCCGGGTTGAACGGTGGTGTCCATATCCTCGTCATTAACAGAGATAATACTCTTCATTTCGTTAAGGTCGACACTGATGCCGCCATTGACAGCCATCAAGTGTCCTTCCAGAGAACTGCCAGCGCCAAAGGGGATCACGGGGATTTTATATTTCGAGCAAATTGAAACAACTTGAGAAACTTCTTCTGTGCTTCTGACGTAAGCAACGGCATCAGGATAGCGAGATGGCGTGTGAAAAGATTCGTCTTTACCATGTTGTTCCAATACCGGGCGAGCAGTAGTTAAACGCTCTTGCAAAATAGACTTTATTTCAGAAATAGCTTTGCTTAAAGAGTTTTCTGCATCGCTGGTCATCAACTTTATCCTCTATGTTTGTGGTGGTTTAAAAACTTTAGTTGGTCGTAAATATATTTTTACCTATTTTTCACTTGATATGGGCTGTTGTACTGGTTTGTGGTGTAACCAGTTGAATGATGACTAGGCCTAAATATCGATAGGAAAACTTTCTAGCGCTCCGCTATTGGTTGGCAGTGAAGTAGATAATTGCAAATTAATGGGTACAACTTTTAGAGAAAGAATTTTCACTGTTGATATTCTCTATGAAGGGCAATGCTTGTTGTTAAACACTGATAACCTGAAGCTGCGTAAATTCCTCCAAACCAAGCTTACCAAAGGATACGCCGCAGCCAGAGGTCTTTGCACCACCAAAAGGAATATCGGGGCGTATTTCAGCATGCTTGTTGACCCAGGCTGTACCGCATTCCAGTCTTCCTGCCAATGTGCTTGCTCTTTCTATATCAGCTGACCAAATTGAACCGCCTAGCCCATTCTCATTGGCATTAGCAGCTGATAAAGCGTCTTCGATATCAGTATATTTGATGATTGGAAGTACAGGGCCAAACTGTTCCTGGTTGACTAGCGGGCAACTATCATCGATATCTGCGACCAAGGTAATGGGGTAGAAATAGCCCTTGCCGCTGGGAGCCTGCCCACCGCAAAGAATACGTCCCCCGGCTTGTTTGGCGCTTTCCACAAGCTCGCAGATTTTTTCAAACTGCTCCGTATTCTGTACCGGGCCAAGTAAATTACTCTCATCCATGCCATCACCAACCGGCACCGTCTTGGCGTATGCCACGAGCTGATCGCAGACTTCATCGTAAATGGATTCGTGTACATACAAGCGCTTTAACGCTGCGCAAGTTTGTCCGTTGTTAATAAATGCCGACCAAAACAGCCCTTCAGCAATTTTTTCTGGAGATACATCGGGAAGAACAATGCCGGCATCATTGCCACCAAGTTCCAGCGTTAGTCTTTTTAACGTATTGGCGGAACTACTGACGATTTTTCTGCCTGTGTCCGTTGAACCGGTAAAGGTGATTTTTGCAATATCCGGATGCGAAGTCATCCGCTTACCCACCCCCGAGTCACTGCTAGCGACAACATTGAGTACGCCAGCAGGTAGTGCCTGGCATATAATCTCAGCCATCCTTAGTGTGCTCAATGGCGTAAACATTGACGGCTTCATTACAACGGTATTCCCCGCCAGAATAGCAGGGAGAATTTGCCAGGAACCAATGGCTAAGGGCCAGTTCCAGGGCGTGATTGAAGCGACGACCCCTAAGGGCTTTCGGTGTTGCTCGATACGTGTTGTTTCTGTCTCTTCTAGTATTTCAACAGGAAGTTCAAGTGTTGCACAGGCTCTAGCCCAAATTATGCAGGCTTGAAGCTCGAACTCAGAGCCTATACCTTTAAGGGGTTTTCCTTGTTCAAGGGTCAGCAATTTTGCCAGCTCATCACTGTGTTCTTCGAGCAAGTCAGCAATCGCATTAATCGCTTGCTGTCGTTCTTGATGGCTCGTTTTGGACCATTTTTTATAAGCATTTTTTGCGGCTTCAATAGCGTTATCAAGGTCGCTTTCATTGGCTTTGGGCGCACGCCCTACTAAGGAGTCGTCAGAAGGGTTGAAGACATCGAATGTTTCTTCTTTACTAATGAGCTGGTTGTTGATGATGAGTTTGTATTCAGTCATGTGATGTTCCTGTTAAAAAGTGGCTATGCTGGATTTCTGCCTAAGCGTTCAACTTCAAGCATGGCGTTAGAGATTTTTTCGGGGTTAATGGAAAAGGGTTCATTGGCCATGAAATCTAAGCTGCAAGCAACATTTGCGATTTGCTCTAAATCGCTTGTGTTATCTAAACTTAGTGATAACTGGCTAAAGGTAATTGGTAGTCCAAGCTGTATGAAAAGCTCGCTCACCCGGTCATATTCAGCTGTATTACTTTCGAGGACTAGCTGCGTCAGTAATCCAAGGGCTACCATTTCGCCGTGAAGAAAATTTTCATCCACATGAGGGATAGTGGTCAGTGCAGTGGCGATGGCGTGAGCAGCAGCAAGGCCGCCGCTCTCAAAGCCGATACCACTAAGCAGGGTATTTGCTTCAACAATATGCTCCAAGGATTGATTCACGCTTGAGCATTTCACTGACTCTATCGCCTTGGTGGCATGGTTATAAATAGTATCAGTGCTCAGTTTTGCTATTGCTGCCGCTGCCAAAGTTATTTTCCCCCCCAACATTGATCGTGCATTGCTATTGTTGAAACAGGTGGTCGCTTCGTAACCTGTTGCCAAGGTATCTGCCATCCCTGCAAGCAGATAGCGTAACGGAGCTCGTGCAATAACCTCGGTATCGATTACAACCAATGCCGGGTTGCTGGAAAAGAATTCCACGTCCTTAAAGCGGCCAGAAGCAGTATAGATAACTGAAACGGCGGAGCATGGCGCGTCGGTGGAGGCGAGTGTGGGGCAATTAACAACGGGTATCTGTAACCTTGCAGCAATACACTTGCATGCATCAATGCATTTTCCGCCACCCACTGCAATCAAACAATCAATCGATAAGTGCTTCAGAGCAGCGACTTGCCGATCAATTTCTTCATGAGAGCATTCACCACCAAATTCGGTGAATCGCGGTTCCATTCCTGCTGACTCAAGGCTGTGCTCCAGTTTTTGACCGAATCTCTTGCGGCCACTTGACGAGATAAGAATGGCTGGCGTGTTACCGAGCATTGTTACATAACTGCCTATCCGGTCCATTACACCAGGTCCTTGAATATACCGGTGAGGGGAAAAGAATGCATAGGGCGTACTTTTTAGCATCTTTTGTTCAGCAGAGAATAGATCCATAGGGGTGTTTAGAGGTTTGTTCATTGTGTAGTGCTTTTCTATATGAGGGAAAAATAACCCATATTCTGTTGTCTTTAAGAATATGGGTTATTTGGGGTTTTACCACAGAGGTAACGGGTAACGGACTGCCCTTTTCCTCTGCGTCTTGTTTTGCTTAAAAGTTATAGAATACGGATGCTCCATAGGTTCGGGGAGCATTCCAGTTAACTTGACCGTTAAGTGTGCCAGCCAAGTTGTCAATTTCAAGTTTGAACAGCTCGACACGTTCGTCAGTCAGGTTCTTTATCCACAAATCAACACCCCATTTGCCGCTATCATGGGAATAGGCGAGAACACTATTAAAGATGGTGTGGCTATCAAGTTCGAGTCCTTTCTGGTTAAGTACGTCAGCAAATCGTTCGCCAACATAATTGCCGTCAAGCTGCACAGAAAGTGAACCATTAAGAGCATCAACGCCCCATTCATAGTTCACAAGGGCATTGAAGCCAAATTCCGGTGCTTCACCCATTTCCCTGTCTTGAACCAAGCCGCCAGGCATGACAACATCGTCAACATTGGAATCCAGGTACGATGCGCCGACAATAATGCTTAAACCTTCGGTTGGTGTCAGAAAAAGTTCAATCTCTGCACCAGAAAGGCTGGCGTCATTGTTAGTAATAAAGTTACCGAAGTTCTGGAAAGAGGTTGCTTGATAGTCCTGGTAGTCGTAGTAGAAAACCGCACCATTGATGCGACCTAACCCGTTAGCCAACGTTTGCTTCCAACCTAGTTCGTAGGCGTGGATAACTTCTTGATCAAAGGGTATCAGGTTGGCAGGAAGACCGGCAGGCATAACCTCGTTATTAAAACCACCGCCTTTCAGTCCCCGGCGGAATGATGCATACATAAGGGTATCTTCGTTAGGGGTATAGTTGACTTGCAGAGTCACACCATAGTTGGTGTCGTTGATCTCTGTGAGACTGCCGGCAGTTGCTTTGTTAAAAATATTGGCAGGTGCAAGACTTCCGCCTGTTTCAACATAAGCTCGCATTTCAGCGATGCTGGCAAAGTTCGAATCGGTTCTACCGGGGTATTCAACAATCGGAAAGAACAGGTTCTGGTTAAATTCTTTTTCGTCTCTGTTTATACGAACGCCGCCAATCAGAATCAACTCTTCGCTTAAGCTGTACTCGAATTGAGCATATGCTGCCATTGAGGTCAGCTCTTGCTGGAAGTCAACGTCTAGAACGGCACCGCCGATACCACCGCCTGCGGGAGGGAAAACACCAAGCCCTACAAATACAGGTACGATAACATCCGATTCGGAATCTTGGTTCATGTAAAACAAACCAGCGGTATAGTTGAGATTCTCGGTGTTGCCAACTATTCGAAATTCCTGAGTAAAGTGCTGGCTTTCGTATTCCGGGTTGTAGCTACAGAAGCCATTAGGTGACCCGTCACAATCCTCTGACAAGCTGAACGTTTGATCCATATAGCCAGTAATAGAACTAAACGTCATGTTCTCAAGGTCTAAATCAAAGCGTGCTAAGAGGTGGTCAACTTCATTACTGCCTTCATTGTTACCATTGGCGTTAAATCGGTCAGGATTATTTCGGGTTCCATCTGCCGTGGGGGAATAACCGAAACCATCTGCTGGAAGTTCTACTACTTCGCCGCCGCCAGCAAGTGTATCCAGCAGGTCGTAAGGAACACCCTGATCTGCCGTTAAGTCACCTTCGACCTGACCGGTTTCTGCTTTTACTGTCAAGCTGAGGTTTTCTGTAATATCGACTGCAAGCTGGGCGCGGAAGGCTGAAAAATCCTGATCAAGTGCGCCACCTTTACCTGGGAAAATATTCTTTGCCAGGTGATCGTGCTGGTCAGTAATTGCAGACAGTCGTATAGCAGCGCTATCGCCAAGCGGTACGTTTATAGCGCCTTCAACCACGTAAGCATCATAATTGCCAACGCTCGCTTTTACCCTTCCATCGACGCCTTCAGTGGACGGTTTTTTAGTGGAGAACTGGAAGGCACCGCCTGTTGCGTTACGTCCGAATAGCGTGCCCTGAGGGCCACGTAATATCTCTGTGCCGCTCATGTCAAACAATAAGAAATCTAATGTGCTCGGTGAAACCAGATAAAATTCGTCCACAAAACCAGCAATAGAACTTTCATTGGCATTATTAAATTGCGTGGTACCTACACCACGTATGAATAAATTAGTTGTTAGCCCGCGTGAAATAAAATGTCGGCGAGCTTCTACATTCGGAGTTTGTGATACTACGTCAGCGGTACTTGAAAATTTTAACTTTTCCATGGCTTCGCCGCTAAAAGCGGAGACTGACACACCGACATCTTGAATATTTTGCTCTCTCTTTTGTGCTGTAACTACAACCTCTTCAAGCAAACTTGCGGAAATTGCCACTGCAGAAAGCTGTAATAAAAATAAGCATAAAACGAAATATTTCATGCGCACCCATATGCTACCCATAACCGACTCCCCTATAAAATATATTAGATGTGTGTAACTCAAGACACTTAAAATTAAAACTTATTGTTAACTTCGATATGACCAAAATACAATATGATCGTATTATAATAATATTTATATTGCAATACGTACGTATTATTATTTTTGTTTATTGCAATACGGCCGTATTGCCAATACAATACACTTCAATGTTTAAATCATTTGGAATTCTAGCTGATGCAAGCATCATTGGATGCAAAACAGTACCCTCGAATAGAGTTTAGAGAATATGTGGGATCCTTATAAAAAGTTTATCTTTATTGGGGGCATTGTTGAAAAAGCTAGAATTTGAAGTTGTTAGGCTGTTAGCATTGAATACTACCCGTCAACCTGAGTTGCCGCTTAATATAGAAAAATGGAGCGTTTAGAAAAGATGAATCGTACAAAATCAACGCGGCGCAAAGAAGCCCCTAAATATCCAAAAGGCAAAGAGCGATCTTTAGAAATTATATTAGCAGCAAAAACTATTTTTATGCGAGATGGTTACAGTAGTCTCACTATGCGTAATGTAGCTAAAGCATCAGGAACAACTGTAGGAAATATTCAACACTACTTCCCTCGAAAAGATTTCCTGTTATACGAATTACTTGAATACGCAGTTCAAAAATTTTTTATAAAGTTCGATTTAATCGATAAGAATTTAAAAAAGACGTCAGATGAAAAACTTGTTTCCTTTCTGAAGTGTCTATTCTCCGATTTTAATAAGGAAGATAAAACAAAATTTTTCCCAGAGCTTTGGGCGCTGGCAAACCACGACAAAGTAGCTTCAAAACTGATGTTCGATGTCTATTTACGCGCAAGGCTTATAATGGAGCAATACATAGCAGATATGAATAAAACATTAACAAAAGGAGAAGTTAAAGACCTTGCTATTTTCATTCTTTCTTCGATAGAAGGTATCATCGTATTTGCAGGCTACGAAAAACCTTGGGAAAGCTCATTGCCCAAGGTGAAAAAGTATGCGATTCGAAGTTACCTAGACCTAATCAGGAATACCAAAGGCTCCAGTAAAAGAAAAAGCTGAGCACATCCCCCCTGCCCGACTTTAGTGCGTTAATGTTCGAGGCTTCTCATAACAAGATATTCATCCTGAAAATCAGAATCTATACATGGTAATTATCTATGGCGGAGCGTTCTTTTAAAAAGGAAATACAGAACTTAGAAATTGGTAAAGATACAACTTTTCGAGGAGAGGGCATTCTCGCTGTCATCAAAGCCTTACTGGAATCCGGTGTAGCATATGTCGGCGGGTATCAGGGGGCACCAGTTTCCCACCTAATAGATGTGCTGACTGATGCTCAGGATCTTCTTGATAGTCTCGATGTTAAATTCGAGGCGAATTCAAATGAGGCCTCGGCGGCGGCGATGCTTGCAGCGTCGATTCATTACCCTCTGCGTGGCGCGGTTACCTGGAAATCCACCGTTGGAACCAATGTGGCATCTGACGCTTTATCGAATTTAGCATCGACGGGTGTTACCGGTGGCGCGCTTGTTATTTTGGGAGAAGATTACGGGGAGGGTTCAAGTATTATCCAGGAGCGTAGTTACGCTTTTGCGATGAAGTCGCAGATGTGGCTTCTGGATCCGAGGCCGAATTTGCCCTCAATGGTTGAAATGACGCGTAAAGCATTTGATCTGTCCGAAGCTAGTAATACGCCGGTAATGATGCAATTACGGATCAGGGCGTGTCATCTATATGGTGAGTTTGCGGCCTTAGACAATAAGCGGCCAAAGACGACTGTAGCTGAGGCTCTGGAAAATCCGGTGTTCGCTAAAGAGAAGATTGTCTTGCCGCCAGCAATTTTTGCCCATGAAAAAGCAAAAATTGAAGAGCGGTTGCCTAATGCTGTGAGGCACATTAAGGCTGCTGGACTGAACGAGATATTTAATGGTGGAGAGTCGGCCATTGGGATTGTTACGCAAGGAGGATTGTACAACCAGGTGATCCGTAGCCTGCAAATGCTCAATTTGGCGGATGCCTATGGGGTAGGCTCGATCCCCCTATATGTGTTGAATGTTGTATACCCGTTGATTGATGATGAAATTTTGGCCTTTTGTGAAGGCAAAAAGTCAGTGTTGTTGGTCGAAGAAGGTCAGCCAAATTACATCGAGCAGGCACTTAACACGATATTGAGGCAAAACGGTCGTCAAACCGTCGTTGAAGGAAAGTCCCTATTGCCTGCTTACGGTGAATGCGATAGTGAAGCCGTCACTCATGGGTTAAGGGAGTATTTGGCTGCTTGGCAACCAGGTCAAGAGGTTATGGTGCCGCAAAAGTCTACTCTCATCTCGCTGCGCTCAGTTGAAGATATAGCGGCCCCCAGGCCCCCTGGGTTTTGCACGGGCTGCCCTGAGCGACCATTTTTTTCTGCTATGAAAATGTTGGCTGAAGAAAATGGCCCCATGCATATTAGCGCAGATATAGGCTGTAATTCCTTTGGAACGCTTGAACCCTTCAATGTTGGTAACACAATCGTTGGCTATGGATTGGGCGTGGCAGGCGCTTCTGCGTTTGCTGGTAGTGGTAAGCGGCCTATTTCGGTGACTGGGGATGGTGGTTTTTGGCATAACGGACTGAGTAGCGGCGTTGTAGAGTCGGTATACAATGACAGTGATAATATTACGGTTGTTATCGAAAATGGCTATGCCGCAGCCACAGGGGGGCAGTGTATCCCTTCTTCACAAAACAGTTTTAAGGCGAAATCTAAGAAAGCAGATATTGAAACGGCTGTTCGAGGGGTTGGTGTTAACTGGGTAAGGAAGGTCGACAGTTACCGCATTCAAGACGTCAAAAAGACGATGAATGATGCGTTATCCACGGATTACGATGGACCCAAAGTTGTTATTGTGGAAGGGGAATGCATGCTGAATAAACAAAGGCGTGAAAAACCTTTGATTCAGAAGCAGATTAAAGCACAACAGCGAGTGGTTAAAAAACGGTTTTTTGTCGATGCAAAGACATGTACCGGTGATCATGCCTGTGTCCGCTTGTCGGGCTGCCCTTCTCTTACAATCAAACCAAATCCTGATCCGTTGAGGGAGGACCCTGTGGCATATGTTAATAATGATTGTGTGGGTTGTGGTGTGTGTGGCGAAGTTGCGCATGCCGCTGTACTTTGCCCGTCATTTCTTCGGGCGGAACTAATATTCAACCCAAGCCTGGTCGATAAGGTCTTGAGCACGGTTCGCACTTTCGTTATTCGTTTGTTGCAAAGCTTTTCAGAAAGAAGCAAGCGCAGGTATGTATTATGATAGATGCAACGAGACAATTACCTTTTACCATGGCTATAACCGCATTGGGAGGGCAGGGCGGTGGTGTGTTAAGCACATGGTTAGTCGAGGTCGCTGAAGCTTCAGGCTACTATGGTCAAACCACCTCCGTACCAGGTGTTGCACAACGTACCGGGGCGACTGTTTATTACCTGGAGTTCTTCCCTAAGGGTAAAAATGTTGATCTGCCTCCGGTAATGTCGTTAGTGCCGGTGTCCGATAATGTTGATGTTGTTGTTGCTGCTGAGCTAATGGAAGCAACTCGGGCTGTGGAAAGGGGGTATGTAAATGGAAAAACCACCTGTATATTTTCGAGCCACCGGGTGTATTCAACACATGAAAAGATGGTTCCAGGTGATGGTACAGTGGATGCTGCTAAGCTTTTACAGCGTGTGCAGAATCAAAGTAAGGAGTGTCTTTATTTTGATATGGAAGCTTTGGCTGCTGACTATGGTTGTCATATCAGTACGGTCTTGTTGGGTGTCATTGCGGCCAGTGGTATCTTGCCTTTTGAGCGTTCAACCTATGAACGTGTTATTAAGGCAACGAATAAAGCGGTCGAGCGTAACCTTGAGGGCTTTAATCAAAGTTGGAAACAGGTTGAAAATTTGCGTGGCGGAGACGCCGATCTCCCCAAAACTGATGTCAGTTCTTCTGTAAAGACCTTTGTGTTGCCTAAAGATACAGCCAACCGTCCGGAAACGCAGGCGATATTGCGTCGAATCGACAATTACCCCCAGCGCTGCCATGAATATCTTTATTTAGGCGCTCAAAGATTACTGGATTATCAGGATTACAAGTATGTAAATAGCTATCTGGATTATATGGATGGTGTGCTTAAAGTGGATAACGAGGCTTTGGATTATGAACTTACTTTTCAAGCTGCGCGTTACTTGCCACTTTGGATGGGATTTGAAGATACGATTCGTGTTGCAGAACGTAAAACAGGAAGAGATCATATAGATGAAGCGCGTAAAGAGGTAAGGGCAGCAACCGGACAGCATGTGCATTTAGCTGAATTCATGCGGCCCCGTGTTGAGGAAATTTGTGGGACTTTACCCAAAGGACTCGGAAATTTAATACTCAATTCTTCATTTCTTAGTCGCTTAGTAAATAAAATGACCGGTGACAAAATATATTATTCGACCAAGTTGATGCCTTTCATGGCTCTTTTCTTGGTAAGTATGATGAAGCCGTGGAGGCGATGTACCTATCGCTATCACGTGGAGATACAAGAGATCGAAAGTTGGCTGCAAACGCTAACAATGCTTGCCGAATCTCACTATAGCGTCGCTATAGAGGTAGTTAAATGTCAGCGCCTTATCAAGGGCTATGGCGATACCCACGAGAGAGGGATGAAAAAGTTTAAGCTGCTTATGAATATTCTGGATGAATTAAAGAATGATGGAGAGGGGCATAAAAAGCTGATGGCATTATCTGAGGTTGCTTTACAAGAAGTTTCAGCGGATAGGTTAGAGCAAGCAATTGCTGAAATGTTTTGCGCAAGACAAGTCGCCTGAAACATTGGTCAGTAAGGTACAAGCTGGTCTATACCGACAATTGAGTAGGAATATAATTAGGAGGGTGATTCTATGAGTAAGGTATTAAATGCCTGTAAGGCACTGGGGCAATACGGCTATAGAAAGAACAAGGCATGCCGGATGTCTATCTTCTTTATTTGCACTATTGCAATAATAGGTTGCTCATCCGGAGGAAAAGATCAGAACCTGGGCGTGTCGGAACGGCACACTATTAAGGTTGGTAAAATTGATGAAGAGCGTGTGATTAAAGCGGATGAAGAACCGGGGGATTGGTTGGTACATGGGCGCACTTATGACGAGCAGCGATTTAGTCCTCTCTCACAAATCACCCCTGACAATATAGATAATCTGGGATTGGATTGGCACTACGATTTTGATACGCGGCGAGGTTTGGAGGCGAGCCCTATTGTTGTGGACGGCATAATGTTCGTGACGGGAAGTTGGAGCAAAATGTATGCTCTTAATGCCAGGACCGGTGAGTTAATTTGGAAGTATGACCCTGCAGTGCCGCGTGAGTGGGCCGTTAATTTCTGCTGTGATGCGGTTAATAGAGGCGCTGCGGTATGGGATGGGCAAGTCTATTTCGGAACGCTGGATGGGCGTTTGATTTCGCTGAATGCTAATACAGGCGAGCTGACCTGGGAAATACAAACAACAGCAAAAGACAAGCCATACAGTATTACGGGCGCCCCTAGAATAATTAAGGGAAATGTCATTATTGGCAATGGCGGTGGTGAATTTGGTGTCAGGGGGTATTTCTCAGCCTACGATGCGAAAACAAGTGACCTGGTTTGGCGGTTTTACACCGTTCCTGGCGACCCGGCTGACCCGATTGAACATCCGGCGTTGGAAATGGCAATCAAGACCTGGAAAGGCGGTCAATGGTGGGAGATCGGTGGCGGTGGCACGGCATGGGACTCAATGGCCTATGACCCTGAGTTAGACTTACTGTACGTTGGAGTGGGCAATGGTTCTCCATGGAGCAGAAAACAGAGAAGCCCGGGGGGGGGCGACAATCTATTTTTGTCCTCTATCGTAGCGGTTCGTCCTGATACGGGTGAATATGTATGGCATTACCAAACGACTCCGGGGGAAAGCTGGGACTATACGGCGACTCAGCATATGATTTTGGCGGACATGAAAATAAATGGCAAACAGCGCAAAATCATCATGCAGGCGCCTAAGAACGGTTTCTTTTATGTGCTGGACCGGACTAACGGAGAATTTATATCCGCTAACAATTATGTGGAGATTAATTGGGCAACACGTGTTGATCCTGATACGGGTCGGCCGGTGATGAACCCGGAAGCTCGTTATGGAGCTGATAAACCTTTCGTATCAATACCAAGCCCATTAGGTGGCCACAATTGGCATCCGATGACATATAGTCCCAATACCGGTCTCGTTTATCTGCCCGCAATGGAGTCCGCATTTCCTTACCAGATTGATAAAGATTTTACGCCACAGACCGTTGGCTTGAATCTGGGTATAGATCCTGATGCCCACGCAATGCCACTTGGTAGTGAGATTCGGGCAGAAATCAGGAAAAGCCTGAAAGGCCACCTCATTGCCTGGGATCCTAAGCAACAAAAAGAAGTCTGGTCAGTGGAGCATCCGATCGCCTGGAATGGAGGACTATTGAGTACCGCTAGTGACCTGGTTTTTCAGGGTAATGCCGAGGGTAATTTTGTCGCTTATGATGCCAGGACAGGCAGTGAACTTTGGTCGTTCGACGGCCAAAACGGCATTATGGCTCCGCCTGTCAGTTATAGCATCGATGGCGAACAATACGTTGCGGTCCTCGCAGGTTGGGGCGGCACGATGCCGCTGCTTCTGGGTGAAGGTGTCAAACACGCAGCGAAACACAATGTTAGCCGTATACTTACGTTCAAGCTTGGTGGTTCGCAAACATTACCAGCGCACCAATGGACAGAAAAGACCCTGAATCCTCCTCCCTTGACCGGTACCGCAGAACAAGTTGCGCGGGGTAAAACATTGTACCAACGCAATTGTTTTGCCTGTCACGGGGATACGGTTGTTAGTGGTGGCGTTATTGCTGACCTTCGATACAGCTCTTCCAGTATTCATGAAATGTGGGAACAAATAGTCATCGGTGGAGCATTCAAATCCATGGGTATGGCATCTTTTGCGGGTGCATTAAGTGCTCAGGATGCAGAGGATATACGTCAGTATGTGCTAAAAAGAGCGCATGATGCGGTTCAGGAAGAGGCTGCTAGTAATTATTGATGATTGGACAGTAAATTCCTGTTCTTAAGTAGATCATCACTGCCGTAGGCATTGTCACATTAACGAAAGCGAGCTGTAGAATGCCCAAGCCGTGGATATCTACTCAATTAACAGACACAAGTCGCCTGTGCCCATGTAACAAATGCTCGGTCCCTCAATACTCGATAGTTCTTCGCAGAAAGCAGGTGTCTTTGCTGACGGAACAAGTTGTTCACTAGGCCATGAAACGATAGGAAGCGTTGCGCTTGACCCGGCGACTTAAATCGTCGCATTTGTCGCTCCTGCTGTCGGGTTGGTTGATGGGAAGCTTCCGCACGGTTACTCTCGTATTGGTCGGTGATATGGGATAGAGACGGTGTGATTTCACGTAAGGCTGCTTGGTAACTTCGGAGTTTATTGGTGATAATTTCCCAAGGCATGGATGCCTGGCCTTTAAAAAGTTTTTTGAAGAAACGCAACGCCGCACCTTTGTTTCTGCGGCTTTGCACGAGGATGTCGATGACATCGCCATCTTGATCCACCGCTCGCCATAGATATTGGCGTATACGGTAATCCCCCCGAAAAGTAACTGATTTCAAAAATAGAGGTTAAGCTGCAATTTCCTCTAATACTTCGGGATTTCTTTCTGCAACTTTGATTAGCATCACAGCAGCGCTATCAGGCTGCTTGCGTCCCTGCTCCCAGTCCCTGATTGTACCCACGGGAACTCCCAGCAATTTGGAAAAAGCCGGTTGGGATTTTTTAAGCTGCTTACGGACAGAAATGACCAGCAATTGTTCTGGTGTCCAGATTTTGGCCGGAGCTCCAGCTTTGATAGCCAGCACATCATCCAGCAGGGCTTGGCCAGCTTTACTCATTTTCTTAGCCATTGATAGCCTCCTTAATTTTCTTCAGTTCATGAGCGGGAATATTCTCGCGCTCGTTTTTGGCGTACATGGTAAGAAGCCAAGTCTCATCATCGGCACTGTTAAAATAAATGACTCGCACGCCACCTCGTTTGCCTGCGCCTTCCTTTCCCCAGCGAATTTTTCTAACGCCGCTGGAACCTGGCACAACCTCGCCTGCATTCGGGGTGCTAGCGATATATACAACAAAATCTTCATACTGTTTGGGCGTCCAAACTTTTACCGCTTTCGCGCTGAAGATACTTGTTTCGATCACTGTATTCATATCTTAGAATATACGGCTATGCCGTACCTTGTCAAATTTAATATACATCCCACACACATACCAGCTTTTAATCCACCGTGGGGAAATCGTGGGGATAGGTCGCGTATTGTTGGTCATCGTGGGGCATTGTGTGCAACGGATGCCTGTCTAAGTTGTTGATAATAAAGGTTATCTATTCTAGAGTCGTGGCTTTTAACCAATTGGTCGCTGGTTCGAATCCAGCACGGCCCACCAAAAATCAAAAACCTCCCTCGTGGAGGTTTTTTAGTTTTAGTGGTATGTAAAAAGGAAGAGAACCGGGTTCGAGGAGGAGCCTCACCGCTTTTAAGTGGTGAGGAGACGAAGAACGTCGAAGCGCAGCGACGACGGCCCGAAGGGGCGAGTGCTGCTTGCAGCACGAGTAATCCAGCACGGCCCACCAAAAATCAAAAGGTGTATACTGAGGACAAGGTTTACACTTTATACCGGAGACATAGTTAACACTTTTCCGGTACAAACGGATTAGGTGTATACCGGAGAGATGGTTTACACTTTATACCGAAGACATAGCTAACACTTTTTCGGTACAAATGGGTTAGCGGCCGGTTCCACCCGGCCCTGATCTTCATCGAAGAATCCTAAATCATATCCCATAAAACTGACAAGCCAAATTATTAATCGAATGACAGCAACCCTGGCATGTATATTAGCCTTAGTAAATCCGGCCCAAGTAAAAGGGAAGCTTTCGCCGGAATTTCGGTTTTTTGAATCCGGATTCGTTTTGCTCATGTAGCACTATAACCACCGGTGCCAACCTGCATAAAAGTGCGGATATTGAAATCACTTTAAAAATATAACATCGCTTTTTTGAATCCGATTTTCTGTAACACAGAAATAATTTCATCTATTTTATCTGAGGATAAAACAGAGTCGTCTTCTCTGGAAAGGAAAAATGATTTTCCATCATGACTGTATAGTGATACAAAGTATTCGTTTGCCATGCCTGGAGTTTTTTTGATTTCTATAAAATCAAAATAGTCTGAGTCTGATTTTTTCTTTGCTTGTGATATTTTCATCGTGATACTACCAGATCAATTAAAAGAATGAATGGCTTCATTTAGTGTGGGAAAAAACGAGGTAACCCCGTTAAGCGGTTTTATGTTGGCTCGTGCAAGAGTTTTTAGCGGTTGAAATTGCAAGTCGGCAAAAAATATTTGTTTACCTTCTTTTGCACAATAGGCCACCAACTTATTCATTGCGGCAACTCCGCCTGCATCAAGAAGCGTTACGCCATCCATATAGAGAATGACTCCATCAAGAGTTGTCATTCGCGAAGGAATTTCGCCAAATATTCGGTCTGCCGCGGCAAAAAAAAGCGGGCCGTTAATTTTAAGCACTGCCCAGTTTTCGGGAATCTTCACATCAATCAGTTTATGGTTATCAGTGATGTCAGTAATTTTTGTCATCGCGGCTATTTCACTGACAAACAAAATACAGGCTAACAACACTCCCACTGTAATAGCGATCACCATGTCTAAAAAAACGGTCAATGTTAAGCAAGTTAAAAAAACGAAAATATCACGGATTGGCGAGTGCCTTAGAAGATGCAGTGATTTGGGCGCTTCACTCATATTCCAGGCGACGACCATCAACAAAGCAGCCATGGCCGGCATTGGCAGATAGGCTAAAAATGGTGCCAGCAACACCAAGCCAATTAGAACGATCAATGAATGGATCATTGCCGCGACAGGAGACTGCGCGCCGACTTTCACATTTACTGCGGAGCGTGCGATAGCGGCTGTTGCAGTAATTCCACCAAAAAACGGTGTGATGATATTACCTAAACCTTGCCCTAGCAGTTCACTATTAGCACTATGACGTTTCCCTGTCATCCCGTCCAACACCACGGCACAGAGCAAAGACTCTATTGCGCCCAGCATTGCAATTGCAAAGGCTGATGGAAGCAAAGCCACGAACAATCCCCAGGTTAATTCCAACGGCTGTCCAGCAGGGCCCGGCCGCTGCCACGGCAAGGCAAAATCGGGTAGATAAGGAGGGATACCCATCTCCCGCGAACCGTCTGACAAAAGGTAGGAGAATCGAGAACCGATGGTGTCCACGTCATACCCTATGTTTGCGAGAATTACTCCTAATAGGCTGGCGCATATTACGCCAGCTAAATGGGGGGGGATTGACGTTTTTAGTTTAGACCAGGATAGCATAATGACCAATGTCGCGAGAGCAACAAAAAGACTTGCGCCATCGAAATCACCGACCGAACTTGCGAGCAATAAGACCTTGTCGACATAGTGTTCTGGCATTTCCTGAACTGAGAGCCCGAGAAAATCTTTTAATTGCAAGGTAGCGATAACAATAGCGATCCCACCCGTGAATCCAAGCGTTACCGATTCCGGGATATATTCAATGAAACGACCGACGCGAGCGTAAGCCATAGCAACTAGAATTACGCCCGCTAAAAAAGTAGCCAGCAGCAAACCGGCAAGCCCGTATAACTGGGCGATTGGATAAAGAATGACGACGAAAGCAGCGGTTGGGCCGGATATGCTATATCGACTTCCTCCCGTTAGGGCAATAATGAAGCCTCCGATAATCGCAGTATACAGTCCATATTGCGGAGCAACGCCACTGGCTATGGCCAGGGCCATGGCCAGTGGAATCGCTATAATTCCGACGGTAATCCCGGCCAGTACGTCTTTCATCAAATGTGTCAGGTTGTAACGATCTTTGCCCAGACACGAATCTCGAAAGGCGTGACCAACACGTAAGGAAAAAAGATGCGCTCTATGGGACATAGTTGACCTCTCTTAAGTAGGAGCTTCAAATGTTAACTTAAATATAATAATATGTTAACAATATTAACACATTCCATATTTATTCTTATTTGACGAACGAGGAGTCACCGCATGAGTTCAGAACGTTTGATATCCAACTTAGAGAGTTATGGGATTTCTAAGTCAATCGATGTGCTCTATAACCCGAATTACGAAACCCTGTATAAAGAAGAAACCAGTCCAGAGAGAACGGGCTTCGATATAGGAAAGCTGACAACGCTAGGTGCGGTAACGGTCGATACCGGTGTCTTTACCGGACGCTCACCCAAAGATAAATATTTTGTGAAGGACGATATAACGAAAGATACAGTGTGGTGGAGTGATCAAGGAAAAAACGACAACAAACCCATTAGCCAAGAAACCTGGCATCACCTAAAAAAGATCGTAGCACAGCAATTGAGCGGGAAGCGCCTTTTTGTTAATGATCTATATTGTGGTGCTGACCCAGACACCCGGCTTAGTGTCCGCTTTGTAACAGAGGTCGCCTGGCAATCGCATTTTGTCAAAAATATGTTTATTAGACCTTCTGACGAAGAGCTGGAAAGTTTTGAACCTGACTTCATGGTGCTCAACGCTTCAAAAGCGACGAACCCCGACTGGAAATCACGTGATCTTCATTCTGAAAATTTTGTGGCTTTTAACATGACCGAGAAAGTGCAGTTGATCGGGGGCACCTGGTATGGCGGAGAAATGAAGAAGGGGTTGTTTTCCGTTATGAACTACTTGCTGCCCCAACAGGGCGTCGCCTCGATGCACTGTTCGGCAAATGTCGGTAAAGAGGGTGATGTCGCGATCTTTTTCGGGCTTTCAGGAACCGGAAAAACAACCCTGTCTACTGATCCTAAACGCCAGCTCATTGGGGATGATGAGCACGGCTGGGACGATAACGGAATATTTAATTTCGAAGGGGGCTGTTATGCCAAGACCATTAACCTAAGCCGAGAACATGAACCCGATATTTACCATGCCATCAGGAGAGATGCACTGCTTGAAAATGTCGTCATTGATGAAAATGGTAATGTCGATTTTAATGACGCATCGAAAACCGAAAATACAAGGGTTTCTTACCCCATCTACCACATTAACAATATTGTTAAACCGATCTCAAAAGCAGGGCATGCTCAAAAGGTTATTTTTTTGACCGCAGACGCCTTTGGTGTCCTTCCCCCCGTTTCTAAACTGACCCCGCAGCAAGCGGAGTATTACTTTTTATCGGGATTCACCGCTAAATTGGCGGGTACTGAGCGTGGCATTACGGAACCAACGCCGACTTTTTCTGCCTGCTTTGGCGCTGCATTTTTAAGTCTTCACCCGACGCAATATGCTGAAGTGTTAAATCGACGTATGCAGAAAGCTAATGCCACTGCCTATCTTGTCAATACCGGTTGGAACGGCACTGGCCAGAGAATTTCAATTAAGGATACGCGAGCCATTATTGATGCCATTCTGGATGGTGAATTGGATTCCAGGGATACATCCCTGATCCCCTACTTTAACTTGGCAATCCCGGAGACATTGAGCCAGGTAAACAGCACCATCCTGGATCCAAGAAATACCTACAGGGATGCGTCAGAATGGCATATCAAGGCCGCAAGGCTAGCAAAGATGTTTATAAAAAACTTCTCTCAGTTTACCGATACCACTGCAGGTGAGGCATTGGTTCAGGCTGGTCCACGTATCTAAATCATAACGCGGTAACGCAAGCCAACTTCATACAAGCTGGCGTGAAAAAATTGAGACTGAAAGAATACTAGAAACCCTGGCATCATTATAATAGAATGTTAATAGAATTCTCCATTTATCAGCGTTGCCAAAAAACTGAATATCGAGCCAATATAATGGAAAAACGTACCGCTAGACTAACTTTTCTGGTCGACCCAAATAAAAAAGCAGCATTCGAAAAGCTTTGTGCTCTGGAGGACGTTACGCCGTCCCAGAAAATCAGGCAGTTTATGCGTGATTACATAGAAGAAAAACTGGGGACCGATTGGCGTGAAAAGGTCTTTAACGATGATAAAACCACATCCTAATTCTATTTTTGTAAAAGTGTCCCACGTTATTTTCACGATATCGTGGTTGCGTATAATAGCCTTGAGGGTGAGGGTATCCGTGCGGTAAACGCCGGAGCAAGAGCGAGGTCGCTACTTGATTGGAACCAAACAGAGGTGTCACTCAGCCGATCTTTTATTGGGTGTCTATTAATCTCAGCACGCCAGGACTTGGATTTTCTTATGCCTGTGCCAACAGCAGGTCGGTATTTTCAATCCGTTCGCGCTCATCTTCAATTATTTCTAATAACCACTTCTCGGCAAAGTCGACGTGCTCGCGCAATTCGCGGGCTATTCCTGGTGCTATGCGTTTAGCTTTAGGGTTGGAGATTTGTTCAGGGAGTTAAGCAAATAGATATATATCGATACGATGCTAAGGTGGTTACCGAGGATAAGTATAGCCGCCAAACGAAGCTGGGCAGGATAAAAAAGATGCATTCCCTTTTTTGCTAGAAACTCAGTACTCTATTCCTGCCCTTCGGCCGAGGCCATTTCATCCGCGTCCTCATACAATTTGATCCGCTGCTGTACCATCGCGGCGAACTGGGGGCGCCAGTCAGGATTGTTGCTGCTCAGCCATTCGCGAACGCCGCGGCGCCTGAGCAAAGTGTCGAGCATGCGTTCGGTGCCAGCGAAGTTTGCTGGATCATTGCCGTACGTCAGCTGCCTAATGTATGCGCCCTGCATTGCTGAAAATACATTACCGAGAACCATACCAAATCTCATTTGGTCGGTGCCGCCGAGATCTGAGTAAGACCTGTTGCCTCGTACATATAATTCCGAGATCTCGGGATTCAGGATAAATATCTCGCGAATGCGATTGCCAGCCTCTACATTTCGTTCAAATGCGGCAAGTTCGGTGGCTTTTAGGCTCATCGATAGCCCGTGCGTATTCTGGCGAATCTGAACAGCCAGATATACTAGCGATGCAACAACGGCAATTGCACCGGCTATCTCGGCAATTGCGGCCCACTCCTGAATCGACATGACTTAGTCCTCTAAGCTCGTGAGTATAAGAAGAACAATCGCCCTTTTCTTGGCCACTTTACCCTAAGTAATCGAAGTACGGCAATCAATTCGGATGTCGAAGAAATGGAAAGAAATGGGGACGCATTTATTTTCTCTAAGAATATGGTCACCAAGCGATGACAAGCAGGATAAAAATTGCTGCGCGCTCTTTATTGCCGCCTATTTTTGCCTAAAAAATATTAGGATAAGCAAAAGGTACGCTGTCATCTGTTCGTATGGCTTGAGGTAAACCTTATTCCTTAAACACGCGCTCAAACGCTGGTGCTCATACTGAATGTTGAGCGGCGGGGAGTCAGTCATAAGTTGAAAGAGTTGGAGAAAAATAGATGGCGGACTAGTTTAATTCAAGTGCGATAGTTTATAATTTTAAAATGTAGGCGCTGCCTCCGTCAGTATGATCAATCGGTAATTGGTGAATCGGTAGTCCCTGATTTTAGGTGTATTTTTAGTTCCATGGATTGCTGTTATCTCGGAGACACTATCAACTTATCTTGATAACAAGCCTGCAATACAGATTCATACACTCTGTTGCAAAGTTTGAATAAGGAGAAAAAATGGACCTATTACGTATACTGATATCCATTCTATTGCCACCACTTGGAGTCTTTCTGCAGGTTGGAATCGGGAAACATTTCTGGATCAATATTGTTCTCACGTTACTCGGCTATATACCTGGAATTGTTCATGCTGTGTGGATAATCGCCAAAAAATAGCAAAGCTGCTTGGTTTTTGAGATTGGTTGAGTATTTAAGCACTTATATATGATAAAACCTGTTGGAATATATCGGGCGGGAACGACATCCAGCTGGGGGAATTCTCGCTTTACCGAATTACTAGATAAAGTGCCATGCCGTTACGGTTTATATGCAGCAGTGCTGATTGTCGGTTATGTGATAGTGCGCGCTTAAAACTGCCAATATTATGCACGCGCTGTCGATTTGCACTGAGAATTATATCGCCAGTGCGAAGCCCACTATAGGAAGCGGCGGAGTTTGGTGAAAGTCCTGTAACTATTACACCTTCACCTTCAGGATTATTTTCAAAATGAGCGCCTTCAAGCAAAGAATGTAGTTTGCCATTAACGGATGAAAGCTGCTGTGGCTTTCCTACTTTCAAGGCTAGTGTTTTTGTTTTTCCATTACGAATCAGTCCGACGCTAACCTTGTCACCGATTGCTTTAACGGCAATCTGGCTGCGTAATTGGCCGGATGATCTGGTGCCGATACCGTCAATTGAGATAATAACATCACCAGCTTCAATGCCTGCCTCTTCAGCAGGTGATTTTTCGCTGACTCCTGTTACCAATACGCCCTGCTGGCCATTTGCTAATCCAAAGGCTTCCCGCAATTCAGGAGTGATATCCTGAACCCCAACGCCAATCTGGCCCCGCCGTACCTCGCCATATTCATTAATCTGAGACATGCTTGCTTTCGCCATGTTTATTGGAATAGCAAAACCAATGCCCACGTTACCCCCAGCGGGAGCGATGATGGCGGTATTAATACCGATCAATTCACCCCGTAAGTTGACTAATGCGCCGCCGGAATTGCCCGGGTTGATTGATGCGTCGGTCTGAATAAAGTTTTCATATCCTTCAATGCCTAATCCAGTTCTACCCAGGGCACTGACGATACCAGTCGTGACTGTCTGTCCCAAGCCGAAGGGATTACCTATTGCGACTACAAAATCGCCCACTTCAAGGGTGTTGGAGCTGGCCATTGTCACTTGTGTTAGTTGATCGGCTTTGATTTGGAGAATAGCAATATCCAACTCCGGGTCGATTCCCTTAACCTGAGCTTTGAAGGATCTGCCATCCACTAGGGAAACCTGTACGTCATCAGCATCCTTAATAACGTGATAATTGGTAATTACGATACCTTCTGAAGCGTCTACTATGACGCCGGATCCAGCACTTTGCTGGCGTTTTTTGGGCGTGGGCCGTGGGAACTGACGCTGTTCAGGAATGTTAAAGAAGCGTCTGAAGAAAGGGTCATTCAATAGCGGGTTAAAGGCTTGCTGGGTGGAAAATGTGGCGATATTTACGACTGCAGGGTTGATCTGTTTCAGCATTGGAGCAAGGGATGGTAAAGGCTTGCCATTAGAATCCTCAGTGGGCAAACCACCCTGCGCTGATATTGCAGTCAACAGAAGTAGAAAAATAATAAAATATTTTCTTATAAGCACTAATAGATTCCTTTTGATAGAGGCGCACAGCAGGTAGTCAAAACCTGCTGTGCATAAGAGAATTGTTATTAATTGATGCTGATTTTTCGGGCTTCGCTGTCCATTACCTCGCGCCGAGGAATCATCAATTTCAATATGCCATCCTTCATATTTGCCTCAATTTCATCGACGTTGGCGTCATCAGGCAATGACAGGGTTCTCTGGAAATTTCCATAACTCCTCTCGATACGGTAGAAGTGGCGATCCTTATCTTCCTTTTCCTCTTGCTTTTCACCCTGAATGGTCAGGATATCGCCGCTGACTTCAATGGACAGATTGTTCTCGGTCATTCCCGGTGCCTCCAGTGTCACTTCATAACAGCGATTATCGCTGGATACGTTCAGGTTTGGTCTGAAAGTTTGTGTTATCCAGCTGCTCCCTGATTCAGGAAGCTTGGGTCGAAGTGAGGGAAACTCAAAACCGCGGAAAGTATCGTCAAACAGGCTGTCAATCTGCTGACGCAATTGCTGGACCGGGTTATAGAATGATTGCTCAGAAGTCGGCATTTGCTGTTCATTGGCCGCTCGTTTTACAGGCACCTGGCTGCCTGTGCTGAGTGTTGATTCTTCATGCTTAAACCAGTTCCAGGGATTGAGCTTATTAAGATCCATGTGGTGTTCTCCTGCAATCTATGTTGCGATAGTGATTGTAAAATGGGGCAGCTTATGATGCCGCCCGGTTTGTCCCCAATGACTTTAAATTAAGCTGGTTTCTGGTTCTCGGGAGGTTGATCGATTGCCTGGTCTGTGATGCCAATGGTGATCGATTTTGGTTTCATCTCCTCGGGAATTTCCCGCATTAGATTAATTGTTAGCAGGCCTCTTTCCAGATTAGCTTTGGTTACTTCAACGTAGTCTGCCAGATTGAATTTGCGCTCGAAGGTTCTATTGGTAATTCCCTGATAGATATACTTACTCTGTTCACCATCGTTGCATTTTTCTCCTCGCACGGTTAGCACCCCGTTGTCTAGCTGTATGTCCAGTTCTGACCGGTCAAATCCGGCCACCACGAGAGTGATGGTATACTGATTTTCATCATGTACTTCTATATCGTAAGGGGGGTATCCTGGAGCCGTTTGCTTACTGCCTAGTGCTTTGTCCAGCAGTGTGCCAAACCTATCAAAGCCAATACTGTTCCGATACAGTGGGGTTAAATCAATCGTGTTCACGACACATCCTCCATATGAAGCAATACTTAAAAAAATTTAACTTAGCAACTACCGTACTTGTTCCAGATACGGCGTGCTAATTCTCTATCTAGGTGCTTTGTATGGTATTTCAAGAGGGTTTTATCGATTTTTATAAGGGTTTTTAGATTTTACAAAGGCTTTACATTTGGCCTGGTTACCCTGTGATAGGATGAATTTGTGTTGCCGACATTGGTTGGTGAGCAAGTTTAAGTCAAAAGGAGATATAAAATGACCAGTGTAACTAAAATATTGTTATCGACATTTATCGTGATGGGTTTATCTGCCTGTAGCGATGACTCAAGCAGTTCGAAATCGCAGTTGGATAATGCTACGGAAAAAGCAGCTGGAGCTATGGACTCTATGAATAAAACAGCTGCGGATACGATGAAAATGGCAAAGGATAAAGCCGGTGGAGCTTATGAAGCGGTTAAGGATAAAACTCAGGACATGGTAGAAGGTGCCAAGGTAGCGGCTACCGATACCATCAAGGAAAAACTGAATGAAACGATTGAGGGCACCAAGGACAAGCTGATGTCTGAAGCAAAAGATAAGACCCTGGAGGAAACCAAGGAGAATGCCATGGGTGAGGCTGAGAAAAAGATGTCTTCCTTGATGGAATAAGTTGAGTTTAGAATTTTTTCAAAAGGTGATCCCCAGCCCTGCTGGGGTGGCCTTCATAGATGATTCGGCAGACAAGAAGTCTCTTGGTAACTTCAGCGCATGAGCCACAAGGCTCCACGCAAAGGAGAATCCATAGCAACCAGACAGTTAAAATGACGCCAGATGGGGGTATAAGAACCATGTGGTTTATATTCCCGATTATCGAAGAAAAGCTTAATTGAGGGAGACCATCTGATGATATCGATTCTTTCAAAATATGCAGCAACTCAAGTGAAAAACTGGGCAGCTACATGCCGGTGACAAACCGTTACCGAGGCGATTTTAGATAAAATCCTATATGCATAGGAGTTTCAAAGCCTTTTTAGGCGTACTGGTGAAATATACGGACTGCCAGCTTTGCCGGGGAATAATTATTGGCGTTCAAATCTGACAGCTTGCGCCAGGGGTAGTTCGGTGGAGTAGTTAATAGTATTGATGCTGCGGCGCATATAGCCTTTCCAGGTATCCGAACCGGATTCGCGACCGCCGCCAGTTTCTTTTTCACCACCAAAAGCACCACCAATTTCTGCACCGCTAGAGCCGATGTTGACATTGGCGATACCTCAGTCGCTGCCGTTGGCCCCAAGGAATAGCTCCGATTCCTGAAGATCTCTGGTGAAGATGGCAGAAGCTAACCCTTGGGGTACATCGTTATGCTGACGAATCGCTTCCTGCAAATCGCTGTACGGATAGATATAGAGAATAGGCGCGCGGATAAAAACCACGGTATTATTAGCGGTTTTACCCTGTGTTTCAGTGAGGGGTATGCAGTAAATGGTATTTTTGACATGATCGCCATAATCAGTGCAGAATCCACCTCGTCATTGGACGAGGTGCTGGATCAAATAGGCGACACCACTGGTGTTGAAAAGACGGTGTCTTCAATTATTTTGTCGACGAAGATAGAAAAATAATCGGGGCGTAAGTTGATTTGCCATAATCCATATTTAAACGATTATAGCCCTTCTGATCTGATTGACTAATTGCTGAACCACATGAGATTGGCTCTGAAAATAGTCACCGAACTACTCACAGATTTTTAGGAAGTTCTATGCCCGCAAGAAGGCTGTCTTTTTTTACTATTGTAAAACGCTTTACAAAACCAACACTGTTTTATTCCGGTTTCATATTAGTTGTCAGTCCCTCATGGCTGATAGCTGCTGATAATCAGGCTCGCGAGGAGTTGATTGTCAATGCAACCCGTGTGAATAAAGATGCCTTTAGTTTGCCTGCAGCCATTGGTGTGGTGAATTTAGAGCAGGTGCAGTTGGGGCAGCAGCAATTAGGTCTGGACGAATCACTCTCTCGTATTCCAGGAATATTTTTACAAAATCGTTATAACTTTGCGCAGGATCTACGTGTTGCGATCCGCGGTTCCGGAGCGCGTGGTAGCTTTGGTGTGCGCGGTGTCAGGATCCTGGTCGATGGAATTCCTAATACATTACCGGATGGGCAGGGGCAGTTCGATAGTGTTGATCTTGGGTCAGTAGGACAAATTGAAGTGCTTCGCGGAGCGAGCTCGTCGCTTTACGGAAATGCGTCCGGGGGCGTTATCAATATTACTAGCGAAGAGGCGCCTGCAAAGCCTTTTCTGGAAGCGCGCACAGCTTTTGGAGAGTACGGTTATGCTAAGTCGCAGCTCAAAACAGCTGGCAAGTCTGGACAGCTGGATTATCTGTTAAGTGCCTCCTATTTGGATCTGGACGGGTACAGAGATCAAAGCCATGCGCAGAACAAAAACTTTAATAGTCGCTTTCGTATCCAAATCGATGAAACATCAGATTTAACAGTGATTATTAATCTCTTTGATTCTCCGGTTTCTGATGACCCCGGAGGTATAAATGCCTCAGCGGTTAAGGCTGACCCTTCGCAGGCGCGTGATCGAAACGTGTTGTTTGACACCGGTGAGACGATTGATCAGCAGAAGTTTGGCGTTAAGTATCGCAAAGCTTTTGGGGAATATCAGGAGGTGGTCGCACGCGCATACACGCTATCGAGGGATTTTGCCAATAAGCTGCCATTCACTGATGGAGGCATTGTGCAATTCGATCGGAGTTTTATGGGCGGCGGTGTGCAGTATATTAACTCAGCACCGCTAGTGGGTTTAGATAATCGGCTAACGATGGGAGTAGATCTGGATCGTCAGGAGGATGATCGACGGCGCTTTAACAATAACAATGGCGTGCGAGGTTCCCTGGTATTTGACCAGGTAGAAGAGGTCACGAGTCTGGGGCTGTTTGTGCAGAACGAAACCGCGATAACTGACTATTTGGAATTGACTCTGGGTTTACGTTTTGACGAAGTAGAGTTTGATGTGGATGACAAGTTTTTCTCCGATGGTGATGACTCTGGTAATACTGATCTGGATTCGTTGAGCGGTAGTCTTGGGCTGCTTTGGCAGGTTAATGATCAGTTAAATTTATACGTCAATGTGGGCAGTTCTTTTGAGACTCCAACCACCACCGAGTTTGCAAATCCGGCCGGTGGTGGTTTCAATCAAAAGCTGGATCCCCAAGATGCGGTCAGCTACGAATTGGGTATCAAGGGCGTACTGGAAAATTATCAGTTGAGCTATGATTTGGCACTATTTTCGATAGATCTTGAGGATGAACTGACACCCTTCGAACTGGCAGAGTCTCCCGGACGTACTTTTTATGAGAATACGGGGGAGTCAAGCCGTCAAGGTATTGAAATGGCGCTGGCGGCACGATTGACAGAAAACCTGAAGGTCGCTCTTGCCTACACCTATTCAGATTTTCAATTTGAGCGGTTTAATAATGAAAACGGAGTAAGTTACAACGGCAATTTGATCCCGGGAATACCTGAGCACCTGGTTCATGGTTCGTTATCCTATTACCATCACCGGGGAATGTTCGTAGCAGCAGAATTGACATATGTAGATGGTTTTTACGCGGACAACGCGAATGCCGTTAAAACGGATGCCTATACGCTGGCAAACCTGCGTTTGGGTTGGAGGTTGAGTTTGGGCAGGGCAGAACTGACGCCCTTTGTCGGTGCGAATAATCTAGGTGATGAAGACTATGCGTCCAATATCCGCATTAATGCGTTTGGTGGTAGATATTTCGAGCCTGCGCCAGAACAGAATTTCTACGCGGGGTTAACGGTAAAAATTGATTATTAAGCCGCAACGAAAAGGCAAATTTTTTAAAGGCTTTAATCTCTGAATTGCAGCACTATTTGCTTCTTAAAAAAGAAGCGCCGTCCAGTTATGACGGCGCTCTTTGCTGATGTCAAAAGCAATTCCTGTTAAAACTCATCCCAGTCCTCAGCAACTGACGAAGACGTACGATTGCGTTGAGGCAAGGCTCTCACTGATGCCATGGATGATACCCCACTGGATGAGGGGCTGCTGCTTGGTGCACTGGCAGGCTCAGAACCACCAGGTTGCATCATCTTAAAAAAGGCAACCAGAGTGCTCATTTCCTGAGTTTTATTCAGAGATGCCTCACTGGTTGCGCATGCCTGTTCTGCCAACGCTGAGTTTTGCTGGGTGATTTCATCCATTTGCATAATGGCTTTGCTTACTTGCTCAATTCCAGCTGACTGCTGCTGTGATGCGACGGCAATTTCAGAGACAATGCTCTCAACCTGTGTAACGCTGGCAACGATACTCGCCAGAGTGTCTCCTGACTCATTGACCAGCTTGCCTCCGGACTCAACTTTTGCCCCGCTTTCAGATATTAACTCCTTAATTTCTTTGGCGGCGGTAGCACTTCGCTGGGCGAGATTGCGTACCTCAGTAGCGACGACAGCAAAACCACGCCCTAACTCTCCGGCGCGGGCAGCCTCGACTGAGGCGTTGAGCGCAAGCAGGTTGGTCTGAAATGCGATCTCGTCGATCACACCGATAATCTGATGTATTTTATTGCTTGAGTTTGTTATTTCACTCATAGCGACGACTGCTCGCTTAACCACATCCCCACCCAGTACAGCCAGATCCAAAGCCTCAGTCGCTAAGTGATTAGCCTGTTGCGAATTTGCAGCAGTGTTCCTAACGGTACTGGTCAACTCCTCCATACTGGATGCAGTTTCCTCAAGCGTAGCCGCTTGCTGCTCAGTGCGCTGCGATAGATTATTATTCCCTGCCGAAATTTCTTTGCTGGCACTGCTAATGAACTCACTGGACTCACGTATTTCACCCACTACTTCCTGTAATTTGCCAATGGTTGAATTAATACTATCTTTTACGTGGCCATAGGTGCCTGCGTAGTCCTTGCTGATACTTTGGGTGAGATCGCCCTTAGCTACGGCATCCATGACAACAGAAACATCCTCGAAGCTCTCTGAAATCACTTCGATCAGCTGGTTGACGCCCTCGGCCAGCTCCTTGAAAAAGCCTGATTTGCCATCCACTACAATTCGCTGGTCCAGTTGGCCAACTCGTGCTGACATAATAATCTGCTCGACCTCTTTCTCGACCGCAGCTTCATCAGTTTTGTCGATCCACTCAACGGTAGTTCCCAAACGATCCTTTTGTTCATTGCGCACCGGGGAAGCGATAAGATCAAAGGTTTTTTCGCCCAATTCAACACGCGTAAAATAGGTTTCCTCTATTGAAGAGACCGGCTGATTTCTCTGGTCGGATTGCTTATATAAATGATTGATACTAACGCCGAGCAATTTGGTAGCTCTAAAACTGGGAAACTCCTTGCGAATTTCCTGTTCTGATCGCTCCATTAGTGCTTTAACTGCATGGTTTAGATAGATGATTTTGCCCTGATTATCGGCCATCATGACACAACTGTTGACGTTATCCAGGGCGACTTTGATACGGGTCATGGTGTTGGCATGTTGCTGAGCGCTATTCACCTCAAAACCCAACTTGATTTGCATGACTTTCAAGGCTCGCATTAGATCGCCAATCTCATCTTCACCCTTGCAGTTAATTTGACGGTTATAGTTGCCACTGGAGAGGTGGTCACACTCCTCGGACGTACTTTTTAACGCACGTAGCAGGTCACGTATGATATAAACTCCGGAAAATAAAGCTAACAACAACCCTGCTCCGGAGATGGCTATTAGCCAATAGAGATTGCCGGTCAAGTGATTGATGCGTTGCTCAAGAAGATTTGACAGTGCTGGAGAGACCGCGTCAAAAAGGTCAAATGAGGCATTGATCGAGCTGGTGGCCTTGTCGAAATATGCGGTTGAATCGAGAATTGATATATCGGCGTCAAACAGTTTGTCGGTGGTCTGGGAAAAATCGTCGAGTTTCTGGCTGGCCGCGTCCGCTTTTGCACTTAATAGAGGCTTAAGCATTGGGTTATAAGAGATGCTGTTTTTTAACGCATAACCAATTCCCTGTGTAGCTATCGAGGTGTATACCCTTAAGGTGGTGAGAGTGTTTTTTTGCTCAGCTGTTATGGTTTGCTGATTGATCACTTCGGTACCTATCGCGCGCATCAAACCCATTTTGTTCGCTAACACGGGGATTCTGTTAACTAGTATATCCATTAAATAGTAGCTATCGAGATCCGAATCCAGGGTCAGGTTGGATATATCAGCAACAGCGATAATAAATTGCGTAATTTCCTGCATCAGTGATGAATGTAGAGCCAAGCTTTCATCTGCTGAGAGTTGCTGGTTTTTTGTCTTAATCTGGTTCCAGCGATTCATGATCTTCTGTAGATTGGATGACGTCCCTAGTTCTTCGCCATAGATCGCGTCAATTTGTTTTAAGGATGCGATGTTTTGATCAATTTCAGCCTGCTTGCCGTTAAGACGCGCAGCAAACTCCGTTTTTCCAGAGAGCATTCCCACAGACAGCCCGCGATGTTCTGCTAAATTTTGAGTAATAGGACGGACTTTATTCAGGTACTCAACGCCATGTAGTTCTTTTACGGTAAAATTAATATCCTTATTTGAAAGCATAATGGAGCTGATAATGGAGCTAATAGCGACTGCAATCAGTATAGTTGCCGCGAACGCCAATTTTTGCCATACCTTGAAGTGCTTGAGAAAATTGATATGGTGCCATAAATTACCTGGTGAGACGTTGCCTGACTTTAATTGCTCATAAAGCGCTTCTCCCCCGGCAATCTGCTCTGGCGTTGGAGACCTTCCGACGGACATATACTCTTTGACTTCCCCGTTTTCGACCATGGGTGTTATATTTGAACTTACCCAATAATAATCACCATCCTTGTTTAGATTCTTGATCATGCCAGTCCAGGGCGATCCCGACTTAAGCGTTTCCCACAGATCTTTGTGAATCTCATTTGGGGTTTCAGGATGGCGAATCACATTGTGTTTTTGCCCAACCAGCTCTTCTTCGCTGTAGCCACTTATAGCGACAAAATCTGAATCAACGTAGGTTGTAATACCCTCCAAATTAGTGCGTGAAACCAGCATTGTGTCTGCTTGAAAGGTTACCTGGTTGCCAGTCATTGGTGGATGTTTTTTCATCGTTTGCTACTCCCCCACGAAGAGTATAAAGTAATGTTGAAATACATTAACTGAAGTTCCTTTTGACCGAATGGTAGTTGCCTTTACAACAATTTGGTTGGGTTTACACTATTCCTCAAATCGCTTTGGCTATGATTCAATGGATGGCGTGGGTAACTGGTTTTTGTGAACAGAATTTTAGTCTGAGCGCAGCTTGTTGACACTCGAAATAAATGGTTGACGCTTCGAACTTTATTCATTTTAACGGCACTCTTCATTTCTTATCATTGATGATGGTCTGAATCTATTCCTCCATGAGAGACTGCGGTGCGGTGCGCTGAACTGAACTGAACTATAGATAATAGTTAGTAATTACATTAGCGGCACAATTTAAAGATAGCCGAGTTCGGGTATTCTGCAAGCGAGTATCTGTCGGAAGGTGGCTCTCCAGTAGTCCCTCGAAAAATAACTGAGGTCAAAATAGAATTTTCTCATAATCTGCGCAGGCGAAGGGTGTGGCAAAAAAATCAAAATATAGCGGCCATTGGTTTATGGCTATCGTGAAGCAGGGTGTAAATGGTGTCTCGGTCACAGAGTTGTTTTGTGGACAGGACAAGTCGAACCGTATCCGTTACGATGATGGGCTGATACGGCAGTATTTTTCAAGAGTATTGGTGATAACGAAGTATGTGATGAGCATATCAAACATGTTATGAGCAGTCTTTATCACCGTCCAGGAGAAACACAGGATGGCCGATTAACCCGACGAACTATTTATGGAGCAACGAGAGGAATCGCTCGTTGCTTAATTAAATAACACTAATTACTTGAAGCTGCGACTTATAAACGTAGCTATGATTCATGAGCCGTAAACTGTACCTGGCATGAGATAGGGCCAGGGAGAGCCTTCAGAACCGGGTTCCACCATGACCTCAATTAGAGCGGGAGCGTCCAGTTGCAGCGCTTGGTCCAGCGTTTTTCGCAGGGAAGCTGGGGAGTCGGCACGGTATCCGCGTACACCAAAAGACTCTGCCAGGCGGACAAAATCCGGATTATGCAGTAGTGAGCCTTGCAGTTGTCCAGCATAAAATCTTTGCTGGTCGCGCCGGACATTTTCAAAGGCACTGTTATTGAAGACCAGTGTGACCAGATTAATACCATACTGGACGGCTGTGGCCAGCTCCTGAACCCCGAACATAAATCCTCCATCGCCACATATTGAAATGACCGCTTTATCCGGGTTGGCTACTTTTACACCCAATGCGGTTGGGAAACCAAATCCCAAGGTACCCTGATAGCCACAGGTAACGAAAGTGCGGGGTTGATAGATCGGAAATCCAAATTGAGAAGCAAATCCCATTTGTGAAATCTCTTCTACCAGGAAACCATCTCTTGGCAATAATTCTCGAATGACCTGTAGGTAGCTTAACTGAGGCTGCACCTTTGCATTGACTTCAGAAATCAGTTCGTTTTTGATTGAAGTGAACTCTTGTTCGCGGGATGGCTGAGGCTTTATTTCCGTTTTCACGGCCGCAAGCAGAGCCGATACTGATCTTTTCGCGTCAGCCTTTATGGCCACGTCCACAGGATGACGGTCCATTTCATCCTGGTCTATTTCCAGTCTGATTACTTTAAGGTTTTTCGGCTGATCAGGGCCCAGCCACCTTGCCCAAGTCAGCTCCATACGGGTGCCAATGGCAATCAAAAGATCGGTTTGCGGCCAGACCCGGCTTCCCTGCGCGCAATTAAAGCCGAGTGGATTTTCATCACTGACGATGCCTCTACCACTGCGAAACGACACGACTGGTGCTTGCAGCCATTCGGCTAGCTGGACAATATCGCTGGCAGCATCTAATGCGCCACCGCCCACCATAAGCATGGGTTTGGAAGAATTTTTTATCAAAGCCAGTGCTGAGTCTAGCTCCTTTATCTCCGGGGAGAGCACTGTTTCTCGGGGTGCAGGGGTAACCGTTGTCAGTTCAATTTCTGCACGTTGGCCGAATACTTCCCAGGGTACTTCCAGAGCAACGGGTCGCGGTCGGCCCGTTTGCATTTGAGCAAACGCTTCGTTCACTAAGATAGGAGCTTGCTCTGGCTGGACAATACGTTGTGCCCACTTGGTAATACTACGCAGCGTGGCTAATTGGTCGGGTAATTCATGCAGCGCGCCTTTGCCAGAGCCTATAAATTCGCTAGGTACCTGACCGGTCACACAAAGTATCGGTGAACTAGCAGCATAGGCGGAGCAGATCGCAGTAGAGGTGTTGAGTACACCAGGTCCGGGAACCACTGAAAATACACCAACTTTACCGGTGGATTTGGCATAACCAAATGCCATGTAGGCTGTGGCCTGCTCATGGCGTGCACCGATCAATTTGATGTCAGATTTTCCCAGGGCGTCAAATAGATCATAGGTTTGTGCACCGGGAACACCAAACAGCGTATCCACACCCTTGTTTTCAAGTGACGTAATTATAGCCTGGGCAGTACTCATTTCAGTCATGGTTTTCCCTTGTCGCTCATCGATACGAGCCGTGCTACAGAGGTCGCTGGCTGGCTATCGTTGAGGTAGTTTTTTTACAATATCCCAGATTCGGTCAACCCAGTCGATATGTTCGGGTTTCATCAAGCACGAGCGCATACAGGTTACGGTTGGTTGATCAAACTTAATTTCCGGCCAGTAATTTTTTAGTAATAACGAAGGTAGAGACATTAACGCGAGATGTAAATGCTGTTTTGCAGCCTGATCAAATGATTGCGTCGATGCTTCAGAGATAGCGGATGCTGAAGTAGCCTTGGGCGCCCAGATTACGATGTCCAGCTCTGGTTCGAACAGCGTTAGCTGGTTATCGGCCTGTTGCAGATAACCATAGAGTTTTAGTGCAGCTTCTCTACCTTGACTCAAACCCTGCGCAAATTCGCCTCCTGGCTCCATTGGCAGCAGCTGTTGGGTTGCCCACAGAGCAACTGCTGAAGCTCCAGCACGTGAACACTCCAGGCTGATTTCCCCGAGATGCAGGTCATCCGAACTGAAATACGTGTAAGGGGAGTCGTGTTGATATATTTGGCCAACAGATGGGTCTCGGAACAGCACACAACCGCAGCCATAGGGTTGCAAGCCGTGCTTATGGGGATCGACGACGATGGAGTCGACCCGGTGAATAAGGTCAAAGGCTTGACGTGCTTCCTCCGCCAAATTGTCAGCAAGCAGGAAGTAGCCACCATAGGCAGAGTCAACATGAATTCGGAAATCATATTTTTTCTGTAACTCAAGCATATCCGCTAGCGGGTCAATAGCGCCAACGCCGGTAGTACCCAAAGTTGCCACAACAGTGCCGACATTCCCTGTTTTAAGCGCCGTTTCTAACGCATCCATATCCATCTTTGCGCGACAATCAGTGGCGATAGACTCAAAACTTAACCCCAGAACTTCCGATATGCGTGAATGGGTATAATGCGCCTGATTTGAGGCTAATATCTTTTTGCCAGGCCGGAGTTTACCTGCGACCCACAGTGCCTCCATATTGGCAGTGGTGCCGGCACTGCTCAGGTGTCCAAGATGTCCATCCGCCCAGCCGTACATGGCCGCAATATTGGCTACCGCTTCTTTTTCCAGCGCAGAGCTGGCACGACCGCCATCCAGCGCATGATTATTGGGATTAATCCACAGCGCCAGGGTGTAGGCGAGCCTGGCCATTGGATGAGGTGGTTTAAGCATCTGGCCAGCGTACAGTGGATGAGGGTAGGGGAAATTATCCTGCATGCGCTCAGCTACCTTTAACAGTACATCTCGCATAGCTGAAATATCAGGATGGCTTTCAAAGGCGGGCATATCGTCAAATGATTTGTCGAGAACTTGTAGCGCCTCTTCCACGAGTTTGAGGCTTTTTGTTTCTAACAGCATAGTTATTCCTGGTTGGCGATCTTTGGTAATTCCAGAGAGGTAGTGAATAAAAAAGCTAATGATCCGAGTTTGTTCTAAAAGATATTGGCAGTTACAAAGCGCCAAATTTTATTCAAATTGCGCCAATTGCATTATCGTAATTTCCTGCTGTATTCTCCCGTGGATAGATTTGTCCAGCGCTTAAAGGCTCGGGCAAAATTGCTTGAATCGAAAAAGCCTAATAAATGGCTGTTACCCTGCAGTTGGAATTGAACAGTCAGAGACAATACCCCGATAAACATAAATTCAACAAAATCAGATCCAGCAGAACAGAGAGCGATAACCACTCAAACTTTAACGGCGCATAGTGCAGCCATAGTGCGGCGTTGATCAATCCCGTGGTGCTGTTTTTTAAATCATTCTATCCGTTTGTTACCTCGCGGGTAAATAGTTGATGCCAAGGGATACAGCCTCAGCTGACTGGGCAACGCTTGTTAAAATGGACTTAATGCGCTCAACCCCCTCTCTTGATTCCTAGTCAGGAACGTGTCTCAGCCAAGAACGTTGACAAATTAGGACGAACGAGCTAATAATTACGTCTAATTTAACCTGAACAATTTGGCACCGCAAGTCGATTGTTGTCTAAACCACTGATGAAAATGAGGAAATCGCAATGGAAATAGAGGGAATAAAGGCGAATAACGCAAAGCAAATGCTGCATCCAATGACTGCGCCATTCATGACCAAGGCAAATAAGCCTATGATCATCGCGCGTGGGGATGGGGTCTATGTTTTTGATATCGACGGTAATAAGTTCCTGGATTCCCAAGGTGGCTTGTGGTGTGTCAATGTGGGTTACAATCGCCCTGAGATGATCAAAGCTGTCTCGGAGCAGGTAGCGACTCTGCCATATTATCAAACGTTTACGGAATTTTCTAACCCTCCGGCGATTGAGTTGTCAGCAAAAATTATCAGCATGTTAGAGCCAGAGAACATGCGCAAATTAATGTTCACTTCCGGCGGTTCAGACTCTGTTGAAACGGCATTGAAGATGAGCCGACATTATTGGAAGCTTAAAGGACAGCCGGAAAAGACCAAGTTCTTCTCACTGAAGAATGCCTATCATGGCGTGCATATGGGCGGTACTTCAGTTACTGATACAGGTGTGCACAAAAGAGCATTTGAACCGGTGTTGCCGAACTGTTTTCAAATTGACAGCCCATTTCCATACCGTAATCCCTGGACCGAAGATCCAGAGGAATTGGGTGCCATTTGCACCGGAATCCTGGCTCGTGAAATTGAATCACAGGGGCCAGATATGGTAGCCGCCTTTATCGCGGAACCTATTCAGGGCGCCGGTGGTGTGATTGTACCACCGACTAATTTCTGGCCATTGGTGCGCGAGGTCTGTGATCGCTACGACGTTCTATTGATTGCCGATGAAGTTGTCACCGGATTTGGTCGCTCCGGCAATATGTTTGGTTCCAGGGGCTGGGGAGTTAAGGCGGACATTATGTGTTTTGCCAAAGGACTCAGTTCAGCTTATGTTCCGCTAGGTGCGACGGTAATGAATGAAAGGGTAGCATCGGCATTTGATCTGGAATCGCCGGAGGCAATGATTATGCATGGATTCACTTATTCCGGCCATCCTGTGGCATGTGCTGCAGGTATTGCATCTTTGGGTATCGTGGAGAGTGAAGCATTACCCGAAAATGCGAAGATCGTTGGAGATTATATGATGGAGCAGCTTAAGCCCTTCGAAGAACGCTATAAGTCGGTTGGCGAGGTTAGGGGTAAGGGATTGATGTTGGCGGTGGACCTGGTTGTCGATAAGAAAACTCGCGAATCGGTTGATCCGTTTAGTGGCTTCTCCAGTCGTCTGTCTGCTGTTGCGCAAAAAGAGGGTGTATTGGTTAGGGCTGTTGGGCCAAAATTGATCATTTCGCCACCGTTAACGTTTTCTCGAGAGAATGTGGACGAGTTGGTTGCTGCGCTGACTAAGGCCTTTGATGAGGTGGATGTTTAATTAAATAATCAAGGAGTCTGTCGGGTTTGAGCGTTGGTAGCTCCGGCAGATTCCTAGGCCTGAACTAGGGCCATAATCTGCTTTTCAAGGTAGGTATCAATGTTGTCAAACTGATGGATAAAGGTATCACCAGAACCCAGAATGACATTGATGCCTTCTACCAGGCTCATCAGCAGAAAACTCTTATTTTTCAATTCGATATCGCTGATATCCGGGCGTAATGCTTTTAGTTGAATCAGCACCTGCGAGTAAAAATGGGTATAGACTTCCTCTCGAAGTTCGGCTGCGATCGGATCATGGGTGGATAACCCCCACAATTGGTAAAAGAAATTTCTGGAATTGGCACTTCTGGCATCATTAATCAAATATTTGAAATAGGCGTTAATGCGCGTTAGTGGTGCATCTGGAAATTTTGCCGCCTCATTTTCAAATTCAGTATCATAGTGGGTCAGCATATCCTCAATGAGCGCGCGCAATAACACCTTCTTATTGGGGAAATAGTAGGTAACATTACCGTTACTGATGCCCATATGCTGCGCAATTTTGCGCAGGCTTAAACTATGGAAACCCTCGTTAATCAGTATGTCCTGCGCAGACTCAAGAATAGCGTCAATTCTCAACTGACTGCGCCGCTGGCTGCCGGTAACTTTACCGTTGCTAGAGGCGATGGCCTTGGGTGCTGATCTCATAAGTGCTCCGCCGGGAAGTGTGCGATCAAACGCTCGTTAAGAGTAGAAATTAATTCTGATTGGCCAGGCCTTCATTTTCTTCAACGGCTGGTGAAAGAGATGGGGCTTCTTTCTGTGCTTTTAAGGCGGGTATCAGGAACACCCAACTCAAGGCAAACAGGCTTGCACCCGCCAGGTTGACCAGATCATACATTGCAGGGCCGGACTCTTCTAACAACGTGGCACCCAAATAGGGGCCGGTAGCAAACCCGACCATCTGTATAGCGACACCACGCACAATCATTTTTCCGCCATCGGCAAAACTGGCCATCACCGCCAAGAGGTAAGGTTGAGCGATGTTCCATAGGAAATTAAACAGATATACGGCTGTCGAATAGATGAAGTAGTTCACGTCGCCCAACAGCAAGGCAATTCCAGCACCGCAGCCCAGCACGGCAATAGAAACTGGAATAAAACGACCAATACGAGCAGCGAGTATGGCTGCCAAAAACGCACCGGCTACACCGAGAAATTGAGAAATTGTGAGTACATTAGCGACCCCTTGCTCCGATATAGAGGCGTTGGTTCCCACCAAAAACAGGTAGGCCCAGACAATGCCAATTGCGGTATTAAAAACAAAGATAGCGATAAGTGTTGATGCTTTTATAAAACCGGGGAAATGGTCAGTAAGCAGATCTTTCTGAATATGGTCCCCCGCGCATTTCGGCAGATAGCGAATCAAAAGCATCCCTGTCGCACAGAATGCAGCAAAGAATACCATTACGCCGTTTAAATGAACTGTGTCCAGAGCAATCGGCATTGCAAACAACCCTAGTGCTCCGTATATGAGTACCCAGGTGACAATAAAACCAAAGTTTCTGTCTGGATTTTTGGTAAGACCCATCATGGCAAAGGGTAAAGAGATCATGCCGCCCAGACCGAGTCCCGTGATGGCGCGTATGATGCCCAGTGTGAGCGGGTCTTGCTGACCAATAGATGCCAGGTTGCCAATCACCGCCACCAACAAAAACCAAAAGGTCATTTTTTGCCAGTTGAATCGAGAGGCGAAAAAATTAAGTACGATGGTAGTCGTCGCAAGCCCCCACATTTCAGCCGACGCTATATATCCGGCCTGCTCAGGGGTCAACCCCAGAGATTCAACCAGGCCCTGGACGAAACCTGGTTGTACTATAAATACGCAAACTCCCACGACGGCCAAGTAAATTATGGAGGCTACGGATCTGGTTGAATTAACATCAAGTGTGGAGCGTTCATCACTTAACAGCAGTTTTATCATAATTTGATTTTCCTGCGCTGGAATTAGCCTAAAGACTTGTTATTATTGAAGAGAAACAAAGTAGCCCAACTGAGCTAGAATGTAAAGTTAAGCAGACCTAACCTGTTGCTTCAAACTCTGAAGGTTGAGTGAGTATCTCCTTCTGAAAAGATGGGATATCCTGTGCTACGCTGCGTATCCCTGTCTTAGAAAACAGTTTGAAACTCACCCTGATTCATTTCTTATGGATTGTCTTAGTTTGACTGGTTTGGTTCTATGGGTACCAAAGAGTCCTGACCACTGCCGTAGTGTTTATAATTGGCGCGGTAAGGATAGCCAAAGAGTTTATAGAGCGAACAAGCCTGGGAAATAAATGGAATCGTCGGAGGCGATCCGAGTTCTATGAAACGGCTCACTAACGGATTAGCCCAGGCTGTTTTCTGCCACAAAATACTTAGGATCTTCAATCACATTCACTTCTACCAAATTTCCGGCTTTGCGCAGCAGTTTGCGACACTCGTCGCTCAGGTGCACCAGATGCAGCTTTTTGTTAGCATTCAGATACCGTTCGGCTAGCGTATCAATAGCTTCCAGTCCAGAATGATCGGCCACGCGTGAGCGGGCAAAGTCGATTACTACTTCGTCATTATCCTGCTGTGGATCAAAGCGTTCAAGAAAGGAGGTCACAGAGCCAAAGAACAGTGGGCCGGTCACTGCATACACCGTTGATCCCTTATGATCTTCACGGGCTTCGATACGTATGTGTTTGGCATGCTCCCAGGCAAATACGATGGCTGAAACAATCACTCCAACGACAACAGCGACGGCTAAATCTGTCGCCACAGTGACTGCAGAGACCAGAATCAAGACCATAGAGTCGCTGCGTGGAACTTTGCCGATAATACGGAAGCTACTCCACTCAAAGGTGCCAATCACGACAATGAACATGACTCCAATCAATGCCGCCAAAGGGATTTGTTCTATCAGCGAAGAGGCTACCAGTATAAACAGCAGCAGAAACAGGGCAGCGGAAATGCCGGACATGCGACCACGGCCACCAGAGTTTACGTTGATCATGCTTTGCCCAATCATAGCGCAACCACCCATGCCTCCGAAAAAACCGGTAATGGTATTGGCAACGCCCTGTCCGATACATTCTCTATTGCCACGGCCGCGCGATTCGGTGATTTCATCCACCAAGCGCAACGTTAATAGAGACTCAATTAAGCCAATGGCCGCTAGGATGATCGAATAAGGAAGAATGATCCAAAAGGTCTCCAGATTGAAGGGTACCGTGGGGAAATGGAAACTTGGCAAGCCACCTTTGATAGAAGCGATATCGCCCACTACCCGGGTGTCCAGATCAAGACCAATAACCATTAAACTGACTACCACAATGGCCGCTAACGAGGAGGGTATGACGGTGGTGAACCTTGGCAAAAAATGAATGATTGCCATGGTTAAAAAGACCAGACCAAGCAGCAGATATAGTTGCTCACCCTTTAACCAGGCAACGTCTATAATGGAGCCTTCCATAAAGGTGCCAGTTAACCAACCCGGCTCGCCGGTCACGCCAAACTGACTCAGCTGAGCGAGGAAAATCACAATTGCCAAACCGTTAACAAAACCCAGCATCACGGGGTGAGGTACCATTCTGATAAATTTTCCGAGCTTAAGCAGCCCCGCAAAAATCTGTAAGATTCCCATCAACACTACCGTTGCGAAAAGGTATTCCACGCCATGATCGGCAACCAGGGCCACCATTACTACCGCTAAAGCGCCAGTGGCGCCGGAGATCATCCCAGGGCGACCGCCAATGCAGGCAGTAATGAAACCGACCATGAAAGCAGCGTACAGCCCTACCAAGGGACCAACACCTGCAACAAAGGCGAAAGCAACGGCTTCAGGGACAAGGGCGAGGGCGACGGTTAAACCGGATAATAGATCATTTTTAAGGGTGGCAACTTTACTGGGGTGAAACTCAAACATCTAATGGGCTCAAAATACAAAAATAAATGACGGCCCGACTTGCGACGCAAAGCGGGTGTCCAAATAAACCAATCGGCAGGATTTTTTGAAACGACGAGTGGAAAGGGCGTGCATTCTAACGAAAGTAAAGCGGCATTACAAACAAGGTGGGAAGATAAAAATAAAGATCCGGTTGGTCCATTTTATTAACGAAGCCACGGAGTTTATGCTCTAATGGGTCAGGGTATAAGATCGCATCAGTAGGGGGAGTATGTTTATGGATATCGAAGCGTTTATGCGGGGCTACAAAGCTGCATGGGAGCATCGCGATGAGGAGATGTTCGCGGCGCTGTTTGCGGAAGAAGGTGAATATCACAATACGCCGTTTGCAGTTCAGCGTGGCCATGATCAGCTAAAGGCCTACTGGCGCAGGGTTAAACTCCAGGAGGAGGTTGAGGTGCAGTATGAGGTATTGTCGCAAACGTCATCGGAGGGTGTTGCACACTGGCATGTCACTTACCAGGTTGCGTCAGAGGAGCTGTTTCAGATTTGGGCCAAATCCACAGGTACTAACCTGATATCACGCAAGCCCGGTGACCCATTGCCGCGAATGGTGTTGGATGGTGTTCTGAAAGCACAGTTTGAGAAAGGCTTGTGCCGTCAATGCCAGATTTGGTGGCATAGCCAGCCACAAGCATAGCAGCGAAAGCTAGCATCGAAGTTATTTTACTCACTCCTTAGTGCTTCAGCGGGGCTGATACGTGCCGCAGAAATTGCCGGCCAAAAAGAGAAGAGTATGCCTAGCAACACTGAGAAAAGTAATGGCAGGAAGACTGTGTGAGCACCCAGTTCCAAGGGTAATCGCGATAATATGCCTATTTTTTGTACAAGGACCAGGTGTACAAACAGTGGGCCTAGTATTCCGGCTGCAACTGTTGCCACGCAGCCTTCTGCGATAAACAGGATTGCGATATCCATTTCTGTTGCTCCCAGCGCACGGCGTAAACCAATCTCTGAAATTCGATCACGCACGTTAGCCACCAGCAAGCTGGTAAGGGTCGTGCCACCCAAAATCAGACAGAGTATCGCAATTGCGCCGACGGTTAGTCCGATGGTGGTTTGCATCTGTTTAACATTTTCAATCAAAGTGGCGGGGATAATCCAGGATAGATTTTGTAGGTCCATGCCCGGCTGCGATAACAGATTTTTTAGCCCGGGAAGAATCTCTTCTGCCGCCATGTTGTTAGCAGGTCTCATATAAAGCGCATCAATTGATGCTTCTGATACCACTTGATCATCCCAGTGCGATTCAACCGTCAGGGGTACGAATACCGCCTGTTCTCCAGTAGTAAGTCGGGAATCACCGTATTCGCCTGCTAAAGCAGAGTCGTCAGATGAGACCACACCGATAATCAGGAAAGGCGTGTTTCTTAGTAAAATGGTGGCGCCAACATCCCACCGCCAGCTCTTATGCAGAGCCTCGGTTACGACTACATGACGCTTCCTGAGCTGGATATCCAGTTCATCAAAAAAACGGCCTTTTATCATTTTCCATTGACGAATATTAACCAATTCACTCTCAGAAGCGATCACTACCAGGCTTCGATCGGTACCCGGGGTATGCGCTCGGCTTCGCCTCACTGCACTGACTCGTGCGCCGGGGTAATTGGCACGTAGCAAATGTGCGTGTGATGGTTTCAGTGGTTGTTTGTGGTTTGATGGCTTTGGCAAAATTGCGATGACGTTAGTGCCGAGTTCTTCACTTAGCTGCTGTGAGCGTGCCTCGAGTCCTAACAGAAGGGCGATCAGTGCTGTAAGAACAGCCATTCCGATAGTCATGGCAAACAATGAGAGGCCAAACCGCCCGGGTCTGCTTTTTATACCTTCCCTGATATCCAGATAAAGCGGTGAAATGTTAAGCGGTTTCATGTTCAATCAGATTACCATCTTTACAGCGCAGATGACGCGAAGCGTAATCCAAAAGAGATTCGTTATGGGTTACCAGCAGGATGGCGATATCCTCCTGCTGTCCGAGATCGTTCAGACAGCGCATAACCTGTTTTGCGGCAGATGAGTCCAAGTTGCCGGTAGGTTCGTCGGCAACCAATAGCCTGGGTTTTAAGGCGATTGCGCGAGCGATACCGACTCGCTGCATTTCTCCGCCAGAAAGTAGATGGGTTGGCTTATCCAGAAATGATGACATGCCCACCTTGGCTAGGGCGTATTTAGCCATTCTCAGGGCCTCTGCTTTATCCACCTCCAAGTAACGAAAGCGAAACAGGACGTTTTCCAAAACGCTACGGTAGGGCAGTAAACAGTACTGTTGAAATACCATGCCGACATTCTTTTTTCGCAGCATTGATAATGCAGATTCGGTAAGTCCCGATGTGGCCTGGTCGTTGAAAAATATTTCACCGGCAGAAGGTTCATCCAACAGGGCGCACAAATTTAAAAAGGTGGATTTACCTGATCCTGAAGGCCCGGTGATGGCACAGAAATCACCGGGATAGACACTTAGATTGACGCCATGTAATACTTTTTGCGTACTGTCTCCGTTGCTGTAGGCTTTGCTAACATTTTTGAACTCCAGAATGGGTGCCGTTTTTGGGGCAGGTATCATTTTAGAATCACCGTTTCCCCAGCACTCAGCCCGGCCAGCACTTCATAATGGGTTTCGTTAACAGCCCCCAAAGAAAGCTTGCGGGAGGAAATTTGTAATGCTGTTTTCACTTCAGCATAGGCCGTACCATCGGCCCAGGTGATAGCCCGCCGTGGTATCAGCAGAGCGTCCTCACGATGCGCCGAAATCACATGAGCTACGGCTGACATACCTGGGCGTAGTTTTTCGTCCTTATCGTCGATGGCAATGGTTAAACTAAAGTAATTCTGCCATTTGGGTTGTCCCGGGGCTGATTCGGCAATTACACCCACCTGCTCGACGATCCCTTCGAGTCTCATGTCTGGAAATGCCTGTGGGTAAATCACTACCTTTTGCCCTGCTTTTACCTGTGAGAGCTCGCTTTCGGGGATCATGGAGTGTAATACCATATCCTCAAGATCCGGTATCAGCATGAAGGGTTGGTTGGCATGCAAGGAGTCACCAATTCTCAGAGTTCGGTATTCCCCGCCAATGTGCAAGGGTTTGTACACCAACAGGCCGCCTGCCGGGGCATATACGCTGGTGTTGGCCAGCTGGGTACGGGCCAGTTCAAGGGCCTGTTTGGCGGAGTGCAGCTTGGCGTTGGCACGTTGGCGCATAGAGGGATGTAAATATTTTCTGGTTAGCGCAAGGCGATTTTTAACCGCCCGATATTCCGCATCCAGCTGTGCAACCTTGGCTTTTTGTTGCTCGACCTCCATCATGGATACGACATTTTCTTGTGCCAGAGCCATGCTGTCTTTCAAATACTGTTTTTCGGCGGCTGCGGCTTCGGAGATTTTTTGTAAATCCATCTTCAGTTCTTCCACCTCCAGGGGAATGATGGCATTAAACTGGCTTTTGCGCTCGGATTCAGCCAAGGCATACTCTTTTTCCAGATTGAGCAACTCTCGCTCCAGATCTGCTGAATCAAAACGTGCTACCAGATCACCGGTACGTATCTGGGAGCCCTCTTTTGTTAATTCGACGACCGTGGCGAAACCCTTGAACTTCGACATGACAGTAACCTGATTACGCGCCTCGATTTTACCGGTATAGATAGAGCGAACCACCAATGCATTCTGCTCTATTTTGGCCAGGTTATAGCTGGTTTGCGCAGGATCACCGGTGTTGCCTAGTATAAAAAGTAAAGAGACAGCGGCGATGCCCGCTGAAATACCTATTCTTACACTCTTGTGTTTCATATCTGTCTCGGCTTTAGGTGACTGGGAGATTCGACGAGCGTGCCCATTGCGTCTAATAAACGATAGGCATTGACCGATGCTTCAGATTTGCCGCTGAGCAAAGCACTTTGCGCTGTAAAATAGGACTGTTCCGCATCGGTTACGGAAAAGCCATCGGTGCGACCAATACGAAATAACTGGCGAGCCAGTTTGAGTCGGGCCCCGGCATGTTGGAAATTACCCTCCAGCACTTCAAGTTCTTTTTGCGAGCGCTGATAGGCGAGCAAGCGTTGCTCAACTTCGCGATTGATACTCAGATGCACGGCCCGGATCTGTTCGAAGGCTTGATCCTGTTGCAACAGGGATTGTCTATATTCCAGCTTTTCCCTACTTTGGTTGAAGTCTGTGTCAGAGACCAAGCTGATCGTCCAGGCACTTTCTGAACTGTTCAGGTTCTGGTCGTAGAAAAGGTCATCGTCGGCATGTTCATAGCGTGCTACCAGTTTTAAATTAGGTAGCATGGAGCGTTTTGATATGCGTGAGGCTCGTCGACGGTCCTCGTATTGTTGTTGTGCCTGTGCGTAATCCAGACGATTGGTTAAAGCCAGTGCAACGGCCTCTTCCAGGTTACCAATTTCCACATGGAAAAAGGGTGCAGGTATTAACTCTGGCAGGCGACGGCTGTCTGCACCCATGAGTTCACCCAGTACTCTTTGCGCCGAGGCCAGCTGCTCTCTGGTATTCTGAGTGCGCGAAAGTGTTTGCCCCTGCTGCAGCTGTACCCTCAAGGTGTCGATGCGTGAGGTACGACCGAGTCGCTCTTTGGCCAGCGTCAGCTTGTAGAGTGATTCAGCTCTGATGAGTGCTTGTTCATCTGCTGCCAGTTGCTGTTTGAGACGTATTACTTTCTCGAACGCTTCTACCACAGCAACCACAGTACGTGAACGGCTGATCTCCAGGTCGCGCAATGCGGTTCTGCGAGACTGCTTGGCTTGAATGATCGGTTCTTCGTTGATTAGCGCGCCAGCAAAACGAAACAAAGGTTGAGACAATTCCAGTGTAAAGCGGTTTTGCCGACCGGTGTCGATCAGTGATTCACTGAGACCGCTGACCGATATTTCGCTACCGTAGATGGTTTTTTTAGACAGTCGTAAACCATAATAATCGGTTTCCTCGCCACCCTTGTCCAGGCGCACCCCACCTTCGGGCTTCAGGGAAAGTTCAAAATCCGAGCGCGCTACACCGACCGAAAGTTCAGCCGAGCCGGTCTGCAATCGAAGCTGCTTTAGCGACGGGTTGTTAATTAGCGCTCTGTTAATCGCGTCATCCAGAGTGATGGACTCCATCGCACTGGCTGCGCTGGCATATAGCATCATGAGTATCAGCAAACTGTGCCTAACTGACGCGCGCATCAGCCGCTTTCGTTTTTTATGAAGATGGGATATCAGCATATCTTTCTCGCTCTATCTTCATGGCGCCAGGTTAGGGCTTGGTGGCGCATTTTTAGTAATGGTGAAGGATAGACGGCTTTTTGCGCTACTACCTAGCGGGCCCCGGCTGCTTTTGAGCGCACCATCCAACTTGACTGATTTTGCGGAAGTGGCTGTTCCGCTAACGGCATAGGATGCGCGGCCACCACCGGGACATCGGTGAAAACTGATATTACCCGTTACTTTGCTGCCTTTCTGGTTCAGCGATACTACCCAGCGATAAGCCGCGTCACCGCCTGCGCTGCAGGATTGCTTTCCCGTCCATCGCCCGGCAAACTGTGCTGGCTGGCTGGCTCCACTGCTGCCACCGCAATTTTGATTGAGCGATTGCTGCACTGCGGTTCGGCCCTGACTGAAAGCATCACGAAGCCGGCCCACGTCGCCGCCAACAGGGCATTTTGCGCTGGTATATTGGCTGAACAGATCATAAAAGCGATCCGCTTCCGTCAATATTTTGCAGCCATAGAGCTTTAGCGCGTCTTCATCTTTGGCTCGCGCAGCTGCCATATAGTTATTGGTCAATTTGGTATAGTCACTGGCCATCGACTGCATTTTTTTCACCAGTTGTTTACAAACCGCATTCTCTGCAGGTGGTTTTACCGGTGGCGGGATAACAGTAGGCGGTTTAGCGGGTGCGCCACCTTTGTCACCTTTAGGATCAGGCTTGGTTTCTGGTTTCGTTTCCGGTTTAGTCGTGCCATCACACTTCATTTTTGCTGCGGCGGTTTTTGCGGCAGCTTCGCTTTCATAGGAATTTGCGCCAAAATTGCTATTGTTTGACATAAAGCCTCTGACCACCGCTTTACCCTGAACGCAGTAGACATACCAGCGCATCTTCCCCGGTTCCTGCTGAGTGGGTGGTGTTTGCTCGGGAGGTTTTGATCCCGCTGGGGGTTCTGAATTTCCCTGTTCCCGGTCTCGGTCAGAATCTTCATCGGGATTAGGGATACGGTCCAGATCGGGAGGCTGTTGAAACTCATCCATTCCGCCGCCCTGGTCGCCATAACCTTCGCCAAAAGGATTGCCGGCCTCAGCTACCCGCGCTGCATCTGCGGCACGTTCTCTTTCACGACGCGCTTCTGCTATCGGATCTCTACCATAGGAGGGATCAATTCCCGTGCCGGTGCGCGATGTGTTTTGTTGTTCAGGGTTTGCACCAGGCAGGCCGCCGGAACCCACCGAACCGGATGCGCCGCCCCCTGCTGCCACCCGCTCAGGGTCAACGTTGCCCTCATCTTCATCAAAGTCATAGCCGCCTCGATCATCATCTTCTGAGCCGGCGCTAGCGCTGGCGTCGGTGGATTTAGCATCAAGCGATGCGAGGCATTGGTTGCGTTTTTGGATCAACTGGGTTTTCAAGTCTTCTATGGTTAAAATAGACTGCGATGCACCCAGCACTTCAGCATAGGGTGTGGTTTTCCCCAGACACTCGGTTTTAACTCTTGCGATAGCTGTATCGATCTCTGTGCCTGCTGATTCAAGAAGCTTTAGCGAAGCGCGGGCATTTTCCAATTGACCATCAATGGAGGCTAATTCCGGCCCCGGTTCGGTAGTGACGCTATTGATCCGCTGAATCAATCCTGGCAGTACCTTGTCATCGGGGTTTCCGCCCATAGCGGCAGCTTTACTGCTAAGATCTGCCTGCTGGGCCTTACAGTTTTTGAACCCGGCAAGCGCGGCTTCTTTATCGGAATTTGAATTTTTTATGTGATCTTTGATGGCGGCCCGATAAATCAGTAATTGACTGAATCCTTCTTTTGTTTTCTGTATTCTGGCCGTTTCCTTATTAGCTGCACCAACGATACGATCAAAAAGATCATCACCTTCCTGAGCCTTACCATAGGCAATGACCGCGTCGTATTGATGTTTTTTGATGGCAGCCAGATCCCCATCGATTGATCCAAGGGATGATTTTGAAACACAGGATTGAGCGGTTGCAGAACCTTTCGCTGCTGCACTTTGGGCACTTGCAGCGGCAGCTTTTGCAGAAGCTGCGGATTGCAGTACGCCAGCCTTTATTTCATCGAGTCGTGCACAGGCACCTAACGTATCATCGATATTCAGGCCAGAGGATTGTTTGACCAATGCATTCGTGAGACTTTCACCCGCTTGTACCGCTGCATTTGCAGTATGCGAGGCGCGATCTGCAATTGTTTTCGCGTTACCACATGTTTTCTCGAGCTGCTCTACGCTACCGGAAAGTGCGGTGGCGGGGTCGACCAATGATTGATAAGCAACCAGACCATCGGCAATGCATCGTTCCGCCTGCTTTTGTGGAATCCAGGGTAGCTCTTTGGCTTCCATTTCAGCGGCGATGGAGGTAGCTTGCTGTTCATATTTGTCGAACGCATCAGCGCCAGGCATAGACTGGCAATCCGACTTGGCCTCTTTGAATTTAGCGAGTAAATCATCGCTGAAATTGGGATCTTTCCATTTATAATCCTGATCTGGTGAACCCATCTGCCGTGCCACCCGGTAAGCACACTCAGCCTGGCTATTGGTTTCTTTGATCTTAGCGAGAATTTCCTTAACCTTTGGAAAGTCTTTATATTTTTTTAATAGTTTAGCGGTACGGACCTTTTCTTCTTTGTTAATACCGCCAGCCATTGCCTTATCGACCTGTTCCATGACACTCAACTCAACCGGGTTGGCTTCATCCATGTTTTTCTGACGTGCTTTTAGACGCTCTGCAATTTTCTTCATAGCGGCAACAGCAGCATCGTAACCCTTTTTCGCGTTTTTTGCGGCATTCAGTTTTTGCTGCTCTTCATCGAGGTAATTGCTGGAGCCTATGTCCTTATCCATAGAAGAGAGTTCTGTTTTAAAGCTGGTCGCTGCCGTTTTTATCTCTTGCGCGGTGCGTCGGACCAAAGCTGCACTGGAGTCAGTTTCGCTAACCGCTTGGTTCAGTTTTTTTTGTTCGTTGATGGCCTGGTCGAGTAGTTTTTTTCCTTCGCTTTTGGAAAAAGCAGCACCAATATTGCCGGTGACCTGACATACCTTATTGGCCTGATCGGTGACCGATTGCATATGCCCTTCGAACGTGCTGTTGACCGTTTTTAGTTGCTGTAGCAGCGTATCCAGGTCTTTAGGCGCTTCAGATAACAGTTTGCATTGGTCTGCGGTATTTAGAAAATTTTTGATTTTCGCTGCCGCGATATTTGCCTGTTTCACTTTTTCCTGAGCCTGATCGACCACTTCTTTTTTTGCGTCGAAGGCATCGCAGTCACCCTTTATGCCACGAGCCTGTGTTTGGAGTTTCTTTAAAATGGAATTTGCTTCGCTAATCGCATCCTTATAGTCTTTGCTATGTTCAGCAATAATGCGTTGTATCAGTTTTTGTACTTCTTTGTAGCCTTCCCTGGACTTCTCTTTCGACTCTTCAGCAATATTGCGCAAAAGGTTTTCAGAACGCTGCTTTTCCTGCGCCAGCTTACGATTAAAGCTCGATTGCACATCACCAATACACTGCCCCAGGCTCGAGTAACTACCCGCACATTGCTCGAGAGCCTGTCTTAATGTTTCTTCATTGAGGCTGGATACGGAGTGGGCTTTGATTGGAATATGACTGTCCCTGATCATGATCCATGCTGCATTATGATTGCCGCCTGATTGGGCAAGTTCGTCCTTGTAGATCTGTAGAATCTGTCTGAGTTGAGTATTGGTTAAATAGTTTTTTAGCTCTGGAATAATAATCTTTTCAATGCGGATGATTTCCAGAAATATATCAACCGGCGTGTAGCTGCCGATTTTGGCGCCATCAAATGCCCAGTTGAATGCGAACTTAAGTGTTTCTTCGGTTTTTGTCTGTATCTGTTGTTGAACGTCCTTTTTTGCGGTTTCCCACGCGATATTTCCGGCTGTTGAAAAATCTCCGTTGAGCGCTAAACGTGCGATTTTTTTTGATTCGCCTTTGTGGGAAATGACCTGTTTATAGACAAACGACAGGGCAGAATTTTCCAGGCTATCAATTTTTGTACCCAGCTCCTTTTCAAAGGAGGCCAGAAATTGATCTGTTGAGTACTTCATCGTCGCGTTTATAGCATTATCAAAATTACCCTCGACAATCTCACCCGCGTGCGTTGCCCAAGTGCCTATATGCTTTGCCGTAAACTGCAGATTCTCGTTAAGCTTACCTTCGTTGAGCATTTTGCCCAGTTCGTCGACTAATCGTTCACGAACAATTTTCTGCTCCGCTTCCGACAGTTGATCCCAGGCGCCTGAGTGAGCGGTTAGCGGAAGTAATATCAAACTGATCAGCAGGCCCAGTGCAATGAGCGGTGCTTTTAAATTGGATTTGATGCGTCTGATCATGCCCATGTTATTTGTCCTCAATGGCTGTCAATGGCATCTGCCACCGGTCCATTGTCTTGCGTTTCGTCGCTATGAATAATTGGCTCATTTGTTAGCTATCGCTGACAAGTCAATTCTGTTGTCAGTTACCTGTGTGGGTTCGAGCCTGAATCCTTTGAATTTACTGGTCGCAATTTTGCGCGCCAACACGGCCGACTGATCGCTGTACGATAGGTTGACTGAGGCGATATTGTTGCTGAAATCCCTAAGGTAGACTTCGGAGATACCCTTTACCTTGGTTTCAAAAAAATACAGGATGTGATCCAGGTGGCGATAAGATTTGAGTCCGGTGATATTGAGGGCGATGGTCCGAGCTTCGCCCGTGGCTTTGTCAGTAGCGGTCACAATTTTGGGTATAAGCAAGTCAGCCAGATCATGTGCCGCCTTTTCCAGAGCCAGAGTGCCGCCTTGTACTTCATCAATATGTGCGATGGCGGAAGTTGCGGAACCCGTGGTGATTATCTGTCCTGTATCGTTGTGAATAACTCGGGCGGTCAGGGTTGCCTGGATAGACTGCATTTGGGTCTCAAAGAGTTTGGCGCCGGCTGGTTTGCTGATCGCGGTACCGATAATCGAAATCTGAGCGCCATGCTGCAGGCCTGCTGCGGCTGCGCCACGGTTGTCTGCTTCCAGCATCCGTAATCCTTTGGCTTGGACAACATTTCTACGCACCGTTTGTGGATCTACTACCGGATAACCCAGTTCCTGAAGGCGACTCATGAGCGTTATTTCAGCTTGAGTTGGCACTTCCCAGCCAGTGGTGTTGAATACGCCCATGACCTTTTCCTGCAATATGATCATGACCGTGGGTTTGCTCTGGGTCGATAGCGCTTCTTGGGCGACTACGCCCTTTGTTAGCGAGACAAACAATACCGCCAGACAAATACCAAATAGGCGGATTAAGGGGAGTAATGTGTTTTGAACAAGGTTTCTCATACTGATATGACCCTTAATCGTTATGCTGGTGGCGTTTGGGAAAGTGATTAAACAGCGGCCGTTCGATATAGGAGCGCCCTATCCGCGGGTAGCGGGGTGTCAGGTGAGGAGAATACTGCGGGTAGTAGTCACTACTTTGACGCAGCGAGTAGGGCCACGCGGAATAGTAATGAGGATAGTATTCCGGTCGATAGATATAACTTAATGGAAATGGTGCTCCCGTGCGAGGTCGATTTTGCTGGTAGGCCATATCCTGAAATTGGTTACCCAGCTGCAAAGCTCGTTCTACCTGTTGCTCCGAGGGTGATGGTAATGGTCGGCTAATCGCATCCGTGTTATCGGCATTTGCCGCCAGCCCAAATCCCGACAGCCAGAGTCCAGATAGAAACAGTCCAGATAGAAACAGTCCAGATAGACAGAGTGACGAAGAAAATAAAATTTTGGATTTCATCTTTAAAATCGTCCAAAAGTCCATTTGTGAATGCTCAGTTTTAGTAACGCACAAGATCGCCACGTCTTATCTCCAATCCTTTGCAGTCCGGTGTTTTCCGGGCACTGGAAAATTTCGGCATTAGACGAGTAACTTTAATATCACACAGATACTCCTCGACGCTGCCCAGGTTGAAGCCGGTTTCCGGATCGATAAGGGGTTCGCCTTTCGAGTACACCTTAAAAGTATCGCCGGTTTTGACATTGGCAGTTTTTCCGCGGTTAACGAAAACGCTACTTCCTTTTGTCTGGATGACCGAACCTTGCCAGGGAATATTGACACTTTCTTTCAGAATAAAACTGACAATTTGCTGAACGGCTTCGCGTGTGGCCTGCCCCAATGCTGTGCTGTAGAAAGCGGAAGCGCCGATTTTCACATTATCAGAACCTCCAAAGGCCGCGGCCAGACTGGCCCCCTTGGATTTAGCAGTGCCGCTGGCGTTATAAGAAGCGTAAATCTGCCCAGTGGTGTTATCGACGATACGTACGTCGATGCCCACATAAGCGGTTCTGGATTTACCTCCTACTTCGCCCTGTCGAAAGGCAAGGCTTATCCCTCCACCGGCGGCTTCAGCGTTAAATTCAGTAATTGCACCCTTGATCATGAATTGGGCACCACTGAGTTGTCCGGTTTTAACGGCGGTCTCCTGGCGCACCAAACCGCTCATACCGGCCTCTTGCTCTTTAACAATATCCTGAATGGCGTCTCGCTCTACCAGTAAAAAACGGTCCGATTTTATCAGTTCAGTGATAAGTATCTCTGACAACCCCTCACCCAAGTACCAGTTCTGGGGAATGTTCTTTACCCGGTTGTCAAAGGGTAGCACCGCGACCACCTGTTTAGGACCGAAGTATGGTTCAGCGACAGGTGGCTCATTATGGTCTTTTGCGGAATCTTTGCTAAAGACCGTCGCTGACAATGACAGGACCAGCAAGGTGATCCCACCGCACAGAATGCGATGGGAAAACCTGCGGATGTTAATTCGAAAATAGTTGTTCACGAGTTAACAGGCCTTTTTATCAGGGAGCAAAGTTGGGGCTGGGTGGCTGACCGACGCTCACCGTAAACACCTGGTTAGCGGGTGCAGTTCCACCAAGCGGTCCCTGGCTGCTGGCTAAAGTGCCGTTTAACTGAATTGAGCTGGCAGAAGTCGCAGTACCTGTGACATTGTATGTGGCTCTCCCTTCATCGGGGCACTTATGGAAGGCGATAATCCCGGATACCTGGTCATCCGTTTGGTTCAGGTCGACTACCCAGCGAAATGCTGCATCTCCGGTTGCGGCGCAGATCTGAGCTCCTGTCCAGCGGCCGTCAAAATTTGTGACCGGGTCAGGCGTGGGATCAGGAGTAGGATCTGGAGTCGGGTCGGGCGTAGGATCCGGAGTTGGATCGGGCGTGGGATCTGGAGTCGGGTCCGGTGTGGGATCAGGCGTTGGGTCCGGTGTGGGATCTGGAGTCGGATCCGGTGTGGGAGCAGGTGCTGGAGTAGAACTGCCGCCACCGCCACCGCCACCTCCACCAGCGGCTGCTAAGCCACCTGCTACAGCTACACCACCCAGCACCCAGCCTGCTTTGGAGCCCCCTGTTGCTGCTGCTTTAGTTGCAGATTTTACAGCAGGTGCTTCACCTGCGGCGGCAGACTTGCTTACAATGCCAGCGGCGACACCGAAGCTCTCTGCACTAGACATGTATGCCAGGTTGATATAATCGCTAAAGCCGGGTATCGCATCGTTTAGCGGGTCATACTCTGATCCAGCATCCACTCTGGATTCTGGGGTCGCTTCTGAGGCGCTGCGGGCGATGTTTTGTTGGTCGGCTTGAGTGACCCGCTCACGAGACGGGAGCTTTTCGTAAATATCCTGGGCATCCTGTAGCTTCGAGGCATCAATTTTTACGTCTGTGGGTGGCTTTTTATTAAGCCTGGCCAGCGCTTCCTCATCCTTAACAATTTCGATATTGTATATTTCGGATTTGATCAGTTCGCGGTTGTCGGTTACAGCTAAAAGCTGATAACGCACAAATTCGGTATGAATATCCGGTGCTGGCAGCAGTCCTTGATAGTCGGCGCCCGTGGCACGCATTGGCACGAAATGCCAGCGTCCGTCATTGTCCGCACGAAAATAGGTGCGTACCTGACTGATGCCATCACTGGCCGGAGATTGAATGCCGGTAGCGACTGAGATTCTTTGTCCTGACCGAGCTTTATCAATGGCATTATGATCAAAGTCTGCTGCAGACTGTGCTAATCCTGCAGTCACCATGAACACCAATGCTGATAATGCCTTCCCAAGGGAAAAAGCACTTTTGATTTCCATACTTACCTCCTTATTTTTGATTTATAAGTCTGCTTGCGAACTGACCCAAACGCAGTTGGTAAGGCATGGGTTGGAATTTGGTGTTCGCAAGTTAAGACATCTGGAAAATCAGAACTGTCTACAATACAAGAGCCCAAAAAATGGTAGAAGAGCAGTAATGCTTGAATATTTGTGAGTTACTCACAAGCAGCTAGAGAATCTCCCGCTGGCGGCGAAAATTCGGATCAAAGTATTCCGGTGAGGTTATAATGATGCTTATTGGTGGCTATTTAAATGCCTGATTTCCACTTCATGTCTTACTGCAAATTCAAGCAGTTTTCCCGACCCCTGGACACCAAGAATAGAGCATATATTTAAGCGATGATTCTGTACGGTTCGGTGACTGATATGCATTAGATCAGCTATTTCACGGCTGGTCTTAAAATCGCTTAAAAGTTGTAGCAGTGTGATTTGCGTGTTGGTCAGCTGATTTAATTTAGCAATAATAGCGCTATCCACGGGAGATTGAAGGATAGCCGGGGAGGCCAGGGAGGGGCTGACGTAGGTGTTTCCCTCACGTACTGATTTCAGACAGTTGTGAAGCTGGTCATAGGCATCTTCCTTGAATAAATAACCTTTTGCGCCCATCGAAATGGCTTTATCGATAAAGGCTTCATCCGTTAGCATGGTTAAAATAATGCAGGCTGTTTCCGGGCAGTTTTCCCGTGTCCATTGCACCACGCCGAGTCCATCGGTGTTGGGCATAAACAGATCCACGATTACGATTTCAGGTTTGTGGAAGTTAATGAGCCGAATTGCCGACTGCCCATCGTTTGCTTCAGCGACTACCGACATGCCTTCGTATTGCTCCACCAGGTTTCTCACCCCCTGGCGAAAAATAGGGTGGTCGTCAGCAATTAGAATGTTAGTTTTATTCATATTTTTATGCTGCATTAAAACTGACGGTGACCGAAGTGCCTTCGCCTGGGGTAGATTCAATGTTAAGGCTGGCATCGATGATGTTTGCACGATCCTGCATGGAAGTCATCCCAAGACCGGAATTTTCTTTTAAGATATTGCTGAATCCACAGCCGTTGTCCTGAATCGACATAAAAATAAGGTTGTTTTCCCTATGCAACGATATGCGACAGAGACTCGCCTGTGCATGAGTAAGTATATTATTAACGGCTTCCTGCACAATACGGTAAAGATGAATTTTCTTCGATTCAGGAATGGCTTCTTCCTGGATGGAAACATCAACTTTGAAAAGTGGGGTACCTTCAATACGGCACTGTTTCACGAGAGAGTCCAGCGCTGTTATCAAGCCCAGGCGTCCCAGCTGGCTCGGGTGAAGCCGGTGTGATAGCAGGCGGACTTCACTGATGGTTTGCTTTAATAATGCCAGGGTTTGCTGTTGATCCATCATCGGAGAGAGTGATGTTTCGGATGCGTCGGCCTGGGATCGCAGGTTGATATGCACCAGCGAAAGTGTTTGGCCAATTGAGTCGTGGAGTTCTCTGGCGATATGGCTTCGATCCTCCTCCAGCTTGGCCACCATTTTTTGGCTAAAACTGGATTGTAGCTGCAGATTTTTCTTCTGCGCGATATTCTTTTCCGTTTCAAGCAGTTTGATGCGGCTGGCAAGAAACAGCGAAAGGAGCAGGGTTTCTGCGGCTGTCGCGAGTTCCAGCATATGACTAAAAATAAAATGATCTGGTAACCAGCCAAACTCGAAGCCAAAGGATCCCAGGGCGCCCGGAAAAACGATGCAGAAGAAATTAATCACCAGAAATTTGGCGGCAGCAACTTTTGCTCTCCACGCACTGATCACCCAATAGCCGATCATTACAATGACGATAAGACTGCAGGTGTATAAGATACTTGAACCCAGGCTGTAGGGGAGCGCTAATCCGGGCAGTGCGAGCAGACTAACCAGTATTAATATCGGTTTAAATTGCTTTGCTTTTTCGGGTAAATAACGAGGTAGTTCGAGGAAATTATAGACAAAGAGCGGTCCGGAGATGTTCATTATAGTCAGCGCTATGGGTACAACGCTGTTCGTGCTGTTTGCAAAGCCAGGCCACAGAAGTTGTCCAGCATAACCAGAAAGGGAGTAAATCAGCAGGGCAGCGCTGAAATGATAAAGAACATAAAAAAGATAAGCGGTATCGCGTATGCTGATATACAGGCATAAATTATACAAAATCATGCTCGCTAAAACGCCCAGCAAAATGGCATACCAAAATGTGCTCAGCTGATTGGCAGCGGCAAATTCATCTTGACTCTGAATCGACCAATTGAGCCGCAAAATACCTTCCGATGTGCTGCGTACATAGTATTCGCGGGCTTCTGCATCAAGAGGGAATACATGCAACGGGTGGTTCACTGGTTTGTCCGAAAATGGTACCGAGTCACCCGATATTAACCAGGGTTCTTCACCTGTTTCAGAACTTGCATCACGATAGAGCATTACCTGATCCAGGTAACCTGGGCCGATGACAAGGTAGCGCTTGGCGGACTGTTTTTCAGCTTTAGGTATGTAGAAGTTTAACCACAATACGGAACCCGAACTGTCTGCGCTAAACCGGTTTGCTGATACGGGTAGAAAACGCTGTTCACTTTTCAAAGCCTTTGCTTGATTGAGTGACAGTACTTGGCTGCTGTCCTCGAAAACGTAATATTCTGTTTTTTGTTTTTGAGCGAGTTCTTCGCTGGATGTTGGTAAGGAGATAAGCAGAAAGAAAAACGTAAGAAAGCTGGCTGCGAATTGCGACCCGATCCAAAAAGGCTTCTTCAGCATGACAGGTTTTTTGCTGTGCATATAATTAGAGTTTATGGTCTGGCGATGAACGACCCGGTCTCCAGGTCTTTAGGCTAATGCCGTACGAAATATGTTTTATTGTGCACATGTAACCTTCTTCTTAGCGGTTGTTATGAGGTTGTTGATACAGGGTCGCATGATGGCTTTGCCCTGATTTGCGTCATTATTTCATATAAAGATGAGCATAAAAAGGTAATGCTGCATCTCGGATTTCCTGCTGATACCAGGGAAAAGTCTTTTTTTTCATACACTTCACAATTCCGTTTTTGAAATTGAGTAGCATTGACCTGTTCGCAATGGTTGGAGTATATTCATACAAACAGTAGGGGCTTAATGTCAGTTGGTGACTTAGTTAGCAATGCAGCGCTCAAAAATATAATAATTGAATTGTGCACCGGGTTTCTTCAAGTGACTTTGTTGTGGTGAATTAATGTGAGTAACTATTTACTTGATACCAGCAATATAAACGTTCGGCAGCAGCTTGATTTTTGGGTGGATGTGGTTTGTCGAACCTATACCGGGATGACTGTTCACAGAACGGGTGTGGAATCGGTTAGCAATGGCTTTGCAGGTAAAATGGACGTTAAAGATCTGGGGCAGATCTCTATCTCTTCGGCTAGCGCCGAACGAAGCCGCGTCGATCGCACTCGGGCTAATATTTCACATAGTACTGAAGATATTTTCCTGCTTTATCTACAGGCTCGGGGGCAATCGCAATTGCGGCAATCGAATCAGGATGTTTTCCTGCAGCAGGGTGATATGGCCTTATACGATGCTACCCGACCTTCGCAATTGAATCTGGTGCCGGAATCTGCCAATCAGCATGAAATGATCGTGGTTAAAATTCCCGCTCCCCATTTAATAACGCTGGCTCCGGGCGCTCGAGCGTTAGCGGGAATTAAAATGGATGGGAGTACCGGTATCAGTGCGATTTTATCCAATTTAATTCTGAATGCCTGGAAGCACCGGGATGAGCTTACCGGTAATTTTGAAACGCAGGTTGCGGATAAACTACTGGATTTTATAGCACTTTCATTGAATGAATATATGCCCCAGCAATTATCTGGTTCAACCGTTCAGGCGGGACACTTATTGCAGGTCAAACAATTCATTAATAACCGGTTGACTGACCCCGAACTCTCCATTGCGATGATCAGCGCGGCGAATGCGATTACGCCTCGGTATTTGCACAAGCTTTTTAAAGTAGAGCCATTTACCGTCTCTCAATATATGCTAAATCGCCGTCTTGAGGAGTGCGAGAAAGCACTCAGAAGCCGACAGTATGCCAGCTATAGCATTACAGATATTGCTCATATGTGGGGGTTCAAGGATTCTGCACATTTCGGTCATACTTTTAAAAAGAAATTTATCGTGAGTCCAGGTGAATACCGAAAGTGCTTTGGCGCTTGAATTTCCCTTCCAAAACCACTGTTCACTGTCAGACATAGCTTAAGACGCTCTGGTACATGTACTGGAACGAGCAATATCTAAAATAAAAAATAGAACTATCTTTGCGACGATTGACTAATCACGCAAAGAGTATCTAAGTGGTCTTAAAAAAATAATACCAATAAAACAATACAATTAATGAAAATTGATAGGCAGTGTGTTTTTGGCATTTTATAGGCCAAAAGCGTTTTCAATTTGAGTGTGTATTTTCTGATCAAAAAATGTCGCGAAATAGACAACTCATGCCATTAATGGAAGGAAAATTATGAAAGTACTTTGGTATGCTCAGCTGTGCGCACTCGTCGCTTTTTTTTCGATAACAACCAATACTATTGCAGAGTCTGCTAATGAGTGGCAGTCCGGTAATCAAATCTATAAGAATATCTGTGGCCATTGTCATGAAGCTGGTGTTGGTCCGAAGCTTTCGGGTAGAGATCTTCCCGCAGATTATTTCAAAACGATGGCCCGTAATGGTCGTGCCGGGATGCCGGCATTCAGGCCTACAGAGCTCTCAGATAAAGATCTGGATAAAATTTCAGCGTATCTGGTCAGCAAAGGAGTAACAGGAAAATGATAACTGGTATTTCGAGGCGCGGTTGTCTGAAGTTATTAGTGGCTGGAGGGGCGCTTAGCCTGGCTCCAGTGCAGATACTTCAAGCGGGCCAGAGGACTCGGGCGCTGGTGATTGCGGCCAGTGAAGAAGATTGTCAGCGATTTACAGAGGGCGTGGCACAGAGGGCTCACCCGGTTCTGTTACCAAATACTGCCAGCCAGCTGAATGCGTTAAGTGCATTGTCAGATATGTCCAGCGGAGATCTGATCGTTGGCCTGGTCAACGATGCTCAAAAAGTTTTGATTGAGTCGTTTATCAATGATCGCCGAGGAGTGGTTCACGAAATTGCCAGGGTCAGTAGTGATTTGGGCGGGCGAGAACTGGCTGCACTAGGTGCGATGACAATCAATGCCGCTTTATCAGATAAGCGAGCAGCGGCTGCGGTCGGTAAAGCCGTTATCGGGAATGGATCGCTGATCAGTTTTTACGGCTACATTTCATAATCTATCGACTGGTTTACGGATGATTTTCATCGATGTCACAGTCTGACAAACCAAGAAATTAAGAGAAGAGGTTTCGTTATTATGTCTATTAACGTTTTGCCCCCTGGAGTTTCCGGTAAGAATTTTGAGAAAGCTCTAAAAGAATATAGCGCAATTGTCGGTCCTGAAAACGTACATGTTTCCTCGGATAGTTTAGGGTCCTACCAAAAAATCATGATTCCCGTAGAGGCCAGTGAGTATGCTCCGGCAGGGGCTCTGGCTCCAGGCTCAGTCGAGGAGGTCCAGGAAATTCTTCGGGTTTGTAATAAATATAAAATTGCTGTGTGGCCTGTATCCACTGGTAAAAACTTTGGTTACGGCTCCGCGTCAGCTGCAACCAAAGGGCAGATGATTCTGGACCTGCGCCGCATGAATAAAATTATTGAAGTTGATGCCGACCTGGGTACCGCGCTGGTTGAGCCAGGTGTAACCTATCAGCAACTGAAAAACTATCTGGTCGAAAACAATATTCCGCTTTGGCTATCGTGCCCTGCACCCTCGGCTATCGTTAGTCCGTTGGGTAATACGATTGATCGTGGTGTGGGATATACGCCGTACGGTGAGCACTTTTTGTTCTCCTGTGGGATGGAGGTGGTTCTGGCTGACAGCCAGGTTCTGCGCACTGGTATGGGATCGATGGAAAACTCTAAATCATGGCAGGTCTTCAAATGGGGATATGGCCCTTATCTGGACGGTATCTTTACCCAGTCTAACTATGGCATTGTGACTAAATTAGGTCTCTGGTTGATGCCCCAACCGCCCGCTTTTAAGCCTTTCGTGGTGCGTTATCCCAAGGACACCGATATTGAGATGTTAGTGGAAACCATTCGGCCTTTGCGAATATCCAATATTATTCCAAACGCTGTTGTTATCTCCCACGCGCTTTGGGAGGGTGGGTCCTATCTGAACCGCAAGGATTATTATCAGGGCGAGGGAGCCATACCGGATGAGGCTGTCGATAGAATGAAGGCTGATAATGGAATCGGTGCCTGGAATATTTACGCAGGTCTATACGGATCGCCCGAGCAAAATGAGCTTAACTGGAAGATCGTGAAAGGTGCCTTCGAGGCCACGGGTGGTTTGGTTCAGGAAGAGGAAGAGATGAAGGGTAATGAGACCTTCGAATACCGCGCGAAACTGATGCGTGGTGAAATGACGCTGCACGAGTTTGGTCTCTATAACTGGCGTGGTGGTGGCGGTTCTGCCTGGTTCGCACCTGTGGCTCAGGCCAAGGGTGATGATACCCTCGAACAGATGGACTTGGGCAAGCGGATATTGGGTAAGTATGGCTTTGACTACGTCGCTGAATTCATAGTTGGCTGGCGTGATATGCACCATATTATCGATCTGCTTTATGACAAGACTGACCCTGAGGAAACAAAGCGAGCGAATCAGTGTTTTGATGAGCTGCTCACCGAATTTACGGCGCGCGGCTGGGGTTCTTATCGCACCAATACAGCATTTATGGATAAGGTGGCAGACTCCTATGGCCCGGTTAAGAAAGATATAAACCAGAAGATCAAGCGCGCGCTTGATCCGAACGGAATTATAGCACCGGGAAAATCGGGGATTTACAACTAGCGATGGGTGAATTGGTTAGCTTGTAATTGGGCTCTGAATATAACAGCTTATCGGGACAGGGAGAGTCCTGCTGTAGGGCGGAAATTGAAATTTCTTCATAAGTTGTAGCTATTGGACAGTACCTGCAATCGTCCATGGGAGTGGAGTCTTATATTCGGGTTTAGCTATTAATCGATGAGGTTGTTCCAGTCAGCCAGATGCTTGAAATTTTCTGGATGGCTATTTAGATAATTTTTCAATTTATTTTGTAATCAGCATTTCGTGCTGAACACAGGAGAATCAATATGCCAACTAATGCACGTGCCGCCATCTGTCGTGGAAGTCAACATCCTTTTGCTATCGAAGACGTAGTTATCGATGACCTGCAACCCAACGAGTTGAGGGTTCGCATCGTGGCCTGCGGAATTTGCCATACTGATCTTGCTGTGCGTGATGGACATTTGCCCGTCCCGTTGCCCGGAGTGTTGGGTCACGAGGGTGCCGGAATTGTTGAGGAGATCGGAAGTGCGGTCACGGTAGCGAAGCCTGGAGATCGGGTAGTGATGAGTTTTAATAGTTGTGGCGAATGCCCGAGTTGTTCCTCTGAAGCGCCCACCTATTGTTATGAATTCTTTCCTTTTAACTGGGCGGGTGCTCGGCCAGACGGCTCTCCTACTATGTTCAAAAACAACCACCCAGTGAACGCCAGTTTTTTTGGGCAATCCAGTTTTGCCACTCAGGCGATTGCGAACGAGCGGAATGTTGTCAGAGTGCCCGATAGCGCGGCAGAGATTCCACTCGAACGAATCGCTCCAATGGGCTGTGGACTAATGACCGGTGCAGGAGCCGTGCTGCGTAGTATGAAAGTGCGGGCCAACATGCCCATTGCTATTTTTGGCACGGGTACCGTCGGTATGGCTGCTATTATGGCCGCAAAGATTGCCGGTGCAAATCCGATCATAGCGGTTGATATCAATGACGAACGGCTTGCGCTTGCCAAAGAACTTGGCGCTACGCACGCCTTTAATGGTAAGGACGACGCTATCGCTAAAATTCGTGAGCTTTGCCCGAATGGTTTGGGCTATGCATTCGATACGACCGGCTTTAAATCTATTATTCAGGATGCATTTGGCTTGTTGGCGTTCCAAGGGATGCTGGGTATCGTTGGCGCGTGCGGTCCCGAGGAAGTTATGCAGTTTAACGAGCTCGAATTTATGTCACAGGGTCGCACTGTTAAGGGTATTCTTGGCGGTGACAGCGACCTGGTTAACTTTATTCCTGAACTGATAGGCTATCATCTGGAGGGCCGATTTCCTTACGATAAACTGATTGGTTACTTTGATTTTGACAATATCAATGAAGCGATCGAAGCGACAGAAAAGGGGACTGTTGTTAAGCCTGTACTGCGTATCAGTCCGGAGTAATTCCAGGCTCGGTTGTATGCAACCTGGGCTGGCGAGCTGATGCTGGTAAGGCGTTGCCAGGTGCCGATGTGGCGCGAGACCCATTGTTAATTGTTGTTCGGGCAACCCGACAGACTGCCGCACCTCCGAATTTTGTTACTGGCCGAGAGTTTTCTGGCATCGGAGAATTTCTTTAATTTAGAGGGTTTAACGGTGAATATTATAATAACAGGTGTTTTAGGTATTCTTCTGGTATTAGCGCTTTCTGCGGCATTGATCGCGGGCTTTACCAGTGCGGTCGATACAGATTTTTTCTTAAACTGGGTGGGCACTTTTTTCCTGTGTGGAACCCCCTTTCAGATCATGTTAGCAGTTGTTTGGGGACACCAGGTTCCCGCAGCTGTAGGCAACCTGGCACAGCCGTTGAAGGGCTTTGTGCTAACCGGCATGTTTGTAGTGGCGGGAGCGGTGGTCATGGCAATCCTGCTGTTTACGGTAGGGCAGGGTCAAATGACACCAATACTGATTCACTATGCCATACAATCGGTGGGTGTAAGTCTGCTGGTGATCATTGTCTTTGGCTGTTGGCCGGTCAATAAACTAACCGATAACAAAGTGTTGCTTGGCCTCGGTACACTGGTTTATTGCTATATCCTGAATTTCATATTATTCAAACTATTCTATGACTACAGTTTTTTCGCCGGTGCGCCATTTTATACCGAAGCATTGAATCCTGGAGGTTTGTTCAATGGCATTACCGCCTTGACCTTTGCCGTGACGGCGGTTGCCCTGGTGATGGTGCTGATTATGTTTGAGATGTGGCCGGTACCGAAAATTGTCAAGGGTGGCGCGCAGCCGCAGTTCGGGTTGGTTGGAACGGCCTGGGTATTGATGTTTTCTGCCGTGGTTTATTATATTTTTGTGGACATTATCGGCATGGAGCCCATGGATTTTATGGTGCAGGGTCCGGTGTGTATTATTTTTGGTGCGTTTCTCGTCGATAACATGATGCAGTTTCAACTATTCGCCAATCTGCAACAACCACTTCGGGGGGTTGCAAAATCAGTTGTCTGTCTCATTGGAGCCCTGGTTATGTATCGTCTGTATGAATGGGCGCTGCCATTGTTTGTCGGCAGTACCTTACCCGCCGGGCCTGCAACAGGGTATGCCAAAGAGGCCTGGATCGGGACGGCAATGCTGGGTATTACCTTTCCGGTCATTAATATTGTATCGGGGGCATTTGAGTTTTGGCCCATACAAAGGGCAAGTAAAGAAGAATCCGCCGTGGCCTCCACAGAGGGCATCTAAACGTATTCCTAACATTTCACTGTGGCCGTTTGGCGGTGCATGGAAGGTTAGAAAAAGCAAAGCGAGGTAGAAAATGAACGAATATCAACTGTTTATCGATGGCGAATATAAGCCTGCTGAATCGGGAAAGATGGCTGATAGCCTGAATCCTGCAACCGGAGAGGTCTACGCCAGTGTGCATCAGGCGGGTGTGGTGGATGCCAAAAAAGCGCTCGATGCGGCCCAGGCAGGTTTTCAAGTATGGAGTCAGATGCCCGCGGCGGCACGAGAGGCGGTGATGTTGAAGGCAGCCGATGTGATGGCGGCACGGCAGCAGGAGATGATGGACGTGCTGATCGATGAAGCCGGTTGTACCATGCTTAAAGCTGGCTTCGAAGCGAGTCATACCCCTGACTTTGTACGTGCAATGGCCGGAGAAGCGCGGCGGGTGATCGGGGAAACCTTTGAATCCAATTTGCCGGGTGTATTTTCCTATTCGATTCGTAAACCTTTGGGCGTTGTGCTGGCGATTTCACCCTTTAACTTTCCGTTGTTGTTGGCGATCAGGAAAATTGGCTGGGCGCTGGCAGCTGGAAATGCAGTGATACTGAAGCCCTCAGAAGTGACGCCAGTGGTCGGCTTAAAACTGGCAGAAATATTTCATGAGGCCGGTTTACCCCCCGGTGTGCTAAATGTCATTCCCTCTACGGGTGGTGATTTGGGCGATACTCTCATCGCGGACAAGCGTGTCAAGCTGGTCACCTTTACCGGTTCCACTAAAGTCGGTGCGCTTATTGCGGCGGAAGCAGCTAAAAATCACACTCGCTGTGGATTGGAGCTGGGCGGCAAAAACCCGTTGATTGTGTTAGACGATGCCGATATTGATTACGCCGTCGATACGGCCGCGTTCAGTAACTATTTTCATCAGGGTCAGATATGCATGACCGGTTCCAGGGTGATTGTTGAGCAGGGAATTTATGACCAGTTTTGCGAAAAATTTGCGGCTAAAGTGTGCCAGTTAAAGGTCGGCAATCCCCGTGATCCAGAGGTCATTATCGGGCCGTTAATTCGTCCCACTCAACCGCAATTTATTAAGGATCAACTGGATCAGGCGGTTGCGGAAGGAGCAAGATTATTGACCGGTGGCACCTTTGTCGATAGCTTTTTCCATCCCACAGTAGTTGCAGATGTGACGCAACAAATGAGCATATTCAGGACGGAGTGCTTCGGCCCTGTGGCCGCTGTGATTAAGGCCACGGATTATGAAAATGCGCTGGAAATTGCCAATGACTGCGAGTACGGCCTGAGTTCAGCGGTAATCACCAATGATCTGCAAAAAGCGATGGCTATTTCCAGGGGAATAGAGGCTGGAATGTGTCATATTAATGGACCGACAGTGCGCGATGAGGCTGTAGTACCTTTTGGAGGTATAAAAAATTCAGGTATGGGTCGCGAAGGTGGGCGCTATGCGATGGAGGAGGTCACGGAAGTGAAGTGGGTGACCATCCAGCAGGGGCAGCAGCAGTATCCCTTTTGAGATTTAGTATTTGTGGATTAGCGATGTGTCCGCAAGCCCCTGGCAGAGCTTGCGGACTATCATGACTAACAGGGTGATCGGTCGCAGTACAAGCCTATTGCGCGGTGTAGCCGCCGTCAATTACAAACTCTCCTCCTGTAGCGAAACTTGATTCATCAGAAGCAAGAAATAAAACCATAGCAGCAATCTCACCGGGTTGACCGATCCGACCAATGGGATGCATGGCGCTAAATGCGGCTTCAGCGTCTTCTGCACTCATACCGGTCGCTTTGCTGGCCATCTCCATACCCGATTCGGTTTTGATTAATCCCGGGTGAATGGTATTGATGCGAATATTATACCCCTGCTGCCCGCAGTGAATGGCAGCGCTCTTGCTGAACAGCTTGACGCCAGCCTTGGCTGCTGAATACGCCACCAGATTTGGTGAACCAACCAGGCCACCGACTGAAGACATATTGATAATCGAACCTCCGCCATTCTCTTTCATGGTCTTAACCGCTAACTGTGTCCCGATAAAGGTACTGTCGAGATTCAGCGAAATTATTTTCCTCCACTCACTAAGAGAAAGAGTTTCGAGATCATTGTAGGTTCCGCCCCCGGCATTGTTAACCAAAACGTCTAACCGACCGTGCTTGGCCAGCAATGTATCGAATACACGGTGCCAGTCTTCCTCAGAGATTACATTATGCGATAAAAAAACTGCTTCCAGTCCTTGCTGGTTAAGTTCTTCCGCCAGAGCCTCGCCCTTTTCAGTATTGATGTCGGTGAGAATCATGTGTCCCCCTTCCGCTGCCAGCAGACGAGCTGCCGCTTCTCCCAGACCGCTGGATGCTCCGGTAATTAAACAAATTTTGCCGTCGATACGTCCCATTAGATTCTCTCCTGATTAGTTAAAAATTGTGTGATTACCTGTTTGGCTCTCAAGCGACCTTCTACATACTTTGTCAGTGCCTGTACGGCTCGATCGCAGGAGCGAAATACAACCACTCCTTGGTCCTTGAGTTTCTCAACGAGGGGGGTATAAAGCTCACCTCCGTCGATGACGCCCAGGATTGGTTTACTTTGAGAATTAACCAATTGAGGTAGCTGCTTGGCAATACTTAAAGGGCTATGGATATCAAAGTCGGGTTTTGAGCTGGTTTCCAGGGTTCGCATCATAGGCGACATGGGGTCCAGACCGATGACAATGGCGTCAACGCCGGGATCCTCACAGAATGCTTCGCAGCATTGAATATGTGCGTCATCATCCGCGCCAGGGTTGATATCAAAAGGGTTTCGAACCTCCATTAGAGCGTCTAGCTTTTTTGAGGCTAAAATCGTTTGCAAGCGAGCTTTGGTTGCAGGTTGTGGAGCAGCCATCTGCATGGAAAATTCATCACCTTGAATACTATCGGCCATCGCTACTGTTTCAAATCCAGCGCCGCTAATTGCGCCGAGTCGATTGCCACCAATTGCCTTGGTATGCATTAGACCAGAGATATAAAAAATATCGTTAAATTCGCTTAGATTCTTTGCGACTATCGCCCCGGCCTGACGGACAATTGTCTCACAGATACTGTAATCACCAGCGATCGAGGCGGTGTGCCCCATGGTTGCATCCTGCCCTGCGCTGGATTGACCGGCTTTATAAAAAATAATCTGCTTGCCGTTACAAATCGCCCGGCGAACCGCCTTGGCAAAAGCCAATCCATCCATATCATTGAAGCCTTCGACGTAAACGCCAATCACATCTACATCTGGATTGTCGGCAAAATAAGCGAGCATATCGCCATGAGTGATATCGTTTTGGTTCCCCAATGCGCTCATATAGGCTGGGTCGAACCAAGGGTTTTGACTCACGCGAGTGACCATAAAGGCGCCGCTTTGACTAATGAGAGCAGAGTTACGCTTGCTCTTTTTGGAAATCAAAGGGAGTTTTTCTTTGGGAATAAACCAGGAATCGTATTCTCCCGGATGCGAGACAACACCGAGGCAGTTGCCACCGAGGAATATTGGGCCGCCACCTGTTTTGGCGTGAGAGGCGTTAATTTTTTCTTTCATCGCAGCCGTTCGTTCCCGGCTGGCTTCGGTTTCGCCCAGTCCTCCTGGAATCAGCATTACCGACTCAGCGGCATCTGTTTTAATCAGGTCGTCGACCAGATCAAATACAGCTTCTGCGGCGACAGCGACAATTAGCAGATCCAGCTTGTATTCCAGTTTAGCGAGACTCTCCGCACACTTAATACCATCTATCTCTGCTGTGCCTGGACGAATTATGGTGATTTTTGATTTGTCATAACCGCTGGTCACTAGATTGTTTAAAATGATGCGACCAAAGTTCATTTTTTCGGCGGATACACCAATGATGCCAATAGCAGAGGGGTGGAACAGGTTATCGAGTTTTTTAATAGGTCTTGGAAGCGGTAACGCCTTTGGGATATCAAAGCGACACATACCGTCAAGTGGCGTCATGCCGTTACCTGAAATGGCAAAGGGGTTTATTTCCAGCTCCTCAATCGTATAGGGTGTGCTCGAATTAGTTACGGAATAATAGTTGCCGAGTTCGATGAACATGCTAAAACACTGTACCAGTTGCTCATCTGAGATTGTGCGCTCCCGGCCACGGGTTTGACCGGCGAGGACCTTGTAAGCCAAAGTTGACTGAAACTGCTTAAAGAAAGCTTTACCATCTGTAATCTCAGTGGATGCAGAAACCACCGCCAAGCCTTTTTGAAACCCCTTTGCAAAGAGCTCGGTATCTGTGCCGCCCAACCCTGCGCTGATGGTCATCCCAAACTCGCGGGTGTTGCGTAACCCGATTAAAACTTCGCTACCGAAGGCTTTCGATTCGGTGGGGATAAACTGTACAACAAGGACACCCAGAATATCACGTTCTATTGCCCTAAGAAGTTGCTCTCCCTGCAGTTTTTGATAAACATCTGGTCGTTCATGATCAGCATCCTCCTCAAGATAACGTTGGAACAAAGCCGGTACAGAATTCAGCATTTCCGAAGCAGCAGCCCTTATGATACCGGATTTATTGGCGACTACTTTAACGCCACCAGCTTCTGTTTTGTGAATAATGGATGGGGAGACAATTTTTAAAACCACCTTGTCCCCGGAAAAATGCTCCAGTGGATGGTCAGCCAGGCTGTGAGACGCCGGAATAAAGTTTGTCTTTGGCGCTGTTATGACGCCGGTGGCATCAAGCAGCCTATAGACTTCGTGCTCAAGAAGCGTTTGACGATTAGAGGGTGCACTTTGATCAAGCAATCCTGTAATAAATGTAAAATCGATCATTGAGAAATACTCGGATATTGATTTCTGCATGGCTGTGGCACCGCGCTAGAAAATTCGCTTGTTAGCTTTTGAGAAATTCGCAGATCACGGATTTCTCTTGATCGGAATCCAGAAGCGTTACGTGGCCGCCCAGGCGGGGGAATAAAGAACATTTGGGACCGCGCTCTTGCATCTGTTCAGTTTGCTCTTGGGATACTATCGATTCCCGCCCCCTGATTAACAACGTCTTAGCAGTGATTCGGTCGTAGTAATTCCACAAATTAAAATCTTCCGGGTGGTCACTAAATTGATTGGCAATGGCGGGATCATAATGAAAGGAAAAGGAACCATTTTCATTGCGACGGGCCCAGCGTTGTGCCAGTTGACGCCATTGTTGTTCCTCAAGAGTCAGACCCATATTCGATAGGAACTTACAAACATGGTTTTCAAAGGAGGTGAAGTCGTCGAATCTCGCCGGATTACTGAGTTTTTTCTTAACCGCAAGACGAAACTTTTCGGGTAGAGAGGGACCGACATCGTTTAGTACTAAATGGGTAACGGGGCACTCTTGCATCTCTTCTTGCATATGAGCCGCCAAAATCATCCCCAAACTACCTCCCTTGGATGAACCTACCCAACGTACGCTGGGTGCTTCCAGTTGGCGCATTAGGTCGCACGTGATGTCTGCGGAAAAACTGAGGCTTGGGTCTACGAAATCATCTCTGACCCAGTCCGATAACCCGCAACCAATAGCGTCAGGGCATATGACGTGATAGTCCTGTGCCAGATGTTTGGCTAACTGCTCATGGTCGTGGCAGGTTCCGGTTATTCCGTGCCAGATAATAACTTTTTCTTTATGTGATTCACCCCATTCGACAAGGTGAATTTTACGGTTCTGGCACGTTAAAAACCGGGACCTGGATGGATTCATAATTGCTCCTGATTCATAGTTCAAAAACTAAATCAAACTAGAACGAATGTTCTATTAAATTTTTCAGAATGCTACCATTGAAATTACTATTTCTCAACAAAACTGCCGAATTATATTTTTAACTTACTGGAATATAAGCATAAATAACATTAGATCGATCGTTCTACATTTTAGTTGACAAGCTTTTTTGTGTGTTGTTTAATGCTAGAACGATCGATCTATCTTGTATCGAACGTTCGAAATTTTTACCTGCAGCGCTGATAGGGCGTAGAATTAGCGACTCAAATCAAAGTAAGCAGAGTATGGGAAGAATATGGCTGAGAATAGCAATCGAAGAGATGAAGTGCTGGAAACCGCTATCGACCTTTTTTCGCAAAGGGGTTATGCGGGTACTTCGATCAGAGATATCGCAAAAGCGATTAATCGCAGTGTATCCAATGTTTACCACTATTTTGAAAACAAGGAAGACCTGTGGTTGGCAATTCTGGAGTATTCCGTCAAAGGGTTGCCAGATAAGTTGAGGAACGTCGCCCACGGAGACGGCGAACCTTTGGATAGATTTCGGCGCTTGCTGAAGGCCCATCTGGAAGCATCGGTATTGCACCAGCGCGAATCCAAGATTTTCTTCATTGATGAAGAAAGACTATCGCCAAAGGGGAAAGAGATAAACCGGCGTATCCAAAAGGAGATACTGGATATCTACGTAGAACAGCTAAGGATATTGCAGTCGCATGGGTTGGTTAAGACCAAAAATATTAAGGTGCTGGCCTTTAACATGCTCGGCACCATTAACTGGTATCTGCGTTGGTACCATGCCCGCGGTGGTATGAGCGAAGAGGAAGTCCATGAAGAAATTATTGCGTTCGTGCTTTACGGCATGTGCGGATCTGACAGTAGCAACGACACCTGATGCCTACCATAGAAGTGGGAGCGAAGGTGGTCCGATGAGGGAGATTTGATGGGTTATACGATAGATATTGATACTGGTGGAACTTTTACTGACGGATTTGTGGTTTGTGGTTCAAAGGTCAGGACGGTTAAGGTCGCCACTACACCGCATGATTTGACCCTCTGTTTTTTGGAGTGCATTGCCGCAGGCGCTAAAGCCTTTGGTGTCAGTGCCGAAGATTTTCTGTTCGATACCGAAATTATCCGCTTTTCCAACACCATTGGCACTAATACAATTATTGAGCGCAATGGAGCCAAAATTGGTTTGCTGCTTTCTGAGGGGATGGAAGGCTTGGCTCCTATTGCCAAAGAGGGTAAAGCATCGTTGGTTGAACCCGATATGGTGATGACCCTTGCGGAACAGGTGGATGAGCGCGGCACGGTAATTACTGAGCCGAGCGGGAAGCAGGTGCTACAGGCAGCGCAAACTCTAATAGATCGCGGTGCCAGAGGCTTGGTGGTTTGCTTTGCCAACTCGGAACATAATCCGGCAAGTGAACGTCGGGTGCGACAAATTATCAAACGTGAATATCCACGTGATTATTTGGGTTCGGTCTCGGTTTTTTTATCTTCCGATATTTCACCCCGCTCCGGGCTGGCGGAACGTCTTAATAGCGCCGTACTGAATGCCTATATTCATCCCAAGCTGGCGCGTTTGCTCTACAAGGCCGGCGAAGACCTGCGTCAGCGTCAATATCGCAATACACTCTTTATAGGTCATAACAATGCTTCGGTGGCGCGCGTTGCCAAAACCCGGGCTATCAATACTTATAACTCTGGGCCTGCGGCAGGACTGCTGGGAGCACGTGAGATCGGACAGCTATACGGAATTGAGAACCTGATATCCACAGATATGGGCGGCACATCCTTTGATATTGGGTATGTCCGCAATGGCCAGGCAAGTTATGCATTAGAGCCTGATGTGGAAGGCTTTCCTTGTAACTTACCCATGATGTCTATTCTGGCGTTGGGAACTGGTGGCGGTTCCATCGCGCACCTGGAAAACGGTGAACTGAGAGTCGGACCACAATCGGCCGGCGCATTGCCTGGTCCGGCCTGTTTTAATCTGGGTGGTACCCAGCCGACGGTGACCGATGCCAATCTGGTATTGGGGGTGCTGGATCCAGACTTCTTCCTGGGCGGCAGTATGCAACTGGATGTGGAGAAGGCGCAGGAAGTGATAAAACGTGATATTGCCGACCCCATGGGACTTTCTGTGCCAGAGGCCGCCTGGCAAATCAAGTTAGTAGTGGATGCACAGATGGGCGCCGCGGTGAGTGGGGTGGCGGATAAGCTACCCGCAGATGCTGATCCAGTGGTGGTTGCCTATGGCGGTGCCGGTGGTTTGCATGCCTGTGATATTGCCAGCGCTTCGCCGGTCAAAAAAATAATCATGACACCTTTTTCTGCGGTCTCCTCAGCGTTTTCATCTTCGCTGCTGGATGTGGGGCATCTCTATTACCAGCGGATCAACCAGACATTCACTGATGATATGGATAGCACTTCGTTGCAGCAATCGGTTAACGACATGATGCAGGAAGCGGTGAGGGATATGCGCGGCGAAGGTTTTACCGCAGATATGTTGTCATCTGAATTACAGCTCTTCATTCAAGCAAAAAAGAGTATTCAAACAAAACAGGGCGCTCAAGCAAAACCGGGCGGCCAGGAATTGCTGTTACATGCGCCCACCGATTTCTATCAACAGCGGGAAAGCTTTGATCGACTGATCGCGCAGGCTAAAGAGGCTTTGGAGTTGGCAGGCGAAGATCCCCAGCAGGGAGTGCAGTTAGTGACTGTTGCGCTAATGGTACGTGCTCCCGTTCCACACTTCGTGCAGACGGAGTTATCTAAGAGCGAGGTCAATGAGTCTGAAGCGATTAAATCAACTCGGCCACTCTATGTGGCTTCGGCACAGGGCTATGTGGATGCCCCAATCTATGACCGCACCAAATTAGGTTACGGGGCGGAACTTAAAGGTCCCGCGCTGGTGGAGTCTGATCAGACTACTATTCTGGTGCCGGAAAACTGGGAGCTGGTTATTGATCAGTATGACAACTGTATTCTTGAGGAGGTGCAGGCATGAGCCGATTACGTATTACGGAATACCTCGATATAGATCTGGATAACGAACGCTGGTGCTGCAACCGCTGTGGACAGGATATCTATGATGCGCGTGATAACTATAAAAAGGGATGTTTGATCGCCGAGCGGGATATGGCGGAGGTGCATCCACCTATGGTCGACGGTGCTGCCTATAGCTTTACACCTGACAGCGATTACTGCCGCTTGCTGGAATTCTATTGTCCCAACTGCGGTACCATGCTGGAGAATGAATATTTGCCGCCCGGACATCCCATCACCCATGAGATAGAGCTTGATATTGATGCGCTAAAGGTGAAACAGGGTCAGAACGCGGAGCAGGGGGCTTAGCAATATGGCGCGAACTGCTTTTGATGCTTTTTTGGCTGGCCACACGGTGCCGGAAAAGGCTTTGCTACCTGCAGTGGAGCCATTGGCTGCGCGGGTGGGTAGCATGGATCTCAAAAATATGATGTCAGATCCCGCCAACTGGAGCGCTAATCTGGCAAAAACCGGCCGCCTGCTGGAGCTTAGCGGATTGATCCTGGGTTTGGATGCCACCCTGGTCGCTGAAGCTTATGGTCTGACGCTGGAGTGGGAAAATGATCTGCCCACAGTTCTCAATGCGGGGCAGGAGATTCTGTCACAGCCTGCCACCGGCGGACGTTTGGGTTGTGCCCTGGATGCGCTGGATCGACTAGTGCAAACGCAAAGACCTCATTATGGCTGTGTCGCCGGTATGGCCGGTCCGGCTGAGTTAGCGCAAATGCTGTTCGCAGACAATGACGGATCGCGCATGGCTGAGCTGAAACAAAGTCTGGTGGAGCTGGCGGAGAGCTTTTGTAAGCTACGCCCGGACATGCTGTTGTTTAGGGAAGGTGCTGCGCTTGGCAATGCCGCTATCGGCATGCAACATCGTAAAGCCTTTAACACTTTGAAGAATATGGCAGGTTATTTCAATGTGCCGATTGCTATCTATCTTGAAGATTATGATTCCGTCGTGCTGCCGGATCTGGCGAAACTGAAGGTGCCTTTTGTTTTGCTGGGAGCCGATAAAGAGGGGCGAGCACCCGAAATTGGAGTTGTGCGCGAGTTGGCTTCAGGTATAGAAGGTATTGGCGTGCCGCTGCCCTTTGACGACATTGAGCGGGCAGCTGAGTTAGCAGATGGCTATCGGGAACAGCTCGAAGGGGTAAATTACCTCTATACCAGCATGCATGAGCTTCCCAGAGATACGGATCTGGAGAAGGCTCGGCAAATTAAAGAAATAATAGGAATTTAGGAATTAATAATGACCACATCTAATTTCAGTGTAGGGATCGATGTCGGTGGCACTTTTACCGATTTTTACTGCTCCGACGATGCCAGTGATTCGCAAACCTGCAAAACGCCAACGACCCACTATGACCTCTCCATCGGTTTTATGCGGGGTATCGACATGTTGGCGCGCCATAACCAACTGCCGGTCCCGGATTTTTTGAAGCAGGTCGGCTCGATTCGTTATTCCACTACGGTGGGCACTAACGCCTTAATCGAAAGAACCGGTCCTAAGCTGGGGCTGATTACGACAGCCGGTTTTGAGGATAATATTTTTATCGGGCGGGCACGCAGCTGGGCTGATGGTCTGGGTTGGCAGGAGGGTCGTGATCAAGCCCGTATCCAGAAACCGGAACCGCTAATCACACCGAACATGGTGGTGGGTGTGCGCGAACGTATCGACTATGCCGGTAAGGTGGTCAGCCCACTACAAAAGGCGGAGGTGCTGGCAAAGCTTCAGGGGCTGGTGGATAAGGGCGCCCAGGGTTTCGTGGTGTCCCTGCTCTGGTCCTTTGTTAACCCTGAGCATGAGCAGATGATCAAACAGATTATCGAAGAGGAATATCCTGAGGATTATCTGGGTTCCATGCCGGTGATTCTCTCTTCCGATATATCACCTAAGTCCGGGGAATACACGCGCACCATGACCAGCATAGTGAACTCCTACATTCACGGCATCATGGCGGATGAGATGAACAAGTTGGGCAATGAGCTGCGCGACAAGGGCTACAAAAAACCGCTGACTCTGGTACATAACACAGGTGGTACCAAAAAGGCTTCCCGCACCCGAGCAGTGTTGACGCACAATGCCGGACCCGTTGCCGGGCTGCATGGTTCTGCTTTTCTCGGCAAATTAACCGGTGATGAAAATATCGTTTTTACCGATATGGGTGGTACCTCCTTCGACATCGGGTTAATCGAAGGGGGCGAAATCAAGGCCCACGATTTTATACCGGTGATTGATCGCTGGCGTACCAATATTCCCGCCATTGAAGTGAAATCTATCGGAGCCGGTGGCGGCTCTATCGCCTGGGTCAATGACCTGATGGGTAATGCCTTGGAAGTGGGTCCGCAATCCGCCGGTTCCATGCCAGGGCCGGTTTGTTACGACCAGGGTGGTCAGGAGCCAACCGTTTCAGACGCCGATCTGGTTTTAGGTTTCTATAACCCTGAAAACTATCTCGGTGGTGAGATGCTACTGGACGAGGAGATGGCGCGGGAGGCGATCGAACAGAAAATAGCGAAGCCGCTTGGAATCGATGTGATGGAAGCGGCTTACCGCATTCGTCGTCTGGTGGACGCCCGCATGGGGCAGGAAGTATTTAATGAGGTGGCGCTAAAAGGGCATGATCCCCGTACCTTTGTGGTGCTCGCCTGTGGTGGTGCGGGTGGCGCCCACGCTTGCGGCATTGCGCCCTTTATAGGCTCGAAAAAGATTATCGCGCCAAGGCAGTCCTCGGTGTTTGGGGCCTATGGCGCTTCATTAATGCAGATTAAGGAAGTCTGGGATAGATCCCGTTCTCTAAAACTTTTTAATTATGGTAGCCAATCCTATCTGCAGGACCTGGAATCCTTTAACTCCGTGACGCGGGAACTGAAGGACCTGGCACTGCGTGATCTGCAACTGGAGGGTTACGACGAAGGGCAGATCGATTTTACCCTTGAATTGAACATGCGCTATGGCAGCCAATACAACATGACCAAGGTGAAGAGCAGTGCGCTGGAACTGTCTAGCGTCGCTGACGCTGAGGCACTCTGCGATAGATTTACCCGTCAGTATGCGAAGATCTATTCGCCGGAAGCGACCTTTCCGTCGGGAGGCATTAACGTTGAAAGTTTCTCGCTGACGGCTGCTGTGCGTATCAAAGAGCAATTGCCCAGCGCGCTTGAATTGGCCGATGCTGAGCCTGAGGAAAATGCTCTGACTGGAGAACGACCGGTGTATTGGGATCCGGAAAGTGGCTTTGTCGATACACCGGTTTACAACTATTCACAGCTATTGCCGGGTAACCAAATTTCAGGGCCCGCCATCATTGAGTCCATCGAGACCACCTATGTAGTGGCACCGGGTTGGCTATTTACCCTGGATGGATTTGGCAACGGCATTATGGAACAGACAGGAGACTGATGATGGCTTACGAACGCGACCATGAAGTGGTGCAGCGCCTGCGCCCAGAACCGATGACGGAAAAGGAAGCGGCAGCGCAGACGGTGATTGACGACACCGAATTTGAGATATTTAAACACAAGATGCACATGATAGCGCTGGAGGGCAAAGAGACCACCATGAAGCTCGGTGCCTCCACAGCGATGCGTTGGGGTGATGTGGCTTTTGGTATTTTTACTGCGCAGGGTGACCTGTCTATCTGTGCCACCGGTATTTATCACCACGCAGTACTGGGGCAGTTGCCGCTTAAATATGTTGTGAAACACTGGGTTAACGAACCCTCAGTAGGATGCCGGGACGGCGACAGTTTTTTCTATAACGATCCTTTCTACGGCGGTGTCCATAATGCTGATATGGGCCTATCTATTCCGGTATTCCACGAAGGACAGTTATTGTGCTTCGTCGGTGCGGCGGTGCATACCGGAGAATCCGGTGGCTCCGAGCCCGGCGGAACGGTGACGGCTGCGCGCAGCAAATATGACGAGGGTTTGCTTTGTCCGCCGATTAAGATAGGCGAGAACTACCAGCTCAAGGAAGATCTGCTTAATATGTTTGCTGCCATGAATCGCGATCCGCGCACCATGATTCTGGATATTAAGGCGCGTTTAGCGGCGGCCAGGATTGCTCAACGCCGGATTTTGGAAGTGGTTGAGGAGAAGGGCGTAGACTTTTTCCTGGGTGCATTGCGGCGTGTGCTTACCCTGACAGGTGAAGCCGCCAAAAAGAAAATCTCGCAACTTCCGGACGGTATTTATCGTCAACCTCGTTTTCTCGACACCCTGGGTGAAGATAACGGTTTGGTGAAGATTGACGTCAAAGTTATCAAAAAGGGCGATCGTATAACGCTAGACCTGAATAACAGTTCACCAATGCTGGTGGATCGTCCGGCCAACAGTTATTTTCAGGGTATCATCGGGCTGTCGATGGTTTATCTGTGTGGCTGGCTGTTCCATGACCTGCCCTCGAATAATGGCCTTTTGGAATGCATGGATTGGGATTTTCCAGAGGATTCCCTGGTCAACGCCAAGGGCGATGTCGCGACTTCAATTGCGCCATTGGTGCAGGTCTGCTTTACCCACGGTATGTTCCAATGCGGTGCGCGGATGACCTATAGCGTTGATCCTTCTCGCTCCGTGGCATCCTGGTTCTGCGGTTTCTCCATTCCGATGTTTGCCGGGATTAACCAGCATGGTGATCCGGTCGCTGATATTACACCTGAGATCAACGCCACGGGTTGCGGCGGCCGTTATGATATGGACGGCGTCAATGCTGCCGGCGCCTTTTTTGCGACCATGGCTGATTGTTCTGACGCTGAAGCGACAGAGGAAGACCGACCGGTGATGTACACCTTCCGCAATTTCTATAACAACTCCTACGGTCATGGTAAACAGCGTGGCGGTGCAGGGGTGGGCTATGGCATTTCTGTTCATGACACTAATCAGTTAATGCTGGGTTCGCATGGTGGCGGCTCTAAGTTCCCGACTACCCAAGGACTGTTTGGTGGTTATGGATTACCGGCGCTGTTTGTGAAAATGGTGAAGAAGGGCAACTATAAACAGTTAATGGCAGAGAGTAACCAGAATCTCCCGCATAGTTTGGATCAAGTCTACAGCCCGGATAATCCAGAGCAGGGCGAAGAGCAATACAACAATATTTCGTTGGTAGTCCAGCCGGCGCAGGATGGCGACACCCTCTATGCCTATTCCGGTGGTGGCGCAGGCTATGGAGATGCGCTCGAGCGTGATCCGCAAAGTATTCAGCGCGATCTGGAGGATAACCTGGTGACGCACTGGGCGGCGAAAAACATCTATCACCTGGTGTATGACGAGGAGAGTCTGCGTGTGGATTTTGAAGCCACTGAGCAGGCGCGAAAAGCGGTGCGTGAACAGCGCAAAACAAGCGGCAAGACCTATGATGAGTTTGTCGGCGAGTGGGAGAAACAGCACCCTCCCGAAAAGGTTTTGGCTTATTACGGGCAATACCCAAATCCGGAAGTGTCAGAGCAGCAGGTACAACCACTAGCAGTCAACGGGTAAGAGAAAAAAGATGTCGATTGAATTTAACAATAGAACGGTACACGGAGTGGTTGAACAGCTAGCCGATACCCGTGGCGGTGATATATTTCTCTACTATCAGGATCTGGAGTACAGCTATCGCGCTATTAATGAGTCGGCCAATCAAATGGCCTGCGGCCTGCAACAACTGGGCATAGCCGCTAACGACAAGGTTGCCGTTATGATGAGTAACCGACCAGAGTTTTTATTCAGCTGGTTTGGTCTGTCAAAGCTGGGTGCGGTTGAAGTGCCGGTCAATACCGCCCATCGTGGCGAGCTGCTTTTCTATATGTTGGATAAGGCTGACTGTGTCGCCCTGATCATAGAGGCTGAATTTATCGAGCAGCTGCGAGCGGTATTGCCAAACCTGGAAAAACTGAAACATATCATTGTATTGGCGAGCGAAAATGAAGCACTTAGCGTATCGCCAGGCGATGACGAGATAAGCTATCGGACCCTGTCGGATAATAGCGGGGACTATCAAGCGGCTGAAGTTCTCCACTCGGACCCCGTCGCCATTATGTTTACCTCTGGTACTACCGGTCCTTCCAAGGGTGCGGTGGTGCCCCAGAACTACCAGTTAGCCTTGGCGGAAATAATTATTGGTATGGCGGAATATACAGAGCAGGATTGCCTGTATAACGCATTACCACTGTTTCATGGCAACGCACAGACCTTATCTACCATGCCTGCATTGATGAGTGGCGCGCGTATGGTGTTAGCGAAACGTTTTTCTGCGAGCGGATTTTGGCCGGATGTTCGTCGTCACCGCTGTACGGAATTCAACTATATTGGCAGTATCTTGCCGATATTGCTTAAAGCTGATCCACAGCCCGATGATGCCGATAATCCTTTACGTTTAATGGTTGGGGCTGGTGCGAACCGGGAAACCTTTGAAAGCTTTGAGCGGCGTTTTAATGTCAAGCTGGTCGAGAGCTATGGCATGAGTGAAATTGGCGCTCCCCTGAGCAACAGTCTGAGTGATCGAGTACCGGGCAGTTGTGGAAAATTGAACTCAGGCTATCAGATCAAGCTGGTCAACGATGAACGTAAAGAGGTCGGCCCGGATACGCCGGGTGAACTGCTTATTAGACCGCTCCTACCCTATGCAATGATGCTGGAGTATTACCAGATGCCGGAGAAAACCATAGAAGCCTGGCAGGATCTCTGGTTTCACACGGGCGATTATCTGCAGTACGACGCAAATGGTTATTACTATTTTGTGGATCGTAAAAAGGACGCGCTGCGTCGTCGTGGAGAAAATATTTCCTCCTTTGAAGTGGAGCAGGGGGTGAACTCGCACCCTGCTGTATTTCAGTCCGCCGCCGTCGCGGTCAAGTCGGAACTGGGTGAGGATGAGGTGATGGTTTGTGTCACGTTAAAGCCTGACCAAAAATTATCGGCACAGGAACTGATTGCGCATTGTGGTGAGTGCATGGCCTATTTTATGGTGCCGCGATTTATCCGCTTTATGGACACCTTGCCCAAAACACCAACCGAGCGGGTGCAAAAATATCTGTTACGGGAGCAAGGTGTAACCGACGATACCTATGATAGGGAAAATTCGCCAATACAGGAGGGCGCATCATGACATCCATGGCCGAATATCCTCCTGTGCAAGAGAATATTTTTACTTCCGGGGAGAGCCCTTACCTACTTGGCGGCTATTGTGCTGCCTGCGAAATTTATCATTTCCCAGCGCCGGAGGTCTGTTCAGGATGTCTGGGTGAAGTTGAGCTGGTTAGTTTGGGAGGTAAGGGAACTCTTTACAGTATCACTACAATCCGTACCAAACCACCGCTCGGATTACCCAAACCATACAGGGTGGGTTATGTCGATCTGCAACAGGTTCCTTTGCGTGTCTTCGCTCTGCTGGATCCGGTAGAAGAGCATAACCTTGTGATCGGCCAAACGGTGCAACTGGAGGTTGCTCGTTTGGGGCTTAACTCAGAAAATACACCCTGCCTGCGGCCCTATTTTATTGCGGCTAATACCTAAGGAATAACTATGGTTTCAATTATTGGAGCAGGCATCACTCATTTTGGTCGTCATCTAGAACGAACGATCGTATCGCTCGCGTTGGAGGCTACCGCACTGGCCTTGAAAGACACAGGATTAGCCAAGGAACGAATTGGTGCCTGTTACTTTGCCAATACTCTTGGTCCCCTGTTATTCAGTGATACCACTATTGGTCAGAACCTTACTGCAGCGGCCGGATTGAACAAAATATCCGTAGTGAATGTTGAGAATGCCTGTGCCTCTGGATCCAGCGCTTTCCATCTTGCACGTAATGCCATTCTGGCTGGGGATTGTGAAATAGCACTGGTGGTTGGCGCAGAAAAAATGTGTGTGCCGGATTTTGGATTGCTTAATTCAGGAGCAACTGAGTTAGACACCCAATTAGGCATGGTGGTACCGGCAGGGTTTGCCCTAAGGGCGCAACGTCATATGTATGAGTACGGTACTACAGTAGAACAGATGGCTCAGGTCACGGTTAAAAGCCGTCAGCATGCAGCATTAAATCCCTTCGCACAATTCCGTCAGCTAGAAAGTCTGGAGCAGGTTCTCAGTGGACCAGTAATTGCCGACCCGCTTACCCGGTCCCAATGCTGTCCTATTGCCGATGGTGCAGCGGCTTTGATTTTAGCGAGCGATGAAGTGGCTACCCATTTTGAGCGCTCTGTACAGGTAAGGTCCTCTGTTCTAGCTTCCGGTAGCTTTGAAGAACCATGTGACCTTACCCATTGGGATACCGATTATCGCACTGTCCAATTAGCATATGAGAAAGCCGGAATAGGGCCCGAAGATTTGGATTTAGTCGAGTGCCATGATGCCTTTACCATCGCTGAAATTATCCACTACGAAGCGCTGGGTCTGTGCGATAAGGGCCAGGGTGGTGCTCTGGTGGAATCCGGAGCGACGACTTTGGGTGGGCGTATCCCGGTCAATGTTTCCGGTGGACTACTGAGCCGGGGCCATCCCATTGCGGCGACTGGTGTCGCTCAAATTGTAGAACTGGTTACTCAGCTCCGGCATGAGGCAGGAAAGCGTCAGGTGGAAGGGTGTCAGCTGGCGCTGGCGCATTGCATGGGTGGTGATAAGGCAGGTGATACCAAAGCATGCACGGTGTCTGTATTGGCTCGTTAATAAATTTTTAAATAGAGAGTATGGAAAGGGCTGGAAACAAGGATGTGGTTTTAGTGATAAGAGGTTTGGTAACGAGGTAAGGGGTATTCCGGGACGAGAGTTAAACCCGGGAAAAATTAATTTGTTAGTGGGAGGAATTGACAATGTTTAATGATCGATTTAAATCGTTCGGGGCTTTCACCTTTGGAACGGCCTTTTTGTTGGTTGCAGAGCAGGGGTATGCGCAATCAGCAATACTTGAGGAAATTGTGGTTACCGCACAAAAAAGACAGGAAAAACTGCAGGATGTACCAGTTTCAGTGACGGCGTTTACGGCGAAGAACCTGGAGTCGCGCTCAATGTTTAATCTGGCAAATTTGTCCTCATATACGCCGAATCTGGATATTAACCATGGCAAGGGTGACGGGGGCAGCACTAATGCAGCGGTGTTCATTCGTGGAGTGGGACAAAATGATTTTATTTTCCCTACTGATCCGGGAGTGGGGATATATGTCGATGGAGTTTACATCGCTCGCAGCATCGGTGGCATGCTGGATTTATCAGATGTAGAACGAATCGAAGTTTTAAGGGGGCCACAGGGGACTCTTTATGGGAAAAATACCATCGGTGGAGCGATTAATGTTGTGACAACACGTCCTTCGAATGAAACCACTGGGCGGATGAAAGTGACGCTCGGTGAGCGTGATCGCCAAGACTTTGAAGCCCAGGTCAGTATGCCTTTGGTTGCAGAGTCTTTATACGGAAAGCTTGCGTTGGTCAGTAAAAACCAGGATGGGTACAGTGAGCGTGTGGGCAGTGATCTTGATCTGGGAGATACCAATGTCGACGCAGTGCGTGTTGGATTAAACTGGATAGCTTCGGATGATATTACCCTGTATTTAAGTGCTGACGCTTCCCGTATCCGCCAAAACGGCGCCCCAGGAACGCTGCTGGAGACCTTTGATGCTCCCGGCGGACTTTACGGTCTTTATAATGCGCTTGCGGCGCCTTTTGTAGGTTTTCAGTTAGGGCTGCCTCCGGGTAGCTTGTTTGATGATCGCTGGGTAACCGGCGATCACGAGAAGTCGCAGGGTACGGGTCCGACAGAGGATGAAAATGATACTTGGGGTGTGACCGCTACTCTTGATTGGGATCTCGGTGGCAATATGCGATTTAAGTCCATTACGGCTTATCGCGAAATGGAAGCTAAGATTCGTACCGATATTGATTACTCACCCTTTCCCATCATACACACTGACGAAGAACAGGATCAGGAGCAGTTCAGCCAGGAATTTCAGTTAAGTGGTGAATCTCTTGAAGGCCGGCTAAACTGGTTGGTTGGAGCGTATTATCTGAGTGAGGATATTACCGATCTCAATACAACGTTATTGGCGTCAGGTATTTTCGATACCCTTAATGTTTTGCCAGCAGCCCTGATACCACTGGTTCCGGGAGTGATGTGTCCGGCTGCGCCCCCTGCGCCCTGTGCGGGTGGGGCGGGTAATCCGCTAAATACCCTGTTTGATCTGGATGTTAGACCCTATACGGCTCTTGATACAACCAGCTGGGCGACCTTTGCGCATCTAACTTACGCGCTGACGGATCAGTTCAGTATTACCCTCGGGGGACGCTATTCTTATGAGGAGAAAGAGTATTTTATAGACTCAATATTCCCTAACTCAGGAAACATTGCCAGCCCGCCGACTAAAGATACGCAGGACTGGTCCAAGTTTACGCCGAAGATTGGGTTTGATTATCAGATTAATAATGAAATGATGATTTATGCGTCTATAACCCAAGGACAAAAAAGTGGTGGCTGGAACCCCCGACCTTTGCAGCCCGCGGAGTTCAAACGCTATGATCAAGAAGAATTGACCGCTTATGAAGTAGGTTTAAAATCAACCTTGCTCGATGGTCGTATGACCTTTAACATCGCCGCATTTTATAGTGAGTATGAAGATTTGCAACTATTTGCCAACACCATCAATCCGGCGAATGGTGCTCTTTTGCTGACAGTAGATAATGCCGGTGATGTGGATCTTCATGGGTTTGAGATGGAAATAGTTGCCAGACCTAACGCAAATCTTGACCTGAATTTCAGTGTTGGCTATCTGGAGAATGAATATCAGTCTCTAGCCATAAACACGGGTTATTCAGAAAATAACAGCCTTCCTCAGGCTCCACGCTGGACGATCAACGGCGGGGCGCAGTATCGGTTTGAACTTGGTGAGGAGCTAGGAGCCCTGGCGGTTAGAGGTGACATTAGCTATCGAGGTAAGACCTATAATGATCCGCAGAATACCGCGGAAATTGTTCAGGCAGGCTACAGTATTATTAACGCCCGAATTAGTTGGGTTAGCCCAAGTGAGGCATGGCAGTCCTCCCTCTTCGTTACAAACCTGACTGATAAAGAGTATTTCACCAGTGCGGAATCAATCCCCGCCTTTGGTGTCCGAAATGCCGTTTTCGGTAGACCTAGAGAGTGGGGGCTTTCGCTTTCTTATCAATTCTAACGGAAATTAGCCAAGCCGGCAGGCGGCAATCCCGCCGTCTGCTGATTGAGCTGAGAGGGATATGAGTTCAAGGAATTATTTTCCCTTGCCCTATCACTCTGGGCGTCTCTTTATAATTGACGTTATTGATTGATTTTTCGATAGGGAAAATATCTATGGGCGCGGTCAATCGTGGTTCAAGGCAGGGGAGCAGTTTATAAATATCCGTTTCCAGGTTTAACCAAGCTGCTAATTCCGATTCTTTTAGCATGACGGGCATCCGAGAGTGAATGTGTCTGAATTCGGAGGTTGCTTCTGTGGTGATAATGCTGAAAGAGTATATGGAATCTGGTTTCCAGTAATCCCAAATACCGGCAAACGCAAATACTCCTTTTTTGGGTTGAATCAGGCGTGGTAATTTTCCCTCATCGGTTTTTTGCCACTCAATAAATGAAGTGGCAGGAATAATGCAGCGCTGTTTTTTAAAAGGAAGAGCATAGGCTTTGCTTTGGAGCAGGCTTTCGGCGCGAGCGTTAAACATGGCATAGTCATTGGTTGGCCCGCTTGACCAGCTGGGCACAAGCCACCAGCGCATATTCAGCATTAATGTCTGGCCTAGTTGGCGACAAATGACCGGAGAGTGCTCCGTAGGGCAAATATTGAAGCGAGCAGGTAAGGGGCCTATGTCTATGCCCAGTATATCCAGCAAGGCCTGAACCATCGGGCTATCAGTTAAGTTGTAGCGTCCGCACATTATTAAGTTCGCCCGCAGTGTTTTCCGTAAATTTTAGTAAAAATCACTATGGTTCAACGGAACGATTACTTTGTAGTATTGAAGTGCTTTCTCGAAGTAATTGTGTCAGTTCCTGAAAAGATTCGTCAACGCTTTTACCGGAGGTGTCGAGTACCGCATCAGCCTTTTCATAAAAAGGGCTGCGTTCGATCAGAATCTGCTGTAGATCATGCATTGCTTCCTTATTATCTGCCATGGGCCTAAGATCACCCTGATCAATGACGCGCTGCATGTGTTCTTCCGGGGTTGCTTTTACCCAGATAACGAAGCAGTTGGTTAATAGCAGATTAAGTGTTTTGGGTTCGGAAACAATACTGCCGCCGGTTTCAAGACAACAACGCTGATATTCATTAAGCGAAGACATGAGTGCTTTTTCTTCTAGTCGCTGGTACCCGGACTGTCCGGACAGGGAAAATACTTCCGAAATACTCATGCCAGCAAGTTTCTCAATTTGATCCGCCAGCCGGATAAACGGAAGGTCAAAATTCTTCTCTAAAAGAGTTCCCAGCGAGGTTTTTCCCGCGCCACGTAATCCGATCAGGGCAATTCTTCGGTGTATGTTGCCTTGTCGAGAGAACTGGTTATAGAGCATTCCCAGTGCTTTTTGCTGTTCATCGTTGGTTAGCTCACTCAAGAACTGCATAATTAGCGATAATTCAGGGCTTTGTTCGGGTTTAGTGCTGACCAGTTCTGATACATCTGCGCCCAGCGAATTGGCGACCTGGCGTAACAGGCTGATTGAAATATTGCCTTTTCCCTGCTCGAGGTCCGCCAGATAGCGTTCGGAGACCAATGAGTCGTGCGCCAGTATTTTTCTGGTCATGCCTCTGCGCGCGCGGTAGCTTCTTACCTTATCCCCGACGCGCTGAAGAAACTGCTGATTTGTATCCATTGCACAGAATGCCAGTTTATTTTTTTATAATGGTTGAATACATGACTGCTAGCTGCGCCTGGTAAATTCAATTGCTCCTTCTGGCAACAGATATAAAACCAGTGCTTTTCCATGTGTTACGGTGGGGCTATGAGAGCTGTCAGGACCATAAACCAGCCAGCCGGCGCCTCTATTGTCGAATTTTGCGTCAGCATCCTGGGGCATGATCATATCGATTTCACCCATGGGATGTCGGTGGTGAGGGCCTTTAATATCGGTCATCTCTACCAGGTCGATGCTGCAACCCTGTAGTTCGGGTGTGGGCTTAATAACACGCCCGTATTTGATGCCGCCACCTTCAAACTGACACATTTCGCCTGCGCGGATACCCTCGTGACAAGCTGTTTCTATGGCTTTAAACAGTTCGCTGTCTGCAGGGAAAGTGCTGTTTAGTTCATTTTCCAGGCTGTTGTCGAGTGGCTTATCTTTAATGAGCGCTGTGACTTTTTGTACGAGTGTTTGAAATTCAGATATAGAGAAATCATTCACGTTGGCGAAACCTCTTTCCTGTTACTGTAAATGGGGTGTGTCATTGTACTCAACGTCCACCTCAGATTGTCCGGGGCATTTCGTATACAGCCGTCTGGCAATTGGGCGACGGAGCATCGTTCTTATTTTCGATGTAATATAATGCATTTTTAAATAGACTACAATCTGCCTTCAATTTAAAACCGGATAGCGAATTGGCAGGTGTCCTGGCCTGAAGGTTAAATGTCTTTAATACGGATTAGAGAAGCGGGGAAGAGCAATTTACGGATCGTTTGTCGGGCTGATTGACGGTTACATTCATTGCGAGGGATTTACACGTAGCAATACAGGTTTGGAATAGCTGTTTGACAGGCGTAGACTGGAGTGGATTAGCGTCGATACTCTAATATCACGTTGTTAGAATATCACACCGTTAGCGCTCAGCGGGGTTGATTGCGGGGTTGATTGCGGGGTTGATTTTAGCCGGGCGATTTTTGGCTGAACTGGACTTGATTAATGTTAAGGGGAGCAGACAAGCGATCAAGTATCTCCCAAGAATAAAAAAAGTGATAAAGCTACCATAAACAGAATGCGTGGCACTTGACATGGATCAATAATGTAATATAATGCGTTAATTGATTTGTAAGTGCAGTATTATGCAGTTTCGTAGAATAACCTACTCATTGATACAAACGGCGGAATAAATTGAGTGTCGCCACAGACTAAGGGGATTTACAGTATGATCAATTTTCAAACCAGTCCTGAGCAGTACAAGCATTGGAAGCTGACTTTTGACGGCCCAGTTGCACACCTGACTATGGATGTAGATGCTTCACAGACCCTGTTTGACGGATATGAGTTGAAGTTGAACTCTTATGATCTAGGGGTAGATATTGAGCTCTATGATGCCATTCAACGATTGCGGTTTGAGCATCCGGAAGTGCGCTCAGTGGTGATGGACTCAGCTAAGGAAAAGGTATTCTGTGCGGGCGCCAACATTCGTATGCTTGGCGGCGCGGCTCATGCTCATAAAGTGAATTTCTGTAAATTTACCAATGAAACACGTAATTCGATTGAAGATGCCAGTGAAAATTCCCAGCAGCGTTATATCTGTGCTGTGAGTGGTACAGCCGCCGGGGGTGGTTACGAACTGGCGCTGGCGACCGACTACATTATGATGGCCGATGATGGCTACTCGGCTGTTTCACTACCTGAGGTTCCTTTGCTGGCAGTTTTGCCGGGAACTGGCGGGCTGACACGATTGGTAGATAAGCGCAAAGTTCGTCGTGATTTGGCTGACGTGTTTTGCACAGTAGAGGAGGGTGTGCGAGGCAAGCGCGCGGTTGAGTGGCGTTTGGTTGACGAAGTGCTGCCAGGCTCCAAGTTTAAGCAGGCGGTGCAGGATAGAGCGCTTGAGATAGCCGCAAAATCGGACCGTCCCGAGAATGCCAAGGGCGTAGAATTAACGCCCATACAAGTTGAGATCACCGATGATGCGCTAATCTATAAGCATGTGAGCGTGGCATTTGATCGCGCCAATCGTCTGGCGACAATAACGCTGCGTGGTCCTGACGCACCCGTTCCTGGGTCATTGGATGAAGCTACAGCGCAAGGTACGGAGTTTTGGTCGTTGGCACTTTGCCGTGAGCTGGATGCGGCGATACTGCATCTGCGATTAAATGAACTGGAAATCGGTACCCTGGTATTCAAAACGGAAGGGGATTCTGATCTGGTAGCCAGCTATGATGCGTTTCTAGCGGAACATCAGGATAACTGGTTAATGCGGGAAATATCACTCTACTGGCGTCGCACACTAAAACGTATTGATGTTACATCACGTACGTTGCTGGCCTTTGTCGAACCAGGAAGCTGTTTTGTGGGCGTATTGGCTGAGCTGTTGTTTGCAGTAGATCGCAGCTACATGCTCGAAGGCCAATTTGAGAATGATGATCGTCCGGCACCCACCATTCGATTGACCCAGTCCAACTTTGGACCATACCCGATGTCAAATGGTATCACTCGGTTGGAAACACGTTTTCTCGGGGAGCCTGACTCTGTAGGCGTAGCAAAAGAAAGCCTTGATCAAGAACTGGATGCTGATGCGGCTTATGAATTGGGCTTGTTGACCTACAGCCTGGATTTCATTGATTGGGATGAAGAAACCCGAATGATGATCGAGGAGCGAGCCAGCTTTTCGCCAGATTGTTTGACCGGGATGGAGGCCAACCTTCGCTTTGCCGGTCCGGAAACGATGGAAACCAAGATTTTTGGGCGATTAACCGCGTGGCAAAACTGGATCTTCCAGCGACCCAATGCAGTAGGGCAGACCGGTGCGCTGCAACTGTATGGTACGGGTGGCCGTCCTGAATATGATTTGAAACGAGTTTAACAGAGGGGATTTGAAAAATGACTGAACAGACAAGTAATGATGCAATTGTTGAAGTGAACTACGACGAGCTGATTCCAAATAACGTGGATCTGGCTAGTGATGCACGGCTTAAGAAAGCACTGGAAAGCTGGCAGCCGAAATATCTGGATTGGTGGAACGAAGCAGGCCCGGATCATACGCAAAATTATGAAGTGTATCTGCGGACAGCGGTGGGTGTTGATCCCAAAGGCTGGGCGAAGTTTGGCCACGTAAAAATGCCTGAATACCGCTGGGGTATTCTCTTGGCACCCAAGGAAGAAGGGCGCACCATTCCTTTTGGCAAGCACAAGGGTGAACCGGCCTGGCAGGAAGTGCCCGGTGAATACCGAGCTCTGTTGCGTCGCCTGATTGTGGTGCAGGGAGATACTGAGCCTGCCTCAGTTGAGCAGCAACGTTACCTGAGTAAAACAGCGCCTTCGCTTTATGATATGCGTAACCTGTTCCAGGTGAATGTCGAGGAAGGTCGTCATTTGTGGGCTATGGTTTATCTGCTGGTGAAATATTTTGGCCGCGATGGTCGTGAAGAGGCTGAAGGATTATTGGAAAGACGTTCTGCCGATGAAGATAAGCCAAGGATTCTGGGTGCTTTTAACGAGGAAACGCCCGATTGGCTGTCCTTCTTCATGTTTACATATTTTACGGATCGCGATGGTAAGATGCAGTTGGAGTCTCTGGCACAATCAGGTTTCGACCCACTGTCACGCAGCTGCCGATTTATGCTGACCGAAGAAGCGCATCATATGTTTGTCGGTGAGACCGGCGTTGGTCGAGTAATTCAACGTACCTGCGATGCAATGAATGAGGCGAATATCACTGATCCTTATGAGATAGAAGCGGTGCGCGCACTGGGTGTCATTGATCTGCCGACGTTGCAGAAAAAAGTGAATTTTCACACTTCTGTGACACGGGATCTTTTTGGTGCGGAAGTCTCCACTAATGCTGCAAACTCCTTTAATGCGGGCATAAAAGGGCGTTTCGCTGAAACCAAAATCGACGATGACCACCAGTTGCTCAATGATACCTATACGGTAACACGTGTAGCTGATGGAAAATTTGTTGAAGAGGATGTGCCTGCCTTAAGCGCCATTAATGCACGTCTGCTGGATGATTATATTAAGGATTGTCAGGGTGGCATCAATCGCTGGAATAAAACGATTAGCAAAGCGGGTATTGATTTCGAGATTACTCAGCCGCATAAGGCTTTTAACCGGAAAATTGGTGAGTTTGAATCGGTATATGTCACCATTGACGGTGAAATCGTCAGTGAAGATGAATGGAATTCCAAAAAGGAAGAGTGGCTCTGTTCTGACGCCGATGGAGATTATATTCAGTCTTTGATGGAGCCCTGTACAGAAGTTGGAAAATATGCTGGCTGGATTGCTGAGCCCAGAATTGGGATTAACAACCAGACGGGTGAATTTGAGTATGTCAAAATTAACTAAATCTAATGGTTCTGGCTATTGGTTAGCTTAGCCAATTTGGTACACTCTCTGGGGTAGCATGAGTTTGAATGAATCTGCTCCAGAGAGTTACCCAACCGGGAAAGCAGTATTAAAAAGGTTTAATAAAACAAAAGTGAAGAATTTTTATGAGCGCAATACGTCAGCATCTTATCGATCCGGAAATATGCATTCGCTGTAATACCTGTGAAGAAACCTGCCCTATTGATGCCATTACCCACGATAGCGAAAACTACGTGGTTGATGTTGAAATCTGTAAGGCTTGTCTGGATTGCATAACGCCCTGTCCTACCGGGGCGATAGATAATTGGCGGATTGTACATAAGCCCTATACGCTGGAGGAGCAGTTCTCCTGGGAAGAGCTTCCAGAGGAGCTAGGTATTGATGAAGACGAGGTGGAGGACACCGTCCAAGAGGCGAGTGAGGATGAAGCCAATGCAATTCTGGAAGTGGCTCATACAGGGGAAAGTGGTAAGGTTATACCTCCCTTTTCTGCAGCGCACCCTTATATCAATATCTACAATCGTGAGCGTCCGCTTATTGCACGCGTGGCGGGCAACTACCGTATCACCGACGATGATGTGGAGTCCGATATCCACCATATTGTACTCGATTTTGATTCCAAGACATTTCCGGTTTTGGAAGGGCAGAGTATCGGGATAATCCCACCGGGCGTTGATGAAAAGGGTAAGCCGCACCTCATGCGACTTTACTCAATTGCGAGCCCGAGAGATGGTGAGCGTCCCGGGCATAATAATGCATCGCTGACGGTTAAACGCGTGGTTTATGAAGAAAGCGGCGAAACCCAACATGGCGTTGCGTCCAATTATGTCTGTGACCTGAAAAAGGATGATGAGGTCAAAGTGACCGGTCCCTTTGGCGCGACTTTCCTGATGCCGAATCACGCCACGGCCAACATTATTATGGTGTGTACGGGAACCGGTGCGGCTCCTTTCAGGGCGATGACGGAATATCGACGCCGGCATATGTACAAGGCCTCTGGAAAATTGAAACTCTATTTCGGTGCCAGGACACCGGGAGAACTTCCCTATTTTGGACCGTTGAAGAAACTGAACAGTGAGTTTATCGAAAAGCAACTGGTGTTTTCGCGTCTTCCGGACCAACCCAAAGAGTACGTGCAGGATCGGATGAGAAATAATGCCGATAGTCTGGCAGAGTTGCTCCATTCTAAAGAGACGTATGTGTTTATCTGTGGACTGAAGGATATGGAATTGGGTGTCGATGAAGCGTTTTCGGATATCTGCAAAGACAATGATATGGATTGGGATGAGATCAAACAAATGATGCGAACCTCTGGGCGTTATCACGTTGAGACCTATTAGCTACATGCCTTCGAATTAATTTCTAAGGTGGTGCTTTCGCGCCACCGGCCTCTCCATATTGTTAGTCTTAAGGCATTCGCCGGCTTCCATGTGGGCACCTGTGAAATCTATCCTCTACCGTTTGGCGGCACCTGCTGTTAGAAGTCGCCATACATGGGCTATTTTTTCTTTACTGATTACTAACCTCCTGATATTTCTTTTATCCAATTGGCTTCTGCATAGAGACGTGGAGAATAGCTATGGTTTAGCCCGGATTTATCGGCAGTAGCCAGGATTTTAATGGGGGGGTGATTTTAGATCAAAACCAATATACATAGGGGCTTCAGAGCTATTTTAGACGTACTGTTGAAATGTTCGGGTTAGGTGTGCCTGGTATTTTAAAAATAAAAGGTAGCGATACGCAAACTGTGCAATGAAGGTATGCAATAAACGCAGTCGGACTGGGAAAAGCTGAGCCGTTGAAACGGACGATTAGAATAGAGAATAAAAAAAGGCCGGCTTGCGCCGGCCTATCAAGAGAGTGACATTTTGGTAATTAGTAGCTATAGCGCACAGTCAATGAGTATTCGCGTTCTCTGGCATATGTGGATTCCGCATAGGAAGCACTGGCAGTCAGAGAAGAGTTGCCTGCAACACGGTAGATTTCGTCATCCAGATTAGATACGGCACCAATAACCTGCCAGTTTTCGTCCGGTGATTCCCATGTCAATGCAGCATTCCAGATGCTATAGCCGTTCTGAGATATAGCTTCGGTATTATCGGTATTGAAGTACAGCTTGCTGCGGTAAGACCAATCTACACGTGGAGTCAAAGTACCGTTTTCGCCTAGATCAATAGAATAGGCTACGCCCATATTGGCAGACCAGTCTGGCACATGGGGCATCTGGTTATTTAATGAGACTGAACCTTCAGCGAGCAGCTCAGGACTTAACTCTTCATAGTCACCATCGGTATAGCCAACACCACCAACGATTTGTAGTTCAGGCGTTGGTACCCAGGTCCACTCCAGTTCAAAGCCTTCGATAATCGCTTCACCCGCGTTGAAGGTATTGGGGGAGAAGTCCTCACGAATAATGAACTGCAGGTCTGTGTATTCTGTGTAGAATACCGCACCGTTCAAACGCAGTGTGTTGTCCAGCAGATCCGCCTTAAAACCGATCTCATAGGTATCAGCAAACTCAGGATCAAATTCACGGATTTGAGCACCCGGTTTTACGTTACGAGCGTTGAAACCACCACTTTTAAAGCCTTCTGAGTAGCTGATGTAGGTCATCAGATCGTCAGACCAACGATAGGCGATATTCAGCATGGGCGTAGTTTCTTCGACATCCGTCTCAACTTCACCGGCTGGATAAAATGGTGTTCCAGCAGGTACGATCGCTGCAGTGCCACTGGGAATGGTTGGAAACAGCTCGCCTGTGACGGGGTGCAAATACATGTCACCTACTTTTTCTGAAGGCCCTACCGGGAATACGTAGGTAGTCAAGGCTCCCTGATCCGGTGTAAATCGCTTGGTCTCTTCAGAGTAGCGAATACCGAAGGTGATGCTCAATGCGTCGGTAGCGTCGTAAGTGACCTGCGCAAAGAGCGCGCTGGTATCATTATCAACGTCACCGCCCGTTTTAAAGTCTCCGAAAGTGATCGGAACATAATAGTCATCGGTAGCTTCTTCTTCGAAGTAATACAAGCCAACCAACCAGTTCAGCTTGTCTTCCATTGCCGTTCCGGCAAACTGGATTTCCTGACTGAGTTGATCCGCTGTATCGTCATTCTGCGTATGCAGGATAGTAAAAGGTGTATTGTCCGCATCTCGAGACGCGAACCAATCCATGTCGCGGTAGGCCGTTATTGATTTCACGGTCATCCAGTCCAGATCCCAATCAATGGTCAGCTGGGTTCCCCAGCCTTCCAGCTCGGATGCAACCGGAAAAGTACCGTTACTCGCGAAAGGACCAGCGTTCCACTGGTTGTTGGCACAACGTGGGTCCGCTAATTCTGTACCTGGTGCGGGACAACCGGCACGTGCACTTGATACAGAGGCAAACAGGTTTCCACTGGATATAGAGTTAAATACCTGAGGTGACCCATTTTCCTCTTCTTTATTGTAGTCAGCACTCCAGAAAACCTGCACGTCGTCAGTAGGTGTCCAGAGAATCGCAGCGCGTGCGCCAAAAGTATCATCATCACCCAGATCATCACCGTCGACCAGTCTTTTTACATAGCCATCGCGATCACGTTTGCCGATAGAAAATTTTGTTAGCAGGTTTTCGCTGATGGGCAAATTGATGTCTGCCATAACTTCCAGCTGACTGTCTGAGCCCACTTTGACTTCCACTTCGCCGCCAAACTCTTCCGAGGGTTTTTTGGTGTGAATGTTGATCGCACCACCGATGGTGTTACGTCCAAACAGCGTGCCTTGGGGACCACGCAGCACTTCGATTCGTTCGATATCTGCAAAGTCCAGTGTTCCACCGACAGAGCGAGCCAAATACACGCCATCTATATAGAGACCGACACCCGGATCGGTTGAGGGTAGAAATTCAGTTTGTCCGATGCCCCGAATAAATATTTGTGACGACGCATTGCTACCAGAGGAGGGAGCTTGAGAGGAAAACTGCAGGTTCGGTGTAATTTGTGATAACTGGTCGGAAGAGTGAATTTGTCTCACTTTCATGTCGTTTGCGGTAAAGGCCGCAACCGATAGCGGTGTATCCTGTAGGTTCTCTTCCCGTTTACGAGCCGTTACAACCACCTCTTCAATACCAAATCCTTTTCCTTTAGCGGTTTCGGCAAAACTGGTTATTGGTGTTGCAAGTATTGCTGCTGCGCTGGAGTAGGCGAAAGCTTTGGCCACGCCTTTCAACGCAAATGGTGTGCGTAGGTGTTTATTCATTGTTTACCCCTTACTATTATTAGTGAAAGCCTTGGAATAGCATTTGCGCATTATAATGCATCTTTTCAACAGTATTCCGATTTGAAACCCAACTCTAAGAGCATATTATTATACATGTGCGATAGAGTCGGTCAACAAATATGTAATATAAATCTCATTCCCATTCTTGTTGCGTGTAATATAGTTCAATTTGTGGGGCGAAAAGTCCTCCTGCGAAGGATTTACAAGTCCTAGCGTTTCCTAAGCGGTTACTTTGGTGTTGATTTACTGGCTCCATTCACAGCAGAAACAGCGGCACTTGGTGCTTAGCTCTTTTGCACACTCTTCAATAGATCTTTCAGAAGTATCTATTACCCAGTTTGCAGCCATATAAAAGGGTTCGCGTTCCTCCAGGATGTGTTTTAGATCCTCGATAGCTTTTTCGCGGTCCCTTAATGGTTTGCTTTCCCCTTGAGCCAGTACACGATTCAGATGGTCTTCCAGTTTCGCCCTGATCCAGACAGTGTAGAAAGAGCTTAACAGATGATTGAAGGTTTCGCTTTCTGAAACCAAGCTGCCACCGACTTCGAGTATTACGCTTTCATGGTTTTCAAGTACGTAATCGATGGCTTGGTGCTCAAGTCTTCGGTACGCTCTTTGTCCAAACATGGATAAAATTTCTGGTATTTCAAGGCCGGCGAGTTTTTCGATAACCTGTGTCAGGCTGACAAAAGGGATATTCGCGCTTTCGGAGAGTATGCGGCCTAATGTAGATTTCCCCGCTCCGCGCAATCCAATCAGAGCGATGCCTCCCGTTGGCCCTTTCCCGCCGGAAAAATACTTTAGCAATATCTCGAATGCCTTTTTCTCTTGCTCTAGTGAGAGCCCTTCAAGAAACTGCTTGAGAGGTCCCAGTTGTATGTTGGTTTGTTCAACTTGTGGTAGAAAACTTGATACATTGACCTGCATTGCCTCCGCCATGCGCCAAAGCAGGGCTATAGAGATATTTGCTTTGCCAGCCTCTACTTGAGCGAGGTATCGTTCAGAGATGCTGGACATTTTAGAGAGATCTTTTCTTGTAAGGCCTCTCTGTGTTCGCATGCCGCGTACCAGCTTGGCAATTTGTTTCATATACTCTTCGCTGGCATCTTTTTCTGGCTGTTTTTTGTCTGACACGGTATTTTCTTGCATAGAGTGTTTTTTTTGTTAAGTTGCGGCCACTTAGGTCGGTATTATATTACAGCCTTTGTATTGAAAGCTGCTGTTTATTTATGAATTATGGTGCAAGCAAGCTTGATTGGTGGAGCATTGTAACCCATAAAGGCAGAAAAATGAACTATAAATCTGTTTACCGGAACTTTTTAGTGTAATATAATGCAGTAAAACTAGAGCTGGGCTTTTGGCTGAAAATAGCATTTTAATTCATCTTTTGAGTGCGGAAAATAATTTTTCCCAATATATGCGCATTTGATTGGCGATATAAAGATACTGGCTAAGGAATTATGTATATCCAAGGGGTTTAAAGTGAATACTAAAAAAACATACCAAGATAGTTTTGTGCCCGATCACATGCCGCCACAGGACCAGTGGCCTGATTTTATCAATGAAATTGATTGTTGCGGGTCATTTAATGCTGCTGTCGAGTTTTTGGATAAAGCGGTGGATGAGGGTGTTGGGGATAAGATCGCCATTTATTCACCGTCAGGAAACTGGACCTATAAGGAATTACTGGAAAAGAGTAATCAGATTGCGCATGTGTTGGTCGATGACTTGGGATTAAAAACAGGTGATCGTGTTGTTTTGCGTTCTTTGAACAATCCCATGCTGGCAGCATGCTGGCTGGCCACACTTAAAGCCGGGGGCATTGTGGTAACTACCATTGCAATGTTGCGTGGTAAAGAGATCAATACTATCGTCGAGCAAAGTCGAGCCTCTATTGCTCTCTGTGATGCCCGTTTAAGTGAAGATATGCAAAAGGCAATGAAGTTTTCTGATCAGCTTGATCATGTGCTGTATTTTAACGGCGATCAGGTGGATGGAAGCATCGAATCGTTGATGGAGGGTAAATCAACCAGGTTTGATAATTTTTTGTCTGATGGGTCTGATATTGCCATGATTGCTTTTACGTCAGGAACGACAGGTAAGCCAAAAGGAGCCTTGCATTCCCATCACGCGATACTTGCGGTGTGTGAAACATTTTCCAAGCAAGTGTTGAAGCCGAATTCAGATGACATTTTTCTTGGAACCCCATCGCTTGCTTTCGTTTATGGTCTAGGTGGTTTGCTCCTATTTCCTTTGCATGCACGCGCGGCGACTGTGTTGCTGGAGGATGTGCGGATTCCATCACTGCTGGATGCAGCCGACAAATTTAAAGCGACCATATTTTTTACCGCGCCGACCATTTATAAAGCCCTGCTTGAAGATTGTGAGGATGAGAGATTGGCGTCGCTCAGGGGTTGTGCCTCTGCAGGTGAGGCTTTGCCTGGCTATGTGACAGAGGCATGGCAGGATAAAACAGGTGTGCGTATCACTGATGGAATTGGTGCCACTGAGCTGCTTCATGTGTTTTTGTCTGTGCAGCATGATAGTGATCCTGTTGGTTCTTTAGGTAAAGCTGTTCCAGGATATGAGGTTCGTGTCCTGGATGATGATGGTAAAGATAGCCCTGTGGGTGAGATTGGATATTTGGCGGTTAAAGGGCCTACAGGCTGCCGTTATTTGAATGATGATCGTCAGTCTAAATATGTGGTGGACGGCTGGAATATTACGGGTGACACCGTAAAGATAGATGAGCAGGGTTACATCTGGTATCAGGCCAGAAACGACGGAATTATCGTGTCTTCGGGATACAACATTGTTTCTCCAGAGGTGGAGGCGGTGGTAAGTCAGCATCCTGCAGTTGCCGAGTGTGGCGTGATTGGCGTGCCCGATCCGGATCGTGGAAATATTGTGCGAGCTTATGTGGTACTAAAAGAGGGTTTTGCCGAGAGTCTGGATTTAATAAAAGAGATCCAGGATTTTGCCAAACAAAATGCCGCGCCATACAAGTACCCCCGATCTATAGAATTTATCGATGCACTGCCGCGTACGGCTACCGGGAAGGTGCAGCATTTTATGTTACGCGAGAGGGCTAAGGCGTCAGAAAGAGATGGTTTCTAGCTAAATTTGATTGGTGAGCAGGTCATTTTCGGCCTCTCTATTAATTATTACGGTTCGTTTCCCTTATTTACCTTTCCTCCGAGTGTCTCGGGCTGGGCTACCAATGCCAGCCTGAGATGCTTTTTAATCAAGCAATAGGTCTGTGGTATGGCAGGTAACCAGTTTCTAAAAGTGTTGGGTGTTAACCTCGAGTACGAGTGGTTTGGTCCCGCTCCAGGAGCGGCCCCGACTGTGGTCCTGTTGCATGAGGGTTTGGGTTGCGTAGCCATGTGGCGTAATTTTGCGGAAAAGCTATCTATAAAAACAGGTTGCGGGGCATTAGTCTATAGCCGTCAGGGCTATGGGGCGTCTGATCCCTGCGAGTTACCCCGACCACTTTCCTATATGCATGATGAGGCTGAACATGTGTTGCCTGAATTAGTGAAGGTTGCCGGGTTGCAACAATATATCTTGCTCGGGCATTCTGATGGTGGGTCGATTGCCCTGATCTATGCAGGCATGCATAAGTCGTCGGGGCTGCTGGGTGTTATCTGTGAATCTCCCCATGTATTTTGCGAGGAGCTTTCGGTGAACTCGATTCGGGCGGCTAAAAGCACCTATGAAGAAGATAATTTACGCGAACGCTTAAAAAAGTACCATGGGGAAAACACCGATTGTGCCTTTTGGGGATGGAATGACGCCTGGCTGGATCCAGACTTTGTTAATTGGAATATTGAGCAATATCTCCCCAATATTCGTGTCCCGGTGTTGGTTGTGCAGGGCGTTGATGATCAATATGGAACAGTTGCTCAGATAGAGGCGATTGCCAGGCAGTCAGGAAGTCAGGTGGAAGTTTCCTTGCTGGAGAATTGTGGTCATTCACCTCATCGCGAGCAAGAATCAAAATCTTTGCAGGTTATGCAAAAATTCCTCTCTGGATTGTTTGACTGATAGACCTTCTATTTACGTGCTTTATAGCCGTTATAATTTGTGCGTTTTACAGCAAAATACTTTATAATCCCCGACCCTAAATTAATTGGAAGTTGCTATTGGTGGTGTTGGCGCAATCGCATAAGACGCTAGTTGGCCCAATTCAAAGCTAGATTAAGCTTGGTGAATCAAAATTCCAGTTCGATTAATTAACAGTTAACAATTATTGAATGGTTGGTGCTGCTTGGTACTACTTGTTGGTATTACATAGTAGGTAGTAGGCCGACCACTCACCAGTCTTTTAATGTTTAAAATATAGAGGAGAATGATTGTGAAACCAGCAGTGAGAGTTGCAGTAACGGGCGCGGCAGGAGGCATTGCCTATTCTTTGCTTTTTAAAATTGCAGCGGGCGAGATGCTTGGTGCAGACCAACCTGTGATACTGCATTTGGTAGAGATTCCCCAGGCAATGAATGCGCTGCGTGGCGTTGCAATGGAGCTTGAAGACTGTGCTTTTCCATTAGTTCAGCAAGTCAATGTATACGACGATCCAAACGAAGGTTTCAAGGGAATTCATTACGCGCTTTTGGTGGGTGCCCGACCACGTGGGCCCGGTATGGAGCGCAAAGATCTCCTGACTGAAAACGCCAAGATATTTTCTGTTCAAGGTAAAGCGCTTAATGATAACGCAAATCCAGATGTGCGTGTTCTGGTCGTAGGTAATCCAGCAAATACAAATGCACTGATCGCTTCGCGAAATGCGCCGGATTTAAGCCCAGCACAGTTTACAGCAATGACGCGCCTTGACCATCAACGTGCAAAAGGTATTCTGGGTAACAAGCTGGCCACCAATGCTAACGATGTGAAAGGCGTTATTATTTGGGGTAATCACTCTGCAACTCAGTATCCTGACCTGCACCATGCCAGCATTCACGGTGATGCTGCTTTGGATGTGGTGGATGAGTCCTGGTACAAAGACCAGTTTATTTCCTTGGTACAACAACGTGGCGCTGCAATTATTAATGCTCGTGGCGCGTCCAGTTCTGCTTCTGCAGCTCAAGCGGCGATTGATCATATGCGCAGCTGGGCTTTGGGCACTGGCGACGACTGGGTGAGCATGGCTATACCCAGTGACGGTAGCTATGGCATAGAAACAGGAATTATGTACTCTTTCCCGGTTCGCTGTAACTATGGTCGTTATGAAATAGTGCAAGGGCTTGAGGTTAGCGATTATTCTCGTGAAAAAATGAAAGCAACTGAGACTGAATTAGTGGAAGAAAGAGCGGCAATTGATGACTTGCTGCCCGCCGAAACGGCTGCGCGAATGTCGGATCCTTTTGGCCGCTCTGATGCAACCAATGATCTCGATGACGAATGTTTGCGCAAAGGCAATCCAGTTGTGCAAACTGATCGTGTGTACTGATTGTTTAAGAATTGTTTTGTTTTAAAGTAATAGACTGATAGGGCGCGTTGCGACGCGCCTTATTTCATGTGGTCTTTAGTAGGGATCACCACTGATGCAAGGAAACTCCATGCCTGTAATAACACTTCCCGACGGTTCTCAGCGCACTTATGAAGAACCTGTCACTCTGCACCAGGTCGCATCCGACATTGGGCCCGGGCTGGCCAAGGCGGCTGTAGGTGGGTCGATTAACAGTGAGCCGGTTGATGTCCATGATCTGATTAGTGAGGATGCAAATCTGGTCATTTATACGCCAAAAGATAGCGAAGGCGTTGAGGTGATTCGCCACTCCTGTGCGCACCTGTTGGGACATGCGATTAAGCAGCTTTGGCCTGATACGAAAATGGCAATCGGACCTGTCATAGAAAATGGCTTTTATTATGACGTTGATTTGGAAAAGCGTATCACAGATGAGGATTTGGAAGCACTAGAGACGCGCATGCGGGCGTTGGCGAAAACCCATTATCAGGTGGTTAAGAAAAAGGTGAGCTGGCAACAGGCCTTTGATACCTTTAAAGATCGTGGTGAAAGCTATAAGCTGGAAATTCTGGAGCGGGATATTGATCAGGGGGATTCCCCCGGGCTCTATCATCACGAAGAATATATTGATATGTGTCGTGGGCCGCACGTGCCCAATATGAAATTCTGTGAGCACTTTAAACTGATGCGTGTTTCCGGTGCCTACTGGCGTGGTGATTCTGATAACAAAATGCTGCAGCGTGTTTATGGAACTGCCTGGCCGGATAAAAAGCAGTTAAAGGGCTATTTGAATTTTTTAGCGGAAGCGGAGAAGAGAGATCACCGTAAATTGGCAAAAAAACTCGATCTGTTCCATATGCAGGAAGAAGCCCCGGGTATGGCGTTCTGGCATCCGAAGGGTTGGGCTATTTATCAGGTGGTTGAGCAGTATATGCGCGAGGTCCAGCGCGATAATGGTTATTTGGAGATAAAAACGCCACAATTGGTCGATTATTCTTTATGGGAGAAATCAGGGCACGCCGATAAATTTGGCGATGAAATGTTTTCATCGCAATCGGAAAACAGGGATTATGCGGTAAAACCGATGAACTGTCCCTGCCACGTGCAGGTGTTTAATCAGGGGCTGCGCAGCTATAGGGATTTGCCGCTGCGCCTGGCTGAGTTTGGTTCCTGTCACCGTAATGAGCCATCAGGTACTTTGCAGGGCTTGATGAGGGTAAGGGGCTTTACCCAGGATGACGCACATATTTTTTGTACGGAAAATCAGATTCAGCAGGAAGTGGCGGCTTTTATTGATCTGCTTTTTAAGGTTTACGGTGATTTTGGTTTCGATGAGATTTTAATTAAATTATCTACCCGTCCTGAGCAGCGGGTCGGATCGAATCAAGATTGGGATAAGGCCGAGCAGGCTCTGGAACTGGCGCTGAACAACAAGGAATTAGAGTGGGAGTTGCAGCCGGGTGAAGGAGCGTTTTACGGTCCGAAAATAGAGTTTTCTTTAAAGGACTGCTTAGGAAGGGTTTGGCAGTGCGGTACAATACAGGTTGATTTTTCGATGCCAGGCCGCTTGGATGCACAATATGTTGCAGAAGATGGCAGTCGACAGGTGCCCGTTATGTTGCACCGCGCTATCCTGGGTTCTTTTGAACGTTTTATTGGTATTTTGATTGAAAATTACGCTGGATCAATGCCTCCCTGGTTGGCACCTCATCAGGCTGTTGTCATGAATATTACGGACAATCATGCCCAATATTGCGAGAAAATTGAAAAAACCTTGAGAAATAAAGGATTTAGAGCCATTTCGGACTTGAGAAACGAGAAGATCGGCTTTAAAATTCGCGAGCACACGATTCAGCGGGTTCCCTATATGCTGGTTGTGGGTGATCAGGAGCTTGAGTCAGGTACTGTTGCGGTGCGTACATGTGCCGGTGAAGATCTAGGTGCTATAAGTGTAGATTCCTTTTGCGAAAGATTATCAGCGGATATTAATTGTCGCGGCAGGACAGTGGCATAAATTAAATTTTAGGAGAATTACTTCAATATAATGAGTAAAGGCCGAAAAAATAAAGCTGCCATAAATGGCGAAATTCAGGCATCCGAAGTCAGACTTGTATTAGCCGATGGATCACAGGGTGGAATTGTATCGCTGGCAGAGGCAATGGCCGCAGCTAAAGAAGCAAGTTTGGATTTAGTTGAAATTGCAGCGGATGCAGAGCCACCTGTTTGTAAGGTGATGGATTACGGTAAAAAATTGTTTGATGAAAAGAAACAGTTAGTTGCTAATCGCAAAAAACAGCGACAGATGCAGGTAAAGGAGATCAAGTTTCGACCAGGGACGGAAGAGGGGGATTATCGGGTAAAACTACGCAACCTGATACGTTTCCTGGAGCATGGGGATAAGGCCAAGGTAACCTGTCGGTTCCGCGGTCGGGAAATGGCCCATCAGGATATCGGAATGAACCTAATGAAAAGGGTTGCAGAAGACTTGCAGGAATATGGTGCAGTTGAACTTCAGCCCAAACCAGAAGGTCGTCAGATAACGATGGTGCTGGCCCCAATTAAGAAAAAACGCTAAACAGCGTTTTAAATTTTATTAATATGAGGTACTGAATAGAAATTTGGATTTTATCGTGAGAATAAATAAGCACAGCGCACAGAGCCACAGTTTACATTGGTAAATGAGGATTTGAGCACTGAGCTGACGTAGCGATCGCGGGAAAGACAAACTATAGATGTACCGACACAAATGCGAGTTAAATGATGTCCAAGATTAAAACCAATAGAGGTGCAGCCAAGCGCTTTAAGAAAACGGCGAATGGCTTTAAGCACAAACAATCCTTCAGAAGTCACATTCTGACTAAGAAAAGTACTAAGCGTAAACGTCATCTGCGCCCAATGTTGCAGATCCATGATGCAGACAAAGCGCTGATTAGGCGCATGTTGCCAAACACTTAATATTTATCTTAATTTCTGAGAGGATGAAAAAATGCCACGTGTAAAACGAGGTGTGACGGCTCATAAGCGTCACAAAAAAGTATTAAAGCAAGCAAAAGGATATTACGGCGCGCGTAGCCGTGTCTATCGCGTTGCCAAGCAGGCGGTTATCAAGGCTGGTCAATATGCTTATCGGGATCGTCGCCAGCGTAAGCGTCAGTTCCGCGCATTATGGATCACCCGTATCAACGCAGCAGCCAGAGACAATGGGTTGTCCTATAGCCGTTTGATCGCTGGATTGAAAAAAGCTTCGATCGAGATTGACCGTAAGGTACTTGCAGATTTGGCGGTCTATGAGAAAGAAGCCTTTAGTGCAATTGCGGAAAAAGCCAAATCAGCTCTGGCCGCCTAATTGAAAGTAGGTATAGTTTCCTTGGTTGCTTGAATGCTACCGGGCGTCTTTGGATTGATTGGGAAGACGCCTATACAGGCACAGTAAGTGAGTATAGGTAAAGCAAGCAAGGACAGTAATGATAGTTCGGCTTGTCCCGAACCTACGCTAAAAGTCATAGGGGGAAGAGTTTGCGCTCTTCCCCCTATTTTTTCGGAGATTTTGAATGGAAAATCTGGATTCCCTGATCACTCAGGCAAAAGCTGCCATTGATGAAGCGCCGGATTCCCAAGCGCTGGATCAGGTACGAGTACAATATCTGGGTAAGAAAGGTGAATTAACTCAGTTGCTAAAAGGGTTAGGGAGCCTCTCGGCAGATAAGCGACCTCAGGCGGGCGCAGCGATTAACGAGGCAAAAGGTTTGCTTCTGGAATGCGTTAACCGGCGCAAAGAAGGACTCGTTAACGAAGTACTAAACGAGCGCCTCGGCGCAGAGACCATTGATGTGACTTTGCCGGGACGGGGTCAGATTTCAGGCAATTTGCATCCGGTCACAAAAACCATCGAGCGTATTGAGGCTTTCTTCTCGCAGCTTGGTTATGATGTGGCGCAGGGGCCAGAAATAGAAGACGATTTTCATAACTTTGAAGCCTTGAATATACCAGCGCATCATCCCGCAAGAGCGATGCATGATACCTTTTACTTTGATGCGCATCGTCTGCTTCGAACCCATACATCCCCAGTGCAAATACGCGTGATGGAGCAGCAAAAGCCCCCCTATGGCATTATTTGCCCGGGGCGAGTCTACCGTTGTGATTCGGATCTGACCCATACTCCCATGTTCCATCAAGTGGAAGGATTGCTGGTGGATGAAGGCATTAGCTTTGCAGACCTTAAAGGTACGGTGGCAGAGTTTTTAAAAGCTTTCTTTGAAAGAGAGTTAGCGGTTCGTTTCAGGCCCTCCTATTTTCCGTTTACAGAACCGTCCGCAGAAGTGGATATGGAATGCGTTATATGCAGCGGAGAGGGTTGTCGGGTATGCAGCCACACGGGTTGGCTTGAAATAATGGGTTGTGGCATGGTTCACCCTAACGTTTTTGAGTCGACCGATGTGGATTCCGAAAAATATACAGGGTTTGCATTTGGTATGGGCGTCGAGCGTTTGGCGATGTTGCGTTATGGCGTGAACGATTTACGACTATTTTTTGAGAATGATTTGCGTTTCTTGGCACAGTTTAATTAAAAACCCAGTAAAGAATTAGATTAAAAAGGTTTATAGATGAAATTCAGTGAACAATGGCTGCGGCAGTGGATTGATCCAGAATTAGATAGTGAGCAGTTGGTTGTGCAGCTTACTATGGCAGGCTTGGAGGTCGATGGGGTCGAGCCGGTTGCCGGAGTTTTTAAGGGTGTCTGTGTGGCAGAAGTGCTTGAAGTCCAGGCGCATCCGGATGCTGATAAATTAAGTGTTTGCCAGGTAAATACCGGTCAGGCGCAGTATCAGGTAGTTTGTGGTGCGTCAAATGTTAGAGCCGGGATAAAAGTCGCTTTAGCCGAAGTTGGAGCGGTTCTTCCTGGCAATTTCAAAATCAAAAAAGCCAAGTTACGCGGGGTTGCATCTGAGGGTATGCTTTGCTCTGAGAAGGAGTTGGAGCTAAGCGATAATCACGACGGTATTATGGAGCTTTCAGAGGGCGCGCCAGTCGGTGAAGATATTCGTCGATACCTCGAATTGGACGACCAGTGTATTGAAATAGATTTAACACCGAACCGAGGTGACTGCCTAAGTATCAAGGGGCTGGCTCGCGAGGTGGGTGTTCTTAATAGAATGCCGGTGTTAGAAGTTACCGTTGAGCCAGTTGCTCCGCGGGTGGACGATACATTTAAAGTTACTGTTGAAGCACCCGAAGGATGTCCCAGATATTTGGGGCGTGTACTGCGCAATATTAATCCCGATACACAATCGCCGCTCTGGTTGCAGGAGCAACTGCGCAGGAGTGGTATGCGCAGTATAGATCCGGTTGTCGATGTAACGAACTACGTCATGATGGAGCTTGGACAGCCAATGCACGCTTTTGATCTGGCCAAGCTTAATGGCAGTATTAATGTGCGAATGGCCAAGGCCGGTGAGTCGCTGGTGTTGCTGGATGGTCAAGAGGTGCAGCTGACCGAGCAAACACTGCTGATTACGGATCAGTCCGGGCCAATTGCGATGGCGGGGATAATGGGCGGTGCTGCGACAGGCGTCACCAATCAGACCAAAGATATTTTCCTGGAAAGTGCCTTCTTTACGCCGCTGACTATTGCCGGCAAAGCACGTAGCTACGGTTTGCATACAGATTCTTCGCACCGCTATGAGAGAGGTGTGGATTTTCAGTTGCAGCGAACGGCTATAGAAAGGGCAACACAGCTTTTGTTGGATATAGTAGGAGGGGAGCCCGGTCCGGTAGTTGAGCAGTGTTCGGAGGAAAATTTACCCAGAGCATCGGCTGTACAACTCAGGGGAAGGCGAGTGGCTCAAATATTGAGTATAGAGCTTGAGACAAAGGAAATAGTCGATATCCTGAATCGCCTGGGTATGCAGGTAGAGACACAGAACGAAGAGGAGTGGCAGGTCGCAACGCCTTCTTACCGGTTTGATATTTCTATCGAAGCTGATTTGATCGAAGAAATTGCCCGTGTATATGGCTACAACCAATTACCGGCAAAAATGCCGCAGATTTCACAAAAAAGGCAATCGAAAAGCGAATCAGAAATCAGCCTGCAACAGTTGCGTCGCGTGTTGCTGACGCGCGGATATTATGAAGCGATTACCTATAGTTTTGTTGACCCAAAGCTTCAGTCATATTTTTTGCAAGGGAAAAATGCAATTTCTCTGGCTAATCCAATATCAAGTGATATGTCAGATATGAGGACCTCTCTGTGGCCTGGCCTGGTTCAAGCGTTGCAATATAATCAGAACCGTCAGCACAGCCGGGTTAGATTATTTGAATCGGGCCTGGTGTTTTCCCAAACCGAAAGTGGCGTACAGCAATTGGAAAAGCTGGGTGGAATTATTGCCGGTATGCGTGATACTGAAAGTTGGGCGCACGCGAGCAATAAGGTGGATTTTTTTGATATCAAAGGTGATCTTGAGGCGTTACTAATGCAGGGTGGTCAATTTGCGTCTTATCAATTCGTGTCGATTGATCGTCAGCAGGGAGCCTTACATCCAGGCCAGAGTGCGGAAATAATCAGTGGTGGGCGCAGTATAGGTATGGTTGGGGCGATGCACCCATCCGTAGAACGGGCGTTAAACTTGAATGGTCCGGTGTTTCTTTTTGAGGTGGAAGTGGCTGCGATTCAGTGCGCAAAAATAGCAAATTTTGAAGAGTTATCAAAATTTCCTGAAGTTCGGCGAGATTTAGCTATAATTGTTGATGAGTCGGTGCATCTTAGTCAGGTTAATAAGGTGATTCGGGAGCAAGCGGGCGAGTATTTAACAGATCTTAAGTTATTTGATCTATATCAGGGTAAAGGTATTGGTCCGGGCAGAAAAAGTTTTGCTCTGGGCTTGACGTGGCAGCATAGATCACGCACTCTTACAGATGAAGAAATTTCTCAGCTCGTTAGCAGTATTATCAAGAACTTAGAAAAAGAATTTAATGCCGTATTGAGGGGCTAGCCATGGGCGCTCTTACTAAAGCCGCGATGGCGGAAAAATTATTTGATGAATTGGGTCTCAACAAGCGAGAAGCAAAAGAAATTGTTGAGATGTTTTTTGGAGAGATTAGTGAATGCCTGATTAATAACGAACAGGTAAAATTATCTGGTTTTGGAAACTTTGACCTGCGCGATAAAACTGAACGCCCAGGTCGAAACCCCAAAACTGGAGAGGATATTCCTATCTCTGCAAGGCGTGTTGTGACTTTTCGCCCCGGACAAAAGCTAAGAACAAAAGTGGAAGACTATGCTGGAACCGAGTCATAACGACGAACTACCGCCGATACCAGGTAAGCGTTACTTTACCATTGGTGAAGTGAGTGATTTGTGTAGCGTTAAGCCGCATGTTCTTCGGTACTGGGAGCAGGAGTTTCCGCAGCTTAAACCCGTAAAGCGACGAGGTAATCGTCGATACTATCAGCGTCAGGATGTGCTGGTAATTCGACAAATTCGCAGCTTGCTCTATGATCAGGGCTTTACCATTGGTGGTGCACGACAACGATTGACCAATGAGGAGAGCGAGGGAGGGGCAAGCCAGACTCAGCAATTGATTCGTCAGTTGATTAGCGAATTGGAAGATGTGCTGACAGTGCTGAAGTCCTAGTAACCTTTCTGTTTTTGGATTAATCTGCTGCAGAAAAGCCTGTTTTAATACCAAATTAACGCCGTATTAAAAAATACGCTGTCCAGACAGTACGTATAAAAATTCCAGGCATCTAAATTTCTATCTTATCTCCTGATGGCAGTTCCAAAGCACCGCTTCTTAATGTATTATGGCGCCCGCTTAAAGACACTGTTATTAAAAACAATCGGGGCGTAGCGCAGTCTGGTAGCGCACCACACTGGGGGTGTGGTGGTCACAGGTTCAAATCCTGTCGTCCCGACCAATCTTTGAGGTGCTTCCGCTTTGTTGAAAAGAAAAGGGATTGTATTGGCAGGCGGCTCAGGTACGCGGCTGTATCCAATAACCCAGTGTATTAGTAAACAACTCCTTCCTATTTACGATAAACCGATGGTTTACTATCCGTTGACAACGCTCATGTTGGCGGGCGTTCGTGATATTTTGCTGATATCTACGCCAAGAGATTTGCCTGCCTATCAGCAATTGCTGGGTGATGGAAGTCGCTGGGGTTTAAATATCCAGTATGCCGAACAACCATCTCCCGATGGCCTGGCCCAGGCTTTTATAATTGGTGATCAATTTATTGATGGGGATTCCTCTGCGCTGGTTTTGGGGGATAACATTTTTTATTCCCACAACTTTACTGAAATGCTGGAAACGGCTGCGGCACGCAAAGAGGGCGCGACGGTATTTGGTTATCATGTTGATGATCCTCGAGCGTATGGAGTTGTTGAATTTGATCGTGAAGGCAAAGTGCTATCGATTGATGAAAAGCCGTTAAAGCCCAAATCCAAGTACGCGGTTACGGGCCTTTACTTTTACGATAATCAGGTAGTGGATATTGCAAAGTCGGTGAAACCTTCATTGCGAGGTGAGCTGGAAATTACGGACGTTAACAGTGCCTACCTGAAACAAGGTCAGTTAACAGTAGAGCTGCTGGGTCGAGGTGCTGCCTGGTTGGATACAGGGACGCATCAAAATCTGATTGCGGCTAGCCAGTTTATAGAAACAGTAGAGGCCCGGCAGGGTTTGAAGATTGCCTGTCCAGAGGAAATTGCCTTTCGTAAGGGATTTATTGATGCGCAGCAGCTTGTGAGCCTCGCGCAACCTTTACTGAAAAGTGGTTATGGCGAATATCTGCTGGGAATACTTGAAGAATAGATTTTCGATGAAAATAGTAGAAACAGAAATAGCTGATGTTCTCATATTCGAACCAAAGGTTTTCGCTGATGATCGAGGTTTTTTTATGGAAACCTTCCGGCAAAGCTATTTTGATGAGTTGGGACTCCAGTTCAGCTTTGTTCAGGATAATCATAGCGCTTCGGAAAAAGGAGTTTTACGTGGGCTTCACTACCAGGTTAGGCAGCCTCAGGGGAAGCTGGTGCGAGTGATTCGTGGTAAGGTCTACGATGTAGCCGTTGATATTAGAAAAGGCTCTGCTACCTTTGGTCAGTATGTGGCAGAGGTTTTGTCGGAACAGAATCGGAAAATGCTATGGGTGCCACCCGGCTTTGCGCATGGCTTTTATGTGATGAGTGATCAGGCGGAGATCGTCTATAAAAGCACCGATTATTATGCGCCTGAAGCAGAGCGAGTCCTGAAGTGGAATGATCCATCACTTGCTATTACGTGGCCTTTGGGGCAAGTGGGAGAGCCTAAGCTTTCGCCTAAAGATGAGCAGGGGCAGTGGTTGCGAGAAATAGAGAACCCTTGATGCTTGCGATGAGATAATGCAGGGAGGCAAGGGAGTGCAAGTCAAGTCTAATCTAATAAGAGATTCATTAATGCAGCGAAGACTACTGGTAACAGGTGGTGCCGGCTTTATCGGTACTAATTTTTGTCATTACTGGGTGGCTCGGTATCCCGATGATGAAATGGTTGTGCTGGATGCATTAACCTACGCTGGCAAGCGGGAAAATATTGCGGCTTTGGAAAATCGGGGAGCGTTTACCTTTGTCAAAGGGGATATCTGCGATCAGCAGCTGGTCGAGGAATTATTGAGGGAGCATAATCTCGATACAATTGTGCACTTTGCGGCTGAATCTCACGTAGATCGATCCATTGTAGGTCCCGATGCCTTTATTCAGTCCAATATCATTGGCACGCATAGTTTGCTGAAAGCGTCGAAGAAAGTCTGGTTGGATGAGAGTGGGTGCATAGCAGGGCACCATTTTCATCATATTTCCACTGATGAAGTCTATGGATCGCTTGGGCCAAATGATCCACCTTTTACAGAAAATACGCCTTATGCGCCGAGCTCCCCCTATTCCGCAAGCAAGGCTGCATCCGACCATCTTGTAAGGGCGTACCACCATACTTATGGTTTAAAGGTCACTACCAGTAACTGCTCAAATAATTATGGCCCCTTTCAGGATGAAGAGAAATTTATCCCAATGATTATTCGCAGTGTCCTGGCGGGCAGGCCTATTCCGGTTTATGGCGACGGAAAAAACATCAGGGATTGGCTTTACGTAGAAGACCATTGTCGCGCAATAGACTTGATACTGGAAAAGGGGCAGCCCGGCGAAGTTTATAATGTGGGTGGTGAGAATGAATGGGAGAATATTCAGATTGTTAATCTTATCTGTGATTTGCTCGATGAGCGTTTAAAGGTGGATGAAAAATTGGGGAGTCTTTATCCGAATGCTCCGGTTTACAATGGTGGTTCGGCGAAGGATCTTGTGCAGTTTGTAACTGATCGGCCGGGACATGACCACCGCTACGCGATTGACCCGGGGAAGTCTAAAAATAAGTTGGGCTACTTTCCTGAAATAGAGTTTCAGATAGGCATTGATAGAACAATTGGGATGCTATTGGGTTAGCTTTGATTTAATGCAAGCTGGGTCGGGAAAACTCTGAATCGACTGATTGAGGAATAACTAAGATTTGAGTGATTTGCTTAATAAAATACAGGCTCTTCTAGGAAGGGGAGAGGCTGCCGCTGCAGAGCAGTTATTGGTGTCGTCGTTGAAAGAGGGTTCGGGCACGATGGACGCCTTGAAAATCCTTGTAGCGCTAAAAACATCCACAGATAAATGGCAGGAAGCCATTGATGTTTTGAAGAACTCCCTCGAAACGTTACCTGACAATGCTGAAATATATTTTCTCCTGGGTGGCGTTTATAGGGCTCAGGGAGCGATGAGGCTGGCGGAGGAAAGCTATAATAAATCAATCGAAATTGATCCATTGTTTAGCGAATCATACGAAGCATTATCACGTATTGTCAGTAGTGAGCGCAGGGCGCAATTATTGTCTGATATAGAGAGTCAGCTTGCTAAGATAGACGAAGATGACCGCAGACGTGGAAGTTTTTATTTCGCAGCGGCAAATCTTTGTGATGGGATGGGGGAGTTTGATAAAGCATTTGAACATTATTCGAGAGCAAACAGATTGTTTGGCAGCCCATTTTCGACTGAGCAATTTCGCAATGGAATTGACGCGTTAAAAAAAGTGTTTTCAAAGTCTTTTTTTGCGAAGAGGAAGCTGCGGGGAGTCAGTTCGAAAAGACCAGTTTTTATTGTGGGTATGCCCCGGTCAGGTACAACATTAGTAGAGCGGATGCTTGCCAGTCATCCGAAAATTGCAGGCGTTGGTGAGCTTTCAGATATTTCCACTATTAGTGAGTTGATAGCCAAGATCTATCGGTCAGCCGACCGTTACCCATTTTCAGCTAACTTATTAAAGGAAGAGCAAATCCAGGCGCTGGGCGGTAAGTATGTAGAGAGGCTCTGCAGGGATGTAGATCAGTCTGAAGTTATTAGAGTGGTTGATAAAAACCCGCTTAATTTTTTGCATATAGGGCTGATTAGAGTATTGCTGCCTAATGCGAAAATTATACACATGAAAAGAGATCCAGTTGATACCTGCTTGTCTTGCTGGTTTCAGCATTTCGGCGCAGGACTCGAGTTTAGCTACTCTTTAGAATATTTGGCCGAGTTTTATATTGGGTATGCTCGCCTGATGCGACACTGGCATAAGATTCTTCCGCGCTTTATCCTCGATGTTGAGTATGAGAAAGTGGTTGATAATCCAGAAAGAGAACTTAAAAGAATACTGGAATTCTGTGGTTTGCAATGGGATTCCAGCTGTTTGGACTTTAACCGTAATCTTCAACCAGTTCGCACAGCAAGTGTTTGGCAGGTTAGGCAGCCCTTGTACAGCACATCCACTGAGCGTTGGAAAAACTATAGCGAGAATATCCAGCCTCTTATAAAAAGGCTGAAAGACTACAGCTAGGCAGTATTGAGAGCTGGTGTGTTTCTGGCGTCGTTCTCTGCGGATCTTATCTTATGGACCGAGATTGTTGATCTGTTCCTCGTCCAATTCACACTTGTTTATATAGCCACCATTGGCCTTCAATTTTTATCCATTTCTCTTCGTTGACACGATGTGCAGATTCGTCTTCGGGCTTCGTATGTATGCCTTGTAGCCCTTGGTACCTATAGTACAGATCGATTTGAACGATGCATGTGTTCTCTTCGCAATTTACAGACCTGATTTTTGCAGACTCCCTTTTCACGGCAGAGCCCTTGGTGCCAAGGTAATTTTTGTAGGTGAACGCGGCTCTGTATCCTGGGGTTAAGAATGTGTAGGCAGCCTTGAAGTCATTCTCTATAAGAGCCTGTTCGTGCGCCAGTGCTCTAGCTGAGACGAGATCTTCATCAGTTTCGGTAGGTATTGAGCTGCATGAAACGGCAGTGAATACAGCAAGGAAAGTGATAAATAATATTTTAAATGGAAGTTTTGTAATCACCTGTAAATCTCTTGGTTTGAATTTCTGTGGAAAGGATTGTCTTTTTAGTGTAATCATTTTGAAAAAATTATTGGAACACACTGTCAATTTGATTGGTCACTCGATAACATTCAGCCCCGAATGGTAATGAGCAGGCGTCGTCAAAGCAAGCTTTTAGATAATATAAATTATATCAAAGTGAGGCTTTTATTAGCTTTGGAGCTGGAGAAAATTTTCCAGGCTGGCATCTCCTTCATATGGTTTTTAAGTGTCTGTTAATATCGATGGAAATATAAATGAAATCAGTCTGTGCGGTTATAGTCACTTACAATCCATGTCTTGACAGGCTTTTATCTTCAATTACAAAATTGTCTGCTCAGTTGGATGGCGTGGTCGTCGTAGACAATGCGAGTCAGACTCCGCCCCCTGGTGCGCTCCTGGATAATCATGGATTTAAATTCACAGAGCTACTGGAGTTAACAGAAAATATTGGCTTGGCGGCAGGACAAAATAGAGGAGTTTTAATCGCTCTGAGTAGAGACTTTACCCATGTGCTGTTGTTGGATCAGGATAGTATTCCTTATGCTGGCATGGTCAAGTCGTTGTTGGCGGCAGAGTCCGCATTGATAAAGAAGAATAAAAAAGTTGCAGTAATTGGGCCGCAATGTATTGATTCAAGGAGTGGGTTGGCGCTCCCATTTTGTCAAATATCAGCTTTGGGCGTTAAAAAAATAAATAGCACGAACGACTCCGGTGGCGATAATTATTGTGACGTCGACTTTATTATTTCCTCAGGAAGTTTGATAAGGCGGTCAGTTTTAAGTGAGGTGGGCCTGTTTTGTGAAGGGCTATTTATCGATAATGTTGATATTGAATGGTGCTATCGTGCATCTAGTTTGGGGTTTAAATGTTTTGGGGTTTTCGACGCCAAACTGGATCATAGGCTGGGTGATCGCGTTGCTCAAATCCTGGGTGGTCTTAAGTTGGTGCATGTGCATGAGCCTGAGCGACTATATTTTATCATGCGAAATCGAATTAGTTTATATAGGAAAAACCATATACCTCTTCGGTGGAAACTAAATGATTTCCCCAGAATGTTAGCTAAATTTATACTTTTTTCGTTGCTTGTAAACCCTAGGCTGAAAAATTGCACAGCGATGATAAAAGGCTGCTATCGGGGAATAATTACGTAAAATATATCGAATGAATTACAATAAAAAACAATGATTAGGCATATTTAGTTAAGGTTTCTATAGATGCGGCGCCAAATATCTAAAATATTTTCAATTATTAGAGTCTGATAACTTGCGTCATACAAAACAGTAGTCTAGTATTACTCGTGCTCTTGGGCGAAAAATGCCAAAGGCTCCTTAGTTACGTGTTAAAATTGGGGGGCGTCAGCTGAAAAAGATTAATCTTGGTCAGCTGACGCAAACCAATCTAATAACATAAAAAGTAGCCAGGTTTTTTCGACAATAAAGCAAAGCGGTGTGTTTGATGTTTTGTTTGTAGGTTTGGGTGCAGTGTAAAAACCACGAAAGACTGTAAGCTTAAGATTTAAATTTATAGTTAAAAAAGGTTTGCATTGTCCTTTTATCAAGCTTAATATTCGCGCCGTCTGAATGATTATTTAACACGTTTCAAGGACTAATAAGAGGATAACTGAAATGATTAAGAAAACATTGCCTGCAGCCATCGCACTTGCCGGCAGCCTAGGTTTGGCAGGAGCCGCGAATGCGGTCAATGTCAATCATGAGGGCTTAGGAGAAGTGTTGTTATACTCACTCTATACGACTGAGGGTGGTAATGACTCTTTAATTAATATTACAAACACAAGCAGCGTAGTAACGGCTGTTAAAGTCCGTTTCCTGGAAGGTATGAACAGTCAGGAAGTACTCGATTTTAACTTATACCTTTCTCCATACGATGTTTGGACTGCGTCAGTGTCTCGTTCCGCTGCTGGTGCAATCTTAAAAACTGCTGATACTTCATGTACAGTTCCTACTATTCCTGCGGGTGGTGTTGAGTTTCGTAATACTCAGTACCAGGGCACAAGCTATCCATCAGGTAAAGGTGGACCACAGGGTACTGATCGTACTCGTGTAGGGTATGTTGAAGTGATTCAAATGGGTACAGTTGAAAATGAAGCTGATCCCAGTACCTTTAAGCCAGCTTTATGGGCAACTCACGCCGCAGGCGTCCCAACTAACTGTGGTGCCTTGAATGCAGCATGGACTCCTCCTGGTGGTGCGTGGGTAGCGGCTCCTTCGCGAGCTATCACTAATCAGCGTGGCGGTTTGTACGGTTCTATGGTTCTGGTTGATGTGAATGGCGGTACTGATGTCGCTTATGACGCAGTTGCGATCGATAACTGGGCTGTTACTACTAACCATACAGCACCTGGTTCTTTGTTGCCTACGCTGAACAATGGCGATATCGATTTCAGTCTACCTGACGGAAGCACTGGTAGTGCAGCATCTGGAGCGGACGCTCTGAGTGCAGTACTTCAGGTGACTAACCAGATGAATGACTATCTGACTGTTGCTAGCCTGTCTGCGGGAACTGATTGGAACGTTACATTCCCAACCAAGAAGTTCTACTCAGCGGTATGGCCTGACGTAAACAATGACAGTATCCCTGATCTGCCAGCATTTACTCCAGAGCCTTTCACATCTTTCTGGAATCCTGAGTTGGGCGGTTCGGCTTGTGAGCCAATCAGCATCTCTTTCTGGGATCAGGAAGAAGGTGAGCCAGCGGGTGGTATTGACTTCTCACCACAGCCTGAAGCAGGACCGCAGTCATTGTGCTGGGAAGCTAACATAATCAGTATCAATGGCAGTAATGTTCTAGGTGGCGGTTATACTCTAAATACCGTAGATCTGGGAGATGCCTTTAATGCTGGGTGGATGCAGTTCAACTACACAGGTGCTTATGTTAATGGTAAGTTCCCACCTATAGCTCCTACTTTTACTCGTCACGTTCAGACGTCATTGGGTAGTGTGTTAGGTTTGCCAGCAATTGGTTTTGCAGTAATCGAGTTCACTAACGGTGACGTCGGTGGATTGCTGTCTAACTACGCTGGTCTGACTAACCACAAATCTGATACCGCAGTGGTATCCGCTTTGTAAGAAGTCATTGCTAGGTTAGAAAATAAGAAGCGGGGCTGAATAAGCCCCGTTTTTTTGTTTGAAATTACAGTGATTGCTTTGCTAATAGGTATTTTTCTGGAAAGGTATTATTGCTGCATTTTTTTCTTGAGCATCTTTTTCTGTGTGTAATTTGTTCTGCTCTTCCTGCTGCTCTCCCCCCTGCTCTCTCTGCTGCCAATCATGATTATGAGCTTCATATTATGTGTTGTGGTACGTATTGTTCCCTGAATCGCAATTCTGATTGGTGATATCAATGTGAGAGAAGTTTTCAGCTAATAACTCCTGTTCTGAGAATAAGTCTGAATGTTTGTAAGAAATCGGACATAAATTTTGATGGTAAAATAGTATAATTGGAAAATAGCTCTTTTATTTTTGTAAATATTTGGAATTAAACTAAACTTAGACCAAGTGCAAATGTCCATGGAGGGAGTGTGTGTTTGTGAAGACGATTCCAAGGCTAATTCGTAATCTATTTTGAGGTGAGTGTATGAAATTATTTATTCGTAGCTTGTGGGTGCCACTGGTGATTTTACTTGCCAGTAGTGTTCATGGCGGTAACTTGATAATTAACGGGCAAGGGTCATGCGGCAGCGCCCAAAGTACCTCAATCGACTCAGCCGGCAACGTTACGGTTACCTTGGATGGAAACGGCATGACATGTGGCGGTGGCGGTGGCGGTTCTGGCCCCACCATCAGTGTTGACATAGTCAATACCTCGCCAGGAGGTAACGGAACGGTTACCGGGGCAGGGGGAATTAATTGTGTGACGAGTTCTGATACAGGCACATGTTCAACCCAGGTCACGCTCGGGTATGATATGCAGTTGACAGCCGTGGAGTCTGGAAATGCTGAATTCGTTTCGTGGAGCAACTGTACACCAACCAATGATCCAAAAGTTTGTAATACAGGTGATGTCACAGAGACTACCCCGGTTACAGCTACGTTTACCGGCGGCGATGCTCCTCCTGCCCAGCATACCTTAACCGTTAATGCGACCGGCGGTACTGGTTCTGCAGGCACCGTAACCGGAACCGGAATCAGCTGTGTGGCAACTGGCAGTGGTGATTGTTCAGAGACCGTAAATCAGGGAACCAGTATCATATTGGCTGCTAACGCTAATGGTGATACCTTCATGGGTTGGGGCGGCGATGCTGGTACCTGCGGTACTGCTTCGTCCTGTACCGTCACTATGAATTCAGCTAAAAACGTAACGGCCAACTTTGATGCTCAGGCAGGACCCGAAGGTTGTGGGACCACGCCAAGCAATGTGAATATCATTAACCGCTCGTGGCCTGATTTGAACTCTGAAACTGTGACTATGCCGAATGGTCAGTGGACCGCCGTTAAGATTACCACCACAAGCGACGGCTCTCTTAAGGGGCAGTTTGCTGCAGTACCAACCTCGACCAATGGAGCATGGACAACAGTCGCGATTAGTAGCTGTCCAGGTGATTTCTCTACTGAACTGGGCACCAGATGTTTGGATCAAGGTTCTGAAACAGGTATAAACTGGAAGCAATCAGCGAATCAACTGTTCCGCTGTGGACTGGCACCTAATACCACTTACTATATTAATATGGGCTTTAGAACTTCTACGGATTCAGGTTCAACCTGTAATGACCCAAGCGGAAGCTGTGCATTAATTATGCAGAACTATTTTTAATATAGTTTGACCCCTGTACAATATAAACTCTCTATCCGATTTTTCGGATAGAGAGTTTTTTTATTCTAGATCGCTGTTAATGCGGTTGAACGGGTTTGATCTGCGGGAGAATTCTGGTTTTGAAGCTTAAATATTAAGGGAACGCGGAACTTTTTTATCGAGTATTATCAAAGTAGCGATAGTTTTAGGACTATAGAATTCAAATCGACCACCTCCACTAAAATTGGGAATTATTTAAAAAATGGTAATTAGAACAAGATTCGTACAATTAGCCTATTTGATTATTTTGTTATGGTCAGCCGAGTCATATGCCGCTGATAACCCAGTGTTATTAGAATATGACGACATTATTATTCGCAAAAATGATTTTGATTTGATGATCGAAACTCAGGTGCCACCTGAGGCGAGAGTAAATTTTTTACAAGACAATAAAAAGGTCAGACAAATGATTGGTGACCTTTTTGTAATCAGAAAGATGGCAAAGGAAGCCAGAGCTGTAAAGCTACACCAAAGAACCGATATTGAATTCAAAAGGTCTTTTCAGGAAGATCGGTTATTGATGGAAGAGATGCTTAAGTATAGCCTTGCAAATGCGGAGCATCCTGACTACGAGCAGTTAGCTAAGGAAGAGTACCTGGCAGATAATGAGAAGTTTAGAATGCCAGAAGAGGTGCGCGCATCGCACATACTGATAAAAATTACACCGGAGCGTGACGAATCCGAAGCAAAAAAATTGGCTGAGAATCTTCGTAAAAAGATATTAAAAAATAAGGATGGTTTTGCTGATTTGGCGGCTGAATATAGCGAAGATCCTTCAGCAAAACATAATTTAGGTGATCTTGGGTTTTTTACGCAGGATAAAATGGTTAAACCTTTCGCAGATGCAGCCTTCGCAATGAAACAGGAAGGTGATATTAGTGATGTGATTAAGACTCAATTTGGTTACCACATCATACAGCTATCGGGTAGAAGAGAAGCTAGAACTTTAGAGTTCGAGCAAGTAAAAGCTCGACTTATTGCCGAGCAAAAACAGAAGTTTGCTAGTGAGATAAATAGGCGAGAGGTTGAGCGTGTTAGATCTTTGGAGGGAATTAACGTTGATCAGATTGCTGTCTCTAAAATAAGCGGGTTAGAAGAATAACATAGACGCCTACATTTTCGACAATTACCAGCAATGCGTCACGAAGCCAGGACTTTTTTTGAAAGTGTATTGATTCCTGTTATCTGTGTCTGCCTGCCGTGGCGCTTGTGCGTTAGGATATTCTGGTTTTTGTGTGGCAAAACATGGTTGTTTCCTACAGCGACAGATTTGGTATGTCACCACGCAAGAGATTATATCCAGTTTGAAAACGAACAGACTTTCAGGCAAAAAATTCGTTTTCATCTATTGGTAGATCAGGCAGATTTTTATCTGTCTTGCACCAGAGGTCGGCGCTGGTTTAACAAGTATGTGCGTATTCAGGGCGACAAAATAGATAAGGATCAAGGCTCTTTATTTGTAACCTTTCATTGGGGGCAGGGTTTCTGGGCGTTAAAGTATTTTAACCTGCTGGGATTTAAGCCAGCCTGGTTACACGCCCCACTGCAAAGTAAAATAAAGTGGGGGTCCTGCGTAAGCGGACTGGTGGGCAAAGGTAGAATAGCTCAAGTAGGCAGGTTAGCGGAAGCGGTTCCAATTGCGGTAGGTAATAGCGTAGAGAAAATGCGCTATAGGCTAGTTGAGGAAAAGAGCTCGGTCATGGCAATGCCAGATGCTCCATTGCGATCGGGCGCCTCGGCCATTCCGGTCAAGTTGTTAGGAAGAAGTGCGAGGCTACCAGCCGGAGTCATCCGAATGGCCGCTAGTGAAAATATTTCTGTTTATGCCTATACCATGATCGTCAATCCTGAAGACGGAATGCGGGATTTGCGTATTCGCGGTCCTATACATTATCGGGATGAGGAGTCTTTAGCACAGGCTTTGGCGGACATGTTGACCGAGGCGATAGAAAAAGATCCATCAGCGTGGTATGTATGGCCTTTTGCTAATAGTTTTTTTGAGCCATCATCTGAAAATACTAGTGTGGCGTAGCGGGAGCCTTTCCCATTAAAAATATAAAATAGCTAAGGGAAAAAGGTTGGAAAGTAAAAATATCAACTACTTGCCAGCACTTGATCATATCAGAGCTTATGCAGCCCTGTTGGCAGTTTTTTATCACGGGCTTCAGCTTTTTTGGCATCAGGAGGCATATGGTGAGTTATTTCGGCCTACGCATTGGCTGGCTGTAGATAACCCTTTACTAGCAGTTATTGTTGAAGGGCATACAGCTGTTGCTCTGTTTATGGTTTTAAGTGGATTTATATTCACTTACGGCGCGCGGGGACGTAACGTTGTTTACCATAGGTTTATTTTTAACCGATTCTTAAGAACTTACCCGTTATTTTTAGTCCTGATAGTTGTTGGTCTTTCAGTGCTACCTCAGAATTTTAACTGGCAGGCGTTATTAACAACCCTTTTCAGTTTTGCCAACATGCCCAATCATTTAAATGTGCCACCATTTTCCGCAATGTTTTGGGCGGTTTCAGTGGAGTGGCACTTTTACCTACTATTTCCTTTTCTATTGTTGTTTTTAAACCAGTATGGCCGAGGCTATTTGCTTGGTTTGATTCTGCTTTTTCTGCTATTTCGTCTGATGGGGTATCTGCTGACGGATCAAACGGTGCAGCTTTCCTATTTTACGATTGTTGGTCGAATGGATCAGTTTTTAATTGGTATGCTGGCTGGATATTGGTGTAGCCAGGGTAGTATCAATAGAATAAAGAGTTGGAGCTTCCCTCTTAGTGGATTGTTAGCAGTGATGATACTCTACTTTTTTCATCGAACGGGTGGCTGGCCTGTTGAAAACCCTTACAGAATTCTATGGACGACTCTGGAAGGCATGGTCTGGGCTCTGTTTTTGGTGAGTTATCTGTCCTTTGCTCGATTAATTCCGGAAAAACTGTCGCGAGGAATTGCTTCAGTGGGAATTATCAGCTATTCAGTGTATCTGATACATTTCGTAATTATTTATCTATTGGTAACCAAGGGTTGGTATTTGGATTTTGGTTTAAGCGTGATCATGAATGCGCTGCTTAATACGTTGATACTGGCTCTGCCTTCTACACTGCTGATTTCAGCGCTTTCCTATTATCTGATCGAGCGGCCTTTCCTTCGGTTACGCACAAAATACTATCGGTGACTGAGTGTATAATTTGGCCAGACAAAGATTGTTTCTAATTTTCCAAATGAGTCAGCGTGAAGTGGTAGGACGCTATCGAGGTTCAGTGATGGGCCTAATGTGGTCCTTTGCCCACCCAATTGTCATGCTATTGGTATATACCTTCGTATTCAGCTTTATTTTTAAAGTGCGGTGGGGGACCGGAGATGCCAGTAATACAAATTTTGCGCTGAATTTGTTTGTCGGTATATTGATACATGCGTTTTTTGCAGAATGTACCAATCGTGCTCCAAGCCTGATGGCTGACAACATTAACTACGTAAAGAAAGTTGTTTTCCCGCTATGGGTACTTCCTGTGGTTCTGGTCGTCAGCTCGCTATTTCATATGTTAGTCGGGTTTCTTGTATTATTCGGATGTGTATTGATTTTTCTGGATCAGCTTTACCTCACAACATTGCTCATCCCTTTGCTATTTTTACCTTTTATATTGATGGTGGCGGGTACGACATGGCTATTTTCCGCGCTAGGGGTGTATCTCAGAGACCTGTCGCAAGTTTTACCTGTCATATCCACAGTTATGCTCTTTCTTGCGCCTGTTTTCTATCCTATTACGGCGTTACCTGAAGCGTTTCAGCACTATCTATATCTGAATCCACTTACTTATATTATTGATGAGTCCAGAAATCTGATTCTATTGGGCAGGCTGCCAAATTTCGAGTACCTGGCATATTTTTATACGGTGAGTATCCTGCTGGCATTATCCGGATGGTCGTTTTTTAAGAAAACCAAGCAGGGGTTTGCCGATGTCCTCTAACATTGCTTTGTCCGCCAAGGGAGTATCCAAACATTATGATATTTACTCGCGCCCTTTGGATCGGTTGCTTCATCTGTTTTTGGGGAGTAATTTTAAGAAAGGCAAATCCTTTACTGCGCTGTCGGATGTTAGTTTTGAAGTTGAAAAAGGAGAGACACTTGCAATAATTGGTCGAAATGGCGCAGGTAAATCTACATTACTGCAGGTTATTTGCGGTATTCTGACGCCAAATCAGGGCGACGTACAGATCAATGGACGAGTTGCTGCGCTTCTAGAGTTGGGGGCTGGATTTAACCCCGAATTTACTGGAAGAGAAAATATTTACATGAAAGCCGCTATCTACGGTTTGGAACGTAAAGCCGTTGATGAGTTAATTCCCGAGATATTAGCTTTCGCCGAGATCGGTGATTTTATCGACCAGCCGGTGAAGACCTATTCCAGCGGCATGTTTGTACGTCTTGCCTTCGCTGTTATCGCGCATTTGAAGGCGGATATATTGGTGATTGATGAAGCGCTGGCCGTGGGAGATGTTTATTTCACTCAAAAATGTATGCGTTTTTTAAGAGAATTCGCAACCCACGGAACCTTGCTCTTTGTTAGTCATGATACACATACGGTTGTTAATCTTTGTAAAAAAGCGATTTGGCTGGATGCTGGTAAAGTTGTCGCGAGCGGGGATGCTAAAAATGTATGTGATGCGTATCTCGGATCTTTTTTCGAAGATAAGCTCAATAGCATAGAGTCTGTTAAGGATGACAGCAGCGATCAGCCCACAAAGCAAAAAACCAATGAGTTTGGGCTCATGGGAGCAAAGATTGTTTCTGTCGAATTGAAGGATAGTGACGGGGCTCCTCTAATTGTTGTGGGGCGCCGGGTCAGTGCAAAGTTGATCGTGATCTGCGAGGCGACAGAAAATATCAGCAAGCCGATAATTGGGTTTTTTATAAAGGACAGGGTGGGGCAAATGCTATTTGGAGATAATAGTATCGAGCTCGCGCCGGACTGGCAGGAAATGCAAGCTGGAGACAGGTGCAGAGTCGAATTTGCGTTCAAAATGCCGCATTTGGCTACCGGAGACTATACCATCGGCGTGGCAGTTGGAGCCGGTACGCAGGATCAGCATGTACAACATCATTGGATACATGATGCTCTTTCATTTCGGTCGCAGGCACCCCCCCAGTTAACCGGGATAATGGTCATGGAGGAGTTGCAATGTGCGGTAGAAAATATTGCGGCAGAGATACCAAATACGGTCAGGCATGATGTTAAAAAGTGATCATGTTGAAAAGTGTTGCAGTTGAGAACGCATAAAATTAGAAGTCAGCAAGCGAGTGAAAGTGGTAATCGATGTGAAATGTGGAGTTAGATTTTTACAATGTCTAGAAGTTTTAATAAGGCAAATTAATGGAGCTTTTTAGTAAAGAAGCATTAATCAAAAGTCTTGGATATATGCCAGACAGGGTAACCGAAATAGAATCCTGGCATAGGCACATACCCTTTGCATATTGGCTTTTGGGTGCACTCAAGCCTAATGTGTTGGTAGAACTAGGGACGCATAGAGGCGACTCTTACTGTTGCTTTTGCCAAGCAGTAGAGAGTTTTAAGTTAGCGACTAAATGTTATGCGGTTGATACCTGGGAGGGTGATTCACAGGCCGGCTACTATGGAGCGGAAATACTGCAAGATCTGCGTACTTATCATGATCCTAAATATGGTACGTTTTCCACGCTATTGCAAAATACTTTTGATCAGGCGTTAGGCGAGTTCGAAGAAGGCAGCATTGATTTGTTGCATATCGATGGCCTGCATACCTATGAAGCGGTAAAACACGATTTTTTAAGTTGGAAGCCCAAGTTAAGCGAGAGAGCGGTCGTATTATTCCACGATACCAGTGTACGAGAGGGAGATTTCGGTGTCTGGCGATTGTGGGAGGAGTTGCGGGAAGATTACCCCGGTTTTAATTTTGAATTTGGTTATGGGCTGGGTGTGCTGTTGGTAGGATCTAAGCCTGAGGTAGCGGTATCCGAGTTCCTGGATGTTGCAACGAAAGATTCCCAATTGATATCCACATATTTCGAGCGAATGGGTGATGCCATAGCGTTGCGTCGGGCTAATGAGCAGCTTGCAGGAGTAGTCGCTACTAAAGATCGACTGGGGCAGGATTTGCAGCTGGCGCGGGATGTAGTTGTAAAGCGGGATTCCGAACTGGAGAAAAGAGATAAAGAACGAGAAAAGCTGGGAAAAGACCTCACCCACGCACGCAATATAGTTGCTGAAAGAGATGAAACTTTGCAACAGCAGTTTGCAGAGCTACTCAATCTGCGAGAAGAACTGGAAAAAACCAGAGAGCAAAAAAGTACTATTGAGTCGGAGAGGGTGGCACTTGAAAAGCGTGCAGAGGCACAAAAGGAGGAGTTTGAAAAGCGTGCGGAGGCACAAAAGGAGGAGTTTGAAAAGCGTATAGCGGCGCAGAAGCGACAGATAGTAAAAATCACCGATGCTTATACGCATCAGCAGGCCCAGCTAAAGCTGGTGCGCAATTCCAGGGTCTGGCAATTACGTAACTCTCTTGCAAAGATTTTGGGTAAACCCTCCATTAATCTGGATACCCAAAAACCAGATGTGCCGGTTTGGGAAACTGAGTTAGTGGAACAAACCAGGTGTGTTGATATTATAATTCCCGTCTATGCCGGCTTGGAGGAGACAAAAAACTGTATAGAGAGCGTACTGTCCAGCACTTTTAATACGGATGCAGAAATCATCGTTATTAATGACGCCAGTCCACAGCCAGAGTTAGTTGAGTATTTGATAAGTATTGAAGACAAAGTCACACTTTTACACAACGAAACTAACAGGGGATTTGTTGCGACCGTAAATCGTGGTATGAAACAGCACCCGAACCGCGATATTCTTTTGTTAAACAGTGATACACGAGTGGCGAACGACTGGTTGGATCGCATTCGAAGCTGTGCCTATAGCAGTAAAAACGTGGCTTCAGTCACACCTTTCTCAAATAACGCAACTATTTGTAGTTATCCTGTCTTTTGCCAGGATAATGAAATTCCGAAAGGATTTGATGAGGTGTCACTGGATCAGTTATTTAGTGAAGTGAATCAAGGACAGTCGGTTGCGATACCAACAGGCGTTGGTTTCTGTATGTACATTCGACGTGATTGTTTGCAGCAGGTTGGCGCATTCGACGAGGTTCTTTTCGGCAGAGGTTATGGCGAGGAGAATGAGTTTTGCATGCGTTCGGCAGAAGCTGGCTGGCAGCATTTGTTATGCGCAGATACTTTTGTGTATCACGCGGGTGGTGTTAGCTTTGCTGATACCCAGAACGAGCATCAGCAGGCGGGAAGTAAAGCACTCAATTCTCTATATCCGGATTACAATGCGTACATTCAATCCTTTGTGCATAGAGATGCGATTGCACCCTTGCGGTTTGCATTGGATTTGCGCATTCGCACCGGGGTTAGAAAACCCGTTGTATTGATGATTAATCATAGCCGTGGAGGTGGTACGGAACGTCATCTTAGCGACCTGGCTGAGCAATTGTCTGATAAGCTAACCGTGTTGATGCTGCACCCCTATGGTGCTGAAGGGGCTGCGGCTTACCTGACGGTATACGGGTGTGACGCGGGCAATAAGCTGATATTCGATCCTCTGTGTGATTATGAAGAGTTGCTGACTTTGTTGAAGATGGCAGGAGTTGCTCGTATACACTTCCACCATACAATCGGTGTACACCCACGTTTCTGGAATTTGCCAGAGGATTTGAGTGTGCCCTTCGACTATACGGTCCATGATTATTATCTCGCATGTCCTCAGATAACCATGACCAACGAGGAGGGCAGTTATTGCGGCGAACCTGACGATGCGGGTTGCAATCAATGTCTGTCCACAAGGCCAGCACCGGGAAATGGAGGGATCGACCACTGGCGAGAGGAGAATGGCCGGTTTCTTTACGCGGCTGAGCGTGTATTTGTGCCAAGCCAAGATGCTGCGCGCAGGGTTCAAAGGTATTTTCCGGGAGTTAACACGGTTTGTATACCTCATGATCAGGGTAAACTTGAGTGGTCTGGAGTACATGCGAGGCCGTTAGCTAGCGACGAAACTTTACGTATAGTCGTATTGGGTGCACTCAGCCTCTTTAAAGGGGCTGATTTGTTGGAAAGTTGCGCATTGCAGGCGCGCAAGCGAAGATCGCTAATTGAGTTCCATCTAATTGGTTATGCTTACCGGAAGCTAGCCAGCTATCCTATGAGCAATCTGCATGTGCATGGGCAATACCAGGAATCAGAGTTGGAAAGGTTGATCAATGAAGTAGATCCGCATCTGGTTTGGTTCCCAGGAGACTGTCCGGAAACCTATAGTTACACCTTATCGACCTGTTTGGATTTAGGGTTACCGGTTGTCGCACCTAAGTTGGGGGCCTTTCCGGAGCGACTGACAAACCGGAATTGGACTTGGTTAACGGAAACAGGCATGCAACCGGAAGGGATGGCAGATTTGTTCGCTGAGATAAGAGGCTATTTCAATAGGTCTGAGAGCCCACAGCCGATATTTTCTGAATCAGGGAACGACCAGCGGAATTATGACTCAGACTATTTTAAAATGAGCGCGGCCGGAGTGGAGCAAATCAACTGGTTTGAATTTCACAAGCATCTACAGGCTTTATCCGTGTTACGCTTGGGAATCACGCAAAGGGGAAGCACCGGTCTTAAACACAGGATATATACGCGTTTGCAGCAGATCAAATCGCGTCCTATACTGGCGAAGTTTTTGAGATTTACCCCAATCAAATGGACAACGCGGGTCAAACAATGGTTGTTGGGCTTGTAACGCATAAAGACTACGTGGATATTAGGAAACTAAAGTGTCTCAAACAATTGGATCGTTGTTGGTAGAGCGAGGAAAAATATCAGACCTGGATTTGCAGCGAGCAGTTCAGGTGCATTCTGCGTCCGGGGGAAGACTTGAGCAGATTTTGGTACAGCTGGGCATGGTTTCCGAACGCGATATTACGGATTTGCAGGTTGAAATCCATGGCTATTTGCTAATTGGAAAAGATGATTTTCCGCAACAGCCGGTACTTGAGGATGTGTTGCCCGCAGTCTTTTTGAAGGAACACAAGTTAATTCCCATTCAGGATGACGGCGCTATTCTGAAGGTGGCTATGCTGTCTCCAGATGATGATTATGCGATCAAAGCGATCAACTTTGCCACCAATCGAGAGGTGGTGCCTTTGCTGGCTATGCAGTCTGACCTGGAAGCCGCGAATGAGCGACTATACGGTGCTGGGCGTTCGGCGATGGAGGAGATCGTCGAGGGAGGCGCAACAGATGTTTATGCTGATGATATTGATGATGTTGAGCGGCTTAAGGATATGGCCAGTGACGCACCGGTTATCCGGCTGGTAAACCTGATATTCAGCAGGGCTCTGGAATCTAGGGCATCAGATATACACATTGAACCTTTTGAGAGCAATCTGAAGGTTCGTTATCGAATTGATGGTGTATTACAGGAGGTTGAGTCACCACCGAGCCAGTTGGCCGCCGCAGTCATTTCACGGCTGAAGATATTATCTCGGCTTAATATTGCAGAGCGGCGCGTCCCACAAGATGGTCGTATTAAGCTGAAAATATCCGGGAAAACTGTGGATTTACGTGTCTCAACCGTGCCGACGCTATACGGCGAAAGTGTGGTTATGCGTATCCTCGACAAGGAAAGTATAGATCTGGATCTGGATAAGATCGGGCTGTCGGAAGATGTGATTAAAAAATTTAAAGCCGTATTAAACAAACCCAATGGTATTTTCCTGGTGACCGGGCCTACAGGTAGCGGCAAAACCACGACGCTTTATTCTGCTCTTATGCGGATGAATACCAAGGATCGGAAAATTTTAACAGTAGAAGATCCTGTTGAATATCAGATCTCCGGAGTTAACCAAATTCAGGCGGCACCCAAGGTCGGTCTGGATTTTGCGAGTGCCCTGCGAGCTATAGTCAGGCAGGATCCGGATATTATTATGATTGGTGAAATGCGTGACCGGGAAACAGCCAGTATCGCAATCCAGTCAGCCTTAACGGGTCATATCGTATTTTCAACCTTGCACACCAACGATGCCGCGAGTGGCGTCACAAGATTGCTGGATATGGGGTTGGAAGACTACCTGTTAACTTCTACGGTTAATGCTATCTTAGCGCAGCGTCTGGTAAGGGTGCTTTGCCCTCAGTGTAAAACGGAAGATCGTTTATCAAGTGATGAAATCGAACATCTTCAAATTTCTCATCTGGTTGAACAAGTGGGGGATAGCACAGTCTGGCATCATCAGGGATGTGAGCAATGCAGCCATACGGGGTACACCGGAAGGATGGGGATACATGAATTGCTGCTTGTTGACGACCAGATTCGGCATTTGATCCTGGAGCATGCCAGTTCAGAAAAAATACAAGAGGCGGCCTGCCAACAGGGTATGGTCTCTCTATACGAGGATGCCATGCTAAAAGCATTGCAGGGATTAACCTCCATCGAAGAGGTTCTTCGAGTGACTAGCCAGCAGTCCAGGTAGCTTGAAATAATGGCTCATTTCAAATTCAAAGCGGTATCAGCTGATGGCAAGGTCACCCATGGAGTGCTGCAGAAAGATACTGTAGGGGAGCTGGCGCTTGCGCTCGCCAAGGACGGATTGACACCGCTTAATATTGACCAGATTGATGAGAAAGATGCAGCAAATGCGTCAAGCGGTGGGTTGATTAGTGGTTTCGCATCAGTAAGCACTAAAACAAAAGATAAAATTACAGACTTTACTCGTGAATTAGCGATTATGCTGTCCTCTTCAGTTCCATTGGACAGAAGCCTGTCTGTATTAGGGAACATGGAGGCCACCGACGCACGTATTTCAGGAATTATAAAGAATATTTCAGAGGATGTGCGTAAAGGGAATTCTCTGGCTGATGCCTTTGAAAAGCACAAGGAGTTCTCGGGTTTTTACATTAGTATGGTACGTGCAGGTGAGGCCAGCGGTGCACTTGATATTACACTAACCAGGCTGGCAGAGTATTTGGAGCGCTCCAAGGCACTTAGACAGACAGTGATCTCAGCCTTGATGTACCCGGCGATTCTCCTGTTTGTGGCGGTGCTCTCTTTAGTATTGCTGCTCGGTTTTGTGGTGCCTAAATTTGCCGATCTTTTTGATGATATGGGGGGCACTTTACCCTTGCCTACGCAAATTGTTATGACCGCAGGCAACTGGGTAGGCAGCTATTGGTGGTTGTTGCTGGCAGGGCTCGCAGGACTGGTATGGCTGGCACAAACGCTATGGAAAAAGCCTGATTTTAAGGCATGGTTAGACCGAAAACTGTTAAGTCTGGCCATTGTTGGCGATATGATTGCGAAAATTGAAACTGCGCGGTTAACTCGAACTTTTAGCACCCTATTGCAGGGTGGTGTGGCGATCGTCAATGCATTGTCGATTGCACATGCGACGGTCGCAAATACAACCTTGCGTAGTGACCTGTCATCAGGGATTGCTTCGTTAAAGGAGGGGGGGGCGTTGAGTACCACTTTGCTAGAAAAAGGTAACTTTCCTGCTTTGGCAATGCACATGATTCAGGTTGGGGAAGAAACAGGACAGCTGGAAGAGATGCTGGTGAAGGTCGCGGATATATATGAGGAAGAGGTCAACAGCGCGGTGAAAAGATTTCTGGCGCTCTTGGAGCCGGTGTTGATTTTGGGTTTGGGTGCCTTAATTGCTGGAATTATTCTTTCGATTTTGGTCGGGATTATGGAAGTAAATGAACTTGTTTTTTAATAGGATTTAATAGGATTTAAAAGGTATGCATAGATTAAAAAAACCGAGAAGTCTTTTAGGTTTTACGCTGATTGAGTTGCTGGTGGCGTTGGTTATTCTGGGCTTTCTTGCCAGTGTCGTCGGTCCCAAGGTAATGAAGTTTGTAGCGGGGGCAAAGAGTGATACTGCTCGACTACAGGTTGAAGATCTCGCTGCCGCTCTGGATATGTATAGTCTCGAAGTGGGAGGCTACCCTTCTCAGGATCAGGGCCTGGAAAGTTTAATTGAAAAGCCGGCCGGTGTTGTCGGCTGGAATGGCCCTTATCTGCGAAAGAAGGTGATTCCCAAAGACCCCTGGGGTAATGAGTATCACTATGTCTATCCCGGTGAAAATGGTGCTTTTGATCTCTATTCTCTAGGTGCTGACAACCGCCCTGGCGGTGATAAGGATAATGCCGATATTGAGAGTTGGAAGTAGTATAGATCACCCTGCCAGGTTAGTGAGGCAATATTGAAAGAGCGAGGCTTTACGCTGATTGAGCTGCTAGTTGTCGTTTTGATCATTTCGCTGATCTATGCGGTGGTGCCGCCACTCTTTAATAGGGGTGAAAGTGCGCGATTGCAGCAGTCAGCCCGGGAATTAATGACGGGTTTACGTTGGGCGAGAGCGCAGGCGGTAGGGTCACGCAGAGCTGTTGCACTGTGGGTAAATACGCAGGACAAAACCTTTAGTGTTGAATCCAAAGACAAAATATTTACATTACCCGAAGGATCAGAAGTGAGAGTAACTACCGTTGAAAGTGAGATAAAGGATCAGCGTGCTGGAATTCGCTTTTTCCCCGATGGCTCTTCAACCGGTGGCAAGATTGAACTGACGGCCAACGATGATGTGTATTTATTGGCGGTTGACTGGTTAACAGGCGGCGTTGCATTAGAGCGCAGTACCGGAGAATAGCGGCAATGGGGAAGCAGTCAGCGATGAATGGTGTTTCTCATCAGTCGGGATTTACGCTGCTGGAGGTGTTGGTTGCTTTCGTATTGATGGCTATGGCAGTGGTGGTGATTGCTCAGTCTTTTGCAGGAGGATTGCGTAATCTAGCACGAACCGATAGTTACACTACAGCTGCTTTGGTGGCCGATTCACAGATGGTGCAGGTGGGTGTTCTGTATCCGGTTGCCAGCGGAGAGTTTAATCAATCTGACTTTGAGTCGGAGTCTGATTCAAGACTGGATAAACAGTACCGCTGGTCGATTTCGATGACGCCCTATGAGCTTGAAGCATTTGATGACCAGCTGGAGCGTCCGGGGGAGCTTCAGCTTTTCCTGGTGCGGGTGATAGTGAATTGGATTGAAAGCGGAGAAGAAAAAAGTCTGCAGATTGCTTCACTAAAAGCAGGTCCCAAGGAGGGTGGCTTTTGAGTCCGCATTCAATGGAGCAGAAGGGATTTACGCTGGTTGAAGTATTAGTTGTTCTGGTTTTAACCAGCCTGATCACACTCGCTCTTTTTTCCAGTTTTAGAGCGGGCATTCAAAGCTGGAAAACTGGCGAAAGATATATTGATCGGGTCGAGGATGGACGTCAGTTTATCAGTCTATTGCGGCGACATTTACTGCAGGCAAAGGCGGAGCAAATTATTGAAGATGGGGGGACAGCTTTTTCATTTGATGGCGAGGCTGGGCGAGTTCGATATGTGGCACCCCTGTCAATGTCTGTATCGGGAGAACATTACCTGATAGAGCTGGAAACAAAGCTGCATGGCAGGGAAGGCCTATGGGCACGATTTGGGCTGTACCAAACGGGGCGCTCTGTGGAGGATATATTTGAAGAAAGTGAATACCAGCTTTTAATTCCAGATGCTGAGCTTGAGTTCTTCTACTACGACAAAAGTGGTGACGAGGGTGTTTGGGTAGAGCAATGGAAGGCGAGAATTACATTTCCTGTGCTGGTAAAGGTTCTCATTAGTGAACCTGATAAAGAGTGGCCAGCAATCGTGATGCGGGTTGGCAGTGGATGAAAAGGCCACTGCAGAATCCAGGAACAAAGCAACAGGGTGCGGTGCTCATTATCGTTCTTTGGATTATTATGCTGCTCACTTTTTTGTTGGCAGCCCACACCAATAATGTGAAGACCGAGACTAGAATCGTTAAAGATCTGGTCGGACAAATTCGCTTGCGAGCGGCGGCGGAAGGGGTGGTGAATTACCTGTCAATGGTGCACGTGAATTCTCCGCAGGGGCTGACAGAAAAGTCTGGACAAACGCTAGAGCTAGACATTGGTGGACAAGGTATACTTTATCGCGTTATACCAGAAACATCTTTTGTGAGCATTAATGTCGCCTCTGCTGAAATTCTGGAGGTGTTGTTGTCGGCTGTTGCGCAAGAAGGGGAAGATACAGCGAGTTTGGCTGCGGCAATAGTTGATTGGCGTGATCCGGATAATATTACATTACCCAATGGCGCAGAAGGAGAGGAATATGAATCTCTGGGGTTTAGTTATCTGCCTAGAGATGGGCCTTTTCAGTCATTGGAGGAATTAGCTCGTGTACGCGGAATGAGCAGGTCGTTATTGGAAAAGCTGGAGCCTTATGTTTCTGAGTTTTCTATTAATCCAGTTGTTGATCTACAATATGCGCCAGAAAAATTGGTAGAAATTCTGGATGGCACTCATACTGGCGGCGAAGACGAAGAGCAACCTGTAATGAACGGTGCGGTTGGGTTAGGTCCAACATTTAGCAATTATCAATTAGATGGTATTGCGAGTGCAGAAATCTATCGGGTTCAGGTAGAATTTGCGGGTAATAATCAGATGCGGCAACAAATGGAAATTACAGTATCTTTTGGGGCCGGTACTAGTGGACTGCCCTATACGATAAAAAAATGGAACGAATACACAGCACACTTTAAGTTGGCTGAGGACTAGGAAATTAGTTGAATGAAATTAAGTACCACAAATAAGTGGCAATTTTTTGGGGTGGACGTTGCACAAATATTTCAGTTTTTTGTGCAAGGCTTGTCGGATGGGATTCCGGTTCAGCTTAAAGGCGTATTCGCTAGCCATTGCCCATCGCTAATCGCCCAGTTCACTGATGAACAAATTGACTTTGTGCTAGAGGATGGCGATAACAAAAAGCAATTGGCGTCCTTTAACGCCAGCAGTCTGTCGTCAGATTCCGTGGAGGTACTGAAGGCGCAGCTTAAAAAATACACCCAAAAAACATTGGATGGGATAGAAATTGAATTGCTGGTCGATGAAAAGGACTTATTGATCCACCGTATGCAATTACCTTCTCAGGTTGAGCCAAACTTAAGACAGTCAGTTGCGTACCAGTTAAGTCGCCACACGCCGTTTACCGAAGAGCAGGTGCTGTTTGATGCCATCGTAGTTGAAAGGGATCGGATAAAAAAACAGCTGCAAGTCGACTTGATTATCGTCCCCAAAACGCGAATTCAGCCGGTTATTGATAACATCCGTCAGGCCACAGGTATCAAGGTTAGTCGTGTTTCCACTGCGCAACATATGGGCGAAATAAATCTGCTGGGAACTGGGCAGGCAAAATTTCGACCCAATAAAAATGTTTATTTGCTGGCACTTTTACTTTTTTCGCTTTTAGTCTCCGCTATTTCGCCCCTATTACATAAAAGAGTAGTTGTACTAGAGACAAAAAAGGCAGTAGTTGAATTGCGTGGAGAAGTCGCAGGTATCATGGAAAAGAAGTTGCAGTTGGAGAAAAATATTAATGTGCTGCAGTTCCTTGTCAATAAACGTAAAGAAATGCCTGGACGAGCTTTGATTGTAGAGGAGTTAAGTCGTATTATCCCCGATGAAATTTATTTAAGTTCATTGAAAATAAAGGATAATATGGCGACATTACAGGGCCAGGGTAAGGATGTGGTGTCCATAATAGAGAAACTGGAAGCTTCACGCTTGTTTGGTTCGGCTAAGTTTACATCTACGGTTAATCGAAACGCACAAACCGGCCTTGATAGATTTAGTATTAAACTTGATATCCAGGCGGAAGCGCTTTGATATGAATACGATCCTTTATGAGCACCGTACATTGGTTTGTTGGGGTATTACTGGTGTTGTCGGCCTGCTGATATTACTGTTGATTGCGCAGCCCTATTTGGCCAGACACGCAGCCTACGATACTGAAATCGAAAGAGACTCTCAGCTGGTAAATCGGTTGACAAGGATCGTAGAGTCAAAGGAAGCCATTAATGATGCTTTTGAAAGATTTGATGATGAGGGTTTAATCAATCTGGTGTACCCGGCAACCTGGTCGGCCAATCAGGTTTCACTAGATATTCAAAAACGTCTAACGGAAATAGTGGGAGCGCATGGAGCGGGTGTTAGGACGGTAGCGCCAATTAATAAGAAGCAAGATGGTTACCGGGTTTTAGGTGTAAGAATTAACTTTAGTGGCCAAATGGATCAGGTGATGGGTGTTTTGCAGGATATTGAGGCCAGTAAGCCAGTTCTGATTATTGATGACATTGATATCAAGTCAATGAGATCGCGAGCCCGCAGGGGCCAGCCAGTCCAGCAGTCAGCTCAGGTTCAGCTTGAGGCATTATCTTATGTGCTTGAAGCAGAAGGGGGCGGCCAGTGAAGTTTGATAGAATAGATGCGGCCTTGGTATCTAAAGTTTTAATTTTATTATCATGTCTTGCATTGTTGTTTGCGGTGGCGGTATGGGTGCTTTTTGACTGGCGCTATTCTGGCAGCGAAAAATTAGAGCCTATTATATTTGAGCTTCCTGAAGCGATCATTGAAGAAGAGGCGGGTGTTCAATACGTCAATGCGGGTGAGCGACCATTATTCTGGCCAACTAGAAGGCCTACTGCTTCAGTTGTCTCAGATACTACTACAGTAGCTATGGCGCCTAAAACAGAAGACATAGAGTTTTTGGGGGTTATCACAGCCGAGGGGAAATCCCGTGTGATGCTTTCTGATGGCCAAACTTCGCAAACTCTCCTAATAGGAGAGAAATTTAGGGATTGGGTAGTTAAAGAGATAAAGCAAAATTCAGTTCTATTGGTGAGTGGAGAGGCAGAGTTAGTTTTACCGAAAGTAAAGGATAATTCGGCGGTCATCGATATAAGCCGCATCAACTAGAAAATGTAATAGATTATTGGATAACGAATGAGACTAATAAAAAGTACCGTACATGAGATGGCGGGTAACAAACTAATAAAATCAAAATTGCTATTGGTTACGCTATTATATGTATTTATGTCCGGCTGCAGCTTATTAAACGGTGGTGTAAAGGAGTTGGAAGGGACCCAGGATACAGCTCAGCAGCAAGATTCCATGAGAACTGAGATTAAGTCAGAGGGGACTAATTCTAGCGAAGCCGGCAACGCTGAACCCGGAGAGGCCGAAGGCAATCGCACTTTGTATCAGTATGTTGGAAATGAAAGATATGTAAATCCAGCCAAGGAAGCAGTTTTAAGGGTCGATGGAGATAAAGTACAGGTCAATTTTCGAAACGCACCTTTGGCCGATGTTCTGCAGGTTATTTTGGGAGATATGCTTAAAGTTCCCTATACAATAGAAGCAGGCATTAAGGGTACGGTAACTTTAAGTTCAAGCAGCCCTATTGCAGAAGAGTCTCTATTTGACCTGCTGGAATCGCTTTTAGCCGCTGAAGGCATTGCTCTAATCCATACAGCTGAAGGTATCTTTAGATTGGTACCCTCTGAAGGGTTAAGAAGTGAATTGCCAGTCAAATTGATGAATGATGGCTCAGGAATCCATGGGTATAGCATTCGTATTATTCCACTCCGTTTTATATCAGTATTAGAAGCTCAGAAAATTCTTAAACCGCTTGGTGCCGAGAAGAACGTCATTCATTCTGACCCCGTTCGAAACTTGATCATGGTTGCTGCACCGGCTCCGCAAATGACAAACATTCAGCGTACTATAGAAATGTTTGATGTTGATGTTATGGAAGGCATGTCATTTGGAATATATGAAGTATTTAACATTGAAGTGATTACCCTTGTTGAGCGTTTCGAGGGGATGCTTGGGGGAGCTGAACTAAGCCCGATAGCCGGTCTGGTTAAACTCGTTCCTATGGAAGAAATAAATAGTGTGATGGTCATCACCCCAAGAATCCATTATTTGAACAAGGTTAAGGATTGGATAGCGCGTCTAGACGAGATACAGCTAAATGATGATGAGGTGGCAGATACTCAGCTTTATGTATATGACGTTGAAAATGGAGATGCCGAAGAGTTGGCCGAGCTCATTGATAAGCTATTTAAAGGGGCGATCTCTAAAGGTAGTACTAACAAAGGGGGCACAACACCCGGTAGCCAGCAAAAAACCATATCGAGTGCGGATGCGAAAAAAGCATTCGAACGTGCTCGCAATCAGTCTGGTTCGAGGGAACTTGATCTGAGAGTGGTTCCAAATACTTCGAATAATAGTCTGTTGGTTATGGCGGAACCAAGGATATGGCGGTCAGTTAAATCGATACTTAAAAAATTAGATGTAGTGCCAGCTCAGGTTTTGGTTGAGGTTTCGATTTGGGAAGTTACTTTGGACAATAGTTTACGTTATGGCGTGGAATGGTTTTTTGAGAACGAGCTCAACGGAGGAGATCTGGGTGTCGCCAGTTTAGATCTTGATTCCTCGGGGATTAATGCAACTGTCCCAGGATTTTCATACTTGGTTAATGATATAGCCGGGGGGTGGAGTGCCGTTATTAATACGCTGGATAAAGTGTCTAGAGTTGATGTTTTATCATCTCCAAGTGTTCTTGTTTTGGATAACGAGACTGCAGAGATAAACGTTGGCGATCAGCAACCTGTTAGAACTGGTACGACAGTTACTGATGGAGGAACGACAACTGAAAATATTCAATTTAAGGATACTGGAGTGCGTTTAAAGGTCAGTCCCCGTGTCAACGCTTCAGGGCTTGTCATAATGGAAATTGACCAAGAGGTTACTGATGTAGGCAATATAGATGCAGCTACTGGGCAAAGAGCATTTTTACGAAGAAATATTAGTAGTAAGGTCGCCATTCAAAGTGGCGATACAATAGTCCTGGGGGGGCTAATCCAGGAGAATAAATCTGAGGGGGCTTCAGGGTTGCCATTCATCAGTCGAGTACCGTTATTGGGAGCTTTATTTGGCTCTCAAACAGATGATTTGAAACGAACGGAACTATTGGTGACTATAACTCCAAGAGCAATAAATCAGTATGGTGATTTTGCTAGAGTGGGTAAGGAGTTCCGTGAAAAAATGTCTAAAGTGACGGAAACATTTGATATCGGTATAAAGTAGGGCGCAAAAATTCGTCGTTAACGTTGATTGAAAATATTGGTTTCCCGGCGCTCTGTAAATTGTAAATTCAGATTCTGGTTGGATAACAAATCTTCATTGGGAGTAGGGGCGCTTAGTGAAGTTTAAGCCATCTGAAAAAAGATCTTATTTGATCATTATTGGCGCTCTGTGCCTATTAAGTTTCGTAGCGATCTACAATATTATTGATAAAGAGGGGGTGTTGTCAGAGGCTCACAAATGCCCGGATTTTCCCCTTGCCGAACACTTCCCCGCGGCAAGTTACACAGGTTATTCTTATCAATTAAATAGTTGGCTAATATCGAAGGAGCCACTATCTAAAGTAGAGCTTAAAATAGCAAATACCCATATATCATATGTAGACCCGATAGAAGATCCCGCATATTTGGCGCCCCATAAATATGCAGGATGCGGTGGAGTCCGAGCTTACCGTATCAATGGGATGGTGGATTTGGCTTTGTTATCTGCCGATAATAATGAGTTGGAGATATTTTCATCTAGTGGTAAGACGAAAAAGCTGGCTACGCTAGATATCAAAGCTAAAAGCCCTTTTGGCTATATCGAAAATGTGGAACCGATTGATCGAATTAACAATGCCATTAACGGCTGGGCAATTTCAGCTGCTGGCCCGCTAACAATTCGGGTCATTACGAATGGAAAAACCATTGCAGAAACCCAAGCAGATATCTCCCGAAAAGACGTTGCTTCGGTCTATAAAAAGTGGCCGGACGCCGAGCGATCTGGGTTTTCGGTTGCTATACCATTTTCTGAACTGGCACCGGGTAAATATCCAACACAAATCGAGTTAATTGGAAAAAATGGTCACTCGCATACCCTTGACGGTCCTGTTATCAATAATGATCAATCGTTTGCTTTAGTTGAGTCAGTATCCAAGTCAATAAGGCTCGGAGACAAGAACATACTATCCGGCTGGGCTGTCAGCAAAACAGGCGCTGCCAGTGTTCGTATCAAGGCTCAAGGCGCGGTAATTTCTACAATTAATGTTGATGGTAACAGGTCAGATGTAGGCAGGGTATTTAAGCACTGGGATTATGCCGATCGATCCGGGTTTCAGTGGCTGGTACCTTATCGAGACCTTCCTCGTGGGCGATATCCGTTATTGTTGGAATTCGTAGAAGGAAAAGAGGTTTTTCAGGAATCTCTAGGTCCTGAGGTACACAACAGTTTCCCCGTCGGTCGCGTTATTGCAGACGTATGGCAGCTGAATAATCCTGAAAAAATAGAAGTTTCTGCATGGGTTGCTGATGAGGATGGCATAGCATCTGTCGAGTTGTCTACCGAAGGCGGTCATCGGAATTTTTCCATGAGTCTGATAAAACCGGAGGTGACCTATGATCAAGTGAGGCGAGCGGATGAATCAGAGATGGGGATACCGTCGACTGCGTTAGAGAAAGGAGCGTTATATCGTGGTCAGCTCGACCCAATTGCTCTAAATCAAGGGCTAAACAGACTTCTTGTGAAGGTTGTAGACAAATCAGGTGAAGAGTCGCTACTACCAGGCCCTCTTGTATTAACTGGGAATAGTTCCGGTCAACCCTGCGAAGGTAAGCCGGTGCGACTCTATTTTCCAGGAGATACTTCATTCTGGAGAAAAAAAGCACCTCAACTTCAGGAATTGAGAAAACTCTTTGGCAAAGGCTGTATTGAAGTGGGGATGCAAAGCCGAGTTGAGTATCTGAGGACGACCAAAGGCAAAGAGCAGGATTACCAGTTTGATCCGGATTTTTCCGATGATCAACGTATCAGAAAAGAGGGCGTTATGCTCAGTACGGCGTTAAATGAACTACTTGGTTACGCCGACGAGTGGAATCTGCCCCTGATGGTTACGCTCGATGGTGGGGTTTGGGCCGACTCAGCATTTTCTGCGCCGGATGTAGATATCGTTGATGCGCTGGAGCTTGAAGATCATAATGTGCAGTGGAATCAATTTGGTAAAAGTGAATCTGATGATGCGCTATCTGATTTGCCGGGCTCTTTTGGAAGTCCGGAACTTGCTCGCATGATGAGTTTGAACTGGTATAACGAGGAATTCCATTTTTACAAAAAGCGCAATCTGACTGCCGCCGTTAAAACGATTCGAGACTCTGCTTTTGTTAAGTCCGGCGGCCAAGTCTCAATTAATCTAGATCCTGATCAGTATATTAATCCCTGGTTTTACAAGGTGCAGTGGTATGATTATAACCCGGATACGTTGCGCCAGTTTAGAGAATGGTTGCTGCATGAGGGTCTTTATTCAGATAAAGGGGCGCTATCAGGACAGGGTGTCCCCAGTAAATTGACACTCACAAAAATCAATCAAATTGCCAAAAAAAATTGGATTGATGTCGAGCAGATAGATCCCCCCAGAAAAACGCTTAACTACCAAGACTCCTGGCATCAGCTGTGGACGCAATTTAAGAGACACCTGATTGACGTTCATTATGATCAGCTTTCAGTTTGGGCTACAGCAGCCGGAATGCCCTCAAGTCGTTTGTACACCAGTCAGACCTTTATTCAAACAGATGTTGCTGAAACTCTTTTTGACGAGGCAACCGGTTGGCCCGATGAAGCAGGCGTTTCGATTGAGGGCGCCAAGGCCAGTCATGGGCACTTGGGTGCAATACTGTATGGGGCTGCAAGCAGAGATGAAGGCATGAGCCGAAGCGGCGGCTCTATGTTCAGTGCAATTCAAAAAATTGATCCAAAATGGGGAGTAGTAGAGCTGAACCCGGCAACGATAGCTTTCCCGGAGTGGGTTGCTGGTCATGAAGCCTCTTATAAAACCGTGAGGAATATTTTAAATGCGGGGGCTCAATTTCTTACGCCTATGTGGGGTAGTCATATGGCAGATTTAATGACTTACCCGGATACGTTTAGATCCTATGATGCTTTTACGGGTACCCCATTTGAGTTTCAACTGGTTTGGTGGTTGCTACATCGACAGGATATACCCGCCGGTGGCGTAAGCTTTCCTTTTGGCAATGACCTGGTTTTAAGCGCAGATGGCTGGTCCGCGCAATCAGATACCAAGTTGCAGACTGAATATGGCCGTTTAGTCCTTGCTGGCGAAAATAAAATCACTTTGTTTTCGCCGAAAAATATAAATGTTTCAACCGGCGATGGAGCGAAAATCAAGCTACAGGGGCAATGGTGTAGCGATGCGAAAGTGCAGGCTAATTTGAAATTATCGGATGGGTCAGTCAGCAAGCTACAGATTACACCTGATCAAACAGGGTTTCTCGGGCAAATATCTGAGTTTAAAAGTCTATCCTTAGTGAGCCTTGCCCTGGAGTGGGACTTAAGCAGTTGCGAGAGTCCAAAAGAAATAATTTTGGAAAACCTTTCTATCGTTCCTCCGAGCAAGCACTGATTTATATCTATTACAATTACTCGTGTTGTTCTTTACTTTCAGTGGGCTCATTATTTTCCAGCGATTCAGGGTTCTCGTTCTTATTATTGCTTTTAGAACCGAACAAATCCGCCAGCCTGTACCACCAGCTTCTAATAGTCGCTAAGCCCAAAGCAATTGCGGCAATGGTTGCCTGTAAAATCATACTGCCTGTGCCGGGATCCAGGTAGGCATAAGCGCTGGGCATGGTAATGAATACTAATGAAACCACTAAAAGAAAGAGGTGGCTAATTTTCCTTAACAACATGTTATTGTGTCCCTTTAACTATGGGTGACCGCGATTAAAACTGTGGCAACATTATAGCTGATTGTCATAAAAATGACATATAATCGGTTCCCAAAATTGTCCAGGAGGTATTGAGCTAGGGACTGTGGCTCAGGTTAGGTTGTTTTTTAACCCCTCTTTCAATAATAAAATTCGAATGGGAAGCCTCTATGCAGGACGTGCAGTTAAACTCGGCATCTTTTAGGGATCCGAGTGGATTCATTTTTACCTACGGGGAAACCGTTTATCGCCAAGTCAACCAGTGTTACCAGGGCGATTTTGATTTGCTCATGGAAAGTGGGCTTTATGAGCAGTTGGTTTCCCAGGATTGCCTGGTTAAACATCAGGAAGTTTCGTTAGATTTGGCGTGCCAGCCAGGAGCATTCAAAATCATCCAGCCGGAGATGGTTCCCTATATCAGCTATCCCTACGAATGGTGTTTCAGCCAGCTGAAAGACGCGGCATTGCTAACATTAAAAATTCAGAAAATGGCGCTGGAAAAGGGGATGTCACTGAAGGACGCAAGTGCCTACAATATTCAGTTTTTGAAAGGGAAACCTGTTTTTATCGATACCCTGTCTTTTGAGATGTATACGGATGGTCCCTGGGTAGCCTACAAACAATTTTGCCAGCACTTCCTCGCGCCGTTGGCGTTAAAAGCCCACCGTGACAGGCGTATGGGGCAATTGTCGCGCACTAATATTGATGGTGTTCCATTGGATCTGGCCAGCCAGTTGCTGCCTCGGCGCAGTTGGTTTAATTATTCGTTGCTGGCCCATGTGCATTTGCATGCCAAGATGCAGAACAAGTACTCTGATGCGGCCAGGGGTGAGACGAAGACAAGTTCCAAATTTGCTATGACCAAGACTAAACTCCTGGCAATGATCGACCAGCTGGAATCCAGTGTAAAAGGCCTCAAATGGAAACTGGAGAAAACGGAATGGGGTGATTACTACTCAGATACCAACTATCAAGATGAGTCCATGAGCCACAAACGGGAGCTGGTTGCTGCTTATCTGGCTAATATTCAGTCAGAAAGCCGAATGTGTGCCATTGATATGGGCGCAAATAACGGGGAGTTTAGTCGGGTTGCCGCAAATTATGCCGACTTGGTGGTATCGCAGGATATCGATGAAGTTGCTGTCGAGAAAAATTATTTGTTTAGTCAGCACCAGAATGAAACCAGAATTCTTCCTTTGCTGCAGGATTTGGTCAATCCCAGTCCTGCTATCGGTTGGGCAAATAGTGAGCGTATGTCATTATGCGAACGTGGTGGTGTGGATGTCGTTCTGGCGCTAGCGTTGATCCACCACATTGCCATTTCCAATAATGTGCCCTTATTGCATGTTGCCCACTTTTTTGCTCAGATGGGTAAACACCTGGTGATCGAGTTTGTTCCCAAAGAAGACTCGCAGGTTGAACGTCTTCTGGCGACTCGGGAGGATATTTTTCCTGAGTATACCCAATCCGGGTTTGAAAAAGCTTTTACTGAGCACTTTACGGTGCTGAAAAGTACCCCGGTGAGGGGTACTAAACGCACGCTGTATTTAATGCGCGCAAATTGCGAGCAAGTTTAATCACTAACGGGCTTTTGTGGTTTCAGCGAGCGGGTATCGTAACCAGCCTGATTGAGGTGTTCAATCAGGGCACTGTGCGCTTGGCTTGGTGAAGGTAACAGGTTTTCCGGGCAGGGTCGCGTATGACCTTTGACTGGTTCTTTTTTAAGGATATTTTCAGGCAGCTTTAAGCGGTAAAGCATGTGGCAGTATGTCGCGTTAATTGATCCCAGAGTGTAAAAGGGTGGTTGGGGCGCTACCACCCTATGCCAGCCCTTTTCATTTGGCAGCGATTGACTTTTCTGGACAGCAAAAACGGGCTCGATAGGGTCTCTTTTCGATGTAAGCAGAGAACGGCCATCCATCCAATTAGGAATATCCTGGTTTAAGAAATCAAGAATAGTCGGCGTGATATCTGTATGTTGAGAGTTGTCTCGCTTGATACCGGTGTATTTTTTATCGGGGAATCTTATCAGTAGAGGTATCGTTTCGTTGATCCGCCATGCTTTACCATGATCGGAAGTAAAAATAATCAATGTGTTTTCATACAGGTTTTTTGATTTAAGAAAGGCCACTAATTCAGCGGCATACTGGTCATAATCCAGTATGGCATCATCATAAAAGTCGGTCATCCAGGGTTTTGTCTGTTTTTGCCCTTTAGAAAACAGAGGGTTTGCCGGGTGAAATTTGAATCCGTGAGTCCCTAATAAATGGGCATGCGCATAGAAGGGTGTTGCCGCTTTTACGATAAATTGTTTGAGGTCGTCAACTCTTCCTCGATCGTTCAGGTCCCATGCCCAGTGATTATCCGGTTCAGTTACAATGAGGAAAGGGTTACTCATGGTGGAGCGTCCGAGTAGATGTGACAGGCGGGTAGTTATGCGTTCAAACAGCTCATCATAAAACCGACTGGCGGTCGGGTAAGCTCTTTGCACAGCTGTTGGCAGTGCAAGTCGTTTCCCTGATATATTCCTGTAGTTAGCGTAATGAAAACCTTCCTTGAGATTAATGTCTTCAGGGTCAATATAATGGCGAACTGAAAAATCCCCGTTGAAGTACCCCTTCCTCATGAGTATGCCGGGTAAGTGCTGGTATGCATCGTCTCCCTTAAATATGTCGGGCCTGTATATCAGTTTGGTAGTTGTAGGGAGTTTACCGCTATGAAATGCTGCAATTGATCCCGTTGTTGTTTGTGAGTTGGTCAAATGGTTTTCAAAAATTAAAAGTTCGTTTTTGACAGAGTCAAAAAAGGGTGTTGTTTGTCTTTTATACCCGTAAACAGACATGTTGCGAGCGTTGATGCCATCCGATGAGAGAACCAGAATATTGGGAAACTTACGATGAGTTATTGGGGCGGGGTCCGTATTTAAGTGTGGGACAGTAAAGTCTTTAAACTGGGTCGTTGCCATTACCAGTGACATCAGTAAAAGTATCGGTATAACAATAGTGAGTGCCCTATTCAGGCTTTTATTTTCTGTTGATTGAATGAGAAAAGGGTACAGTATTTTGCAGCAGCGATACCAAAGATAGATGAACAGGATTGTATAGATCAATCGGTCATAGCCGGGAAATCGGTACATCCCAAACTGAAATAGCGTGTATGTAAAGTTCTCCGCTAGCAACAAAATACAACAGGCCAGAATCAGAGCGGGTATCGCGATTAGCAGATAATCCTGATAGTAATAGCCATTATTTCTGTTAACCAATGAATAAATAGGCAGCATAACGGCAAATAAAGCAAACACTAAAACCAGCAGTGCGGGAAGCGGGGCCAAGAGTAACACCGCCAATTGGTCCTGAACTGATAGCACATTTAGCATAGATGGCTTGGTCAGGAAGAATAGCCACTCCATAAAAAAGTAGAAATACAAACTGGCTATGGTTAAGAGAAGAGCTGTTGTTAGTGGATGCTGTACGCGTAAATTATTCATAAACTGTTTTTTATTATTCAAGTAAAAATACTCCAGCTGCGGTGTTGATCAGGGGAATTCTACCAGATACACCCAATCTAGGCAGGCTAAGGAATATCTTACGAAAAGCAGCGTTTCAAAGGTACCGGTATTATCACATTTTCATTACAATGGCGGGCTTCTATTGCAGCCAGTTGCATGATTGACTTAAAGGGACAGGGTGGCTATTGATGAAGCCGAGACAGATTGGATTGACAATAACGGCAGTTTTGCTGGTTGTCGTTGCAGTGATAGTGGGTTTCCGGATTTTTGGGCCGAACAGCATTGGTTTTATTGATTCCCCCACAAATGGACAACTATTACCTGATGGTCATGAAGTGATTGTCAGTGGTTGGGCATTAGATCCGGAAGGCGTTAGCAAGATAGAAGTTGAACTGGATTCAGGGCCGTTAACAAGGGCCTTTTACGGAATTATTCGGCAGGATGTTGCGGCTATAGATTTGAGTAAACCAGAATATCTTAACTCAGGCTTTCGTGCAGTAATCAAAGTGCCAGAGGGCCATTCAAATAAGGTTCGTTTAGCGCTCTTTATTACGGATAAAGAAGGAAACAGGACCAAGGTAGACTCAAAGCAAGTCAATTTTTCAAACCGGATTGAGGCTGTACATTCCAAGCAGGACAAAACGGTCTATGTGGAAGATGTTTCCAGCCCAGTGCTTGGTTTTATCGATTCACCTTTAGAGCGAGAAATACTTGAGGTTAGCGAAAGCCTGCTCGTGACGGGTTGGGCGATTGATCCCGATGGTATTAAGGGTATTGAGCTTGAACTGCAGAATGGCGAGCGTGTGTCTGCGCAATATGGTATTGAGAGAGAAGATGTCTTTCAGCAATACCCTCATTTTGCGGAAAGTTTACAGTCAGGTTTTCGCGCTAAAGTTGAATTGCCCGATAACGTGGAGCATCACCGGATTCGTTTGTTTGTTGTAGATACATATGGCAATAGGTCGCTGGCTGATCGTGTCAATTTTAGTGTTTCATCAGAGTTTTTGGCAGATAAAGCAGCATTGCTGAAAGAGACTGAGAGCCCTGATACTTCATTTCGATCCAAGGGGTTTATTGATTTTCCTGCGAAGAACCTAGGGGTAGAAAATCAAAAAGAGCTGAGGGTAGCTGGCTGGGCAATTGATGCCGATGGGATTGAGTCCGTTCAGGTGACAATTAATGGTCGGCTGCAGTCGGAGCTGACGCTGGGCATTAAACGATCAGATGTTCAGAATCTGTACCGTCAGGTGGCGGGCAGTCTTCAGTCTGGCTTTGAAGGAAGTGTTTCCATAGAGGATTTGGATCCGGGTGATCATTCTTTGGCGATTTATGTTACGGACAAACTCGGGCACCGTGTAAAAGTCGCCGAACAGGATTTTGCTATTATCAGCCCTTCTATCTGGATAGAACTTCTCAACCAAAGGCCCGCCCTGAAGGCAGCAAGCTTTGCGATCGCCATTGCGACCAGCAATTTGGCGAACGGTGGTGGCGCAGAAATCAAACAGACCTTTTCTGCTTACGAAAGTAAGACTATTCGTGTGGCGATTCGCGTACCAATACTCTACATGAGAACGACTTTAGGGGAACCAAAGGATTGGATGTTCGATCCGGACTTTAATGTGAAAACGATGCAGGATGGCTTGATCGTGGCCGAGGATGCATTGAATGATACGATCAAATATGCCCTGAAGGAGCAACTTCCATTAGTGATCACACTAAACGGTGGCATATGGAGTGATGCGCGGGGAGCGGCTCCAAAATGGGATTTGACAGATTATCTGGAACAGGAGGTGATGAATTGTCAATGGAATGAAAACGGGGAGGTGATGCCGGACAATTACCTGGGGCGTTTGCCGGGGTCTGAGTCGAACCCGCAATTGGCCAGAGCCTTAACCTTTAATTACTATGCCGATACCGTCAGAGATTATAAAAAAAGGAATTTGCAACAGGCCGGACAACAGATTAAAGCGTTTAAGGAGCGTCATCCAGAGCTTTTCCTTGGTGTTAATCTGGATCCGGACGTTTACCTGAATCCTTTTTTTCATGGTGAGCAAACCTATGACTACAACCCTGGCACCGTCAGGCAGTTCCAAGAGTGGTTGTCGGGGCAAGGTCCTTATGCCAAAGCTGGAGAGCTATATCAAAAGAGGCGGCGTCCGTCTCTTAGTTTGGATGAGTTTAATCGTTTGACCAGAAAGAGTTATTCGAGCTGGTCTGCTCTGGCGCCACCCTCGTTTTCCAAGCTGGAGAAGCTGAAAGCTTTATTTGATCAGTCCTCCATTCATTTGTGGCAGCAATTCAGGAGGCATCTGGTTGATATGCACTATGATGAACTCTCACTCTGGTTAAACCAGATCGGTATCAATTCTGAGTATATTTACTCTTCACAAGGGTTTGCAGCGGATATGGACCCAGAGGTTGACGTATTCCCGGTTCGTATCGATAGTCCGCCTGTACGGCATGACACGGGAGGGGTTTCGATCGAGGGTGCGGTGCCTGAGGGCGGTCATCTGGGAGCCATTTTCTATGGGCGCAGTGCCACCAATGACGTGACTGTGGAGACCGGAGAAAGCCTGTTTGCTGAAATCCGCCGGCATGATCCGGACTGGGCTGTGGTGGAATTCAATCCTGCTTATCTGGAGTATCCAAATAAGCAGAGTGACTATAAGGTTGCCTATCGTGCCCTTCGGGATATGTTTAACTTTGGAGCGAAATTTGTCTCTCCTATGGCTTGGAATGGTTGGAATGGGATCTACAAGGATGATCCCGGCTATCTGTCCTACACTTCTTTCCGCAATACTCCTCTGGAAAAGGCTGTAAAGGATTTTATGGTAGTGTTTGCTGATGCTCCCAGAGGTATGATTTTATGGCCATTCGGTACGCAAAGGCATGCGGACAATGATGGCTGGCAGGTTGTTGGTGGAAATTTCAGCATGCAGCGGCTGCCCGGTAAAATCCTGCTGAGCGCTGATTCAGGCAACAGTAAGCTGGTATTGGAGTCCCCTAAAGGGCAGGTTATCTCGCTTGATCGGATTGATACTGCCGTACTGGGTATGACGGAGCACAATGGAACGCTCGAAATGCAATTCAAAGACCAGCAGGGTAACTGGCTTTCTGCGGCCAACCCGGTGCGCATGGAGAAACTTCTGAAGAGTGTTGCAGGACTCTTGTGGCCATTAAAATGGCGAGAGGGTTTGCCTGATACTGTTTCGCAAATTCGGGTTGTTTTGACGAATGATGAAAATTTTAACGAGCCAATCGTGTTAAACCATATTGCGCTCTATCCGAAAGTATTCGAGATGTCACCGATTCATTAGTATGGGGAACCTTTTGAAAGTTGCACCTGAGAAGTCTCAATCTATAGGCCTAATTGTTCAAATATTAATATTGGCGACACTTTTTATTTTTGCAGTGGCGCAGCCGATATTGGACTTGTTGGGCCGTCACCCGGAATTTTTTATAGCACGAGAGGCTCAGGATTTCGATCCAGTTTGGCTGGCTGTTATTCTTTGTGTCTTCGCACCATTAAGTATTTCTCTATTGCTCGTTCTACTGCACCGTCTGGCTAGCAAACTGGCTCATGGTTTTTTTTATCTTTCAGGATCGCTGTTACTGAGCATGATTGTGTTACAGCTGATTATGCATATAGAAAGTGTTTCCGGCCAGGCTCTGATTATCTCGGCCTTAATACTCGGTGTAATTTCGGCCTGGCTGATATATAAATTTAGTTTTATACAACGATTTATTTCCCTTTGCGCTATAGCCATCATCGTAGTACCGATTAACTTTCTATTTTTTACGGACGTGATCAAAGTTGTTTTTCCTGAACCGCAAAAAAGGGAGGTGACGGTTCATGCACCAAAAAGCAGTCTGCCTATCGTCTTTTTGGTTTTTGACGCATTACCACTGAAATCTTTGCTTAACGATGAAAGACAGATCGATCGAGCATTGTTTCCTGGCTTTGCTGAACTTGCGCAAAGATCGACTTGGTACCGCAATGCCACAACCGTTTCTTTTGAAACTTTGACTGCAGTGCCGGCAGTGCTTTCTGGAATGTTACCGAATGCGAGGCGGTTGCCGACCATTTCAGATTACCCACAAAATTTGTTCACCTTGCTGTCACCCACATATAAGTTTTTTGCGTACGAACCCTACACTCAGTTATGTCCAGATAAGTTGTGTGATGATCTCAGGGCTCAGCCATCTTTCCACGAGCGGGTGCTGTCGTTGTTTGACGATGTCGCTATCGTCTACATGCACCTGTTATTACCGGTTGATATTACGCAGCACTTACCGTCGATCACAACTGATTGGAAGCATTTTGCTGTGCGGGGTTCAAGAGGTAGTCCAAGCAGTGGTTCGAATGCGAAAGCGAGCCAGACCTCTGTACCTAAAGGAAGATCTAAGGTGGCTGCGATGGGGCAGGACAACTTCGTTGAGTTGTTTGATTTGAATTTGCGGAATATGAAAGCAGGGAGCCAAGGTAGTCTCTATTTTCAGCATTTATTGTTGCCGCATATCCCTTGGAGATACTTACCTTCGGGTAAACAGTACCTGTTAAGTCATGACTTAGGGATAGAGCGGACAGGTAAATGGGTGACTGACAAAGAATTGGTGAAAAGAGAGTATCACCGGCATATATTGCAGCTTATATTTGTCGATTCACTGATTGAAAAGTTATTGCGCCGTTTGGACGAAACGGCCCTGTTTGATCAAGCTCTGATTATAGTAACGGCTGATCATGGGGCAAGTTTTAGGCCGGGCGAGTATAAGCGCAGGGCCGGAACCAGCAATCTGCTTGATATTGCCTCTATCCCTTTATTCATCAAATATCCGGAACAGAAATCAGGTGAGGTCTCTGATTTGCTTGCGCAAACAATCGATCTGTTACCGACTGTGGCGGAAGTGGTCGGGGCTGAGCTATCTAGTGGTAGTGAGGGGTTGTCGTTGAAATCTGATTCAATAACAGAAAGAGAGCAGGTGCAGGTTTTCCATTTACCTCGAAAATTTGAATTTAACCAATCGCAAATAGCCAGTAACGATCTGGATATGGACTTATTGAAGATCAAAAATCAAATGGCAGATAATTGGTATAAGCTGGATCCCCATGCAGATCTTTCAGGGGTTGCTGAACCGAAAAAAGTAGTGAGGTCCAAAAATATAGAGGCAAAAATTATTAACCGGACTGCTTATGAGTCGGTCGACCTTAATACGCCTTTTGTTCCTGCTAGAGTTATGGGTAGCATCAAAGGCCGAGAGGCTAAATCCAGCCTCAGCATCGCAATCGGACTTAATGGGTATATTGCAGCCACCACTGAAACTTACAGTAATGACGCGGGTGATGTTCGTTTCAGCGCTATGTTGTCACCAGAGTATTTTAGAAATGGAAACAACAAGATCCATATCTATTTGATCGATGATGCCAATGAGCGATTAACCAATTTGCTATTGGTACCCTTGGCTGGTGAAACGAAATACCGTCTGGTGAACTCAGGCGATGGGGAGTTGATAGTTGAGCGCGGAGATCAGCGTTTTGAAGTGATGCCCACAAGCAGGAAAAACCCGGTTCGGGGTTATGTCGATAATGCGGTTCGTGGACATCAGATAACCTCGATCACGGGATGGGGCGCAGATTCGAGGGCGCAGGGAGAGCAGGTGGAGATCCTTCTGTTTAACGGCGAGGAATTTCTGGCGAGCACGCAAACCAATTCTGTGCGGGTTGATGTCGCTAAAGCTTTTAGTATTCCCAGGTTGAAATATGCCGGATTTGGATTCCGTATACCCAGTTCTTTGCTGCCTGAGCCTGGGGCAGGCCGTTTGCGCTTGTTTATTATGACCAACGATGGCGTAGCAACGGAGCTGGTTTATGATAAAAATTATCCGTGGAGAGGGTAGAAAAAACAGGGTTAACTGGAATGTGGAATGCTAAATAACAGGGGGCTAGATGCGTTTGCACTAGCGAGGGCGGTTGGAGGAATGGTGCCCTCGACTACTTCCATGTAATCTTGGGCACCTGCTTCCATGCTCAGCCCTGCCTCTTCCATGAGAACTGGGACACTCCCTGTGTCCGGCGCATATTAAAACACTGTTTAATAACAATGTCACTAGGGTACCCTTATTAATTTTTGCGCTTTTGGAAAAGTAAACACAGGTGTCTAAAAAAACATTACTATTATCAAGCGGTGGAAAAATAGATTGTGTTAAGGCGCTTGATGGTCTTAATTTGCCTGGTTGCAGTCGCATAGTAATTTGCTGTTAGATTGCGCGAAGTGCTTTTATCCTAACAACGGGTTCGCTAATATGTTGGCAGTTGTCTCTTATAATAATACGGATAAATAGCGTAAGCCCCTTGCAAAACAAAAAGCTGCATCGTTTAACAGTGTCCTGTGTCACCTATATGCCCGATCTGGATATGCTGGATAGGGCAATTGCTGATCTCGTCATTTCTTGCCGTAAGGCTGATATTGATTTGCAGACGCTGTACCTCATAGACAATGGTCCCGGGGAAGAAACGGAGGTTCAGCTCAGTAATTTCAAGGAAAAGGTGCTGGAAAATGATTATGTGGGGGAGATCGAGGTTATTTCAGGTCAGGGGAATGTAGGTTATGGCAGCGGACACAATCTTGCTATTGCTTCTATTCGTAGTGATCTGCACCTAATAATGAACCCCGATATTTTCACTGGCCCAGATGCTATTGGCCGGGGTGTTACGTTATTGGAGAACACGCCCGATGTGGGAATGGTGGTTCCTGTTGCTGAGGATGAGCAGGGTAGAAACCAGTACCTGGCAAAACGCTACCCGGATCTATTAACTCTGGCGATACGTGCTTTTTGCCCAAGATGTCTACATCGATTTTTTCATAGTCGGTTAAAGCGTTATGAATTGAGAGGTGAGCTTTGCGGACAGGAGCCGGTGCTCGTAGAGTTAGCCAGTGGATGTTTTATGCTCGCCAGAACACCGTTGCTTCAATCACTTAAAGGGTTTGATGAGTCTTTTTTTATGTACTTTGAGGACTATGATTTATCAATGCGTTTCAATCAGGTGAGCAAAATTGCGCAGCTGCCTGATATGAAGATAATCCATCTCGGGGGCGGTGCGGCAAAGAAGGGAGCGAGACATATCGCTTTTTTTGTGCGCTCAGCCTGTCGCTTTTTTAGCCGCTATGGATGGAAATTTTATTGAGCGGGTGGCTGAGATGAACTGTCTGCTGACGGGTGGTAATGGTTTTATTTGCCGACATCTGGTTAATTATCTGACATCTCAAAGAATGTCAGTGACTACCAGTACCAGAGGCGGGCTCAGGCAGCCTCCAGAGGGTATTGAAAATAACTTCGAGGTGGGTGATATAGGCGGCGCTACGGCTTGGAGCAGGGTGGTCGTTGGGAAGGATGTGGTGGTGCATCTGGCCAATAGAGCGCATCGCCAAAGTCAGTCCGGTCCTGCAGATTTAAGTTATTACAGAGAAGTTAACGTTGCCGGGTCAGTTAATCTGGCAAAACAGTGTATAGCCGCCCAGGTAAAACGTTTTGTCTACATAAGTTCTATTCAAGTGCATGGTGAGCGAACGTTAAACAGGGCATTTCGCTATGATGACAAACTGAACGCCAAGGGTCCCTATGCCATTTCAAAAATGGAAGCTGAAGAGTCTCTGCGACAACTTTGTGCAAAATCTAATATGGAACTCGTGATAATCAGAGTACCTCTGGTTTACGGTCGAGGGGTTAAAGGTAACCTCAAAAGGCTGAATGCAGTTATTGACAGGGGATTGCCTTTACCCTTGGGAGCAGTTGTGAATCAGCGTGATTTGATCAATATAGAGAATCTGGTATCGCTGATAGCTGTCTGTATGGTGCACCCGGCGGCTGCAGGACAGACTTTTCTTTGTTCAGATGGACGCTCAGTGAGTACGCCAGAATTGATTAAGTTGATAGCCAGCGCTCGGGGAAAGGAAAGCAGGCTGATTTATTTCCCGGTAAAGTTGTTAAACTTGTGTGGTGCAGTGATGGGAAGGTCAGGGGATGTTAGACGACTTACCGAAAGCTATACTGTTGATATATCGCACACTATTGAAATCCTGGACTGGCATCCTCCTATTCCTTTTGAAGCGGGCATACAAAGTGCTTTTGCACCCTAGAGGGCTCAGTTTGGTTTTAGCGCAGGCTGTTATTTTGGAGTCAGCAAGTGAGAGTATATAATATCTTTAAATATCAAAAAGATATGAGTAAGAGATGATGGCCTATGCTTGAATGGATAGTGCTGGCTATGTGTCTTCCCTGCAGTTGGCTAATCACTCGCTGGATGCTTGGTTATGCTCATAGTAAAAATCTGCTGGATGTGCCGGATTATAGAAGTTCGCATCGGATACCAACAGCAACGGGTGGCGGGGTTGCGATAGTCATTACATTTCTAGCCTATCTCATTTGGGCAGCTTTATTGGAAGGTGTCTCAGCACGGCAAGCTCTAACTTTAGGTATTTGCGGGGGTATTGTCGCTGTCATCGGCTTTGCCGATGACCATTTTCGGTTAAGTGTATTAATCAGGATAGTCGTTCAATTCATAGCGGTTTCTTTGTTGCTTTTTCTGCTGTTTCCCCTTCCTCCGATCCCGATGTTCGATGGATTCTGGGCTAATCAGTATGCCTTATCCATTTTCTATCTATTGGCCTTGGTCTGGTTGTTAAATTTATTTAATTTCATGGATGGGATAGATGGGTTGGCTGCGATAGAGGCAATGTCAGTGTTGTTGGGTGCCGCACTGATAATGAGTGGCTCGAATGCGTCAACTGAAATAAGGTTGCTTTTGTCTTTGCTTTTTTCCGTCGCGGGCTTTGGTTGTTTGAACTGGCCACCAGCAAAAATTTTCATGGGAGATGTCGGCAGCGGTTTTATTGGTTTAATGCTGGGTGCCTTAGCGCTAATAACTGCTCTATCTGGACTGATCAGTATATGGTCATGGCTGATTTTGCTGGCAGTTTTTATTGCGGATGCGACCGTTACACTGATATGTCGCCTAATGCATGGGCAAAAGGTCTATGAAGCCCACAAAAGCCATGCTTATCAGATAGTCGCACGTAAATGGCAATCACATGGCAAAACGTCATTATGTGTGCTGCTCACTAACTTGATTTGGCTGATGCCTTTAGCCTACCTGGCGACTCTCTGGCCAGGTCTGGGATTTGCCATAGCGCTGCTGGCTTATTCTCCATTGGTTCTGCTTTCAATTAAGCTTGGTGCAGGTCGGGTGCAAATCAACAATCAATAGCTATTTAAAGATCAGTTACTCAAGTTCATTACGCAGTGCAATATAGCTTGCTTTGTATTTATCTAAAGTCTCGGCAATCTGGTTAAGTTCTGCTGATGTGAAGCTACCTTCCAATGTGACAGTATCTCCTAGCCATGCTAGATTCATTTCTGTGCTTCGGTGTATACCCAGGATGTGGTGTATTTCATCAAAAAACTGTTTTTCGAGATTGGCTTTGTCTTCTACGTAGTCCATAGCTTTCCCCTTTTTTAAATCGCTCTGGGAAATGTCTCCATTAGACCGTGTTTAGAAATCAATGGTTCCTCGTATTACAGTCGTTCATCGACTTCGTTTTTAGGTAAAGCATATTTCACATCAAATAATATCGCGCCTTTCTTGCCAAAAGCGCGTATTCCTTGAGCGCCAAGATCCTTAAACTGTTGGTGAGCCACCGCTAGAATAATCGCGTCGTAATGATTCTTATGAGGTGTTTCGATGAGCTCAATACCATACTCATCGCGAGCTTCATCCGCATCAACCCATGGGTCGTAGATGTCGATATTTGCATGATAACTGGCCAGTTCGTTGACAACATCGACGACGCGCGTATTTCTCAGGTCGGGACAATTCTCCTTAAAGGCAAGTCCCAGCATCAGGATGTTGGACCCCACCACATGGGTTCGTTTACGTGTCAACGACTTGATGACACGTTCGGCTACATAGGATCCCATTCCATCATTAATTCGCCGCCCGGCAAGGATTATTTCCGGGTTGTAACCAATCTCTTGAGCCTTGTGAGTGAGGTAATATGGGTCAACACTGATGCAATGTCCTCCCACCAGGCCGGGTCGAAAAGGAAGAAAATTCCACTTAGTGCCAGCCGCCTCAAGAACCTCTAAAGTGTCAATGCCCAACCTGTTAAAGATCAGTGCTAATTCATTGATTAAGGCTATGTTCAAATCACGTTGAGTATTTTCTATAACTTTTGCAGCTTCCGCTACCTTGATACTGCTTGCCTTATGCGTTCCAGCTTTAATAATGCTTGAATAAAGCGCATCAACCAAGTTGGCAACCTCTGGTGATGAGCCGGACGTGACTTTCATAATGGTCGAGACACGATGCTCTTTATCGCCAGGATTGATTCTCTCCGGGCTGTAGCCGGCGTGAAAATCTGTTTTGAAGGAAAGCCCTGATTCTTGCTCGACGATGGGGATGCAAACCTCTTCGGTCGCTCCGGGGTATACGGTAGATTCGTAGATGACGATATCCCCTTTACCGATTGCTCTACCCACTGTTCTGCTGGCTGCTTTCAAGGGGGAAAGATCGGGTTGCCTATGCTGATCGATAGGTGTTGGTACAGTAACGATATAACAATTGCAATCCTTTAATTTTTCGATGTCATCGCTAAACTGAAGTAAGTGAGCGTTTGAAAGGTCCTCGCGATCCACTTCCAGTGTACTATCTTTCCCTTGTATCAGTTCAGATACGCGCGCCGAGTTGATGTCAAATCCGAGGGTGGGATATTTCTTTGCAAATTCAACCGCTAAGGGCAAGCCAACATACCCCAAGCCTATCACCGCTATCTTAAAATCGTTAATATTGCGCATTCAAAATCCCAAATCATTATGCTGAAAAGATAAGCTTACTATAGACCAAGTTTGCCGAGAAGGAGCAAAAAAATCTGCGAGGTATCGGCCGGTATGCCGGGAAGTTGGGTGGATTGTGTTCATCAGTTTATATTATCTTTCTTAGTGGCTAGATTTTATCGCTATGCTAGTATTAATAACCGGCGGGGTTGGTTGCCGGGTTTAAATATAGCAGAAACCTACCATTCTAAAAATAAGTGACAAACAGGGATTATCAATGATGCGTGCAGCATCGACAAAAAGGGGCCGAAAAGCGGCCTGTGGGTTTATTTCGTTTTTGTCTGGTACTGACTAATGGGTACGGTCCGTGTTTTTAAACACCATATCCATACGGTATTTTTGTGGCTGGCCTTCGTAGAATTCTTGCTATTCTTGGTGTCGGTTTATCTTGGAGCCTACTTCCGCTTTGAAGGTAGTGCGGTGATCGCAGAGGAGAGTATCGGACCCATATTACCCAGAGCTCTTATTTTCGCTATCGTCATGGTTCTATCGATGAGTGCTATGGGCTTGTATCAGCCGCATACCAGAGAGGGTTCAAGTGGTGTAGTTATCAGAACCCTTGGTGCCTTTTTGTTTATGGGGCTGGCGATTTCTGTAATTTTCTATCTTTTCCCTGATCTTTTACTGGGCCGAGGTGCACTGGCTTTATCATTAATTGTCGCCTTTTTGCTCACTTCTCTGAGCCGTCTTTTTTTTGAAAAAGTGGTTGACCAAGGACGACTTCAGCGTAGAGTTTTGGTGTTCGGTGCGGGTCGTCAGGCAAATGATGTGTTAAACCAGTTACGTCGACGTTCTGATCGCAGAGGCTTTAAGTTTGTTGGATTTGCGCATGTTGAGGGTGAGAATGATCTGGTTGATAGTTCGCAGGTTATTCATTTAACGGGTTCACTGTTGAGCTATGCGCGAGCACACGAAGTTGATGAAATTCTAGTTGCCGTCGATGACCGAAGGCGCGGGTTACCCATTAATGATTTGCTGGCCTGTAAATTGGGTGGGGTGGATGTGCTGGATATCGTTCAGTTTTTCGAGCGAGAAACTGGTCGAATCATGCTTTCGTTTGTGACGCCTGGTTGGATGGTGTTTTCGGATGGGTTTCAGTTTGGTGCTTTTCGACATTTAAGTAAAAGAACTTTTGACCTGCTAGCCAGTTTTTTTCTTCTAATGGCAACATGGCCGATGATGATGCTGACAGTTATTGCCATTTGGCTGGAAGAGGGCTTCGGTTCGCCCCTGGTATACCGGCAAAAACGTGTGGGACTGAATGGCAAAGAATTTAACGTGCTCAAATTTCGGAGTATGAGGGTCGATGCAGAAAGAGATGGGAAAGCAGTTTGGGCAAAGGAGAATGATGACAGAGTAACGAAGGTGGGCCGTATCATAAGACAATGCAGAGTGGATGAATTACCTCAGATAATTAATGTGTTGGCGGGAGATATGGCTTTTGTTGGGCCACGTCCGGAACGCCCTCAATTTGTAAATCAGCTAAGTCGACGCATTCCCCACTATGCTGCGCGTCACCAGGTGAAGCCAGGTATTGCCGGGTGGGCACAGCTGTGTTACCCCTACGGCGCGAGCGAAAAAGATGCGGAGCAAAAACTGCAGTTTGATTTGTATTATGTTAAGAATCACAGCATGTTCCTCGATTTTCTGATATTGGTGCAAACTGTAGAAGTTGTGCTTTTTCGCAAAGGTGCTCGGTAAAGGGTACTCGTCAATAGTGGTTGTGCAGTTACTGATAAGGCGAATCAATTTATTTCTGTTTTCTATGGATGTCGAGGAAGAATTTAGATGGTAAAAGTCTTGCTTAGAAAACTTTTAGGTAGGGAGCAACAGGACGAAAAACCAGTCGCATCCACAAAAGATGGGGGGTGGATTGGGGTTGATCTTGACGGTACGTTGGCGACTTATGATGGATGGTATGGCCCGGCTTATATTGGCGAGCCCATAGAGCCAATGATGGAGCGAGTGAGGGGTTGGTTGAGTGAAGGTGTGGAAGTGAGGGTGTTTACCGCAAGAGCTTCTGTTCCAGAGTATATACCCTATGTCGTTAAGTGGATTGAAAAACAGGGGCTTCCACCACTCAAGGTTACCAATATAAAAGATTTTGGCATGATAGTTCTATGGGATGATCGTTGTGTCGAGGTGGTTACCAATGAGGGAAGGCCGACGAGTAAAAAATGCTGAGTTTCAATTATAAGCCGGGTTGCAATTGACAGAGCTCAAGTCTTAAGCCGATTCTTTGTAAGAAATAGCTGACATCAGTGTCAAAAAATATTACAGTAACGCGGAAGTTTGACGACACAGAATGTAAGGCGATCGCGCAATTTGTTGTTAATTAAGGATAATATAATATTGGCTCGTATTTTGCGTTCATTTTTGAGTATGACGACATGGATTGGGTCTTAAACAAAAAAAATAAAATGTACCCGTACTGAGGAAACTGATAATGAATATTGTGCTGTTAATACTGGGTATCTTGGGTATTGGCGCCATATTGATTGCTGCTTATGTATTTACGGTCGCTGCCAGGAATTATGTATCGGATGAAGATACAGATATGGAGCTAGCGGAGGAAAATCGGCTGTATGTGGTGCGAACTGATCGGGATCGAAGGCAGTCTTCCGGAGAAATAGGATTCCCTTTGGAGTTACCGACGGGGGAGGTGATTCCCTTTGATAGACGTTCCTGTGATGATAGGCGTGCTGCCGGGTAAAGCTGAACTTTTTATTTAGTGTATTTATCAAGTTAGTTTATTATTCCGTTAACGCCATGTCCTGTGGCGGTTCACACTTCTTCCCTTTTATTTCTGTTATATACTCATAGTCTATGCGCTTGCCCGCTATGATTGCGTAAGGTAAAACAAGCCATGGAAAAAACCAGTATTTTTCGCAGTCGAACGAATGAAAATTCTTATGAGGCGCAGTCTGTGCGCAGTGTAGAGGAACTCGAATGGATAGAGTGCTAGTAACCGGAGGGGCGGGATTTATAGGCTCTCATATCGTCCAGAAGCTGTTGGACGATGGGTGCAAAGTGCGTGTGCTGGATGATCTTAGTAGCGGGAAACGGGCTAATATACCGATAAATCATGAATGGCTTGAATTTATTGAAGGCTCCATTGTTGATAAGCAGCTACTCGGAAGAGCTTGTCTAGATATTGATGCGGTTATACATCTGGCCGCACTGGTATCGGTCCCGTTATCTATCTCATCACCAGATAAGTCAGCGGCTACCAATGTGACTGGATTTCTCAATGTTCTGAATTGTTTAAAAGAGCGGGGATTTCAAGGTCGTTTTATCTATGCGTCTAGTTCTGCGGTTTATGGGAGTGACGCTGCGGAAAAATCTTTGGCTGAAGAGTGCGCACCAGGAGAACTAATTTCCCCCTATGCATTGGATAAGTACACAAACGAGCGTTACGCTGAGCTGTACGCGAAATTATATGGAATGAAGACTCTGGGATTTCGCTTTTTTAATATATATGGTCCACGTCAGGATCCGAGTTCACAATACTCGGGGGTGATATCGATATTTATGGATAGCGCGATAAATGGAAAGAAAATTAGTATATACGGTGATGGTTTTCAAACCAGAGATTTTGTATACGTTGGAGATCTGGCAAAAATAGTTTGTGAAGCTTTAAGCGGCAGCTATCAGGGCGTATTGAATCTTGGAACCGGCAATGCGGTTAGCGTGAATGAATTGGTACAGGTAGTAAAAACGGTTGTTGGCTCTAATGTTGCTGTAGCTCACCTGCCTCCGCGTAAAGGTGATATAAAGCACTCTTGTGCCAATACGGATAAACTGCGTGAAGCCTTAGGTCTGGTGGCTTCTTTAAAACTGGAGAAAGGGCTTGGATTGCTGTTCGAATCAGCGGTAGAGTAACGCGAAAATTATATTCTGGACAAAATAAAGAGGGCAGAAAACCCTTCCGCGCTTAACGCGGTAACGAGCGAAGCAGCTACCGGCTATGCTGAAATCTGATGCCGATCAGTTGCTGCTAATGAGGTTAAGAAATTCTTAAGGGTGCTTTGGTTAGCCAGCTGAATGAATTGAACAAAATCCTGTAAGCCATAGCTCGCTTCTTCACGACTACCAAATGGTCCCACATCACTTCCTTCCCGTGTTGAAAAATACCAGTGATTCTGCATATTAAAAATCCTGGAAGATCTGGGTGGCGGCTGCCCTATTTCACCACTTCGGTTTGCTTTCATTCTAACTCCTCTAGTTGATGTGCCTGGTTTTTTAGTTATGCACACATGCCACTTTCAATCGTTGCGTCATCGATGGGCATGGATTTGAGTACTGAGGTCCACTCAATGAGTAATTTTACTAAAATTATTCTCTGGCCGCAATAAAAAATGGAAGATATCCTATAGTGGCGTAGGAAATAACTTACATTGCTTAATCTTTGGATGGGCCGGTAGTTCTCTGGGCTGAAAGGGGCGATAGGATTGGTGCCTCATTTTTTATTTAGCCTATGTCATTACGCTTAGAGCTCACCGCTTTAACCTGTTATTTGTGGTATCAGCTTTACCTCGAAAGATAATTAACTTAGTGTATGGGAAGCTTGAAAAATATTTGCTTGGGTAAATAAAATGAAAAAACTAAAGAATGAAACTGCGCTTTTCAAGGAGGCAGTTAGGGTGGGTTTGGTTTATTTGAGCAAGAGAGGCGTTGCGGAATTTGAAGCGACAGATGATTTGGATTTTAAAGCTAAAGCGGTTTATACGCTTTTAGTGATGGATAAACAGATACAACCTTTACCCAAGGATAGAGAAAATAGCCAAAATATTAGGCATAAGCTTGCAATCTGGATCTCTAAACTGCTACCTGCAAATCATGATTTATTGAAATAATTAGCACATAGGACGCTTTTTAGGCGGGTTTTGAAAGAACCTTTCAGTATGTCCCGATCCATTCCCATGGTTAGTTTATTGAAAGATATAAGGGCTTGCAGAGTCTGTGAGCCTGAGCTTCCCCTGGGAGCCAATCCCATAATAAGTATGACGGAAAGTGCCCGCGTATTAGTAGTCGGTCAGGCGCCAGGATTGCGTGTGCACCAAACGAATATTCCTTGGAATGACCCCAGTGGAGCGCGGTTGAGAGAGTGGATGGGAGTGTCGGCTGCTACCTTTTATTGCAACCCAGGAATAGCCATTGTACCAATGGGTTTCTGCTATCCTGGGAAGGGTAAGTCAGGAGACCTGCCGCCGCGGAATGAGTGCGCTCAATTGTGGCGGCCAAAAATCCACAAACTACTGCCTGATGTACAGCTAACATTACTTATAGGGCAGTATGCACAGAACTATTATCTTCAGCATGAGTATAAAAGCCTGACAGAAGTCGTGGCCCACTGGCAAGAGTTCATGCCTTCATTTTTCCCAATACCACATCCCTCACCGAGAAATAACCTGTGGCTTAGAAAGAACCCCTGGTTCGATGAAGTAGTTACTGCGTTGCAAGCGAATATTCAAAAAGTATTAGGTATATAGTGCCAGCGAAGGAGTAGATTGACTGCGGGACCGGGCCCGGAGAGTATTCAAAAAAATAAGGTGGTTCAGTTTGTGTTCATCATAGATGTTTTACAGTCTGCTAAGGTCAGCAACAAGAGGACATGATGATGAATTTACGACACTATATATCTATTCCTATTCTGGGTTTTTGTGTAGCAGTAACAAGCGTTGAGGCGGACTTTGGCAGTAAACAAACTCGCCGACATGTCAGTCAAAGTAGTCATGATTATTCTGATTATCGTCGCCATGATGAGCGAAAGCGGTTTAACTACAAAAGAGACCATAAACGTCGGGGCTGGATAGGGTACAGCCGCAACCATATTTATCCTTATAATGGATCGGGTGGATATTTTTGGGGAGGTCCGAGTAGCCATTATAGCTACGGGTTCTTCGTAGCGCCGGATTATCAGCACTATAAAAAGCGCAGGCATTATGAGCCCAGGCATAATGGGCGTGACAGGCATCGACACGATCATCGCTGTAGGCACTAAAACCTTAGTGAATTTTTCTCATTTAAGATGCAGCCTCCAGCCGGAAATTGAAGTTATAATAACTTTAATGGGAAAAATACAATTTGATGAACAATCATGAGCCTGGGGTTTGTATCGGCAAGCCACTGCCAAATGTTCCGACAGATTGTTTCGATAAAGCGTTGATGAGGTGATAGTGATGAGTGTTTGTGAGGTAATCGAGGAAAAACTGGCTGAAGAGTTTAGTCCGCTGCATATGAAAGTGGAAAATGAGAGTTATCGGCACAGCGTTCCACCAGGTTCCGAATCACATTTTAAGGTTACTATCGTATCTGATGAGTTTGAAAATCTGAGAGTCGTGGCGCGTCATCAGAAGATATATCAACTTTTGAATGAGGAGTTGCGATCGGGGGTGCATGCCTTGGCGTTGCACCTCTATACGGCTTCAGAGTGGGAGGAAAAGGGTGGTTCAGAGCCAATGTCTCCACCCTGTCAGGGAGGGTCCAAATAGTGGTCGATGCTGAGGTGGGGCGTCGTAGTGGTGTCTGATTACCTGACAAAAGATGCGGTACTATGGGTTTCTAATTAGACTCCTGCAGTAAATAATTTCCCCTTTTTTCATTAACCTTTTCTATTTCTAGTGGTAAACTTACGCTCCGCGTTTAACCGCGTATGTAATCTGTTATTACCAGGTCAAACCTTGTTAACATCTAGCTTGTTGATAAATATCGATAAAAACGTTGTTTATTGACTCCGCTAGTTGATCGACTCCCAAATTTTTTACTTCATTGGCTATGACATTATTAGCCGATAAAGAAGTGTTGACAAAAAAATTGGAAGCCTGGAGTTCAGGGCTTTCGGGAAGACAAGCGCAACGGTAAGAATAGCGCAGATGTAATTCGAGCAATGAAGATTGGAAGGAGATTCGGTGTGGCCAATGATATGATTCCAATAAAGGCATTCGGTCTACCTCAAAAGCAGGGTTTGTATGACCCTCAATTTGAAAAAGACAGTTGTGGCGTGGGTTTTGTAACCCATATTAAGGGCGAAGCCAGTCATAAAATTATCCGTGATGCTATCCATGCGCTAGAGCAGATGGAGCACAGGGGGGGGTGCGGCTGTGAGGCAAACACCGGGGATGGCGCAGGGATCTTAACAACCCTTCCACATAAGCTTTTTGAGCGGGTCGTAAAGCAGGATCTAGCCGTTGATTTGCCTGAAAAAGGTAGCTATGCCGCAGGCAACGTGTTCCTGCCGACGGATTCAGATGAGCGGTCGCTTTGTAAGGCAACAGTTGAGAAAAATATTTCTGATCTGGGGCTAAAGCTCTTGGGTTGGCGCTTGCTGCCGGTCGATCCAGAATCCGCTGATATTGGTCCTACCGCGCTTGCCGCGCGTCCCGAAATAGAGCAGTTGTTCATTGCAGATCAGCAGGGTCTGAGCGGCGATGAGCTCGAGCGAAAGCTTTATTTGTTGCGAAAAAAGAGTACGCATCAATTGCGCGGTATTGAGTCGCTATCGCAGGCTAAGACCTTCTATTTTTGTAGCTTGTCCACTAAGGTGATTGTCTATAAAGGCATGTTAACCACTGCGCAAGTATCCCTCTTTTATAAAGATCTTGTCGATACAGATTATGAATCACATTTGGCGATGGTTCACTCTCGTTTTAGTACCAATACTTTTCCATCCTGGGATAGAGCTCAGCCTAATCGTTTTATGAGTCACAATGGCGAGATCAATACTCGCCAGGGCAATATCAATTCCATGATGGCAAGGGAAGGTGTAGCTGAAAGCGTGATGTTTGGTGATCAGCTTAAAGATTTGTTTCCGGTTGTTGAGCCCGACTGCTCCGATTCCGGTAGCTTTGATAACGTTCTGGAATTTCTGCTGATGAACGGCCGTACTTTACAGGAAGCCGTTATGATGATGATTCCTGAAGCATGGCAGAATGATGCATCGATGCCTAAGCATAAGAGGGATTTTTACGAATATAACTCTGCTTTGATGGAGCCCTGGGATGGTCCCGCTTCAATTGCTTTCACAGATGGTCATTACATTGGAGCGGTACTGGATAGAAATGGGTTGCGTCCTAGTCGCTATTATGTGACACATGATGATCATGTGATCATGGCATCGGAAGTTGGTGTTGTGCCGGTTGATCCATTGAATGTTAAATATAAGGGGCGACTGCGACCCGGAAAAATGTTTCTCATTGATATTGAACAGGGACGAATGATTTCTGACGAAGAGTTGAAAGACGATTTTGCCAGAAAACGACCATACGGTGAATGGCTGGACGACCAGCGTATCGAGTTGCGCAAGTTGCATACAGAAGAGGAAGCGCATGGCTTTGATCCGGATACTTTGCTGGATCGTATGCAGGCCTTTGGCTATAGCGTTGAAACGTTACAGTTCATGCTGCTGCCCTTGGTTACAGAACTTAGAGATCCTGTAGGGTCAATGGGAAATGACTCGGCTTTGGCTTGTCTTTCCGATAAACCACGGATGTTATACGACTATTTTAAACAGCTCTTTGCCCAGGTGACTAACCCGGCCATTGATTCGATTCGCGAAGAAGTTGTGATGACGCTGGAGTGTTACATCGGGCCGGAAGGTAACCTGCTGGAATCTACCAAACAGCATGCTCATCGACTATTGGTACCACACCCGATTCTTTCTAATGAAGAGATGGCGGCTTTAAAGCACATTAATCATAAGCACGTTGAGCATCGCCAATGGAAGTCAAAAGTCATTGATATCACTTTTGCCAAGGCGGAAGGTCAGAAAGGATTGGTTAATGCACTGGAGCGTATCTGCCAGGAAGCCTTAAAGGCGATTGACGATGAATACAGCTTGGTCGTGCTGTCTGATCGCAGTGTCGGTCCTGACCGAGTCCCGGTTAGTGCGCTATTGGCAACTGGCGCGGTTCACCATCACCTCGTGAAAGCACATGAGCGCACGCGCATCGGTATAGTCGTGGAATCAGGAGAAGCGAGAGAAGTTCATCACCACTGCCTATTAATTGGCTATGGTGCGGATGCGATTAACCCTTATCTGGCTTTTGAGTCGCTTTGGCAAGCACAACGAGATGGTTTGTTGGTGGGAGAGCAGTATGACCACGACGACAAAATTGTTGCTGCTTATCGAAAAGGTGTCGCAAAAGGGTTGCTCAAAGTCATGGCTAAAATGGGGATTTCTACCCTGCAATCCTATAAAGGGGCACAAATCTTTGAAGCGGTTGGTTTGGCTGATGAAGTAATTCAACGCTGTTTTTCAGGCACGGTTAGCCGGGTCTCTGGCGTCGGCTTGGATGTGTTAGCTGAAGAATCGTTGCGTCGTCATGAGCTGGGGTACCCGTCTCGTGAGCAGATCCGTATACCTGTACTACCCAATAATGGTGAAATGCACTGGCGAGCGAATGGCGATCATCATATGTGGGATCCCCAGGCAATATCTGAACTGCAGTCAGCTTCACGTACCAACGATAAAGACGCCTACGGGCGTTTCGCCGAACGTGTTAATCAGCATAATACCCGCAACTGCACTCTGCGTGGTTTGCTCAACTTTAAAGAAGGTGTTAATGCTAGTGAGATTTCCATTGACGATGTGGAGTCGGTACAGGAAATTGTAAAACGTTTTGCGACAGGCGCAATGAGTTTTGGCTCGATTTCACAGGAAAGCCATGAGTCACTGGCAGTAGCCATGAATCGTATGGGGGGTAAATCCAATACAGGTGAAGGAGGAGAGGATCCGGAAAGATTTATTCCTTTGGCTAATGGTGACTCCAAGCGGTCAGCTATTAAGCAAGTCGCTTCCGGTCGCTTTGGTGTCACGACCTGGTATTTAGCTAATGCGGACGAAATTCAGATCAAAATTTCTCAAGGTGCCAAGCCCGGTGAAGGTGGTGAGTTGCCTGGCCCTAAAGTAGATGATTATATCGCACGCATGCGACACTCCACTCCTGGGGTTGGCTTAATCAGTCCACCGCCACATCATGATATCTATTCTATCGAAGATATGGCGCAGTTAATTCATGACCTGAAAAATGCCAATCGGGACGCGCGCATCAGCGTGAAGCTGGTTGCGGAAATGGGTGTTGGGACTATCGCCGCCGGTGTAACCAAAGCGAAGGCAGACCATATTGTTATTGCAGGGCATGACGGAGGAACAGGCGCATCGCCAATCACCTCCATCAAACACGCTGGTTTGCCGTGGGAACTGGGTTTGGCGGAAACGCATCAAACCTTAGTAATGAACGACCTGCGATCCCGTGTCGTTCTACAAACAGATGGTCAGTTGAAAACGGGTCGTGATGTAGCAATTGCCGCTTTGCTAGGCGCTGAAGAGTTCGGGTTTGCTACTGCACCCCTGATTACCCTTGGCTGCATCATGATGCGTAAATGTCATCTGAACACTTGTCCAGTCGGTATTGCGACACAGGATCCCGAACTGCGAGCGAAGTTCAGCGGTAAACCTGAATATGTAGTGAATTATTTGTTCATGGTCGCTGAAGAGCTGCGCCAGATTATGGCGAAACTAGGGTTCAGAACTGTAAACGAAATGATCGGGCGTACTGACTATCTGGAAATGGATAAAGCAGTCGAGCATTGGAAAGCTAGCGGTGTCGATCTTGCGTCGATACTGTCACCTGCTGAGAAACCCAACGAAAATGTTCAGGTATATCAGGTGATGGCGCAGGATCACGGGCTCGATTTGGCGCTGGATAATGAGATTATCGAACGTGCCAAACCTGCCCTTGAAAAGGGTGAATCGGTTCGAATGGAACTCCCGGTCGTCAATATTAATCGTGTAGTTGGAACCATGCTGTCACACCAGATCGTCAAGAAATGGGGTGAGGCTATGCTTCCAGATGATACGGTACATATAAAACTAAATGGTTCGGCCGGACAGAGTCTGGGTGCCTTCCTTGCTAAGGGTGTAACAATCGAGGTTGAAGGAGATACCAACGATTATGTCGGCAAGGGTCTCAGTGGTGGTCGAGTGGTTGTCTATCCACCCAAACAAAGTACTTTTAATGCCGAGGAAAACATACTTGTCGGTAACGTTGTGCTATATGGTGCGACCTCTGGCGAGGCCTACTTTAATGGTATCGCGGCAGAACGTTTTTGCGTGCGTAACAGTGGTGCAACAGCAGTGGTAGAGGGTGTGGGAGACCATGGCTGCGAGTATATGACCGGTGGTCGTGTTGTGGTGCTGGGCACAACAGGCTGGAACTTCGCGGCGGGAATGAGTGGCGGGATCGCCTATGTGTTAGATACAGATAAGAATTTTGCTGATAAATGTAATCCAGGTATGGTTAATCTGGAGGCGGTCGAAGAAGATGAGGATATTGCTGAGCTAAAACAGCTAATTACCAATCACCTGAAGTATACCGGATCAAAAGTAGCTGAGCGCATATTAGCGGATTGGCAATCTAGCCTGGGCCAATTCGTGAAGGTAATGCCAGTGGATTACAAACGAGTACTGGAAGAGCGTAAACAGCAAGCCCTGAAGGCGGATGCCAGCTCAACGGCTAGTAAAAGCAACCCCAATGTTTCTGCTGCAGTGCAATAACCGGATTTCGAGAGAACACAAGTATGGGAAAAGTTACCGGATTTAAAGAAGTCGATCGTAAAACCGAACCCTATCGGGATCCGCTGATTCGTATAGGGGATTATAAAGAGTTATACACCGAGCATAATGAAGAGCATTTGCGGTCTCAGGGCTCACGTTGTATGGACTGTGGGGTTCCATTTTGCCAATCCGAAACGGGTTGTCCAGTTTATAACTTGATACCCGAGTGGAATGATTTGGTCTATAACGGGCGATGGGAAGATGCAATCAATAGATTGCATAAAACCAATAATTTTCCGGAATTTACAGGTCGTGTTTGCCCCGCCCCCTGTGAGGGCGCTTGTGTGCTGGGCATTACTAATCCGGCTGTTACTATTAAGAATATTGAAAAAGCGATTGTTGATACGGCTTTTGATAATGGCTGGGTTAAAGCCATGCCACCGGCGTCGAGGACGGGTAAAAATGTTGCGATCGTTGGCTCAGGGCCCGCTGGTCTAGCAGCGGCGATGCAGTTGAATCGTGCCGGGCATCAGGTGACGGTGTATGAGCGCGCGGATCGAATAGGTGGGCTGTTAATGTACGGCATCCCGAATATGAAGTTGGAAAAAGATGTTGTTGAAAGGCGTGTCAATCTGATGCGTGATGAAGGTGTTACTTTCGTTACAGGCATTAATGTCGGTGGTAATGATGTGGATGCGGTGAGTCTCGACGAGCTGAGAAAGGCCAATGATGCTGTGCTGTTAGCGACAGGTGCTACTAACCCGCGCGATTTGCCTGCGCCTAACCGGGAGCTACAGGGCATTCATTTTGCGATGGATTTCCTGACGGCTAATACCAAAAGCCTGCTCGATTCTGGCCTGGACGATGGCAATTATATTTCGGCGAAAGATAAAAATGTAATCGTTATTGGTGGTGGTGATACGGGAACGGATTGTATCGGAACCTCAATTCGTCATGGCTGTAAGTCGGTAGTTAATTTTGAATTATTATCAGAGCCTCCCGGGCAAAGGGCGCCTAATAATCCTTGGCCACAGTGGCCTAAAATTATGCGTGTGGATTATGGCCATGCGGAGGCCCAAAGCAAATTTGGTAGTGATCCCCGTACTTATTCGATACTGACAAAAGAGTTTACAGGGAATGAACAGGGGCAGTTGACAGGAATTAAAACCGTTAACATAGAGTGGGTTCAGAAAGATGGGCAGATGACATTTCAGGAGATTGCAGGGACAGAAAAGGTCTGGGAGGCCGACTTGATTCTGCTCGCAATGGGTTTTTTAGGGCCTGAACATTACGTAATTGATCAGCTGGATTTAGAGCTGGATCAGCGCAGTAACTATAAAGCGGACTATGGCCAGTTCAATACATCGGTACCTGGATTATATGCAGCGGGTGATTGCCGAAGAGGTCAGTCTCTTGTGGTTTGGGGTATTAATGAAGGACGTGGGGCCGCACGCGAAATTGATCGATTCCTAATGGGGTCCACGCAGCTGCCGTAAATTTTATGGCTTGTTGCATAAAGACTCGCTTTCGGGCGGCAGTCTCTCGAAACCCTATCGAATCTCGGTGGGGTTTTGCTTTTCTGGTACTGGAAAATGGGTCTGATTTTCTTTTTATCAGACGCAATCGCTCTAGAGCTTGAGGTGTTCAGCGGGTCGATAAGGTTTTCGGTCGGCATCTTTGGTCAACAACGGGGTAAACGCTAGCTCAGCTATATACAGAGATTTGATGAAGGTACCATTAACCCGCACCAGGTTATCTGTACTAACGAAATTATCAAGACTATCAACAAGGCGAGTCATATATTGTCGGGATTTACCCTGGATATGGCGTATTTTATTAGGACACTAAAATAGTGTCGCTGGCTGTATTTTTGGGATATATTTTAATTTCGATGTTCGAGGCTGAGTAGTTTTCCATGAACGATAAAAGCATCCGTAAACCGGGAAGCAGCGCTGAAATAGAGGCCTTCGTGTCAAAGGTCAAAGAGATGTCCAGTGACCTGAGCACTGAGCATACCGGACGGCTTATATTTGCAATGGACGCCACAGCCAGCAGACAGCCATCATGGGATCTTGCATGTCATATACAGCGTAGTATGTTTGAGACGGTTGTAGCCAAGGGAAAGCTTACCGTACAGCTTTGCTTCTATCGAGGCTACAACGAGTGTAAGACGAGTAGATGGATGCAGGAAGCCGTTAGTTTACACAAGGCAATGGCAAAAGTTGCCTGTATGGGTGGCCAGACGCAGATTGCCAGGGTTTTAAAACACACGCTTCGCGAGGCCGATGCTTCATCCGTTGATGCACTGGTTTTCGTGGGAGACTGCATGGAAGAGGATGTAGATGAGTTATGCCAATTGGCGGGCAAGCTGGGAATCAAGGGTGTTCCGGTTTTTTTGTTTCAGGAAGGGGGTGATCCAGTTGCCAACAACGCGTTCAGAGAAATGGCGCGTCTTTCCGGTGGAGCCCATTGTAGTTTTGATCAGCAAAGTGCCCAGCAGTTAACGGAGTTGTTAAAAGCTGTCGCCTTGTTTGCAACTGGTGGCAGGCAAGCGGCATTGGAATATAGTCAGAAAACACCTTTTCTTGAGCATTTTGCAAGTCAACTGGAATCTAAATAGGGAGTAATGACTTGCGATTCATTATTGTACTGGCAGCAATTGCGTTGCTCTATTTCATATTACGTAAGCGATACAACAAAAATCCCCAACAATTCACTAAGAAATTTGCCTATTGGTTGGCGATTTTTGTCATTTCACTGCTGGTTTTGGCAGCGATCACAGGACGCCTGCACTGGTTGTATGCCCTGGTTGCCGGGCTCGTTCCTCTGCTTGGGCGGGCGGTTTCGCTAATCCGTTTTCTACCTGTACTGAAATCTATTAGAGCCGCATTTGGTGCAGCACAAAATAACGGCAGGCCAAGCCAAGGTCAGCAATCCAGCGTTGAAAGTCATTATTTTAGAATGGAGCTCAATCATGATACGGGGGAGATTTCGGGCGTAATTTTACAAGGGGAGCATCAGGGAAAAGCACTTAGTGATCTGGATCTGGAACAGCTCAAGGTGTTGTTTAAGGAATGCCTTGTTCAAGACCCCGATTCCGCATCGTTACTGGCGGCGTATCTTGATCGCAAATACGAAACGCAATGGCGTGACAATGACAGTGGCGAAAACAGTGATGAAAACAATGATTCGTATGGCTCGGTGATGTACGAGGAAATGACGCGCACTCAGGCGCTGGATATTCTGGGTCTGAAGGATCCCGTAGAAGAGAAGGATATCATTTCCGCACATCGACAGTTGATTCAGCGTTTTCATCCTGATCGTGGTGGCAGCAATTATTTGGCAGCTAAAATCAATTCGGCGAAAGACTTTCTTATGGAGTCTTGAGCTGGGCGCTATTGAAATTAATTAGATGATTAGACTCCGGCGTGCCAAAATCTGAATATGCCGTAGATCATACCTTGTGAATCCCGTTGAATTCGGTTCTAATAATTCAGGTAGCTATTAAGGAGATCAGTCTAGGGGTATGCCGCGTTTATGTATCGACACTGCTGTTTTGGTCCTCATATCCCTGCTGCTGCTATTGGCGATAAAATTCGGAACCAATGGTGTTTCAAATAACGTACGTAGCCTCGAAGAGATTCAGCATAGTGGTAAGCTGATAGTACTCACTCAAAATAATCCTAGCACTTTTTATACTGACAGGGACGGCCGCGAATCAGGGCCTGAATACAAGCTAATCACCGCGTTTGCCAATGCCATTTCGGTTAAACCCTATTTTGTAACAAAACTTAGTGTAGCAGAGCTTCTTGAAGCCGTTGCCGCTGGAGAAGGTGATATTGCGGCAGCGGGTTTATCCATAACTGAACAACGCAAGCAGCTTTTTCTTTTCAGTGACACATACCAGCAGGTTAGTCAGCAGGTGGTCTGTCGGCGAGGTGGAGCTCGTCCCAAAAAAGTATCAGACCTCAGCGATGTTGATTTAGTTGTTATCGCCGGGAGCAGTTATGAGGAACGATTGAAGAAATTACAGAAAGAGTATCCCGGTTTAAATTGGCTCACTACCGATGGCGTGAGTGCCGAACAATTATTGGAAAAAGTGTGGAAGAGGGAAGTGGGATGTACTGTAATGGACTCAAATATCGTTGCGATAAATCAACGCTATTTTCCTGAACTGAAAGTTCGTTTTACGTTGGGATCGCCAGATCAGCTTGCGTGGGTGTTGCCCAAGGGAGCTGAGTCTTTGCAGGCAGCGGTCAATGACTGGTTTAACAGTAGTGTAGCGGCTACAAAAATAAAAAGGGTGCAGGAACAGTACTATGGACATGTATCCTTGTTTGACTATGTGGATACCGCTGCGTTTATCCGGAGACTGGAATCACATTACCCACGGTATCAATCGGATTTTCAAAAAGCGGCAGAAACGTATGACCTTCCAGAATTTCTTATAGCGGCCCAAGCGTATCAGGAGTCACACTGGAACCCGAAGGCTAAAAGTCCGACTGGCGTTAGAGGTATCATGATGCTTACCTTGGTTACCGCCAAATCCATGGGTATAAAGACCCGATTGCATGCCGAACAGAGCATCATGGGGGGGGCGAAGTATCTTGCTAAATTGAAATCCAAATTAAAAAAACATATTGAGGAGCCTGATTTAACCTGGTTTGCTTTGGCCGCTTATAACGTTGGTTTGTCGCATCTGAGGGATGCTCAGAAACTGGCTCGCCATTTTGGGCATAATCCGTATCGTTGGCATGATGTAAAGAAGGCACTACCCCTGCTGAGCGATCCAAGTTATTACAAGTTCCTCAAATACGGTTACGCCAGGGGGTCTGAGCCAGTGCGATATGTGCAGCAAGTACGACACTACGAACAGATTATGCGGCAGTACCTGGCGCAGCCAAAACAGGAGGAAATTATAAAAGGTGAGTTTGTACCGGTAGACTTTATGTTGTTCTAATCTTTTGGACGGTATCGGTGAGCGGGTGATTTCCCGCAGATGCTTTGCTCAGCACCATACAGTAACAAACAGTGTAAACGGTGCCTGTGAAGGCGCCGGGGAAAATTGTCACCAGTATTTTTGGATGCCACATTAAAGCCATAATCATGGTTGGCATAGAAGGCCCAGCCACCGTAACAAAAAAGAGTCATGCTGCGGGGCGGCAGAGTTCGTATTTTTAACTTGATGAGACCGGGGCGCGTTGCCTTTACAGAACATCTTTTCGCGGCAGGCATTATTTGGCCAATAGCTGCGGCCAATATCGATTGGCTTGAGTGATGAAGTGGCTTTTATCCTGGAGCCATTTCCGATTAACCGGCTTGTTATAGTTTAGGTAGAGTTTATTTTCATGGATTGTAAAGAGCTCTGGTTTTATGCCAGCAATGTCATTTTGTGAGACAGCGTAAGCGCAGTATCCACCATATTGTGGAGCATAATTCGTTGGGTTCTCTCTAAATAACTCGAGGTTTTCTGCAGAGGAAAATCGCCAGTTGGCACCCATCCACTCGAGCTCATGTTGGCTTTTGCCCTTTACTGCTTTGTGAACAGTGAAATATGCGACAGGATCGTAGCCTTCGATAGCCAGATTGCCAAAAAACGTACTATTAATTGCATCGATAGCAAATGCAGGAGCACTGCAGGTGAACATTAAGACGAGAGCCAGTTTCCTCATTAGGTCTGTGGCCTGCAATCTGAAAATCATAGTTGGTTTCCTTCACAATATGCGGTGGTTTCCGCTGCTAAAAGTGTTGCTTCTAGCACCTCCGCAATTTGCTTTTGGCAATATTCTGCGCAGTCTTTGCGTGAGTTGAAGTCCTGTATTTTGACTGGATCGAGAAAAATAAGTTCTACCTGTGCAGATTGCATTCCGGCCATTTTTAAAAAATGGGAAGCGAAGGGCATAGTTGAATACCAAGCAAAACTATCCCTGATCCCCTTGGTCATTGGATTATTTTGACACTTGGTGTAGCCAATCACGACTGGCTGTATCAGTGTATTCTGAGCGATTTCCGCAGCATGAAAAAGGCTGCTTTTAAAGGGTTCGACATGGGTGCCTTCCGTGCTGGTGCCTTCCGGGAACAGTATCAAATTACCTTTATTTGAAAGATGATTAGACATGATGGTGATCTGGCTGTGCGCCTTGCTACCCTTGCGTTCAAAGAAAAGAGTATTCTGAATGCGCGCCAGTCGGCCCAATATAGGCCAGTGTGCGACCTCGGATTTGGCAATAAAACAACCCGGTATTATGCCCCCGAGAACAAACACGTCCAGATAGGAAACATGGTTACTTACAAATAGCGTTGGTCGATGTGTGACGCATATTCCCTTTCGGGCAATACGCAGACCAAGGATAAGTGCGCAACCCTGATGAAACAGCATGGGTATACTTTCCGCACTTTTGTGACAGATTATTTTGAGCAGAAAATAGAGGAGCGGGGCGATAACGCACCAGAAAGCAAGAATAGATAGCCGAAAAATGCTTCTGATTAGCGAGTAGGGTGATTTATCCATATTCAATATAATGCTCTACGACCTTGGCACCAGCGTATGTTTATCTTTGAGCATTTCAGCGGCATCAACATAAATGCAGACGAATACAGTATTAAAGTGAGGGTCAATAATGGCGGCATCACTGATCTTCGCCCCCAACTTTAAGTAGCCCCTGAGTAGCGTTGGTACAGCTTTTTTAGCGTGGTTCCACTCTGAATTTTTCAGTCCTAAAGAGCTTATGGCGACCGCTTCACGGCTTATCGGATGCGGACGCAGTGATGCGGGTGCTAAATTTTGCTGATATAAATAGGTTAATATTTCCCGGTGTTGAGCAATATCAGTTCCAGGAAAACTGGCGCAGCCAAGCATTAGTTGGTACTTGTTATCTATGATAAATTTCATTGCAAATTTCCATATCAGCATCAGTATAATTCCGCTTCTTCCCTGTGGATCGATACAATATCGGCTGAGTTCCAATATGCGATCATAATTACCTTTCAGTTTGTGCAGATTAAATGCTTTTTCCGTGTAAAAGCACTGATTGGAACCCAAACAATCGTTGCTAACCAGGCGCAGTGTGCCGACGATTGCTCCTGCACTATTTTGATCCGTGACAATGATGTGATAAGCGATATCATCCCATTCATCAACCTCGCGCTGTAATCGCTTCATTTCGATAGTTGGCTGTCCCTTTTTTTCCTGATAAAAAACGCGGTAACGCAGGGCTTGTGCCTCGGCCAGTTCCTCAGCACTTGATGCAAGTCTCACGCTATAGTGACCCGCCTGGTATTCTTGAAATTGAGGAGGAGTGCTTTGTAAACGATTCTGGTGGCGCATTATATTGTCCTTTAGCAAGGAATAGGCTTGATGCCTGTAGATGCATGATAAGGGGTTTGGTTTTACTCAAACTCAGTATTCAAGCGCCTGTTTTGCCTTTATGTTCGTTCCCATCGCTGTTACCTGCTGAGCGTTACCATTGATTTTGAAACAGCTTCGCAAGGAGCTCCATCCTTGTATTCGAATGTGATAAGAGCATTACTCACTGTTATATGGCTAAAGCTGACGGTGCCGGCATCATCCCTGTGCATGCATATCGAGTGTGCGCTTTTCTCGGGGTAGTGGCTTGCATGAAGCTCAATAAGCTTTTCCTCGGACGAACTCTCTGCGTGACGGAGTTGACTAACCCGGGACTGAATTACTTGCTCTGTTTTGAAAGATGAGGATGTTAACGGCATTTTGATTTGCTTGTCGAAGTTCTTTTTTTCGCCATCCCAGGCTAGCCTGCAGGGTTTCTTGAGAAGTCCAAATACAAGTAGATCAAAAGGTCGGAAATATGCCAGGTCAGTCCTTTTCAGATAGGAGATTACGCTGCATACCTTGTCTAAGTGCATTACAGAGCTGATAATGTGACCGCGACTCTTATAGTTACGCGTTTCCTGCGGGGCTGTTGTGGAATAATTGTTCAGCAAGCAGAGCGTAATGCCATACTCGTTGACGCCAATCCAGGTGCCGCCCGCATCTGTATCAATAGGGGACAGATACCTCACTTTGAGCTTTTCCTGCTTTAGCGGCTGTCTGGCTTTTTTACGCGATTTTAACTCATCGCGATTAAAAAAGACCTGATAGTTATCCTTGGAAATTAACCAGGATGCGGTGCACACGTTATACCTCTTTCATACATCAGGGTGGAGGGAGCCACACCAAAGCTATCACTGACAGGAACATCCAGCAATTTTAAAATGCCGGCAATAATCGCAAAATGATGGGTGGTGTGCCCCTGCAAAAATACCAACTCACGCGCAATTGACGAGGGCACAGCTGAGGGTTTAGTGGTATCGGTGGAGGTCGTTAGTAGTACCTGCAAGGGGCTATCGGTTATGGTTAACGATTTAAGCTGATTTAACTGAGAGATAATGCTTTGGATGAGCTGCAAACTATAGTCTTTATCCTGCTCTACGCGCAGTTCTCGAGCTCTTAAGTCATACTCGATACGCAATTCGCTCAAGCCATCAAAAAAGCTAAGGTAGTGATCCAGAATGTGCCGAAAGTGTTTGCCGGCGGATGCGCTAAAGTAGGGTTGGGATACCTCGGTAAACTGCTCTGGCGTTACTTGTTGAAGAACGCAGGTGCCTGCATGCAATGCCTCAATATTATCATCTATGATATTGTGCAAAGACAAACGCCAATCTCCCTGGAGCAATCAATAAAGGTAAATAATTCAGCCTTTGAGACAGCTTATTATAAATTTAATTCATCACCTCAAGTCAAATTAAACAGTCAATAAATGAAAATAGTCGGATCTGCAGTTTGGTTTATGAAGCAAGAGGCAGCGTCAATAAAAAGGGTGTTTAGCCGCTAGGTAGGGTTCTTCTCCAATACTGATCGAGAAATCATGACAATAGGCTTAGCGAGAAATATGTTACTTGTGTAGAATGACTCACTTTCCCATAGTAAGAAGACGTATATTCAATGGAACTCAATACTATTCCCGAGCTGATTGAAGAGATCAGGCAGGGCAAAATGGTCATCCTTATGGATGATGAAGATCGAGAAAACGAAGGTGATTTAATTATTGCCGCAGAGATGGTGACGCCGGATGTAATTAATTTTATGGCGCGTCACGCCTGTGGGCTGATATGTCTGACCCTGACACCGGAACGCTGCAGTCAATTACGCTTGCCTCTGATGGTATACGATAATAATGCCCAGCATTCGACCAATTTTACGGTATCGATTGAGGCAGCGGAGGGTGTGACTACGGGTATCTCTGCGGCAGATCGTGCTCATACGGTAGTGACGGCTGTTGCGCAGCATGCTCGAGCTGAAGATCTAGTGCAGCCAGGGCATATATTCCCCTTGATGGCTAGTCCGGGTGGCGTGTTAAGTCGAGCGGGTCATACTGAGGCGGGTTGTGATTTGTCTCGAATGGCTGGCAAAGAACCTGCGGCAGTTATTGTTGAAATCATGAACCCTGATGGTTCCATGGCAAGGCGTCCGGATCTGGAAGAGTTTGCCGCAAAGCACAACATGAAAATGGGTACCATTGCGGAGCTGATCCACTACCGGATGTTGAACGAAACAACGGTTTCAAGGGTAGAAGAGCAGCAGGTTAACACCCAGTTTGGTGAGTTCAAAATGGTAACCTATGAGGATGAGATCCTGCAGGATGTTCACATCGCCCTGGTTAAGGGTGATATCGAAGCGGACAATACAACGCTGGTGCGTGTTACCCAGGTAGAGGCATTCAGGGATGTGCTTAAGGTCGACATGACGGGTCGCAAGAGCTGGACCATTGCAGAATCATTGCAGAAAATCGAGCAGGAAGGCAGCGGGGTTTTGGTCATTCTGGCGACTGAGGATCCCTCAGCGGATATTCTGCATCATGCAAGTATGCTGCGTAACGAAGTTAAACGCGAGAAGGCCGTACGCCCTAAAGTATTAGGTGATTTTAGCACGGTGGGAACCGGATCGCAGATTCTAAGGGATTTGGGTGTGCGCAAAATGCGTCTGCTAAGTCCTCCTGTGCGCTATACAGGACTTTCAGGGTTTGATCTGGAAGTGGTCGAATATATTGATAAAAAATAGACGGGAACGCTGTAAAGCAATAGTTTTCGTCTAACCTGTTTTTTTTGCTAGCGAATGTTACACCGGTGCCTCTTCCTTTTCCTTTTTAGCTAGGTTGAGGCACCGCTTAGAAATCTACTAGTTCAGCTCTTCGTATCCAGGCAGTGTGAGGAAATCTACCAGCTCGTGCGAAGTCGTGATTTCATCAAAAATTTCAGCCGCGCGGCTAAATTTACCCTGTTGCCAACGATCTTCACCCACCTCTTTACGGACATTGTCCAGCTCTTCTTTAAGAAGTTCCCTGAAAAGCTCGACAGTAACCTGCTTGCCATTGGATAAGGTTTTTTCATTTTGTATCCACTGCCAAATGGATGCTCGAGAGATTTCCGCAGTCGCAGCATCTTCCATCAGTCCATAAATTGGTACGCAGCCGTTACCATCGATCCAGGCTTCAATATATTGCAGCGCGATACGGATATTCAGCCTCATTCCTTCTTCCGTGCGATCACCCTCCGACGGCTCAAGTAAATCGGCAGCGGTTATTTCCGCATCCTGTTCTCGGCTGACATCCAGCTGATTGGGTTTTCCGGACGGTATGGCTTGGTTAAATACCCCCAGAGCGACATCTGCAAGTCCGGGGTGCGCTATCCAGGTGCCATCGTGACCGTTATTGGCTTCCATTTGTTTGTCGTTGGTGACTTTCTGGATGACTTTTTCATTTTCCTCAGGTGATTTAGAGGGAATAAAAGCTGCCATGCCACCCATGGCCATTGCGCCGCGTTTATGACAGGTTTTGATCAGCAGGCGTGAATAGGCATTGAGAAAGGGTTTGTCCATTGTTACAGCCTGGCGGTCAGGAAGAACTCTGTCACCATGTTTTCTCAATGTCTTGATGTAAGAGAAAATATAGTCCCACCGTCCGCAGTTTAGAGCTACAACGTGGTCGCGTAATTCATAGAGAATTTCGTCCATCTCGAATACGGCAGGAATGGTTTCGATCAGGAAGGTTGCCTTAATTGTGCCGACATCCACGGCAAATTTATTTTCGGTGTACTCAAATACCTCATTCCACCACCGAGCTTCCATATGACTTTGAAGTTTAGGTATGTAGTAATAGACGCCGGTACTGTTTTTCATTCGAGCTTGGTAGTTGTGGAAAAAATAGAGCGCAAAATCCATCAGACAACCAGGAATAGGCTGTCCATTGAAAGTCATATGCTTTTCTGGCAGGTGTAGCCCACGAGTTCGGGCAATTAATACCACATCCTTTTTCTTCAGCGCGTAGCTTTTGCCGTTACCGGGATTGGTGTATTCGATGGTCCCTAGGTTAGCGTCGCGCAAATTGACCTGGCCCTCGACGACATTTGCCCAGGTTGGGGAAAGAGAGTCTTCGAAGTCGGACATGTATACTTTAACATTCGCATTGAGCGCGTTAATAATCATTTTGCGGTCGGTTGGGCCGGTTATCTCAACACGCCTGTCCATGAGGTCTTTCGGAATCCCGGCTATTTGCCAGTCACTTTCTCTGATTGCCTTGGTTTCCGGTAAAAAGTCAGGTAACCCACCTGCATCGTAAGATGCTTGTTTTTGGACCCTTTTTTGCAGCAGTTCGTCGCGAGCAGGACCGAATTTTTCCACCAGCTCCGATAGAAAAGCTAATGCTTCATCAGAAAGAATTTCTCGGTAGACGGAGTCTGTGGTTCCCAAAACGGTTAAACCATTTATTTCAATGGAGCTGCTCATCATTTGTATTCCTCAATTTGCGCGTGCATAGCCTGTAACAGACAGACATTTTTGCTATGTTAACATCGTATTGATCATACCAATAGGCGGTGGTTGATTAAACATGAGCGCCATGGTTAACATGAATACTGAACATTCATGTAGTCAATATTTTTTATATCCTACTGATTTGCTGATCCTATTTGATACATGAAAAGCTGTGAATGGCCCAGTTTTGTTGCGCGTTGTTGAATTATTAGTTGCAAACCGGGCAAGCGATGTTGTTTAATTACACCGCATGGCGAGGTGTTGGAATAAGAACGCCAACATTTAAAACTAAAAAAATATGACCTGCCTCTGTCGACGTGTATTTTGATGCTCGTTGGTTGTTGTAATAACATTTAACCTAAAACAATTCTTGGGAGGAAAAATTAACTTTGATCAGTTGATTCTTCCTCCTGTCCGGTTGTTTTTATTGTTAAGAAAAAATTATTTTTAAGAAAAAAAGCTGGATTTTATTGCTCTTTTTAATCTTTAAATATTTAAGCTTAAGTGCAAACCAATAGGAAAGATGTATGAATAGTCATCCTCTAAAGACCATCTCAGCCTCGGTGCTAGCAGCAGTTGCCTTGTTTTTTGGCGGCATATGTTCTGCTGATCAGCTTGATGAGGTGCATAAAATTAACAAAGATCGAACAAAAAAAGCCCAGGTGTCTCAAGTCCGGGTAGATAAGCTCAATGACGAGCGGCTCAAGTTGCTGGACGAATATAAAGCAGTCAATAAAATTATTGATGGCTTGCGTGTTTATAACAGCCAGTTAGAAACACAAATATCGGCACAACTGAGACGGCTGGATGAGTTGGAAGAGTCGATCAATCAGGCGACGGTTATTAAGCGCCAGATTACTCCGTTAATGCACAGAATGTACGATGGGTTAGAGCAGTTTGTGAGTCTTGATGTTCCTTTCCATAAGCAAGAACGTGAGGATAGATTACAGTTTATCAGTGATGCGCTTGATAATCCTGATATTCCTGATTCTGAAAAATTCCGACAGGTTCTGGAAGGTTATCAAATCGAAAGTGAGTATGGACGTAAACTGGATGCATACTCTGATACAGTCGATATTAGTGGTGCGGAAGTAAATGTTAACGTACTGCGCATAGGTCGTATCGCTCTGGTCGCTCAAACAAAAGACGAGAAGATCACGATGGCATGGGACAATGAGCAGCGCCAGTGGATTGAGTTGCCTGCTGCCTATCGCAACCCCGTACGCCAAGGGATCCGTATTGCGCGCAAGCAAGCGACCGTTGATATCATGATGTTACCTATTGAAGCTCCGGAGAACGCCCAATGATTAGTTTAAAGAAAAGCGGAACCATAGTGAGCCTGGTTTTGGCGGCAACCATTGGCCTGCTGTCCTCCAATAGCTTTGCGGCTGACGCTGTAACCCTGGACGAACTTCTAAACCGAGTCAAACAGGGTACTGCACAGGATAATAAAGAGCAGAAAGCACGTGAAGCGACCTTCCTGCGAGAGAAAAATGAGCAAGCAAATCTGTTAGCGAAAGCGAAGAGAATTCGCGCACAGGAGGAGGCCCGCAGTGCCAAGCTGGAAGCTGATTACGCGGCTAATGAAATTCGAATCGCCAATAAAAGACAACAGTTAACAGAGCGCCTCGGCGTGCTGAAAGAACTGTTCGGCACCGTTCAGGGTGTGGCCGGTGATACAAGATCAACCATTGTGAATTCGCTTATTAGCGCACAATATCCAGGACGCACCCAGTTTCTTGATAAGTTGATCAAAAAAATGGGTAGCAATACACAGCTGGCTACCATTGGCGAGTTGGAACAATTGTGGTTCCTGATGCAACAGGAAATGACCGAATCTGGTCGTATTGCCCGCTTTAATACTACTGTAGTATCTCCGGATGGAACCCGTGAAGACAAAGAAGTGGTGCGTGTAGGTACCTACAATATTGTTTCCGGTGGTGATTATCTGCAGTACGAGTCAGAGACAGAGACTTTGCTGGTTCTGCCCAGACAGCCTGCCGGACGCTATATCTCAGGAGCAGTTGCCCTTGAGTCTGCGTCCGACGGATTTAGCCAATTTGGCGTAGACCCGACCGGTCCTTCAGGAGGTTCATTCCTGGCCGCACTCATTGATAGCCCAACACTCATCGAACGCATTCACCAGGGTCGTGAAGTGGGCTATATCATTATTGCAATAGGTATTGTGGCGTTGTTGATCTCAGTTTGGAGATTGCTGGCACTTAGCGCGGTTGGTGCGAAAGTCAATTCACAGCTGAAAAATATTTCCACACCAAAAACCAACAACCCACTGGGTCGTGTCTTGACGGTTAATCAAGCAAACGCGGGAGCCGATACCGAAACGCTGGAGTTAAAACTTCACGAGGCTGTGTTGAAGGAAACCCCGGCTTTGGAAAAATGGATTGGATTTATCAAAATCACATCCATGGTTGCTCCTTTGCTCGGACTGTTGGGTACGGTTACAGGTATGATTCTTACCTTCCAGGCCCTTACCATTTTTGGTACAGGTGATCCGAAGGCGATGGCTGGTGGTATTTCCAGTGCACTGGTAACGACTGTGTTGGGCCTTTGTGTTGCTATCCCAACGGTATTTCTGCATGCGCTGGTAAGTGGTCGCAGCAAGAAAATCATCCATATTCTGGAAGAGCAGTCAGCGGGTATAATCGCCGAGCAATCAGAACAAAATAGTTAATCACCGACAACGGGAATCTAACCATGTTTTGGTTTTATGATATTTACGATGCCATCAACAGTTTTTTTGATTCTGGTGGCCCCGTACTCTGGCTGATCGCAGGATTGCTATTGGTGATGTGGACCATGATTTTTGAGCGGGTGTGGTACTTCGGTACTACACACCGCAGGCTTATCCAGCAGGTGGTGAACAACTGGAACACCCGCGAAGATATCAAATCCTGGCGCGCACACCGTATCCGTGAAGCGACGATATCCAGAGTTAATTTGTGTGTCGATCAGAATCTTCAGATTATTAAGACATTGGTGACGCTCTGTCCTTTGCTTGGGCTGTTAGGTACCGTAACTGGAATGATTGAGGTATTTAATATCCTGGCAATAACCGGGGGCGGCGATGCGCGTTCCATGGCCAGCGGGGTATCTAAAGCGACGATACCAACCATGGCAGGCATGGTGGCAGCGCTTTCAGGTGTTTTTGCCTCCACCTGGTTATCACGTAAAGCAGAGCGAGAAAAAGAACTGATTCAAGATCAACTCACCATAGAGCATTGAGAGTAGACCTATGCGTAGACATACTGCACGAGCAGAAGAAGAACAGTCGATTGATTTGACGCCGATGCTAGACGTGGTGTTCATCATGCTGATCTTCTTTATTGTAACTGCTTCCTTTATCAAGGAAACAGGTATTGAAGTTAATCGACCCGACGCTTCAACTGCACAATCAAAAGATAACGCCAGTATTCTGGTTGCCGTTAATGGTAATGGGGAGATCTGGATTGACAAAAGAAGGATAGATGTGCGAGCGGTGAGGTCAAATATAGAAAGGCTGCGAGCCGAAAATCCGGAAGGAGCGGTTGTTATTCAGGCAGACGAAAAAGCCACTGCCGATATTATTATTAAAGTAATGGATGCAGCCCGGGAAGCTGGTGTATTCGACGTATCGCTAGCAACTGAAGATTAAAACAGGAGAGCTTTATGGGTTCGGTAATTAAATACCCCCTGGCGATTCTGCTTGCGGCGGTCACCACACTGTCTTTGTTTTTCCTGATGCAGGCGCTGATTGCGATGGGCACGGGTGAGATTGAGAAAGGTGAGACGAGAAAGATAGCAGATATTATCATGCCCGAGCGGGAGATGGAGGTTATTCAGGAAGAAGAAAAACCTGAGAAGCCTGATGAGCCTGAGCAGCCACCGCCCGATTTGGCGCCTCCGCCAGTGGATACTTCGGTACCTGATACCGGTGGTATTTCCATGGCTCCGGTGCAGGTTAGTGCGAATGTCAACTTGGGTGGAATTGGCTTAGGGGCTAGTGATGGTGAATATTTGCCTATTGTTAAGGTCGCGCCAATCTATCCTAGTCGGGCTCTGTCAAGGGGCATAGAAGGATATGTGATTGTTGAGTTTACGGTGAATAAGGCAGGTACGGTAACGGATCCGTTTGTGGTGGAGGCCTTTACCGATAAAGGCAATCCAACAACGATCTTCAATAATGCCGCCGTTAAAGCCGCGCTGAAATTCAAGTACAAGCCTAAGATTATCGATGGTGAGCCAGTAGATGTGGCAGGCGTGCAAAACAAAATCACCTTTAAAATTGCTGAATAAATTGGCTTTTATGACTATCGATTCATAGGTGGTTCTAAAAGAATAGCGATTGAATAAGCGGAAATATGATTATGGCTTTAGCTACAAAGTTATTAAAAAAAGCGGGTAGTGTTACAGTAGCGAGCATTATATCGATGTTCGTGCTGACGCCTCTCTCAAGTCAGATGGGAGCAAATCAAGCATTTGCGGAAGAGCAGCAGCAGAAACACTCTCAACGAAAGACAAAAAAAACTCCGACCCTCAGTCTGAAACTTCATGAGAAATTGCAGGAAGCGCAGGAAAAAAATGAGGCAGGTGACAGCGCAGGGGCAATAGAAACACTCAATGAGCTCCGTTCTCCCAAGAAGTACGATAAGTACAATAGCTATGAAAAAGCTATGTTGTGGAATTTTTATGCGTTTATTTACTATTCGCAGGAAAATTATCGTAAGACGATCGAAGCCTATCAGAATGTACTGAAGCAACCCGATCTGCCGGAAGCACTGGAAGTAGGGACTTTGTACAGTTTGGCGCAGATTTATTTTGTGCAGGAGGACTATCGCAAAGCAGTTGAAATGCTGAACGAATGGTTCAAAGTTGCTGAAAATCCAGGGGCGAATGCCTACATATTACTGGGGCAGGGCTACTACCAGCTTAAGGATTTCAAGAAAGCGATTCCTGCGGTAGAAAAAGCGATTGAGATTACCCGTAGCAGGGAAAAGCAGGTCAAAGAGAACTGGTATCTGCTTTTGAGGGCCATGTATTACGAGCATGAAGACTATAACAAAACCTTTGAAATTCTCAGAACCTTAACGCACGAGTATCCAAAGAAGGAATACTATTCACAGCTAGCTGCCATGTATGGTGAACTCAAACAAGAGTTTAACCAGTATTCTACTGTTGCAGCGATGAATGATGCCAGTTTGCTCGTAAAAAATTCCGAGCTCGTCACTTACGCACAATTTCTGTTACAAAATGAAAGACCTTATCGTGCGGCTGTGATTCTTGAAAAAGGATTGAAAGAAAAGAAAGTAGAAGAAACCGATCGTAATTTTAAATTGCTTGGCAATTGCTGGACTTTGGCGAAAGAAGATAAAAAAGCCATTCCGGCATTTGAATCCGCAGCCAAGTTATCGGAAACTGGCGATATGTATGCTTCCCTGGCGCAGTCTTATCTTAATGTAGAAGACTGGGACAAAGCGATAAGTTCAGTTAATAGTGCCTTTAAAAAGGGCAAGTTGAAGAAGCCCGAAACGGCACATATTGTGTTGGGTATGGCCTATTTCAATGTTAAAAAGTATGGAGATTCGATCCAACAGTTCGAGAAAGCCAAAAAAGCTGCTGGTAAGAAAGATAAGCAGACTATTAAGACAGCTAATCAATGGATTCGCTATGTGCGCGGAGAGCGGGATAGAGCAAGATCGCTTAAAAAAGGTTTGAGCTAAGCGTACGTACTGAAAGAAGTAATAAAAAAGCCGACGTTAGTCGGCTTTTTTATTACTATTGGAGGTTTTTACATAATGTAGTTCCCTGGCGTAGTAGTGATGCAAAGGTCTCTATTGATATTACGCTTTCCAATCATTTATTCACCGCGATATATGCAGCCACTGGTGCAGGTTTCCTTAATGGTTATCTGACTGAGTTCGGGTAAAGCAGGTTTAAGGCGTCTCCAGATCCATACTGCCAGATTTTCACTGGTTGGATTTTCCAATCCCTCGATTTCATTCAAATAATAGTGATCCAGTTGATCATACAAAGGGTCGAACGCTTTCTTGATATCAGAGAAATCCATTACCCAGCCAGATTTGTCCCCCGCTGTGCCTTCAACGGCTATAGTGACTTTAAACGAGTGACCGTGTAAACGTCGGCACTTGTGGTTGGCAGGGACGTTAGGCAGGTGATGTGCGGCTTCGAATGTAAACTCTTTGTATATTTCCATTGATTAGTTAATTTCTTCAGTGATAATTCGATGTTTGGTATTTTAACATCGGACCCTTGGTTTGACTCCACATCTCTCATTTTTTATCTCGTCGACCGGTGTTTGAGAGCCTTAATCGGAACCGCAAAAAGTAAACATCTAATGAATTAAATAGGATGATTTTTGTAAGTTTGTCGTTATCGAAACCTGCGCCTAATTTTTTGCTATTAATGTTTGACTTAAAGGCCAGATTCTATAAAATGCGCACTCTCAGTTGTTTGGGTGGTTAGCTCAGCTGGGAGAGCATCGCCCTTACAAGGCGAGGGTCACAGGTTCGATCCCTGTACCACCCACCAGTTTAAGTTAAGTGCGGCCCGGTAGTTCAGTTGGTTAGAATGCCGGCCTGTCACGCCGGAGGTCGAGGGTTCAAGTCCCTTCCGGGTCGCCATTTAACTTTAATAATATCAATAGCTTATATAAATTTCTACGTCGCAAGAACGGCTGTCTCAAGTTCCTAAAATCTATTAGTCACACAATAGCCACACAAATCTTTAATATTTCTTAATGTGTTTCCCGTAGAAATCCATTTAATCCGATATCTCGGTAACGTTGAGAGGCTGGATTTATAGCTGTGGGCAGCACGACCAGTCAAGAGATTGGGTTTTGTGCTGAGTTGTTACTTGAAGCTATGAAAGATAGCAGTACTGAGAAGATAGTATCTGCGTGGGTAGTACACTATTAAGTTTGACTGGAAGAAGTGCTTTAATTAAGTATCAAAATCTCATATAGATGACTGCGCAGTGTTCGTAATTTTCTTAAACTGAGCATTCCATTCTCGCAGATCGTTTTCGTCATAGATGATTCTTCCTCCTCTCTTGATATATGGAGGCGTAGTAACTCCTGCAAGTATTCCTGTGATTCTGGACTCTCGTAAAGTCTTTTCTGCATAACCTAGCCATAAGGCAGCTTCTTTGCTGTTCATTACCTTGTCCTTCGATAAAATGATTTTTGTGTCAATTTCTACTTACGCGCATGTTCGTAAAATGCCATCAGCGATTTCGAATACCAAATTTATGATGTAGTCGATTTTAAAAACTGTTTTTGACGAAAAATAGGCTTAAAGCAACTGCATAGCCTTGTGCTTTCAATCTATTTAATTATTTTTCCATCACTAAACTGTGCACTATTCTTGGAGAGGGCGGACGTTTCTCAACCGGTATCCGCGGTGTTTGTAAGGTTTGCTGTTTGGGTTGAGACAATCATTCATCAGACGATAACGTGATGAATCCGATTGATAACGCGTAATGCATAACGTTGGCATAAAACTGTTTTAATTCATCATAAAAGGACAAGCATTATATGGACATTGAGTTCGATTTCTCTCGTGTAAACCTCCAATACCTCATTCAGTTTCGTGATATCGCAAAACAAAACCCTGAATTGGCCGCGGCGGTGTTTGGTCTGCCGGCGGAACTGGTCAAATTGTTGGCCGAAGTCAGTCTGGAATTCCTGGTGAGCTTAACCAGCATCAAGGCACCCCTCTTCATTCCAAGAACCGAGCCCTGGTGGTGGTCACGTTTATTGATTGCGCTCAAGGATGCGCGCGCCCATGAAGTGGATACGGTGATTGAGCATGCCAATTTAGCTGTATTAGACACGGTTGTCGGTGGGGGCAAGCAATGAGTAGTTGCTTAAGCTGGCAACTAAGCCAAGCCTTCCATGAAGGTAACCCAACAATACCTGATGGGGCCAGTAACCCCATGGCCCGTATCCAACGCGAACTGGAAGCCATCAGGCTGATTGAATTGGGCGCTCGTGCGAATTTGATCTGCCAGCTAACTGATGTCAATAAGCAGGTGGTGAGTCGATTGTACCGACAGTTAACGGGTGCCCCCTCGGCCCCAGGACTTACGCCCTTTACGGATACCTGGTATATCAAGAATGACCGGTTGATGCTCCATGTCTCTGTGGTATGGCGGTTGTTTCGACAAACGGCCGATTTCGGGTGCTCTGCGGCCCAGCAATTAATCGCCGTTTATCAGGCCTATGTCAGTCTTGTGAAAACTCCGTTGCTGAATATTACCCGGGTGCATTTTGTGACCCGACTGGTCACAACCTTGTCCTGGGAAGAACGGGGATGTCCCGAATGCCGTGCGAACTATTTGGCTCCCGTCGATCGGTTGGCACGATCCTGTTACGGGTGCACCCTCTATTTTGATCAGCGCTGCAGGCATTGCAATGCGACATTTCCCCTTCATAAAAAAGGGCGGCCCCGTAAGCGCTGTTTGGCTTGTGGTCTGGTACGTTAGGAGGCTTGCTAATAGATGTCCGGTATCGATCAGCAACACAGAGAACCGCGGGTGATAGAACTGACTATCGATCAAATACATGGCTACGCGGGGAACCCCCGGCGACAGGCCAATCCGGAATATGAGCGTATCAAGGCGTCCATTCGCCAAGAGGGACTGGATCAACCGTTAGTGGTCACCCAAAAGCCGGGCGAATCCCATTACGTTTTGCTGGCCGGCGGCAATACGCGCCTACAGGCGCTCAAAGCGCTTTACCAGGAAACGGGAGAAAGCCGATTCTATACCATCCATTGTCTACTGAAACCCTGGGTGGAAGAGTCAGCCGTTTTGTTAGCGCATTTGCGCGAAAACGAACTGCGCGGTGAACTCCCTTTTATCGATAAGGCATTAGCTGTCTATGAAGCCAAACGGTTGTTTGAGCAGGAGTTGCAGGTTCAGGATCTTTCCCTGCGACGATTAGAGCAACTGTTAAAACAGCATGGATTTCCCTTAGGTAATGCGGTGATCTCCAAAATGGGATATGCCGTTCATCGGTTATTACCGCTCATACCCCAAGCGCTGGAAGCGGGTCTTGGCAGACCACAGGTGGAGAAGATCCGGGCGCTGGAGCGCGCGGGAGGCCAATATTGGGTGGAGCGGGAGGTCGGCAATGAAGCCGAATTTGCTGATATCTTTGCCACCCTCTGTCGGCGTTACGATACCCCGGATTGGACGGTGGAGCCCTTGAGAAACGCTCTGGAAAATGAGATTGCTGATGCGACGCAAGCGCCACTGCAAATGATCAGACTGACGCTCGGTGCGCTGCTCAACGGTGGAGAAATACCAGCCTATATCCCTGACCCAAGTGAAGCGGCTGCTACAACGGCGGACACACCCGATGCCGCGTCAGACTGTGACCCACCAAGGGTCGAGTGCCTCGCGCCTCAAGGGACGGGGTCAAAGGGCACCGATTTGCCAGATGGGCAGGTCACACCGGAGTCACCGACGACAAACCCACCGCGCACGGCCGTGGACCCCTTAGGGCCGTTACGGCAAAGTGCTTTTGATTCTGCCGCCAAACTGGCGCAGCGCCACGGGTTGGGGGATCGTATTATCCCTCTGACCGATCAAGGAATCGGTTTTCTTATTATTGAGGTGCCCGATCCGGCGCTAAAAGAAACCCTGGATCCCGATCTCCTCGGTCAGGTCTCGATGGTCTGGTGGCAGCTGGCAGCGTGTGCGGAAATTACTGTGGCACCGCTTGATTACCTGATTCCGCACCTGGAATCCGACAGTGTGCTTTATCGGGCCCTGGTTAATCAGGATGCGGCGTTGCTGTTTGATCGTGTTTGGACCTTGGACCCGGGACAAATCGGACACCAATTGTGGCGTCAGCTGACCGATGCAGATTGGCAAACCCTGTTGGCCTTAATGAAGACCTACCGTCAATTACACCATGAGGCGATGATGAGCGGCCATCCGCTCTGGACATAAGAGGATCCCGTTATGTCACAGCAAAAGGAAGCGGAACTGATGACCGCGGTATTGCTCTATGCCATGCGGTGTCTGGTGGAAGGCGACCAGGCGGCGCTGCGCAGCATGAATTTTGGCCCCAAGGAGATGGACGCTCTCAAGCAGCTGAATTTGGCCGATCTATACCGGATCGATTCGTTGCGCACCCATTGCCTACAGGTTCATCTCGATCGGCGGGTGTTTTGGCCTCTGGTGGAACACTTGCAGGGACAGCGCGAATCCGAAGAGTTGCAGCAACAGCTGATTCGTGCCGATGCGCCACTGGAAATGATGCATCGTCTGTTTGGCATGAGTAGTCGGGAATACACCCGCTGGCGTCGTCTACTGACCCTGGCGCCCTCGGTCGGCCGTCCGCCCGAACTGGATGAGCCGACCAACCATCGGCTGTGGTACGCCTGGAAAGCCTTGATCGATGACCAGGGAGAGAATGACGGGTGTGAATTGAGCGCGGAGGCCTATTTATCGCTCTATCAGACGACTGACATTCCGCTACGCGCGATCTGGATGCTAGCGCAACGGTGGTATCAGGATGGTTTGCCCGACGATCCGTCACAGGGCGATACCGACCTCAATGACGATGGAGACTGAATCCAGGGAGCTTTACGCCGACAAGTCAGCGTTACAGGCCCTCATCCAACGGGCGGTCAAACAAGTCCGCCAACGGGGCGGGGCAGATCCATCTGACAGCCTGGTGTTTATGGGCAATTGGCATCAGGCGATTCCGGCCCTAGTGGTGCAGGATCCGGTACTGGAACCGGTGGATAAGCTGGTTTGGATGGTGATTCAGCTGCAAGCGCAGCAAACCGGTGGCCGCACGGCTTTTCCACGCTATGACACGATAGCCCGCACCGCCAACATCGGCTCTACCACCACCGTCTCTCGAGCCATCGCCATTCTTCGCATCACCCGCTGGTTAACCCTATGCGCTCGTGTAAGAAATGCCCAGGGTCAATTTCGTGGCAATGTCTATGCCCTGCACGATGAGCCGCTAGCGCTCCATGAAACGCTGCAGCTCGATGCAGACTATATGACGTATATCAACCGCGCCACCGGTCATCACCATGCCAGAGTTTGCCGGGTGGCGCAGGCCGTGTTGCTGTCCATGGATGAGGGGATCAAAGGTGGGGGTAATTTAACCCAATCTGAATCGGTACTGGAGCGGCGCGCGCAACGTGCCGGGTTTTCCAATACAACACAATCGAAACGCTATTTTGCGTTTACCGGGAATGCGTTAAAACACCTGAATAATAGGAAGGGGGAAGCTGGAAATCACCAGGACCAAAATTTAAAGGCGGTAGATGGGGGTCTTCCCAGTAGTAGTTGTGATTTAAACAATACAACAACTACAGAGTTAACCACCGAAAACTCCCCGGTACAAGCCGATATTCGTGCACTATCCGCGGCCCTTATTTTTCCCGCTCGGTTATCGGTCAATCAGCGATTGCTGGCTGCGCGTTATCTTTTGCCGGTAGATAGCGAGCTGCATCAGCCGGTGTTGGATGAGCTGCAGGGACGTCTGGCGGCTGAAAAGCACGGGATGGCACCGCTGTATGATCCGTTGCGTTTCCTGTATGCACTTTGCCAGGCAGCAAAGCGCGGAGCATTTACGGCTAATCTGGGCATTGCGGTAAAAGACGCCCGAATCGCACAGCAAAAATCACGATCAGCGAATCAACGCCAATTGTCCTTACTGGAAGCATCTTCCCCTGTAGCCAAATCACCCGTCACCCCGCAAGCGGAAGAACAGTTAAGGTTACTGCGCCAGTCCCTGGGGTTATCCACAGGCAAACACCGTTCGACTGACGTTAAACCCGAAAACCCGGGGTGCTGACACTGTCAGCACTTTGAAAGCGCGGCTTCAGCACGGTGCTTTCGATCGACTTTCCACAAAAACTAACGCCAACGGCACCTGTCGACATATCCCATTGTGGATCATGGTGGCCTGTGGATTGATAGATGCCCCTATTTATCATCCAGGAGTGATGCCGATGGTTCCGATCCACAAGACTGTAACAGCAAAGAATCATCCAGCTAAGACGGCATTGGGGGTACTACGCGGCCGCATCACGCTCACTCTCCAGACTCACCCGGCGTTAAGGCTGGTGCATGGCCGCCGAGGCAGCGAAGGCGTCCCACCCATCCTCGGGCTCTTGGGCTTTGCGGAAAAACTCAAAACCCTGTGGCAGGGTGCCAAAGCGGAGGACCCCTATGCCCATTGGTGGTTATGGGAAGTGGAGCAATCGCTAAAACAGACACGTGGCTTAATCCGCCAAACCCATGAAGCGGCGACCCGGCGTTTGCAGCAAGATTGTGCATTGGATATCGGTGATGTGGCCGCCACTCACCCTGAGCAGATCGTCTTACAGTTCGCTAATCCCTATGCATTTTTAGGGGCGCAGATGCTGGCGGAATATGACCGCTTGGTGTGTGGCCAACGCACGCTTATTCATATCGGCTTGGCATGTACACCGGAACAAGCGCAGGATGTCGGGCGCTGTGAGCGCAGCATACGCGCAACCTTTCTGGTGCCGCAGCGCTACCGTTTTCTGGGTATCGATAAAATCGCCGTCGAGCAAAACACGGCTCCGGCACAGCAGGCACAAGCGCTGATGGGTGTGATTCCCGAGGCGATTCTCAATGGACAACAACGGGCGCTTCTGGCGCCGCAATCGCGAACAGCACGGCAAACAAGGACCGATTCCCGCACCGCTACACGCCAGGATTCACTTGCGGAAAAACCGATGCCACCGGACGCTACTCTGCCCAAGCGCGAGTAAACCGCTTTGCGAGCGAAAACGACGTCGCTCACTGAGGGGATATCGCCTCGAAATAGAAGGGTAAATCCCCATAATACCGGAACATCTTTCCTCACCGGAATCAATAAACATGTCAACCACAGGAGCGCAACAAACGGTCAGCTTTATCCTTGATGCGCGTATTGCCATCGAATCGCTGCTACTCAACCGTTGCTCCAAAATACCCGAAAAACGACGGGAGGATTGGCTGCGACACTTGATGGTGAGCGGCTTTTTATTTGAATGCCAGCTGCTCAAGGCCGGCGAGGGCGGTGCTGACTGGCCGTCACTGAATACCGGTGCAAGTCAGGAAGGCTATGTACATTGGCTGATGACCCGGCGCAAGCAAAGTCAACCACCGGCCTCAACGACCGCATCGCTCGCGCCGAGTGTGAAAGAATCCCTGAACGCTGACGGATCGGAAAAGCCCAATTACAAGCCCTTTGCCGCGTTAGGCCAGGTCGTGGGCTGATGCCGTCCACCCCATCGATACTTTAATGAGAGAAGAACGGATGCCAAAAGATCAGGAAATCAATATTGTGCAGGATGCGACCAAACACCCTATGCCGCCGATGACCGTGCCGCAATCCCAGACGCCGACCGTTACCCGCTTAGGGCTTGACGACGGTTATGCCGATACCAAACTCGCCTTGGCGGATGGCCGATTGTTGGCTATCCCTTCGCGTGCCCGGTTAGGCCAGGCCGGGGTTACCTGGATGCGCGAAGCCGAGCAAACCATCTTTGAATATGAAACCCAGGGCACGATCTATTCAGCGGGGGCAGTGGACGGCGAACCGACGCACTTTGACGGGTATGTTACCTCCGGATTAAACCGGGTTATTGTGCAACATGCCCTGCAATCTGCCGGTTTGGCCGGCCAAACCCTGCACCTGGTTTCCGGTTTGCCGGTGCGCGCTTTTTACCGTCATGATGGGCAACGCCGAACAGAAGCCATCGCAAATAAATGCGACAACCTCAAGCTTCCCGTCAGACCTTTCCCCCGGCAAGGTAAACAGCGTCCGCGGCCGATACTGCCGGCCAGTGTGGCCTTTCATGAGGTGATCCCGGAAGCCTTAGCGGCTTGGTATGACTATGTCATCCTCACATCGCAGGAGGGCGTATCCTTGGATGCCGATCGCGTCAACGCACCGATCGCTATCGTCGATATCGGCGGGCGCACCACCGATTATGTGGTGGTGCAGGATCAAGGGGTTGTTCACGGCGCATCCGGTTCTTTAAACCGGGGCCTGCTGGATGTGAAACAGCAAATTGCCCAGGGGATTCAGGATACCTTTGGCCTGGACAGCTTAAGTGAGCAACGGGTAGCGGCGGCGATGACTCATCAGTCGATTCGGTTACACGGTAAAGCACACAATATTTCAGAATTGATCCAGATCGCACAGGGTGAGTTGGTCGAGCGCCTCTATGCTGAAACCCGCCGTTTGCTGGGGCAAGGCGCTGAACTGGATCGTGTGCTCTTTGTCGGTGGTGGTAGTGCCGCACTGGCGAAGGAGATTGCGAACTGGTTTCCCAATCAGCAGATCATCGAGCAACCCGCCTTTGCCAATGCGCGCGGGATGCTTAAGTATCTGCAGTATGTGTGTGAGGAGCAACCCAATTACGGGCGATGACTTTGTACGTGGCCACTGCGGTCTCAGTGGCAAAGCAAGGTATTCAAGGATTGTGCAAAGAATACCGCGGTTTACCGTCAATCCATCGGGAATCTTCCCAATTCACCCACCCTGCCGGGAGATGTTATCCCGTTAGGGAATGACATTCTCCGGTATTTCATTTGATTTAAGGAGATTGTGTTATGACCAATAGACGAACTACAGCTGAAAAACCGAAGTATTTCGATCTGGATATCAAAGGTATCGGTTACCTTAACCGGGTTCGCGAAGTGACGCCCGAGAATGGGATTCCCTTTCTCAGTGTCACGATCGCAGCGCTACGAGGGGCCGCCGATAACGTCCAGCACACGCATTTTGACTGTATTGTGTCGGGCGAAGAAGCGAAGGATCTGGTGCGCCAGTTGAAGCGTGCAGTCGATGCGGACATGAAAGTGCTGGTGGGCTTTCACCTCAGTGATTTACAGGCTGAGACCTTCACCTTTAAACAGGGCGATCAGGCTGGAACAACCGGCATTGGACTGAAGTCCCGATTACTGCGATTCCTATGGATCAAAGTGGAAGGACAACCCTTTCCAGCGCCGGAACCGGCGGCCGGAAAGGCCACCGCCTAATAGCAATCATTGGCGGCATCGCTGGATGCGGCCAATCTTTCAACCCAGCGAGGGAGCCTATCCCTCGCGGAATGGATCTCCTCGCGCCATTTAGGGAGACCCATGATGGCTTCTACCTCTTCGCCTGCAAAGGTGAAAACGCAAAACCGTTTTGTAGCGATTAAAAGCCAAACGCTAAGCGATCCTGAAAAGCAATCTCTGCTGGCGCTGGCCTTTGCGGTATTACAGGAGCGGCACCAGCCAGGCGTTGCGCTGCCAAGCCCCAATGAAACCTGTGATTACTTGCGGATGTTGTTGGCCGATCGTAAAGCAGAAGTCTTTGGTTGCTTGTTTCTGGACAACCGGCATCGTGTGATCGAAACGGCCGAGCTGTTTCATGGCACCATTAACGGGGCATCGGTTTACCCCCGTGTAGTGGTACAGCAAGCACTGACACTAAACGCGGCAGCGGTGATGTTTTTTCATAATCACCCGAGTGGTGTCGCCGAGCCCAGTCACGCGGACGAAGCGATGACCAAGCGTTTGAAAGAAGCGTTGGCACTCGTTGACATCCGCGTACTGGATCACATTGTGGTCACAGTGGGTGAGACGGTTTCGTTTGCCGAAACGGGATTGCTCTGAAATACAATTTACTCAACCCAATGGGAAGTTCCTGCTTCCCATTGGGAAGGAGGGACTCCCTGAATATTCTACTTATATCCTCAGGGAGAAACTTTATGAACTCAGATAAAACAGCATTGGAAGACAGCTTTGGTCCTGTCATATCATGCTACAGCCGAGCACAGGCTATCGAAGATGGTGTGTTAGTTGACGTTACCGACGTAGCACATGAAGCGGGTTTCAAATGGCCGGTGGCAATCACCCTTGCAGCTTGGTGTGATTGCGTAGCCTGGACGGAGCGGGATAATCGCTTTCAGGTGCACCAGGATGAGTCGGGTCGTTTGTGGGATGTGCTGTTTTTGGCATTTTACGCCATTCGCTCAACCACGGATCCCGGTGATCGATTACTGTTCTCGTTATACCGAGTACCCAGAGACGGCCACTCGATAAAGGCTGAAGAGGTGCGCTTGAAACTGATGGTTGGTCCCGGCGATGCCGGTGAATCGGTCGTTACGATCATGTTGCCCACCGAAGATTAACATCGCCGATCGAATCGGCTCCTTGCCCTGGCCACTTGGGATAAAAGTGGCACCTCTACCTTTCCCACCTGTCTTTTTGCGCACTACTGCTGTCGCCTGAAAGTGCCAATATCCTAATTATTCTACGTTTTGACTATGGTTTCATTGAAACAATAGATCGAACGGATCGGCTTGTTTATCGTTCATGACAGGCCTTAGTCTGGCGTGCGCTTTGATGCGTTGACCAATGTGGCCCTCGTCACTGCCGAGAGCAGCGGGGTAGTGACGAAGGCGGGATTTTAATCGTCTGACTATCTTATTACGCGCTCGCGAAATTCACTCGGTTCAATTTTTGAGGCGTACCGGCATACGTACCGACAAAGCTCAAAGTGCTTTTTGGGAATTGAACCGGGATGGGGCTGGACGGTTGAAAATTCACATGTCGACTTTTTTCATTGTCTGGAATCGCCATAAGCGGACATTTTAGGTATTGTTTGGCGCTATTTTTCGATTCTACCTGTCAGTACCATATCCATTAGATATAGTGCTTAAAAGGAAGCGGAGGTACTTTGGCTGCATCAGGAATCGCCGTAAGTATTTCTCCCACTCTATCAGCAAAGCGGAGAGTTACTGGGTCACCATCTGAGTATAAACACGCATTAAAATTTACCTTCGTAAGCCCCATAATATCGCGTAGCACCTGCTGCAAGTCGCAATTGCCACGCGTTATTTCAATACTCAGTGGCTTCGGCACCTCCCAACCAGGGTATGTCTGTAGCCTGGGGATAAACCCTTTCGTCCAAAGGTAAGCTCGGTGGAAACTCAGTAAGTAAGCTGTACCGCGAGGTACCGCCCGGTTGCTAGCGTCATATAATTTGAATTGTCTTTCATCCTGAATTCGGATGCACACCACGTTGGTTTCTTCTGGAACGCCATCGCAAAACCCCTGCCACTCATATTGATCAATAAACGTTTTGCCGTGAATGAAAAGTTCACCAGGAGCAAACCCGTGTTTCTTCTTATATGCGTCGACAATCATTTCAGCTAAGGATTTTGCCTTTTCATAACTCAGATGATATTGACCAGTTTCTTCTACATACCACGGACCAACTGCGCCTTTAAAAACCAACCCATCACCCGAATCCAAAAACATTTGTGCGCCACAACACGCATTTCGCGGATCCCTATCCGTTACATCCTGCTTAAACACAAGCCCCACATAACACACTCCTTCACGAACATCTGCCAACTTCCAAGGCCGACCCGAAGATTTAAAGTAAGAGGCAACGCATAGGTTCCAAGCTAGGGTAGCTGGATCCTGAACTTGTCGAATCGGCCTGCCACCCGCATTTGTGAACTCTTCTGGAGCCAGCGAAGTTTCACGAACGACTTGAATAACTTCCTGTGTGTCCAAAAGCCGGGCTTTTAGCTGATTATGAAAATTCTTCTCGTACTTATATATTTCGGCATTCTCGTGATCTTCTTCCCAAAATGAAAATTGATTCTCCAATCGATCAGCCATCGCTTCTGTCATTTGCACGGGAGAATTTTTTGCCAAGGTGCGGGGCACTCTTGAGTTCGGCCTACCAAATTTATAAACCTCTTCTGGAATCACAATAAACCAGAGATCTACAGACTGTTCTTCCTCCTGTCGATGTGCCCTGATTTTGTCTTCATATAGAGAAACTGTTTTGTAAATTGCCTGGTGAGTATCCTGAATATGGATAGCATCAAGTATTTCCTGATTTGAAATAATGATTTGACTCGCTGGGTTTTCTGGCCAACGCACACCAAAGATTGCCTCAAAGCCGGGAAATCCTACATGATGCTCCCTGGTTGTGTTCAGGGGAGGGAGATAACCATTAATCGATTTCACCCAGTTTTTATAAAGCTTTAAACCCAGTTGAGAGGCGATAACTCCAACTCGCATGGGCGGTGGGTTTTGATCGCTATCTAGAGGGCCGAACAACGTCAGCCCATCTTTAGTGAATTCCGTTTGCTGATCGAAACGGAAACAAAGTTTAGGTTCTTTTAGGAAAATTATTTTTCTAGAAAACTCCATTCTCATCCCCTGCGGATTCCTCTTCAAACTCTACAACAACATCCTTGTCATCTTCATCTAACTGATCCTCAATAGATGAGCTAATGCTAAACGGACTATCCAATATCATCGGCCTGGCACATAGTTCAATAAACTGGTCACTCCCTACAGGAAGGTTTATCGTCTTCTCTTTGCCGGAAACTAAATACAGGTAGGTCAGCAACATGTCACGCCAACGAGGATTCCACCAGTTTTTGCAAAACCGTCGCCGCAATGTGTGCATTTTTTGGCTGTTTTTTATTGGATGGAAACCATCTTCAGTAAAAACTACATGGGGGATGAGTGTGAGCTTTGGCTGTGGTCCAAACTGGGACTTTATACTGACACAGTAATGCCAATATACGTTGTTAGCTTTACTGTAGCCCACAATTGCCCGACGTTTGACCTCACCGTCTATATTCGGATGCTGCAATTTTCCAATATACGGGTCTTCATAGGGGAAAAACCAAGCCACAACGCCGTTAGCCATGTCATAGTTTTTCAGGCCAAGGCTGCGCATATTCCTATCCCAGGATGAAGAGATTAGGAAGTTAAGTCGTTTATTGGCTTCACTGGTCGTCAGATTTAACTTGCCTTTACCATCAAGTTTACTGATCTCATCCATGTACAAATCAGAGTACAGATAAATGCTGTTTTCCCAATCTTCGAAATATCCCTTTACAGTGAACTTGTCAGCAAATGTAGATAATCGACCGGAATATTCAAACCAAGGACAGGGGAAACCAGCCACTGTCTCTTTGTAGTCAGAAATTTTTACCGGGAGGCTGTAGAAAGACAGCTTCGGGGGTAGGCTTTCAACTAAAAGCCAATTTGATAGGAGGCAGCCCGGCTCTTCTGTGAGAGTTATATTATTACTACGCTGTAAATTTAGAACTGATCCCAAATCAGTAGCGATACTCTCAGTCTTAGGAACCAGATCTTCCAATAGCCGTTTTGAAAGCTTTTTCAGTCCGTCAGCCCAATTAGTATTGAAGAAGACTATGTTTCTATCTGACAAGCCGTAAGGCTGCGCTTCAGGCTTTGAGTCATCAATTATTATGGGTATGACAAATCTTAGAAGATCATAATTTTCTTCTGCATTCAGGGCTAAATCAAGTTCGCGTTTAACACCAGGTTTAGATAGCGCTGTCTTGGTGATAACAAGAATAAACTTAATTGTGAATTTATCGATGGCTTCTTCGATATCGTCCCACCAATTCTCGCCACCAAAGAGTTGGGTCACATCAGACCAAACCTCATAACCTAACAACTTCAATCGCGTCGAAAGCCAATAGGTAAACTCATTGTCCTCTGGCGTAGCATGGCTAATGAAAACCAAACTCCTTCTTTTATCGCTAATCAATTATTAATCCACCTGTCACTTCATCAGCCTTGCTTTCCCGAATTCTGTTGCATTTATATCCCTAAGGGTAATGTCCGCTTTGGGGCGAAAACGGCCCTTGTAGCCAAAAAAACAACGCTTCATCTTTTTATAAAGGTACTGGAAAGGGAAGGGGTTCAGGGAACAATCACCAAGTTACCTCCCTATACACCTCGATAATTAACGGCCTATAGTACAAGATCATTTATGCATTGAGCAATGTGACATGAGTTTGCGGTATTACGCAATATTTGATTTCTCGGGATGTTGAAAAAAGCTGTCCACAAGTCCACAACCATTACGTTCTTGCGAAGCGAGCCCTCTAGCTCGCGCAGCCCGCACGGTTATGTTTAAGTCACGTGGTTGTGAGCCCTGTGGTCAGGTTTTCGCATGACCCTGATCGCTTTTGCCGCATTAAATCCGTTCGATTTCAGTAAAATTTGCGAAATTCCCGATCTACGCCATCGTCACTGCCGAGCGCAGCGGGGTAGTGACGATGGCGTCTGTGCCAGTAACCACGCTGTATCGCGCTCGAATTTCGAAGTTACGCAAAGGTTTTCTGCTCTTATACTGCCCTCATATTTCGAATCTATCCGCACGCCACAGCGGTAATGTGGTAAGGGGCTCCCGCCCTTGCTTCGGTGAAATGGGAACTGCGTCACAGGGCAGAACTGACGCATCAGCCGCCAGGCTGAGCGCCCACCTTCCACTTTTCTCCTTAGGACCTTGTGTCCACCTTTCCTCTGGCACCCCGCCAACTTAAGCCGACTGTTACCGGTCGGCTATTTTTCTCATCGCCGCGTTTTGCGCGGTTTTATTAACCCCGCGGACCGATGGTTCCGCATCATTAAACAGGAGGTGACTCTTTCACCATCACAGCGGACTCTTTCATGAGTCAATTGGTTTGCATTGCACCGATTCCCACCGGAACAAGTCGATGCTGCCTGAGACCAGGCATCTTCAGGTCGCAACGGGCGTAGTGTCCCGGGACCGTTCCGCTTTTGCGGGCCAGTAGGCTACGAGCCTGCGGTTGGTCATAAACACTAACCTGAAAGGGAAGACACGATGAGAGATTTGAACTACCAATTAAAACAGCTGTGTTACAACAATCCGGACGGTAGTTATAATACCCAGGCCGACCGGCAGCGATTATTGAATCTGATTGCCAATCAACTACATGAGATGGGCTATCGGGGTATGACGGTGCGCTCGCTCAAACCCAAACATGTTGATGCATTGGTCGAACGCTGGCTGGCAGGTAACCTGTCATCTGGCACAATCAAAAACCGGATGAACTGTCTGCGTTGGTGGGCCGCCAAGGCCAACCGCGCCAATGTGGTCGCCCGGCATAATGCCCATTACGGCATACCGGACCGACAGTTCGTTACGAATGACTCAAAAGCGCAGCGACTCACCGCCGAAGGGCTCGCACAAGTAAAAGATCTACACGTGCGCATGAGCCTGGAGTTACAGCAGGCCTTTGGTCTGCGCCGGGAGGAGGCGATCAAGTTTCGTCCTGACTATGCCGATCAGGGTGACCACCTGCAACTCAAGCCCAGCTGGACCAAAGGGGGTAAGGCGCGCACCATTCCGATTCGCCACCAGTACCAGCGCGAGGTATTGGAGCGTGCCCATCGTTTGGCCGGTAAAGGTTCGCTGATACCGCGGCATTGCAACTACCGACAGCAGTTACGTATCTATGAGCGCTATACGGCCGCTGCCGGTTTTTCGAAACTGCACGGCCTCAGGCATCATTATGCCCAGCAGCGCTATGAAGAACTGACCGGCTGGCAGGCACCGGCTGCCGGCGGGCCGTCGCATAAAATCCTTACCCCGGAACAGAAAGTCAAAGACCGGGAGGCGCGCCTGATGGTCAGTAAAGAGCTGGGCCATAATAGAGAGGCCGTCACCGGAATTTACTTGTCAAAATGATCGTCAAAAAACCCGACAGGCGGAAGATGGATTAACCCTTCATTCCCGGTCGCCGGTTGGCGATGATCCTTGCATTCATCCTGATTGAGGTCAGATTATGCTATTGCCGACTTATTCCCCCATCACTCACCTGCTTGCGATGGTATTGTGTTACCCCGGTGTTACCGTGATAAGCGAACCGGTATCGGCAGCTGAGCTGTCGGTTACGGCACTGAACACCCAGACTCAGATTAGCCGCTATTCAACGATGGCCGCTCAGCCAAGCGTCGGGCAGCGGGATCTGTTGTCCGTGACGAGATCAATCACCATTCCAAACGACACCGAAAGCGTGGGTGATGCTCTGCACTGGCTATTAAGGGATACGGGCTATCGCGTGGCGGCGGATGCTGTGCTGTCGGAAGAGGCGAAAACCATGCTGGAGCTGCCGTTGCCAGCCGTACATCGTCGCTTTGAACCCATGCCGCTGCAAACCGTGATAGGACTTATGATCGGTCCTGCTTTTCATCTCATCCAGGATCCCGTTCACCGCCTCATTGCATTCGAGCGTTGCGCGAAGGTTTTAAACCCCATTGCGACGGGAGGTGTGCAGTAATGGAAGCTTTTGTCATTGCTATCGTCTTTGTTACCGCGTGGGTTATGGGTGCTGAGTCCAGGCATGTTGATCCGGAACCTCGCGCTGATAGCGAGGCGGTTTTGACCAGCGAGCAGGGTGACGCTCAAGAACACTTCGTGCGCATTTGTGATCCGGATCTTCAGCTGATCATTCAACGTGATCTGACCGTGCCCGTTGAACAACAGGTCAGTAAAGATGGACATTGATCATCGCATGAGAAAATCCGCCATCGCATTCATCGGGTACTGTCTTTGCATCATGTTGCCCGTGAATGCGGATACCCGGCAAGCAGCCGAATCATCATCTTCGAACACACTGGCGATCGAGCAATCTGCGACAGAGCGTATCGACTCGCAGGCGTTTCGTGCTGACCAGTGGGGGTTAGATGAATCGCAATGGCAGCGTTACCAATCTTTGCTGCAGGGTATCCGGGGCAGCGTGAGTCCTGCGACCTTGTCACCTCTCGAAGTGCTGGGCATCCACGCCCGCAGTGCCGATGAACGTCGACGCTATGCGGAGCAGTGGGCCGTGATGATGCGTGACGATGCCGAGCGCATCCTGGCGTTTCAGCGGGCCTACGACGACGCGCAGCGACGCTTATTCCCCAACGGCGTGCTGATTGATACCCGTGTTCTGGCTTCCTCAATAGCGACTCAAGTTCAAACGGAAAAACTGACGTGGCAGCCCGAGGATCGGATCTTGTTCTTTACCGCTACCCAATGTCCGATCTGCGATGCGGTGCTGGAGCGATTGGTCAGCCAGATTAAACACTTCTCCGGCATCGATCTGTACCTGATTGATGTGTCCGCCGGTGAGGAATCTCGCATACGCGACTGGGCGACGGCAAAACAGATCGATCCCCAGTGGGTGAGCGAGCACCAGATTACCCTGAACATCGACGCCGGTGCGCTAGGTAAGGTCTCCGCACATACGGGTCTGCAAGGACACGATTTGCCGGTACTGATACTGCGGCGGGATGATCGCTTGATGCCCTTACCGGTATCACGATTCTAGCGGGCGCCGGTCATGGCGAATTGGCCGATCACACTTTGCGTCATCGGTTTGCTGTGGTGGTCGACGGCCGCGCAGTCGCAACCCGTGCCCGTGGGCTATCAGCAAGTCGCGAACGAATACGGTCTCCCTCCGGGCCTGCTCTATGCGGTGGCCTTGACCGAAAGCGGTCAAAACGCACTCAGCGATGGACAGTTCCGCCCCTGGCCGTGGGCGCTCAATGTTGATGGGGAAGGGCACTATTTCCCCTCGCGCCAGAGGGCATGGCAGGCCCTACAGGCGGTGTTGACGGGAACGAAAGTCTCGTCGGTGGATATCGGGCTGATGCAAATCAGTTGGCGTTACCACCGCTCGGTCCTGGGCTCCTCCTGGCAGGCGCTGGATCCCTATCACAACCTGCGTGTGGCCGCAGCGATCCTGCGCGATTGCTTTGTCGAACACATCCGATGGGTTCAAAGCGCTGGCTGCTATCACGCACCCAATGACCCTGTCCGAGCTGATCGCTATGGCCAACGGGTTAAGGCGCACTGGATGCAGTTGACCGATACATCCAGGGAGGTAAGTATTGAGAATCCGTAAACAACAATCGTTGTCAGCCCTTGTGCTTGGATTGCTACTCGCAATAAGTGGGGGTTCTGCCGCATGGGCTGAATTGACAGTGATTTATGACAGTGGCCAAACCCAACCGCTCGCACCGTTGCTCGGTCCGCTTTTGGCGGACGAAACGTTATCGGCCGAACCTGTCGAGGCAAGCGATCCCCATCGATCGTCCAACACCTTGCTCGGTCCGGCGACTCTCAGCAATTTATTGCCTCTACGTTCACCCGGATTACAGGTCGGCGATACCGCCGATAGCCAACTGAATCCCGAAGCCCTGGCGCGTTTGGCGCAAGGGAATCCACGCCCCTTCTTTCTCATCGGCTCGGATGCGTTGTCATTGCAATGGCTGGCGACTCATCACGACACTCTCAAAGCCCTGGGTGCGGTGGGCATGTTGGTACAAGCCGATACCGAGGCGGATGTTCGACGGGTTGCTGAAGTGGCGCAGGGCTTATCCATCACTCTGGGGTCCGGGAGTGATCTGGCCGCCGCACTGGGTATTTATCATTACCCGGTGTTGATTACCCGTGAGGGCATCCGGCAATGAGTACACATCCAATGGAAGCGCTGTTGCGGCCCCCCGTGGAACTGTGGTCCACCGGTACGGCATTTGCGGCGGGTACGTTGGCCTGGCTCGCACCCTGGGCCTTGATGATGCCACCCGATATTGCCACAGCGACGAGCCTGACCTTTTTCGGTTTTGGCTTGTGGCGGGGCCGTCAAGCGTGGCGCGTATTGCGCTACCAGCATCACATGAAGCGGCTGCCGAATTACCAAGTGCGGGCCGACCAGATCCCCGTCAGTCGTCATAAGCTGTTTTTGGGTAAAGGTTTCCGCTGGAGCCAGCAACACACCCAGCGTCTGCGCGATACCCTGAAGCCCGAGGTTCAACGTTACGTTCAACCGGGCACGCTCTACCAGTGGGCACGACAAAAGGAAGTGGCTTGGGAATCGGTACCAGTTCTGTCGTTGCTGGCCAAAGCCCTGCGCAGTCGCAGCCGTTGGAACCTACTGGCCCCATTACCGGCCGTCGGCGGCAAGCCCGCCCTACACGCGGTTGAACCGCAAGAGCAGCCGGTGTGGATGGATCTGGGTGAACGGGTCGGGCACACGCTGGTGTTGGGCACCACGCGCGTCGGTAAGACACGCCTGGCGGAACTGCTGATTACCCAGGACATCCGCCGGGGTGATGTCGTCATTGTCTTCGACCCCAAAGGGGATGCCGATCTGTTGCGTCGTATTTACGCCGAGGCGAAGCGCGCCGGTCGGCTGGACGATTTTTATCTGTTTCATCTCGGCTTTCCGGAACTGTCGGCGCGTTACAACGCCATCGGCAATTTTTCTCGTATCACCGAGGTCGCGACCCGCATCGCCAATCAGCTGCCCAACGAGGGCAACTCTGCTGCCTTCAAGGAGTTCGCTTGGCGCTTCGTGAACATCATTGCACGCGCCTTGGTGGCCCTGAAACGCCGGCCGGACTACCAGCAAATCCGCCGCTACATCAACGACATCGAACCGCTGTTTGTGGAATACGCCGGGCACTGTGCCGGTGTGGCCAGCATCGAAGCCTGGGCGTCTCTGGTTGAAGCGCGCGCGGCGGATATTAAAGAGCGCAATCTACCCAATGCCCTGCGTGGGCGGTCGATGGAAGCCATCGCTTGTATGCGCTTGCTGCAGGAGAAGGCCATTTACGATCCCGTGCTGGACGGGCTGATTTCCGCGTTCAAATACGACAAGACCTATTTCGACAAGATCGTTAGCTCCGTCGGCCCGCTGATGGAAAAGCTGACCACCGGCACCATCGCCGGGTTGATCTCACCGGATTACCAGGATGAGCACGACGCCAGGCCGATCTTTGAATGGATGGATGTGGTGCGCCGCAAGGGCATTGTGTATGTGGGATTGGATGCACTTACCGATACCACCGTGGCCAGTGCGGTGGGCAATTCCATGTTTGCGGATCTGGTGTCCGTTGCGGGGCATATCTACAAGCACGGTGTTGCGGCTAAGGGTACTGATGCGCCAACCCTGAAAACCTCGCCACACTCGACCCCCACCATCTCACTGCATGCGGATGAGTTCAACGAGCTGATCGGTGATGAATTCGTGCCACTGCTGAACAAGGCCGGAGGGGCAGGCTTTCAGGTCACGGCCTATACCCAGACCTGGTCGGACGTGGAGGCGCGAATCGGCAGCAGAGCCAAAGCGGGGCAGGTGGCCGGTAACTTCAATACCCTGCTGATGCTGCGGGTGAAAGAGCTGGATACCGCCGCCATGCTGACCGAGCAGTTACCGCGGGTTGAAGTCTTCACCCTGATGAGTGTCTCCGGCGTCGATGATTCATCGGATCCCGGTTCAGGAGTCGACTTCAAATCCCGCAACGAAGACCGGATCAGCGTCTCGGAAGTGCCGATGTTGACCGCCGCCGATATGGTCACACTACCCAAGGGGCAGGCCTTCGCCCTGCTGGAAGGCGGCCAGCTCTGGAAAATCCGCATCCCGCTGCCGGATGACCGTGAGGATACGGCCATGCCCGATGACTTCGAGGCGATCACCGAGGCCATGCGCCGCAGCTATATTACCAACGATCACTGGTACCGGGTCACCGGTTACTGGTGGCACGCCGTAGCCGAGGCCGCGATCCAACCCTCAGATGCCAGTGGGCAGACTTGAGCACGGTGGAGTCGCGTGATTCCCGACGACCGGTTGCACAGCCGGGTACCGTATCCCGGCTGCTGACGGGCATCGCCCAGTGCCTCAAATGGCTGTTTCTCTCTCTGATGTTCTCCATTCTGGTGGAGTGGATCGGCATGGTGTTTTGGTGGGAAGAGCAAGGACTTGGCCACAGTCGGCAGATGCTGGTGAATGAGCTGCAGTTCCTCGGCACCGACTTTCATCGCAGCTGGCTAACCGCCCAGCCGATGGTGTTCGCCAGTAACCTCTCCGATCGCATCTACCAGTTTGCCTTCGAGTGGACGGGGCTCGTGGATCTGATTCATTGGATTACACCGGTACCGTCTGCGGAGGAGACCGGTCTGAGACCGGTGCTGCACCGATTTTACCGGCCCGTCGCTGACTATGTGCTGGCCGGTATGCAAATCACCCAAGTCTTTGCGGTACGACTCGCCATCCTGACGCTGGCCACGCCGGTATTTGGACTGTTCACGCTGGTGGCGCTGGTGGATGGACTGGTGCGGCGCGACCTGCGGCGCTGGGGCGGCGGCAGGGAAAGCTCTTTCGTGTACCACTACGCCAAGAGAGCCGCCATACCGCTGATCATCATCGCCTGGGTGTTGTACCTGGCGCTACCGTTCAGTTTGCACCCGTCCTGGATCATCCTGCCATTCGCGCTTGCGTTTGCCTTTGCCGTCACTATCACAGGCAGTACCTTTAAAAAGTACCTTTGATACAAAGTCATTGAAACAGTTGACTGTACCGTTACAGTCTGCTAGGCTGCACTTAAGCACTGTAAAGATACAGTCTGAATGCTGTTCAGGAGGTAATAATGATCGCTCAAGCCGAACAACTGCTGCAACGTGGTTCCAGTGTCACCCGTTCACTGCTGCCGGCGATTTTCAATATCTTCAGCCAGTGGCGCCTCACTGGTGCCCAGCAGATGACGCTACTGGGGCTCAGTAATGAGAAGACTCTCTATAACTGGAAGAGTCAACCCGAGAAGGCCAAGCTGACGCGAGACCTGTTGGAACGGACCAGCTACATTTTGGGGATCTACAAGTCCTTGCAAATCCTGTTGCCTGATCAGGTGCTGGCTGACCAGTGGATGGCTACTCCCAACGACAACCCGCTGTTCAATGGCACGGCGCCGCTGGACCGGATACTCGCTGGTCAGGTGGTCGACTTGGCGGTGGTTAGGGATTTTCTCGATGCGGAGCGGGGTAGCTGGTGATCGCTATCGATACGCTACCCAGTAGCGAGGTCAATGAACCGGTCTATCGGGTCATCCTGTCGCGCTACCCGCAGATCCACCTGTTCGAGCGCGTCTCCAACCCACAGGATTGGGATGTGCTCTACGCTGTCGAGTCCCTGACGAATCCCAGGTTAAGGGATGAAGTCGGTGATATTCGTCTGGTGCCGCCGGAAGACAGGGTTTATGGCGATGGTGCCTCCTGGATCATGGCGGCCTTTACCCACCCGCCTGTCGATGGCCGAGGTGGTCGCTTCAACCGGGACTTCGGCATCTATTACTGCGCTGCCGATGAAGCGGTCGCCATCGCCGAATCGTCCTACCACCGGGCGCGCTTCCTGCGTGAGTCCAGAATCGACAAGACCACCCAGGAAATGCGCGTGATTCGCGCACAGCTGGGCCCGACAACCCTTCACGATGTAAGTCACCTGGCCGAAGACGCCATCTACGATCCCGAGAATTACGGCGAAGCCCAGCAGCTCGGTTACGCGTTACGTGATGCCAAAAGTTACGGCGTTCACTACCAAAGCGTGAGAGCGCAAGGGGAGTGTTACGGGGTAATGCGTGCCCGAGCGCTGTCCGATGCGATCCACTGGCGTTATCTGCGCTACCACTATGACCAAGGAATAATCGTTGACGTTGAATCCCTTGATGGCAGTGGCAGGAAGTGAGGGCAATGTACTATGTCTAAGTGGAATGAGCTGCTGTGGATCTTTACTCAACTCCCGGACGATTACATCGTCCTCGATACAGAAACTACCGGACTCCCTGACGAAAACGGCCCGCCGGATATCGTGACACTTGGCATCACCGTGGTGAGAAAAAGAGAGATAACGGAATCCGTCGAATTTAAAACACGGCCACAAAAACACATTTCAGAAGAAGCGCAGTCGATACATGGCATTACCAACGAACAGGCTGCAGAATTTGATTCCTTTGATTCCCAGTGGCACCAGATTGCCGAATACCTGAAAGATCAGCTTATCGTCATCCACAACGCCAGTTTTGACTGGCCGACCCTGCTGGATCACGTTGCCCGCTACGGTTTATCAATGCCGCCAATTCAAGGTGTGTTTTGCAGTCAGAAAGCGGCGATCCCCTGGGCGCAGGCAATGAATTTGCCATGCAGCCAACGAGGCCCGTCGTTAGATGCTTTGACAGAAGCGCTTCATGTTGAAAATGTTAGAGCGGATAACGATGGAGTACATGGAGCTGCGAATGATTGCTTGCAAACTGCACAAGTCATTGAAGCTATAAATGGGATGGGCAATGAGGAGTATTAAAGGAGAGCTAAATTGGACGAGATCGTAACCTTTTTAACAGATAACAAAGAGTGGTTGTTCTCAGGTGCTGGGGTAGTCTTCATCGCTGGAATCTGTCGAATATTTTTTAAGAAAAGACAGACAGAATCGAATCAAACTATCCTGGCAGGCGAAGGGTCAACTAATGTCCAGTCTGGTAGAGATGTTCATATCAACATTGATAAGCGAGTCAAGAAAAAGTGATATGGAACAAGGATAATCAGACTATTTCCGCAGGTGATAACTCTACAAACGTTATCGCAGGTGGAGACGTCAACATTATCCTAAAAGGGAATGTTTCGACAGAACTCGTTGATGAGAAAATCATGGAGCTGGTTGAACTAATTCGCAAAAGGCGTTTCTTCACTGAGTTTGACCATATCGGCACGTCCTTGAAGCTTTGTAACCGACTTGTAGATGGTGACCTGTCTGGAGGCTCGGATCAAGTAAGGAGTTTCGGGCTGGCGTGGTGTGCGCGGCTGCTTACTCGTTCCGATCATCTCGATAAGGCGGAAGAGTGTTTGGAGCGGGCGAAGAATCTTGGAGATAGTACCGAGATCAAGATTGCTGAAGCTTTCGTGCTTTCTCAAAAAGGAGACAAGGCTTTAGCGCTTCAGGGCCTCTCCGGTTTAGACTTGGCCGCTTCGCGATCGACTGCTTTGATGATCGTTTCTCATCATGATGGTGCCGATGGAGCGCTCAAGTGGATGGACGATGCGGGATACGGTATCGATAGCTTGGATTCTGACGGTAAGAGTTTTCTAATCACCCAAAAACTACAGCTTGGCTCCTGGGATAAGGCTGCGGAGGCTGTTGGTATACTTGCCGATACAGATTTTGAACTTACTCCTGTCCTACATCATTTGTCTGCGTTAGCAACGTTGGTTTCTACCGTACCACTGGATTTCAGAAGTGTCGTTTTGACACAAGTTCCTTTTGAGGTGAATAGCTTTCCTCTTGCTTCTGATGCTAATTCGATGGAGTCTCGTCGATCTGCGCGCGATCGCTTCATTAAGGCTGCGGAAGCAGCTAAAGACCTGAAATGCTTTCGAGCTGAGAAAATTGATGATGAATTTGCGCTATGGCTAGAACTGCGTGATCCGGAACTGATTACATACGGAAAGACAAGGCTGGAAGGCAAACTCCGTGACCTTAGTGCTGCCCTAGGATTCGTTCATTACGCTATCCGTTTCGGCATCGAGTTGGACCATGATGTGGTTGAGAGAGAAATTGACCGAAATATAGCCATCAATGGTGGCATGACAATAGAAGCGGCAGTTGCTCGATTCGCTCTTGCATTCGCTAAACCAACCGCAGAAGAGGCCGCAAACTACATCGTCAGACACCAGGAGCAGCTTGCTACTCATGTTGACCCCAAGCTTATATGCTTTCGGCAGGTCGAGCTTTATTCTCAGGCAAGCCTGATTGACAGAGCTAATGCGGTGCTTGACCATCTTGTTAAAGAGGGTATCTCTGACGACGAGGAAAAGAACCTTCGACGTATTGTCTCTGAGGCTCATGGAAGTGATCCGGTAGAATCTCGTGAAGCACAATACGAATCTACCGGTGAATTAGTAGATCTGATAAACCTTGTTGCTGAACTTGAAGAGCATCATAACTGGGATGCCCTATCCGAATACGGTAAAAAGTTATTTGAACAAACACGGGCACTCAAAGACGCTGAACGCCTAGTGCACTCATTAAACAACACGCACAAATCCAAGACTCTCGTCGAATTCATACAATCTAATACAGACCTGCTTGAGCAATCTGAACATCTACAAATGTCCTTCGCTTGGGCTTTATACAACGAAGGCGCATTTCTTGAAGCGCGCCTAAAGTTGACCGAACTGACTAATCAAGCAGATTCCCCCAACTATCGTGCGCTTCAAGTTAATCTCTATATCAGTATGGGAGATTGGAACTCTCTTTCTGCTTACATCGTTAACGAATACCAGAATAGAAAAGAACGAACTGTGCATGATCTTATAGGAGCAGCACAACTCGCTCTCCATATCGGTTCAGCGCATGCGAAAGACCTCGTGTTTGAAGTCGCATCTAAGGCCGAAGGGGACCCCGCTATACTGGCCGCCGCATATTTCATGTCAACAAACGCGGGCTGGGAAGGTGATCCTGGAGTTTTCCAATGGTTAGAACAGGCGGCGGAGCTATCTGGTGATGACGGCCCGCTCCAAAGTATGAGTTTTAAGGATATTCTTGACAGAAAGCCGGATTGGGATCGCCGTGAATCGGATACGTGGCAAATGCTTGCGCAGGGCAAAATACCGATATTTATGGCCGCGCAATCACTCCACCGTACGCTTACTGACCTTACGACTTTTCCTGCACTAGCTAACCTAACTGAAGCTGATCCTAGGCGAAGGAACGCAATTCCAGCGTATAGTGGCAAGCGTACGTCACAACAGATCGATCTCATAGGGCGAGCGGTCGCTCTTGATGCTAGTGCGTTGCTGACCCTTAGTTTTCTGAATATGCTCGATACCGCACTGGACACGTTCGGAACAGTGCTCATCCCTCACTCAACTCTGGGATGGCTTTTTAATGAGCGGCAGAAGGCCGCCTTCCATCAACCCAGCCGTGTAGCTGATGCCCGTCAGATACGTGACTTGCTGGCAACGGGTAAGCTTGAACGGTTTGTCCCAGGCACCGTCGCCGATAGTGAACTCTCAACTCAGGTTGGAGACGAACTGGCAGCGCTTATTGCCGAAGCTGAGATGGTACGAGAGGGCGATAATACCCAGCATATCGTAGTGCGTTCCGCACCGGTTCATCGACTTTCCAGTTTGTTGGAGGAAGAAGCTGATCTTTCTGCACATGACCCCGTGTTGAGCAGTTGTCTTGCTGTGGTCGAAACGCTCAAACAGAAAGGGCAGATTACAGGGAGCGAAGAAAAGCGGGCTCGTGCTTATTTACAACTAAAAGAAAGACCATGGCCCAACCAGCCTGAGATCGCGGATAGTGCGGTTCTTTATCTTGATGATTTGGCTATCAGTTATCTGCTGCATCTTGGATTGCTTGGGAAGCTAAGAGATGCTGGCTTGAGGGCGGTCTCCTCTCCGAGGGAGGTTTCCGAAGTGGATGCTCTTATCACTTACGACCGTATTTCTGACGAGGTGAAAAATGTCATCGAACGGATGCGAACGACATTGAACCATCGTATAGAAACTGGGCAGGTAAAGGTCGGTGGCAGGCGCAAGTTTGACATGGAAAGTGATGACCCAATACCCGAACATCCTACTTTAGGTATTATAGCCTTGGCTCCCGATTGCGAAATCGCAGTGGTAGATGACAGATTCATTAACCAGCATACGAATATAGATTTTGGCGGCACAATGGCGCCGCTTCTTTCAACCTTGGACCTTCTAGACTCCTTGGCCGCGGCTTCGATCATTTCTTCTGATGACCTGCTGGAGCATCGAACTAAACTCAGGCGCGCGGGATATTTCTTTGTTCCGGTCAACGCAGATGAACTGGAGCAATGTATAAACGCTTCACCTGTTGTTGACGGTAAAGTCATAGAAACAGCTGAACTGAAAGCAATCCGTGAATCAGTCCTGAGGGTAAGAATGAGCGACTGGCTTCAACTTCCCAATGAAGCGCCATGGCTCGATTTGACGTTGAAGACATTCGGCAAGGTTTTGAGAGACCTCTGGAAGGATAGAGCAAACTTGGACGAAGTGATCGCACGCTCCAACTGGCTTTCGGATCAAGTCGATGTTCGCGGGTGGGCACATAGTCTTATTCCGGAGCATGCAGACGAAGTCGTTCGCATAGGTCGTGGCGGACACATGCTCCTTCTTCTGAGTCCACCACTTGAAGTCGAAGCTTCGATTGTTGATGCATATTGGACCTGGGTTGAAGACAGAATTCTTTCCCCTGTAAAGGAACAGTTTCCCGATCTGTACGAATGGTTGGTTAATTGGCATAGAGATCAGGTACGCCGACTGGCAGAGACCGATGTATCCCAAGAGGCTGATGCATGACAAACTCTCTATTCGCCAGAGCAGCGCTTGCGCAAGCCGCAATGGAATATGTTCCCCCGCTCATACGCCGAACATTGCTTGATGAGACCTCTTTTAATGAAGAATTCGGCTTCAAAACAGAAGCAGTAATATCGTTGGGAATAAGTGGAGTGGCCATCCAACAGACTGTACTCTTCGACGCCGTTCGCTCCGTTCTGGCAGGTGCTGAAAACGCAGAAATCGTAGACGAAGCAGATCGAGCCTGGCAGCTCACAAATGAGGCCGAAGAGGGGGCACTTCCCGTTCTTGCCCTGAACGCAAATGGTGAACGTCTGATGTTGCCCGATTTTGCCGTGCTTTCCGGCGAAGTCGACATGCGCATCCGGTCTCTGGAGCAGGCGGCAGTTGATGTGAATCTTCCTATTGACGCGAAAGAACGTTGGATCGAGGTACTTACAGAACGCGCACTCGAAGATGACGAAATAGATACGTTCCACAGAGATATTTGTAACACGCCCGTACATGTGAAGCGGGCTATCCGTAGTGAGATCGATGCGGGTCAGAGCACCATATCGTCCCTCGTTCCTAGCTCGCGCGATTACTATAGTAGATTGGTTGGCACCTATGACGGGTGTGCTTCTAGCAAGGAATATGCTGCTGGTTCAGGGCAGGCATTTTTGAATAGCCTATCGGAGTGGCAGCCTTATGAAGGGTTCCTCTTCAGTTTGTTTCTTGCGTCTCACTCCACTTTGACGGCTGAAATATGCATTGATCATTTGGGCAACGATGATCTTATAAGAGCATTTGAATTTGTAGAGGCGCATGGAGACATGCTTTCTCGACTTGGGGCATTTGAAGTTGGATTGAGAATACTTCCACAGAGACCCGAGGTAGAGCCGTTCCTTCTGCAATTGGTACATCGAATTCGCGACGATAATCTGGCGGGCGAGCAATCCGACTTCAAGCTTTTCTCAGCATTATTTGTTCTCGTTGATGGTGAGCTATCCAGAACGCGTTTGATGTCTGACACTCCGCCTTTTTACAGGAGGCTGGCCTCGCTGGCGCACGCTGCTTTGATGCATCGTTTAATTGTTCAGTCCGGTATTGAGTACAAAAGTTTTTATGAGTGGGCGTTTAGCGCTCGGTTTGAGCACTACTATATGCAGTCTCTTGCGGATATGCGCACTGAACCACGCTGGAATCCCGATCTTGTCGATGCGTCACAGATAAAAGAAGACTTCTTCGGTCGTTTAATGATTGCAGGAAATAATTATTTCGGGAATATGGGAGATGGGGAGTTGCGTGAAACAATCTTGGGTAACGGCGAGCAAAGCCTCGCCAAATTGTCCTCGTTTTTTCGTCCGTATTTTCCGGGACCTCTTGAAGGGTCTGAAGAGAGTCCCAATCCATTACCTGAAGAATTGGCGCGCGCTATAGATGAACAGCTAAACACGGATGACGTTGATGCATCCTCATTTATTGCGCTCGTAAATTCTGCGATAATTTTTAAGATTACATCCGGTCACGCGGATTTGGCGGCCAAAGCACTTCGATTAGGTAACTACACGCTCTCTAAACTGGAAGACAAATCTCAGTTAGTCGGCATACTTAATGGTCTAGCCACTGTTGCAGCTGCTTCTCGCAGTCCGGCGCTGGCTGATGAGCTGCGTATTCTCGTGCGACGTTATCTTCGCGATCCCCAATATAAATTTTCAATCGAAGAGGCTATGAGAGTGTGCCTCGTTGCGTCCTCTTCTCACCAAGATCTCATTGACTGGAGAGATTTCGCAGGTCAATGGCTGACTGAACTAGCTTCTTCTCAAATGGAAAAAAATGAGGCTGAAGATTTTTGTTCTCGTCTGACGGCATTACTACATTCGACTCCCGAGCTATGGGTTTCATGCTCTAGGGCAGATGCTGCACTTAGAGCATTGTGCGAGTTCTGAATGGTTTAATCTCAACTAAAAATGCCGAACAGCTTAGTCCGAATCTACAGAAATTCTGAAGGACTTTAATTCAAAAACCACCCCGCCCACTGAATAGATTTTCCATCGTCCTCCGTCTCTGATTCTCGCACACTGCCCCGTAACAACTCACGGGAGCAGCAGTGCCATGAAAAGCCATCTCTGGCTACCTTCTTTTCTGATAATAGGCGTGGTTGTCACTCCGACGGCTTTTGCCGATGTAGACGCCGAGCGCGAGGCGCTCGCCAAAGTCATCCATGAGCTCAATGCCCTCGACTCATTAATCAATCGTGCCGAGGCCAACGCCGAGCAGAATTCCCGTATCCGATTTCGTTATGACTGGCTGCGTCAGGATCTGAAGCAGATCAAGGACGGCATCCAGTCACACATCGACTCTCCCCGTGCTCAGCCTCGCTCATTTCCGCCCTTGCGCGGCGATTACCGTCGATAGCTTTCGTCATGAACGCTGCACAGCAAACAGCTTTTCAAGCCGGTTCCGGTATTACCCCAGCCACCCTGCTGACAGCCATCGCGTCGATGGTGTTGGTGTTGGCGTTTGTCTGGGTGATCTGGGTGGTGTTAGGCACTTTTCGGGCGTGGCAGGAAGGGCAGGCCACGCTCTTTGATCTGACCTGGAGCACCCTGCGGGCAAGCATTGTGTTGATGGTGTTGGGTTTCTATTTGCGGTGAGTCGATCGAGTTGAGACCGAGAAAGTCCGGTAAGGGCAAACGGCGATGCAGAGCAGTGGGATGCGGGGGTTGTTCCCCTTTTTAACAGCGTTACAGAAGAGGATATTTGTTATGGATACATCAAAACCAATAAGCGGTTTTAACAAGAAATCGGCTGCCATCCACAAGTCGCTATTGGCAGCGGCCGTGGTGCTATTCCCACTGCCGCTCTGGGCGGCGTTGCCGACACCGGTTGCGCCGAGTACAGCGCCGCCAGCGGGTGACTGGATCGGCTTGATTCAGGGCTACATCAAAGATGGTGGTTTGGTACTTGGACTGGCCATCGCCGTGCTTGGTTTTCTCTGGATCGCCTATCTGGGATTTGCAAAATTCAATGAAGCTCGCCAGGGCAAGGCGGAGTGGGCCGAAGTCGGTGTGCTGGGGATTGTCGGTGCGATCGTGCTGATCTTCGCCAGCTATCTGCTCACAGAAGCGGCTGGGGTTATTTAACAGCCAGCGTCAATATCAACTTGCCGTAGGAGACGCGAATGTCCAACGACCATGAAATTCTGGCGGATCGGCTCAATGCCGAGCCCGCCATCTTTAAAGGTTGCTCTTCTTCAGAGCTGGGCATGATTGTGGGGTTGGCGATTGTGAGTTGGCTGCCCCTCAGTCTGTTATTGGCTTGGTTGCTGGGTGCCATCACCATGGGTTTTGGTATTGCCGGTGTCGGTGTGGTGGCCACAGTGGTCGCTATGGCGACGCTGTTTCAGCGGATCAAACGCGGCCGGCCTGAAGGCTATTACCAGCAATGGCTGCGTATCCGTCTGCAGACGATGGGGCTGTATCGCACGCCTTGGGTACTACGCAGTGGGTCCTGGGATATAGGGAGAACGCATTATGCGTCGCTACCGACTCGAAATCGATAACGTGCGGTCCCATTTGCGTTCCCTGTGGATCGTGATTGGCTTGCAAGGCCTGATCATTCTTGCGCTCTGGATCGGCTGGAGCCAGGCACCCAAGCAGCTGCGGGTTTACGTACCACCCGATCTGCGCTCGGGCGCTGTGTTGGCGGCCGAGGAGGTGCCTCCGGCCAATGTCTATGCCTTTGCGTTCTATATCTTTCAGCAACTCAATCGCTGGCCCGACAACGGCGCAACGGATTACGGCAGCGCGATTTTTCGGATCTCGCCCTACCTGACACCGCGCTACCGCAATGACCTGATCGCCGATATGGAACTCAAAGCCCGGCGCGGCGAGTTGGCCTACCGGGTGCGCGGTGTCCATGAGGTGCCAGGACACGGCTACGAAGAACGTCGCGTCGATGTGTTGTCGCCCGATGTCTGGATTGTCTGGCTGGATCTGGATCTGCTGGAGTCCGTGAAAGGCATGACCGTCAAGCAAACCACGATTCGCTACCCGATTCGGGTGGTGCGTCAGGCTATCGATCCGGAGGCCAATCCCTGGGGGCTGGTACTCGATGGCTATGCCAGCGACGGCCCGCGTCGATTAACCGATGTCGAGCTGGCTGAACCCAGGGTGACTGGCGCCATTACCAATAAGGAAACCTCCCCATGAATCCCCGTGATTTCTTTGCGTCATTGAGATGGATCGTTTTACTCGGCCTCTGTTTCCCGCTGCTGTCCTTTGCACAAGTCGATGACGCGGCCTCGAACGTTCCGGAACGCGTTGTCTGGGACAAAGCGCCCATCGCCATTCCGTTGGTCGTGGGTGAAGAGCGCATGGTGCATTTTCCGGATTCGGTGAGCATCGCGTTGCCGCAGTCACTGACACCGTTGCTGCGCAGCCAAAGCATCAACGGCACCCTATACCTGTTGGCCAGGCAAGCCTTTGAGCCCACCCGTGTCATGGTGCGCTCGGAAACTGACGGCCCGATCTACGTCCTCGATATATTAGCGGCGCCAGGTGGATCAGACAGTGGATCATTGCCGGATGTGCAGGTACTGCTGCAATCACCACACAAGTCACGGCAGAATTCATCACAAAAGCCACCGCAAGATGCTGGTGCCGATCAGACGACATCGGACAAGCGATCACAGCCTTTGGGTTATGCCGCTTTAACCCGTTATGCCGCGCAACAACTCTATGCGCCAACACGACTGATCCCCCGGCAGCCGGGCGTGGTAGCCATACCCGTGAACCCCGAACCGGTCGATCTGGTATTGGGCGGCAAGATCGAAGCCGTGCCGGTTGCTGCCTGGAAGGCGGGTTTGCGGTACGTCACTGCCGTCAGGCTGATCAATCGTACCCAAAGCCCCGTCGTGCTGGATCCACGCGAACTGCGCGGGTCATGGCTGGCGGCAACCTTTCAGCACAATCGCCTGTTACCCGCTGGCAGTGAGGCTGATACCACAGCCGTCTATCTGGTGTCGGATCGGCGCTTTGATGCGGCCTTTTGATGTGGCGTTTTGAGAGAGGATAGGAATCTACCCTATGTCGATGGTCACCAGTAATCGTTTGTTACCCCTTCTTGCCGGTTTCGTTGTGCTGATGGCAGTGCTCGTCGCGATGAAGTCCTGCTCCCTGAGTGACAAGCAGCCTCAGCTGTTGGACGCCGTGCCACAGGCACCGAAACCGGATGCCGATACACCGGCGGATACCATCAAGACACTGACGGCCAACGTCAGCGCCATGACTTCGGAGCTCAATGCCCTGCGCCGGGATAACACCGCTCTCAAACAGGAGAATCGAGATCTGATCGAAGACCGAAAGCAGATTGAAAACAACGTGCTGTCGAGAGTGCAGACAGTCTTGGAGGCAAAGCGTAGCGACGCCGCGTCCAACGAAACCACGTCGGCCATCGCCGCGTTGACGGCGAGAGTGGATTCCCTGGCTAACCGCTTTGGGACGTCATCGACACAGCGGTCTTCCACCGGTTCTGATATTCCGGTTGGGCTCGGTCTGGAGGGTGTCAGCACATCGGCGGCGGAGTCGGAAGCATTGGTGTGGGTTAACCCCCTGGAGCTCATGCCGTCGGCTGACAATGATAAGGAGACGTTGCTCAACCGCTTCAGTCGCGGTAGCCGTAATGCGTTAGTTAGCGCCGGTCCGGAGGTGAAAGCGCTAGTAACGAAAGGATCCGAAGCCCTCAATACCGCTCTGCCGGTCTACACCGTGCCGCGCAATGCCACTCTGATTGGCTCCACCGGCATGACTGCCTTGGTAGGCAGAGTGCCAATTCAGGGACAGGTGCGCGACCCCATGCCGTTCAAGGTGATGACCGGCAAGGAAAACCTCGCCGCCAATGGGCTGCGCATTCCTGGCCTCGAGGGCATGATCTGGAGTGGTACGGCCGTTGGCGATTGGACGCTCTCTTGCGTGACGGGGAAGCTGGAATCGGTGACCTTCGTATTCGAGGACGGCACCATTCAGACACTTTCCAGTGATGACAGGGCCAGCACTAACAACCAACGGGGTGGTTCCAGTGGAACCAGTGGCGGAAACAGCAATAGACCGCTGGGCTGGATCTCCGATGCGCGGGGTATCCCCTGTATCACGGGCGAACGCAAGACCAACGCTCCCGCATTCCTGACACAACGCATTGGCGTGATGGCCCTTGAAGCCGCGGGTGAAGCGGCAGCACAGGCCGAAACCACAACACTGATCAATGATTCAGGCTCGGCCACCCGAGTGGTCTCCGGTGAGACCGGTAAATACGTATTGGGCAAAACCCTGAGCGGCGGTAGCGACGAAGTCGCCCAGTGGTTGCGCGAGCGCCAGGCACAGAGTTTCGATGCGGTTTTCGTGCCCGCCGGTGTCGAGCTGGCAATCCACGTTGATCATGAACTCCCCATCGATTTCCATTCCAATGGCAGGAAACTTCATCATGAAACGAATCTTTTCCAACAAGCGACGATTACCTTTGGCTCTGGTTCGGGTGGCTCTGGTCTGGACTAGCGCCCTGATGGTCGGTTGCGCCAGTACTAAGGAGACGGTGTTACCGCAGGATGGTCCCACCATGAAGTCCATTTACGACCAGCATCGGGCGGATGTTCTCAAATCTGACCCTCGACGAGTCATCACGGGTCAGCCGTTACCGCAATCTGGCATTGACCACTACCAGGGCTTTGTGCGAGAGGCTGCGAATGAAATCGACACGGTATTTCCTCGTCTGCCCAATCCCACCCTAGTGATGTATATCTTTCCTCACCTGTCGGGCAGTGAGCGCACCCCGGTGCCAGGTTATGTCACCACCTTTCCTTTTTATGAAACGGTGGAGTACGCCTTACCAGGAGAAGTGCCGGGGGAAGTGGCGGGGAAAGTACCTGATGAAGCGTCCGCAGCGGCCAATTACTCGACCAATCATTCGACATTGGATCAGTAGGAACGCCTGATGCCAAAACATAAATCGGACCTAACCGAGGGTGCGCCCTTAACCACTGCCGCGGTTAAACAGCACTATACCCGACCGCCGTCGTTTACCGATTTGCTGCCGTGGATGGAATACGTTCCCGAGAGCAAAGCTTTTCTGTTAGAGGATGGGGTCAGTCTCGGTGCCCTGTTCGAAGTGCAGCCGGTCGGTTGCGAGGCAAGAACGCCAGCTTTTATGACCCAGCTGCGTGATGCCATTCAAACGGCCATCAACGAGGCCATTCCCGAGCGTGACGATGCGCCTTGGGTATTGCAGATCTATGTGCAGGACGAGCCCAGTCTCACTCAATTCAATGCGTCGTTGGCCCATTATCCGCCTCCGATAGTTCGTGCATCGGATTATTCTCAACATTACCAGTCGGTGATGGCGAAGCACCTGCAAGCGATTTCCCGACCGGGTGGATTGTTTGACGATACCACTGTCACCGGTTCGCGATGGCAGGGGCAGCAACGACGGATCCGCGTTGTGCTCTATCGTCGTTTAGCAAACAACGGTAAAACGCCACCCGCTGTTGCAGTGGAGGAGGCGCTCAATGACGTGGCGACCAAATGGGTCGCCTCACTGGCCTCTGCCGGAATCAACGCCCAACGCGCCGATGGTCAGGCGTTTTACGAGTGGCTGTTGAGCTGGTTTAATCCCAATCCACCGCTGGCAGATGGTAATCCGGAAGCACTGCACCAGTTGGCACCCTATCCGGGGGACGGCCACTTACCCTTTGGTTATGACTTCGCTGAGCAACTGATGCTGTCGATGCCCCGTTCCGATGCGGCAACGGCGACTTGGCTCTTCGATAACTTGCCCCATACGGTGGTGAGCATCCAAAGCTTGCGGCGGGCACCGGACATCGGCCACTTCACGGCCGAACGCCAGGCCGGAGATCAGGTGTATTCGCTGTTCGATCGTTTGCCCGAGCACTGCATTATGGCGATCACGCTCACCCTTAAGCCACAAGACACCACCCGCAACCACATTGCCCAAATCAAGCGTGCTTCGGTAGGCGATTCCGCTGAGGCGTCGATTACACAGGAAGATGCGGAACAGGTGGAGCGGGAGATGGCTCAGGGCAACAAGCTGTATCCCGTGAGCATGGCCTTCTATGTGCGCGGCAATAACCAAAAGGCACTGCGGAACCATTTGAATCGACTCCACGCGCTGCTCCTGCCCAATGGTCTGCAGCCCATTGCCCAGGAAGCGGATCTGCTGTCGCTCGACAGTTACATCCGCAACCTGCCCATGGCCTACGACGCCGACCTGGACAAATCGCGTCGTCGCTCGCGGCTGATCTTCTCTCGCCACATTGCCAATTTACTGCCGTTCTATGGTCGTTCCCGTGGGACCGGTCACCCGGGCCTGGTGTTCTACAACCGCGGTGCCGAACCGTTGGTGTTCGATCCGCTGCATCGGGATGATCGCAAGAAGAACGCCCACATGCTGATCCTGGGCCCGACGGGTGCAGGCAAATCAGCGTTGCTGGTGTATCTGCTACAGCAGATGATGGCACGACACCGACCTCGCATCTTTATCATCGAGGCCGGGGCGTCGTTTTCGTTGCTGGGACAGCATTTTGCGCATCACGGTCTGTCGGTGAACCAGATCACCCTGAATCCCAATGTCGATGTCAGCCTGCCGCCCTTTGCCGATGCACTGCGGTTGCTGGATCGACGTCACGCGTGTAATCCACTCGATGTTGATGAAGCTGGGTTAGAAAACAAGCTGGAGGAAACCTTAGACGAAGACGATGAGATCGAGGAAGAGGGCGGCGGTCGCGATATGCTTGGCGAAATGGAGATCGCTGCACGGATCATGATTACCGGTGGCGATGAGCGCGAAGAGGCGCGATTGACCCGAGCGGACCGGTTGCTGATTCGCAATGCTATCTTCCTTGCCGCAAAAACCGTGAAAGAGACCCGTCGTACCCAAGTGATTACCCAGGATGTGGTCAACGCCTTCCAGACCATCGCCACCAACAGGGAATTGCCCGAACACCGGCGTAATCGTGCTCTGGAGATGGGCGATGGCATGGCACTGTTCTGTTCGGGCTTGGCCGGTCACTTTTTCAACCGGCCGGGACAGTCCCGGCCGGAAGCCGATGTCACCATCCTGGAAATGGGCATGCTGGCCAGAGAGGGCTACGAGGATCAGCTCACTGTTGCCTACCTGTCCATGATGAGTCATATCAATGACCTGGTGGAACGTCATCAACACGACGATCGACCCACGCTGGTGGTCACCGACGAAGGCCATATCATTACCACCAATCCCTTGCTGGCGCGCTACGTGGTCAAGATCACCAAGATGTGGCGCAAGCTCGGGGCTTGGTTCTGGATCGCCACGCAGAATCTGGAGGATTTTCCGGATGCCAGCCGCAAGATGCTCAATATGATGGAGTGGTGGCTGTGTTTGGTGATGCCCAAAGAGGAGGTAGAGCAGATTGCCCGCTTTAAGGATCTCAATGACGAGCAGCGCAATCTGCTGCTGTCGGCCCGCAAGGAGCCTGGCAAGTATGTTGAAGGCGTGGTGTTGGCCGACAAAGTCGAAGCCCTGTTTCGCAACGTGCCACCAGCCTTATCGCTCGCCCTGGCCATGACCGAAAAGCATGAGAAGGCTGAGCGTGCTGCCATTATGCGGGAGAAACACTGTTCTGAACTGGAAGCGGCTTATGAAATGGCGGCGCGAATCGCGCAGCGTCTTGATAAGTAAGTGGTGTTTTCCCCAATTGCAGACAAAAAACATTGTTTATATTTGTTTTATTAATATAATTAGGGAATGGCATGGCTTAACAATTACCTCGATGATCTATTGGCTCAAGGGCAAAGTACTTTCTCAAAAGCAGAAAGTATGGCGGCATTTGACCTCTCTTCAGCCGCCTTTGATCTGGCCGTCAACCGCTTGATTAAGCAACAGCGGCTCATCCACCCGAAGCGTGGATTTTACGTGATTCTCCGGCCGGAGGATCGAATTGCCGGTGCACCGGACCCGATACGCTGGATCGATCCATTGATGGGCTATTTGGGCATCGATTACCGTATCTCTCTGTTACGCGCAGCAGCTTTTCATGGTGCATCTCACCAGGCGGCGATGGTTTTTCAAGTGATTGTGCCAAAGCAGTTGCGGGCTTTTGAGGCGGGGCGTCACCGTATACAGTTTATTTATCAATCCCCCAAGGCCTTTGCACCAACCAATCAGGGTGACTGGTTAGATCGGATCAAGAGTGAAACCGGTTACGCGCAGGTTGCCGGTATTGAACTCACCCTGTTGGACGCGATCCGTTATTATCAAGCCTGTGGTGGTGTGAATGCAGCTGCACAGCTGGTTCACGATCTGGGTGCGCAAGCGCGCCTACGCAAATTGGCCGATGCGTCCAAACATTACGAGGACTCCTCGGTACGACGTTTGGGTTATCTGCTGGAACTATACGGCCATGAGCGGCAGGCCGAAACCCTGATAGCGGCAGCGTTACGGGCAAAATCCTATAAACAGCTCAACCCCTCGGAAAAGCCGATCAGTGAAGTGCTGGCAGATCCACTGGAAAAAAATGAGAAATGGAAAATCTTAGTGAATGAGTTTGTGGAAATTGACCGATGATACCTCAGGCTTATCTGCAAGCCTGGCGTACTCAGGCACCCTGGCCGGATATACGGCAGGTGGAACAGGATTTAATCATTAGCCGGGTACTCTGTGATCTGTTCGGATCACCGGAACTGGCAGAGCGTCTCGCTTTTCGGGGTGGTACCGCTATCCACAAATTATTATTTCAAAAACCTTTACGTTATTCCGAAGACATTGATCTGGTACAACGTCGACCGGAACCGATTGGCACGACCATTGATGCCGTTCGCAAAGCGCTCGCTTGGTTGGGGCGCTGCCGCGTCAAACAGGCAGGGCATTCGGTACATTTACTCTTTACCTTTGATCCGGAGGAAGACAGTGCAGCGGCTATGAAGGTTAAGGTGGAGATTAATACCCGCGAGCAGCAAAGCTATCAGGCCATCAAAGCCTATCCTTTTGTGGTGGATACCGGTCAGTTAATCGCCTCCTTCGAGCATTACCTGGCACAGGAGGGGCAAGTGATCACTCGCGCGAGTGCAGAACAGCGTATGCTGGGAAAACTCAGCCGCAGCTTAACCGAAGATGTCGCGCCGCTGCTGCCGGCCGGTATCACCTTCAATCAGGAGCAGGCCATCGCGGCCTTTAATCGGATTTGGTTAGAACTGATTCGCCGGTTACCGGGCGATCCCTGGAAATTAAGCGATCAAATGATCCAGGAGCTGCGGGAGAATCGATACCCGACGCTGCTGCAGATCGGATAACCTTCGCCGGCAGATCTTTCACTTAAACACCAGCCTATTCCTGTCGTGTTAAAAACCACGCCCGCCTTTGCAGTGATTTCTGCTGTGCGGCACTAAAAGCATCGCGCATGATAGCCAACTTCTGAATCATCGTTGGTAATAAAAGCCCGTGATAGTCCGCCGGAAAAGCCGTTTTGCATGCGTGGTTCCTCTGTTGCTGCTCTCGACCCTGAGTGAATCCGTCGATAGCGCTGAATTACCCATCAAAACAATCGAAGTGTTCGCCACCGGAACTCTCCCAACCACAGCTTGTTACCTAAAATCAGCACAGGCGGCAAAGCCGGATTGCCAGCTGTACAGTATCGATGGAATCGAACGATTGCAAACCGAATGGTCACAAGGACTGCCGAACCATCCGGCGCAAGCCAAGCAGGTCGCGTTATCGTACTTACAATCGCTGAATCCAAAGCGGTATCGATCGCTCGAAAATGCGGCCAAAGGTTTGCTCAAGGCCCTGGAATATGGACTGGATCGTTATCCCGCCATGGTTTTTGACAACCGTGCCGTGGTCTACGGCGTTCGGGATGTGGAACAGGCCAGTGGTTATTATCGGCAATGGCGTTCCAAGGTAAATGACTGATGCGCCGAAGCCCCAAACACCTGTTGCTCAGCTTGATGCTGCTGGTTCCGTTATCCGGTTATAGCGGCTCGATTACCACACCGCAAATTGTGATCCAAACCAGCACGGCGGCACTGAGTTGCATGCGCTGGATGCCAGTGGGCATCTGCTTTTGGCTGAAATGCTCCTTATCTGGTTGTCGTATCCGAACTTCAATTAAGGTGGGACATTACCAACCGGATGCGGTGGTGAGTAGCTATAACGAACTCGGTGGCAACCCCTGGATTGAAATTCGATCGACGCTGGGCTTAGCACAAAAAACAGCCGCTAAAGGACTACTTGGCCGTTTATTATCGGTACCTATCGATAGTGCTGGCAATCGAACGGAAGGTGGGCGGGGCAACAAGGACCACCGTAATCTGATCTTTCGGGAAACGGATGTGATTGGCCACCCGGTCAGTTCCTTGTCGCGCATTGTTGCCAGTACCGGTTATCTTTGCCGTTCACAAACCCGATCCTTCTATCCTTACTTTTTATCCGGTCTGGATGCGCTCTCCTGGCGGATGGAAATCCCTGAAATGTTCTATCCCGCAAGCCTGATTCCGGGATTGCGGGAGATCGGCACCTGGCCGCTACAGACCTGGGGTGGTGTCTACCCGCGTACTGGCTGGACCACCCAGGCCGAAGAACCCAAAGCCGCCGCCATTAATGCGCAAAGGGCAGGGGATATCGTCACCCGTACCGGTCAACCCCATATCTACGTGCCCATCACCGGTGGATCCAGTTCCCGGCAAAGAGTCTGGCCACCGGGCCCGCTCGTTGAAGATAACCGGCGTACCGGTTATTGGCAGATGCTATTACCCAAAACCCAGAACAGCTGCGCTGTGTTTGGCACCAACGATCTGGCCAGCTTGCGTGGCTGGGGCGGTGGGCGTGTGGACGGTGGAGGTGATTATGTCTGGAACCTATGGCGTCCCTACCGTTGTTGCAGGGATCGCGGCATCTTTCTGTTTGACATTAATTGGATCAATTACCCACCATGATCAAACGATACGCTGTCTATACGCTGCTCATCGCTTCAGTCTTATCCGTTAGTGAAAAGATCAATGCGGCCAAAGCACCTACTGAAGATGGGTTGTGGTATTACGAAATTGGCGGTGCTGAACCAGTTTCAGTGCCTGCCAACCCGTCGGTGGTTTCTGTCACCTTGGGTGGATCCGCCCAATTGGGGTTGGGATACAGCTGTGGCAAGTTTGATCCGGTGGCCGCAGTCACCCATACCCTGAACGATATCGGCTCGGGGTTAGACAATATGGTCAATGCCATGACGGCGGCGGCTACTAGCGCTATTGCGTCATTGCCAGCACTCATTCTGCAGCGCGCCAATCCCGGCCTGTACGATCTGTTTCAAAACGCACTGCTGAAAGCTGAAGAAACCATGCAGTTGGCTACCAAGTCCTGCGAGCAGATGGAAGCGGAAATCGCTCAGGGCAAAAATCCCTACGCGGATTTGATCACTTTATCCAAAGGCAATGACTGGAAGGTACAGATGGGCATTGGTGGAAACGATGCGGTGACCGCCAAAGATACGGTGGAATCCTCTAACGGCGATAACGGTGTGCCCTGGATCGGCGGGCAGGCCGGGGGCAGCGGGCAACCGGTGCTGGAGTTCACTGGCGATATCGTCGAGGCCGGTTATAACATCAATATGAATCGTGCCGTGACTGACACCAGTCCGGTACCGGCGGCATCATCGACACGCTTGTCGGAAATCTGGAGCACGCCCGTCGAAGCCCGGGACTGGACCGTGGATGTGGTGGGCGAGAACATCGTCACCACCTGCGATACCTGCCGTAAGGACAGTATTCCCGGTACGGGACTGTTACCCAAGCTCTACCAGGAATCCGCCACCGTCACCACCGAGATCCAGAACCTGGTCAGTGGCGCCACGTCGCCCACGCTGGCCAATCTCGATCAGATCACCGCCCCCGGCGTGGCCATCACCCGGCAGGTGATCGAAGCCATCCGCGAGATGCCGGTTTCGGAACAGAGCCTGATTATGGGGCGCCTGGTATCCGAGATCAGCACCGCACGCACTGTTGAAAAGGCACTGTACGCACGCCGTCTGCTGCTGTCGGGGCGGCAGGTCCCTGAGGTCTACGCCACCGAAGTGGCCCGCGAGCATGCGGACAACTCCATCGCCGAGCTCGACAAAGAAATCGAAAACCTGCTGTTTGAAACCCGTGTACGCAAAGAAGTGGTATCCGACACCGTTGCCACATTACTGGAGCGAGCGGCTGCCAAAAGGCAGAGTTCCCTGACGGTACCAGAAGTACCGACCCTCGATCCCAATCCGTTACGAGGCGGGCGTGTTCAATAATAACCGATCAAGACGAAAAAACTTTCTGCTATTCACCACCATGGCCGTGTTGTTGACAGCGCTGGTGGGATATCTCCTGATGCATCGATTGAAAACGGATTCCGTGCAATCCGTCCAACACAGCATCTATGCCTGGCGGACGACACTAACAACCATGCGCTGGACAGTGATTGCTGTCATTGCCTTTGGCTGGAATCATTTGGTTGTGTGGCTGGCTGATGTAAAAATCCTGAACCGCAACAAGGTAACCTGGTTAACAGGGTTGCGCCGGCGCGCGATCGTCTGGCTGGTTTTGCTTGAATGGGTGTTAGGGCAGGGTGTGTGGGTCAATGCCATTGGCTTGATGGTTAAATCTTGATTATTGGAGCAGGGCAATGAGTGTCGATAGCTATCTGGAGCTCTTTACTTCCCTTTTTGGCTGGACCTTTTACGGCATTCTCTGGGATGTGCTGGTCAGTACCGGCATCGTTTACCTCCCGTTTCTGGGTATCCTGATCGACAACTGGCGGGAACCGGCGCAGGGTGGCGAAGTGGGCCATGCCAGTGGGCTGTCGTTACGTCGCATGGAAATTGAGCTGTTTATTGCCTTGTTGGTCGTTGTGTTGGCAGGGCAGCCAGCTACGCTCACCCCCCTCAATGCCGGGACCTTGGCCTATTCGCCACCGCCGACCTTGCTGAATCCAACGCCAACAACCGCGACCGTCGCTGCCCCCCAGAGCACCTATGGCACGACCGGTTTTACGGGTTCTACCGCAACCGTCAATGTGCCGGTGTGGTGGTACGGTGTCATCGCCCTCAGTTCCGGCCTGAATCACGCCATTGTCGAAGGTCTGCCAACAGTAGCGGATATGCGCACGTTTGAGCAGCAAGCACGCCTGGCCACTATTGCCGATCCGCGCCTGCGGCAGGAAGTGAGTGATTTCTTCAGCCAGTGTTACATTCTGGCGCGTTCCAAATACCAGGCAGAGCGACCAAACACCGCGGCCATCAATGGTATTCTCACCACCTACGGTGCTGATGACCCCGACTGGATGGGCTCTCACGTCTATCGCGATATAGCGGGCTATTACGATACGCTACGGCCCACCCATCCCATTCCCGGCTGGCTCTACAATGCCACCCGGGATACCGAATACGATCCAGCTTCACTGCCGACCTGGGGCAAGCCCTACTGCAAACAATGGTGGGAGGATGGGGCCATCGGCTTACGTGAAAAGCTGATCAATGAGGCGGATGCCACCTCGGCCGGCTTCTCCGGTCTAGTGGTCGCTATCGCATCGACACTGGCCAGCGAGCAGCAAAACGACGCCGTCGCCAAAACCGTTCTCACCAATGCACCACCCTCGTGGTCGAGTAATGAACTGATCGCCAATAATGCCTCCGGCTCGGGTTTATTCAATACGGCAGGAAGTATTGTTAAAGGTGGCCTGGCGACCGGTGGTGTGATCACCGCATCGGCTCTGTTCTCCGTGACCATGACCGCCGTGCTTCAATCGCTGCCCATGGTGCAGGCCATTATGCTGCTGGGCATCTATGCACTGTTGCCGCTGGTGGTGGTTTTATCACGCTACTCCATATCCATGATGGTAGTGGGTGGCATGGCCATCTTCACCATCAAGTTCTGGACAGTGCTCTGGTATCTGGCCATGTGGGTAGATCAAAACCTAATCCTATCCATGTACCCGGATGTGAATGCTTTCCTGCAGATCTTCGCTAACCCCGGTGAACATGATGCCAAGCGCATGCTATTGAATATGATTACAACCAGCCTTTATCTGGGACTGCCGTTGCTGTGGAGTGGAATGATGGCGTGGGCGGGGATGAATATTGGGCGATCTATTGCTGCTGCTACTTCGCCACTTGCGAGGCCTGCTGACGATGCAGGACGGCACGGAGGCAGCCAGGGTAAAATGGCAGTTTCAAAAGGAATAAAGAAATAGAAGGCGATTACAAGTCTTCTTCGTACCACCCATCCGGATCAGCTCCGGAATCCATTCCCCCAGTACGGAAATTATGTTCGCCAAATAAATGTGAGCCATTGGCCGAAGGATGATCTTTATCGTCATCTTTGGCAAAAAGAAAACTGACAATGGTTTTGAACAGGGTCATGCTGGTTTTGGATAGACTTATAATATGGTTAACAATATTCATTGCAGGTTCCCTCTGCGTATTGCTCAAAAAGGCTGGAATAATCTATAGCAAAAATAGAGCTGTGAATAGGCTTAGCCCATGTGAAACTTGATTATAACACTTACGGGCGAACTATCTTAGTTTGCTTACGGCTGTATTTCACGCCCCAAAAACAGTGGTGATTTGATAAAACAAACGACAAATGGATAAGCAAAACCGGAAAATAATCTCATTTGGCCAGTCTGCTACCCTCTGTTTATTAGGATCCTCAAAAATAGCACACCTAAAAATAGCTGTTTGTATCTTAGGTGTGCTGTTATGCCGAAAGATAAACTGAGAGCTTAACTGCCAGCGCCTCCAATCGGTAACGCTTGCTCTACGGGGCTGACATAAACCCAGCCTGAGATGTTCGGTCCAATTCGTCCCGCTTTACAAATTATGCCGGTGACTTCATCAACTTGCGAATCTTCGCAGACCAATGATATTCGAACCTCCGAAATAACGATGCCGGCACCAGTAGAATAATCTTGTTCAGATTCGTTTAGCGGTTTTAAGGTGCCTTTTACATCAAGCAAAGTAATATTTTTATAACCGGCGTCACGCAATGCTTCGACGACAGTGGCGGAACGGACATGGTGTATAAACGCTTTAATTTGTTTCATGATCTTACTCCACGAATTGAGTATTTATGTCTGAAAAATTGGTCTGGCCACAGAGGGAAGACTCCTCTATGGCCAGCGTATTAAGATGCCAACACATCCTCGTTATTTCCTACCAGATTTTTTGGTTTGCGATAAGCCATGCGGTATAACCCCGGTAGTACCAACAGCGTTAATAGCGTGGAGGATATGATTCCCCCGATAACCACTGTGGCTAAGGGACGTTGAACTTCTGCGCCGGTGCTGGTGTTAAGGGCCATCGGCAGAAAACCCAGCGCAGCAACTAAAGCGACCATCAGTATTGGCCTTAACCGCAGCATCGCACCCTGTCGAATAGAGTTATCGATATCATCGCCTTGATTCAATCTGTCTCTAAACGCGGAAACCATCATGACGCCCGTCAGCACTGAGACTCCGCACAGTGTAATAAAACCGACGCCTGCGGTGATGGAGAGTGGGATATCTCGTAGCCATAGTGCGATAACGCCGCCGGTTAATGCCAAGGGCACGCCACTAAAAACCAGCGCCGCATCCTTGGCCGAACCAAAGGTCATCATCAGCAGGGCGAAAATCATGACTAATGTGATAGGTACTAACAGGCTTAAACGCTCAGAAGCCGATTGCAATTGTTCGAATGTGCCGCCGTATTCCAGCCAATAGCCCGGCGGTAAAGTAACTTGCTGCTCGATCTGTGTTTGCACATCGGCGACAAAACCGCCCAAATCGCGGCCTCGTACATTGGCGCTCACCACCAGTCGACGTTTACCATTTTCCCGGGAAATTTGATTCGGCCCAGGCGCAAGATTGAGTGTCGCCACTTCATTGAGGGGGACATAACCACCTTGCGGTAATGGGATTGGTAAGCGCTCAAGTGCGCGCAAATCATTGCGGATGTCCTCTGTCACTCTGACTACAATGGTGAAACGTCGATCCCCTTCAAATATCAAACCAGCCTCCTCACCACCAGTGGCTGCTGCGACGATGTCCTGGACATCGGCGACGTTGAGACCGTAGCGATACAAAGCGGCGCGATTGGCTTCGATTGACAGGATGGGCAACCCGGAAACCTGCTCTACTTTAATGCCTTCCGCACCTTCAATACCATTGAGAACGGCCGCAATCTCCGTGCCGGATTTCAGTAACTGATCGAGATTATCTCCATAAATTTTAACGCCCAGATCCGATCTAACACCGGAGATAAGTTCGTTAAAACGAAGCTGGATCGGTTGGCTAATCTCGAAGGCATTACCAGGGATCAGTGCCAGTTTTTCCTGAATATCTTCCAATAATTGCGCTTTGGATTTATCAGGGTTCGGCCAGTCTTTGTGGTCTTTTAACATCACATAGCCGTCAGAAATATTGGGCCCCATGGGGTCACTGGCCACCTCTGCGGTGCCGACTCGCGAAAAGTAGGTTTTTACTTCGGGAATTTCCAGTACCGCACGTTCCAATTGAAACTGCATGTCTAGCGATTGCGTAAGGCTGGTGCCGGGAATACGCAAAGCCTGAATGGCAACATCTCCCTCATCCAGGTTTGGAATAAACTCAGCTCCCATTCTGGTAGCCAGCCAGCCAATGGCTAGAACAAACAGCACAGCCCCTGCCAAGACGGCTAGACGAAACTTGAGCGCCCAGGCCAGGATGGGGGTATAAGCATGTTTTGATTGGCGAACAATGACGTTGTCTTTTTCCTTAATATGACCGCCCAAAAATAGTGCCACGGCAGCGGGAACAAAGGTGAGTGACAATACCAGTGCCGATAGCAGCGCCATAATTACCGCCATCGCCATAGGGGTAAACATTTTCCCCTCTACCCCGGTGAGCGCCAAGATCGGTATGTTAACCAGAATTACCACCAGCACACTGATTAAACTGGGTGTGAATACCTCACGCGTCGCAGCGAAAACCGTCTGAAACCGTTCTTCCAGTTTCAATGTGCGACCGAGTTGGTGCTGTCGGCCAGCCAGCCTGAGAATACAGTTTTCCACAATGATCACTGCGCCATCGACAATAAGGCCAAAATCCAATGCCCCCAAACTCATTAAGTTGGCGCTGACCTTTGTTTGCACCATGCCTGTCATAAGCATCAGCATGGATAGTGGAATAACCATTGCGGTAAGCAAGGCGGCCCGCACATTGCCGAGCATCACCAACAAAACGACCACCACTAATACCGCACCTTCGAGTAGATTTTTTTGCACTGTTGCAATGGTTTTATCAACCAATACAGTTCGGTTATACACTGGCTCGGCGGTGATACCTTTGGGTAAGGTTTTATTAATCTCAACCAGCTTGGCGGAAACAGCCTCGGAAACGCTGCGGCTATTACCGCCCAGCAGCATTACGGCTGTGCCGAGGACAGTCTCTTCGCCATCACGGGTCGCAGCGCCGGTTCGAAGCTGTTTGCCAAAACCAATTTCAGCTACATCGGCTACAGTTACTGGAATACCGTCTTTATGGGCGACGATGATCTTTTGGATTGCAGCGATGTCCGCCACCTGTCCCGGCGCACGGATCAGGTATTGCTCGCCATTTTTCTCGATATAGCCAGCGCCGACATTGGCGTTATTTTTTTCTACAGCGTCGACAATGTCATCAAAGGTCAGATTAAATGCCAACAGTTGAGCAGGGTCAGGGGTGATATGAAATTCCTTTTCATAACCGCCGATGGTATTAATCTCGGTCACCCCCGGCACTAATCGTAGTTGAGGACGGATTACCCAGTCTTGCAGTGTACGCAATGCCGTGGCGTCGTATTTTTCACCATTGTCTTGCCGGGCATCGTCGTCTGCATGTACCGCGTAGTGAAAGATCTCTCCGAGACCCGTTGCAACAGGCCCCATCACGGGCTCGATGCCTGAAGGCATGTCACTTTTGGCTTGCTGTAGTCTTTCGTTAATCAGATTACGTGCAAAGTAAATGTCGGTTCCCTTTTCAAATATGACCGTCACTTGTGAGAGTGCGTATCTTGATAGAGAACGGGTACTTTCCACGTAGGGCAAACCCGTGATTGCAAGCTCGACCAAGTAGGTGATGCGTTGCTCAACTTCCAGCGGTGAATAGCCGGGCGCTTCAGTATTTATCTGCACCTGTACGTTGGTGATATCGGGAACGGCATCGATTGGCAGGTTTTGGTAATTCCAGACACCGAGTGCGCCGACGATGAGTATAAAAAACATCACCAGCCAACGACGGGCGATGGAAAATTGAATCAGTTTATCGATCATAGTGTGGCCCTTTTATGGTCTCGCACAACTAACTTACCTAGTGCTGATGGGAAACAATGACGCGTATTCAGCGTATTAGGGAGGATGCTGTTAATGGCCATGTTCAGCATCCTCTTTGCCCATCTCTGATTTCAGAACAAAACTATTTTTCGAGACATAAGTTTCGTCGACGTCCAGCCCTGCCAATATTTCGGTTGACTCGCCATCGGTGAGCCCCAAGGTAACCGGGCGCGGTTCAAAGCCTTCTTCTCCTTGAACAAAAACAACATTTTCTCCTTCTACAATCTGTACCGCTTCATTGCGAATAACCAATGGGGCGGCCGTTTCAGACAGGGTAATTTCAGCATTCACAAAAAGTCCTGGTTTCCACAAATTGTCTGTGTTGTTTACCAAAACCCGTGCAATAGTGGCTTGGTTGTTGCTATTCCCTAATGGAGCGATGTAGATAATCTGACCTTCGCCAGTGATAGGGTTATTGGCGCTTTTGATACGAACTGTTTGTCCCAATTTTGCCTTGGTCACGTCCTTGGGAAACAGTGAGAGATCAACCCAAACGGTGGAGAAATCTTCAACAACAAAGAGAACTCGATCGGCAGTTTGTTCGCCAATATTGGCATGACGTTGAGTGATCACACCGTTAAGTGATGAAACAACAGAATAGGCTTTCAAGCTTTCATTGGCTTCAACTGTGACTAGCGTTTCACCTTTACGAACCTGGTCGCCAATTTTCTTGTTGACCGAGCGAATGACGCCATCAAAGCGGGCGCTGACCGACTGTATTTGTTCTGCGTTGCTGGTAATAACACCATACACGGGTAGCGTTTCTCGAATATTTCCGGGGCCAACGCGAGAGAGGCCAATACCTGCATGCTTGATTTGTTCCTGGTTGAGTTCGATGTGTCCTTCTTCGTGCTCTTCTTCATCGCCATGACTGGTTTCTGCGAAAGCCAGAGTAGACATTAAATAGAATGCGAGACAAAAAATAATATTGATGGCAGGTGATTTGATGATGTTATTTGATTTCATTGTACTGATCCTGATAAGTCGGTTGATTCACCATGCTGCGTGGCGGATAAAGGCTCTGCTGTCAGCTGTTCGATTTCAGCGCCATACGTTAATGCGGATGAGGCGGATTCGATCAGAGTGCGCTTGGCGCTGAGCAATTCCTGTCTGGCGGAAACATATTCCAGGTAGCCGTAACGGCCACGCTGGTACGCTGTCTGTATTTCTTTGAGTGCTTCTTCTAATGCCGGAATAATTGTGTTTTGGAGTTCCTTTGCGGTAAGAATGGCCTGTTTTCTATTGTGGAATGCCCGAAATAATTGCGTGTGCATGTTGAGTAATGCCGCTTCCTTTTGAGCAAAGACTTCGTTGCGTTGGGCAAGTGCAGAGGAGATAGCACCGGAATTTCTTTTCGATGAAAAGAGCGGCATGCTAAAACCGGCAACCAAGGCGGAATTGTCGTTTTCCTCAAAACGACGTACACCGACCGACCAGCTGATATCAGCCCTTGATTGAGTTTTGGCGAGACGCACTTCCGCCTTTTTGAGTCGCTCCTCAGCAGCGAAGACCTGGATAGCTGGATTTTTCTCCACTTTGGCATAGAGCCTTTCAAACTCGACATCGCTACCAAAGTGAAACAAATCACCGTCAATTTTTCCGAAATCCGGTGACGTTTCGCCCCAAAGCGCAGCGAGAGACACTTTCAGATAAGCAAGTTGCTGTTGAGTGGATAGCAGTGTGAGGCGTGCCTGTGCGGCGGCGGCTTGGGCGCGTTTTACCTCGGCATCTGGCGTTGCACCGACGTCAGCACGTTTTATTACGTTGTTTAGCGTTTGGATGGCAAGTTCATTTGCTTCTCTAGCCAGGGAAACCTGCTCTTGCGCTGCGAGCACATCCACGTAGCGCCGAGTGACCTCACCCAGTAATGCCAACGATTCCACTTGCCGCTGTGCATCGAGAACGGAGCGACCGTTAGAAACGATGCCCCGGCGAGCAGCGCGTTTATCGCCCATTTCCAGTACGGACGAGAGCGAAACGGTGAGTTCTACGCCACCAAAACCGCTGAGTTCATCGGAGCCAGAGAAGTTCTCAGCTTCCAGACCGAGTTCATAAGCTGGTTTCAAGTTTGCTGTTTCCAACTGCCCAGCCAGGGCTGTGTTGCGAAAGTCAAAAACCTTAAGGGAAGGATTCCGCTCTAGAGCACGCTTAAGTGCGGTGTTGAGTGTGAGTGTATTGTCTGTGGCCTCAGCATGAGCAAAAGAGAGTTGTCCGCCGAAAATCAGACCGATAAATATCAGTTTTCTAAAGCTGATTCGTTTAAATTTTGCGTTTGTTATAGGCGCAGAATTGGGTGGTGCAGTAGCTGCTATCCAATTAAAGATGGATAAGCTACTCAACAGTAAAGTAGCGACAATATTTCGCGTTTGCATAAATCAAATTCCGATTGTAATGAATGGTCGTACACAGTGATTAGCCTGTTACCACTAATGGTTTGCAGTAACAGGTGTGAGCTGCTAGGTATCAGAAATGATTTATGCGTTTGGAGGAGGAGTCGGCGGTGCCTGTGCGAAGTTAAGGATATGTGGCTGGTAAAAGGCAAACTGTTGATCGGACATATCGCATTTCAGAATAGTGATATTACCCTCAATGCTGCCGGTATGACCGTGACAGCAATGTGAGCAGTGGTTGCTATCAGCATCTGAATCTATTGACAGTGATTCATCGTTATCCAGTACATGCGCGTGATCGTCTCCGTGCGTGTGTTCACCGCCGCCCAAAGAATCGATAGCGCCTTCGATACCCATAAAGAGTAGCGAAAATATAAATAGATAAAGAATGGAATATCTCTGCATAGAACCCATACTAGACCATCCTGTTTTGATGGGAAAACACAATTAATACCCGGTAGTTCAGACTATATTGCCCGATCATATTTGGAAGCCTAGATATCTTAACGCGCAATGTTTGATTCGTGCTTCGGAGGTGAAGCTGCCTCTAACTGGTTTTGATGAAAAGCGATCTTAATTACGGCATTTGTAGGAATAGCTTTAGGAACGCTCGCCGAGAATCGTACTCCTCCTTTGCGAAATGCTCGTTTTGAGGGTGACGGGGGAAAATAGTTGGTTGTAGTCTCATACATCAAATCGCCTTCATCCGACCAAACTGCGATATCTATATGCCCTTTTGGCAGTCCGTATCGCGAGCTTGCAGTCATTCGTCCAGATACAATTGCATCGGATTTGTTTTCTTCGAATTGTAATCGGCTAAAATGCCAGCGCTGATAATCAGTTTTGATAATTTTTAACAGCGGGGAATGATTGTTCGCTGACGCAGGCGCAATAAATGTCGTACATAAAAGGAATGCGAGAATAGTAAATCTCATATTGTTTCACCTAATTTGAAATAGCTAAGTAGTTGCCACGATACTAAATCGTAGCTCTTTCTAAGTTATTAAAAATCAGGCTATAGGCGGGCGAAACAAAGAAAATACTGGGGCTATTGGCAAATTGGATCGGTAGTCCGGTTGCAGCAGTTTCGTATGAGTCACACATAGCTGCATAAGATTTTCAGTTAGGTAGCAATGACATCCATGATTATGACAGTGTAGAAAACTTCCACACGAATCTTCTTGGTTTAAAGGGTCAGTAACACTAGGGTTGTCATCCAAATCACCTGTAAAGCTATTGCTGAAATTGCTATCCAAAATATGTGTGTAGCTTCCCCCGCGATGCAGTTCTCCAGCAGCAGAATCGACAGCGCTTTCTATACCCGTAAAGAGCAGAGAAAAGATAAACAGGTAGCAGGTAAACGATTTGAACATAATTAATCAGTCTATACGACTTCCAAGTGTTCTGCACGTATTTCGCTAAATGCCAAGCGTATGACGTGAATGGCCGCACTAAAATTGAGGCTGGCTATGATGGCCGCGACGGCAAGGTCGGGCCATCGCGAAGACGTTGCAAAGACACCCGCTGCAGCGATCATGACCGCGATATTGCCAATCGCATCGTTGCGGCTGCACAGCCAGATAGAACGCATATTGCTATCACCTGCACGGTAGCGGTAAAGCAACACCGTAACAGCAACATTGACGATGAGTGCGAGTATGGCCACTGCGCCCATAACAGACGCTTCAGGAGCACTGCCGGTCAGCGCGCGATAAATAGCATTGCCAATCACCCATAGGCCAAAAGCAGCCATGGTCGCGCCCTTAATCAGCGAGGCGCGGGCGCGTAAATGTAGCGCCATTCCCAGTACAAACAGGCTAATCGCGTAGTTGGCTGAGTCACCAAAAAAATCCAACGCATCGGCTTGCAGGGAGATCGAATCACCAATCTGACTGGCGATGATCTCAACCAAAAACATAGCTGCATTCGCGAAAAGTGCAATCCATAGTACGCGGCGAAATACAGGATCAACGTTATTGTCTGCCGTTACGGTATCAGATGGACAGTTTGTACACCCTGGCATTAGTTGTCCTCCTCGGATTGATCCGGCTCGCCGATATGCGCCACCATATCCTCAATCACGCATTGGATATGTTCATCTGCTGCGACGTAGAAAACCTGTTTACCACGACGTTCTGAACGGACGATTCTGGCGGCTCGCAACAAACGCAAATGGTGGCTGACAAGGGATTGCGATAGCTCTAGCTTCTCGGCGATGTCCGATACGCTAATTGGAGCGTGCAAGCAGGTTAGAATAATGCGCAGCCTGCTGGTATCCCCCATAAGGCGGAATAAATCGGCTAACTGCGATATCTCCTCCTCTGAACCTATCTTTTTAAGCGGGCGTCTTTTTGTCTTCATATTGATGAATAAACATATAAATATATATTCATATGTTTGCACGATATACTAATTATGTCAACTCCGAGTCTTTTCCAATATGAAATGAGCCGGAAGTGGGGGGCGTATTTCCATTATCAAATGAGCCTGAAATAATCACTGAGTTTGTTAATGATCGGAGGATGAAAACGACCATAAGCTTAGAACAACAAACAACCATTGAAGCCGTTAGCCAATTTCTTGAGGGTACACAGGCAGTCGCCTTTAACTTCGCCATGTACAAACAGGATCGGTATAGCTGGATATAAAAAGACTTTGATAAAGTTTCAGTGTCGGCAACTGGGTAAGACGGATAAAGGGATCCTCACACGTTATCTGATGAAAGTCACGGGCTACTCCCGCGCCCATATCAAACGTCTGATACAGCGGTACCGCCAAACCGACAAGCTGTCTTGCTCAAGACGGCTTGCCGCAATCGCTTGAAGCGCCTTTACACAGATGCAGATATACGTTTATTGGCAGCCATGGATGAACGCCACAACCACCCAGCGGGCCGGTACTCAAAAGACTCTGCGAACGCGCCTATCAGCGGTTTGGCCAACCCCAGTATCAGCGTCTCGTCGAGATCTCCATCTCTCACCTGTATAACCTACACCAAACCACCACCTACCAATGGCAACGCTACCTTGACCACAACACGCCGCAAGGGGGTGTCATCAGTCCGCTACTGGTGAACCTGTTTACGCGACGAACGTATTCCACCAGTTCTGAGGAAAATAAAAGCTACGCATTATGACTTGGATCTAGAAATTGTACGCCGAGTACTGAGAAATCTTTTTGACTTCGGAATACTAGAGAGAGACAAGCACAATAGTTATAAGTTGGGGGGTCAATTTCATAGCATTGCAGAGTAATAACTCGTGAATATTTTCAATATTTTGTCAATTAAGAGGTGCCCTGATAATTAACTTGAATTGATGCGCGTATGATAAGAAAGGTGGTTAAAAAATGTAATGAAAACTATATACTGCTATAATAGCTCCGATGAAGCGTTATTAAAATTGAACTTAATACTAATTCGCAAATCGAAGCGGTAGATATTATTGAGTATGGCGATTTTATTTAAGTGAAGTTAAAAAACACAGCGATAATAATGGTTTTTATGTTGTTCTGCCAACAGGCGGGAGCAGCTGCTGTGAACTTTGTAAAAACAATTCCTTATCAAAATGGAGCTGAATTGGCTGTGCAGACCGATGTTCCCTGTCATGGCAACTCTTTGACAGAGAGCGCTTCCGATGTCAACAAACCTACACTTGTCCATAGTCACAGCAATAACTCTCAAAAGGGTGAATCACAGTTCTCTGCTTTAACCGAAAATTGTTGCGATGTAAGTTGTCAATGTTGTGTTAGTGGTTGCCAGTCAGTGTTAGGTGGTGGATCAGACCAAAATCAGCGTACGTCACCCTCAAGCCCAGAAGATAATTATTCATTTGTGGTTCCGAAACTGCTGCCCAGCTCACTTTTCCGCCCCCCCATTATTTCTTAATCCCTAGGGCAATTGCGCCCAACGAATTATTAGATCTGTTGTTGCCAGCAGGTTTCTATTCCCGTATTTGAGGATTATGAGATGAAAACTTCCTATATAAAAATTGGTTTTATCGCACTTTCCATGAGCGCCTTTTCTAACGTTGCTTTTGCCAATCATCCATTGGATACAAGTATCAAAATTGATCGTGATAGCATACGAGGAGTTCGCTTGGGTCAAGTTCAATTACGTCATTTAGCTGATGGCGAGTATCGGCTGAGTGGTGAGGTCAGGCGACGTCAAAATAACCCGGTACCGATGGGGCATTTTGACTTGATGGTGTCTGATCAAAGTGATCATGTGATTTTTGAGGATTCAGAATTTTACTGGCCACGAATCGTAAATCGTCGATACCACCACCCTTCAAAATTTGTTTTTACTTTACCGGAATCGATCGCTACCCAAGCTGAATTACAGCTGAGTTTCCATAAAGACAAGCTGGCTAAACGGCCTAAGCCAAACCACTAATTTGGGAAAATAGAGGTTTCTCTAGCCCAACAAGCAAAACTAATATTGATATTTGAGGATCTATTATGATCAATAAAACCATATTCCCATTTATGCTCGCCATACTGCTATCGGCAGCTACAAATATTGTGAGTGCGGAATCAGCTATTGCCAAATCTGCCGTTGATCACGCCAAAAATAAAATAATGATGGTATACAAAAACCCAAAATGTGGTTGTTGTGATAAATGGGTAAAGCATATCAACGACTTCGGGCTTTTGAGCCAAGTTGTTAGTGGTTCAAATGTAGCTACGATCAAATCCAATTTTGGCATTGAGCCACGTTATCGCTCTTGCCATACCACGATTGCTGATGGCTACGCTTTTGAGGGTCATATCCCAGCGCACATTATTCAACAATTTCTTATTGAGAAACCCAAAGATGTTGTTGGTTTATCGGTACCCGGTATGCCGGCGGGTAGTCCAGGCATGGAAATGGGCGATCGGCACGATGACTATGATGTGCTGTTGTTAAAAAAAGATGGTAGCTCAGAGGTTTATGCTCATATAAGTGAGACACATAAGGCAGATCATTGAATCTTTATCAACCAGGAGAACATACCTATGTACAAATTCATTATTACGTTAACAGCATCGACAGTTATCGCTTTGTCGGCCTTTGCCGAAGGAAAGCATAATGATAACGTGAGTGACCATAACAGCCATGCTAAATCATCCCATGAAGGTCATGGTGCCCATATGCAAGCACATAATCATGAAACAAAAAAGGGAGCAGTGGGGTACCCTGCCAAACCTTCCAACTCTCAGCGTTCCATTGATGTCAGCTTAAGCGATAATATGCGGATTAGCTTTTCTGAGGATCTTACCGAGCTCAAATCAGGAACGGCGATTAACTTTGTGGTGACCAACGAAGGTGAAATTTCCCATGAGTTTTCTATCGGCAACCAGGCTGAGCAGAAAGCACATGCAAAAATGATGCGGCAAATGCCAGGTATGGTGCACAACGATGGTAATACAGTTACGTTGGCACCAGGTGAAACCAAACGTTTGGCGTGGCACTTTGTCGGTGATGATCAGGTTGTATTTTCCTGTAATATCCCCGGCCATTTCGAGGCGGGCATGTTTCGAATAGCTTCGTTGAAACTGTAGTGATATTGACATGGTAATGGCAACTAAAGTACATCGAAGTAGGGAAGTGGATAGCGAGCTAAAAATGATCGCCACGTGTGATTTCACTTCAACTCGAGAACATGTTGTGTGTTACTGGTCGTCAATTACCACCGATAACCTGATTAGTTGAATTGCTAATCTGATCTGGCAGAATAAGGAAGCTATCTGTTTGAAAACAAATAGTTTTTGACTGTATGAAAAAATACTTCGAAAGTGGTATTCGTAGAATAGAAGCTACTTTCATTATTTGAAAATATTGACTTATGTCAATCCTGGGGACAGATTTTTCTAATATGGTCATAATTCCTAAAAGCCGTAACGGCTATTGATCAAAACATAGAGAGAGCTAGTGTCTAAATCGGGATAAAACTCAGACGTAGGCTGATTAATAGCTTAGAAGGAGTAAATATATGGTTCGTTTAGTGGGTACAGTATTAGTTATCTTGGGGTTGATTTTTCAACCGCTGATGGCTGCTATGCCTATTGAAATGGCCGATCACGGGACGGATACCATGGCAACTATTAATGTTGATGAGACAGCCCTTGTGGATGGGCATACATACATACATGATCAAAAAGTCGGCAATAAAGCAGCTGAAGAACCCTGTCATGGGGGCGCTGCGGAAGACGGATCAACATCTGAAACTCATGACGGTTGCATCACTGTTGGAAACTGCTGTGGTGTTTGCGTGGCTTCAATTAGTCATAACCTGATTATTTCCTCTAATCCACAAATTAACATGCATATTGTTGAAAGAGCCGAACATCTTGTTCTTGGTATTCTTTCATCTATCTATCACCCTCCTAAACACTCCTAATTTATCCGAAAAGGCGTTATTACGCCCAAAATTTCGGAATCCCTAAACATTAATGTATTGATCTAGACCTTGTGTCTGGGTTTTAGGGCTTAGCCAAAATCCTCTGTCGTATGTAATGCGAGCGTCGTTAGCCTTTAAACGGCCTGGTGCAAGATTAATGCAGAGATAACGAGTTGATTTTGACTAAAAATTGAGCGCCACACTTGGCGCAACACAATGGAGAGTCAACATGAATATTAAGAAGTTAGTGAAGGTTGTCACCTATGGAACTCTAGCGGCTGTTAGCACTGTGACTATAGCGGCAGAGACGGATGTAGAGGCATTAAGCAAGCGTCTCGAAATGATGCAAAAAGAGATGGATGAACTGAAGCACCAGATACAAATGAGCGCTAGCAAAAAGGACGTTCAGGCGGTCAGGCAGGAAGTAGCCGTCGCCAGGGAATGGCGCCAACCAGATACGCTCATACACATGGCGGGTTATGCCGATGTAGGTTACGCGGATACGGAATCGAAGGACGGTAGTTTTAATGTAGGAACTTTCGCACCGATCTTCCACTATCAGTATCGCGACTTAGTGATGTTGGAGTCTGAACTGGAGCTTGAGGTCGGTGATGATGGTGAAACGGAAATCAATCTGGAATACCTGACCATTGATTTAATTTTGAACGACTATGTGACTTTGGTCGGGGGTAAGTTCCTCAGTCCAATCGGTCAATTTAGGCAAAATATACACCCTTCCTGGATAAACAAATTGGCTTCAGCGCCTCCTGGGTTCGGTCATGATGGTGCAGCGCCAGTTTCTGACGTTGGCTTTCAACTGCGTGGCGGGTTTCCAATAGCAGGCATACGAACTAATTATGCAATTTTTATAAGCAATGGCCCCGAACTGAAAGCTGAGATGGAGGAAGAAGAGGGCGAAATTGAGTTCGAACTGGATGGAGTAGAGGCAGAAGGCTTTGGCACAGATAGCGATGGTGAAAAAACCTTTGGCGGTCGTTTTGGAATCATCCCCTTCTCAGGTTTTGAACTTGGATTCTCAGCCGCGAGCGGTAAGGTCACAGTGACATCCATTGAGGATGGTGATAGCGAATTGCTGGATGGTGAAGCGGCAAGGGACTATGACGTAATAGGTGCTGATTTTAGTTGGCAGTGGAATGCGTTCAACCTGCGTGGTGAATATGTCAAAACTGAAGTAGGTGATGACAATGGCGCAGGTACCGCAGCGTCGGCTGGAGCCGATTGGGAAACCTGGTACACACAGGCTAGTTATCAAATACCCAAAACAAAACTGGAGTTGGTGACACGCTACACGGACTTTGATTCTCCGCATGATAGCAGGGATCAAGAGCAATGGGCGTTTGGCATTAACTATCTCTTTACCAACAATGTGATTGGTAAGCTCAGCTATGAGTTTAACGATGCATTGAATAGAGATATTGACCAGGATCGACTGTTGATTCAAATGGCCTACGGCTTTTAATCGGGAGAACTATCATGAAACATCCAGCTAAAAAATATATTTATGCGCATGGCTTAAGAATGATTTTATTGTTCTTGGCTGCCAGTGCTGCACAGTTTGGCTACGCATTTGATTATCCCGAAAAAGGCGATTTTGCCAAGGGAAGCCAAGCATGGGCAGATAATTGCACGCGTTGCCATAACATGCGAAACCCCGCTGACCTTCGCGATGATCAATGGATTACCACGGCCTTTCATATGCGGATACGTGCCGGGCTAACGGGCCAGGAGACGCGTGACATTCTTACTTTTTTGCAAGGTTCAAATACAAAACCGGAGAGTTATGAGGGCAAAGGTGAACTATCAGCTTCAGCAGGTTCCGGGGTTACTGCTTCAGGAAAAGATACCTATGACAGTACCTGTATCGCTTGTCATGGTGCAAACGGGAAAGGAAGCCTGCCAGGCGTGCCGGATTTTACGGATAGAAATGGCAGATTGAGCAAACCCGATGGTGAGTTGCTTACCAACATGATTAACGGATATCAAAGTAAAGGAAGCTTAATGGCAATGCCTGCAAAAGGTGGAAACCCAGCGCTTTCCCCGGCTGATATGGAATCTGTTTTGCAGTATATCAGAGACCAATTTGCCAATTAGTGGATGCAGATACGGCCCCGGATTAAAGAATATCCGGGGTCGTCATTATCGAATTTACTGACAACGAATGAGGAAGATCATGGATAGTTATAACAGTTTAGTATTACAAGATGCTCGCGCAGAAAGCTATTTTAAAAATGGTAGCTCTCGGAGGTTAAAGAAGGCCGTTAAATACGGTGCGGTATTTATCTTAATTGGATTTTTAGCCGGGTGCTCTGGAAATCCAATACAACATGAATATTTCTATAAAGGACAGGTCATCGGGATCGATGATGGCGAAATTGTCCTCTGTATAGGCCGTCGTGATGGTGCTGAGAAAGGTCAGGAATTGAGCGTTTATAGGTATATATATGAAGGCTCAATAACGGAAGGAGAAGATGCGTACGGTAGAGCTTATATCGGTCAAATTAGGATTAATGAGATTGTTGATACTCATTTTGCTAGAGCAAAAATTATAAGTGGAGAGATTAAGAGACACGATGTGGCGGAGCTAATGAGAGAAGATAAATAACTCTAAGGAGCGTTGAATGAACTGGAGATTAATGGGAAAAATACAGATGAATAATGCTATGAGCAGGCCAATAAACAACAGGGTAATACTTAGATGGACGATCATACTACTGTTTAATGTATCCCCATTAGCAGCGATTGCCAATGAGATGACTACGTCGCAATTGAAGGGTATTGAACTCAAGTCGGCGGTACAGATTGCGTTAATAACAGATCCCTGGTTGGTAGGGAGTAGGCATTCTCAGGATGCACTAGAAGCATTGAGTATTGCGGCAGGCGCCCTGCCTGACCCAAAAGTATCTCTAGGCATTGCTAATCTGCCGACAGACACATTTGACGTGCAACAGGAAGCGATGACGCAGTCCAAAATCTCTGTGTCGCAACTGTTTCCTCGCGGTGACAGCCGGGCGATTAAGAAAAAACAGCTTGAAGTCATGAGTGCTCAATATCCCTACCAGCGCCAGGATAGGGAAGCTAAGGTTGTGACCACCGTCAGTCAATTGTGGTTGGATGCTTACAAGGCGCAGGAAAGCATTGCGCTGATCGAACAAGATCGTGCGCTGTTTGAGCAGTTGGCGGATGTCGCTCAAGCCACTTACTCCTCAGCATTTGGACGAACGCGGCAGCAAGATATCGTTCGCGCCGATCTGGAGCTGACGCAACTAGAAGATCGGTTAACCCTATTAAAGCAACAGCAGGAAATGTCCCAAGAGCGGCTTTCGGAATGGCTAAATGACTATTTTGTGGATCAATATTTGAAGGATACATCGAGTGCAAGTCGTAAGAACATTTCTGGTATAGCACTGGCCGGCAACTTACCCGATATTGCGTTGCTTAAACCTGAAATTTTTGAAAGAGCGACAGGAGTTAGCCAACAATTATTAGCTGAGAACTTTATGGAGCATCCGTCCATAAAAGCTTTGGAACAAAAGATTCAGGCAACCAATATCGGAATTGAGCTGGCAAAACAAAAGTATAAGCCTGAATGGAGTGTTAATGCAGCGTATGGCTATCGCGATGACGACCTGTTGGGGCGCGATCGAGCCGATTTATTTTCTTTTGGAGTCACTTTTGATCTGCCTATATTTGCTGCAAACCGGCAGGATAAAGAGTTGCGTGCAGCGACATCCCAGGCCGAATCCGTGAAAACGGAAAAGTGGTTGTTGCTCAGAAAGTTGATGGCGTCATTTGAGTCCCTCAGTGTGCAGCTTGAGCGGCTTAATGACCGCCAAAAACTCTATCGCTCAGAACTGTTACCGCAAATGCACATTCAGGCTGAAGCATCACTCACCGCCTATACCAATGATGACGGTGATTTTGCAGAAGCGGTGAGAGCGCGTATCGCGGTATTAAACGCGGAAATTGAAGCACTGAGTATCGAAGTGGACAGACAGAAAGTGATTACTCAACTGAATTACCTTTTTGTCAGTCAGCAGCAGGACGCTGAGAAGATGTTAAATGAACGTTCTGTGGCGCTGAAGGGAAAAAAACAATGAATCAGAAATTAAATTCAATCAGGGGTTATTCACAATGAGTAGATCCAACATTATAACCGCAATTATTCTAGTGCTGGTTGGAGGCGGTATAGGCCATTGGCTCGGGTTAAGCCGTTCCCCCACGCCAGTGGAAGGAGTGGCGCAGGAAAAGGTCCCGCTGTACTGGGTAGCGCCAATGAACCCAAACTATAAACGCGACAAACCGGGAAAATCTCCTATGGGTATGGATCTGATTCCGGTTTATGAGGAAGGTGGCGATGATGCCGGGCCTGGGACTATAAAAATATCTCCTGATGTGGTCAACAATCTCGGCGTGAGAACCGCTGTGGCAGAGCGCAAAGCTCTGCATACTGAAATACAGACAGTCGGTTATGTGGCTTACGATGAAGATCAATTGATCCATATTCACCCCAGAGTCGAAGGCTGGATTGAACGCCTGTACGTGAAAGCAGCTGGTGACCCGGTAATAAAAGGACAACCGCTCTATGAAATTTACTCTCCCGAATTAGTAAATGCACAGGAAGAGTTGCTACTGGCTTTAGATAGGAATAGCCAGCGGTTAATTAAGGCAGCGGAGGATCGACTAAAAGCTTTGCAGCTACCCAAAGATGCAGTCAAGCAGCTGATGCGTACCAAAAAGGTAAAGCAAACCATTACTTTTTTTGCGCCGCAGGGCGGCGTAGTGGACAACCTAAATATTCGGGAAGGGTTTTATGTGAAACCCGGTACCACACTAATGTCGATAGGTACGCTTGATCAGGTTTGGGTGGAAGCAGAAGTGTTCGAACGTCAAGCATCCGAAGTTATGGTGGGTTTACCTGTCACTATGTCGCTCGACTATCTACCTGGAACGGAATGGCTGGGGAAAGTCGACTATATCTACCCAACGCTGGACAGTAAAACGCGAACAGTGAAAGTCAGGCTACGTTTTGACAATGAAAACCAGGTGTTAAAACCCAATATGTTTGCGCAGGTTGTCATTCATGCAAAAAATTCAGATGAAGTATTGCTAGTGCCTAGAGAGGCCGTTATTCGCACCGGTGGTGTCAATCGCGTGGTACTCGCACTTGGCGATGGTCGTTTTAAGTCTATCAACGTCAAGGTTGGTCGTTTTGATGGTTTGTCAGCTGAAATATTGGCTGGTTTAAAGGAAGGTGATCAAATAGTGAGTTCGGCGCAGTTCCTAATTGATTCTGAATCGAGCAAAACATCTGATTTTAAACGAATGAATCACGATAACGGCGATGAGACTGTAACAGCAAGTGTTTGGGTTGAGGCAACTATCAATAGCCTGATGGCAGGGCAACGGATGGTTAACGTAACTCATCAGGCGATAAGTGAGTGGGATTGGCCTGAAATGACAATGGATTTTACCGTCGCTGAAGCGCTTGATTTCTCCATTCTTGAAAAAGGATTGAGGCTGCATATTGAAGTGACAAAAAATGAAGGTGATCAGTACGAAATCTCTAATGTTCATATACCAGATAGTAAAGTCCCAGAACAGAGTATGAGCAAAGACGAGAAGGATCACAGTCAGCATCAGATGAAGGAACCGGAAGATATGGATCATAGTCAGCACCAGGACATGAATGATGAAGGGATGGATCACAGCCAGGATCAGACGATGGAGCCGGAAGATATGGATCATAGTCAGCACCAGGACATGAATGATGAAGGGATGGATCACAACCAAATGCAGAGTATGGACCATGAAAATATGGATCATACCCAGCATAACGAATAGAAGGGAATGAGATGATTGAATCTATTATTCGTTGGTCGGTTAGTAATCGCTTTTTTGTATTACTGGCCACTTTCATTGTTGTTGGCATTGGGTTGTTTTCACTTAAAAATACACCAGTCGATGCAATACCTGACCTATCTGATGTGCAGGTCATTATTAAAACCACCTATCCGGGACAGGCACCTCAGGTAGTGGAGGATCAGGTTACCTACCCTTTGACGACTGCCATGCTGTCAGTGCCTGGTGCAGTGACGGTTCGTGGCTACTCCTTTTTTGGTGATTCCTATGTCTACGTGATTTTCGATGAAAAAACTGACATGTATTGGGCGCGTTCTCGGGTGCTTGAATACCTGAGCCAGGTTGCTCCGACGCTTCCTCAGAATGCCAAGCCGCAATTGGGGCCGGATGCCACCGGAGTAGGTTGGGTGTATTTGTACGCGCTGGTTGATAAAACCGGGCAGCATGATATTGGTCAACTGCGTAGCCTTCAGGACTGGTTTTTGAAGTATGAACTGCAAACCGTACCGGGAGTCTCTGAGGTTACGGCCCTGGGCGGCATGGTCAAACAGTACCAGGTGAAAGTGGATCCGGAGAAGTTAAGGGCTTTCGGTATACCGCTTTCTCATATCCAGACGGCCATCAAACGGGGTAACCAGGAGATTGGCGCTTCAGTGGTAGAAATGGCTGAAGCTGAATATATGTTGCGAGCCACCGGGTACCTGCAAAGTATACAGGACATAGGGAGTATCCCGCTGGGTGTTAATCAGAACGGTACGCCATTGTTGCTAAAGGATGTTGCTGAAATCGATCTTGGCCCGCAAATGCGTAGAGGGGTGGCTGAACTCAACGGCGAAGGGGAAACCGTTGGCGGCATTGTCGTCATGCGCTTTGGTGAAAACGCACAAAAAACCATCGATGGCGTAAAAGCCAAGCTGGAACAATTGAAGCAAGGGCTGCCTGATGGTGTTGAAGTGGTGACGGTTTATGATCGTAGCGCTTTGATTGAGCGAGCAGTGAACAATTTGGCCATTAAGTTGTTAGAAGAGTTTGGGGTTGTCGCTCTTGTCTGCATGGTGTTTTTGTTCCATGTTCGTTCTTCACTGGTGGCGATTATTAGCTTACCTGTCGGAATTCTCACGGCATTTATCATTATGTACGCCCAAGGACTGAACGCTAATATTATGTCTCTTGGTGGTATTGCCATTGCCATTGGCGCCATGATTGATGGAGCAATCGTGATGATTGAAAATATGCATAAGCATATGGAACGGACACCACTCACAAAGGAAAACCGTTGGCAAATCGTTGCTGAATCGGCTAGCGAAGTGGGGCCGGCGCTCTTTTTCAGCTTGCTAATCATTACCGTCAGTTTTGTACCAGTATTTACACTCGAAGCACAGGAGGGGCGCATGTTCTCGCCACTCGCCTTCACCAAGACCTATGCGATGGCGGCATCGGCGGCTTTGGCGATCACTCTGGTGCCGATACTCATGGGATATTTTATTCGCGGAAAAGTCCTGGCCGAGCATAAAAACCCCATCAACCGACTGCTAACAACAGCTTATTTGCCGGTATTAAGAAGTGTTTTAAAATTTCCGAAAATAACCCTGCTCGCGGCGCTGTTAGTGCTTGCTGTGGGACTATGGCCGCTCGATAAGATTGGCAGCGAATTCATTCCTCCGCTGGATGAGGGGGATCTAATGTATATGCCAACGACCTATCCCGGGATTTCCATCGGTAAAGCAAGAGAGTTGTTACAGCAGATGGACAAACTTATATACACCGTCCCTGAAGTTAAAACCGTTTTTGGTAAGGTGGGTCGAGCGGAAACGGCTACTGATCCGGCACCACTCACCATGGTTGAAACCTTTATTCAGCTTAAACCAAGAGAGGAGTGGCGTGATGGTTTGACCACTGAGGGTCTTATCAAAGAGTTAGATAGTCTGGTGAAACTTCCCGGTGTCACCAATGCCTGGGTCATGCCCATCAAGACGCGTATCGACATGTTAGCCACAGGGATTAAAACGCCGGTTGGCATCAAGGTTGCCGGACCCGAACTCGGCAAGATTCAAGAGATTGGTCAACAATTGGAAAGGATTCTTAAAGATGTTCCCGGTACGGCCTCCGTATATGCGGAACGAGTAGCGGGCGGGCGCTACATCAAAGTGGACATACAAAGAGAAAAAGCGGCGCGTTACGGTCTTAATATTGATGATGTGCAGCAGGTGGTTGCTACGGCGATCGGCGGTATGAATGTGGCGCAAACGGTTGAGGGCTTGGAGCGCTACCCGATTAACATCCGCTACCCGCAGGATTATCGAAACTCACCAGAGCAATTATCTCTTCTTCCTATTGTTACGCCAAGTGGTCATCGTATTTCTCTGGCGGATGTGACGCGTATTTTTGTTGAAGATGGCCCGCCGGCCATCAAAAGCGAGAATGCCCGGCTCAATGGCTGGGCATACATAGATATCGAAGGTGTTGATATCGGCAGCTATGTGGTCGAGGCGCAGAAAGTGGTGAAGGAGCAGCTTGATTTGCCGGCGGGTTATTCTATCAGTTGGTCAGGCCAGTATGAATATATGCAGCGCGCGAAAGCAAAACTCACCTACGTGGTGCCACTCACTTTGGCCATCATTATTGTGCTGCTGTTTATGAATTTCGGCAATTTGATCGAAGTCGCCATCATTATGGGTACCTTGCCATTGGCCATGGTGGGCAGTATCTGGTTGATGTATTTGGAGGGATACAATTTTTCGGTGGCGGTAAGTGTTGGGTTTATCGCTCTCGCGGGGGTAGCTGTCGAAATAGGCGTCATCATGCTGGTTTACCTCAATCAAGCCTACCGGCACATGCTGGATGAATGCGAAAAACAGGGCGTAGCACCCAGTAAAGCGATTTTGACGGATGCGGTACTACAAGGTGCCGGTATGCGCGTGCGCCCGGTAATGATGACTGCAGCAGCTATTGTAGCCGGTTTGCTACCCATTCTTTACGGCACGGGTACCGGCTCAGAAGTGATGAGCCGCATCGCTGCGCCAATGGTCGGCGGTATGGTCAGTGCGGTGGTGCTGACTTTGCTGGTTGTGCCTGCGGTTTATTTTTTATGGAGGCAAAGATCACTTGATTAACCGGGCACAGCACAATTTTCAAAACCTGCTTGACCTGTGTCTTAGACACAGGCGTAGGCTTTTGGGTGTGTGGGATAGTCTTAGGTTTGAGTCCGAAAATGAGAGGTGTTTATGAGAGTAAATCAATTAGCCGCTGCATTGGATATTAGCGCCGACACTGTCCGCTATTACACCAGGATAGGCATGTTGGCGCCGAAAAAGAATCTGAATAACGGCTACAAAGAATATACGGCCTCAGACAGGAAAAGGTTAGGTTTTATTCTGGCGGCCCGGCAACTGGGATTCTCGGTGAAGGATATCGAAGTTATTTTAGCGGAGGCCAAGACTGGCCGAACAACCTGCCCCCTGGTCAGAGAGTTGATCGAAGAGCGGTTAAAGGAAACTGAGAAAAAGTTTGATGAAACCAAGGTGCTTAGAGCACGCATGCAGGCAGCCTTAAAAGACTGGCAGTCGAAGCCCGATAAAGCGCCGACCGGGCATATGATCTGTCATTTGATTGAAAGTTTTCCAAAACAAAGTGGGGGACAAGACAGTGAATAGTTATCAATTTATCCCATCAGTGGAAGAGGTCTCGTTATGAATCAAATCACACCGGATCAGCAGGCTGGTCATGCCAAATGCCATCAGGACGGCGAGCAACCGTCAGCGAATTCCGCGAGTCAGGAGTTAATCATTGAAGGAGCAAGCTGCGCCAGCTGCGTCGGAAAAATAGAGGCCGCCTTAAACAATGTGTCTGGCGTTGAAAAGGCTGAAGTGAATTTTGCACAACGAACAGCCACAGTCTTGGGCTCTGTGAATTCGGGTGATCTGATTAAAGCGGTGGAAAAGGCCGGTTACAACGCGAAAGTGCAGGAGGACGGATCGGAGCAGGATTCATTAGATGAAAAGGAGCAGGCGGACTGGGCCTACTACAAGCGTTTAATGAGAGAAATGACCATCGCCTTAACCCTTGGCATTCCATTGATGGCCTATAGCGTCATTGTTGGGGAAATGACAGTGACCTCCAATACGGAGCGAGTGGTTTGGCTGGTTATCGGACTACTCACTCTGGGCGTGATGCTCTTTTCAGGCAAACACTTTTTTGTCGGTGCCTGGAAGTCTTTCACGAATCACAGTGCAAATATGGATACTTTGATCGCTTTGGGTACCGGCACCGCCTGGCTTTATTCCATGGTAGTGGTGTTTTTTCCTTATGCCGTGCCGGAGATGGCGCGTCATGTGTATTTTGAAGCAACCGCCATGATCATCGGTCTGATCGATCTGGGACTGGCTTTGGAAATAAAAGCGCGCGGCAGAACCTCCGAAGCGATCAAGCGCTTGATCGGTTTGCAGGCGAAAACCGCGCGGGTCATTCGCGATGACAAAGAGATCGATATTCTGATCGAGCAGGTGCTGTTGAACGACAAGGTGCGGGTGCGGCCGGGCGAAAGAATACCGGTCGATGGCGTGGTGCTGGACGGCCATACCTCGGTTGACGAATCCATGCTGACCGGTGAGCCGATGCCGGTTGAGAAAAAGCAGGATGATGAGGTGGTCGGCGGCACCATTAACAAAACTGGCTCCATCGTCTTTAAGGCCACGCGAGTGGGTAAAGACACGGCTCTGGCGCAAATCATTGGCATGGTCAAACGTGCGCAGAATTCCAAACCGCCGATTGGCCGTCTGGCGGATGCGATCTCGGCTTATTTCGTTCCGGTGGTGATGATTATCGCCGTGGTCAGCGCCCTGACCTGGCTGAACCTCGGCCCCGATCCGGCGATAGCCTTTGCTATCGTTTCCGCCACCACCGTATTAATTATTGCTTGCCCCTGTGCTCTGGGGTTGGCAACGCCCATGTCGGTGATGGTCGGTGTAGGTAAAGCGGCTGAGGCTGGGGTGCTGATTCGCAATGGCGAGGCCTTGCAGACCTCTTCAAAAATCACCGCCATGATTCTGGATAAAACCGGAACCATTACGCTGGGTTCACCCAAAGTCACCAATATTCATCTCGCGCATGCTGAGAGCGAAGAAGACGTATTGCGTCTGGCTGCGAGCCTGGAAGCTGGTTCCGAACACCCCTTGGCGGTTTCTATCGTGGAGTCCGCAACCGAACGCGATCTATCGCTCGATAAAGTCGAACAGTTTTCCGCCATCGCAGGACATGGCGTAGAGGGTTTTGTCGGTGAGCAGCAGTTGCTGTTCGGTAATGAAAAGCTGATGCGCGATAAAAATATCTCCGTGGACGATTACGTGGATGTCGCACAAAAAATGGCGGAGGAAGCCAAAACACCCATGTATTTCGCCGCGGATGGGAAGTTGGCGGCGATTATTGCCGTTGCCGACCCGATCAAGAACGACTCCATTTCAGCGATTAAACGCTTGCAAAAAAATGGCATACGCGTGGTGATGCTGACCGGGGATAACCGCGCTACGGCAAAAGCGGTGGCGGATAAAGTCGGGATCAGCGAGTTCTTTGCCGAAGTTCTCCCGGAACAAAAAGCCGAAAAAGTCGCCGAGCTGCAAATGCAAAATGAAATCGTCGGTATGACCGGGGACGGCATTAACGATGCACCGGCCCTGGCCCTGGCGAATGTCGGTTTTGCCATTGGTACGGGCACGGACGTCGCCATCGAGAGCGCCGATATTACGCTGATGCGCGGTTCACTGCATGGCCTGGCCGATGCCATTGCCGTTAGTAAAGCAACATTGCGCAATATCAAACAAAATCTGTTTGGCGCTTTTATCTATAACGTTGCCGGGGTGCCGTTTGCGGCCGGTGTTTTATACCCGTTCTTTGGCTTATTACTCAGTCCTGTCATTGCCGGCGCGGCGATGGCCTTTTCATCGCTCACCGTGGTCAGCAATGCCAATCGTTTGCGCTTTTTTAAAGCGCAGGAACATTAGGAGGCTTTCGTTATGATGATAATTAACATTCTCGGACTATTACTGATTGGGCTGATTGTCTGGTGGTTTTGGTTATATAAGCCGCGTGAAGTCATTGTCAGTGAGGGCGCGATCACTGTAATGGTTGAAGACGGCACCTATCAGCCGTCGCGGATAAAACTGGCGGCCGGTGAGCCGGCGACTATTCGGTTTATGCGTAAAGATGCCTCGCCCTGTGCCGGCACGGTGTTGTTTTCCGATTTTGATGTTAGTGAGGAGTTACCACTGAACCAATTTAAATCCATCGTTTTACCCGCGATGGAGAAAGGAGAGTATGCCTTTAGCTGCCAGATGCAAATGTATCGTGGCACGCTGTTGGTGGAGTAGTCCATTCCCAATAGGAGGTAGAGATGGCGATTAAGAAGATAACGGCAATTATTGATGAGTTGCAATTGACCGCGGTTGAGACCGCTTTGGAATCGCAGGGGGTAAAGGGTTTTACCATTCATCCGGTCCAGGGGCGCGGAGATTATTGCAATACTTATTCGCGAAACCAGCTTGTGAATCACGCCCAAATTGAAATTTACACTAGCGTAAAGCATGCCAATAAAATCGCGAAGTTAATCATACAGACAGCGGACGTCGGAGCGCAGAGCGAAGGATTGGTGGCAATTACTGCTGTTGATCAATTGTACTGGGTTTGTAGCGGAGATACGGCTGCGGCAAATGAATTTAAATATTACGAGGTGGAGCATGGCTAGCAAACAAGGTTCTTTTTGGTTTACCCCGAAAGGCTTAGCGTCTCTGGGGCTTATCGGTGCCGCCAGCTATTTTCTGTTGATCGAGCATCGGCAACATTTATTTCAATGGCTGCCGTTTTTAATACTGGCGCTCTGTCCTTTGATGCACGTTTTTATGCACGGAGGACACGGCGGGCATGAGCATCAAGATGCCCATATGCCGGAGGAATCGGAAGATAAAGCGTATCGCCGCGGTTACGAAGCAGGCAAAAAAGACTCGGGCCAACACCCGCATTAAAGGAGAAAAATCATGCATGGCGAATCAGGTTACGGTCTTTGGACCCTGGTGATATTAAATTCAGCGATATTTATCTTCTTTGCGTTCAGTTTTACCAAGCCGCAAACGAAAACCGACTGGCGTAGCTTTGGCGCTTTCTCGGCGTTTATTATTGCCCTGTTTACCGAGATGTACGGTTTTCCGTTAACCATCTATTTCCTCTCCGGCTGGCTGACGGAAAAGTATCCGGGCATCGATTTTCTGTCCCACGAGAACGGCCATCTTCTGCATACCGTTTTTGGATTTGAAGGCAATCCCCATTTCGACCCGCTGCACATTGCCAGCAATGTGCTGATCGTGTTGGGTTTCTTCCTACTTGCCTCAGCCTGGAATGTGCTACACAAGGCGCAGCAAACACGGTCGCTGGCGACCACCGGATGGTATGCCCGCTGCCGTCACCCCCAGTACATCGCCTTTATTTTAATCATGTTCGGTTTCCTGTTGCAGTGGCCGACCTTACCCACTGTGGTGATGTTTCCGATACTGGTGGTCGTCTATGTTCGATTGGCGAAACGTGAAGAACGAATGGCATTGGAAGAATTCGGCGATGACTATCGCCGCTATATGGAAACTACGCCGGCGTGGTTTCCGAAATTCAGCGTTAATAAAACAGTTTCAACTTGATGAGGATAGTCCAATGAAAAAACAAATCTCTACAGTGGTAATAGCAGCCGCACTTGCTACTCCGGTCTTCGCCGCAGGCGACCATCAACATGGCGCGAGTCAGCAAGATAAGAAAATGGAAGGCGGGATGATGATGGACAAGATGGACCATAGCAAAATGGGCATGATGGATCACAGCAAGATGGGTGGCATGCATGAACAGATGCAGAAAATGCATCAGCTCATGGGGCAGATCACCAAGGAGGATGACCCGAAAAAACGTGAGCAATTGATGCAACAACACATGGAAAGCATGCAACAGGGTATGAAATCCATAAAGGAGTCCATGGGCGAAATGAGAAGCAATAAGGGTAAAAGCAAGGCCGCACCGGCCATGAACATGGAGCAGCGAATGGATGTGATGCAACAGCGCATCGATATGATGGAAATGATGATGGATCAAATGGTGTCGCACAGTGCAGAAGAGAAGAAACTGCACCGGCATAAAAAACGTTAACGGAAAATTGAGTGGCGCGTCAATCGCACCGCTCAATCTGGCCTGAGAGCGATAAGCTGGCTTATATCAGTGATAGCAACAGAAGTGAGAAATGAAAGGAGTAATGTCATGACAAAGAAAGAACACAGACTGGGTGTTTCTGAAGCCAATCTGGTTAACAGGCATCTGAAAATTGAGACTGCACCCGCAGAATCTATTCGAGCGGCAGTCGCTGAAATCGATGAGATCTACGGGATGGATTCGGTTGCCTTCGACGAAAAACATTACCGGTTAGATCTGGCCTATGACGCTTCAAGGTTGTCGATAGAGGATGTGGAAAAGGTGATGACGACACATGGGCTGGAGCTGAGCCATGGTTGGTGGACCCAACACAAGGAAAGTAACTACCGTTTTGTCGACCAGAACGTAAAAGACAACGCCAAGCATGAGCCATGGAGTTGCCATAAAAAGTAACGTCATGTGTGCATGCACCAGCAACACTTCCAAGAGGCATGAAATGATGGGGATATCAGGGTGAGCAGACATATTCTACAAGCGGTGGCGATGGGCATTGACACCCATCAGGAGCCTGTTGTGTATATGCAGGAGGACTGCCATATCTGCCGCGCAGAGGGCTTTAACGCGAACACGCGCTTGTCAATCAGCACCAGAACTGAGCAGTTGATTGCGACGCTTAATGTGGTTAGAAACGATAAGCTATTAGTGGGACAAATCGGGTTGTCCAAGATTACGCAGCAACGTCTAGATATTAAGGATGGCGAGTCGGTAAGTGTCAGCCATGCACAGGTTGTGGGGTCATTAAGCGCAGTACGTAAAAAAATTTACGGTCATAAACTCAGTGATCAGGAGATTGCCGATATCGTCGAGGACATCAGCGCCCATCGCTATTCAGATATCGAAATCGCGAGTTTTCTTAGCGTATGTGCAGGCAGTCGCTTGGACGTGGATGAAATCATCGGGCTCACTAAGGCCATGGTAGCGTGCGGTAAACGATTGAAATGGGCGGATCAAACAAAAGTTCTCGATAAACATTGCATTGGAGGATTGCCGGGCAACCGCACCACGCCTTTGGTGGTTTCCATAGTCAGCGCGGCGGGACTGACGATTCCCAAAACCTCGTCGCGAGCAATCACCTCTCCGGCGGGTACTGCGGATACCATGGAAGCACTGACTACCGTCAATCTGGAAATTACCGACATTCAACGTGTTGTAGCACAAACCCATGCCTGTCTCGTCTGGGGCGGGGCGGTGAATCTGAGTCCAGCTGATGATTTGTTGATTCGCATTGAACGGGCCCTGGACTTAGACGGCGAAGGACAGTTGATCGCCTCAGTGCTATCCAAAAAAATCGCCGCCGGTTCCACTCATGCGGTGATTGATATTCCCGTCGGCTCCACAGCTAAGGTGCGCTCGCAAAAAGATGCCGAGCGACTCTCTTCACTTTTTACCCAAGTGGGGGCTGCCTGTGGTATTCAAATTCGCTGCCTCATTACGGATGGTAGTCAACCGGTGGGACGAGGTATCGGCCCGGTAGAAGAAGCGCGCGATGTGTTGGCGGTATTGCAATGCGAGCACAATGCGCCACAGGATTTACGAGAGCGCGCTTTATTTTTAGCGGCACATCTATTTTCACTCGCTTATTCAGAGCGTTATGAACAAGGGTTGGAAAGAGCAATCGCAATTTTGGATGAAGGTAAAGCCTGGCAGCAGTTTCAGCACATTTTGGCTGCACAGGGTGGGATGAAAGCCCTGCCTGACCCCAGCTACCAACATACCGAAGCGGCCACAACTGCGGGCACACTTACCGCTATCGATAATCGTCAACTCGCGCGCTTGGCGAAGCTGGCAGGCGCTCCGGCGACAGAGGCTGCGGGGATGCGTCTTCATACAAGTGTCGGCGAAAAGATTGAGGCTGGACAGTCTTTATTTACCCTCTATTCCGATACGATCGGAGAGCAACAATACGCGATGGAGTTTTATCGTCAATCGATGATTTTTACTATCGAGGAGGCGCAATGAGCGAAGCGACGGCTGTGAACGATAAATCTCCGCTGATATTTTCCCTGCACAATCATCCGTTGGTTGAATCTCTCGCTACTGCGATTGGTGGTCAGCGAGGCGACTTCAATGCCCGAAGGTTTCCCGATGGGGAGTCCTATCTGCGTATTCATTCTGCTGTAGAAAATCGCGCCTGTATTGTGGTGGCTGACCTGTCACACCCAAACACCAAATATCTACCGTTGTTGTTTTTATTGGAAACACTGCGGGAGCTGGGAGCAACGCAAGTGGGGTTAGCGGCGCCTTACCTCAGTTATATGCGTCAGGATCGCCGTTTTGTCGATGGGGAAGCGGTTACTTCACGTATTTTTGCCAAGTGCCTTTCTCAACATGCTGATTGGCTGGTCACGGTCGATCCACATTTGCATCGCTATCATTCCTTGGATGAAATCTATTCCATACCCAGTCGTGTTGTGCAAGGGGCTCCGGCATTGGCGCACTGGCTCAAAACGCAAAGCAACCTACTGTTGGTTGGGCCGGACAGCGAAAGCGAGCAATGGGTTTCTGAGATTGCTGCCTTTAGTCAACATCCTTTTGTGATTGGAGAAAAACAGCGCTTCGGGGATCGCCAAGTCGAAGTGATGCTGCCCGACATCAACGAATTCAGGGATAGAACGGCAGTGATTATCGACGACGTAATCTCCAGTGGGCAGACGATTTTGGAATGTGTTAGAACACTTCAGTCCAAAGGAATCGACAAGATTCAGTGTGTGGCGGTACACGGCATATTTGCCGATCACTGCGATAGAACCTTACTTGACTCAGGCCTGAGCCAACTGGTCACGTCCAATACCATCCCCCATTCTTCCAATGCTATCGATATCACGTCGCAGCTGATTGCTCCCATTATCAGCATGCTGAAATTGCCAGGAAAATCATTATGAGAATTACCTTTATTGGCGGTACAGAAACCGTTACTGGCTCTAAGTTTTTGCTGGAAACTGACAGTACACGCGTGTTGGTCGATTGTGGTTTGTTTCAGGGGTACAAGTGGCTGCGGGAACGCAACTGGCAAACCTTGCCCCTGGACATCGGCAGGCTGGATGCCGTACTGCTCACCCATGCGCATCTGGATCACTCCGGTTACATCCCGGTGCTGTACAAGGGAGGTTTTCGTGGTCCGGTGTTTACCCATCACGCCACTAAAGCCTTGTGTCAGATTTTGTTGGCCGACAGTGGCCATATTCAGGAGGAAGACACCAAGTATTACAGTAAACACAAACTGGGCAAACACCAACATCCCGAGCCACTTTACGACCGTCAAACCGCGGAAGCCAGCATGAAGTTGTTTCAGTCCGTGGATTTTGATGACCAGATCGAAGTGGGGGATATCCGTTTTTATCTACAGCCCGCCGGGCATATTCTTGGCGCCGCCAGCATTATAGTGGAAGCGGAAGGGAAGCGCATCGGTTTTTCTGGCGATGTCGGTCGCTTCGATGACGTGCTGATGAACCCCCCTCGGCCATTGCCGGAACTGGATCTGTTGCTTATGGAGTCCACCTACGGCAACCGCCGGCACGACACCCATGGCCCATTCCAGCAATTGGCGGCAATTGTTAACCGTGTCGCCAAAAGTGGAGGCGTGTTGCTGGTTCCGGCCTTTGCGGTAGGACGGGCGCAGGCCTTGCAGCATCTGTTGGTGAGTTTAATGGAGAAGGGCGAAATCCCCAAAATGCCTATCTATCTCGACAGCCCTATGGCCATCAAAGTATCGGACATTTTTTGCCAGTTTAGTGACCAGCACCGCTTGAACCACGATCAATGCTACCGCATGTGCGATGGCGTGACCTATACCCGTACGGTAGATGAATCGAAGGCAATCGCCGGTCAGGCTTACCCTCATATTGTTATCGCTGGCAGTGGTATGGCTACTGGTGGGCGTATTCTCCACCACTTTAAACGCCTGTTAGGCCGTTCTAAAAACACGGTGTTATTTACCGGTTATCAGGCAGGTGGTACTCGCGGCGCAAAAATGCTGGAAGGTGTCGATGCGGTGAAAATTCATGGGCAATGGATACTTGTGCGCGCTTCGGTTGACGTGATATCGGGTTTGTCAGGCCATGGAGATTACCTTGAACTCACGCAGTGGTTACAACAGTCGGCACTGACCGATACCACCCGAATTCAATTGATTCACGGCGATCCAGAAGCACTTGAAAGCCTGCGTGTGCATTTGCAGGAACAGACAAAATTCACCATAGGCGTAGCGGGTTATCGCGATATTTTGCACCTGTAATCGAAGTGTCAATCCACAACGGAGAAAAAAGATATGCAAATTGAAACCTTAAAAGATGTGCTGCACTGGACCCGGGAATTCCACCAACACCTCAGCCAGTGTTTATCCCATTGCGCGGACAAGAATACGAGTGAACGGGCGCGGATGATCCTTGGGTATCTGTCCGATCACGAGAAGGCATTGACCAAGGTAGTCAGCGGGTTTGAAACCTCAGGCGACGAGCATGCACTGAACACCTGGTGTTACGAATATGTGGCAAAGCACCCCATCGTTCGGCATGCGCATTGCGACGCGCCCTTTGCGGAGTTGGATGCCACGCAAATCATGGAGGTGATAGTCGATCAACACCAGCAGGTGATTGAACTGTATCGCTATCTCGCCTCCAGGGCGGATATCCCCTCTGCCAAAGAGTTGATGGAATCACTCCGGTCGCTGGAAGAGCACGAAATGATGCGTATGGCTCAGTCGGCCAATCGTTTTGAGGATATATAGAACAATCCAATTTACAAAGACATACCACCACATAAAGGAGAAATAACGATGATACTTAACGCTTTCAAATTCGGAATAGCCAGCGCCATCACAGCGGCAACACTTTGGTTGATTTGCAGTGTGTTTGTCATGGTAATGCCAGTCATGATGTTGTCCATGTCAGGCGATATGCTTCATATGCAACTCGACGATATGGGTTGGCATATGACTCTCGCAGGAGTTATAAAAGGACTGGTGGCTTGGTTCATTGTGACTGGTTTTGCTGGCTGGCTGTTGGCGTCTATTTACAACCGCATGCAGCAATTGTCGTGACCAATCTATTGGTTCGCGAGTTATCATGATGCTAAGTCAACGATCTACACAGCCTGTTTTTCTAGTGCTGAACCCGGGTAGTTCCAGTATTAAGTGGGCGGTACACAGTGTAATAAAAATAGAAACCGCTGTTTCAACAGGTACTATTGATGGTGATCGGTCATCCAATCAGCTTAGTGCGAGCATGGCTGCTTTGTTGAAGAATGTTCTGGCTAATCAAGATGTCCGCGCGGTGATCATCAGGGTCGTACATGGTGGGCTCAGCCACGCCGAACCGTTAATGATCAACGATGATAATTTTCAAGCATTGAAAAGCTTGGTTTCGCTGGCACCCTTGCATAACAAGTTGGCAATTGATCTTATCGAGCAATGTCGAAGCGCCCCTTCGCCTTTATCCGTCATTGCCGTTTTCGATACGGATTTTTTTGCTGATTTACCAAAAGTCACTCAAACCTATGGCTTGTCCGCGGCACTTGTTGAAAAGCACGGTTTACGCCGTTACGGGTTTCATGGTTTTGCTCATGAGTCGATGGTAAAGCAGTGGGAAACTCTGAATCCCGAAGTCGAACACTACACCTTGGTAACTGCGCAACTGGGCAGTGGCTGTTCTATGGCCGCCATTCGTGATGGCAAGCCGGTCGATACTACGATGGGATTTACCCCCAATGAAGGGTTGCTTATGCGTACACGCAGTGGCGATATCGATCCTGGATTGCTGACTTGGTTGCAGCGGCAAGAGGGCTGGTCCCCACAAGAGGCTGATCATGTTTTAAATCACGAATCCGGCTGGTGGGGTCTGTCTGGCGGTATCGATAACATGGCGGATTTGTTTGCGAGTGACCAGCTGCAACACCAACTGGCGTTTGATCTTTTCCGTTATCGGTTACAGAAAACGCTGGGAGCCTATTTCGCCATTCTAGGCGGGCTGGATGGTGTCATTCTTAGCGGTGGTATTGCGGAAAACAATGTCGATATTTGCTGTCGCTTGTTGTGCAGTCTTTCCCATTTAGGAATTACGTTAGAAGAGCCTCTTACATGTTCAGCTTTACCGCTAATTCTATCGCGACCGGCATCGCGGGTGCAGTGTTGGGTAGTGGCGGCTGATGAGGCGGCGTCCATGTTGCACTCCGTACACCATCACTTTCCTTTTGATCATGAATTTCAGCTAGTGGCTGAGTGAGGAGTTACCATGTATGCCATAGATCAACAAAACGATCATCGGACACAACAGAGGGCAAGGTTATATCGTGATACCTATCCCGCCTTTGCGCGCTGGGCGAAGGGTTATGGTGCGATCCAACACCGGGATGAAACGCAGGTAAGAGTGTTCGATCTTTGCCAGCAACTCCTTTGTACGGGGCGGTTTAAACAGATAGACGAAGTCCTGGACGTATTGCATGCCGCCGACCGCATGGCGAGCGCGGCGATGTGGTTGGTGGTGCATATGACCTACAGCAACAAAGTGGATTTCAGCGGCAGTGCTCTCGAGGCATCAGCTTTTAAAACTAACCCCCAAGGGCATACGGGCGGTTCCCTGAATATGGTGCCTGCCTATGTCGGCTATATGGTTGCCAATACGTTGGCCGGTAAAACCCGCAGCTGGTTGATGGGGCAGGGGCACTGTGTGGCAGCCATCGATGCGGTCAATGTGTTGTTGCAAAATCTTTATCCGGAACAGGCAGAACGCTATCCATTGAATGAAGAGGGGCTGACGCAGTTGGTGCGGGATTTTTACAGCTATGCGATTGCGGATGATGGTCGTCTTGGTGTTCCACTGGGTAGTCACGTTAACCCGCATACCGCTGGTGGCCTGATTGAAGGTGGGTATCTGGGTTTCGCCGAATTGCAGTATGTGCATATGCCGCTGCCGGGTGAACATCTGGTGGCGTTTCTCAGCGATGGCGCGTTCGAAGAACAACGCGGCAGCGACTGGGCCAGCCGCTGGTGGCGAGCGGAGGACTGTGGTCTGGTGACGCCGGTAATGATCGCTAATGGCCGTCGTATAGACCAGCGTTCCATCATGTATCAACAAGGTGGTTTGGAATGGTTTTTTCAGCACCTGCAACTGAATGGGTTCTATCCGATCGCCATTGATGGCAGGGATCCGTCGGCGTTTATTTGGGGAATTTTTGAATCCGAAGCCCGTTTGCAGGCCTGCAGCGCACAGGTTCAGGCTGGCCATATGAGTTATCCGGTGAAATTACCTTACTTGATTGCCGAAACGATAAAAGGCTATGGTTTTTATGGTGAGGGAACCAATGCCGCACATGGTGCGCCGCTACCTGAAAATCCTAAGTATGACCTTTCATCCCGTGACTTGTTTAATGAGTTTGTAGCAGGTTTATTTGTATCTGAAAAAAAGCTCAGGCAGGCCTCATCACAATTAAACACGCATGATAAAGATGCCCGGCTGCCGGAGAAGGATCATCCACTCTGCCGGAGGAATATTTCTCTTAGCCCAATCCCGGCATTTCAATGGGTAACCGTGGGTGCCGAATATTCCCCCATGGAAGCGATTGACAGGCATTTCATTGCTCTAGTGCATGCTAATCCTCAATTGAGGGTAAGGGTTGGCAATCCCGATGAATTGCGCAGTAACCGTATGGGACATACGCTTGATAAGCTGAAACACCGTGTGCTGAAACAGGAAGATGGCGTGGCCGAGTCGATTCAGGGTTCTGTTATCACAGCCCTAAACGAAGAAGCTGTAGTGAGCGCAGCGCTGGGTAATAAAGGCGGAATGAACCTCGTGGTTTCCTATGAAGCTTTTGCCGTGAAAATGCTGGGAGCGATCCGTCAGGAGATCATTTTTGCACGTCACCAGAAAGAGTTAGGCCGTGCCCCTCAGTGGTTGTCGGTACCGGTAATCGCTACATCGCATCTCTGGGAGAACGGTAAAAACGAACAGTCACACCAGGATTCATTATTTGGTGAGGCCTTAATGGGTGAAATGAGCGATGTAGCGCGTGTGGTATATCCCGCCGATGCGAATAGCGGCATTGCCTGTTTAAACGCCTGTTATCGGACACAGGGACAAATCTGGGCGCTCACGGTACCGAAACAACAGGTGAAGACCATTTTTAGCAAACAACAGGCGCAGCTACTGGTGAGCCAGGGTGCTATAACCCTGGGGAAGAGCAACAATGCCGAAGTGCAGCTGGTAGCGGTGGGGGCTTATCAGCTCGATCTTTGTATCCAGATTCAACAAGAGCTTAGCGGAAATGGTATTTCAAGCTTTGTCACCTATTTGATGGAACCCGGCCGTTTTCGTAAGCCCAGGGATCGATCGGAACAGGCCTTTGTTAGCAGCGTTTCAGCTAAAGAAGCGCTGTTTCCTTCGAACATAGCCCTGCGCGTGTTTGTCGCTCATTTGCGGCCGGAAACTCTGCTCGGTGTGTGCAGGCCTTTGGATCTGGGACCGCAGCGCTGTATTGCCTTCGGCTACACCAACCAGGGCGGCACGTTGGACACCAACGGGCTGTTTAAGGCCAATGGCTGTGAACTTGAAACTGTAGCAGTTGCTGCGATACGGAAGTTAGTCCTTCTAAAAAAGAGTGAGTTATGAAAAGTTTTAATGATAATCGACGCAGATTTTTAACCGTCGCCACATCCTTTGTCGCTGGTGCTGGCGCAGTGGGCCTGGCGATACCCTTTGTACAATCCTGGACTCCCAGTGCAAAAGTCAGGTCTTCGGGGGCGCCGGTTAAGGTGGATATCTCGAAAATTGATCCTGGAGCCATTATCACCGTGGAATGGCAGCGCAAACCGGTCTGGGTGTTGCGGCGCACCAAAGATAACATTGAAGGACTTAAAGAGCCTGCCCACAAGAGCCTGCTCAGGGATGCGGACTCCGAGATGAATCAGCAGCCGGATTATGCAAAAAACGCCTACCGCAGTATCCATGACGATATCTTTGTGGTGGTAGGTATTTGTACGCACCTGGGTTGTGTGCCGAACTATAAACCCGAGGGAATAGCGGGTGTTGATCACGCATTATTTTACTGCCCCTGTCACGGTTCCAAGTTTGATCTGGCCGGGCGGGTATTCAAGGGCGTACCGGCCCCCACCAACCTGATTATTCCACCGTATCAGTACCTGGAAAACGATGTGTTGGAGATTGGTTCCGACGCCACCACCAGCTAGCGCGAATCAGCCCAAGCCGTGCACATAAACAATCAATGAAAAGGAAACAGCCATGAACAGCAAGTCTGATCAACCTTTGCCGGATATACTCATTTCACCGCGACAGATTGCGTTGGGTATTGTCATCGTGCTCGCGGTGTGCCTGGGCTACAGCAGTTTTTACACTGTCTCGGCGGAATCAGTTGGCGTCGTACAACGTTTTGGTCACTACCATTACGTCGTTGATCCCGGCCTGCATTTGAAAATTCCCTTTGGCGTGGACAGGGTGGTGCAAGTCCCGGTGAAACGTCAGCTCAAGGAAGAATTCGGCTTCGGAACGCCCGGTGCCACGTTCACGCGACAGATGTCCGATCCCTGAGCGGTTTCGTTCCGAAGGTGCCGGTGAGGCCGATGCCAAAGCCACCGAAAGCGAGTTGTACCAGTTGTTGAATGGCGTGGGCCAGTAACCCGGAGGAGATTTTGATGAGCAAACTGGAATTCACGATTCACTGCCCTGTTTGTCATATGACAAAAATCAACCGATCACTGTTGGTGAACTATCAGGGTGTCGACCATTATTTCTGTTCGTCTCAGTGCCTGGAGCGATTTAAATCTCATCCACATCTGTTTGTGGGTGACCCACAACATGGCTTGTCACCCAAGCAGAAAGACCAGGTGGTGTTAAAGAAGCGTCGCATTAGATTTTGCGACGCTATCAGCGATCGCCTTAAAGCAGAGTTGGACGCATCACTCCAGATGCTGATGGGGGTTGAAGCAATTGTGTTTGAAGATGAGGACTTGTACGTGACTTACGACCTCATTCAAGTCTCTCTGGAGGATATTGAAAAAACCATCGAGAAAACTGCAGTTGGATTTCGCAAAGGTGTGGTGGAGCAGGTAAAGCGTGGACTGATCCATTACAGCGAGGAGTGTGAACTCGGCAACCTTGCACACCTGACCAAGGACGGTGGTTGTCACTGAGGGAAGACAATGAATAAAAAACAGCAATTGAACTTGGTCTGCCTGTTTGTGGCGTTGTGGGGGGTTGTGTTGTTCCAGGGTTTTTGGGGACACACCGCCAGTCAGGCACAACTGAGTTACAGCGAGTTTGAACGCTATCTGGCGCAGGGCTGGTTGAAGGATTTGGTGGTCGATCAGCAAACCATTCGCGGCACCTTCAAGGAGCCGATCGAGGGAAAAGATCACTTTGTTACGCCTCGGGTCGATATTGATCTGGCGGAAAAACTCGCTCCCTATAACGTGGACTATAAAGGCGTTATCTCCGGTGGGCCGCACGCCACGTTAATTGGGTGGATCGCTCCGGCGTTAGTGTTTTTTCTGGTGTGGTTTTTGATGTTCCGTAAATTTGCCGACAAGCAGGGCATGGGCGGCATGATGAATATCGGCAAGAGCAAAGCCAAGGTGTTAGTTGAAAAAGATACCGGTGTTACGTTTGATGACGTGGCTGGGGTGGATGAGGCAAAGGAAAAATTGGTGGAGGTGGTGCAGCTTTTGAAAGAGCCAGGGCATTACAATCGCCTGGGCGCGCATATTCCAAAGGGAGTATTGCTGGTTGGCCCGCCGGGTACTGGCAAAACCCTGATCGCCCGAGCTGTGGCGGGGGAGGCCGGGGTGCCCTTCTTTTCCATTATCGACTCTCAGAAATCGCAGTTTCTAGATCAATCCATCGATGATTCAATCTTGCGTTTCGGTTCCGAAATGGCGCAAAGGGTGTCGGCAGCCGTGAGTCAATTATTGAATGATGCGTTCCAATTGGCAAAAGACATTTTGTCGCTTAACCAGTCAGTATTGGAGGAAACCGCTCAGAGGTTGCTGAGTGAAGAAACCCTCGATGCCCAGGTTTTAGCGACCGTTAAACAATCAATTAAGGTATCCACGGCTATTCAAGAAGCGGCTTTCTCCACCTTCGAGCCTGAAGGTAGTGACTAATACGGATGCGGTTTTCGGTAGGCGCTTTGGTACGCCATAATAAGTTCGTGTGCTGCTCAGCTGAGTACATTTCCTGCGCTGGTCAGAAATTGGAATGGTGTTTTAGATAAGAATAAACACAATCTATTGAATCGGAGCTTAACGATGGAACAAACGATACAACATTCAGGCGCCTGGGCACTCGCGATCATTATGATCGTAGTGATTTCCTGGCTTTTTTATCGCTACCTGGCACCCAAATCCTGGCATGAATGGGCCAGTGCGGGCGTGGTGCAGGCCTTTATTATCGCCTTATACGCCGAGATGTACGGTTTTCCGTTGACCATTTATTTGCTGTCCCGGTTCTTTGGTCTTGATCGTTACGATCTGAATGCCAGCCTATGGTCCACCTTATTGGGCGTGGGGGAGACGGGCATGATGATTTCGATGATTCTGGGCTACGCCTTGGCTTTTCTCGGGATTGGCATTTTTTTCCAGGGTTGGAGGCAGGTACATAGCTCACGCCAGCAAAACACCCTGGTGACCGATGGTTTGTATCGCTTTGTTCGACATCCCCAATACACTGGCCTGTTTATCGCGCTGTTTGGTGAGGGTGTGGTGCACTGGCCCACTCTGTTTTCTGTGGGACTTTTCCCGGTGATCGTATTTGCCTATTACATGCTGGCCCGAAAGGAAGAGCGCCAGGTGCTGGCGGAATTTGGCGAGACCTATCGCGCCTACCAGCAACGGGTGCCTATGTTTATTCCTAGGCGGGCCCAATGGCGGGCGTTTGCCGGTAGTTCCAGCTTGAATTCCGATGATTGAATATTGCTCTGGGGCGAGCGAGACTCCTGACGGGCGGGAAAATCGATGTAACGGCAGCGAATGCGTTATGTTATCCGATCATGCTTCGGAAACGTTTCAGCTGTTTACCGAGGGCGATACTTTATATACATCCATGCTTTCGGCGATAGCGGGTGCTAAAGAGAGTATTCGACTGGAATGCTATATCTTTGCCGATGACGCGGTAGGCAAACGGTTTTGTCAGGCGCTTATTGAACGGGCGCAGGCGGGTATTGCGGTAAGGGTGCATGTTGATGCGGCGGGTTCGCTGTTCTGGTTTTCGCGCAAGATGCAAAATCACTTGCGTTGCAACGGTGTGAAATTGCGCTGGTTTCACCGCTGGAGCTGGCGCAGGCCCTGGCGCTATAACCGTCGTAATCATCGCAAGTTGCTAATTGTGGATGATCGAGTCGTCTTTCTCGGTGGCTTCAATATTCATCAGGAAAATTCTAGGGAGTGTTACGGGGATGCGCGCTGGCGTGATACTCATGTGAGTTTTGGCGGCTCACTTGTCAACGTGGCCACCCAGTTGTTTGACGCATTCTGGCGAGGTCGTCTGCGTTGGCAGCCCGTGCGAAAGGAAGCGGGTAGCAGACTGCTACACAATCATACGCTGTCCTGCCGCCACCGCTTGCGATGTGTGTACGGCGCAGCATTCCACAAGGCGAAGACGTTTATTTACCTGACCACCCCTTATTTTGTCCCCGATAGTCATACCCTCAGGCAATTGTGTCAGGCCGCTGAGCGCGGTGTGGATGTCAGACTACTGGTTCCCGGTAAGAGTGACGTGCATATCGCGCGCTGGGCTGCCCGTCATATTTATGCCTCCTTGCTCGATTCTGGTGTGCGCATTTATGAGTACCTGCCGAGAATGCTGCACGCAAAGACGGTTGTGATCGATGGTAACTGGTCGATGGTGGGAACGGCCAATCTGGATTACCGCAGTTTATTTATTAACTACGAACTCAATCTGGCGACAGCCGATAGCGGGTTGGCCGCCGAACTTAAAGAACAATTCATGCAGGATTTATCGTTGTCGGAGGGCATACTGTCGCAGGACTGGGAGCGGCGCGATGGGGTATCGCGATGGTTGGAACGGATTGCCATGATGGTTAAACGCTGGCTGTGAATAGATTGGTGCCAATGATTCCAATACAAACAATAGCCATATTGGCCGCCGCCTTTCTGTTGATGATCGGCAATGGTTGGGCTGGCGCCACCCAGTATTCGGAAAGTAGCAACGTAAAGCGAATCCTGGATACACGCTGCGTGGTGTGCCATGGCTGTTATGACGCACCCTGTCAGTTAAAACTTGGTGCTTACGAGGGGCTTCTGCGCGGAGCGACGCCACAAACTGTCTACAACCCCTCCAGGTTCTCAGAAGACGTCACTACAAGGCTGTTTATTGACGGCCGTTCCGTCACCAACTGGCGCAAGCTAGGCTTTCACGAGGTGATTACCGCCACCTCAGCTTCGCCCAAAAATACCGACTATCTGGACGACGTGTTATACAGGCTTGTTACACGCAAACCCGAGAATACCTTTCCCTCTAGAGGAAGATTGTCCACTGACTTTCCGTTGGATATTAACCGTGAATTGTCCTGTGCGGCAACAATCGAAGAAGTTGATGATTTTCTTGCTAAACAGCCGATGGCCGCCATGCCCTATGGCATGGCGGCCTTACCGCGCCAGGAACAACTGCAGTTGGAAAACTGGATAAAACAGGGCTATCCGGATTTTGATCCTCCCCTTGAGTTGCCATCCAGCGTGATCGCGCAAGTCGACCAGTGGGAGGCATTTTTCAACCAAGTATCACCCCGGCATAAACTGGTTGCACGCTATTTATATGAACATTTGTTTCTAGGGCATTTGGCGATTACCGAGCAGAGAAAAACCTATTACTTTCGGTTGATCAGATCGTCGACACCTGCGGCTTTCGCGCCGAATGAGATCGCTACCCGTCGTCCTAATAGTGATCCAGGGAACAAGCCGTTTTACTATCGTCTCATTCCCATCAGGGAAACACTCCTGGATAAAACACATAGCGTTTACCCTCTCGATCAGCGGCGGATGGCCCGCTGGCGTTCATTGTTTTTTTCCAGTGACTGGAAAGTCACGGAGCCGGCTGGCTACACCACGAAAAATGCGACCAATCCGTTCTTGACGTTCAGTGATATTCCCGCCGATGCCCGTTATCGATTCATGCTGGATAACGTCCAATTTTTTGTTGAATCCTTTATCAAAGGTCCGGTCTGTCGCGGGCAGGTCGCGTTGAATGTGATCAACGATTATTTCTTTGTGGCCTTCCTGTCGCCGGAGTATGACTTGTCGGTGGTCGATAACGCCTATCTTTCTAACGCGATCCCCCTTCTGTACCTTCCGCCGACATCCGCCGGATCTCTGGAATTTGCGGCGTTGTGGCACGAGGGGCTTCACGGCCACCGGCGCTACCTGGAATACCGTGACAATGCCTACCGGATCCACGCACTCACCCGGCAGGGTTTGCCGACAACAGCCATCTGGAATGGCGACAATCAATCGACACCGGTGCTCACCGTGTTCAGGCATTTTGACAGCGCTTCTGTGTCCAAGGGGTTGATTGGCGAGAGTCCTAATACCGTATGGGTTATTGATTACCCGACGCTGGAACGTATTTACTACGACCTGGTGGTGAACTTCGATGTGTTTGGCAGCGTGTCCCACCAAATACTGACCCGGATGTACATGGACTATCTGCGCATGGAAAGCGAAGGATTGTTTCTATCCTTCCTGCCCATCGCAGACAGAGAACCCATTCTTAAACGTTGGTATCGGGGGGCGTTGGCGCAGGCTAAGGTATTTTATGGCCATTCCAAATTGTTGATTGATACCCCTGCGGCGATCCGGTATGCCGGTCATGATGTCAAAGGTGAACTGATCGAGATGATCCGTGATCGATCTTCATTCACGCGGGATAAAGCCGTTCCCATCGGTGATCGCGTACCTACAGCCCTTAATCCTCTGGATCACCTGTCAGCAAAGCAGTCGGTCTTGATACGCAACCTGCCCGAACTGAGTTATGTGGTGATTCATAACGAAGACAGTGAGATTGAGCAGGTGGTATCGATGATCATCAACAAGGCTCACACGAATGTGTCATTTATTTTCGGGGAAGACAATCGTCGTAAACCTGAAGAAGATACGATGATGTTGGTGGGCGGGGCTATCGGTAGTTATCCGAATTTTATTTTTTGGGTGGATCGTAAAGATCTGGAAAAGTTTACCCGCGAAGCAAATAACATTACCGGTCAGGTGAGTATGGAGCGATGGATCGGGCGCTATGGTGTCCGCAGAACCGACCGTCGAATTTGGTCGGTCCTAGATAATCTTCACCATTATCGACGACGTGTGGGTGGAGACGAGGGTCTCCTGGATGTGAGTCGTTATGACAATTTATAACAGATTAATTCTAAAAGGTGCTGAGTTTGCTTTTTAATACAGCCTTATTTTTGACGGCGACAATCCTACTTATTTCCTGTGATGGGATATTTAAAAAATTTAAATTGCCTACTGCGGCGGTTACTATTTTAATGGGTATGTTGATTGGTCCCTCTGGTCTTAATGTTATAGGCTACGATCAGCCGGTAAAACTGCTTGCGGAGTTGGCCGTCGTGATCATCCTTTTTTCAGCAGGCTATGAAATTCGCTGGTCACAATTTGTTGCCGCCATTCGGCCAGGTTTGTTAGTGGGGGTTGCGGGAATTGTATTGAGTGTCTTGCTGGGTTTCTTGGCCAGCTATTCACAGACAGAGCGCCTTGATGAGGCTCTCTATATCGGTATCGCCTTGGCGGCTACTAGCATCGGTCTCAGTGTGCCGATGTTACATAAAGCAGGAATGCTTGATTCTAAAGTTGGTCAGATATTACTGGCTGCGGCAATAGTCGATGATGTTTTAGCGCTGTACTTATTGTCGGCAGCGCATCTCGGGTTAACTACTAATAATGGGCTGGGGCATATTCTTTATTCCCTGGTCTTGAGTTTATTGATGCTATCTGTTTTATGTGGGGCTGTGTGGTGTCTTAAAACATTGCTCTATAAAACTGTTATCGGAGAGATGTTGTGGGCTAGAAGATTAGTAGCGCTGATTATGGCGATGATCTCAGCCTGGATAAGTGATCGGCTTGGTCTTTCTCCGGTTGTCGGAGGGTTCTCGGCCGGGATGATGTTTTCTCTCTCCCGAGATGAGAGTCGGGACAAGGATAGCCGGTATTTTGACAATATAGCCGATGGGGTCGCGCCACTTTTTTTCCTAAGTGTCGGAATTCAGATCACCGGAATCGATTTTGGCAAGGGAGAAGTGTTAACGTATTCAATATTGGTTGTTGCTGCGGCCATTGTAGGGAAGCTCTTTTGCCCCTGGGTTATATCTTCCATGCTCCCATTAAGGGAGAAGTATTTGCTGGGCGTTTCATTGTTGCCTCGTGGCGAAGTAGGGCTGGTCGTCGCTAGCATTGGCTTGCAGCAAGCACATATTTCACACCACGGAATGATTGCGCTGGTGTCCATGACGTTAGTAACAGCGTTGATTTCCTCTGTCTTTATTCCGGTATTGTCCAAACAAATCGGCACCGGCCGGAGATAGCTTCTGATGGATATGCAATATACTTACTTCGTCTGGAGTCTCATTCTGTTGCTGATTTGACTGGTCGTTTTTATTGCGCAAAGGACTCGGCGAGTAAAGATGATGACGATGAGTATCTGGACGGCGCCGCTGGGCCTGTCTGAACCGCTGTTTTATCCGGACTATTGGTTTCCACCGACCTTGTTTCGTTTGGGTGAAGCTACTGGCTTCGATATCGAAAGCCTGATTTTTTCATTTGCGGTGGGTGGTTTGGCGAGTAGTCTCTTTGGCGTGTCGAATAAATACATGCTCAAGCCGCTGCCCGATTGCGATAAATCCAGCAAACGTCATCGATATCATAAGTTCCTGCTTAGTTCGCCGGTGTGGCTGTTTCTCGGGCTTGAGGGACTTACAACATGGAATGCCATTTATACCGCTTCACTGGGTTTGCTGGGAGGTGCGATAGCGACGGTAGTTTGTCGGCCAGATTTGTTATCTAAGGCAATAAAAGGTGCCCTGATGTTTACGGGATTTTATTTTCTGTTTTTTAGTGCCATGACGGCTTCACATCCGGGCTTTGTGGCGCTGTATTGGAATCATGCCAATATTAGCGGTATACAAGTTGCCGGTATTCCAGTGGAAGAATTGTTATTTGCATTCTCCCTTGGCGCGATGTGGAGTGCGTTCTATGAACACCGATACTGGTTGCGTGTGAAAATACCGTAAGCCAAATTGTTAACGATAAGGTGATGTGATGATTCTGATAATTTTATTTCCTTTTCTATTGGTATTAACCGTGACTGTGCACTATGGGTTTTTGACACGATTGATGGTTATTCTTGATACCGGTTGGGCGCAGGCAATTAAATTGATCGCCATTATTTGCGGGTTATTTGTTGCCCATGTCGCCGAAGTAGTGGTTTATACGTTTGTGTATCATTTTTCGCATCTGATTCCCGGGATTGGCAAACTACCGGGGATTAATTTCGATGACTGGATCAATGCCCTGTATTTTTCATTTGCAGCCTACAGTTCGTTGGGTGCCGGTGACTTATCTACCTCGGGATGGTTAAAAATTCTCTATGGTTTGGAGGCCATTAATGGCCTGGTGCTAATCACTTGGTCAGCCTCTTTTTCGCTACTGGCGATGAACCGAATGAAATTTTGCCAATCCTGTTCAGAGAGTAGTTCAACGGGATGAGTATTTGCGTGGTGAGTTATTGCATATTGATTTGAACGTTATTGGCTGCCGAATAAGTTGATGCACGAGCCAAAGTAAAAATGATGAAAAACTTTCCTGGATCTGGCAGTTAATTGTCAGAGCACTGGTTATCGTATTATACGGAAACCAACTTTTAATGTTCTTCCACAATAGTGATAGCCAATACCGGACTGTAGCAGGGACATCTGGGTATGCGCAGCATGACATTTTATTGATTGTCCCGGGTATCTTTGAAACAGTTACGCTTGTATGGTGCTTATCGCCTCGATATTGAATGATATAGAGGTGCAGGGGTTATTAGGTTGTGCGCTGTTGATGCTATTACTACTTTTTGTGGTGTTCCGGCCAATACCAGTTTTACATAGTTGATATATGATGGGATAGATATTTATGCGAACAAGTACGCTAGAGTCTATGGACGTATTTTGGAGAGGACGAATGAGGGTTGTTGCTCATTAATCGGTATGATTAACATCATACAGGGCGTCAATAATAGGGCACTGATCCAGCGAGTAGGATTGGCCTTTACACCTGTTCGCCATATCCATCAACGCATGGTGTAACCGCTGTAAATCCTCTATTTTGCGTTCGACTTCCTTTGACTGCGCCAGGGTTAGGGCTTTTACCTCTCCGCACGTATGATTCGGTTCATCAACAAATCCTAATAAGTCACGCACCTGCGCCACACTAAAGCCAAGTTGGCGGCTGCGACGAATAAAGGTTAATCGTTTTAGGTCCGGCTGCTTATAAATCCGGTGTCCGCCCTCGGTACGCATTGGCTTAGGCATCAAGCCAATTTTTTCATAGTAGCGCACGGTCTCTATCTTGCAATGGCTGGCCCTCGCTAACTCGCCCACACCGAGCGATTTCTCTGCTTGATAATTATTCATATAAATCACTTGTATCTGTAGTTACTACAGGTTTTATACTAGCACGACTGGCTCAAAATGATAGAGGTATGCCGATGACAATCATGCTTGAATCTGAGCTGACCTGCCCCGAATGTGGTCACAAAACAGTGGAAATTATGCCGGAAGACGCCTGTATGTATTTCTTTCAATGCCTCCAGTGTTTTGTGGTATTGAAACCAGTTGCGGGCGACTGTTGCGTATTTTGTTCTTATGGCAGTGTACCATGCCCACCGATTCAGCAGACCAATACAGCCGGTGCAAAAATGGAGTGTTGTCGATGAAGAGGAAATCTAGCGAAGGCTCCAAAAAAGTGCTGGGGTGGATGGCACTCTTCGTTTCCACCGGAACCTTGCTTTGCTGTGCGCTACCCATCCTATTGGTCAGTATTGGTATGGGGGCGACCGTAGCGTCCTTGACCAGCCAATTCCCCGTGTTGGTCACGTTGGCGTCCTATGAGTCATGGATGTTTGGTGGTTCAGCCCTGATTTTAGGTGTCGCTGCATGGGTGCTTTGGAAAAGACCTGTCGGTTGCCCTGCTGATCCAATTATCGCTGACCGTTGCATGCGAGCGCAGACATGGAATCGACGCGTATTTTTTATGGCCTTGGTGGTATGGTCGGTAGGATTTACTGCTGCCTTTTTACTATTGCCCCTCAGGAGGTTGTTAGGGGTTTAGGAGGTTAAGATGAAAACTATAGTCATGTTAGTGCTGTTGGTGGGGATAGTATTTCCCGTCACTGTATTTGCTGAGACTTTGGAAATTGATGTCAACGGCATGACGTGTGCTTTCTGCGTTGATAGCTTGCAACGTAAATTGGGCAAGTTACCTGAAATTGCCCAAGTAGAGGTTAGCTTAAAAAACAAAAAGGTTAAGCTCGATACCGGTGATGAAAAAGCTGATATAGATGCAATCAAACAGGCAATAATTGATTCCGGATTTACACCGGTCAAGGTCCATGTCAAATAAATGGGCGGCATTACTATGGATCGGTTTGCTTGAGCTGTGTTTCCAGTCGAGTGTGTCGGGTATGGGATTGCGATCTTTCGTAGCGCTACCGGTCGAGAGGGGCGGCACTGTCTTGCGCGGTGTTGTCAGCCACGACAATCAATCCAATATTAACCAGCTAACAGCCAACCTGGCCTATGGCATCGATCACAGAAAGACGCTGTTATTTGGTGTTCCTTATCGCCTTTCATCCGGTGATGCTAAACAGCTAGGGGATTTTAGCCTGCTATACCGACAGATTGTTTCTCAGGTGGATAAACCTAAGGGAACGAGTCGTATAGGACTATTGGGCGGTGCAGTGATTCCAACCGATAGCTCGCGGGATGGGGCGTTTCAAGCTGGTGCCGTAGCTACTTGGTTTCGGGAAAAGAATGAATGGGATATTGATGCTCTATATCAGCGAGGTACCGGTGATCGACGGGATTCAGCGCGCTATGATCTGTCCTGGCAGCATCGATTGATCCCAGGGATTTATCAAGAGTGGGGGATTCAGTCAGAGTTGTATGGAGTCGTTGAGCTGGGTGGTCGCTGGCAAAAGGGGGCTTCGATGGTTCACCAATTCACCTTGGGTCTGCAGTGGACACAAGGACGCTGGGTACTAGAGGGAGGCGTTATTCAGGACCTGAATGGTCCGGATGCTACTCGTTTCTTGCTCAGCGTACGGTTTCATTGAGATAAAGAGTTTTGCTATCTGCCGTGGACCAGGTTTCAATGCAAACTTGAATCAAATTCCGGTGCAAATCAACAGCTCCACACGCTTATCAAGGCATCACTCTGTTTTTCGACTAAGTTATTCGTGAATTTTACGTGACCCTTGGTATAGACTTTGTGCCAGACTCTGGTTCCCTTCGGTTATCCATATCATGACCTTTTCCATTCTCCTGCTATGAGAATACTCGCATCACGGTTTGGGCTTTCTTTTTGGGGCAAAGATGAGCATAAATTTGAGTTGTTTTGATATCCTTATGACCCATCAGATCACGAATTTCCAGAAGGTCAGTACCGCTAATAGCTAGCCAACTCCCGAAAGTATGTCGTAAGTCTTTAAATCTGAAATTTGACACTCCGGCTTCTTTCAATACGCTTTTCCACGCTTTACTAATATTGTTGAGCCTTCCCCCCGTCCGCGGGCTTCTAAATATTCGCCCTGACATACCGAGTTGTTTTCCCCATTGTTCAAATATGCTCCTGACTTTTGGAGACATGGGTATGATTACCGGTTGAGGGTTATCCTGTTTATGTCCCGTTTTATTCCGGATTTTACGAATTTGATTATTAGGAAAATCGATATGTTCCCAATAGAGATCGAAAATATCACCCAGGTCAAACCCCGTATGGTATGCAATGATAACGATTGGTGTTACGTGGTCTGGGTAATCAGAATCGGCAAAAGGTTCTTGGTGCTTCTTGCCGTGGTTGCGCTTTGATTGCCACTGAACATACCGAGCACGAGCTTCGCGCAGTGATTTGTCACGACTTCCTAAAGCTTTCAACAGACTGATTTCTTCATCGGCAGATAAATAGCGAACCTTAGGTGGATTGACTTTTTCATTGATTCTCCGTTTGAGCGTATAGCTTTGGAGTTCAAAGCTTTGGATCAGTTTATAGTGTTTAAGAGCAGTATTGATGCAAGACTTCAAATAGGTATAAATACGTTTAATCCGAGCATAAGTAATATCTTCACAACGAAGGGAACGCCACTGGTCAATATCTCCGGCGTTGATATCGTTGATAGGTTTACCTTTAATAAAAACAAACTCACGCTTTAAGGTCTTGATGATTTCATCAGCGCTAACACTATGTTGTTTTGCATAAGGCTGATAATACTTATCGATGTAATTAAAAAGCTGCAGGTTTGTGTCTGAGATTTTTTCTATAGCGATGGAAGTACGAGCTCTTCGTTGGTCTTTAAGGTTGATCCCCTTTGCGACATCTCCAGCTTTAATAGCCACTGCTTTGCGGGCATCTTCTACAGAAAGAACAGAAGCATTTCCGACCGATTCCTCGATAATCCGTTTACTCCCCGATGGCCGATATCGGTAATAGAAATATTTGCTACCGTTAGGGTTGATCACTACAGCAAGACCAGGTGTTTTGTTATCGGTTATGATAAAGCGGTTTGGTTTAGGTTTTAGGTTTTTGATTAGACTTGCAGTCAATCGCTGAGGCATTTTGATACTTCCTTGTGTGATTAGGATCGATAAAATTTAAGGCTGTCTTCAGTTCCGTTAAGAAGCTGATCACACAATAATAACACAAAAATGATGGTTTTTAACAGTCCATAGAGAACATCAAAGAACAGCTAGGAACAATAAAGGACATTATAACTAATTGATTATTAGATGATTAATTTGTAAATGCTAAATTATTTGTAGGCAGGTCAAGGGGTTGTGGATATTGTTAATTTGCTCTGTCACGCCGGAGGTCGAGGGTTCAAGTCCCTTCCGGGTCGCCATTTAACTTAATAAATATCAATAACTTATAAAATTATTATCTCATCTAACGCCAAAGAGAATACCCGTCTAAGGACAATGTAAGGACAAATTGGCTGATTTTTCTTTTGTTTTCGCGTCATCTCTTTGAATAGCCACTTCCTTTGGCGCATCAGTTCCTAACTTAATCTGATTGCCTTCAATAGATAAAACCGTGACGGTAATATTTTCATTAATAATAAGGGGTTGGTTTTTGTTGCGGCTGAGTATCAACATAGCACTTCCTTGTGTTTTGATGGGGTTTATATTCTGCCCCAACTTTAACCAGCGCGCAATGGTGCCGACTGTGCCTTAAAACAGGGGTAGCCCCCCTGCAGGGTTTTTTGACTACACAAGCACCGCGAGCCGTGATACCCGTAATACTAAGACGCAGGAAGAACCTGCAATGGTGGCTTTTGGTTAGGGTATTAGTAATCGCTTAGCTTCTCTGTGCTTCCTAAGCGATTCTGCGGCCTAGTAATACCTTTGTTGAATCATTCGTTAGAAATCCCCTAATAAACTGTCAAGTTATTTTACAGTTGTAGAGACGATCTTATAATAAGTTGTTGATTTTATTAGGCGGCATGGTTTTTGCTTGTATAGCTACAATAGCAGTTGTTCAGGTTATCTCACACAAAAATATTTAAAGTTAACAGCAAAGAGGGAGATTAGGTCATGATATTCAATAAAAAAGGCACGATAAATACCTTTTTTGGGGTGTTAGCGCTCTTTTACGCGGGCATGGTTAACGCTGTACCGGTTGATCTTTCGAGCTGGTTAATAGACGGGCCGGGAAACTGGACACTGCAAACCCAAACAAACCCTAACGATTCGGTTTTTCAAAGTTTAAACAGCGGTCCATCCATGTTCTTCAATAATATGAACAGCCAAGGTTTGGCCCTTTCAGGAACGATTGAAGTGCAAGAAACCGGCGGTGACGATGATTTTGTAGGTTTTGTATTGGGGTATGACGATAACGATAATACTGGTGCCAATCCGACGACGGACTACATACTTGTCGATTGGAAGCAGGGCACGCAAGGCGGCTGGGATGCGGGAATGGCCATATCTCGAGTTACCGGATCAATTAATGCTGGCGGCACAGATACAAGTGCTAATGCTTGGGACCATGTTGGAAATGTCACGTTTATCCAACGAGCCGCTACGCTTGGCCTAACCGGCTGGACCGACAACACGGAATACTTGTTCGACATCAGCTTTACCGCGACAAACATTACTGTAGCGGTTGATGGCGTTGAACAATTTAACATAAACGGCACTTTTGAGGATGGATCGTTTGGTTTTTACAACTTCTCCCAACCATCAGTGCGTTATGCTGGCATTGAAGAGGACGTGGTGCCGCCAATGTGTGGGGACCCAGGCCAACCTCCTTGCCCTGTCTCTGTCCCTGAACCCGCGACTCTCGCTCTCTTTGGCCTTGGCCTCGCTGGACTGGGCTTCGCACGACGCAAGAAAGCATAGTTTCTTGGATTACATCAAGCCTCACTTCGGTGGGGCTTTTTTGTGCCTGTTAATTCAGTACTTAAAAATCGTCAGCTGCGGCATTGCCCGCGTTTAGTTTAGTGAATATTACATCCCTTTTTTTGCAGCCATTCAATACACGCTGTAATAAATATACTTATAAGTTCAACTCCCTTCGTGCTATAGCGAAGTTGCTTTGGCAATATCTTTGTGGGCACTAAATTATTGCTGCATAGCTATTTCGAGATCTTTAAACTATTATATTTTTTCAAATTGTTAGAACATCCTGTCCTCTTGGGTAGCTTAAAAGTCCGCATTTGATGAGTGCCACTGAAAAATACACAACCACTAACCATTATGTAACGGCTTTGATTTCCCAGGCTATCAAACAGGGGATTGACGCCAACACCTTACTGCGCAATGCGGGCATAGATCCGCAGATCATGACCAATCCTGGTGACCGCGTAAAAACTGAAAATCTGGCTATGCTGGTTCAGTTGATGTGGAACGCGATGCAGGATGAAAACCTTATGTTGAGTCGGGTTCCCTGTAAACCTGGCACCTTTTATATGATGGGCAAGCTGACGGTTCATCAAGCCAATTTGGGTAAAGCACTAAAATTGGGCTTTAGATTTTATGATCTGATACTTGATGATTATAAGCTTATGTTGGAAGAAAAGGGGCAGATAGCCGTATTGCGGCTTGAGCAGAAGGACCAGGAAAAAGATTTAGATCATCTTTTGACTGAGCTGATATTGCTGGCATGGCATCGCTACAGTTCCTGGCTTATCGGTGAAAATATGCTGCTGCTTAATGCGACATTCAACTATTCCCCTCCTGAACATGTGGACGAATACAAATATTTGTTTCCCACCAAACACAGCTTTGATCAGCCATCCATAAGTCTCTGCTTTCATAGCGGATATCTAAAACGTGCAGTTGTGCAGAATGAAGCGAGCCTAAAGGTTTTTATGTCTCGTTGCCCTGTTGAACTGTTTCTAAGACATCGTACTGACGACAGTATGACGAAACAGATACGCCTGCTGCTTGATAAAAAATTAGCCAATGGATTACCGGATATGGTGACGGTGGCGAATAGTTTGAATATGACCAAACAAACCTTGAGACGCAAGCTGCAGGCCGAAGGAACCTCCTTTCAGCAGATCAAAGACTGGGTTCGCCGTGATGCGGCGATTTACCACTTAACGCAGCAGGCGATACCGGTAAGTGAAGTAGCGCAACTGGTTGGTTTTTCCGATCCGGGTGTTTTTGTCAGGGCATTTAGAAGTTGGACGGGCGTCACCCCTGGTGAATATCGAAATGGGGTTAAACGAGCCGGCGTTTCGCGAGTATGAGTCAAGAGTTCTTCTGTTTTTACAGAGCACTATTTCAGCTAAATTATAATCGTCAGGTCACTCAATAGAACGTTGTCATTTTTGTCAGTCTGTTCCTTTTCGCTAATTAAGTAGTCCTTTTATGCCATTGTTAATTGGGCATTAAATCAACAAAATACGCCTATTGCCAATTCAATCAAAAATATGAAGGGTTCTGCACTGGTCCTGAGTTGATCTTTAGCACGCAGAAGCCAATAAGGGGTATAAAAATTGTTTGCTACTACTGAAATTCCTTATGGAAGTTATTGGTCGACGCCATTCTGTAAATGGCAAGGTAGCTTCTCATCACTAAATAGCCTTGAGTTCGCTGCCTGGGTTGCTCGGCGAGAGTTAGCTCACAGGGAGATCGATCCAAAAATTTTTGATCATGCTGTGCTCGGGACATCCGTCCCACAAAAGCACTCGTTTTACGGCGTACCCTGGGTTATGGGAATGCTGGGAGCGGGGCAGGTTTCCGGGCCAACCATCGGACAGGCTTGCGCCACGGGAGCTCGCGTATTGCTGCAGGCTGCACAGGAGATTGAAGCGGGGCTATCTGATTGTTCGTTGGTTATGACGGCAGACCGCTGCTCCAATGGGCCGCATCTTTATTATCCTAATCCAGCGGGTCCAGGAGGGACGGGTGATCATGAAAACTGGGTGATGGATAATTTCTCCTGTGATCCATTAGGCGGGCACGCGATGCTCGACACCGCTGAGAATGTAGCTAAAAAACATGGCATCACTACTGAAGAACAGCATGAATTGGTATTGTGTCGACAGGAGCAGTACGCACAATCACTGGCAAACGACCAGGCGTTTCAAAAGCGTTTTATGAGATTGCCATTTGAAGTCCCCCGCAGTAACTACAAAAAGATTCAAACCAGCATTGCTGGAGATGAGGGGATTGTTACTTCCACTGCCGAAGGATTAGCCAGCTTAAGGCCGGTCAAACCGAATGGCTCAGTTACCTTTGGCAGTCAGACGCATCCTGCGGACGGTAATGCGTCACTCATTATGGCATCCTCTGACACAGCACAAAGTTTAAGCCAGGATCCGTCAATTAGGATTCGAGTGATGGGTGTGGGCGCGGCTCGTGTTGGCTTGGCTCATATGCCAGAAGCAACGGTTCCGGCGGCTCGCGCTGCCCTGGCCCAGGCTGAGTTGGATATTCAGCAGGTGGACGTGATCAAGTCGCACAATCCCTTCGCCGTCAATGACATTCTTTTTGCACGTGAGATGGGCATTGATGTCAGTCGTATGAATAACTACGGCAGTTCACTGGTTTGGGGGCATCCTCAGGCACCCACTGGATTGCGTTCCATTATCGAAATGATTGAAGAGCTTGTAATAATAGGCGGCGGCTTCGGCTTGTTTGAGGGTTGTGCAGCCGGTGACTCGGCTATGGCAGTTGTAATTCAGGTGGATAATCGAAGCTAGCAGATCAGCGTAGCGAAACAAATTATTAGGAATGTGGGTATGTCACAAGGCACGAATAGAAAAATTTCCAGGGTTGGTGTAATTGGCGCCGGTACAATGGGCGCGGCAATAGCGCAACACTTTTTGATGAAAGGCCTGCCAGTCATACTTTTGGATATGAATCAGCAAGGCCTGGATAAAGGGTTGGAAAATATCGATAGTTCCTTGCAGGAGGCCGTAGAGCGTCGAATTCTTTCCGCCCAGGATAAGTCTGATCTGCTGGGCATGTTGGATCGTACTACAGATTATCAGGAATTGACTGGCTGTGATTTCGTTGTGGAAGCTGTGTTTGAGGACATGGTTGTAAAACAACAGGTGTTTAAAGAAATTGAAAAGCATGTCAATAGCCACTGCATTATTGCATCCAATACATCCTCTTTTTCAATAACGGAGTTAGGCAAGGTCTTACAGGATCAAAGCCGGTTTTTAGGTGTGCACTACTTTTACCATGCCGCAAAAAACAAACTGATCGAAATTATTCCAGGAGCATTTACTGCGCCGGATACCGTCGAGGATCTGGTTAACTTTTACTATGCCATAGACAAATCCCCCATCGTTGTTGCCGACGTGGACGGTTTTGCGGTAAATCGGTTCTTTGTGCCCTGGCTCAATGAATCCACACGTTTGTTGGAAGAAGGATTGGGAAGTATTGCCTTCATCGATCAAGTTGCTGAAGAGTTATTCAACATAGGAATGGGGCCGTTCGCACTGATGAATGCAACCGGTATCCCGATTGCGCTGCACTCCGCAAATACATTAGCTAATCAGTTCGGTCCTATGTATGCACCATCCAAAAGCCTTGCTATGCAAGTGGCCAGCGGTGAAGAGTGGGATTGTCAATCATCCGAAACGCCTCAGAATAATAGGGAGCAGGTCAGCAATCGATTACTGGCAATGTCCCTGGGCGTGGCGGCGCAATTGGTCAGCGAGAAGGTGGCCAGTGTTACGGACACCGATCTGGGGGCGAGGTTGGGACTGAGGTGGCCTCAGGGGCCCTTCGAAATGATCAATCAGCTGGGTGTCAGCAGCGTTGCCGAGATGGTTTCCACAGCATTTCAACCATGGGGGCATCCGCTTCCTGATATTTTTAATGAGGTTGATCAGATCACTGGGTTTGACGTTCAGCATGTGAAGGGGCATGTGAAGGGAGATGTCGGCATTATCGAGTTTAATCGTCCCGATGCCATGAACGCCCTGAACCCGTCGGTCGTTAACAATCTGGCTAAGGTTTTTGATGAGTTAGACCGGAATCCGTCGCTTCGTAAAATTATTCTTTTTGGCCGTGGCAAGGCGTTTGTGGCCGGGGCCGATATCAAATTCTTTGTTGATAATATCGAGAAGAAAGATCTGCACGCAATTTATAAATTTACGGTGCAGGGGCAAAACCTGTTAAAGCAAATTTCAAACTCATCAAAACAAACAATAGCCTACCTGGATGGCTTGGCACTAGGTGGTGGTTTGGAGCTAGCGCTTGCCTGCGACCATCGCATCGCGACCGAACGTCTGGCGGTTGCTTTTCCGGAGACGGGTATTGGTATTTACCCGGGACTGGGCGGCACACAGCGAACAACCCGACTTATCGGTAAAGGGCTTGCAAAATTTCTGGTAGCTACTGGAACCATGCTCAATGCGACTGCCGCACTTTCCTATGGTCTGGTGGACGGTATAGAAGAGCCCTTCAATACGTTGGATGAAATCGCCGCTCTGGTACCGGGCCGTCCCGCATTGAAGTCAAAGGATATTGCCGAGCAGGGGTTTGATGAGTATCAAGGGCAACTGACAGATGAGTTGTTCGAAAACGCGCTGTTTAGTAAATATGAGAAAACATTGAGAAGGAAAGCACCCATCGCACAGGCTAAAGCAATGCAGTTAATAGAGCAGGGTGCAGAAATACCACTGTCTGAAGCGTTACAACTTGAGTTGGATGGGCTGTTTGATATTTTCTCGACGAAGGATGCTTATGCCGGACTCTCCGGCATTATTAAAGGAAAACCGGCTACTTTTACTGGAGAGTAACCAGGTTATTTTCAGGCCGTTATAACAACAATGAGATAAAACGATATGGCCATCAAACGAATTCATGGCGAGGTTCATCCCGGATATCATTGGGGTCCTTTTACCGCAAGGATCCCGCTCGTCCATACCCGAATTGAGTGGCCTGAGTTATTACAAGGTAGTGTCATCACTACTTCGATTGGCTTCGCGCTGGTTCCGATTTTACAGGCGTCTTTTGGGTTGAGTTTTAATGAGGCGCTGGCGATGTGCTTTATCCATGCCGTTCTGATCTATTGCTCACCTATATTGTTTGGTGAACCCATCAGTCCAGGTTGGACAACACCCGCTTTACCCTTTGTGCTGGCTTTTAGTTTATCAACCTACGATAGTTTTGATGAGCGATTTCAGGCGATGACGGCAATGTCGATTAGTTTCGCTTTGCTGGTTGGGTTTTTAGGTGTTACAGGTTTAGGTAAGCGTTTCGTTGAGTTGATACCACTCAGCGTCAAGGCGGGAGTATTGCTAGGAGCCAGTCTGGCGGCGTTGAATAGAATTTTTATAGCCGATTGGGAATCCTATCTATCGCAACCCGTTGCCATGACGCTGGCATTGGGGTTATGCATTGTTATCGCTTTTTCCAACCCATTCTCAAGGGTCTGTGCTCGACATCGCTGGCTGGCGGCTATTGCATCCTTTGGGTTGCTTCCGGCGTTGGTGGTAGCTGCTATCGCTGGCTGGTTCGCTGGAGAGCTGAATTTTGAACTGAAATGGGGGCTGACGGGCTTACCCTTTGTTAGCCTCTGGCAGAAGGTTTCTCCTTTTTGTATTGGTTGGCCTGGTTTGGATATGTTTATTGATGGCCTGCCCATTGTAATTATCGCTTATATTGCAACCTTCGGAGATTTGATCACTGGATCAGAGTTAATCAAGGATGCTGCGGCAACCAGACCTGACGAGAAGGTAGAGATCAATAACAACCGTTCACATTTAGCGCTCGCTATACGTAATATCTTGATGGCTATTAGTTCTCCGTTTTTTTCCACGCAGGGGTTTCTTTGGACCGGTACTCAAGTCATTGTCCTAAAAAGGTGGCGCGAAGGGCGAGATAAAATGGACTCGATTTACAGCGGTATTTCGTCATTTTATTTGTTGGGTTTTCCAATATTTTTCTTCATCTTACCCGCCATTACCCTGCTGACGCCGCTAATGAAAATTGCGTTGGCATTAACTTTAATCCTCACTGCGTTTGGTTGTGCCAGTATTGCCATCCGACTGGTGAGTAAACCGATACAGATGGGGGTAGCTTTATTGACGGCATTTGCGCTGGTGACTTTCGAGCTACCCTGGGTGGGGATTTTTGTGGGTGTTGTGGGCGCGCTTGTGTTGATAGGCTGGGAAGATATTGTGCTTGAAAATGAAGCTGGTAACTAGCCTTTGTATGGTTTAGCTGTATATCTTTGGCAGAATTTTGTTGAGCGTTGCTAATTCTGTCTGGGAGAGGTTTTTTGCGAGGGCAGGAGCAAACTCGGACGACAGGGTTTGTTTAACCTCGTTAGTAAATTGTTGACCCTTTTGGGTCAGATAAAGTTGTTTTTGCCGTCGATCGTCAACGCCAATAGCTATTTTTATGAGACCTCGTTGGCGAAGGTCCTCAGTAAGGACAGTAATGAGAGATCGTTTGACCTCGATAGCACTGGCAATTGCCGAAGGTGTAATGCCGATGTTTTGGGCAGTGAGCACCAGTATGGAGTATTGCTGGCTTTTGAGAGAAAACTTTTTACCGACAATAGATGTAAAAATTCGAAGATAAGCGGTATAGGTGCGACGAATGTGGAAGCCAAGGTGTTCTGGTAGATCCCCATAATTTATATCGTTGGTCGTTAGTTTTTTCATTGTTTGGGTATAGTTTGGATAGTGTTTGAATATAGTAATAATTTAAAAAGTCGGCATAAAATGAGGCCTGGTAGTGGGGTCTAGGCAGAGTAGTATCACTAACTGGGCTTGGGTCAGTATATGCTAAGACTGGCTAAAAGACGAGCAGCTGCGGGTGTTCATTGAGTGAGCCTCAGCGTGTACTTAATGCGGCAGCTGTAGTTTTTATTATTTTGAGGTTAATAATAGTTAATTAATATTATTAACTAAAAAAACTAAGGCCAGCTTGGTTGAAACCAATTGAATAAGGCGCTGCGCAATCCGTAGCGAAATAGAATTGGGGCAGAGTAAACGGCTTTGCCACATTTATGGTAAATCGCGAATTATTAAAACAAAGGGAGAGAAAAATATGAGCTACCAAGTTCAGACATTTAAAAGAAATGCGATTGTAACGGCGCTTAGCCACGTCTTTGTTTCTGCGTTGATGGTTACGCCATCATTCAGTAGCGCTGAAGGGAAGGGCTTTTCAATTGAAGAGGTGGTTGTTACAGCGCGCAAGCGTGCTGAAAATCTTCAGGATACCCCGGTCGCGATCACGGCAATCACCAGTGATACACTGGAGCGGCGTATGATTGTGGGGACTGAACAACTTGATCAGGTGTCCCCTAACCTGCAATTTGCAACCTATGGCCCAATAACGGGCAACAGTTCTGCTTCACAGGTTTTTATAAGGGGTATCGGTCAGACAGATGCTACTTCGTCAGTAGATCCAGGTGTTGGGCTGTATATTGATGAGGTTTATATTGGCCAGTCGGTTGGCGGCGCGATGGACTTTAGGGATATTGCAAATGTACAAATTTTGCGAGGCCCCCAGGGTACTTTGTTTGGTCGAAACACTATTGGTGGAGCGGTTCTATTGACGACAACTCAACCGGGTGATGAGTTGGGGGGCTCGATTAAAATTGGGCTGGGAGAGGATGATTTGATCGAGTTTTCAGGTGCCGTTGACCTGCCCATTTCCGAAACGCTTAAGTCTCGATTCACCTACGGTACGCGCAAACGGGACGGTTATGTTTTGCGGGATGATGGTACCGATTTGGGTGATGAAGATACCTTCACTCTAACGGGTAAACTGCTGTGGGAAGCCACAGATAATTTCGATCTAACGCTGAAGCTGGATTATTCTGAAGAAGATGAAAATGGTGTCCCGCTGGTTTTTGCCGGGATGAATGAGAATGCAGCATTTCCGGCGGCCTTAAGTGTTGCGGCCGGATGTCCAGGAGCAACCTTCCCACCACCATCCGTACCAACGGGTATCGTCGATACGCGGTGTGCCAACGATGTGACTTGGGATCGAGGGCCTTTTAGAAATTCAGGTACTGTTGAATTGGGCAGTACGGTGGAGAATTGGGGGGCTGCGGTCGTTGCTAACTGGGAGGTCAATGATAGTTGGTCAATCAAATCTATCACCTCATATCGGGAGATGGATTGGACTGGAAAACGAGATGCTGACAATACAGGTTTTGTTATTCTGCACACCAATATGGAGAGTGAGGGGGAGCAGCTGAGCCAGGAATTACAATTTAATTATTCTGCCGAGAAGCTCAATGGAGTACTTGGTTTGTTCTACTATGAGGATGAATACGATGAAACCCTGTTTGTGGACTATACGCCACCACCATTTGCAGGGGCGCCTTTCTTTGTTGATGTGACCAATAATGCAAGGATAGATAATGAAAACTGGGCTGTATTTGGGCAATTCAGCTACGATTTTAGTGATCAGTTGAGTTTGACGCTTGGCGCCCGATATACCGATGAAACAAAAGCAGTAAAGCTTAATGCTTTTCAGGAGGTCGGGGCGATCGGTTTCTTCGAGCGATTTGTCACGGAGGAAGAGCGTGAATTGGATTTTACCGATGCCTCGATATCCGCAACCATACAGTATCGGTGGTCCGAATCATTCATGACCTACTTCAGCTATTCGGAAGGCTTTAAAAGTGGGGGCTGGAACCCGCTTTACAATGCCGTGCAGCTTAACCTGGAGCCAACCTCGTTTAACGAAGAAACAGCTGAAACACTTGAGTTTGGGTTTAAGGCGGATATTTCTGACTCGCTACGTGTGAATGGTGCAATATTTTCAACGGATTATACCGATCTGCAGTTCACATTCCGCGTGGGTATCGTGCCGCTTTTGTTTAATGCCGGTGAGGCGTCAATAGATGGCGCAGAACTGGAGTTTACTTTCACCCCTAACGACAATCTTATTATCGAAGGTAGTGTGGGCTATCTGGATGCGTCAGTAGACTCAGTGTCGAACATAACCAGTGATGCCGGAGCGGTAACGGCAGTCGTAAGAGCCGGTAACTCATTGCCTTACACTCCCGATCTGACAGCCAATCTCGGTATCGGCTATGCTTTCAATTTTGCAGAGATGAGCGTGACGCCTCGTCTGGACTATTCCTATACAGATGAGCAATTTTTCGACGCGGGAAATACGCAGGAGATTGCGCAAAGCGATGCCGAAGGTCTGCTGAATTTTTCGCTAGCTTTGGAAGGATCCAGCCAAGTCTGGAAGCTGGTGGCAGGTGTGACAAATCTAACCGATGAAATCTACCCGGTGGCTGGAAACTCGTCACTGACTACGGCTACAGGATATGCTGAGATTGCCTATCTTAGACCTCGTACCTGGTTTGTGAACTTCCAATACGAGTTTTAAGGTAGGGCTAAAGCGCGCTAGTTTGCCGATTAGCGCGCTTTAGCTTGTATCAGTATTTAATGGGGATATATCGATTGATAGAAATGACTTAAAATCTTTTCTGAATCAATCCTGTATAATTCTTTTAGCGGTATTTCTTCAAATAAGGAAGGGCTATGCTTTCCGAATCTTCTAAAGATCTGTTCTTAACCCCCGATATTCAAATGATACGATCGGCGGATGGAACCTGCTATCTCAGCTCAAACCACTCTCTGGGTAAGGTGCCGGATTCAATCCTGGAATATCTTCAGCATTGGGCCGCAGAGCGGCCGGAAACGACTTTCCTGGCGCAGCGAAGTCAAACTAACCCTGACTGTTGGGACAAAATCAGTTACGGCGAGATCTGGCAGCAAGCTCACAGGCTTGCAAATGCGCTGGAGGGAACATCATTAGCGTCGAATCGACCGCTCATGCTGCTTAGTGGAAATAGCATTGCCTTTGCCCAACTAATGTTGGCCTGTATGTTGATTGGTGTGCCGATTGTCCCCGTATCACCCTCCTACTCGCTACTCTCAAAGGATTTTAACAAGGTTAAGTATATTCATGGCTTAGTAAATCCAGGGTTGGTGTTTGCGGAGGATGAACAGCTTTTTGCGCCTGTACTTGCGATGATTTCCGGGATGGGCACGCAAATAATAACCGCAAGTTCTGAAGATGTTAGCACTGGGAAACTAAGCGTAAATCAAATGTTAGCGGAACCCGATGATGAGAGCTTTTGCCAGAATAGGCCTCAACCTGAGCCGGAGACCATTGCGAAAATACTATTTACCTCTGGCTCCACCGGTATGCCTAAGGGTGTGGTTAATACGCATCGAATGCTGACCAGTAATCAGGAGTCGATTGCCAGAATCTGGCCCTTTATAGAGCAGCCGGGACACGTTTTCCTGGATTGGCTGCCCTGGCATCACACCTTTGGTGGTAATCATAATTTTAATATGGTGTTACGTAATGGAGGGACACTTTACATTGATGGTGGAAAGCCAACGCCGGACGGCATGAAACTGACTCTTCGCAATTTGGCGGATGTTTCTCCAACGCTGTATTTTAACGTCGCAGCCGGTTACGAGCTATTGGTTGCCAGTCTTGAGCAAAATGAGGTGCTGGCTCAGAATTTTTTTAAGAAGCTAAAACTTCTTTTTTTCGCAGCTGCGGCATTACCCAGCTCGACATGGAATCGCCTGCAAGCGCTCATTGACAAACATGCTGCCTGGGATATTCCGATTACCAGTAGCTGGGGAGCTACGGAGACGTCTCCACTTTGTACCTCCGTATATTTCCATAATACTATTGCACGTAATATCGGTGTGCCGGTGCCGGGAACGGCAGTCAAGCTGGCGCCCGAGGGTAATCTTACGGAATTGCGGGTCAAGGGACCGAATATTATGTCCGGTTACTGGTGTGATGAAGCCAAGACTGCAGCGGTTTTTGATGAGGAGGGTTATTTTTGCAGTGGTGATGCGGTTGAACTGGTTGATCCAGAAAATCCTGCCGCTGGTTTGATGTTTAAGGGGCGAGTGAGTGAGAACTTTAAACTTCTTACCGGAACCTGGGTTAATGTGGGCGAACTTCGTGTCGCTTTGGTGGAGGTATTGTCACCGTTGGCAGTTGATCTGGTGATTTGCGGGCACAATGAATCCTTTTTATCGATTCTGATTTTCCCCAATATGACCGAGTGTGAATCATTGCGAAAGACCGATGGAAGTGACTGTCTTGAACTTGACCATGGTCTGCAGCACGTGATTGCAGAACGTATTGGCGAATATAATTTAAAGAATCCGGCATCCTCGAAGAAGATTAGAAGAGCACTGATATTGAATTCACCACCTTCAATTGATAAAAACGAGATCACCGACAAGGGTTACATCAATCAGCGAGGTGTTTTGGCCAACCGCACTGAAGAAGTTGCTGCGCTCTATGCAGGTCAGTTGGATCAACGCGTCATAGATATCGGCTGAGCCTGGCAGGCAATCAGACTCAGCCAGATTAATTGATTATGGCGCGCTGGCCTTCGCCATTTCAGCACCTCCATATCAGTTAATCCAACTATACGAAGGGTCTAATGATTGTGGGTAGCACCGGAATATGGCGCCCGTAGCGGTAACAGTGTTTTTATTGTGATTCCAAAAAAAGTTAGCCTGTTTTACGGGGTATATGGCATGAAAACTATTGACCGAACCATAGGGTGAGATTACCGCGCCATTCAATTTCTTCACTTTGCCTGGCTAACCGTTCTTTTAATTGCAGTAAAGCACCAGCATCTTGTGCAGAGATAGGCTTGGTGAAGAATAGCTCGATATCAATCTTATTATCGAGATAATGCAGAGCGCAGTCATTCAACTTATCTATTTCTGGCACATCCTTCCAGCAGTCTTTCAGGACCTTTAAAACTTCTGGCCTGAGTGGCAGCAGTGGCGTGTGTAAATCCAAAGGGGTCATAGCGTCATTTTCGACGTCAATGTGGTAGGTTAAGTCGATAATGGAATCGAATTCCCGAAGTAGTTTTTGTGTGACCCACTCGCCGATTTGATGTCCCTCGGACACGCTAACAGTGGGATTGACTCTGATATGAAGATCAAGAAAGGTGCTTTCTCCCATTTTTCGGGTACGCAGGTCATGCACACCACGTACGCCCTCGATGGACATGACGGCCTCTTTCATGGCGCTGGTTTCTTCAGGATTTAAACCGGTGTCCACTAATTCCTTGAGGGCATCCCAGAGGAGACTGCTGCCAATCTTGCATAAAATGATAGCGACAACGATAGCTGCAACTGCATCAAGCCACACGAAACCGAGCATTGCGCCGCCCACCCCAACCAGCACGATAATCGAGGAAAAAGCGTCAGTTCGGCTGTGCCAGGCATTTGCTATGAGCAGGTTTGAGCGTAACTTTTCGCCGGCCTTGCGAGTATAATGAAACACCCATTCCTTGCTGACAACAGAAATTGCCGCCACTACCAACACCGGCCACTCGGGTATTCTGGTATCCGCGGCATTGGTTACTCGGGATAGATTTTCGTAGGCCAGCAGTACGCCAACCAGAACCAATATCCCGCCCAGTAACACGGTGCCAAGCGCTTCAAAGCGAGCGTGGCCGTAGGGGTGGTCTATATCAGGTTCGTGATGCGATATGCGGGTGATGATCAATACAAAAATATCGGTCACTACATCGGACAGCGAATGTATACCGTCCGCAATCAGTGCATGAGAATAGGACGTTATTCCAATTAGAATTTTTAGTATACCCAGAATGAGATCCAGTAACATTCCAACCAGAGTGACTCGTTGGGCTATTTTCATGTTTTCCGAATGTTGACCCTTCATAGTGTCCCTAATCACAAATAATTATAAAGATTCGTGTCATTATACGAGGCATTATTAAAAGCATAAAAACTATTTTAATTTTTAAGTTATACCAAGGTGTTTCATTTAGATGACAAAAATGATGTGAAGGCTTAGCAAGCTGGTGTAAGTGATTGAAGTAAAATGCAACCCATTGAAATTTAAAGAAAATAAATGTGAATGTTTTTTGAGCGATTTATGACAGAGCTATGAGTCACGGGGATTTCATCCAGCAGAGATAAAGTTACCCCCAAAGTTATGCACAGGTTTTGTGGATAACGCCGATTTAATTTAAGAGTAAAATTTAGCTTTATTAAATAAAATGACCGTTCATCGGTTGGATGAAAGCAGAATGTTCGGCTATGGTTACACGTAATAATAGAACCAATAACCCCGATAGATTAAAAAATGGAAGAAAATAAACGTAAATACCCTCGGGTGAGAATCCCATTAAATGTCAGTCTGGTGTTTTCCGAAGAGGGAAATGTCTATTCTGTCACTAGAGATATTTCTGATGGCGGTATTTTCCTGTTACTGGATCAGGCGGTGATGCCTGAAATTGGTGATTTTGTAAAAGTACAGGTTCAGGGTATGGGCGGTGGTGAATCGGCCCCCTGGGTTAGAATGGAAGTTGTAAGAACGGAGTCCGATGGCGTGGGCCTAATGATTATTGATTAAGCCTTTTCTTTTTTACCGTTTTCCCCCACCAATATCGCATTCGCATAAAGGGCTAAAAAATAAGGTCTGGTGGATTCTTCGCATTTTTCCAATCTTTGTATAAACGCATCATATTTTTCTTGGTTGATTTCAGTGCTTAACTGCAGTTCAGATTGGCTTAGCAGGCTAGCGGCAATGTAGTTTGAGGGGTGTAAAACATAATCACTTTTTATTTGCTGATCAATTGCTGATGCTACAGACTCCGCATCCTGATAGCTGTCTTCTAAAGGTTTGCCGAAAGATATATGCACATGCCCTTTGAAGCCAACAATTCCAGTCACAATACTTTTCATATCTTCTCCGGGCTCTTTTTCGTACTTCCCGGTTTCGAATTTTTGCTGCAGCTCTTTTGCGATTAACTGGTCGCAGGGGTTGTATTCATAGGAGATTACAACCGGAACAATATTTAATTTATTGATATATTCCGAGAATGACTGCGCACCCTTTTTTTGGCTCATATACAGCATTTTGATGATTGCAGGATCCGTTTGGTCGATACCATCCTTCGCCCGCCCTTCGCGCTGAGCTATCCAGATTGGACAACCATCCTCGATTGAATGATGTATGTAACTGGATAACCCCATGTAGGCGGCCATTTTCTCTCGAATGCCGGAAGCTGAACGTTTAACGATAAAACTCTTATTCAGGCGCATTAAATCAGATACGAAAGGTTTCTGCAGCAGATTGTCACCGATGGCAATACGCATGGTATCAAAGCCGTTATGATATAGGGCATAGTTTACAAAGGCTGGATCCATCACTATATCGCGGTGGTTGGAAATAAACAGGTAGGGTTTGTTCTGTTGTAGGTTCTCCAATCCGGAAAAAGTCAGCTTGGGGCTGGTTTTTTCGATAACTTGATCCAGATATTGACTGCATATCTGCTGAACCTGCAGCACTGTCTTCACATCAGACAACTCTTTGGAAAGCGCATGGGCAATGACAGGTCGGACAAAAATTCGCAACCAACGAGGAAATTTTGGAAATCGAAAGGCAATGATTGTTTCGATCAACTCTTTGTCGTTGAGTAGTCGCTGGATTACAGCTGGCACTTCAGAATCGTGGTAAGGCCTTATGTCGTCGAATTGGTTCATCTATTATTATTCTATTTTGGCTTAAAGTGCCGTAGGTTGAGATTGCGGTCATTGCGCATGGATTGCTCTTCCGGCTGGCGTAAAGAAAAATGTGTGCATCTTATCCGCTGCTCTTCAGCTAAGCTATACTAGAGCTATTTTAAAGGACAACGCAGGAACTCTAAATGACAAGCTTTGGCTTTGCAAGCTACATCATAGCAGGCTTATTTTATGCATTTATTACGCTGCTGCTTTGTACCGGCTGGCGAGGGCGGCTGCAGGGAGGTTTGTTACTCCTGGCGGTTGGGCTATCCACCGTATGGGCTTTTTCTGGCGCAGTTGCTGGAACAGTTGAGTATATAACATTAAAGAATTTCCTGGCACTTGAAGTATTAAGAAATGCAATTTGGAGCGCATTCCTGTGGCATTTGCTGAGCTTCACGCGTGATAACCGAAGGAATCATTGGCTAGGGCCAGTGGCGCTGGGCTATCTGGCGTTTTGTATGCTTACCATAGTCGCAGAAATTTCGACTCCCGTGGCGGAAGCGATTAATCGGGTCGCAGGTGTCGATTTTCGCATACTGAGCCATGTTATTCAGTCCGTTGTGGTGTTGTTTTTGGTTGAGCAATTGTTTAGAAATACGCGCCTGGAACTTCGTTGGGCGATCAAGTTTCTATGCTTTGGTATCGGTGCTATTTATGCCTATGATTTTGTGCTTTACACAGAATCCTTGTTGTTTGGCAGAATTGATCCCTATATCTGGGATGCCAGGGGTGCTGTAAATGCACTTGCCGTTCCTTTGATTGTGGTTGCGGCGGCAAGGAATCCAGAGTGGTCGATGAAAATTTTCGTATCCCGTAGTGTGGTATTTCATACTACCGGTTTGCTGGCCATGGGTGTCTATCTCATTTGTATGGCAGTGGTTGGCTACTATATTCGTGATTTCGGCGGCGCCTGGGGGCGTTTTGGTCAGGTTGTTTTTATTGCCGGGGCACTGCTGGTGCTAGTGCTGTTGATGTTTTCCGGGCGCATGAGAGCGCGGATCAGGGTGTTTTTTAACCAGCACTTTTTCAGCTATAAGTATGATTATCGTAAAGAGTGGCTGGATCTCAATATGACCATTGCAAACGGTACCACTGCAGACGATTTAAGGATGTCTTGTATTCGTGCTGTTTCTGATATTGTGGACAGTGCCGGGGGCGCACTTTGGTTAAAACGCGATGATGATTATAGTTTTGTGTCGGAGCTGAATACTCATCTGGTTGGGCACGGGGCAGTGGCGGCAAGTGATTCGTTAATCAGGTTTATGCAGCAGCGGAAATGGGTGGTAGAGATTCCCGAATATTATCAAACACCGGAAATGTATGAGGGGTTGGAATTGTCTGGATGGTGTGAATTAATGGCTGAACTCTGGCTAGTGATTCCACTAATGCAGAGAGATGAATTATATGGATTTATTTGCCTGACAAATCCTCGAGCACCCCGCGAAATTAACTGGGAAGATCATGATCTGTTAAAGACCGTGGGGCAGCAGTTAGCCAGTTATCTAGCGTTGATTGACACTAGTGATGCACTCGCCCATGCGCGCCAGTTTGAAGCTTATAATCGCCTGTCAGCCTTTATTGTGCATGATCTGAAAAACCTGGTCGCGCAATTGTCTTTGGTGGTTAAGAATGCCGAAAGGCATAAAGATAACCCCGAGTTTATTGATGATGCGATGGAAACACTGGCGCATTCTGTGGAAAAGATGAACAGGCTGTTGGCACAATTGCGTAAAGGCAATGTTGATGCATCACCGTTGCGGTTTGTTGAGCTACAAACGGTGTTGGACGATGTTGTTGCTCAACAAAATAATGCGCTACCTATCATCAAGCTGGATAAGACTGAAGAAAAGCTGGCGGTTAGCGTTGATCAGGATAAGTTGGTCAGCATCATAGGGCATCTTGTACAAAATGCTCAGGAAGCAACAGCTGAGGACGGTTGGGTTAAATTGTGCCTTTATAAAAGTGATAATCAGGCTATTATTGAAGTGGAGGATAATGGATGCGGTATGGATCAGCACTTTATCCGCGAAAGGCTTTTTAAACCTTTCGATACGACCAAAGGGAATGCAGGGATGGGAATTGGGGTTTTTGAGGCGCGCCAGCTGGTTCGTGGCTATGGCGGTCAAATAGAGGTCGAAAGTGAGCCGGGTAAGGGCACTCGCTTTCGCTTACAGTTGCCTCTGGCCGATAGAAAGTTGACGGAAAATTCAGCGGAGAGAGAAGTCGTTTGAGCAAAGCAAAAGAAGAAAAGCCTAATAATGTGTTGTTGGCGATTGAAGATGATGCGGGAATTCAGAAGCAGCTGAAGTGGTGCTTTGAGGATTATCAGGTGGTAGTTGCCGGAGATCGTGAAACCGCTATTAAAGAGTTGCGGCGATATGAGCCCAGTGTTGTTACTTTGGATCTTGGTTTGCCGCCTGATCCAGCCAATGCAACCGAAGGTTTGCGTACACTAGAGGAAATTCTTAGTTTGGCACCGCAAACAAAAGTCGTCGTCGTTACCGGTAATGATGATCGTGAAAACGCCGTGAAAGCGATTGGTATGGGCGCTTATGACTTCTACCAAAAGCCTATTGATGTGGAAATTCTGGGGCTCATAATTGACCGGGCTTTCCGATTACGTGCCTTGGAGGATGAAAACCAAAGGCTTTCGTTGAATATAGGTGAAATGCCTCTTGATGGTGTGATTGCTAGCAGCCAGAAAATGTTAAAGATTTGTCGAACCATCGAAAAAGTGGCTCCTACCGATGTGACGACCTTACTGTTGGGTGAGAGTGGCACGGGTAAAGAAGTGCTTGCCAAAGCACTGCACAATATGAGTCCTCGTAAAGATAAGGCCTTTATAGCAATCAACTGTGCGGCGATTCCGGAAAATCTTTTGGAAAGTGAACTTTTTGGTTATGAAAAAGGAGCTTTCACCGGTGCAGTTAAGCAGACCAAAGGTAAAATAGAGTACGCGGATGGGGGCACTTTTTTCCTGGATGAAATTGGAGATTTGCCGATGGCGTTACAGGCAAAATTGCTGCGATTTCTGCAGGAGAGAACCATTGAACGGATAGGCGGGCGTATGGAGATTCCCATTGATGTCAGGGTACTTTGCGCAACCCATCAGGACTTAAAAAAGCTGATCGAAGCGGGCTTGTTTCGAGAGGATCTTTACTATCGCCTCACCGAAATCACCGTGGATATTCCACCACTTAAGGAACGGGACGGCGACGTCGTTCTGATAGCGCGAGCTATCCTTAACAGGTGTGCACAAAAGCATAATAAAGCGGTGAAGAATTTCACCACAGATGCATTGGACGCTATGACGGCCTACAGTTGGCCAGGGAATATTCGAGAGCTGGAGAATAAAATTAACCGGGCAGTCATTATGGCCGATGGTAAGCAGGTGTCAGCTGAGGATCTTGAACTGGATAATGAGCTAGAGGGGCAGAGCACGATGCCGTTTAACCTCAAGGAGGTAAGGGAGTCGGCAGAGGGCGATGTGATACGGCGTGCTATGAATTATGCTGAAGGAAATGTTTCGAAAACAGCTGAGTTATTAGGTGTGACAAGACCAACGCTTTATTCTTTGATGGGGAAGTATGGGATTGTTGAGGTTGAGTGACTCCTGGGGCAGATCACTTGATTAAAATCGCCCAATATGGATGTTATTTCGGGAGTTCCGTAGGGAGTTCCGTAGGGAGTTCTGTAGGGAGTTCTGTAGGGAGACCGGGAGCAGAACATTGAAAGAGTCTAAATCAGACTTTTTAATCGAACGCTATGCCTGCTGGATTATTGACCATAGAGCCCTGGTGTTAGTCAGTTCCCTTTTGATAGTAGCCCTGATCGCGTATGGCGCGCGCAATCTAACTTTTGTAGATGACTATCGAATTTACTTTAGTAAAGATAACCCACAATTGATGGCCTATGAGGCATTGGAAAACTCCTATACCAAGAATGATAATATTCTGCTGGCGGTCAGTCACTCAAGCGATAACGTATTTCACCCCGAGGCTATAAAAGCGCTAAGATTTCTCACCGACCAGGGATGGCAACTACCATACTCCCAGCGTGTTGATTCAATTGTAAATTTCCAATACACCTATGCAGATAATGATGATCTGGTTGTTGAAGGGTTGTTTGAGTCTGACTCCGATTTTACTCGTCTATCTTTTGTGGATAGGACGAAGATAGCTGTTTCGGATTCGCGCCTGGTTGATCGCCTGATAGCACCAGATGCTAAAGCGACAGGAATACTTATCAGTTTTGAAATGCCAGATAATGAACCTGCTGCACTGGGTAAACTGGTGAGCGAAGTTCGTAATCTGGCGCAGGAGACCGAACACAAATTTGATGGCGTGCAGTTGCACATTGGCGGTGTGTTAATGGTGAATGCAGCTTTTCAAGAGGTGGGGCAAAAGGATTCGGTCACTCTAATGCCCTTGATGTACTTGGGTATTATGCTATCAATTTTGTTTCTGCTCCGTTCTTTCAGCGCGCTTATAGCGGTCGTATTGCTGATTACTTTATCCGTGGTTAGCGCGCTGGGGGTGGCTGGTTGGTCGGGGCTTTATTTGTCTATCTCGTCGATCGCAGCACCTACCATGATAATGACCCTGGCTGTTGCAGACGCGATACATCTCCTGGTATCAATGTTTCGTTTTCTTGCTGAGGGACAAAGCAAAAACAGGGCGCTGATTAATAGCATTAAGGTCAATTTCCTGCCGGTGGCGCTTACCAGTTTGACCACCGCCATAGGCTTTTTGACCTTTAATTTTATCGATGTTCCACCCTTTAGGGATTTTGGCAATATTAGCGCCGCAGGGATTTTCACAGCGTTTATTCTATCAATCACATTTTTACCTGCCTTTATCGCAAGCGTTAAAATAAGTCCCAGAGGAACTTTAAATCTGATCGGCGACAAAAGCATGGATATATTTGCAGGCTTTGTTTTGCGTAATCGGAACAGGTTGTTATGGGTCATGTTTATTGCCGCAGTTTTTCTGCTGGGGGCGATTGCTAAAAACGAGGCAAATAATGAAATGGTTAAGTTTTTTAGCCCTGAATTTGAATTTAGGACTGACACTGATTATATAGAAAAAAATCTGACCGGGGTGCATCCGGTAGAGTTTTCCATCCCTTCGTCAGGCACCAACGGTGTCACGGATCCTGAGTATTTAAAAGGGCTGGATGCCTTCGCGCAGTGGTTACGAAAACGTCCTGAGGTGGAACATGTCAGTGTGTTTTCCGATACTATGAAACGACTGAATATGAATTTGCATGCAGACGACCCACAATGGCATCGCTTGCCGGACAGTAAAGAAGTGGCATCTCAGTACCTGTTGCTCTACGAACTGTCTTTACCCTATGGTCTGGATCTGAATAATCAGATCAATCTGGACAAGTCGTCGACCAGAGTGGTTGCCACCTTGGCGGGCGTTTCTACCAACGAGATCAGAACATTTCGCGATGATAGTGAACAATGGCTTTCTGGGAATATTCCCGACATGTTCGGTCGAGCGGTTGGTGTCAGCATCATGTTTTCTGATATTTTTAAACGCTCAACGGATACGATGATCAAGGGCGTATTGGCAGGCATGATTGCGATCTCACTCATTCTGATTTTCGCATTACGCAGTATTAAACTGGGCTTGTTAAGCTTGATCCCCAATCTCTTGCCGGCGGGGATGGCTTTTGGGCTGTGGGGACTATTTGTTGGTCAGGTCAATATGGGCGTAGCCATGGTGATGACTATGACTTTGGGGATTGTGGTGGACGATACGGTTCACTTCGTGACCAAATACCTAAGAGCCCGCAGGGAGCATCATTTGACCAGTCCAGATGCAGTGCGTTATGCATTTAACACTGTCGGTCAGGCGCTAGTCGTGACCAGCCTCGCATTGGTCATAGGCTTTGCGATTATGTCGCAGTCTGGTTTTGCATTGAATGCGGATAGCTCAATGATAACCTTGATTGCTATAATACTGGCGCTAGTGATTGACTTTTTATTATTGCCACCACTACTCATAATTCTTGATAGCAAAAAAGACGAACAGTGTCATGGAGCCGTACTTTGATTAAGCAAGTAAATATTAAAACGGGCGCTATTGTTGCCGGGTTCCTGTTGATGGTGAGCACTCTGGTCGGAGCCAGTGCAGAAACTCCTGAAGAAAAGGGGCTTGCAATAGCGCTTGAGGCAGAGAGGCGTGATCAGGGCTTCAGTGATAGCAGGGCTGACCTGAAAATGGTATTACGTAATAAGAGGGGGGAGGCTGCTATTCGGACGATGCGTTCAAAAGTGTTGGAGGTTTCGGAAGATGGTGATAAAAGTATTTTTGTTTTTGATGACCCACGAGACGTCAAGGGTACCGCGTTACTAACGTTTGCACATAAATCCGGAGAGGATGATCAGTGGCTATATCTGCCTGCACTAAAGCGAGTTAAGCGCATCGCTTCAAAAAACAAATCCGGTCCGTTTATGGGGAGTGAATTTGCCTATGAAGACATGTCTTCACAGGAAGTTGATAAATATGAGTACAGATATCTACGGGAGGAAGTGGTGGATGGACGAGCTATGTTTGTCATCGAGCAATTTCCAGTTGATAAGAAATCGGGCTACACACGCCAAATTATCTGGATTGGTAAAGAACACTACCGCCCCTTCAGGGTAGACTATTATGATCGTAAACATACGCACCTCAAAACGCTCACGTTTTTAGACTATAAACGCTATCTGGATAAATACTGGCGGGCACAAAAAATGGATATGGAAAACCATCAAACAGGGAAGAGTACCACACTGGAATGGGGCGAATTTATTTTTCGAAATGGGTATACTGACAGGGATTTTAATCGCAACAGCCTGGCTAAAACCCGTTAGGGTAATTCACTTTTTAAAGTGTAGATTTCCCAATATCAGGCTCTACCGGTCAAAAACGGGAATGGCACATTCGCCTGGCTGAGTTTAACTTTAAGTTCAAGGCTTATATAACAAAGATAAAATGGAATTCCAGAAAAGTGATTTCAGATAAACACCTCAAGATTAAACTGCTCTTATTGCCTCTGGCATCGTTGTTGTCCTGCTTTGCGATAGCGCAGGGAGAGTGGTCAGGCAGCGTAAGTTTTGATACCCGTGTTTTTTCCTCAGATGCGTTATATGAAAACCAGGATGATCAAAATTTTTCCGTCGCAATTGAGCCGGAATTCTATGTGGATTTAAAAGAAGGCGATCAGCGTGTCGTTTTCAGTCCCTTTTTTCGCTATGAAGTTAACGATGATGAGCGCACCCACGCGGATCTCAGAGAGTTGTATTGGCGTGGAACCTTTGGTGATCTGGAAATTAAGGCTGGCGCTGTCAAAGTGTTCTGGGGAGTAACCGAATCACAGCATCTGGTTGATGTGATTAACCAGACCGACCTGGTTGAAAACATAGATGCGGAGGATAAACTCGGGCAACCCATGATTAATTTGAGCTGGGTTAAAAACTGGGGGACTGTGGAGTTATTTGTCCTGCCATACTTTCGCGAACGCACGTTTGCCGGAGAGGACGGGCGTTTGCGCAGTCGGTTTGTCGTTGATACCGATCATCCTTTGTATGAATCCGGTGCGGAGGAAAACCATACAGACTTTGCGGTCAGATGGAGTCACTGGATCGGTGACTGGGATATTGGGATTGCCCATTTTACAGGAACCAGCAGAGAACCCTTATTGATACCCGCTTTAGATAATGGGGGGGTCGTATTGCTGCCCTACTACCAGCAAATAGATCAGACCAGTCTGGATCTGCAGGCAACCAAAGGAGACTGGCTATGGAAGCTGGAAGCGATATATAACCAAAATGACAGGGAAGACTATATTGCGTTTGTGGGAGGGTTTGAATATACCATTGTGGGTGTAAACGATAGTACATCGGATTTAGGCTTCCTGGTTGAATATCATTATGATGACCGGGATGAAAATGCCACGACAGCGTTTGAAAATGATATTTTTATTGGCGCGCGATGGGTACTTAATGATGTGCAAAGCACTGAATTGTTGGCGGGAGCGATAGTCGATGCGGATTCCCAGGCAAGTTTTGCAAGTATAGAGGCGAACCGGCGACTGGGGCAATCCTGGAAAGTAAGTCTGGAGGCGAGAGTTCTATCTAGTATGGATAAACAAGAATTACTCTATGATTTACGGGGCGATGATTATATAGAGCTACAAATTGCCCGGTATTTTTAATATCCGTTTGAGTATTTAGTCGGTTTTCGGTGGTGCAAAAGCGATAACTTGCTGTTTTGTATTCTAGTATTTGAGAGCCACCAAAGCTCGATTGCTTGCGTTATAGCTGGAGTGGAATTGGTAGAGGTATAAGCAAAGGAATAAGTGATGATAAATCATACACACATATCGAGGGTTGCCCTGTTATTTGTGGTGTTAACTCTAAATGCTTGTCAGAAAGACCTTACAGATATTGAGCTTGTGCAGAGGGCAAAGGATTTTCAGGATAAAGGTGAGTTGGTGAGTGCAACCATAGATCTAAAAAATGCAGCTGCCAAGAACCCCGAGAATCCTGAAGCTCGTTGGCTGCTGGGGAAACTACATGTTGAGCTAGGAAATGGTGAATCGGGAGAAAAAGAACTTAGAAAAGCAGTACAACTAGGGATTGATTTTCGTAGTGTTGTGATACCGCTAGGGAAAGCAATCTATATGCAGGGGAAATACCAAAATGTTTTGGATGAGATTAAGGTTGAGTCTAATGATGCACCCTCCGTCAAGGCACGCATTTTAACTATTAAGGCCGATGCTTTGCGAGACATGGGGCAACTTGATTTTGCTCAAAAGGAATATCGAAAGGCCATTAAACTAGATACTGAATATGTGAGTAGTTACGTTGGTCTTTCACGGTTATATTTAAGGCAGGGCAATAGTGAGCAGGCGCAGAACATTTTAGACCAGGCCAAAAGCAATGACTCAAAACATAAAGATGTTTTGTTGATGGAAGGAGATCTACACTACTTTTTGGGCCAATATGAAGAATCTCAGAATGCCTATAAAACTGTGCTCGAGACTGATAGAAATCATTTATTGGCGAGACTGGGGTTGTCGTTATCGCTATTAGCCAAGAAAGAAGTTGAGGAAGCAGTAAAAAATCTGGATCAGTTGTTACAAAAAGATCCGTATCACCTCTATACCAACTATCTAAGAGGGTTAGCTGCGTTTGAGCTAAAAGACTACGGGAGTGCAAAAAAATATACGGAACAGGTGCTAAAGCGGGATGGCAAACATTTTCCCAGTCTGCTAGTTGCGGGTGCTACGAACTTTGCGCTCAAAGAGTATGAACAGGCAGTCGGTCGTTTGGAGCGAGTGGTGGCCGTTGCACCAGACTATGAATTCGCAAGAAGACTGCTTGGTGAGACTCACAGGCGTTTAGGTAATGATGGGCTGGCCCTGGAAATACTTAAACCACTAGCGACTAGAGAGATAGATGATGCGTCGCTGCTGGCTGGAATTGGCAGGCTGGCTTCAATAACAGGAAAAATAGAAGAGGCTAATGAGTATTTTCTAAGGGCCGCCCAAATTGATCCTGAAAACGCTCAAATTAGAGCTCTGCTTGGATTAAGTAAACTTTCATTAGGAACTCTGGATGAGGGGTTATCGGATTTGGCTGCTGCTGCAGAAATGGAGCCAGAAAGCGATGAGCCTAAGATTTTGCTGATTCAGAATTTACTGAAAGCAAAGAAATATGAGGAAGCGTTGGTAAAAGCTATTGAGCTTCAGGAACTATCTCCAAGTGAAAGTGCTGGCTATATTTATTCCGGAATAGCCCATATGAAGATGGGTGATATCGCTGCGTCCGAAAATTCCTATAGAAAGGCCCTAGACATCGACCCGAATTCTGAGGAGGCCGCCTTAAATTTAGGGATACTTCTTGCTAGAAAAAATGAAGATAATGAAGCAAAATCAGTTTTGGAGCAAGCGCTCCAGAAAAATCCCGATTCTAGACTCATCCTTTATGCATTGGTTCGGAAGGAGGCCAATTTAGGTAATAGCGACGCAACTGAGAAGTACTTGAGGTTATTAACTGAAAAATATCCAGATGACAATTTGGCGTTCCTGTTGCTTTCCAGGTTTTATTTGGTGATAAATAAGCCATTGAAGGCCGAACGTATTCTGGAGCCAATGCTTGTTAAGTTTCCTGACGAGCTTGCTTTGCTTGAAGTTTTGGGGCGAGCTAGGCTTGCAGCAGGTAAAACCGATGAAGCTATTGAAGTTTTGACTGTAATGGCTAGGAGCGCGCCGCAAGCCTCTTCGACATATTATTGGCTGGGATTGGCATATAAAAATAAAGGAGACGTTTCGAGTGCCATAGGATCTTTTAGAAAAGCTATATTAATATCGCCGGGTTATGTCGACGCAAGCATTGAACTTGCAAATGTTTTGCTGAGACAAGGAAAAAGACAAGATGCTGAAACAATCTATTTGAATTTAAAGCAAGATAGTACCAATGATACAGCCGTATCTATTCTAAGTGGTAGACTTGCAATGTCGAAAGGAGAGTTTAAGAGGGCTATTGCGATTTTCTCAAAGGTTTATGATACAGAGCCTACTGAAAAGACAGCGATTGCACTTGCAAGTGCACATATTAGAATTGACCAAAAAAAAGAGGGCGAGAAGATACTAAATGATTGGTTGGAGCAGGTGCCAGAGTCTCGGGAAGTGCTCTTTCAACTGGCCGCCTACTATAAAGATGAACGGCGTTTTGATAACTCCATTGCGCTGTACGGTCGACTTCTTAATATTGATGAAAATAATTGGGTTTATCATAATGAAATCGCGATGATTGGATTTGAGAATGGTAATTTAGATAAAGCTTATCAGCATGCAGAAATCGCATATAAGCTTTCACCCAAAAACCCGCTAGTTATTGATACTTATGGTTTGGCAATGCTAAACCAGGGAAATAATAGTCGGGCGTTACGCTTATTTGAACGAGCAAATCAGCTGCTGCCGGGAAACCCGGAAATTCAACTCCATTTAGCTCAAAGTTTAATTCGAAATCATGAGCCTCGAGCGGCAATTAGTATTTTGGAAGGTATTAAATTGCCTGGCCTTCAGCAGGCCCTTCGTGAGCAGATCAGAGAAGCAATAGATGAAGGAAAATACAAACTTAACGCTACCACCGAACAGGGTTAGGCTACTAATTGAAAATTCTAATCTAATTACTGTGATTTTTGGCTGTCGGTAGTTGGTAGGTTTGTGTTTAAGGGAGATTACAATTCTCGAGACAGGCGAGTTACCAATATTAGTTGAGTATATTATTAGAGCGGGTCATGCAGCTCCATCGGCAGATAATACTCAGCCTTGGCAGTTTAGCTGGGATGGCGCGGCGCTGTCGGTCTCATTTGATGAAGCGCGTTGTGGTGGTGGGCTTTTCAAGGCTTCAAGTCCTGCGGTCTTGTTGGCAATGGGAGCAGTCATTGAGAATATGGTGTTGGCAAGTAGTCTGGTTAACAGTACTGTTAATTGGAGTTTTCCGGTTTATAAAGAAAATACCTCTGAATTAGCTGTAGCAAAAATTAGTAACCCTCTGTCTGGAATTAATGAAGATGCATGGCAGCACGGTTTATTTGCCCGTCACACAAATCGACTAGCATATCGAAAGAAAAGAATACCTATTGAGCAACTGTCTGGGCTTCTGCCGGAGCCAGAGCAAGATATAGGTATGCAAATATTTGATTCGAAAGATGAACTCCATGAGTTGGCGCAATTAGTTAAAATGGCTTCGTCAATGCGTTTTCGTATCAGTGAAGTTCACGAATGGTTTGCCGGTACGCTAAGATTTACGCCTAGCCAGGTTGCTCAGGGAGACGGCTTGGATGTGAATACGTTTCCACTGCCTCCAGGAGGGCGAGCATTGTTGCGCTATACTTCCTCTTGGCGCCGCATGAGTATGCTAAATCGCCTGAACGTATACAAGGTGTTTGCGGCAATTGAGGCGCAGCCGATAGAAGCGGGTCCCTTGTTATTAGCGATTACATCGCCAGATACAGCAAAAAGTCAATTTAATGCTGGGCGCTTAATGGAAAGAGTTTGGTGTGATCTCAACGCATCTGGTTTTGCCGTGCAGCCGTATTATGTGATCGCTGATCAGATTACGAGATATCTTGGTGGAGCTCTTCCTCCTGAGCTTGACGAGATCGCCTGCAAGTTGTTGGCGCGCACGAAAAGAGTATTGGATAAAGATGGACACAAGCTTCAGATGTTATTGAGGATTGGCTACGCCCAACAACCAGCGATTAAGTCACGAAGGCTCGATATTAGTAAGGTGCTTACCGTTAGTTAAACTAGAATTTTTTAAAGGGATCATTTTTCATTCCTCCCAACCACATAAAAAAGCGAATATCATCTAGTTCTTTTCTATAATGTTGGGGTAAATTCTGGCGCATATTGAAGAGCTGCTGTCGGGTTTGATTTGATAATTGTTGATCTGGGCTTTTTACAATAGTAAGCATTGGTATTGGAAAGCTGCCAAACACACTAATATGTGAAGGTAAGATATCTTTTGTTAGCTGTTGGTATTCTTTAAACAAAAAGGCTGCATGAAGGGATGCTTGGTAGTCGTCAGTAAAGACTGTTGGTTGGTGGTCGGCATTTAAATGGGAGAAAAAATGACAGGATTTGGGTGACTTTAAGCGGCCAAAATCGACTAAATATAGAGCCCCTTCTGGTTTGAGTATCCTGGTTATTTCATTAAATGTAGATTCCAATAAATGAAGTTCAGGTAGCTGGTGTAACACCATAGTACTTATAATACCGTCAACAGATTGATCTGAAAAATCCTCAAGATTAGTGATGTCCCCGGTTTGAAGACGAACATTATCAATATGATTGGCGGATATATATTCTCGGCCACTTTCCAGCATATCTTCTGAAAGATCCAAACCTGTAAATGTGATATTTGGATTAAGCTGAGCTATTTGAGCCAGCTGTGTTGCAGGTCCGCATCCAAGATCTAATACATGTTTGCATTTGCTTAAAGTTTGGCTGATTCGAGCAGACTGAAAGAGATAGGAGGCAGACATAATGCCATCAATTCGGCCCGCCTCTGCGAAGGCGGCGACTTGGTCCGGCTCATCCATTACCATAGGTTCTGGTACACGAGGCTGGTGTTCTCTCAGGAATATTTCCCTAGCAACGGTGGGAAGTAACGATATACGTGGCACGATGCGTCTCCATTAATTTGCTTAATGCTGGCCATATCGGTATGGCTTTAAGTTACTATAGTCAAGTTGCTGGAATTGTCACTCTTATAATTAAATAGAGATACCAGTGAGGGGGAAAAGGTAGGCAAAAAAAAGCCCTCTCAATTGAGAGGGCTTAATAAATCGTGATTAGCGACTAAATAGACTTTTTGCGACGAACAGCGCCAAGTCCAAGAAGACCTAAGCCAATAAGGCCAATTGTTGCTGGCTCAGGAACTCGATCTAGTTGAAAGTCAAAGTCACTTCTTGCCAGGAAAGGACTAGTTAGACCGGTGCCACCAAGGATATCTCCGGAGCCAATGAGATCAACAAATCCGTCGCCTGCGCAAAATGCTGCAAACAGTCCGCATGATTGCTGATTAAAAGTAAACCCAGTGCTGTTTTCAAGAATTGAGAGGGCGTAATTTGCAACAGCAAACTTGTTGGTTGCTGCTCCAGCGGCAACACTCTCCAAGGTTACTGTAGACAAATCTCCGAGGGGTACTGCAGATGATGCAATCCAGAAATCATCTGCATCACCAAACCCAACAGTCATCCAGTGGGAACCATTCGTCGCAGCGGTTTCACAGGCCACAACGCCACCAACATGACAACCCGTAGTGAAATCACCAGCATTCTGGTCAAATAATACCGCTAATGCTCCTGCCTCTGAAGTGTAAGATCCCAGTAATCCAGAAGGGGCAAAAGCGAAACTTCCGCCCGGTAAGATTGCTGAGATTGTTATAGCGGAAATTCCTGTTAGCTCTGTGCCTGGGGCCCCTAAGCTCTGAACGGTATTAGCTGAACCATCCTGTACTTCTTCAAAGGTTATAAAGGCAACCAAGGTGTCTCCGACTACCAGTGTTCCCGATGTTTTTATTTCACCGTTCTCATCTAGTACATACTCCAGATTATTGTCTTCCAGTACAGCAATGCCAGCAGGAAGGTTAATTGAGGCGGCGTTTACCGAGCCTGATATACCAATGCCAGCAGAAAGCGCTAATGCAGGTAATAGATACTTATTCATTTTATTTCTCCATCATTCAATGAGCTGATCATAATTTTTGGCGTTTGGCTAATCACGATTGTTTAGACGCCGCCTTGATGGGAATAAATGCATTCATCGTGCCATGTTTTAAAAAACATTAAATATCAATAACATAAAATTTTTTACGTTAAACATTATTTGCTTAATGTAAAAAAAGCTGACAGTTTAATATTCTTGATTTAGATAAGCATCTAGGGTCATATGTCTATCCATGTTTTTGGTATATTTTTTTGAATAACCAGAATTTTGTTCTCTGAATTGGCCCCTTGTTACCCCATCGTAGCTTTCCTTTTACATATTTAGACTTATAGGCATCGTATTGGTGAAACCACGGAGCTGAATAAATTTTCCCTCGCCGGGTGATCAGTTTGATGACTTCGGTAGCTGTTACACCCGCACAAAGCTGCACAGCTGCCGCACATGAGGGCCCTCTTTTCTCTTCGAGATTGACATATTTTCTATCCATATATGATAGATGAGTCGCTTTAGGAGCGGTTCCAAGCGCAAAAAGAACATATTTATCAAATTCAGACTTTGCAAGGTCCATAGCAAAATAGTCATGCCACGACATTTTGCCTGGCTCGAAAATAAGCAATGCCGTGCTAAATCCAATGGGTCCTGCTGCAACTACGGGTATGTTTTTTGAATAAGTTGCTTTGTAAAAAATATCGCGAGCTTCCGTGGCAAAATAATCCAGGCCATCAATCGCAACATCAACATTATCCAGATAAGCATCAATATTGCTTCTATTAATTCCTTCATCAAAGGAGGTAATTTTTGCGTCAGGATTGATGTCGAGGATCATCTTTTCCATTACTGCAGACTTATCCTGACCAAGTGTAGACATCATGGCACCGCTTTGACGGTTGAAATTATGCAACTCAAAATGGTCAAAATCAGCTATGTGGAAGTTTCCAATACCCATTCGCGCCAATGTTACGGCATGTACGCCACCGACTCCGCCTAATCCGGTAATCGCCACGGTAGCATGCTTGAGTTTATCCTGTTCCTCTGGTTGAACGAGGCCCAGGTTTCTTGAAAAGGCTGTGTTATAGTCGAAAGCACAGGTTTGGTCGTCTGCATTATTCATATCAATACATTTGCGCCTTTTCTCGTATTGTTGATGAGTGTTGGAGCTCAATTAAAGTGGTTGGGGGGAGGTTTGTTGGTAGCAGAATATGCTTACCCTTATTTTATCCCTACAATGATGCCATGGTGTCTGGGTAATTCATGTCGTTCAGTTTGGGCAAATCCGGCTTCTGCCAAAAATTCTTCATAATCTTTCCAGGTATAAAGCATGCCTTCACCCGTTGCAATGGTGAGAAAATAGGGAGAGCCCAGAGCAGTAGCCATGGGTCCGACGCCATCATCATTGGCCATCATATTAAATATAAACAGTTTTCCACCTTTTGGTAGCGCATCATAGGAGCGTTTTAAAAGCATAGTGTTTCGCTCTGGCGACCAGATTGTCATCATGTGTGAGAATATGATCCCATCTATCCCTTCAGGGAAGTCCGTAATAAAGAAGTTGCCTTCATGGGTGCTGATTCTATCTGACAGGTCTTGCTGCGCTATGTTTTCTCTGGCAATGGCGCATACTGTTGGTGCATCAAAGACGGTTAATGATAAATGCGGGTGAGCTTTGGCCAAAGCAATCGCATTTGTTCCATCTCCGCCCCCAGCATCCACCAAATGTTTAACAGAGCCGAAGTCAGCTTTCTGTGCCAGCAATTGGTTGGCAGAACCAGATAACGAACTCATGGCATCCTGGAACACTTTTTCCAAGGCAGGGTCATGGGCTATTCTGGCATACAAATTATCTTCATTTCCTGGAAAGTGCCGCAAACCGATATTGGTATTTGCTTTAAGTGATTCCAAAAAGTCTATTTCAGCCGGATAGACAATATGGTGCTGCCAGCCGAGTACGTCGATCATGTTGCTAGAGCTTTTTTTCGTCAGTAGCTCCTCAACAATAGCGCTGTTGGAATATGATTCTTCTTTCTTGAGAATCAATCTAAGCGTGGCTAAGCCTGTCAATAGAATCCTGGTTGGTTGCGCTGCTATACCTATAGCATTGCCAATCTCTTTAGATTCAAGTCCTGGCGACTTAGAGAGGACATCAAAAACGCCTAGGTTTACGCCTGCCCAAAGCAATTGGAACGCCGTATGTCCACCAGCGATGAGCGCGAGCTCATCAAAAGTTAGTTCATCTTTCATATTCAAGCCCCATTGTGCAATGACTCGTGCCTGCTTCATTTACAGACTATCGTTCGCTGTTGATAAGTATAGCTGATTCTAACTGTTAAATTTTCCGACACTCAGTCTAGTTAATGTGATCAGATGGCTGCCGCCAACACCACCCAAGCCTGCTATAGCGATACGTTTGGTACGTAAAATCAGCTATTCTTCTGGTGTGACCCAGCCGATATTTCGGGAGAAGGCTTTGTCGTTATCGAAGGCCATTGGTGCCTGCAAATAGTTTAATTTACGTTAAATTTTGATGTTGTCTGTAGTTAATACTAGAATAGCGCAATTGTGTGTAGTTGTGCAGTTCTAAACTGGCTTAGTTTATTTAGTGCTTTCTATTATAGCCTCTCATCCAGGCCCTTTATGATGCCCAAAGGGGCTTTCAGAAAAGATTAGCAGGAAAGACTAGGGAAAGAAGCCGTGTGTTCGTTGTAACTCGGTGTAAGCAATTGGTGCAGCCTGTAAAAACAGTCATAAAAAAGCAGGATAATTAACGGAATTCAAAGATTGTAATTGAAAAAAGGGAGATATCTCATGGAAGAAGGAGGAAAGCTCTGATTCACTGATCGAGCAATAAGGACTATCTTGGGGCTGTTGTTTGATAAGAACAGGCGCCGGCGAATCAAACTAGGTTAACGTATTAATTTGGGGTACTTATTGTTCGTGGATCATTTAGGTAAAAGGTTTAACCGATACTTTACTACGATAAAAGCAAATACGCCGGCATTGCTGGATGATGCGATGCAGCTTCGATTTCAGGTTTACTGTATTGAAAACGGATTTGAGGACAGATGCCAGTTTGAAGGCGAACGTGAGTTTGACAGCTACGACCTGCATTCCGTGCATTCTATTATTCGTTATGCAAATAACGATCACACAGCGGCGACGACGCGGCTTATTTTGCCTCGCAAGGAACAAAACGGGATTTATTTCCCGATTCAAGCCTATATAGAGAACGACCAATTTCAGTCTATGGTCCCCGATTGGGATGTCGATGATATCCATTCCTTCGCAGAAATTTCACGATTTTGCGTTTCTAAAGAATTTAAGAATCGCTTTAGTGAATCCAATTCGCTGGCAGGCACATCGGATTATGTGGATGCGAATCGCCATACGGATCAGCTTAATCAAGCGTCCGGTGAGTCTGAGCCAGTCGTAGAATCGAAATGTGACGCAAGAATGCTGCCTCATCTGACGATTGGCTTGATGGCGGCGATATTTGAGATGAGTGCAGAGGAAAATCTGAAGTATTGGTTTGCGCTTATGGAGCCTTCTCTTTTGCGATTACTAGGCCGATTTGGAATCGAATTTATGCCCATTGGCGAAGTAGTTGAACATCATGGTGTCCGCCAGCCCTGTTGTGCGCGTATCGATGATATTGCACTGGGAATATGGCAGAAGAGGCCGGATGTATGGCGTTTTGTTACGCGAAATGGGGAAGTGTGGCCGCTGCCGGAGCAGGAAGACCTTAAAATAGTCTCAGCGGGTTAAAACTTGCGGTTGAATACTCAGTAGCTTCGTTTAGCTCGCTTTTTTATGCCGCTGACTTGATTTTGATAGTTGAGTCTTGACGGTGCTTTTAATCAGCTTGAAAAGTGACGCCACCTCTGGTTTCATGCCTTTTTTCAACATTTCCTGGTCTATATAAAAGGGTGCTCTTTGGCCGTGATATTCCATGATTTCGCCACACCGCTCAAATTTAATACCAATACGCGCCATTGCTCTGGCCAGCCGAGGCTCGGCCATTATAAAAGCGTAGTCCAACTCTTTTTCAACAAAAAGAGCCGCGCAGACGAGATATAAACCCACTGAAATATAAGGGAATAGCCTGTTCTTGTCAGACTCGGGGTTCTTTTGATGTGAGTCAACGATATAGGGTTTGCCCTTTTCACCCGCTCTTCTGCGAAATCGGGAAGGAACCGCAAGTCGCGATACCTCACCATAGGTGCCCGGTGGTAACGATGCGAGATCAACAATACTTTTATCAATGGTATCCAGGCAGTATTTTTCGATGGGAAAGCCTGGTTTTTTTGAGCCTTGGGGAGGAATAACGAACCTTACGGTGCCTGCAAATTCACCACTTTGTTTGTGTTGAAGCAAAAAATGTTTTGCAAAAATATCGAACTCATCTTTTTCAATGTCTTTTGGGCAGTTTTCTTCGAGGCGCAATTCATCACAAAATACGTCGTAACGAATTTTGAAGACCTGTTTTAACAGCTCATCGTTATCGGCATAGATAAGGCGAAAATAAGAGTTAAAACTATCTGCGAGGTGGTTGTGTGCCATCTAAAGTGAACCGCGCTTGCTACTCAGTTAATAATGATTAAACTTGCTACTCAGCTAATAACGATTTAAAAAGAGTCATCGTTTTCATTCAGTATAGAAGAAATCATTTTTTTAGCTATTTTTACGATCAATTTGCCATTTTTTGGATATGCGAGCTATAGTATCTATGCATCAGTATCTTTATGGAAATAGAGGCAGGCTTGGCTTATGATATGTGTTCACTTCGGATAAACCAAGTTGCCAAACAGGGTGGATAGTAACAATGAATAAATCAGGATATTTTCCAGTAAGCTATAAAGGTGTCTTTTTGACTTGCCTAGTGGCCTTAATTTTGGGCGGATGTGCTTCAAAAGCGCCTCAGTTGCCTTCGGCAACACTTATACAGCCTTATACGACGTCGCCCAGTGACTATACCTATTTAATTGGGCCTGGCGATTCGGTTCAGATATTCGTATGGCGTAATCCAGAGGTTTCGAATACGGTGCTGGTGAGACCTGATGGCAAAATTACTGCGCCGCTTGTTGAAGAGCTGGCTGCCAGTGGAAAAACACCAGCGCAGCTTGCCAGGGACATTGAGAAGGTGCTTTCTGAATATATTAAGGAACCCATTGTAACGGTGATGGTGGGTGGATTCGTCGGGCCATATAGTGAGCAAATTCGAATAATTGGTGAAGCAACCAACCCTCAGGCGATTCCCTATCGTGAAAATATGACGCTTCTCGATGTGATGATTGCTGTTGGTGGGATAACCGAATTTGCGGCGGGTAACAAGGCAACGATTGTACGCATTGTTGGCGATCAGCAAAAAGAATATCGGGTCAAATTAAATAAACTGATACGAGATGGCGATATCGCTGCTAATGCCGACATGTTGCCCGGAGACATTCTGATTATACCGGAATCGTTTTTCTAGTGCCGAGTCAGTAAAGACAGGGATACCGCTGGAATCATTTTAAGGACAAGAAGTTAGTCTATGCAGGAAATTATTGATCTCGCTATTTATTACATACGCGCAATCTGGCTTAAACGCTGGGTTGCCTTGGTTGTGGCCTGGTTGGTCTGTGTTATTGGGTGGACTGTTGTTTTTAAGTTGCCGGATCAATACCAGGCCAGCGCAAGGGTTCATATCGATACCCAATCGTTACTCAAGCCGTTATTGAGAGGTTTGACCTTTTCGAGTTCGGCCAATCAGCAGGTAAACCTGATGGTGACCACTCTGCTAAGCCGGCCTAATCTTGAAAAAGTGGCGCGAATGACAGATCTTGATTTGACGGCAAGAACAGATCAGGAGATGGATGAGCTGCTGGATGACCTTAAGGACAATATTGAGCTGGCCCGGGTGGATCGACAGGATCTCTACAAAATAAGCTATACACACGAAGACCGGGAAATTGCTAAACGCGTGGTTCAGTCTGTGTTGACGGTTTTTGTAGAAAATACGTTGGGTGAAAATCGAGAGGAATCGATAACGGCAAAACGTTTTGTTGATGCGGAGTTGAAGGAATATGAGCAGCGGTTAAAAGAAGCAGAAGCACGCGTCGTTGAGTTTAAACGCAAAAATGTGGGTTATTTATCCGGCGTGGGTAATGATTATTATCAGAGACTTCAGCAAAGTATGGGCGAGCTTGAATCAGCTAAGTTGGCGCTGGTTGAGGCGAAGCGCCAGAAAGAATCTATTGAGGAGCAAATTGAAGATCAGGAGGAGGAGCTTTCCTTTATTTTTGATCAGAGTTCCAGTGAAGGCTCAACCATATATGATTCGCGCATAGCGGCGCTGGAAACTCGTTTGGATGAGATGTTTTTGAAATATACTGATAAACATCCAGATGTAATTACTATAAAGTCGCAGATTGAAGACTTAAAAGATAAACGTGAAGAAGAACTGTCAAAACGAACGGATGTGGTTGACCAGGAAAATCCGGTCATGCAATCGTTGAAACTGAGTCATAGTCAAGCAGAAGCTCAGGTTGCAGCTTTGGAGGCGCGAGTCAGCTCCCACAATTCCAAGGTAGAAAACCTGAAGAAATTGGTACATACCATCCCTGCGATTGAAGCCGAAATGGCGGATCTTAATCGTGATTACGGTGTTATAAAGAAAAAGCACCAAGAGTTGCTCAATAGAAGGGAGCAGGCCTCCATCACACAGAAAGCAAGCCAAGCGTCCGATGATATCGAATTTAAAGTGATTGACCCTACTCGAGCGGCCTTTGAACCATCCGGGCCGCCTCGTATACTCTATATGAGTGCGGTTTTGGCAGCCGGCTTGGCAGTGGGCGTAGGTGTTTCACTTTTGTTGGTGCTGATCAGGCCCACTTTTGCCAGCGTTAGGATGTTGGCCCTACAGACCGGCATGCCAGTATTGGGCACGGTAGCGTATGTCAGATCAGAAGAGCAGTTCAAGGCGCAGCGGCGCTATACCTATCTGTTTCTGGGGGCGGCCTTTATGTTGTTGGTGGTATTCTCCAGTTTGCTGCTCTACCAGTTGTTAATGTTAAATGCAGCTGGCGCATCGTTGCTGTAATTTGAGATTTTGATATGGATACCATTGAAAAAGCACTAAAAAAACACCAGTCTGAAGCTGATAGTCAGCCGATTAACGAGGCACCAGATAGGGGCGAGTTGAGCGCTGAGCATGGTGACAATGAAGCCTTTGTAGAGCCTGAGCGGCAGCTTGAAAACGAGCAGATCGAGCAATTTGAGCAGGAACAACTTGAATCGGAACCGTCAGAAAAGGTTATCCAGGAGCAATCTGCCGGTGGGCCAGTAGATGGGCGCATAGATGGGCGAGTTGCGGATTTGGAGTTGGATTTTGATGCTTTGGGGGAAATGGGCATCATCATGCCTGACGACAAAAGAACTCAGCTGAAAGAAGAGTATAAGCATATTAAGAGGCCGTTATTGCAAAAGGCCGCGCTTGAGGGTAATCAGCTGACGCATAGTAACCTGATTATGGTGAGCAGCGCTCATTCAGGTGAAGGTAAAACTTTCAGCTCTCTTAACCTGGCGATGAGTATTGCTGTTGAACGCGATAGAAGGGTATTGCTGATTGATGCCGATGTGGTTAAACCAAGTCTGGATGGGATACTCAATGTGAAAGGTCGCCCTGGTTTGGTAGATTATCTCAACGGTGAACTTAGTGATTTTGCGGATGCCATGCTAAGGACAAATGTAGAGAATTTAACTGTTGTTCCTGCAGGTCGAGCGCACCATTTAACCCATGAACTATTGGCCAGTAACGCCATGAGGGATCTTGCCAATGAAATGGCAAGCCGTTATCCGGATCGCATTATTATTCTGGATTCGCCTCCTGTGTTGGCAACCAGTGAAGCGAAAGTACTATCGCGTCTGGTTGGGCAAATAGTGTTAGTGGTTGAGCAGGATAAAACGTCACAAACTGCGGTTAAGGATGCCATCGAATATTTGGAAAAAGATAAAATTACAGGATTGATTCTGAATAAATCCAAAACAGCCAGTGAGACTTACTATGGCTATTATTACGGTGAAAATAAATAGTTTTCAGATATTGGGGATACCGCTATCAAATCGCTCAATTATTACTTAGATGCGTTTAGCAAGATTCGGATAAAAGGGCTTAACTTTCGTTATCAAAGCTATGGCCTATTGGGGGCCTGGCTTGTGCTGTCTGGCTCGGCCTATAGTGCCAATTGGGATATCAAGCCTTCTATTACATTGCGAGAAATCTATTCAGATAATATTGCTCTGGAAGATGAGCAGAAAAATGATGATTGGGTCACCGATATCTCGCCCCGCGTGCTAATTACAGCTGATGGCAACAGGCTTGATCTGCAGTTTGATTATAGTTTACAAAACCTGATTTATAGTAACGACAGTGATCGTAATAATTCCAATCACCGGTTGAATACAAGTCTAAAGACTGAGTTGGTAGAGAATTTGCTGTTTTTTGATGCAAATGCCCGTGTCAGCCAGCAGCTGGTGGATATTCGAGAAGGGCTTTCTACGGATAGAATCAGTGGTTCGCAAAACGCAGAAGATGTCTACGGGTATTCTCTGAGCCCCTATTTTACGCCGAAACTTGGTGATTACCTGACTGCAGAAATTAGATATACCTACGATTATGTCGACAGCGAAGATGATAACAACATTAATAGTTTCTCGGATGATAGCGAAGGCGATCATTTTAGCGTCAAGTTAGAGAATGGCCCTGAACTGGCAAATCTGTTCTGGAATGTGAATTACGATTCCCGGGAGGTTGATTATGGCGATGGTGACCGAACAGATACGGAAAGATTAAGGGTGACAGCCGGATATTGGCTGACGCGCCACTGGGCTCTCGAACTGATCAGTAATGATGAGAATAACGAATTTGTCGGTGATAGAGGCGATAACGATCCGGACGACAGCTACTATGGTGCAGGGTTTAGGTGGCGACCTTCAGAGACTTTTACTCTGAGTTTGGCCTATAACGATAGAACGGATCCGCGCCCGGACGAGGATGATTCCTTTGCCAGCGGAACGCTTGAGTGGAACCCGACACCCCGTACTGATCTGAAGGCTGAGTTCGGCAATCGATTTTTTGGGGAAACCTATGATTTTAGTTTTAGCCACAGGATGAGAAGATCCAGCTGGCAGCTAAGTTATAGTGAAGATATCGGCGATTTTAGACAATCTTTTCTGGATTTTGGAACAACGGGCAGTCTGGTTTGCCCGCTGGGCGTGACGGATTTCCAGCAGTGTCGTATCTTTGATCAAAATCAGCCGCCTGGAATAGGTGAGCAAGTGATCGGTTCGAGAGATCAGCTGCCGTCAATTACAAACGATACCTATATAAGCAAAACGCTGAGAGCTTCCTGGAGTATCAAGGGTGGCAGGAATATTATTACGTTCAATGTCAGCCGCGAACGGCGTGAGTTCATTGGCGACAATGAGGAAGAGAAAGATCTGGATATTAATGTTAGCTGGTCCTATAAGCTGGCGCCGCGCTCGCTCTCTGTGATTTCACTTCGCCATGGACAGGAGGAGTTTGAAGAGGGCGAAGAGTATGATGACTATACAGCCTCCTGGACGTTATCTACGTTGGTAGGGGCGAAGTCAAAGCTGGCACTACAGTTATATCATGCAACACGTGATGCCGGTAGCCGTTTTAATAACTATGATGAGAACAGAGCAACATTGTCGTTTCAGCACGACTTTTAGGCTCCCTATATCTGTGGCTTCATTGCGGAGCCACAGTCATTCTGGTTTCTATTGGGATAGGTTAGAGGCCAAGTCATTTAACAAGAGTTAAAATATATATAATGTACGAAGCCTTTTACAACCTATCGACCAAGCCCTTTCAACTCAGCCCGGATCCGCGGTTCTTTTTTGATAGCAGTGTTCATAAACGGGCAATGTCCTATTTACGCTATGGATTGAGTCAGGGCGAGGGGTTTATCGTCATAACCGGTGGTATAGGTACCGGCAAGACGACGTTGGTAAGAAACCTGTTTTCAGAATTGGATCAGCAAAAAATCATCGCCGCACAGCTGGTGACTACCAATCTGGATTCGGATGAGCTGCTCAAAATTATTTCCTCATCATTTGGATTACCCCACGAGGGATTGTCGAAGGCATCGCTGCTGAAACAGTTCGAGAGTTTCCTGAAGAAATGTGATTTTCAGGATAAACGGGTGCTGCTGGTTGTTGATGAAGCGCAAAACCTTCCGGTAGAAGCCGTGGAAGAGTTGCGCATGTTATCTAATTTTCAGACGGACAAGCGCTCACTGATTCAGAGTTTTCTGCTCGGGCAGGAAGAGTTCAGGAAAACAGTACAGTCACCGGGGATGGAGCAGTTACGCCAACGAATTATCGCTTCATGTCACTTGAGTCCACTCGATAAAAAGGAAACACGGCTTTATATTGAGCATAGGCTTAAAGAAGTAGGCTGGTCTTCGCGCCCCGTTATTACTGATATTGCATTTGAGCTGATCCACAATTTTACCAATGGGGTTCCCCGGCGTATTAATGTGTTTTGTGATCGATTGCTATTGTACGGCTATCTGGAAGAGTTATTCGTATTTAAGCCCGAGGTGATTAATATTGTTGCCGAAGAGCTGGCCAACGAGGTAGCTAGCCCCGAGGATTATGACGAGGAAGAGAAATCTCCAGTCGCTGCAAAGAAAGCGGCGCCACCACCGGTTGCGGCCAATAAAGATCTGGAGCGGGAAATTAAGCATGTCGAAATGGTGGTGGATTCGCTTCAATCTGCCATGCAGGACAAGCTTAACCTATTAAAGCAGGCGCTTAGTCTATTAAAAAAATAGCGTAACGCTTTTTCAGTGGAAATAGATGATTCTAATTATTAAAGGAATGAACAAATTATGTACCAACTAATTTGTATTGTCGGTGCTCGGCCCAATTTCATGAAAATTGCACCGGTGATTGAAGCGATTAAAAACGAAACAAAATGTATAGATGTAAAGTTGGTACATACCGGGCAGCACTATGACGAAAGTATGAAACATCAGTTTTTTGAGCAACTGGGGATTCCTGAGCCGGATATTGACCTTGAAGTGGGCTCTGGTTCTCATGCCGCGCAAACTGCAGAGATTATGAAACGCTTTGAACCGGTGATGGATGATTTGAGTGCTGACGCAGTCCTGGTAGTGGGCGATGTAAATTCAACTATTGCCTGTGCATTGGTTGCAGTTAAAAAAGGTGTGCCGGTTATTCACGTCGAAGCAGGGTTGCGCAGTAATGATCGGGGTATGCCAGAAGAGATTAACCGTGTGCTGACTGACCAGATATCTGACCTGTTGTATACCACGGAGCGCAGCGCCGAAAACAATCTTGTACGGGAGGGTATCGCAGCGGAGCGTGTACGTTTTGTCGGTAATGTGATGATCGATACGTTGAAAAAACATCTGACCAGGGCAACCCCAGCTAACGATACGCTTAATTCAATTCCAGGTGGCGACAAATTGATTGCCGAAAATCAGGGTTTTGCGTTGCTTACGATGCATCGACCGTCGAATGTCGATGAAGAGGAGACATTAAAGCCTTTGTTGGAAACGATTGCGCTCGCCTCAAAGCAGATTCCAATTGTTTTTCCCGTACATCCGCGAACAGCCTCAAAAATAAAAGAATTTGGTTTGTCCGGGTTGATATCTAATGCAAATATAATTACCACAGGGCCGATGGGGTATATGGAACTGTTGGGTTTGATGTCCAGCGCCAAACTAGTATTGACTGACTCAGGTGGCATTCAGGAAGAAACAACGGCATTGGGAGTGCCCTGTATTACACTAAGGGAAAATACCGAGAGGCCGATTACCGTGGAGCAGGGTACCAACACCATCGTTGGTGCAAATTCGCAGCTGATTTTCGACACAGTGCAAGAGGTGTTAAGCACAGGTGGCAAACAGGGAAGGCAGCCGGAGTTATGGGATGGCCAGGCAGCGGTAAGGATCGCGAGGGATTTGGAACAGTGGTTCAAGGGCAGGAATGCTTGAAGACGAAGCGTTGTGACCCACACCTGACCCTCACCCTAGCCCTCTCCCAGAGGGAGAGGGGATGGTTCCTTCTCCCATTGGAAGAATGGAGATAATTGCCGACTCTTTCCCTACAATGCTCTCCGCCGGATTATAGAACCAAGTATCAGCTATATGTGACAATCAGCACAAACTAGCTAATTCCCTCTCCCTCTGGGAAGCACCAGCCAGCTAATTCCCTCTCCCTTTGGGAAGTACCAGCCAGCTAATTCCCTCTCCCTCTGGGAAGTACCAGCCAGCTAATTCCCTCTCCCTCTGGGAGAGGGCTAGGGTGAGGGTCAGGAATCGATTAATTTAAAAACCATGACAAGGAGGTCATATGAAAACTCTAGCTCGAAACCTCAGAAAGAACCAAACAGAAGCAGAGAAAATAATCTGGTATCAGCTGCGAAATCGAAATCTGTCTGGTTACAAATTTCGTCGTCAATATACTATCGGCCGCTATATCGTTGATTTTGTCTGTCTTGATAGAAAGTTGGTGGTTGAGCTGGATGGGAGCCAGCATTTTGAAACTAAGATTTATGACGATAAGCGATCGGAGTTTCTAAATCAAAACGGCTTTATGGTGTTGAGGTTTTGGAATAATGAAGTGTTCGATAACCTTGATGGGGTGTTGGAACGAATTTCGTTAAAGCTGGAGGCACGCCATTCTACCCTTGTCTCCGGAAGACAGGGAGCTACATGAAGGTAGAGAGCGACATGAATAAAATTTGCCTTCTTAGTTCCACTCAATCATCCTCGCTTTCACAGACAGATTCCAATCACCCCACTCTAGCCAGGCAAATGTCAACCACTCCCTCTCACTCTGTGAGACTTCAATCATATCCTGGGTGTATTCAAGGGCATTACAAAAAGTGTCAGGCGTCAGGGAAATTCGAGTAAAAATAATCGTGCAATAAAAGTCATTTCTGCAATACTTTACCTACAGTAAATTGAATGTTGCCAGGAATGACAAAAATCACAAACGCAATGACGGTTGATGTGGAGGACTATTTTCAAGTCTCCGCTTTTGAGCAGTCCATTAGTAGAGATCGCTGGGACTCGATGCCCGTCAGAGTTCAGCAGAATACGCTACGCGTGCTCGATCTATTCGCCGAGCATCAGGTTAAAGCCACTTTTTTTATGCTGGGCTGGGTTGCCGAGCGCTTCCCCGAATTGGTTAAGCAGATCATTGAGCAGGGTCACGAACTGGCGAGTCATGGTTATTCCCATTATCGAGTAACCAGTCAAACCCGGCCAGAGTTTTACGAGGATATTGCTCGCGCAAAAAAGTTGCTGGAAGATTTGTCCGGAGTTGAGGTGAAGGGCTATCGAGCCCCTAGTTACTCTATCGGTAAAGCCAATTTATGGGCACACGAGGAAATTGAACGCGCAGGTTATCTCTATAGTTCCAGCGTGTATCCAGTGCAGCATGACCTCTATGGATTTCCCGAGGCGCCACGCTATCGCTTTAAGTGCCGGGAAGCTTTGTTTGAAATCCCTATCAGCACGCTTCAGCTGGGGGGGAGAAATATTCCTATTGGGGGAGGAGGGTATTTCCGTCTTTACCCCTATGCGTTTTCCAAATGGGCTATACAAAAGGTGAATAACAAGGAAGAAAAACCGACAATTTTCTATTTTCATCCCTGGGAGATTGACACCGGTCAGCCGCGACAAAGCCAGGCAAGTTGGAAGTCACGTTTTCGGCATTATCTAAATCTTGGTCGTATGGAGTCCAGGCTTAAATCGCTGTGTTCAGATTTTTCCTGGGATCGGATGGATCAGGTTTTTCTTAAAGGGTAGAACTGTTTTTTTTACCCATATAAACACATTCACAAAGAACCCGTAACAGAATGCTAGCAAGCACAGGCAGTTAATTTGAATCAATCAGTCACCATAAAAAGCTTAACTCAGGCGGATAGCAAACGATGGGATCAATTTGTCGAAGAGTCACCGCAAGCAACGTTTTTCCACCTTTCAGGTTGGCAAGAGGTTTTAGAAAGAGCATTTAATCATACTGGCCACTTTCTCTATGCCCAGCAGGGGGAAGCGATTGTCGGTATCCTGCCATTGGCAGAGGTTAAAAGCTGGTTATTTGGCCATGCGCTGGTTTCTACCCCCTTTTGTGTTTACGGAGGACCGATTGCAATCAATAGAGAAATTACAGATCAACTAGTGAATCGCGCATGTGAATTAGCGGAGCAGCTGAATGTTGATTACCTGGAATTGCGCAATCGTACGCAGCTTAACGAGAGCTGGCCCTGTAAAACCCTGTATTATACGTTTCGTCGCGAAATCACTAGTGATGAGGATGAAAACTTAAAAGCAATTCCGCGCAAGCAGCGAGCAGTAGTAAGAAAGGCCATTAAGCTGGAGATGGATTCGACCTTTGATGAAAGCATTGACCGTTTTTACGAGGCATACTCCACCAGCGTCAGGAACCTGGGCACACCGGTTTTTTCGAAGAAGTACTTTAGAGTGCTAAAAGAGGTGTTTTCCAAGCAAAGTGATATTTTAACGCTCACTAAAGATAATGAGTTGGTGGCAAGCGTTATGAGTTTCTATTTTAAAGATGAGGTGTTGCCTTATTATGGAGGTGGTACCGCCGCCGCCAGATCCCTCAAGGGAAATGACTATATGTACTGGTGTTTGATGTGCCATGCAGCAGACAAGGGCGTTAGGGTTTTTGACTATGGAAGGAGTAAAGAGGGCACCGGATCCTTTAGTTTCAAGAAAAACTGGGGCTTCACACCGGAACCCCTGTACTATGAGTACTACCTTGTGAAAGCTCAGGAAATACCTGATGTGAATCCGTTGAATCCAAAGTATCAGCTAATGATCAAATGCTGGAAAAAGCTGCCGTTATGGCTTAGTCAGTGTATTGGGCCGATGGTGTCGAAATATTTGGGTTAATGATGAAGCATTTTTTATTCCCTCACCCCTCATCCCAGCCTTCTCCCCAGAGGGGAGAAGGAGCCGATCCCACCATGCTTGAGGAGGATCCGCGAACTGTTCCCCCTCCCTCCTGGAGAAACCTGCGAACTGCGCCCCCCTCCCTCTGGGAGAAACCTGCGAAATGTTCCCTCTCCCTCTGGGAGAAACCTGTGAACTGTTCCCTCTCCCTCCTGGAGAAACCTGTGAACTGTTCCCTCTCCCTCTGGGAGAGGGCTAGGGTGAGGGACAGGGCCAGGGCCAGCCTGAGAGATGATGCTTCTGTTTTCACATCCAGCCCTTCTTTCATGAGGAGAGAAGGAACCGATCCCATCTCGCTTGGAGAGAAGTCTGCGGCCAACATCCTCTCCTCCCTCCGGAAGAAACCTACGAACTGCCCCCCCGCCCTCCGGGAGAAACCCGCGAACTATCCCCTCTCCCTCTGGGAGAGGGCTAGGGTGAGGGTGAGGGGCAGCGTCAGCCTGAGGGCCGAGGTGAGGGCACAATGACTAAACCGGCACTACTTTTCCTTGCCCACCGTATTCCTTATCCGCCGAATAAGGGCGATAAGATCCGTTCGTTTAATCTGCTCAAAGCGCTGGCCAAAGATTATCGTATATTCCTGGGAGCCTTCGTCGATGACAGGCATGACTGGCAGTACGAATCTGAATTACGCAAATACTGCACCGAAGTTATGCTGTTGGGTTTAGATAACAAACAAAAATACCGAGCCTTTACCGCGTTCTTTCGTAACGAGGCGCTGAGCCTGCCCTATTACAGAAATTCCCGCCTGCAAAGCTGGGTGCGGGACAAAATCTCCAGGGAATCTATTTCCCGGGTATTTGTGTATTCTTCGGCAATGGCTCAATACGTAAAGGGTAGCGATTTTGAGAAGCTCCACCGGGTCATCGACTTTGTTGATGTCGATTCGGAAAAATGGCGGGAATATAGCCTGCGCCGGCGCTGGCCGATGAAATGGCTATATCAGCGCGAAGCAGAGAAGTTGCTGGAATATGATCGCAGCATCGCCAAAGAGTTTGATGCAAGTTTATTTGTCTCATCCCATGAGGCCGCTGTTTTTGAAGAGCTGGCTCCCGAATCAAAAAGCCATATTGGTTTTATCAATAACGGCGTAGATTCAAGTTATTTTGATCCCGAACCGGATTATGAAAATCACTACACTGGCTCCTCCAAAGTCATGGTTTTTACCGGGGCGATGGATTATTGGGCAAATATCGATGCGGTAACATGGTTTGCAGAGAAGGTATTCCCGGTTATTTTAAAAAATGTGCCAGAGGCCGAATTCTACATTGTCGGTGCCAGGCCATCGGACAAGGTCAAAAAACTATCAAATTATGATAACGTACATGTCACCGGAGCGGTAAAGGACATACGTCCCTATTTGGCGAATGCAGCATTGGCCGTGGCTCCTATGAGAATTGCCAGAGGCGTACAAAACAAAGTGTTAGAAGCAATGGCGATGGCAAAACCCGTGGTTGCAACCGCCGCCGCGATGGAGGGAATTACCCAGCTAAAGGATTTACCGATCTGTAATGACTCAGGTACCTTTGCACAGGCCTGCATAAACTTACTGGTTTCAGGAGACGCGCTGGAGCTTGGGGCTAAGGGCAGGCAGTTAGTATTGACGGAGTTTAATTGGGACCAGAATCTGGTTAAGCTGGAATCAATGCTGGGCGATAAAGAAAGTAGCCTGGGCAGTGATGCCGTTCAAGGAGATAGCAGCGCCAGCAATGGTGTGGGAGAAATAGCATTGTGAACAGTGGAAGTGATTTTGTGGTTGAGGGTAAGAAAAATTTGAGTAACGAATCTGCCGAAGCTCGTTCCAGTCTCGTTTTGGTGTTAATTGCTGTTTTGACACTTCAAATCGCAGTTTACTATGAATCCTATTGGAGCATGGTCCAAACATGGTGGCGGTCTGAAACCTTTGCGCATGGATTTCTGATTTTCCCCATTAGTCTTTATTTGATCTGGACTCGACGAGAAGCATTAAGCAAGATCGCTAATCAACCGGATTATCGCGCCTTACCGCTACTATTGGGTTGTGGATTCACCTGGTTGCTGGCGCATCTGGCAGATGTACTGGTAATAGAGCAGTTGGCGGTTGTTGCAATGATACCGTTGATTGTCTGGGCCGTTCTTGGATTTCAAAAAGCCTGGGCAATGGCATTCCCGCTCGCATTTATGCTCTTCGCGGTACCGGCCGGTGAGTTTTTAGTACCATCGATGATGGAATTCACCGCAGATTTTACGGTGTCAGCGATAGAGCTAACAGGAATTCCCGTGTTTCGGGAAGGATTGTTTTTTACACTGCCAAGCGGCTCCTGGTCAGTGGTTGAGGCCTGCAGCGGCGTACGCTATATCATTGCATCGCTGACCTTGGGCTGTTTGTATGCCTATTTAACCTACCATAGCTATTGGCGACGGTTGGTGTTTATCCTGTTAGCTATCATTGCGCCAATCATAGCGAACGGCCTGCGCGCCTACATGATTGTCATGATCGGACATTTAAGCAGCATGAAGTTGGCGACAGGTGTAGATCATCTAATTTATGGCTGGGTTTGGTTTGGCATCGTCATGTTCATTCTGTTCTGGCTGGGGGGATTTTGGAGAGATAAACCGTCTGAATCGATTGAGAATATTGATGCGCAACGATCGTCAAATTCGAATAGCCATCGGCGCATAATCACCTTGGCAGGCATAGTCACCTTGGCAGGTACGCTTTTTATTATCCTGATATGGCCGGTATGGTCCCTTTATATTGATCAACTAAAAGCAAGTCCGGGGTATGTATTATCAGCCCCTGTTGCTAAACAATGGGTTCAGGTGAGTACAGAAGAAAATGCTTGGCAACCGACCTACGTCGAGCCTTCTCAATTGTTGCATCAATCCTATCAAAATCAGGATGTTCGAGTAGGCCTGGTGTTAGCCTATTATGAGAACCAGAGGCAAGGGTCAGAGCTGATTAACTCGCGAAATACCTTGCTTGTAGACAGCAATAGAGCATGGCGTCAGTCCAAGCCTTCTGAAAAGATTGATGTCGGTTTAAGCGGTCAGCATTTTCAGGTTATCGAAACACAAATAAAATCAAATCGGGAGCAGTTGCTGGTGTGGCGCTGGAACCTAATAAACAGTGTACATACCGCAAATGATTACTATGGCAAAGCCATAGAGGCCTGGTCGCAGCTAAAAGGAGCAAGCCGTCGTGGAACAGGAGTAGTGCTCTATACCCCTTTCATGGATAACGATGTAGAAGAATCCAGGGGTCGCCTGCAGGGTTTTCTGGAAGATGTGTTACCCGAGCTGGAGTCGAAGCTATAGTTGTTTAAATACAGCTGTTTAAGAGCAGTTGTTTGAGGACAGCTATTTTGGAACAGTTGTTCAGGGACTGTGGTCTAGTAGCTGTGATTTAGAAACGTCGATACTTAGGGAATCAGCACCTCCATTGGCAGCTCCTTTTGTGCCGCTATTTCAAGTAGCTTCTCTTGCAGACAGGTTTTGGCCTCTGGGTCTCCATGTACTATACGAACCTGCCGTGGCAGTCGACGCATACCACCTACAAATCGCATCAGGTTTTTTTGATCGGCATGGGCGGAATAACCGGAAAGACGATGTATGCCCGCGTTGATCGGATAGCGATGATCGTCTAGATCAACATAACCATGGTCAGGGCCGTATGTTTGTATGGCTCTTCCAGGAGTACCTTGCGCTTGATATCCAACAAAGAGGATGTCGTTTCGCTTATCCCCAATGAGAGCCTTCAGATAGTTGACTATTCGTCCGCCGGTGCACATGCCGCTTGCAGCAATGACGATGCAGGGTTGGGGGTGGCTACCGAGATATTCCACTATTTTCAAATGATGCTGATGACTGTCGATGGTGGTTAACTGGTCAAATGAGAGGGGATGGCGTGCGCTTCTGAGTCTCTGCTTAGCTTCCTTGTCCCAAAAAGGTTTGAGTTTTCTGTAGACTTGAGTAAATCGACTCGCCAGTGGTGAATCGACAATTATTTGCAGCTCATTCCACTTTAAATCTGCGGTTAGTCGATTGGATTGGCTTTGATAAATAATATCTTCCAATTCATAGAGTAATTCCTGCGTACGTCCTATGCTGAAAGCAGGTACCAGGATAACCCCCTTATTCTTTAAAGCGTCAACTATCACAGATTTGAGTTGAGCTTTCCGCTCTTTGCGACCCTTGTGCAGGCTGTCGCCATAGGTGCTTTCCAAAACGAGAATGTCGGCCCGTGAAGGTGGCAGGGGTGCCGGAAGGATTGGTGTGTGCGGTGCTCCCAGGTCGCCGGAAAAAACCAGCCTGGTGGAGCTTTCCGGATATGCGATTTCCAGCTCTACGTAGGCAGATCCAAGAATATGGCCCGCGCGCTGTAAGCGAAGAGAAACTGCAGCCGCTTTTGAGGGCTTCAGTTTTATCCACTGACGATAGGGCACGGGAATAATCTGTTTTTTGAGCTGCTTAATTAAAGATTGGCCGAGCTTTTTACTTTCTGTGAAGCCTATTTTAACAGCATCTTCAAGTACTAACGGTAGCAATATCGCAGAAGGTTCAGAGCAGTAAATAGGGCCTTTAAATCCGGCTGCAAGCAAATATGGGATTCTGCCTACATGGTCTATATGTACATGGGTGACGATCAAGGCGCGGATATGTTTGATCTCAAACTCGATCTGCAACCGCTGAGATCCCGCGCCAGCCTGAGACTTTTCTGCACCCTGAAACAGCCCGCAATCGACCAGGATGCCATAATCGTGGTCAACCTGTAATTCGTGGCAGGAACCTGTAACACCTTTAACGGCACCGTGGTGATGAATTTTTGGATAGCCTTCCATGCATACTCCTTCCTGTTGTGGTCAGGTTTATGGTGCCATGAGATAGTGTGAGGATCAAATCGTATCCTATTGGAAAATGACCCAATGCGATCGTTCAAAGTCAGCATTAATATTTCCAATTACTTAAAAATATCAACTACACTAGGAGATAGTTTTTTACCGTAACGATCAGATGCCCTTGACGAAACAGAAGAATAAACGCCCAGCACTGATAGCGCATGTTATCTACCGGCTCGACGTCGGTGGCTTGGAGAATGGGTTGGTTAATATAATTAACCGCCTACCGAAGGGCGAATTTCGGCATGCCATTATTTGCTTGACGGACTATACGGATTTCAGCCAGCGCATTGAACCTGATGTTGAGCTTATAGCGCTCCATAAAAAGCCCGGAAATGATCCGGGACTTTATTGGCGACTCTTTAAAATATTCCGCCGTCTGAAACCTGATGTGGTTCACACGCGAAATCTCGCAACCCTAGAGGCTCATGTGCCCGCCTGGCTGGCTCGCATTCAATACCGGATTCATGGTTTGCATGGATGGGATATTCAGGATATGGGAGGGGAGAATCTTCGCTATCAAAAGCTCTATCGATTGATTAACCCGCTGATTCATCGCTATATTCCGTTATCCAACGACCTTGAAAATTATCTAATCAAAAAGATAGGCGTGAAACCTGCAAAAATCAGCAAAATATGCAATGGCGTGGATACTGACAGGTTTTTCCCAAGGGCCCCTCATCCTAACTTTTTATTATGCCCTCGGATGCTCCCCGGGGGGGAGAAGGGAGAGTTATTGGAGGTTCCACCAGAAAGGGAGAATGCGCAAAACAATCCCCACTCCCCGTTAGAGAATGCGCAAAACAATCCCCACTCCCTGTTGGAGAATGCACAAAACAATCCCCTCTCCCTTTGGGAGAGGGCTAGGGTGAGGGAAAAGCCCTCAGCAGAAAATTGGGCTGATGATTCCCATACTATCATCGGCACAGTAGGCCGTCTGGAGCCCGTCAAAGATCAGGTCAATCTTGTCAGAGCTTTCATCGATCTGATTGCATATGCGCCATCTTTGAAAGACAGGATTCGGCTGATTCTCGTGGGCGATGGTTCCTTACGTGTCGAAATCGAACAGATGATAAACCAGGCGGGCGTCGCAGAAATGATATGGCTTGCCGGCTCGCAAGAAAATATTCCTGAATTAATGCGAGAAATGGACCTCTTTGTCCTGCCCTCAAAAGCTGAAGGGATTTCCAATACGATTTTAGAGGCCATGGCCAGTGGCCTGCCGGTTGTAGCGACAGACGTTGGAGGTAATTCACAGTTGGTAGAGGAGGGTGTCACAGGCGCTTTGGTGCCCAAAGAGGATTCTACAGCCATAGCGAAGGCACTTTTTAGATATTTTGAGCAACCTGAACTGATTACAACTCAATCGAAGGCATCACGGCAGCGGGCTGTTGAGAATTTTAGCCTGGATCAGATGGTAAAAGAGTACCAAAAAGTCTACCAAAACAGCTGAGAACGACTATCTTTATTAAGTAGTTTAGTATTAGAGAATTTATGCCCTCACCCTAACCCTCTCCCAGAGGGAGAGGGGACACACGGTGCTACAACCAGCCAAATATTCCCTCTCCCTCTGGGAGAGGGTTAGGGTGAGGGGACACACGGTGCTACAACAGGCCAATTATCCCCCTCTGCCTCTGGGAGAGAGCAGTAATTGCTATGAAGATGGTCTAGTATAATTCCCTCTCCCCCTGGGAGTACCTCAAGGGCATTTCAAGGGCTAGGGTGAGGGAATAAAGGAACGAAGTTTATGTGCGGCATAGCCGGTATTTTTGACACAAAAGAACAAAGAGAGATCAACGAAACGCTGCTGGCGCACATGAACCAGGTGCAGTTCCACCGTGGTCCAGACGAAGGTGGAATGCATATCGAGCCGGGAGTTGGCCTAGCGCACCGTCGTTTATCAATTATCGATATTTCAACCGGTCAGCAGCCGATGCTTAACCAAGAGCAAACGGTATGTGTTGTATTTAATGGTGAAATCTATAATTTCCGGGATATTCGCAGCGAACTTGAAAAACTGGGCTATACCTTCAACACCCATTCAGACACGGAAGTGATTTTGCATGCCTGGCAAGCCTGGGGTGAAGCTTGCGTCAAGCGCTTAAGAGGAATGTTCGCCTTTGCAATATGGGACAAAAAGGAGCGGGTTTTATTTTTGGCTCGCGATAGAATGGGGATAAAGCCGCTTTATTACACGCTGACGAAAACTGGCCTCCTACTATTTTCTTCCGAACTTAAAGCAATTCTCGTTCATCCTGACGTTTGCCGTGAAACGGATCCAAAGGCAATTGAGGACTATTTTAGCTTTGGATATATACCCGATCCAAAAACCATTTTTCGGGGAGTACATAAGCTCGCACCTGGGCACACGATGATAGTTCAACGAGAAAAGCCACTTAGTGAGCCCAAGCGTTATTGGGACGTGCCTTTTGAACCTAAGGTCAGAGGATCGGAGCAGGATATCTGCCAGGAACTGATGAGCAAGCTGGATGAGGCGGTCAAAATTCGTTTAGTCTCGGAAGTCCCTCTTGGAGCTTTCCTGTCCGGTGGAGTAGATTCTAGCTCAATAGTGGCGCTGATGGCCAGAGCCAATAGCGACCCAATTAACACCTGTTCAATTTCCTTTGGTGATCCTGCTTACAATGAATCGGAATTTGCGCAAACTGTTGCAAATTTATATAGGACGAATCATCATGTAGAACAGGTAAACCAAAATGATTTTGATCTTATAGATAAACTGGTTAGCTTATATGATGAACCCTATGCCGATAGCTCGGCGATTCCTACTTATCGGGTGTGTGAGCTGGCCAAGCAAAGAGTCACTGTTGCGCTATCTGGGGATGGTGGAGACGAACAATTCGCTGGTTATCGTCGGCACCGATGGGCTTTTTACGAAGAGCAAGTCCGCAATAGAATTCCAGGGCCGCTACGCAGACCTTTGTTTGGTTTTTTGGGTAAGGCGTATCCCAAAATGGATTGGGCGCCAAAAGTATTTAGAGCGAAGTCTACCTTTCAAGCGTTGGCTCGTAATACGGTTGAAGGCTACCTGCACAGTGTATCCGTCGTGCCGGATTACGTTCGTTCGTCAATGTATAGTGAACAATTTAAAAATAGCCTGCAAGGCTATAATTCTATTGAAGTTTTCAATCATCATTTAGCTAATGCGCCGGTCGAAGATGCGCTATCGCTGGTGCAATATTTAGATATGAAAACCTACTTACCTGGTGATATATTAACCAAAGTGGATCGTGCCAGTATGGCGCACGCGTTAGAGGTGAGAGTGCCCATTCTTGACCATGAGTTTGTAGAATGGGTATCCGGTATTGCGCCGGAATTAAAACTTAAGGGGAGGGAGGGTAAGTACATATTTAAAAAAGCGCTAGAGCCAATTCTTCCCAATGAAATACTTTACCGAGATAAAATGGGTTTTGCGGTTCCCCTCTCGAGTTGGTTCCGGGGGCCACTAAAGGAAAGAGTGCGGCAATCATTGCTAAGTGATGACTTTGCGGACATCGGTATTTTTGATCACGTTCAAATTAGAAAGATGGTGGATGATCATCAGACTGGCAGAAAGGAACATTCCGCTGCAATTTGGTCATTGCTAATGTTTGAATCTTTTCACCGTAATGTATTGCGGTCGAATAATGTCATCGGATCGGCAGCTTGAAAATTCTGGTTTTTACCACCCTCTACCCTAATGCAGTCCAATTTAGACGAGGGATATTTGTTCAAACTCGTTTAACGCAATTAGTGGCTTCGGGAGAGGTTCGAGTCAAGGTAGTAGCTCCCGTGCCCTGGTTTCCATTTAAGTCGCATCGCTTTGGGGAGTACAGTGAGTTTGCTCGTGTACCTGAATTTGAAGAGATTGAAGGCATTGAAGTTTACCATCCACGTTACATAGTTTTACCAAAAATAGGGATGAACTTGAGTCCTTCCACGCTTTATTGGGCAGCAAAAAAAACGATAAAAAATATAATTCAAACAGGATTTGAGTTTGATTTGATAGACGCGCATTACTTTTACCCAGATGGTGTAGCGGCAACTAAATTGGGAAAGGCATTTAACAAACCCGTCGTAATAACTGCGCGTGGCACTGACATTAATCTGCTTCCCAGCTTTAAAAAACCTAAACAAAAAATCGCATATGCAATTGAATGTGCGGCCGGAATTGTTACGGTCAGTAGCGCATTAAAGAGCAAGATGGTAGACGCCTTTGACATAATCCCTGAGCGAGTAAATGTTTTTCGAAACGGAGTCGATTTAGAGTTATTTAAACCGCTAAATCGGGAAGCGATTAAATCGGAACTAGGCGTAACCTCTGCAAATAGGACCCTTTTATCGGTCGGGAATCTGGTCAAGGAGAAAGGACATGATTTGGTTATCAAAGCCATGCAGCATCTTCCTGAATACAGATTATTTATCGTCGGGGAAGGGCCAGAAGGGACTAACCTAAAAAAGTTAACGAGCGCCATTAATATAAGTGATCGAGTCGTCTTTCTTGGCAACATCACGCAAGAACGGTTGGCAGATATTTATAATATGGCCGATGCGTTGGTATTGGCTTCCAGCCGGGAAGGGTGGCCTAATGTACTTTTGGAGTCGATGGCTTGTGGTACGCCAGTGGTAGCCTCAGATGTGGGTGGTGTAAGAGAAATTATTTTAGAGGATTCTGCGGGGGTTGTGATGCATGAAAGATCTGAGAGCGGCATCAAAAATGCGGTAGATTGTCTTTTCAATAGCTACCCCGACCGTAATGCAACTAGGTTCTTTGCTGAGAGGTTTAGTTGGGATCAGACAACCTCAGACCAATTAAAATTATTTTCGAAGATAATAAATGGCCAATAGAAACCTGGTGTATGTTCACCGTACCAAAGGTGCTGGCGTTGAGGGGGTTCACATCAATGGCATCGTGAACGGGTTTAGGAAAGCTGGAGTTTCTGCAAATATTATTAGTCCGGCCGGAACAGCTGAAGTATCAGATACGCCATCTCGCCATATTGGCAGCGGTCGGTTATTAAAGTTTGTTAGCCTCTATACGCCGGAACTCATATTTGAAATGCTCGAAATTCTTTATAACGCGAAATGCTACTTGGGGTTAATCGGGGAAAAATCGGTGACCGAAGTCTATGAACGCTATGCATTCTTTGCCTTCGCCGGAGCCCTATTTAGTAAGCGCAAAGCAATACCCTTTCTATTGGAGGTGAATTACTTTAGTGGAACTCCACTTGTGCGCAAAAGGTCGCGAATGCTATTGCCGTTAGCAAAACGGGTCGAAAAATATGTATTTACACGAGCTAGCCGCATTATTACTGTTTCAAGTTACCTTAAAGAAAAAATCATGGAGGAATATGGGCTTGCGGAGGATAAATTTTTAGTTCAACCAAACGCTGTGGATCTGGATAGGTTTGACATCTCGCAACGCGAAGCAAAGCCTTTGAAGGATAGTAAAGAGGTAACAATCGGATTTGTTGGTGGATTTTATCCTTGGCATGGGTTGGATTTCCTGCTGGAAGTGTTTGGCGAGCTATTGTCCACCGGACAACAGGCAAAGCTTGTATTGATAGGTGATGGCCCGGAAAGATTAAAAATTGAAACCCAGGTGAATCAACTTAACTTGCAGAATAAAGTTAGCTTTATAGGCGCCGTGTCCCCAAAAGAGTTGCCGAGTTACCTAAAGAATTTTGATATCGGTGTTATGCCTAATTCGAATGATTATGGTTCACCAATGAAAATATTCGAATATATGGCCGCCGGGGTGCCAGTGGTAGCCCCTGATTATTCGCCGATTCTGGATGCGATAAAGCACAGGTGGAACGGCTTTATATTTCAACGAAATAACGTTGAGTCTTTCCTTCGGGTGCTGCAAGAAGTCATCGCTGATGATTCAACCGGCAAGGTGGCTGAACAAGCAAGGCAAGATATCAAGACTAAGCTTAATTGGGATGCACATGTCAGTGAAATTTTAAGCTGTCTGGAACAGTCCTAATGATTCGCATCATCGACTATTTAAGGATGAAAAAGCGGGCAGCTACTTTGAATGAATGGCGAGCAAAAGTCTCAATACATTAAATTTTCGCGGGCACAGCACTATGATCAATACACTATTTTTTGGCATCTTTAATCTCGCCGTGTTGTACGTGCTCTATTGGGCATATAAAAAAGATACGGCTAGAATTAAAAACGAAGATTAATATTTCTCAAATTAAATTAAATGAAAGGCTTTCAATCGGAATGTTAAACACCGTTCAATTTAAATGTATCTCCGTCCTTTCGAAAAGAGATGGATTCGCTCTTGATTGTTTTTGATACGCTACCAATGGTTGTTTAGACGCTATGCGCGATATTTATATTATCTCGGTGATCATAGGATCAATACCTTTTGTGTTTATCCGTCCACAGGTGGGAGTGCTACTCTGGGTCTGGATATCGGTTATGAATCCTCACAAGGCGGCATATGGGTTTTCGTACGATTATCCTCTTCTTGATATTATTGTTGGCGTAACGCTGATCAGCCTGGCTGTAAACTGGAAATCGTTACCCAAAGCTAAACCGAATGCACTGGTTGTCATGCTGGTGATTTACTTTATCTGGACGACGTTAACCACCATATTTGCAGTAGAACCAGGGCAGGCCTTTGATAAATGGTTGGGCTTTGCAAAAACGATGTTGTTGGTCGCCGCAATACTGGCGTCGATGAATAACCGAACCTGGACTATTGCGCTGGTATGGGTTTTAGTGCTTTCTCTTGGACTCACCGGAGTGAAAGGGGGTTTTTTTACACTGGTTACTGGTGGTGGCGCACGGGTATGGGGTCCAGAGGGTACTGCATGGGGAGATAATAATACGGTATCTATTGCAATGTTAATGGGCATGCCTTTGCTATTGGCGTTGCGCCTATCGGTGAAGAGCAAATTTTTGGACTGGGCTTTGCTTGGCAGCACCGTTCTGTTTCTAGTAGCTTTGCTTGGCACTCAATCTCGCGGTGGACTGGTAGGGTTGCTCGCATTTTTGGCAGCATACGTTCTGCGCTCGCATTATAAAATGTTGGCGACGATCCTCGCGGGTATTGTCTTGCTTTTTGGCATATTGTTTATGCCACAATCATGGAAAAACCGCATGGATACGATTATAAATTACGAGGGTGATGCCTCTGCAACTACGAGAATTATTCAGTGGGAATACGCTATTGATATAGCTGGTGAACGTCCGTTTTTTGGCAATGGCTTTAACGCCTTTTTTCATCCGCCCTATATTCACCGTTATTTAGTTAAAGACACCAGCAGATCGGTACACAGTATTTATTTCGAGGCGTTGGGAGAACATGGGTATATTGGTTTGATAATGTTTCTCACAATCGGGACTACGAGTATTGTTCTGTCTAACCGAATGCGGAGATATATAGTTAAAAACGATAAAGGAAAAGACGAGTTTGCGTTCCTCGGGTACTGCACGCAGTATTCATTTTTTGGTTATGCAGCAAATGGTTTGACGATTAATGTCGCTACTTTGGATATCTATTATTACATTATTGCAATCTTAGTTCTGTCTATCAGTCAATGTGAGCAATATCAGATAGCACGCGAGCAACATACGCCTGCAAAATATTTACAAGATAAAAATAGTTTTGGGCAATAGTACCCATGAGTTTTCTAGGCATTCTTGGAAACTGCAATTTACCTGAGTCTGAAGTACCTGATAGGATCATTGGCGGATTAAAAATGTTCTATCAAGTGCCGACGAGGATGATAGAGGGGCCAGACTCACTATTATTTCTAATCGGGTTTGCGCTTTACAATGGCCGTACCCCCTCTACCATTCATGAGTTAGAGTCCAGTGATGGTACCTTTGCGTATGTGCATTGCGATAAACATTCCAGTGCTATAAGGGTTGGGACGGATAAGCTGGGGTTCCATTCGCTTTTTTATCATATTTCCCAAGGTAAACTGATATTCGGAATTTTGCTGCCACATATTAAGTATCGCCTAAACAAGGTTTCTCCGGATTTTGATGCCTGGGAAGAGGTATTAAATTTGGGCGATGTCTCTGGCTCAAAAACGGTAATTAAAGAAATAAAAAGACTTAGAGAAGGAGAAAGGATTGAAATTGTAGATGGCTCGGCTAAGTTAATAACCTATTGGAGTTATGAGCCGCAACCTCTACAGAATATTGAAGACTATGTCCGGCAAAATAACGAGCTTTTATTGGAATCGGTTTTAACATCAAGCGCCAGCAAATTACCTAAAATAATGCCACTGACCGGCGGACATGACTCACGGCGGCTCGCGCTGACTGTTAACAATGCGGGTATCAAATTTTCCTCAATCACTCAGGCGTATCCTGCAATTCAAGATATAGACCTGGATACGCCGATTGCACAAAAAACTGCCAGGATATTGGGAATTCCCCATATGGTTTCTCCACTTGCTGACGCAGTGCAGAGAACCAAAGATGAACTCTACAAGGATTACTGGTTGGGCTTCGAGTCTAAAGACCATGCCTGGGCAGTCAACATGTTTCGGTATATTTCAGAGCCGAGCTTAATCTATGACGGCATGATTGCAGATGTCAGCGTTAACGGACACTATTTCGTCAATCTGCCTGACCATGTCGCGTTCTGTAATACACCCTCTAAGTTGGCAGAGTTAGTTTTAAATCAGGGTACAGGCCTTTCATTTTGTGATGATTTGATTGAAGTACCGGGGCAAGAGAGGCTAATGAAAGAGTTTTCCAGATTCCCTTTGGATCACAATAACCTCACTCTCTTTAAATTATTTAACCATACTCGGCGTAATATAGCCTCCTGGCTACAGCTGTTTATTATTAATGGACACAACGCCTGTCTGCCCTATGGCTATTATCCTTTCTTTATGCAGTCACTGGCTCTGGAGCCGAAGTGCCGGAATAGAACTTACCATCAGCAAACCTGTATGCTGAGGATTTCTGAAGAAATTGCCAACCTGGCCAGCACTAGGGATGATAATTTAAAAGATGTTATAAGGAGATGGGATTTAAAGCCGATGAAAATTAAGCACCAGCCTATCATCCCGGATAGAATTGATTCTCGTATTTATAAAATGATAGAGCATAACTTTTTCCAAAAAATGTCCGACCATTTATACGCACTGTTTCCAGAGTTGGGTATTAAAAACGGGAGAAATTGGCGATTAAAGGAGTTAAGCAGATTAGCTTTTTTTATTAAATGGATTGAAACAGATGAATCTGACTATAAGCCTCTTTTTAAGGGCGTTCCCCGATTAATTAATGAGTTGATAGAAAAGTAGAGCGCAGTGTAATCAAGACTTCCCTTCCTAAATTAAAATTAGTATTTGCCGAAAGTAAAAAATCCACGGAGCCAGTTTCGGTGCATCTTGGTTTCAACATGTAAAAAAAAATAGCGGATTCCGGAGAGTAAGCCTTCCTTGCGCAACGTGTAGTATGTTCCTAATAGTGTGGATTTTAGATGTGCTAAACAGAGTCTAAAATAATTGTTTTGTAAGAAGGTGCTACATGACAGTGTATTGCTGAACTGTTCAATATTTGACTCAATTTCTAAATGCTGTTCTCCCTTAGCTACTCGGGTAATGTCGTTTTGGTCGATGATGATGGGGGTTGTGTCGTAAGTAATTTTGGTTGGCCCCGTTTCGTCAAAACCTATATTGACGGTCAGATACATACTCTGGGTTACATTTCCCTCTCTACCTTGCATATAGGGCATTTGGCTAATAGGGAAAATGAAATTGCCGATCGAGTAAGCGATTAGTTTGTTTTTATAAAGCTCAATTCCTTGGAGCGTGTGGGGGTGGTGATGCACAACAATATCACAGCCCCAATCAACAAGTTTCCGGGATAATCTGACTTTCCAGGGTGAAGGATAATTAGTAAATTCAAGGTCTGAGTGCAGACACACTATTACCAGATCTGATTTTGCAGCGGCTTGAATAATCTTACTTTTCAAATACCTTTTTGATAAGGGAACGACTCCAGCGGTATGTCTCCCCGCTTTAAAGTGTGTAGCATCGGTGGCGTTAATTATTGTGATATTTTTGCCTTTTATACCTACCTCTAAAGGGGAATATGCATCCTCTCTTGTAATCCCGGCACCAACGGTTAATAAGTCTAATCCTTGAAGGAATGCCTTGGTTTGCTGCAGGGCTTCCTCCCCGTGATCCATAATATGATTATTTGCAAGACAAAAAGCATCAAACCCTGATTTTGCCAAACCAAGGCAGTTATTTTGACTTTGCAGCATGAATTTCTGCTCAGCAATTTCAGTGTCCACAACAGAAAATTCAAAGTTTGCAATTGAGAAATCGGTATTTTGATTTAGTGCTTGGCAGGTAGCGTAAATTAATTCCAGAGATTCCTTTTGGGTATCCGCGAAATTTGCTAAACAACAGTCTCCTGCAAATCCGAGTTTAAGCATAAAGTACCTATGTAGTGAGGTATTGAAAGTTAACCAGATTTTAATTAATTGTTACGAAAACCAAGAAATAGGCTTTTGGCGTGTTGTATGCTCCTCCTGGCAACGATTAGAGAAATCAGAGCATAGCTGGTTATGCCTATTAATATAACCATTATAGTGTCTTGGATATAAATCATTTTCGAGGTTTCCCCGATATATATAAATGGAAACTGAATTGTTAATGCTGGTAATAGATATTTGAATAACATAACCGAGAGATACATTAAGACGGTCGTAGCAAATGGGCCGGAAATTGCTCGCCAGAAATCTCTAATCTTGATATTCGTATGTGGTTTTGATAGCCATAATAATATAATTATATTCAGGGGGGCAACGCATAGCCAAGCTAAGCACACTCCCAATAGCCCCCATATCGCACCGATACTAATAGTGCCCACTACATTTATTACCCCTATAACTTGCGATTTTAAGATGATCTTGGGTGAACCGATTGCATTCACTGCTTCCGACATTGGTATTGATAGCATGCGAAATGGCATCGAAAGAGATAAAAGGGCGATAGGTATTAAAGCATTTGACCATTTATCCGTTAATATAATGTTGATTATGTTTTCAGATATTAAAGATAATCCGGCAAAAACTGGAAACAGCAAGAACCCCATTATTTCGAGAGCTTTTAGTAAGCTATGTTTAAGATGCTTTGGGTCGTGCCGCATTTTGGCGACGGCAGAAAAAGTGATTTGATTAAGTATTTGTCCCAATTTGTCTTTGGGTAAAGAGGCTATTTGATTGCCTACAGCGTAATAGCCGAGCTGTATGGGCCCCAACAAAAGTCCAAGTAATAATCGATCGAAAGATTGGTTTACCCACCAAAGAAGACGTTGTAATAGGATATATCCGCCAAAGGAGAGCTCTGGCAATACTTCGCTGAATTCGAACTTTGGCATGTGTAAAAAAGGCTTGGCGATGTTAAAGCAGAAAATTGCCACAATTGTAGAAATTAACTCACCAAATACCAATGACCAAACTCCAAAATCGTTGAGGGCTAATATAAGTGTGCTGCCCCCCTGTACAATTACCTTCACCAGAGCTATTCCTGCCTGTGTCTTGAAATTCATTTCCCTTAGAAGAAGGGCTAGAGGCACACACTGAAACATCAGAATAAAGGCGTTTATTGCCAGTACGATCATAATATGCATGATGCGTATGTCATCGTAGACGAAGGCAACTACTGGTGCTGCAATAATGAGTAGCAGAGTGACCAGAGTGTGCCCGGCACAAACCACGCCAAACAACCTGCGCAAGTGCTCCGTTTCGACGGTTTCCGACCTTATAATGGCTGCTTGCATCCCCGCTTCGCCTAGCATTAACAGTAGTGATGTAAATATACTCGCAATAGCGAGCAGCCCGTAATCTTCCGGTGTGAGGATGCGCATCACATAAAGAGTAATGGCCCAGGAAATAAACTGCCCTGTCAGTTTTCCAATGGCAGACCATTTGAGCGCGAGGAAAATTGGGTTACTTTGAGTCATTGGCGATACTGGCACATGCTTGTGTTTGAGTTAGGCCAATAAGCAATTGGCATCGGGTTAAAAGTGATTTAATGAAGCATCTCCTTGTATTGTTTGCTCAGCTTATTCACTGAAAAACAATATAAGCTTCCCATTAGCTTTTTATAGATAATGGAAAAATGGAATGGTCTGCCCGTTAATTTGCTGATGGCTCGCTCAAGGTAATATAACAAACGATACTTGCGGGGAGTGTAAAAATACAGGTAATGATTTATTCGCAAAATCTGGTTCCAGACCACTTTGGAAAAATAGGGGATAAGGCCGCGGCGGTATAAATGCTCTAAATATTCAGTTCTCAGTGGCTGGTAATAAGGAAAAGTAGGATGTGGGTGCGGGACTTCGGATGCCATTTTCAATAATCCGAACATTTCTCTTGGTATTCCTCGTTCCTCTGCAAGACGTCTCGCAATGGGCCTATTGTATAACTGTGGCAGCGACCAAGGCTGCAATTCTTCACTGTCGCTAATTTTAGCGATAGTCTCTCGACCCCTTGCACCAATTATGGGGATCGGGACTTGAATAAAACTCCGTTTTAGCCGAATTTCACCTAATCCATGCAAACCGAGGTCACCCCTTTTAAGGCTATCATCCTCTGCAAATGGAAACTGTTCTCTTGCCTTGCCTGTGTACCATAATTCGCCATAGCAGCCTGTTAATAACACACGGGATTCAAAGTTCTCCTCAATCACACTAATCAGGTTCAAATCTGCACTTTGGTGTATAGCAGCATGTAGTAGAATCTCATCTTTAACTCCTTTTTTATAGTCATCGCGGTTTATTCCTGTACATTTTATGCCCAATGCTTTACAGATATCACTACCATCGTCAGAGGGGGTGAGTTGTTTGGTATTTGCTCCCCAGCTGTTTTTTGCTTTTGATTGTTTTACAGTATAGGCTTGGTCAATATGCCAGTTAGATGCTATGGAATTCACGGCAGTGCTGTCATAGCCCTTGGACTGAGTTGTAATAATCTTCAATTTATGTTGGCGTATAGGGGAGCTAATGTTTTCATATAGTTTT
>JAJFKB010000001.1 GCA_021773395.1 Gammaproteobacteria bacterium | reverse complement strand
GGTAATCCCCCCGAAAAATAACGGAGGTCAAAAGTAGAATATTCTCGTAACATTTACGCAGGAGATTCTGCATGAAAAGATCCAGATACAGTGATAGCCAAATTATGGCAATTCTGAAGCAAGCTGAAAGTGGTGTGCCTGTTCCCGAACTATGCCGTGAACATGGTATGAGTAACGCATCATTTTATAAGTGGCGAGCCAAATATGGTGGTATGGATGCTTCTCTTATGGCCCGTCTCAAGGAGCTGGAAGATGAAAATCGTCGGCTCAAGAAGATGTATGCCGAGGAGCGTTTAAAGTCTGAATTGCGCAAGGAAGCCCTCGAAAAAAAGTGGTGAGGCCCCGGCAGCGACGTGATCTGGCACAACGAGCGGTGTCGGAGAAGGCGGTCAGTATCCGGTTGGCCTGTGAGATCTACGGCATCAGTGAGACGTGTTATCGCTATCAAGCCAAACTCAGTGATGAGAATGCTGTAATTGCTGATTGGCTACTGCGACTCACTCACAATCAACGCAACTGGGGTTTTGGGTTATGCTTTCTGCATTTACGTAATGTGAAGGGTTTTGGTTGGAACCATAAGCGAGTTTACCGTATCTATCGTGAGCTGGAATTAAACCTGCGTATCAAGCCTAAAAAGCGATTGATACGAGAGAAACCGGTGGCCTTGGCCGTCCCTTCAACCATGAACGAAACCTGGTCAATGGATTTTATGCATGACCAACTCGGTGATGGCAGGAGCTACCGATTACTGAACATCATTGATGACTGCAACCGCGAAGGTCTGGCAATCGAAGTCGATTTGTCGTTACCAGCTGAGCGTGTTGTTCGCACATTGGATCGGCTTATTGCATGGCGAGGTAAACCCCATCGTATCCGTTGTGACAATGGGCCGGAGTATATTAGCGGCAAGCTTGCCGAATGGTCGGCGACGAATAACGTGGAACTGCTGTTCATTCAGCCGGGCAAGCCACAGCAAAATGCCTATATTGAACGTTACAATCGCACCGTACGATATGATTGGCTAAGCCATTACCTCTTCGACTCGATAGCCGAAGTACAAGACTACGCAACCCGGTGGTTATGGACTTACAACCATGAAAGACCCAATATGGCACTGGGTGGTTACACACCCAAACAACGACTTGCGCAAATAGCGCATTAACCTCTACTTTTAACAGCGGTTATTAATGGGGGGATTACCGATTGTTTTGCGTTTTTTTAGGAATCTAAGGGAGGTGAACCTCAATACCTAATTTTCGGGGTATCTTGCCAATGTCCCAGTGAACGACTCCCCATTGCACCAGTTCGCTGGGTGGCGCATTAATCAGGTCCCGCGAAGGTTCAAGTTTGAGCGCCTTGAGTGCCAAGTATAGATTGTTGCTGGTATTCTTGGGGTCGAGCGGTTTTGCATAGTTCTGTTTACTTAACTTCTTGCCGTCGGTGCCTATAATAACAGGAATATGTGCGTAGCCCGGCGTGTTAAGTTGAAGCAGCTTCTGGAGGTAGACTTGGCGGAAAGTCGAATCGAGGAGATCCGAACCTCGCACGACTTTGGTTATTCTTTGCCGAGAGTCATCCACCGCTACCGCCAACTGGTACGCCACGAGTCCATCCTTGCGAAATATTACGAAATCGCCAATATCTTTCCTCAATTGCTGTGATTGCCGCCCCTGAATTTCATCCTCAAAGACCAGATCTTCATCCTTAACACGGACTCGAATAGCGGCATTTTCTGATGTGAGCTTATCGTTGCTGACGCAAAACCCTGGGTAGACGGGGTAGTTCTTAAGCATTTGTCTGGAGCAATCACAATAATAGGCCTGATTGTCTGATATCAGAGTATCAATGATGTGCCGGTAAGCGGGTAAATTACTGCTTTGGTAGAGCACTTCATCGTTCCAATGCAGTCCATGTGCTTCCAGTGCGCATAAAATCTTCTTGTCTGCTCCTGGCTGCGTTCTTGGTGGGTCAATGTCTTCCAATCGCACCAGCCACCGACCCTGGTTAGCTTTGGCATCAAGAAAACTGGCTAAGGCAGATACTAGAGAACCGAAATGCAGAGGGCCTGTAGGGGAGGGCGCAAAGCGACCAATATAGGGAACGACAGGAGGTAATGTATCGTTCATGGGGAGAAGAAAATAAAAAATGGCTGCTTAAGAGTAAAGCAGCGCAATGGTTATGATCTGTCGTTGAAATAGTTCATTTGTTTTGACGTCAACGCTCGCCGTTAGCCCCCTACCGTGCGCTCTTTAATTTCGTCGAGTGTTTTGCAGTCAACGCACAGTGTTGCTGTTGGTCTGGCCTCCAGTCGTCGTATACCAATTTCTACGCCGCAGGAATCACAGAAACCATAATCATCTATTTCGATGCGCTCGAGTGTTTCGTTTATTTTCTTGGTTAGTTTGCGCTCGCGATCGCGGGTGCGCAGTTCCAGACTAAATTCCTCTTCCTGGCTAGCTCGATCGTTAGGGTCAGCAAAATTGTTTGCTTCCTCTTGCAGGTGATGCATTGTGCGGCTGGCTTCTTCCGCGAGCTCATTTTTCCACGCGTGAAGAATCTGTTTAAAGTGTTCTCGTTGCGCGCTGCTCATATAATCTTCACCCTTTTTCTCCGTATAAGGGGAGAAGCTCTTAAGGGTTGGCCCGCTAGGTTTGCTGCTGTTTTTTGGCATAGTTGCTGTCTCTTACAACCTGTATCTTTATCGATTGAATGAATAAAATTAAGTATCGATTACGAAAGCGACGAAATTTTAGAATCAGATTTGCTTATGCACAAGCATTTGTTCGTCGAATATTTTAAAGTTGCCATTATATATCGCAATTATAGCCAATGCGCGAATAAAATTTTCAGTTTTAAAGTCCTGCCCAGGGATGACGGGCTTAACAACAGAAATTTTTGCTACTGCTCGGCCGGTTTAGAATTTTGTTTGATTGTTAAAGTAGCGACTCTGCAATTCGCAGATAACTGGCGAGTCTTCTACTATCAATCTCACCCTCTTCAACAGCCAGCTGAAGTTTGCAGCCAGGTTCGTGAAGGTGTTTGCAGTCCCGAAATTTACAATATCCAAGGAAAGGTTGGAACTCTTTGAAGCCCTGCGCCAGGGTATTTGGATCGATATGTTCCAGTCCGAACTCTCGAATGCCCGGTGAATCAATGATGTCTCCGCCGCCAGGCAAGTGAAAAAGGCGCGCTGTGGTAGTGGTATGCATACCTTTACCTGTCGCTGTTGATAACTCGTTAGTACGCAGATCAGTACCTGGTAGCAGTGTATTGATCAGGGAAGACTTGCCTACGCCTGACTGGCCAACAAATATGCTAGTTCTCTGGCGCAGTAATTTTCGTAATTCCGAAAGCATGGTTTCGTGTTTACTTGATGCGGTAACTATCTGGTAAGGAATACCAGCATAGAGAGACCTGATATCTTCAATTTCCGGGTAGGCCTGTTCGTTTAACAGGTCTAATTTGTTGATCAGTAGTATAGGTGTGATACGAGCCGCCTCGGAGGCTACCAGATAGCGATCGATCAACCCTGTTGGCGTTAAAGGTTGTGGCGCAATTACAATAAAAATCTGGTTGATATTTGATCCGATGGGACGCAGTGTGCCGCTAGCGTCAGGCCGGGACAGTTCGGATTGCCGTTCTTCGACGGCAACTATTACGCCACTTTGATCCTGCGATAATTGCCAGCTAACCTTATCACCCGTAACGATGCTGCTCAGGTTGGTTCTTAGGTGGCAGCGCAAAGTATGCCCTCTGGTCGTTCCTTGAAGTGCTTCCACTTCGACCTGCGTACCGTAATGGGCGATCACCAACCCCTGCTGTTCAGGCCCCAGGGTGTTATTATCGAACTCTTGGCTGACCAATTGATCACGCTTTTCGGCCCGCTCCAGTCGTTCATCCTGAATTTTTTTAATGCGCCATTGTTGGCGCCGGGTTAAGCGACGTTTACTCATAACGCTAGATTCGAGATCCAATATTGAGTAATGTACCGTTACTGTTAATAGACTTCATATTAATCCTGACTAGGATGTTTCCATGCTAAGTAAAGCAAATTTAATTTGGATTGACCTAGAAATGACCGGTCTTATTCCAGAGCAAGATACCATAATAGAGATAGCGACCATAGTGACTGATTCAGATTTAAAAATTTTGGCGGAGGGTCCTGTGTTTGCTATTACACAGACAGATAAGGTGATGCAGGCTATGGATGAATGGAATACTACGCAACATGGCAAGTCGGGGCTGACTGCTCGCGTATTGCAGAGCAAGAATAGTATGCAGCATGCCGAGCAGGAAACCATTCGTTTTCTGCAACAGTATTTAGAGCCAGGAGTATCACCCATGTGTGGCAACAGTATTTGTCAGGATAGGCGCTTTCTGGCGCGCTATATGCCACAGTTAGAAGCTTTTTTTCATTATCGAAATCTGGATGTGAGCTCTGTTAAGGAGCTGGCAAAACGCTGGCACCCATCGTTACTCAATGGTATTCAAAAGAAAGGAGCGCATCTGGCATTGGATGACATCAAAGACTCAATTGCTGAGCTAGAGTATTATCGAAAGCGCTTTTTCAAGTTCACTTAAAGCGACAGGATTTCCGTTAACTGCCGCGCTGCCTTTCTAGCGCCCAGGTTATATGCTCCCGCACCATCTCTGAGGAGTCCGTCAGACGATTTTCCAGTGCATCGATGATATCCCTGCTGGTTGCTGCATTGCCTAGTGCGACGGCAATGTTTCGCAGCCAGCCTTGGTAACCAGCTCGGCGTATAGCTGAACCTGCCGTTTTATCGAGAAACTCTTCCTCAGACCAGTTGAGTAACTCAAGTAACTGGGCAGTGTCGAGTCCATGTCGTGGCTTGAAATCATCTTCTTCCGAAAACTGCGCGAACCGATTCCAGGGGCAAACGGTTTGGCAGTCATCGCAGCCGAAAATACGGTTGCCTATGGGCGCTCTCAAATGTTCAGGAATTGATCCTTTTAGCTCAATCGTCAAGTAGGAAATACACTTTCGGGCGTCCAGCACATAAGGTTCTACGAAAGCCTGTGTGGGACACGCATAGAGGCAGGCGGTACAACTGCCGCAGTTGTTCGTTGATTCCGGGTGATCAATAGGAAGAGCAAGATTGGTAAAAATCTCGCCCAAAAAAAAGTAAGAGCCTGCCTTTCGGTTGAGCAGCATCGTGTTTTTGCCAATCCAGCCCAGCCCGGATTTTTCCGCTAATGCACGTTCAAGGACCGGAGCGCTGTCGACAAATGCTCTGCAGCCGTGCTGATTGGCCCGGGTATCAATTTTTTCAGCCAGTTTGGCCAGGCGTTTGCGCATCATTTTGTGATAATCGCGGCCCATAGCATAGCGAGAGATGGCTGCATTCTCGCCCTGCTGCTGGTGTTCCGTTGTTCTTGGCGCGGTAGTAAGATAATCCAGTCGTACAGAGATTACGCGCAACGTTCCTGGAAGAAGCTCTTCCGGGTGGCTCCTCTTGGTACCATGTTGCGCCATATAATTCAGGTCTCCATGAAGCCCCTTCGCAAGCCATTCAGCCAAATGCTGTTCGTGCTCGGCTAAATGGATATCAGTGATGCCCACCTGCTGGAAACCAAAATCAGCGCCCCAGATTTTAATCTCTTCGGCCAGTTGAATAAGGCTTGAACTTTCCTGATCTGGTGTTTGCATTGCGATTATTGTGGGGTACTGAAAAATACGGAATTGTTGTGCCATAATAGCGTACTAGCGCCGATTTTTCGCTAGGCGCCAGGATTTTAAATCAAAGCCAATATGCATAGGGGCTTCAGAGCTATTTAGGCGTACTGGTGAAATATTTGGGCTACTATTCGATAACAAACCAATGGATCAAAATTAAAGATGACTGAACAGCAGGAGCTGCCCACCCGACTTTATCTCGCCAATCAGGCCCGGGAAATGGATCGATGCGCGATACAGGATTTTGATATTCCGGGTATCAGGTTAATGCGCCGAGCCGGAGAGGCGGCGTTAAAGCTGCTGCGGGAACAGTGGCCTCAAGCGGAGTCGATCAGTGTCTGGTGTGGCTCAGGGAACAACGGGGGTGATGGGTACATTGTGGCTGGGTTGGCGCTGCGAAGCGGGCTGGCGGTGCAGCTAATACAGGTTGGCGCAGAAGGCAAATTGCAGGGGGATGCTAAACTCGCTTGCGACTGGGCGCGTCAGGAGGGTGTTGCATTTGCTCCATTTGAGAGCGGTGTTATGGTCCAGGGAGATGTGATTGTTGACGCGCTGCTGGGTACTGGACTTACTGGGGACGTGGGCGGCTCCTACCTCGATGCCATAGAAATCATGACTGCATCGCAGCAACCAATACTGGCAATAGATATCCCGTCCGGATTGTGCTCTGATACTGGAAGTGTTCTAGGTCGGTCGGTTATTGCTGATGCCACCATCTCCTTTATTGGTCTGAAGCAGGGCTTGCTGACGGGTAGCGGTTCTGATCGATGCGGAGATTTGTATTTTGATGATTTGCAGGTGCCCGATCAGGTATTTGATAAAGTAGTCGCTAGCGCCAGTCGTGTGGATGCTTTAGTGCTCTCCAAATTACTTCCGAGACGCAAGCGTGATGCGCATAAAGGAAATTTTGGACGGGTGCTGATCGTCGGTGGTAATCTGGGTATGGGTGGCGCCGCACTGATGGCATCACAGGCTGCATGTCGTGTTGGCGCGGGACTGGTGACTTTGGCCACGCGGCCGGATCACTTGGCAGGTATTCTGGCGAGGTGTCCGGAAGTTATGGCGCATGGTGTCGATTCAGGGCAGGATTTGGAGCCCTTGGTGGCCGACGCTGACGTGGTAGTGATTGGTCCGGGTCTGGGGCAGAACGCCTGGTCAGAGCAATTGCTTAGGGTCGTATTGTCGAGCCAGAAAAAGCTGGTTGTGGACGCTGATGCGTTAAATTTGATCGCATCCGGACAGGCAGTTGACTGTCATAACGATGGTTGGATTATTACGCCGCATCCCGGGGAGGCGGCGCGATTGCTGCAGCAAACTACAGCTCAGGTGCAACGGGATCGATTTGATGCGGTCAGACAGTTGCAGAGGCGCTTTGGTGGCGTGGCGGTGTTAAAAGGAGCCGGGAGTTTGATTTGTGGGCCTGAATTAACTGATATGGCTGTCTGTTCAGGCGGCAATCCGGGCATGGCCAGCGGCGGTATGGGTGATGTGCTGAGCGGTGTGTTGGGAGGTTTGATCGCGCAGGGCTTTGGTCTTTATCAGGCCGCTCAGCTGGGCGTGAGTTTGCATGCGGCTGCCGCAGACCGCGCGGCTCAAAGCGGGCAGCGGGGGATGTTGGCAACTGATTTGCTGCCCCACTTACGTAACCTGGTTAATCCCGGTTAATGAGGGAGTAGCGGGTTAATGCCGTGGAGTAAGATAGACATTACTGAAGAGTCGGCCACCAAAAAGCTGGCAACTGAACTGGCGAATGCTCTGGCACCAGGGGCAGTTCTGCATCTGTCGGGAGATCTGGGTGCCGGTAAAACAACGCTCTGTCGCTATATTATTGAAGCGCTAGGGTATCGGGGAAGGGTAAAAAGCCCGACCTACACTCTGGTGGAGCCCTACTCCTTAGAGGTGGCTACGCTTTATCATTTTGATCTATACCGACTAGCGGATCCATCGGAGTTAGAGTATATCGGGTATCGCGATTATTTTGACGGCGGATCTATCTGTCTGGTGGAGTGGCCTGAAAAGGCACAGGGGTTGCTGGGAGAGCCTGACCTGGAAATCCAGATAAAGATGATTGGTGTGAGCCGCATGTTTTGTGCCAAGGCTTATACGGAGATGGGCGACCGGCTATTTGCTAAGATAGTAGCTAATTAGTTTTGCGTAATTGCTTGATTTATACTACATTTTTAACATCAAACAAAAAACAATGATTCCATCTATGCGGCTTATCAGTGTTCTTGTTATCAGTCTTCTGTTGATTGTGCAGCCCGTTGCGGCGGCTACCAGCATTAGTGGTGTACGTATTTGGCCTGCACCCGATCATACTCGTATTGTATTTGATGTCTCGAATCCGGTTGAGCACAAGCTATTTGTGATGAGTGACCCGCAGCGTCTGGTGATTGACATCGAAAACGCCACGGCCAAAATAGATCTCAAGTCGCTGCAGTTGCCACCTCAATTGGTAAAGGGTGTAAGGTATGCGGCGCGCAACAGCACCGATTTACGAGTGGTGCTTGATTTAAAAGGCAGAATAAAACCTCGTAGTTTCGTATTGCCTCCTAACCAACAGTATGGCAATCGACTGGTGGTAGACCTTTATCCTGTAGCGCAAAAAACTCAGCCACCGGTAGTTACCAAAACACTAAGCGATAAACGTAACGTAATCATCGCTATTGACGCTGGGCATGGGGGAGATGACCCCGGCGCGATTGGTGCTCATGGAATTCGAGAAAAAGCTGTGGTGTTGGCAATTGCTCGGGATTTGGAGAATCTGTTCGGCTCGCATAAGGGTTATCGGCCGGTGATGATTCGAAAGAGTGACTACTATGTGGGATTGCGCAGCCGCACTAAATTAGCTCGTGATAGTAAAGCGGATATGATGATTTCTGTTCATGCTGACGCCTTTAAAAGCCCTCAGGCCAAGGGTGCCTCTGTTTATACTCTTTCGAAGCGCGGCGCGACCAGTGAAGCGGCTCGTTGGCTGGCAGAGTCGGAGAACAGTTCAGATTTAATCGGAGGTGTGGGAGGCGTAAGTCTCGATGATAAGGATGACGTGCTTGCCGGAGTGCTATTGGATTTGTCAATGACGGCGAGCATGCGTGCCAGCGTAGCTGCGGGCAGCCAAGTGGTCGCAGAGCTGGGTAAGGTGACGCGGTTGCATAAGAAGCAGTTGGAACAGGCTGGTTTTGTCGTCCTTAAATCACCGGATATTCCTTCGATATTGGTTGAAACCGGCTTTATATCCAATCCCCAGGAAGCAAAGCGTTTGAACAGTCGGACGCACCAGAGGGCTATCGCCAAGGCGATCTATCGTGGCGTGCAATCCTTCTTTTCAGAAAGCCCTCCGCCCGGTACCTATCTTGCGTGGCAGCAGGAACAGAAAATGAATGCCCGGGAGTACCGGATTGCCCGTGGAGATACGCTGTCGGAAATTGCTATTCGCAACCGGGTTTCTACTGGCCGCATCAAATCGCTTAATGGTTTGAAATCCGATGAAATAAGAGTCGGACAGGTCATTCAAATACCCTCGTCATAGATTCTGAATCGGTTTTTCGCATCATATTGCCGAGAGCAGCAGTTATGCAAAGGTCTCTAACTGCTATTAATAGTATGGCGCTTCTATTAACATGGTGCTCCGATAAACCGGCAGACAATTAAACGACCAAGTATTAGCGCTATCAAAAATGTCACGAATTAAACTTCTTTCGCCGCGACTGGCGAACCAAATCGCTGCGGGTGAGGTTGTTGAACGCCCCTCCTCCGTGGTCAAAGAACTGCTCGAAAATTCACTGGACGCGGGAGCCCGGCAGATTGACCTGGATATTGAGCAGGGTGGCGTGCGGCTAATTCGGGTTAGAGATAATGGTTGCGGCATTATGAGCGATGACCTGCCACTCGCATTAAGTCGCCATGCTACCAGCAAAATAACCGAGTTAGAGGATCTGGAGCGAGTCTCTAGTCTTGGGTTTCGCGGTGAGGCGCTAGCCAGTATCGCCTCTGTGGCAAGGGTTAGTTTAGTCTCAGGAACTGACTATCAAGATAGTGCCTGGAAAGTGGAGTGTGCTGGTCAGGAGATGGAAGCTAGTGTTAGTCCTGCAGCTCATCCGGTTGGATGCACAGTAGAAGTCAGGGATCTGTTTTTTAATACCCCGGCAAGGCGCAAATTCCTGCGCACCGAAAAAACAGAGTTTCGCCACCTGGAGGAGATCCTTAAGCGCATTGCGTTAAGCCGCTTTGATGTAGGGTTTCAGTTACGACACAATCAGCGCGTCATTCATTCACTGAAGCCTGCAGCGACCGCACAGGATAAGGAGCGCAGAGTGATGTCACTCTGCGGTTCAGCTTTTATGGAGCACGCTATTCATATAGACGTTGAAGGTGCCGGTGTGAATATTCATGGTTGGGTGGGATCTCCTACGTTTTCACGCAGTCAGGCGGATCTTCAGTACTTTTTTGTAAATGGTCGAGCAGTAAGGGATAAATTAGTGACCCATGCGGTTCGACAGGCCTATGCCGATGTGCTTTATCACGGGCGCCATCCAACCTATATCTTATATCTGAAAATAGACCCGGCTTTAGTCGATGTAAATGTCCATCCCACCAAAAATGAGGTGCGTTTTCGTAATGGCAGGCTAGTGCACGATTTTATTTTTAGCACATTGCATCGCGCGTTAGCCGATATTCGGCCTGCGCAAGAGGCTGGTGTTCCAGAGGCCCTCTATAGTCAGTCGCGCGAACAGCAGGTTTCGCGCGAATATAATGGCCCGGGATCGCCTTACTCTGGATCGTTTGGATTTCGGTATACTGAACAGCGAATTGGGGAGCAATTAGGCGGTTATCAGCGTTTAGCTGAAGCGGTTGATCAATTGGCAGGATCTGAAGAAAGTGGAACGATGTCTGTAGCTGGTCTTCCTGATTCAGAGGAGCGGTCGCCGCCCTTGGGTTTTGCGCTGGCTCAATTACAAGGGATTTATATTCTCGCACAAAATTTACAGGGTCTGGTGATCGTTGATATGCACGCGGCTCATGAGCGTATAACCTATGAAAAAATGAAACTCAGCCATGCGCAAAAAGGCGTACAAGCACAGCCATTGCTGGTGCCTGTCTCTTTGGCAGTGAGTGAAACCGAAGCGACCTGTGCGGAGGACTGTCATTCCATATTTGAAGAGCTGGGCTTTTTGATTGAGCGAGCGGGACCTGAAACACTGTTGGTCAGGCAGGTGCCCATGTTGCTATGTAACTCAAATGTAGAAACGCTGGTGAGGGATGTTCTGACCGATATGCTAGAGCACGGACAGAGCGACCGTATACAGCAGCATATCAATGAAATATTGAGTACCATGGCGTGTCATGGTTCCGTGCGAGCCAATCGACAATTGTCTCTGCCGGAAATGAATGCTCTATTAAGAGAAATGGAGCTCACCGAGCGCAGTGGTCAGTGCAACCATGGCCGGCCAACCTGGACCAGTTTGAGTCTTGCTGAACTTGATAAGCTGTTCCTGAGGGGGCGCTAGTGAGCAAGCCGCTTGCTATCTGCTTAATGGGCCCAACGGCGACTGGCAAAACGGAGTTGGCTGAACAGTTAGTACAGAGGTTGCCCTGCGATATTATCAGTGTTGATTCAAGTCTGGTTTATCGTGGTATGGATATAGGGACGGCTAAGCCTGGTCCTGAAGTGCTCGCCAGGGCGCCCCACCGCTTGATAGATATTAGGGATCCCTCTCAACCCTACTCGGCAGCAGATTTTCGTCTCGATGCGCTCAGGGAAATGGATGAAATCGTGCAGGCGGGCCGTATTCCTCTGTTGGTCGGTGGTACGATGCTTTACTTTAAGGTGCTCAGCGAGGGCATTGCGGCGATGCCCGCAGCAGATGAGCGAGTGCGAAAGCAAATTCAGGATGAGGCGGATCGAGGCGGCTGGGAAAGACTCTATAAAAAGCTGCAGCAGATTGACCCCGTTGCTGCAAAAAAGATACACCCCAATAATCCGCAAAGGTTGATGCGAGCACTGGAAGTCTATGAACTCACCGGGTTGCCGATGGGGCAGCACTGGCAAAAGCAGGGCTTGGATACAGAAGGCGTGGGTCGTTTTCAGCTGGTGAACTTCGCTATTGCACCACAAGAAAGAAGTGAATTGCATCAACGCATCGAGGATAGATTTCAGGCTATGCTGGCGCAGGGGTTGGTCGATGAAGTTGGTGTACTATATCGGCGCGGCGACTTAAATGGCAATTTACCGGCGTTGCGTGCGGTAGGCTATCGCCAGGTATGGCAGTACCTTGAGGGAAGCTTGAGCTATGAGCAAATGATTGATAAAGCGATAATTGCGACCCGACAGCTGGCAAAAAGACAGCTAACCTGGTTGCGCAGCTGGTCGCCGCTTAATTGGCTCAATATGAATGATGAGGATTTGTCTGGTACAATCTTGAAAATGCTGGAATTGCCTCCATATAAAACGGGGTAATAGCTGTATTTGTGTAAATTTGTTGTCCTTGGAAGGGAATTAAAAGCCTTTTGTTTTGTCTCCAGTTTTAGGGGGTGCAAAAGATTATAGGCTGCTCGTAAAACAATTGGGCAGCGACAAGGGCAAATCTCCTGATACATTTGCCTAAAAAAGGAATCTGGGCAGATTATTTAGTTGAATTATGTTGGTTATCAGGGGATAGTTTAGCTTCAGAGGCTATATCCAAAGGCGGGCGTTGGCTTTTGTTGTTATAATCGCCAGCAGAACAATAAGATAAAAATTCGGTAGCGATACTGAAGTAATACAGGAGCAATTTCAATGTCAAAGGGGCATACATTACAAGACCCTTTTTTAAACGCTTTACGGAAAGAGCGGGTACAGGTCTCTATTTTTCTGGTAAATGGAATTAAATTGCAAGGGCAGATAGAGTCTTTTGATCAGTTTGTTATATTGCTAAAGAATTCAGTCAGCCAGATGGTGTATAAACACGCGATTTCTACGGTAGTGCCCGCGCGAAATGTACAGATTCCAGCGGCGGAAATGAATAAATAGCAGCACACTCAGAGGTTGGGCAGTATTTTTGTTTTTTGAGCGTCCGCAAAGTAGTGAGAAAGCTATTCTGGTCCATCTCGATCTCACTGATGAGTCGGAGCAGGAAGACTGTATAGAATTTCAGGAGCTGGTCAGATCGGCGGGTGTGGATATGGCCGCCATGTTGACTGCGCGTCTCTCTCAACCGAATCCAAAATACTTTGTTGGTGCAGGAAAAGTTGAAGAAATTCGTCAAGTCGCAGTTGCGAATGATGCCGAATTAGTACTCTTTAACCATGCCTTAACCCCCAGTCAGGAACGTAACCTAGAGCAAGCGTTAAAGTGCAGAGTGCTTGATCGAACCGGGCTGATTCTCGATATTTTTGCGCAGCGGGCGCGGACCCATGAAGGCAAATTGCAGGTTGAGCTGGCCCAGTTGCAGTATATATCTACCCGGCTAATCCGTGGTTGGACCCACCTCGAACGACAGAAAGGTGGTATTGGACTGCGTGGGCCGGGTGAAACCCAGCTTGAAACTGATCGTCGATTATTGCGCGCTCGTATTAAAACGATCAAAGCAAAGTTGGTCAAGGTGCGGCAACAACGAAGTCAGGGGCGGCAGGCGCGCAAGCGCGCAGAGTTGGCAACAGCAGCGTTAGTGGGCTATACCAACGCAGGTAAGTCAACGCTGTTTAACAGACTCACGGATGCAAACGTTTATACGCAGGATCAGTTATTCGCAACCTTGGACCCAACGCTGCGACGTATAGAAGTTGATGGCTTAGGCGCGATCGTTTTGGCTGATACGGTGGGTTTTATACGTCATTTGCCTCACAAACTGGTTGAGGCTTTTCGGGCTACATTACAGGAAACCAGCGATGCTAATCTGTTGTTGCACGTAGTGGATGCGGCGGATGTAAATCGTGATGTGAATATGGAGCAGGTTAATTTCGTGCTCAATGAAATCAAGGCTGAGCAAGTGCCCCGCTTGCTGGTATATAACAAAATCGACATGATGGATAAAATGGAGCCGCGTATTGATCGTGATGAGTCAGGACGGCCTTGGCGTGTATGGATGTCCGCGCAATCCGGGACGGGCGTGGATCTTTTGTTGCAGGCAATTAGCGAAAATCTGGCTCAGAACATGGTGAGAAAGGAACTGCGAATTCCAGCAGATAAGGGGCGGCTGCGTGCTGAATTTTACCGGCAGGGCGCAGTATTGGATGAGAAGGTGAATGAAACAGGCGAATATCTGATGCAAGTATGTTTGCCGAAAAAGGATTTGGATAGAATAATGGCGCGGAATTAACCTGGCGTCGATTTCGATTATGCTTGCAGGGGCCGGATCTGGGCTCTAGAATGCGAGACAATTTCTTTAATTAATGGGTTTGTTGTGCTGAGCGATGACGCCGACAAACTATAGATGGAGAAGGCTATGGCCTGGAATGAGCCGGGTAATCAGAACGACAAAGACCCTTGGGGCGGGAAAAAAGATGGTGGAAACCAGGGCCCCCCCGACTTAGATGAAGCCCTGCGCAAGCTGCAGGGTCAGCTGGGTAAAATTTTTGGTGGTAAAGGTGGGTCAGGATCTGGTTCGGGAAAAATAAGTGGAGGTGCTTTTGCTCTGATTCTAGTTGGTGCGGTGGTTGTATGGGCGCTGATGGGGTTCTATACCATTGATCAGCAAGAGCGAGGCGTGGTGTTGCGTTTGGGTAAGTTTCTGGAAACGGTGCAGCCAGGATTGCAGTGGAATCCGCCGCTTGTGGATCGGGTCGAAAAAGTTAATGTGACGAAAGTCCGCTCGCATAGCTCGCGCGGTACGATGCTGACCGAAGATGAAAATATCGTAGAAATCAATTTATCAGTCCAATATGTCGTTTCCGATCCGCGAAAGTTTTACTTGAATGTGCGTGATCCGGAGTTGAGTCTGGTACATGCCAATGAGAGCGCGCTGCGTCATGTGGTTGGCAGTGGGGAGATGCACCAGGTTCTGACCGAAGGTCGGGAACTGATAGCTCAGGATGTACAGATTCGATTACAGGGCTATCTTGATCGTTACGGTACCGGGCTGCAAATCAGCAAGGTCAATATCGAAAATGCCCAGGCACCCAAGGAAGTGCAGGCGGCTTTTGATGATGTGATTAAGGCGCGAGAAGATGAGCAAAGGGTGAAGAATGAGGCTGAAGCCTATGCTAATGGCATTATTCCGGTGGCCAGAGGATATGCTCAAAGGGTCAGGGAGGAAGCAAGTGCCTATCGTGAACAGGTGGTTGCCAGGGCCGAAGGTGAGGCGAATCGTTTTCTCAAGCTGTTGACAGAGTACCAAAAGGCACCGAGCGTGACCCGGGAGCGTATTTATATTGATGCAATGCAAAGCGTATTGTCGAATAGCACAAAAATACTGGTGGATGTCAAAGGTGGAAACAATATGATGTACTTGCCTCTTGATAAACTGGTCGGTGCAAATGCTGGCTCGACCGGTTCCGGTGCTACCGTTAATTCGCGTCAGTTGGAGGAGTTAACCAATCAGGTGGTCGACCGAATGAGAGACCGGCAGGCCGGTGGTCGGCTAAGGGAGGGCCGTTAACATGGGACCTAAATCTGCATTCTCAATAGTCATAGTTTTGCTGGGCCTGTTTATTGTCTCCCAGTGTTTGTATATCGTAAGCGAACGCGAGCGTGCCGTGCTGCTTAAATTTGGTGAGGTTGTAGAGGCGGATGTTCAGCCTGGCCTTCATTTTAAGATACCAATTGTAAATAAAGTTAGAAAGTTCGATGGCCGGTTGCTAACGCTCGATGCGAGGCCGCAGCGCTTTCTCACCCTGGAGCAAAAAGCGGTTATCGTGGATTCCTTTGTCAAGTGGCGTATTCGGTCAGTTGAAAAGTACTATACAGCAACTTCTGGTGATGAATTTGTGGCCGCTCGGCTGCTTTCTTCGCGCGTCGATACTGGACTGCGTAATCAGTTTGGTGAACGGTCAATGCACGAGGTGGTATCGGGCGAGCGCGATGAATTGATGCAGGAACTGACTCTGGAGCTGAATCAAATTGCACAGCAGGAGCTGGGTATGGAGGTGTTGGATGTCAGGGTCAAGGGGATTAATCTGCCCCCGGAAGTCAGCAACTCGGTATTTAGTAGAATGGCCACCGAGCGAGAGAAAGAGGCAAGAGATCACCGCGCTAAAGGTAAAGAGCTTGCTGAGGGTATTGAGGCTGATGCCGATCGACAGCAAACTGTTATTGAAGCAGAGGCATTTCGTGATTCAGAAAAAATTCGCGGTGATGGTGATGCCCGCGCCGCCTCTATTTACGCTGAGGCCTATCAGCAGGATCCAGAGTTTTACGCGTTTTATAGAAGCTTAAACGCCTACAAGGAAACATTTGGTAATAAAGGCGACCTGCTTGTTCTGGAGCCTGATAGTGATTTCTTCAAGTACTTAAATAAGAAGAAATAGATAGCTGTTAAAAAACCTTGGAGATCATGATATTAATCCTGGATCTCCTAGTTATTTAAACGCAGAAATTTGTTATAATCGCGCGGTTTAATCAGCCGCTAGCCGGAGGTACGGTGTACGTCCGGCTTTTTTATGAAAGGTGGATTTGAATTGAATTTCTGGCATGAGCTAGCCGTAGCATTCTGCTTAATGATGGTGATTGAGGGTATTGTGCCTTTCATAGCACCGAGACGCTGGCGAAGCATGGTTCAATTCCTGGCTGAGGTCGATGATCGCAGTATGCGCATTATGGGCCTGATCAGCATGTTGATTGGTACAGGCGTATTGTATCTGGTCAATTAGGTGTTATTTGCGCATTGGTATTTGTAGAAATAGAGATAAAGATGACGGACTCAAATCGTTGGTTGTTACCAGATGGTATTGAAGAGGTCCTGCCTCCCCAGGCTTGGTGTGCCGAGACATTAAGGCGAGAGTTGCTGGATCTTTACCGCAGTTGGGGCTACGAGTTAGTCATTACCCCTTATATTGAATACATAGACTCCCTCTTAACGGGAATCGGCTCCGATCTTGATTTGCAAACCTATCGGGTCACTGATCAGTTAACCGGTCGAATGATGGGGGTGCGTGCCGACATGACGCCTCAGGTCGCACGGATTGACGCACACAGCATGAAACACGCAGGGCCGGCGCGCTTCTGCTATGGTGGGAGCGTTTTGCATACCCGGCCGCCCAATATGCTTTCTTCGCGTAGCCCGATTCAAATGGGGGCAGAGCTCTACGGGTGCCCTGACATGGCTGCTGATTGTGAAATTATCAGTTTGATGATTGAGACGGTAACGATAGCGGGTGCCGGGCAACTTCATCTCGACCTTGGGCATGTGGGCATCTACCGTGATCTGGTCGCGGTTGCGGAGTTGGATGCAGATCAGGAAGCTGAATTATTCGGGCTGCTGCAAAGCAAGGCAAAAGCAGATATTGAGCAGTTTGTTACGCAAAATATCAGCGACGTTGGCGTGGCGCAGATGTTATCGGCGCTAGTCAGTTTAAATGGCAATATCGAAGTATTGGCCGATGCAGAAGTGGCATTATCTGCGGCACCGGAATCCGTTAAGCGGGCCTTAACTTTGTTGCAGACATTGGGAGAGGATTTGCTGAAATCTTACTCCGGAATTGATCTGTATTTTGATTTGGCTGAGTTAAGAGGGTATCAATATCACACCAGTTTAGTCTATTCCATTTATGTCGCAGGATTCGGTCAGGCGATTGCAAAGGGTGGGCGTTACGATGATATTGGAAAGGTTTTTGGGCGAGCGAGGGCAGCCACGGGGTTTAGTGCCGATTTAAAAGCCTTGATTAAATTAATCTCGACACAACCCCTGCCGCAAAAAGCTGTGCTGTCACCACGTAACGCTGATAGCCGCTTAGCAGGGATTGTGAGAGATTTGCGTGAACAAGGACAAACAGTGGTTTACCAGTTGCCGGGTGATGTCGCCGCTGAACAGCAGCTGGACTGCGATCGGCAATTAGTTGAGTATGATGGAGAGTGGGTGGTAGAACCCATTTGATTTGCACCTGCCCATAAGTTCTATTGGGTAGATTTTTATCAAGAATTGTAGCTTTATTGAGTTAATTTTATGGGTAAAAGTGTCGTAATTTTAGGCACCCAATGGGGTGATGAGGGCAAGGGTAAGATTGTTGATCTGTTGACTGATCAGGCAGAGGTGGTGGCACGTTTTCAAGGCGGTCACAACGCCGGACATACTCTGGTGATTGAAGGCAAAAAAACGGTTTTACATCTTATTCCTTCGGGTATTTTAAGGGATGATGTGCTGTGCCTGATTGGCAATGGAGTCGTATTATCTCCAGAGGCACTGCTAGAAGAGATAGCCGGTTTGGAGGCTACAGGTGTTCCCGTAAAGGATCGCTTGGCCCTGAGCGCCGCTTGTCCGCTGATTCTTCCTTATCACATTGCTTTGGATCAGGCGCGTGAAATTGCGCGTGGCGAAGCTAAAATCGGTACCACCGGCCGAGGCATCGGTCCTGCTTATGAAGATAAAGCGGCGCGTCGTGGGTTACGACTGGGTGATATGCTCAATGCAGGGCGTTTTGCCGAACAGTTGAAAGACGTATTGGAATACCATAATTTTACGCTGGTTAATTATTACAAAGCGCAGGCGCTGGATTATCAGCTGCTACTGGAGCAGGCGTTGGCCCAGGCCGAGCAGCTCAAGCCATTAATTGCAGACGTTACCGGAACGCTGCACGCTTATCGAGAGGCGGGTCGTAATCTGCTGTTTGAAGGAGCACAGGGGTCGTTATTAGATATTGATCATGGCACCTATCCTTACGTCACCTCTTCAAACACCACCGCCGGGGGAGCAAGTACTGGCAGCGGGTTTGGGCCGTTATACCTGGATTATGTGCTGGGTATTACCAAAGCCTACACCACACGCGTAGGTTCCGGCCCTTTCCCGACAGAATTGTTTGATGAGGTGGGACGGCATATGGCGGAAAAAGGCCATGAATTTGGCGCAACCACAGGTCGCGCTCGGCGCTGCGGTTATCTGGACCTGGTCGCGCTAAAACACTCGATGCAGATCAATAGTGTCAGTGGTATTTGTTTGACTAAACTGGATGTTCTAGATGGCCTGGAAAGCATTAAGGTTTGCATCGGTTACGAAGGGGGGGCGCAAAATTTTGGCGTGTTCAGCTCTGATGCCGTCGCCAGTTTAAAGCCAATTTACGAAGAAGTACCGGGTTGGCAGGAGTCAACGGTTGGCGCAAAATCGCTGGATCAGTTACCGCAGGCAGCTAGAGATTATATCCAGTATATTGAGCAATGGCTTAATGTGCCGGTAGATATTGTTTCAACCGGCCCAGACCGCGAAGAAACAATTGTATTGAGGCACCCTTTTTCAGGGTGATACCCCTTTTTTTAGAGAGCCGGTCTACTAGCCGCTAACTACTGGTGATGGCTTCTTTGCTTTGCTGGTCGGCCGCCTGGAGAACCAAGCCTTTTTGTTGATACTCCGTCAGGTCGATACCAAAGCTATTGTTGGGGTGGGAGGTTTTGATTTTGTACTCTTTGCCCTGGCGATCCAGGTCGATCTTGGATAGATCCACAATTCGTTGTGGCCTTGAGTGCTTTTCCTCGTCAACCAGCAATACCACGCGCGGCTTTAATTTATATTTTGGGTTGACCGATAAAACGATTCCGGCCTCACCATTGGTCATTTCAATAATGCTGCCGGGTGGATATATGCCCAGCCATTGAATAAAACCTCTGATCAGCTCTTCATCAAAATGGCTTCCGGCAGCTTCATAAAGTATTTTTTGTGCCTGTAATGTGGAGCGGGCATTCTGATAGCTGCGATCGCTGGTGATGGCATCGTAAGCATCTGTGATAGCCACCAGTTTTGCAAAGTAAGGTATCTGCGATCCACATAGGCCCTGCGGGTAGCCAGACCCATCTATTTTTTCATGGTGTCCATAGGTAACATCGATGGCTTCAGGGATAATGCCTGACTGCTTCTCCAGATAGTCGCGTCCGTGAACTGGATGCTGCTTCATGATTTCGAACTCTTCCTGGGTAAAAGTACCTTCCTTGTTTAGTACTTCCAAAGGAATTTTAACTTTACCGACATCATGCAATAGGCCGCAAAGACCGATTGTTTTTAAGGTTTTTTCCGAGTGTCCCAAGTGGCGACCGAATGCGATGGATAGAATGGCAACATTAAGGCAATGCTCGGATGTATAGAGATCGCGATTCTTGATAAGGGTAAACCACAGCAGCGAATCTTTGTTATTAAAGATGCTTTCGACGCATTCGTTGACAACTCTTCGGGCCTGATTGATATTAATATCACGGCCTGATTTGAAGTTTTTTAGAATTTCGTTGACGGTATCTTTAGTATTTCGGTAGGCATTTCCTGCGTTCTCGAGCTCCTCCTCAACGGAGCATTTATCCTTATACGGCTGCTTCTCACCATCTTTGGCGGCCGAGCTTTCATTTGGGCGTCTGAACAGGCGTTTAAACAGGCCATTTCGTGTGGCTTGGGTTTGAACAGGTTGTGTTACCGGTAGGTGCTGATTTAATTTGGATTTTTTTACATCGATGTAAATATATTCACAAATATCCGAGATCAGTTGTATATCTTCAGGGGAGGTTATTTCAAAACCCTGAACAGGAAACGGCGTGCCCAGCCAGGGACGATCCAGATCGCAAACGTACATTCCAATCGTAATCTGATGCACGGGAACACGTATTTTGTGTAGATTTCGTTCAAACATTTTGCTCTCTTAATCGCGATTAAAAAGCCAGGATTTGTATTTCACACGAGCTAACATCCGAACTGTTGGTTGGTGAGGTGTTACTGTATTAGTTGTTTAGACTAAAAACGGCTAAAGATCAAGAAACCGGCGCATTTTCTTAAGTTCTAAAACGATGATACTTCTGTAATCACAGCCTGATATAATTAATCAATTCAATTGCGGCATTCGCAGAAGCTAATGCCGGAAAATCGTTGTGTAAGGAAAAGGTATGTTGGCAAAATCTCTCAAGCCTCAGTCAACTAGCGTAAAGGTTGGGAACCTGTCGTTGGGTGGTGGATCGCCTGTAGTAGTGCAGTCAATGACTAATACCGATACTGCCGACATTGAATCGACCGTGACGCAGGTGTCGGCTTTGGCGCGAGCTGGTTCAGAATTGGTTCGCTTGACGGTCAATAACGAGGCGGCAGCAAAGGCAATTCCCCGGATATTTGAGCAGTTGTCGGTGCAAGATATCAATGTGCCCTTGATCGGAGATTTCCACTATAACGGCCACAAATTGCTTACCCGCTTCCCCGAATGCGCGCAAGCATTAGCCAAGTATCGAATTAATCCCGGTAATGTGGGGCGGGGCAAGAAAAAAGATGAGCAGTTTGCCACTATGATTGAGGTGGCCTGTCGTTATGATAAACCGGTTCGCATCGGTGTGAATTGGGGTAGTCTGGATCAACAGCTGTTGGCTGGTATGCTGGATAATAATAGTCAATTAAAAGAGCCCAAAGAGTTAGCCTTAGTGCAGCGGGAGGCGCTGATTGCCTCGGCGCTGCAAAGCGCCAAGGCTGCTGAAATAATAGGGTTGCGACATGACCAAATCGTAATCTCCTGTAAAACCAGCTCCGTGCAGGAACTGATTCAAACATATCGGGAGTTGGCAAAGCAATGTGATTACCCATTGCATCTTGGATTGACAGAAGCGGGCATGGGTTCTAAAGGTATTGTTGCTTCGACGGCGGCGCTTGCCGTACTTCTGCAGGAAGGAATAGGTGATACGATACGCATTTCACTGACGCCTGAGCCTGGCGGTGATCGAACTAAAGAGGTAGTGGTCGCGCAAGAGATATTGCAGACGATGGGGCTGCGTTCATTTACACCCATGGTCGTATCCTGTCCCGGCTGCGGGCGCACGACGAGCACTTATTTTCAGGAATTGGCGGATAAAATCCAAAGTTATCTGCGCGCGCAAATGCCAGTATGGGGTCAAACTTATCCGGGTGTAGAGGAGATGACCGTAGCGGTGATGGGGTGTGTGGTGAATGGTCCGGGTGAAAGTAAGCATGCCAATATTGGTATCAGCCTTCCAGGCACAGGTGAAACGCCGGTGGCTCCTGTTTTTGTAGATGGAGAGCGCACAATAACGCTCAAAGGTGATAATATTGCCGAAGAATTTCAAACAATAATAAATAACTACGTCATTAAAAATTATGGCTAGGTTTGGGGCTTGAGCTTTGCTCGGCGCCTTTAAGTAAACCTGAGTCACCTACAGCACTTTTTAAACAGAACAGTGTCAACACAACTGATACATTTACAGTCAACCCTTTACGCACTGGTAGACAAGACATGGCTTTGTGCGTTGTTTATGATCTGTTATTGGTACGATCAGATAAAATATTTAGCGAATTTGAATCCATTTGATCGGGATTAAAGGCGCAACCAAAATCATACTGACGTTGCAGACATGAAAACCAGTCTGTTTTCTTGCATTGGTACTGTTATTGTTAATAATCGAACACTCATCCTTCCTGTAGCGGAGATATATAGTTTTGAAAGCGACAGATATTAATAATCCGGAATATTTTCATAAGGTGGTGGATTGCCAATATGGTTGTCCGGCACATACCCCGGTACCTGAGTACATACGCCTGATTGCAGCCAAGCAATATACGGATGCCTATATGGTGAACTGGGAGTCGAATGTATTCCCAGGCATTTTGGGACGAACTTGTGATCGCCCGTGCGAACCGGTTTGTCGCAGGGGGCGAGTTGAGGAAAAGCCGGTGGCTATTTGCCGCTTAAAACGAGTGGCTGCGGATAATAAAGATGATGTTACCGAACGTTTGCCGAAAATACCCACACGGAAAAACGGTAAAAAGGTTGCTTTGATTGGTGGTGGGCCGGCATCACTGACGGTCGCGAGAGATTTGATGCCACTCGGTTACTCGATTGATCTTTATGACGATCAGGCCAAGGCAGGTGGCATGATGCGCAGTCAAATACCCAGTTTTCGGTTGCCGCCGGAGGTGCTGGATGAGGAGGTGAATTACATATTGGATATGGGGGTCAACGCGACCTTTAACACCTATGTCGATAGCCTGAAATCAGTTTTGGATAAAGACTATGATGCGGTGTTCATCGGAACAGGTGCGCCGAGTGGTAAAAATCTTGATATCCCAGGACGCAATGAGGCCACTGCCAATATTCATGTAGGTATTGAGTGGTTAGCCAGTGTTGCCTTTGAGCATACCGGTTCGATCGGCAAACGTGTACTGGTACTAGGGGGCGGAAATACAGCGATGGATTGTTGTCGCACGGCAAAGAGGCTTGGTGGTGAAGACGTTAAAATTGTAGTGCGCTCGGAATTTGAAAAAATGAAAGCCTCGCCTTGGGAAAAAGAAGATGCGATGGCTGAGTATGTTGAATTTCTTAACTGTCATGTACCGCAAGAGTTCGTGCATGAAGAGGGAAAACTGGTTGGTATGCGCTTTGAAAAAGTCGAGGTGGTTTACGATGAGCAGGGTCGTCGTAATCTGGTGCCAACCGGAGAAGGCCCGATTTATCTTGAGTGTGATGATGTGCTGATTGCGATTGGCCAGGATAACACCTTTCCCTGGATAGAGCGTGATATCGGGTTAGAGTTTAATCGGCGTGGTATGCCTGTGGTGGATAAGGTTTCTTTTCAATCCAGCTGTCAGAGAGTTTTTTTTGGTGGTGACGCTGCGTTCGGGCCAGAAAACATCATTACAGCCGTTGCGCAAGCACAGCAGGCGGCTATTTCCATCGACCTTTTTTGTCATGGTAAAGATGTGATTCAAGACCGTCCCGGTCCGGGAGTCACCTTGACCAGCCAAAAAATGGGTGTCCATGAGTGGAGCTATGATAACCAAATTTCTAACGATGGTCGGGTGCATGTTCCCCACGCGGACAAAGAGAAGGCGCTTTCGGATCGAAAGGTAGAAGTTGAGCTTGGATTTGATATTGAGCTGGGGTTTAAGGAGGCAGAGCGGTGTTTAAACTGTGATGCGCAAACGGTGTTCACAGGAGAGAAGTGTATAGAGTGTGATGCCTGCGTGGATATCTGTCCGACCGACTGCATTAACTTTTTGATGAATGGGAGTGAAAAGGAGCTACGCCAGCAATTGCGGGCTCCAGCTAATAATCGTGATCAGGATCTTTATGCATCGGGCAAGTTAAAGCAGACCAGCCGAATTATGATTAAGGATGAAAACGTTTGTTTGCACTGTGGACTTTGCGCTGAGCGGTGCCCGACAGGTGCCTGGGATATGCAGAAATTTTTATATAATGTAACTAAGGCTGGCCAAACATGCGCAGGATAGAAGCAGTCAACGATTTCGTCATCAAGTTTGCCAATGTAAATGGTACTGGTTCTGCCAGTGCTAACCATATGTTTGCAAAATCTATTTTCCGCATGGGTATTCCAGTAAGCCCGCGTAATATTTTTCCGTCTAATATTCAGGGGCTGCCTACCTGGTATGAAGTGAGAGTGAGCCAGAAGGGCTATCTGGGGCGTCGTGGGGGTGTGGATATACTGCTCTGCGTCAATCCACAGAGTATGGCCGATGATATTCAAAGTGTTGAACCAGGCGGTTATTTTATATATGACTCCAGCAAACCTCTGGACCAGCGCCTGAGGCGCAACGATGTTGAGTTTATTGGTATTCCCTTCACGCAAATGTGTCTGCGTGAGTATGATGATGCGCGACAACGTTTGTTATTTAAAAATATGATCTATGTCGGGGCCTTGGCAGCGCTGTTAAATATCGACTTTGCCGTGTTAAAGGATCTGGTCGGCGATCAGTTTAGAGGCAAGGAAAAGCTGATCACGCCAAATGTGCATGCTATGGAGCTGGGTTATCAGTATGCAACGGAAAATTTTGACTGCCCTTTGAGTATTCGTGTAGAGCATGCCAGCGAGATTGGCGAACATATATCCTACACTAAGCATATTTTAATGGATGGTAATACCGCCGCAGGATTGGGCGCCATTTACGGCGGTGCAACGGTCGCTGGGTGGTATCCCATTACGCCCTCAACTTCAGTGATTGAAGCCTTTGAAAGATACGCTCGTCGGCTACGAATTGATCCGGGTACCGGTCAGAATAATTTTGCGATTGTGCAGGCCGAGGACGAGCTTGCCGCCATGGGTATTTGTATTGGTGCGGCCTGGAACGGTGCGCGATCCTTTACCGCAACCAGTGGGCCGGGTTTGTCGCTGATGTCAGAATTCCTGGGCCTGGCGTATTTTGCGGAGGTTCCTGTTGTGCTGGTCAATGTGCAGCGTGCCGGCCCTTCAACGGGAATGCCAACTCGCACCCAGCAACCGGATATTCTGGCGGCCGCTTATGCGTCGCACGGTGATACAAAACACGTGCTGCTTTTCCCCTCTACACCGAAAGAGTGTTTTGATATGACAGCCCAGTCTTTTGATCTGGCTGATCGGTTGCAGACCCCTATCATTCTGATGTCGGATCTTGATTTAGGCATGAATGATCATATGTCTCCGCCGTTAGAGTGGGATGATGAACGTGAGTTTGATCGTGGTAAGGTGTTGAGTGCTGAAGATCTGGATAACATGGATGAACGGTTTGGTCGTTATCTGGATACCGATGAAGATGGCATTCCCTATCGTACTTATCCGGGTACTCACCCGGAAAAGGGGGCTTTCTTTACGCGGGGTTCGTCGCGTGATGTGTACGCCACCTATACGGAAGATGGCGAGGCCTATGTGCATAATATGGAGCGGTTGCTGCAAAAATTTGAAACCGCGAAGGAATATGTGCCTGCGCCAAAGATCAAATTGGCGGGCAAGAAAACCTCTGTGGGAGCTTTGTTCTTTGGTACCACCGCGTCACCCTGTTATGAGGCAATTGAAATGCTCGCTGATGAAGGAAGTGCTATTGATACCATTCGCATCAGAGCATTCCCTTTTAATGCTGAAGTAGAACAGTTTATTGCTGATCATGACACGGTATTTGTGATCGAACAAAATCGCGATGGCCAGCTACGTCGCTTGTTGATCAACGAGTGCGAATTGCCGCCTAATAAGCTGATTTCAATTTTACATTATGATGGGCTGCCCATTACCGCGCGCAGTATCGCAATGAGTATGAGGGATTCACTTACGACCAACAAGGTCACCCCGATACGTCGCAAAACAGCGAAGAAGGTGAAGTCATGAGTTATTCGAAGCCAAAATTCAGACATCCGGATCTGCCCAAAAACGAATTGGGACTGAGTAAAACGGATTATGAGGGAGCGATTTCGACGCTATGCGCCGGTTGCGGACACGATTCTATCAGCGCGGCCATTCTGAATGCCTGCTTTGAAATGTCAATTGAGCCACATCGCGTTGCCAAGCTATCCGGTATCGGTTGTTCCTCAAAAAGTCCGGCCTATTTTTTGGGCAAGTCCCATGGTTTTAATTCGGTACACGGGCGCATGCCTTCAGTGGCAACTGGAGCCAATCTAGCAAATCGTGATCTGATCTATATTGGCATCTCCGGTGATGGCGATACGGCCTCAATAGGAGTAGGGCAGTTTATGCACGTCGTCAGGCGGAATCTGGATATGCTCTACATGGTGGAAAATAACGGTTGTTATGGCCTCACTAAAGGACAGGACTCGGCAACGTCAGATCTGGGTTCTGCGACCAAAAAGGGTAGGCCGAATATGTATGAGCCTATTGATCTGGTTGCTCTGGCGCTAAGATTAGGTGCAACTTTCGTTGCGCGTAGTTTTTCTGGAGATAAGAAACAGCTAGAGCCACTGATTAAGGCGGCAATCACTCATAAGGGCTTTGCCTTAATTGATGTGATTTCGCCCTGTGTGACCTTTAATAACACAGCAACTTCGACCAAGGGTTATGAGTATATTCGTAGCCATGCTGATAATATGGAAGTAGATTTTGTACCTATGCGCGAAGAAATTTGTACCAGCTACAAAGCGGGTACCACGCAGCAGGTTTGCATGCATGATGGTTCGTCCGTTCACTTGCACAAAACCGCAGCAGATTTTGATATTCATGATCGTCAGGCTGCCATGGAAGCTGTTTATGATCATAAGAAAGAAGGTCGAATCTTAACTGGCTTATTGTACATGGCACACGATTCAGAGGATCTGCATAAAGTGCTGGATACGGTACCGAAGCCGCTCAATGCTTTGCGTGAGGACGAGTTGTGTCCAGGTAGTCGGTTTTTGAACAGTATTAACGAAGGGCTGAGGTAAAAATCCAGGGGCAACGTCTAATTGAAGTTGCCCCCATCCCTTAATACATGTGCTGTCCGCCGTTTATACTTAAGGTAGAGCCTGTAATAAATCCTGCATCTTCAGATAACAAGAACAACACGCCCCGAGCAATTTCTTCCGCTTGCCCCAACCTGCCAACGGGGATCTTGGCAATTATTTTCTCCAGTACATTTTCGGGTACTGCTCTAACCATGTCAGTGTCAATATAGCCGGGTGCGATGGCGTTTACTGTGATTCCCTTGGTAGCGCCTTCTTGAGCAAGTGCCTTGGTAAAGCCATGAATGCCCGATTTGGCTGCGGCATAATTGACTTGTCCATATTGCCCCGCTTGGCCGTTAATTGAACCAATATTGACGATACGACCATAATTCCGTTCTCTCATGCCGTCTATAACAGACCGGCACATGTTGAAGCATGAAGAAAGATTCGTCTGAATAACCTCATTCCATTTTTCAAAGTCCATTTTATGCAGGGTGCCATCCCTGGAGATTCCCGCGTTATTAACCAAGCAAGCTATGGGTCCGAGGTCGCTGGAGATCTGGTCAACCGCTTTTTGGCAGGCAGTAAAATCAGCCACGTCGAACTTATAAACAGCGATGCCGGTTTTTTCCTTAAAAGCAATCGCAGCCTCTTCATTCCCTGCATAACAGGCTGCAACCTTATATCCAGCTTGTTTCATGCTGATAGATATTGCCGCACCAATACCTCTGGTACCGCCGGTTACTATAATTACTCGATTCATTTTTGGCTCCGTTTAAGGGGTGGTGGTGTGGCCTAACCTAACTAGCCGGCGACCATGATTGTTCTTTCGTGCTAAGGCTTCATGTATAGACCTTTGCACGAAAGCTATTTCGCTCCCATACTTCGTTAAAAACGTACTCAATCGGTTATTTATAACCTATAAACTCCCTCATTCCGTGCGCTTTTGCCTTGCCTGAAAGAAAAATATTCTTCCGTGCAAAGGTCTCATGTAATATCAAAAAAAATGAGATTAGAAAATTTTAGCGTAATGCTGCTAGCGGTAGTCTGGTGCCTAGACGGCATCCGGTTGATTCTCAGGTGCCGCTTGAATAAAGGCATCCAGCTGATTGCAGCGCTCATAGACCGATAAAATTTTTGGATAGCTTGTCATATCAAATTTAAAGCGCAGGGCGTTATATACTTGAGGAATCAAATAAATATCGGCCATGCTTACCTGATCACCATGGCAATAGGGATTGGCCTTGATTTGCGATTCAAGCACATCAAATCCAAGCTTAATCCAGTGTTGATACCAGGCCTGCTTCTGTTCGTCGTTGGCGCCCAGTTCGCCGACTAAATAATTCAGCACTCGTAAATTATCAATGGGATGAATATCGCAGGCGACGATATTTGCCCAGGAGCGAACAACGCCCCTTTGATAAGAGTCATCAGGTAACAGTGCAGGTGCAGGGTGGCTTTCTTCCAGCCATTCCAGAATGGCAGTTGACTGGGTCATTATTTTTCGGTCATCCAGGCGCAGCGCAGGCACTAAGCCTTGAGGACTAATACGCTGGTATTTTTCTTCCTTATGCTCTCCCGTTAGCAGATTGATGGGCACCGCATCATATTGAATGCCTTTAAAATTGAGTGCGATGCGCACGCGATAGGCTGCCGACGAACGATAATAGGTAAAGAGTTCCATGCTGAATCCGTGCTATTTTGGTGGCTGATATTGAATGACTTTTTGGTCGATGACACCGAATATTGACTGGCCCTGGGCATCATTCATCTCAATTCGGATGGTGTCACCAAACTGCATAAAGGGCGTGCTTGGCTTGCCATCTGCTATAGTTTCGAGGCAACGGATTTCCGCCAGACATGAGGAGCCCGTAGGGCTGCCCACGTTGGCAACGGTACCGGAACCCACTACCGTTCCTGCCATTAAAGAACGTGATTTTGCGGCATGAGTAATTAGCTGAGCGAAATCGAAAATCATATCCTGTCCGGTATTAGGTGACCCGACCTGTTTGCCGTTAAGTACACTGACTAGCGGTAAATGGACTTTGCTACCATCCCAGCTCTCGCCCAGCTCATCCGGAGTGACGGCGACCGGTGTGAAACTGGTCCAGGGCTTAGACTGATAAAATCCAAATTGCTTTCCGAGCTCTGCAGGTATCAGATTCCTTAAGGAAACGTCATTGACCAGCGCTATCAATTTAATATGGTTGCGTGCTCGATCCGGTTTCGTGCCTGCGGGCACATCATCCGTAAAGACCACCACCTCCGATTCGAAGTCAATACCCCACTCTTCGGATTCCACGGGAATGTCATCATGGGGACCCAAAAAAGCATCCGATGCACCCATATAGATTAACGGATCGCTCCAGAAAGACTCGGGAAGATCGGCGCCTCGTGCTTTGCGAACCAGCTCTACATGGGTGACATAAGCGCTACCGTCCGCCCAGTGAAAGGCGCGAGGCAGGGGGGCGTCGCACTGTTCAGGATTAAAATCGAAGCCCTTGATCTCTCCTGTGTTGAGCTGATCAGATACCACCTGCAGGCGTGCTTCGAGCTGTTCCCATTCGTCCAGTGCTCTTTGCAGCGTGTTAGCGATTTCAGGAACAGCAATGGCGCGTTGCAGATCACGTGATACGACAACTAACTGGCCGTCTCGGCCACTTTTTAAGGATGCTAATTTCACTGTTATAAATCCTTTCCAGGTGATTTCCAGGAGTTAATGTATTCCAGGTTTTCGGTACTCTCAGCAACTTCCGTTACCCGAAGCGAGTGGCGTGTATCGATCATTACCGCAACCTCATCGGTTTCTTTATTCGGATTGGTCAGTGCCTTTTTTAGCGCCTTCGGGTGAGGGCCATGTGCGAACCCGCAGGGGTGGAAGGTGACCATACCCTCTTCAATATTGTCACGGCTGAAAAAGTTGCCACGATGGTAGAAGAGTACTTCGTCATAATCGTCGTTGTTATGAAAGAAGGGTACTTTTAATGCCCCGGGGTCGGATTCAATCGGTCTGGGGCAAAAGGTACAAATGATAAAGCCATTACCTACAAAAGTACTGTGCGCGGAAGGAGGCAAATGGTACCTGTGACTCATCAAAGGCCTGATATCTCGCCAGTTCAGGCGTACCACAGTATTGTTACCATGCCAGCCGACCGCATCCAATGGATTAAAAGGAAAGGTGACTTTACTGACCTGATCCAGTCGCTTGATGTGTACCTGCCAGGTGTCGTTACCCTGCTGGGCTTTAAAGGCCTCATCTATTCTAGGATAATCCAGTATCGCAGGATCATAGATCGCATTTGGGCCTAAAATACCGCGGTCCGGCATGGTATAGGCTCCGTCTTTGTTCTCCATCATGAGCACGGTGATTGGTTCATCTACCTCGACCCGCCAGGCGGTGCCGCGTGGGATCATTATATAGTCGCCATCACGAAAACTCAGGTGACCATAATCGCAATACAGCTCGCCTTTGCCGTAATGGATGAACAGCAAGTCATCACCATCACTGTTTCGCACCAAATGTGACATATTGCTATTACTTTTCCATAGCCTTACTGCAAGATTATTGTTTTCCAGCGTAATTGGTGCATTTAATGGAGAAGCATCTACAGCCGTTATTTGATTGAAGTCGAATGCGCGTGGTTGCAGCGGCCCTTCCCAGTCGATCCAGCCGGTGGGTGGATTTTGGTGGTGCATATGGGATGCCGGACCAAAGAAACCTTCTCGGCCCAGCTCGCGTTCATAGGTGCCCTCTGGAAAATCGCAATGGGCCTGGCGCGAAGTTGTACCTTCCTGAATTGGAAAATCTACCCACTTTCTGGCGCTCATGATGCATGTCCTGTTAATAAATCAAGTGTTGCATATAGTTACATATGAAACTAGTTTAATGTAAACTAGTCTCTTTTGCAACCGCTTTGTTTTGCGCTTAAACTCTGGCAAGCGTTTAGCAGAGCGAAAATTAAATACTTCTATTTGGAAAGAACAGTGGGTAACGATTGTAGTCCGAAAGTTAAGTTAAAGAATTTTATCCCTTACCGGCTGAATAATCTGGCAGAACGTGTCAGCCTGGCGCTGTCACGAATTTATTCAGACCAATTTGGTATCAGTGTGGCGGAATGGCGTATTCTGGCAACGCTCGCTGAATACCCGGAGTTATTGGCTAAGGAAATAGGGTTACAGACCCATATGGACAAGGTTAAGGTTTCGCGAGCGGTTAGCGCGCTGGACAAAAAGGGCTGCCTGGTAAGACAAAAGGATGACAGCGATAGCCGGGCTATACGGCTTGCGTTAAATGATCAGGGAGTCAAGCTCTATAAAGAAATTGCCAAAAAAGCTCTGGAGTGGGAAAAAGCTCTGTTAATGGAGCTCGACGGACAACAGCAGGAGGCACTTTACAATCTGCTGAATCATCTGGATAGGCGTGTTACTAGCATTACAAAGATCTAATTATTAACCTTAACGGTCAACTTTAACTATTAACCTAACTACACACAACCTAACTACACAGGGTCGCTGCGATGAGCGCTAAGCTGGATCGAATTGATCGAAACATACTTGAATTGATGCAGAAAGATGCACGTCTTACGCACCAGGAAATAGCTGACCGTATTGGAAGTTCTCCAACCTCTGTGTGGCGACGTATTCAGAGTTTAGAAAGCAAGGGTGTTATTAGTGCTCGCGTTGCGCTGGTAGATCGTCATGCGATTGGTCTGGATGTGTGTGTGATCTGTAATGTTAAGCTCAGTCATCACAGTGATGAAACGCGATTGGAGTTTGAAGGGTTTGTTGCCTCACTTTCGGAGATCACTGAGTGTTATGCGGTCTCGGGAAGCCATGACTATATTCTAAAAATAGTGGTAGAAGATGTGGCCGCTTTTGAAAGACTGTTAACGCGGCAGGTGCTGAATCATTCGCTGGTTGACTCGGCGTCTTCCAGTTTTACATTGCGTGAAGTTAAGTACAGTACCAGACTTACACCGCCTTGATGTCGCCCATTAATTGAGTTTGATACGCATTCTTGAGCGGCTGGTGTGCCGGTCAAGAGTGTAAAAACGGGAAATTTACCCATATTATTATACTATTCGGGTTTTCATTCCGAATATTTATTGTTTTCATTCGTATAAGGAAAAATAACTCATTTATTCAGGCGTATTATTTTAGTTATAAAATAAATTTCAACAAGAGCCTATTAAAATGAATGATTTATTTGAAAACCCGGCAGGGACAGATGGTTTTGAATTTGTAGAGTATACAGCGCCCGATCCAGATCTTCTGCGCGAGCTTTTTCACAAGATGGGGTTTCCTGCGGTCGCCAGGCATCGTTCAAAAAATGTAACCCTGCATAAGCAGGGTGATATAAATTTTATTATCAATGCGGAAACCAACTCGTTCGCCCAGGATTTTGCGCGAAAGCATGGTCCTTCGGCCTGTGCCATGGCATTTAGGGTTAAAGATGCTGCGAAGGCCTATGCTCGGGCCATTGAGCTTGGTGCCACTCCAGTGGAAAGCAATATTGGGCCGATGGAATTAAATATTCCCGCCATTGAGGGTATCGGAGGAAGCCGCCTGTATCTGGTTGATCGCTATGCCGAGAGCACTATCTATGATATCGATTTTGAGCCACTAGCATATGATGAAATAAGTTCACCCTGTGATGCCGGACTGACCTATATAGACCATCTGACACATAATGTTAGGCGTGGCAATATGGATAAGTGGTCCGGGTTCTATGAGCATATATTTAATTTCCGAGAAATCCGTTATTTCGATATCGAAGGGCAGCGCACGGGGCTGGTTAGTCGTGCCATGACGAGTCCATGCGGTAAAATCCGCATTCCAATTAACGAGTCTAGAGATGATAAATCGCAGATCGTTGAGTACCTGAACGAATACAACGGAGAGGGTATTCAGCATATAGCGCTAGGCACAGATGATCTTTATAAAACAGTGGATGTGCTCAAGGCCAGTGGTGTTGTGATGCAGGAAACTCCCGAAACCTACTACGAGCTGATCGATAAACGGTTACCTGGGCATGGAGAGGATGTTGAGGCGATGCGTACGCGAAGGATATTGATTGATGGAGCTCCGACAGAAGGGCAGGGATTATTGCTGCAGATTTTCTCGACCAATGTTATTGGCCCGATCTTCTTCGAGTTTATTCAGCGTAAGGGTAACGAAGGCTTCGGTGAAGGTAATTTTCAGGCGTTATTTGAGTCTATCGAAATGGATCAGATTAAAAGAGGTGTGATTTAAGTGGTCGAACTTAAGTTCTTATAGGTTCCCTAGAAAGAACTTGTGTTTTTCGTGAAAATCAATAAGATAGCAAACCATGAATACAAATAGGGTAAATCAACAGGCAGCATCGGCACTGGAATTTTGCGTTCAGTGGCGTAGCTTTTTTGGTTTTTATTTTGGAGACCACGTTTAAGCTCGCCTAATCCCTATACAAGTAAGGCAGTTTAAACAAGCTGCCTTACCTAGGAATAGAAACCCTCGGAGGGCAGATCGCAATCCGAGGGTTTTTTTATGAGTGAAATTTGTATGGACAGCAGGTCAGAAAAGGAAGTGCTTCAGCGGGCGCAGTTTGATACGGCCTTGTTATTGAATGATTGCGAGGTACGAGAGCAAAATGTGCAGTCGCTGGCGTCACCTGCCGAGTTGTTGGATAAGTTGCCCGCCACAGCGGTTAGTGCAAAATGTGTGGCAACTGCAAGAAAGGATATCAAGGCGATTTTAGCAGGAAAGGACCAGCGACTACTTGTCATTGTTGGCCCCTGCTCAATTCATGATTATGAGTCGGCTCTGGATTATGCGCGCCGACTTAGAAAATTATCGTTAGAGCTTTCTGGTCAGCTGTGTTTAGTGATGCGTTGCTATTTTGAAAAGCCACGTACGGCACTCGGCTGGAAGGGCTTGATTAACGATCCTAATCTGGATGGCAGTTGCGATATTGCTGCGGGCATCGCGTTAGTTAGACGGATATTACTCGACATTACGGCCTTGGGAGTGCCGGTCGCTACAGAAGCCCTGGAGCCCAATCTGGCTCATTATTATCAGGATTTGGTTAGTTGGACGGCAATTGGTGCGCGCACCGCGGAGTCGCAGTTGCACCGTCAGTTTGCCAGTGGATTGTCATCACCAGTTGGCATTAAAAATGCGACCAACGGCTGTATTGAAGCTGCAGTCAATGGACTGCTTGCGGTGCGCTCGGAACACTGTTTTGCTGGGATTGATAGGCACGGGCGTATGAGTGCGATAACGACTGTCGGGAATCAGAGTAGCCATATTATCTTGCGTGGTGGTAAGTCAGGTTCTAACTACGATCCCGACTCGATCGAGCATTGCAAAAAGATGCTCGCGCAGGCCAGCATAGAAGCCAGGATTGTCGTTGACTGCAGTCATGCTAACAGCGGTAAAAATGCGAGTAATCAATCAAAGGTAGTAGAGAATCTGTTAATTCAATTTAGTCAGGGGGAAAAAGCGATAGCCGGGTTAATGTTGGAGAGTCATATTAATCCAGGTAATCAAGCCTTGAGCATCACTCCTGAATTAATGGACTATGGTGTTTCGATAACCGATGAATGCATCGGCTGGGAAACAACAGAGGCACTATTACGCACAATTGATACTGCGTTATCAGAAAGGTAACGCTAACGCCCTCTGCTTCTATGTCGTGATTGGCTTGACTTAGAACCGTTTTTTGATTGGGCTGGTGTTCTTTTTGCCGAAGGAAGGGGTTTGCCAAGCGCTGGAGTCGCTACCAATAACTGTTGGGGAGGGTGTTCACATTCTATTTTTTTACCCAGCAATTGCTCAATAGGTATCAGATGAAAGGCATCTTCTTCGCAGGCAAAACTGACTGAGGTACCGCTTTTTCCGGCGCGGCCGGTTCGCCCGATGCGGTGGACATAGTCTTCCGGTTCTTCCGGCAGTGTGTAGTTAACCACATGGCTGATACCGTCTATATGAATCCCGCGACCAGCGACATCAGTCGCTACCAGGACATCGAGCTTATCGGATTTAAAGTCATCTAACGTCCTGACACGTCTGTTTTGGGCGATTTCGCCGGAGAGTAGCCCGGCTTTAAAACCGTGTCGCAGCAGTTTTTCATGCAAATTACGGCACTGGTCTCTGCGATTGGCGAAAACGATAACGTTGTCGGTATCAGATTGTTGAAGAAGGTTATACAGTAGTGTGTATTTTTCGTCGGTGGCACACATATAAACGTGCTGTTTAACCGTATCCGTGGCAATGCTATCCGGTTCAATTTCCACTTTTTTGGCATCAACCGTCCACTGGTCAGCAAGAGTCAGTACATCGGTGGTGAATGTCGCTGAAAAGAGCAAAGTCTGGCGATGTATTTTCTGGGGGGTTAGACGAATAATACGTCTGACCTGAGGAATAAAACCCATATCGAGCATTCGGTCCCCTTCGTCGATCACCATGATTTCAATCTGATCGAGATAGACATCTTTGTTGCTGCTAAAATCCAGCAGTCGCCCCGGGGTCGCAACCAGAATATCAACAATCTCATTGTTCAAGCGTTTCTGTTGTTTACCGTAATCCATGCCGCCCACTAATACATGCGTCTTAAGCCCGGTGTAACGGTTTAGGGATTCAGAGTCCTCGGCAATTTGCAGTGCCAGCTCACGGGTGGGTGCAATGATCAAGGCACGAGGTTCATGCGCAAAGCGCTCTCCCTCAGGTTTGTGGTTGAGCAGATCTTGAATGATAGTAATCAAAAAGGCTGCTGTTTTTCCGGTTCCAGTTTGCGCCTTTCCTATCAGGTCATGCCCTGTTAGTGTTTGTGGTAAGGATTGCGCTTGAATAGGGGAGCAGTATTCAAAACCAAGATCAGCAATGCCATGCATTAAATCGATCTGCAGGTCCAGATCATGAAATCGGGTCTTGCCTTCCAGTTCTGGGACCTCGAACTGAGTCAGGCTCCAGGGTTGAGCAGGTTTTTTTGGGTGAGACTTTTTGCGGCGATGACCCTGTCGTTTAGCTCCCTGATTACCTGTGCTCTTAACCCCGCTATTTGTGGGTTTGTTAGTGGCGGGTGGTGTGACCGGGGTGGTACTTTCAGTCTTTGCTCTTTTTTGGAACAGCTTACGGATCAAATTTGCCTCTTGCACCTAATTTAATAAGGGCGCAAGTATAGCATGATCTGCTTGATTCTTAATCAAATAAGTGTTGAGGGCCCCGGGGGCTTAAGAGAAGGGGGAAGCGAATCGCTTCGCCCCTTATTATGGGGTATTTAGGGACGATATATGTCGCTACAATCCCAGTTTCTCGGCGACAAAGTCCACATCTTTATCACCACGACCGCTCAAATTAACCAGAATTTTGTAATCCGGGCTCAACTCGGGAGCGATTCTAATTGCGTGGGCCAGCGCATGTGCGCTCTCAAGTGCAGGGATAATACCTTCGGTCCGAGAGAGTCTCATAAAGGCGTCCAGACACTCTTTGTCATCTGCAGCGACATACTCAACGCGTTTAATATCATGCAGATAACTGTGCTGAGGCCCAACTGACGGATAGTCCAGGCCCGATGCGATTGAGTATACAGGCAGCGCCTCGCCCTGCTCATCCATCAGTACATATGACTTGTAGCCGTGCAGGCTTCCCGGCCTACCCTTAGTTAAGGTGGCAGCGTGATCCGGTGTGTTCAGGCCATGGCCGCTCGGTTCAACGCCGGTAATTTTAACCTCATCGTCTTCCAGGAAGGCTGTAAAAATACCAATGGCATTGCTGCCGCCGCCGACACAGGCAATAATCTGATCAGGTAGCTGTCCGGTCATTTCCTGAAACTGTACACGTGCCTCGTCGCCGACGATACGTTGGAAATCCCTGACCATTTGCGGGAAGGGGTGTGGCCCGACGACTGAGCCGATGGCATAGAAGTAGTTTTGCGGGTCCGCCAGATAGGCTTCGAAGGCGCTATCCACTGCATCTTTCAAGGTTCGGGTGCCGCGAGTGACCGAAATGACTTTTGCACCAAGGATTTTCATGCGCGTAACGTTGGGGTGTTCTTTAAGCACGTCAACTTCACCCATATGGATCTCACACGGCATGTCGAGTAGCGCACAGGCAGTGGCTAATGCAACGCCATGCTGGCCGGCCCCAGTCTCAGCGAGCACTTTTGATTTACCCATGTGTTTCGCGAGCAGAGCTTCACCGAGGCAATGATTGATTTTGTGAGCGCCGGTATGGTTAAGATCCTCTCTTTTAAGGTAGATCTGAGCTCCGCCCAGTTGTTGCGAAAGCCGTTTGGCAAAATAGACCGGGCTGGGTCTTCCAACGTAGTGTTGAAACAGGTTCTGCAGTTCAGACTGGAATCCTTCCGTATTACGGATATCGCAGTAGGTTTGATAGATATTATCCATCACCTGCTTGAGTTCCGGGGGGATGTTTTCCTGACCCCCATACTCTCCAAAATAGCCACGCGCATCAGGCATTGGAAGAAATTCATATTTGCTCATACTGGCCTCTAAATACTTGAAATAATTTCACGATTTTTGACAGGGGGCGAAGTATAAATTGTCTGGTCTAACTAAGCAAATTGAGATTGGCGGTAGCGAATTGCCCATGTGGCTCGGTAGAGTTCGTAAATAAATGCCTGATTCGCATAATTGCTGCGTAATTCGCATACTTGGTTGTTGCGAATCGAGGTACATTAAAGTGGGTTGGTAGCGATGCTCGGGCAATAAATACCAAATTACCAACAAAGCCTGAAAAATAGAATACCTTATAAATTGTCGAGCATTGAGTCATGCAATAAAAGTAAAAGGAATGGGAGGCAATACGGTGGTTAAAACAGACAATAGAAAACGAAACCCCTTGGGACAGTTATCCGTGTGCGTTGCGGCGGCTACTATCGCGATGGGAGTTGGGCCAGTGTTTGCGGCCGACGAAAAGTCGAGACTGACGATCGAAGAGATTGTGGTCACCGCGCGAAAACGCGAGGAGAGTTTGCAGGATACGCCGATAGCGGTATCGGCTTTTACCGGAGAAGGACTGGAAATTCGTGGCGTCACTGATCTATCCAGTCTGGACAATTTTTCACCTAATCTAGTGCTAAATCGTTCACCGAGTAATTCCGGTGTGACCAACGCGGCGGTCTATATCCGTGGTATTGGTCAGAATGATTTTTCGCCGGTGATCGATCCTGGCGTTGGTATTTATGTCGATGGCGTTTATCTGGGGCGCTCCGTGGGTGCGGTGCTGGACCTGGTGGATGTAGAGCGTATCGAGGTGTTGCGTGGTCCACAGGGAACCTTATTTGGGAAAAACACCATTGGTGGCGCGGTGAGCATAACCACCAAACGTCCAAGTGAAGAGTTCGGTGGTAAAGTGGGCGTAAAGATAGGTACGGATGACCGGCTTAATCTGCACGGCAGTTTGGATGTGCCGATCAGTGACAACCTTTTGACGCGGGTTTCGCTGGCCTCCTTTAATCAGGATGGCCACGTTGAGCGGGTGTTTGACGGTAAGGACCTGGGTGATGATGACACCATAGCGGCCAGGTTGTCAGCGCTTTGGATCGCCAATGATAACCTGGAGGTCAGTTTTTCTTTTGATTACTCCAAGGATGACGAGAATGGACCTGCCCTGGTAACTACAGGTATCGAGCCGATTAACTCTGGTTTTTTTGGGCCAGGAGGTGCGCCTTCCATGACGCTGGCACAAAATACTTTGGCGGCTCAGCTGGCTGAACCGGGAGGAATTGCACCCGGAGGAACGTTCTTTGATCCCACCGCAGCGGGATTGCCTTTCAATTTTGGCGCATGCTTTGAGCAGGCCAACCTGAATAATCCGGCCTGTTTTAACCAACGCTATATTCAGCCGAAAGAGGGAACCAAAAATTTTGGTACCGATCCGACAAAATCGGAGCTGGAACTTTGGGGCGCCTCGGTCACGGTAGATTGGGAGATTAACGATAATCTCACCTTCAAATCCATTACCGCATTTCGTACCTTTGATGGTGAATTTTTTAACGATAATGACGGTGCTCCCCAGCCAGTCTCCCAGTTGATTGATATTTTCGAGCAAGACCAGTTCAGTCAGGAGTTTCAACTGCTGGGCACGGCCTTTGATGATCGCCTGGAGTGGATTCTCGGTGCCTATTATTTCGAAGAGGATGGCAAAAATATTAACCCGGTGCGTTTCTCACAGGTACACATTCAATCGGGTGGATTTTTTGACAGCGATTCCTGGGCGGTATTTGGGCAGGGAACCTACGAGGTCACGGACAAGCTGAGTGTGACCATCGGGCTGCGTTATACCGAAGACACCAAACGCTACCTGCCGGACCAGTTTTTTGAGGTTTTCCCGATAGGGCCATTACCTTTACCGCCTTGTCCGGGTACGGGCTTACCCTGCGGTGTTGGTGACCGGGTGTTGCCCTACGTAGAAGAAACTACCAGCGCTGAAGAAGTGACGCCGATGATAAACCTGGCCTATCGCTGGAACAACAGCTTTATGACCTATCTGACCTACTCCGAAGGTTTCAAAGGTGGTGGTTTTACTCAGCGTATATTCCCGCCGGAGGCGAACCTGCCTGATTTTGATCCAGAGTTTGTGAAATCCTACGAGATTGGCTTTAAGTATGATGGCTGGGATAACAAGTTGCGTTTGAACGGAGCGGTATTCTTCACGGACTACACGGATATCCAGCTACTAGTTGCAGATCCGACTCGCGTCGGACCTTTTGTCACCAACGCAGGTGATGCGGAGATTAAAGGGATTGAGCTCGAGTTGCTGCTGGTACCGGCAGAAAGCTGGTTGATCAGTGCCAGTCTGGGTTACCTGGATCCGGAACGGACCAAAGTGGGTACCGGTGTTCAAGGGTTAACGAAAAGCAGTCGATTTGAAAACATCTCCGACTTAAATGCAAATATCCAGATTACCAAAGAGATTGACCTGGGTGATATGGGCACCCTGATGCCTAGGGTTGAATGGTCCTACCGATCGGAGTTCGGAACCAACGCTAATAACGTCCCGTACGATGGGCCCAAGGCGGTGTTGGCTCCCTTTGATATCGGAATTCCAAGTCCGGCACAATTTCAGGATGATTACGATATTTTCAATGCCAGTATCCGCTGGGATGCTGCGAACTCGGGCTTTTCCGTCACGGCTGGTGTGGAAAATATTGGTGATGAGGAATATAAGGAGTTCGGTAACCAGCAGGATTCCTTTGGTTTTACTGCTGAAATCTTTAATCGTGGGCGCCAGTGGTATCTGGATGCAACCTATGAGTTCTGATGGTGCTTAGCTAAATTCTGCCCTTTGAAAGGGGGTGGCCGAAAGGGCTATCCCCTTTTTTTGCCAGACGAAAGGCGACTCATAAAATGCTCGGATGTACATGCGGGTGCTATTTTTTTAATGTTTCAGAGGGGAGACAGTGATAGCGTTGTTGATAATAGTGGGCATAACGACCGAAACTGGTAATCCCCTGCTCGAGCATGATATCAGTAATTTTGCTGGTGGGACCGGCCAACATCAACGCCTGATGCAGCCTTTGTAAACGCCGTCCGCGAATATACTCAGCCGGTGATATGCCTTCAAACTGGCGGAATCCATTTTGCAAAGTACGCGCACTTACGCCCACAAATTCCGCAACATGGGCCAGGCTGATAAATTCGGTAATATTTTCTTCAATATAATCCTTCGCCTGGCGCACATGCCAGGGAACCGGATTATGCCCACCATTGCGCAACAGTTCCGTATAGCTGTGTTGAAACATGGAGACCAGAATTGACATCAGCAGGTTCTTGTACTGCTCGACAATCTGCTTGTGAACAAACATCTGTGGCACGGTTCTGGCCTGTAAAAACAGGCTGTCCAGTGTTTGAATAAGTGCCGCTCCAGCAGCCGACTGGCTTGGTGTTTCAATCTGAAAAACCAGCGGTGCGTGGATTTCATGTCCAATCAAGCTTTGCAGGTGAGCCTCCAGTGTCTCTCGGTCGAAGCGGATATTCAGATGCCGGGTGTTCTGCTCCATGTACACGTAGGAGAGCGCTGAAGGTGATGAGATGGAGATAGTTTCCGGTGTGCTCGTAGTTTTGAGCTTTCCGTAATGTAGTTCTGCGTAGCCAAAAACGGGAATGTGTACCAGATAAAAATCGGGAGCTTCATCAGGTTTGATCTCAACCGTTGCCCCATAGGCCAGATCCAACACGGAAAAATCGCCCAGCAGGTGTCCTAATATATGGCTATTAACCGTGCGCCTAGCCTGAGCCACTTTCATTCGGTGGGGCCACAGATGATTGCCCACCATACCCATCGTTTCCTCTATATTATGGGATTCGAAGGTGTGTTCGTTGATTCTTACCCGTTTTTTCTCGCTAACAACCAGAGTCAAGTGCGTATCCTCTTACCGATATCGTAGCGGTGATTCGGTGACCTATGAATCATCAGGCACCATAGTACAACTAATTGGCAAATGATTCCAAAAGCAGCATCCGCAGCTTCAGATAAGGAATTTTAATTTTTCCCGAAAGGGATAGCCGTTGCGCCTAATGAATATTGAATAGCGGTGTGCTCATTTATAATTATTCAGTCCTTACCTGCCACAATTTCCAGGTTGGTTACTTTATTCAGGGTGAAAGAATGAAGCGAGTAAAACTCTTGCGCAAAGGCGGAGCAATCTCTATACGTGCTGTCTCACTGATCCTGCTATACCTTGCTATTGCCTGTAGCTGGCAGAAGGGTAGTGATGCTGCGGAGGAAAGCGCTCCAGTTCCGGTGACTTCTGTACGTATTATTGATGCCAACCGGGAACCACAGAATTGGCTGACTCATGGACGCACCTACGATGAGCAGCGTTACAGTCCGCTCAGGCAGATTAATGAAAATAATATTGGTCAGCTGGGGTTGGACTGGTTTTATGATTTTGAAACCCGAAGAGGGATGGAGGCCACGCCTTTGGTGGTGGACGGCGTGCTGTATGTGACTGGCAGCTGGAGCCGGGTGTATGCGATGGATGCGAGGACGGGTGCTCTGTTGTGGCAGTATGATCCCAAAGTGCAGCGTAGCTGGGCGGTGAATCTCTGTTGTGATGTGGTCAACCGTGGTGTTGCTGCGTGGCAGGGAAGGATCTATGTCGGGACGCTGGATGGACGGCTGGTGGCATTGAACGCAGAAACCGGAAAAATTGACTGGTCGGTGCAAACCACGCCCATCGATAAGCCCTATTCCATCACCGGTGCGCCCAGGGTAGTCAAGGGTAAAGTGATTATTGGCAATGGCGGAGCTGAACTGGGCGTGCGTGGTTTTGTTTCAGCCTATGATGCACCAACCGGTGAACTTGTGTGGCGATTTTATACGGTACCTGGTAATCCCGCAGAGCCCTTCGAGCAACCGGAACTGGAACGGGCAGCCGAGACCTGGAAAGGGGGGGCATGGTGGGAAGTCGGAGGAGGTGGAACAGTCTGGGATTCGATGGCCTACGACCCTGAACTGGATCTATTGTATTTTGGTGTCGGAAATGGTTCTCCCTGGAGTCGAAAAATCAGGAGTCCCGGCGGTGGTGACAATCTCTTTCTGTCCTCCATAGTCGCGGTGCGACCGGACACCGGAGCGTATGTCTGGCACTACCAGACCACGCCAGGGGATAGTTGGGATTATACCGCTACGCAGCATATGATCCTCGCGGAATTAGAATTTGAGGGTCGGCAACGCAAAGTGATCATGCAGGCGCCTAAAAACGGCTTTTTCTATGTGCTGGATCGTGAGACGGGCGAATTTATCTCAGCCGAGGCTTTCGTAGAGATCAACTGGGCCACTCACGTGGATCGTAAAACGGGCAGGCCGGCAATTAAAAGAGACGCTTACTACGGCAACGATAAACCTTTCCTGGCCATGCCGGGTCCAGCCGGTGGGCATACCTGGCAGCCGATGAGTTACAACCCCGGCACCCGGTTGGTGTACCTCCCTACTATGAAAACTGCGTACCCCTATCAATTGGAAGGGAATTTTCAATATAGCGATTTTGGTTGGAATACCGGAATTGATGATCTGGTGGCTGCAATGCCAGAGGACGAAGCGCAACGCAAAGCGCTGAAAGCCATGTTAACCGGCTATCTGGTAGCTTGGGACCCGGTTAAGCAACAGCCCCGCTGGCAGGTGAAACAGGCAAACATCTGGAATGGTGGTGTGCTGTCGACAGCCACCAATCTGGTGTTTCAAGGTAATGGGGCTGGCTACTTTAATGCCTATGACGCAGATCAAGGGCAGCAGCTTTGGTCCTTCTTTGCGCAGACAGGCATTATGGCCGCCCCAATCAGCTATGCGGTCGAAGGTGAGCAGTATGTCGCCGTGACGGCCGGCTGGGGAGGTGGGGTGCCGCTCATTATAGGTGGTATGTTAAGTGAAGCTGCCAATCAGAATGTGAGCCGGTTGCTGGTGTTTAAGCTGGGTGGAAAGCAGAAACTACCCAAGTTAAAAACAACCTTAAAAATACTGGATCCTCCTCAGCAAACAGCCACTCAGGAAACCATAGAAAGGGGTAAAGCGCTGTATCACAAGTACTGTGGTGCTTGCCATGGCAATAGCGCGATCAGTGGTGGAATCTTGCCCGATCTGAGATATACGCAAATGCACCCTGTCTGGAATCAGGTTGTTCTGGAGGGCTCGCTCGAGTCCAGGGGCATGGTTGCTTTTGATACAGTGCTTTCTCAAGTGGATGCTGGAGCCATACAGGCTTACGTGATTGCGCGCGCCCATGCGGACAAGCAGAGTTTGCTGACGCAAAGTCCCTGAAACCATTATAGAAAGTTGAGTGAATGATATTCCCAGCCCAGGCTGTATAAAATTTGCGCTGTTGATGTACAATGTGTGCCCGTTTTTCAACCGAGTGGTAAAAGATGAAACCCGAATTGTTATCTCCTGCGGGCACCTATAAAAGCATGCGCTATGCTTTTGCTTATGGTGCTGATGCGGTCTATGCCGGCCAGCCGCGCTATAGTTTAAGGGTAAGAAACAACGAGTTTAATCACCTGGATATTATGGCCGAAGCCGTTGCCGAGGCGCATCAACAGGGTAAGCAGTTCTATATTGCCAGCAATATTTCACCCCATAATAATAAGGTGAAAACCTATCTGCGTGATATGGAACCGGTGATCGCCATGCAGCCGGATGCGCTGATTATGTCCGATCCCGGTCTGATTATGCTGGTGCGGGAGAGATGGCCGGAAATGCCGATTCATCTGTCGGTTCAGGCTAATGCTGTGAACTACGCAACGGTCAAATTCTGGTACCTGCAGGGTGTGAGCCGGGTGATCCTGTCCCGTGAACTGTCTTTGGACGAGGTCGCGGAAATCAGAGCCGAGTGTCCGGAGATGGAACTGGAAGTGTTTGTACATGGTGCGCTCTGCATCGCTTACTCGGGGCGCTGTCTGCTGTCCGGCTACATGAATCACCGCGATCCCAATCAGGGTGCCTGCACCAATGCTTGCCGCTGGAAATATGAGGCACATGAAGCCAAAGAAACAGAAACAGGTGACTTGGTGCCGGTCAATAGCACGGTTCAGCAGACTATCCCGGAACTGGCAACGGAGGAGGTTGAGGAGGTGCCGGTTATGCTGCTTGAGGAACAGGGGCGCCCCGGAGAACTGATGCCAGCCTTCGAGGATGAGCATGGCACCTATATTATGAATTCCAAGGATCTTCGCGCCGTACAGCATGTACCGCGTTTTATTGAGATGGGTGTGGCCTCATTAAAGATCGAAGGGCGAACCAAGTCACACTATTACGTCGCGAGGACCGCACAGGTTTATCGTCATGCTATCGATAGTGCGGTCGCGGGCCAGCCCTTCGATATGAATTTGATGGCCGAACTGGATCACCTCGCTAATCGGGGCTATACCGAAGGCTTTTATCGCAGGCACGTACCACAGGATTACCAGAACTACAGTCAGGGCGCTTCCGTCAACCCGAATCAGCAGTTTGTAGGAGAGGTGTCAGAGGTGGATACCGGTCAGGGTTGGTTGACGATCACGGTGAAAAACCGTTTTGAAAAAGGCGATACGCTGGAGTTGATTACGCCCCAGGGTAATCATATCTTTAGCCTGGAGCACCTCGAAAACCAGAAAGGTGAAGCCGTGAGCGCGGCGCCGGGTTCAGGCCATATCGTGCGCATTCCTCTACCCGTCGCGGCAGATTTGGCAGAGGATGGCGGTTACGCCATGCTGATGCGCTATATGTAATCTCTTGAAAAGGCAGCGATAATGGATGAAGAACGTTTAGTCGATATAGAAATCAAGGTCGCCTATCAGGAAGATACGGTGCAGGCGCTGAACGACGCACTCTGCCAGCAGCAACGCGCGATCGACCAGCTGGAAGCAAAAGTGAGATTGCTGTCAGAAAAGATGGGCGAGCTAGCTGAATCCGTACCTGGTGATAAAGAGAAGCATGAGGTGCCGCCGCATTATTGATCCCTGGTAAAATGGGGAGTGGGGCCGTCTATTTCTAAGATAACTGCCCGTTAGGGAACTATTTAGGGAACTATGCGAATCCAGGTTCGAGCTAGCGCGATATCAGGTTCAGTATCTCCAAATTCTGCGCTATATCGCCATTTCTTAACCGCATCGAGCACTGCCTGGTCAAAATTTTGCGCTGGCGTTGAGCTGATAATCTTTGGTTCCACCACTGTGCCATTGGTATCGATATTATATTCCACGACTGCGTAGCCCACTCGATTATAACTGATGAATTCAGGGGACTTGGGCGCTACTTTTTCAATCAATCTGTAGTGCTTGAAATTACTGGATAACCTAGCAACACGCTCCTCTTCAGTTTCTTGCTCTTTCGCTAAATGCTTTGCGGTTTGTTCTGCTGCCTGCTTTTCTATCAGCGCTTTTCTTTTGCGAGCTTCCTCTATTTTAGCCAGCTCCATAAGTTGCTGCTCTTTGGCATCAACTGCCAGTTGTTTTGATGCCTGACACGTTTCAATTTCTTTGTTCAGATCAGAAATTTTTTGCCTGATCAGAACTGATAAAGCGACCTTTTTCCAGTGCTGAACGGTTCGGTACCTCTTCGCTTCGTGCTCTGGTCTGAGCTATTTTTTCTTGAGTCGGTTAATGGCGCTGCTATCTATGGGATTATCCGCGATAGTCAGCGAATAACACATACTCAGCGTTTTCTTCAGGTAAGCCGAGTAGGCCTTTTGTGCGCTATCGAACTCGTTGTTCCTGAAATGATTTGCGGCTTCACCACAGGCTGCTGTTCCCTTGCCAATGACAGGTAATGCCTCTGTTCTAGAGATATCCGCGCCTACCGTATGACAGTAGGCAACGACGCGATCCACTTCCGGATCTTTAGCCTCAAGAACTCCAGCATCAATTGATACAGCCTGTGATTTAAGACTTTGGAAGTTTTAGTAAGCAGACTTTGCTTTCGGCAAATCTTTGCGGCGCAGTAATAGGGTGGATTTACATTCAGAATAGCCCTGCAGCATCAGTTCTTGGGCTTTGGCGTTTACGGCCCATCCCTTAGAGGAGAACAGAAGCGCGCCTGTGAGTCAAAGAGTTACGATGGTCCCTGTTTTCATTTTTGAAATGTCCATTCAAACTCCTAGTCGTCGGCTGTTCGCAGGCGAATTCCATAGCGATAATCTGTCAAATAACAGCTTAGTTAAAATTATGTATTGGTCAAATCAATGCATACGCAGTTTCAAGTAAGAGATGCATCAGCTGTTCATATCCTCGTTTTCGAGAAATAAAAGCATGAGCTATCCTTTTTGTACCGTAGATTAGATTTACTCTGGTAGCTTAAAAGAGTAAGTTTGGTGGGACCTGAATTTAAAAAGATTTACGGTATTTAACTAAATAAGGGGCGTATTCCAAGTCAACTTTTTGGTGCCCAGAAGGTTATCTGATGAGCTATAGCAAAGCAGATTTAAGAAGCTACCTTGCTGATGTTGAAGCGGTCGATCGGGTAGATTATGTCAGCAAACCGGTCAATCTTTATACTCAAGTTCCCGCGCTTTGCTCCGAGGCTCGCCGTCCTTTAGTTTTTAGTCATATTGAGGGCTATCCTGGATGGCGGTTAGTCGATGCGCTTTTAACCAATCGTAAACATCAGGCGATCGCCTTAAATACGACGCCTGACCGGGTCATTCAAGATTATGCGGAACGCATGCTCAAAGGTCCCGGTGATATTGTTGAAATTAAAACCGGGCCGGTTAAGGCGAAGGTCTGGTTGGGTCAGGAAGCCGACTTGACACGTTTGCCGGCAGCTACGCCCAGTGAAGGCATTGACGTACCCCATTTAGAACTAAAAGCCTCCGATTTCCATATACCGACGATTAGTGGCGCAATTATCATTACCAAAGAGCGCGGTACAGATGTACAGAATTGCTCCTTTTCAATGGTTCAGGTAGCCGGGCCGCAACGCGGCCAGTGTTATATTCTGTCATCACACACGTGGCGAAATATTGAAAGCTATCGCGCCCATAATGAGCCCATTCCTATGGCGATGGTTATTGGTTGTCACCCTGCTTACGAATTGGCTGCCGTCTATACCGGACCACATCCCGGCTATAGCGAACTGCAACTGGCGGCTACTCTACTGGGGCAACCCATTCCTGTGACTCGCTGCGAGACCATTGATTTGCAGGTGCCTGCATATGCGGAGCTGGTGATTGAAGGCTATTTTGATCCACAGGCCGGGCCGTATATACATACTTCAGCTCATACTGATACCTATAGCCCGATTATCGGCGAAGAGATTTTTTTCGATGTCACGGCTATCAGCATGCGCGAGGAGCCGATTTATCGGCATATTCAGCCAACGCGATTTACTGATCACCACGGTATTTGCGAATTTTATATCGCACCGCTTCTTTACAATACGTTACGTAGCAAGGGAATTAATGTGCATGATGTGGCGGTGCCGATGCACTCATCGATCAATTGTGCTGCCATTCAAATGACCGCAAACTGTCGTGAAGAAGTGCGTGATGCAATATTGACGGGGCTGGCAATGCCTTTTCTGCCCCGTATGATTATTGCAGTGGATAAGGATGTTGATATTCAAGACACCGACGAATTAATCTATGCACTCTCGGTCAGGGCAGATCCTGCAAAGGGTATTATTGTACTGGAGGATCTGCGTTCCTTTGACTTGGAACCACTCGGCGAGCTTATACCCGGTTTGGAAAGTACCAAGTTGCGTTCTGCGGCCCGTTGGGGGATTGACGCCACCAAGCCACCATTAAATAGTCCCGAACGGCGCATTCAATTTGAACGTTTACGAGCCAGAGGCGAGGGTAAAGCGACATTGAAGGATTTTATCGATCGCTGAGTGCGATTAAAGTTGTTTACTGGAAGGCAGGCAGAAACCTTTATTACAGGTAGATTCAGCTCAGGGAAAGGGGGGAAATGGGTATGTTAAAAAATACTAGGCAAAGCTACGGGTTAGTCTCAATCATCTTTCACTGGGCGTTTTTTATGCTCATTATAGGCACGATCCTCGTTATCGGTTCGGCCGAGGACATGCCCGATGGCCCTGAAAAATTTGCACAAATTGGCATACACAAGTCGATTGGCGTACTGTTGCTGGGCCTGATTTTTCTGCGTTTTATCTGGCGTGTTAATAATGAGCGTCCTGAACCATTGGCGAAAACCCCACTCGAAAAAAAACTGGCTCACCTGATGCATCTGTTGTTGTATGCGACTCTTTTTGCGCAGCCTGTATTTGGTATATTGATGTCGCAATCGGCCGATTACGATGTCTCCTTTTTCGGGCTCTTTACACTGCCGGCATTGGTGGCAGAAAACGAATTCTTTGGCGATATTATGCATCAAGCCCATCATCTCACCGGGACATTGCTTGTGGTTTTGATTGTCATTCATGGTTTGGCAGCGATCAAACATCATCTCTTTGATAAGGACAGAACGCTTATAAGAATGCTAAAGGGCAGATGATTTTATTACCATCGTGCGGGTCAGGTATTGCCGGCTGCTGTATTATTGGCCAATTGAGATTCAGGCGTTAGCTGCTGTCTGCGTGATGGTATGCAATCTTTGGTTGGGAAACTTGCAGATAAAGGTGCTGCCGTTCCCCGGTGTGCTGTTGATATCCAAAGTGGCGTCGTGGTTAATCAATATATGTTTGACAATGGCTAATCCGAGTCCGGTGCCGCCAGTGTCCGAGGCTCTTCCCTTTTCAACACGGTAAAATCGTTCAGTGAGTCGGGGGATGTCACGATGGTCAATTCCAATCCCCTGGTCCTGCACGGATAGTTGCCCACCTGTTGGGCTGCTGGCCCAGCAAATACTGATCTGGCTACCTTTTGGTGAGTATTTGTTGGCGTTGGCGATCAGGTTGGATAGCAGACTGTAAAGCTCCGATTCGATCCCGGAAATAGCGCAACTCGATGAGCAATCGACCTTCAGCGTTTGTTTCTTTTCTGCAAGGGGTGTGGCTAAATCGCTGCTGACACGATGGATCAATTTGTCAACTTCGACCAGTTGCGGCAGCGCCGATGCTCGTCGCGTCTCCAGTTTGGATAGTGTCAGCAGATCCTGAATCAGCGCTTTCATACGCTCGGTCTGCTGCTGCATATTGGATAGCGCGCGCTGCCAAAGTGGCGGGATATCCTCACCTGACTCGGATAGAGTTTCCAGGTAACCTGCCAACACAGTAATGGGGGTGCGGATTTCGTGCGACATGTTGGCGACGAAGTCGGTTCTTACCTGCTCCAGTTTTTTCATTTCAGTAATATCACGTACGATTATCAGTCTGTCCTGTTTGCCGAATAGCGCGATCTGGTATTGCAGAATGACGTTATCGTTAACCGGGGAAGTCAGTTCCAATGGCTTCTCGTAGTCATTTTTTTCAAAATAAGTTTTGAATGCCGGATCGCGAATCAGATTGGTCAGCAGTTGCCCCACATCGGTTTTTTGTACCAATCCAAGTAGTCTTTCGGCCGCAGGATTCCACCATTCAATATTGCCTTCCTGGTCGAGCATCACAAATCCATCTCGCAGCGCAAAGGTGGAGTCGCGAAAACGTTTGATGACACGTTTTAATCGAGCGCGGTATTTTAGCTGATGCTGTTGCAGTTTATAGATATCATCGAAAATCTCTCCCCACAGGCCGTGGCTGGTTGGCGGGTCGATGGTGTTGGGTTGCTTAAGCCATTGGTACATTCGAAATAGCTGGCGTAGATTCCAGCCAATATAACCGATCAGCGTCAGTATCAGTACGATCGTTAACGCATCAAGCAGCCAGCCTGTGATGAGTGCGGTAAGCAGCAATATGGCAAGATGGCGTAATTCTGATTCGGGATTAAAGTTCACTTGGTATTTTATGGTCGCGTTGATGAAAAACGATAACCGGTACCTCTCACGGTCTGTATGTACTTGTCATAGCCGAAGTCTGCCAGTGTTTTTCGTAGGCGCCGGATATGCACATCTACGGTTCGGTCATCGATATGCACATTACCTCCCCAGACCAAATCAAGCAACTGCTCCCGTGAATAGGCTCGATCGGGGTGGCACATAAAAAATTGAAGTAGTTTGTATTCGGTAGGCCCAAGCTTGACCTCCTGGTTGTTGGCGCTGATCCGATGTGCATCTTGATCCAGCAGCAGGCCATCGTAGTTAATCATCTGTTGATCGGATTCCTCGCTGGTGCGTCTTAGCAGTGCCTTGATGCGGGCCATTAGTTCCTTGGTTGAAAAAGGTTTGGTGACGTAATCGTCAGCACCCGTTTCCAGGCCCTCCACCTTGTTGGCCTCTTCTCCCTTTGCGGTAATCATAATGATGGGGATCTGTTTGGTTGAGTTCTCGCGTCGCAAACGGCGCGACAGTTCAATACCACTGATACCCGGCATCATCCAATCCAGCAGTATTAAATCCGGACGATTATCCATAATAATTGTATGGGCGGTCATGGCATCGCCGGCCTGCAAGCAATTGTATCCGTTCAGCTCAAGTGTCAAGGCTATCATGTCTCGAATGGAAGCCTCATCATCGACAATCAGTATGGTTTGATCGCTCATGTTTTTGTCCGTAAAGCCAGGTCTTCTGCTACCATAGCGTTGGAGACCGTTGATAAATTTTTGATATTACCGGCTGAATGTAAAGCATCGAGTCAAAGGCTCCTTGGTTGGTTTTGTCTGGATACGCTTCTTAACGCTACTTGAGAATCTGCTATTCCCCAATAATCCGATTTCGCCTGATTTCCTTTGCCGTGCGCCGATGTTACATTAGAGCAATTCAATATGACAGATTCATTACATAAGCTGAAAAATACAGTGAAAAGTACAGTAAATAGCACCGATGGAGTAATCAGGAGTTAGTTTTTAAGTGTCAAATTATAAGATTCATGAAGATATTGCTGCCGCGTTAAGCAGTTACCAGTTGCCTGTGAAATTGCCATTTGGGTTAGCTCCCGGGCCAATTATGTATTCCGTGGAATATGTCGATGGCAAATGGGGCGACGGTCTGTTGGAGGCGAACAAACCTCTATCGCTTCAGCCAAGCGCCAAGGTACTGCATTATGGTCAGGAGATTTTTGAAGGGATGAAAGCTTACCGGGTCAACCAGCAGCGTGCTACCCTGTTTCGACCCGAGCGTAATTGGGCGCGATTTAACCAGTCCGCGCAGCGTATGGCAATGCCGAAAATACCCGAGGAGCTCTTTATGGAGGGGGTTAATCTGGTGACGGCCTATAGCGAGACGATTATTCCAGAGAAATCCGGTGAGTCACTTTACCTTCGTCCCTTTATGTTTGCATCTGAAACCAATTTAGGTGTTTCGGGGGGCAATCAGTTTACCTATATGGTTATTTCCAGTCCCTCTGAGGCGATGCACCCTGGCACAATGAAGGTGTTGATCGAACGTGATTTTACCCGAGCGGCGCTGGGCGGTACCGGGGGTGCAAAAACCGGTGGGAATTATGCATCCAGTTTTGCCTCAAGACAGCATGCACAGTCAATGGGTTTCGATCAGTCGTTATGGCTGGATCCCAGAGATCAGAAAAATATCGAAGAGCTTTCGGTGATGAACTTTTTTGCGGTTATCAATGGTGAGCTGCATACGCCCCGGCTGACCGGGTCTTTACTGGATGGGGTTACTCGCGATTCGATTTTGAGCCTGGCTGAGCTGATGGGCGTGCAGATACATCAGCGTGCAATCAATATTGATGAGCTAATAGCACAGATTCAATCTGGTGAATGTAGTGAGGTGTTCTGTTGTGGTACGGGAGCGATCATTAGCCCAATTAGTACCCTCGGTGAGTATGACGGTACCCGCTATCAACTGGTAAAATCCAATGGTGATCTTTCATTGAGGCTTCGAGAATCACTTTTGGGAATTCAGGAAAGCCGTTTGGAAGATAGTTTCGGGTGGCTGCGGACTATTCCGGACGCCTGCTATCCAAGCTAATAGTCATTCGATTATCAGGCTTTGATGAATAGTGGTAAAACGGTTTTGCGCAGTTGCGTTGCGGTTGAATAAGATAGATTGATAGCGGATTTTTTATGGTAACTACTTCAAGAGACAATCCTTTTTGGGATTTTTCATTGCTTCATTACGATACTCCGGGTGTTGCTGGTATTTGTCTGACTTTTCAGGACAAATGTGATCTCAGAGTGAATGTGCTGCTCTTTTGTTTATGGTTGGCAAAGCGCGGACGGATACTGGAAATGGAGCCATTGTTGCAGAGTGATGCGTTGCGTCAATGTAGCGAGGAAGTGCTGCTGCCTTTGCGTAGCGCCCGTTATGGCATGAAAAGGATTGGCATGAGTATTGGTCAGCCCAAGCTTTACCTGAAATTGAAGGAGGCGGAGCTGGATATAGAAAGAGTTGAACAGAATCTGTTGTATCGAATGGCGCCGCAGATGCCGGAATCTAACCGGCCGGAAAGGCATCTTGCAAAAATTAATCTTGAGACTTATATGCAGTCAGCGCAGATTGATTTAGAGCCGTGGCGCGATGAAATGCAAAGGCTTATTGATCTGGTATTGGTGGATAAAGGAGACAATGTATTTCTAAGCTGTGCTGATAGTTAGTCGAGGCTAAGCTGGCTGAAAGGTAAAGATCCTGTGCGATGGCTATTGAAATTCGTAACTCATGCCATTGGAGGCGATCGCAAAATAGCGTCCCCTTTTGTTGCTAAAGCTGACAGCTAATACGGTTGCGGAGGTTGGTTTCCATCTGTCTTTTTTGCCGACTTTCCAGCTTTTGATCGCTTCTCCATTTTGAATTTTCCATAATTGCACCAGCTGGCTGTTGGTTCCGGTCAGCAATTCAGTCTCATCATCGGAAAAGCTGGCGGCAGTATAGGCGGCGCTGGCAATATAGGGGCCTTTTTTAATGGGTAGTTCTTTTTTAATGCTGCCGTTACCGGTATTCCAGATCACCGCTCTATCGCCCTGTGCTGCGCTGAAAGCGTATTGTCCGGAGCTGGAAAGTCGCACGGTGATTACTTGATTCTCGTGCTTCCAGGTATGCAGCATCTCACCGGATTGTAGTTCCCAAAGCTTTGCTGTCCTATCATCTGAGCCGGTCAGCGCGTATTTTGCATCATTGCTCAGCGCCACACTGCGCACTCTGCTGTTATGGTGCAGCGTTCTTTTGACGCCTCCATTTTTGATATCAAACACGACTGCGGTATGGTTATCCAGACCCAGCAGTGCGTAATCTCCATTGGGAGTCAGCGCCATACTCAGAATATTGCCTGGAGCAGTCCAAAACCATATCGGCGAACCGTTGGCTACTTCCCAGAGGACAATCGTGCGGTGCGATGCCGTTGCTGCATATCGGTTTTCAGGAGACACTGCAGCGGCTACTATGCCGGTATATTCGCCTTTGGTGTGATTCCAGTTGTACAGGCGCTCCTTGCTCTCCATGTCCCACAGCGCACCGCCATGATTAATTGATCCGGAAATACCATATTTACCATCATTCGAAAGTGCTGCTGTATAAAGCCCCTGAACTGCATTTTCCCAACTGCTCTTAGGCGGCGTGGCTTCGTCACAACCGCTGAGCAAAAGCAGCAGATATAAGCCGATAATATATGAGCAGGCGGGCCTAAAGTTAACAGGGTTTTTTGGCATTTTCAGTTGTCCGGTTTTTCTTTATATCGGCTGACGTTTCAATAGCATAAGGCTGATGAGGACAAAGCCGCAAAAAGCGATAAAGGACCATCCCGGTATACTTAATGACAAAAAGGTCCACTGTACTTCGGCACAATCACCGGTGCCACGGAGCATAATGCTGACCACTTCGGTCCAAGGTAAGACATCCATCATATATTCGAGGCCTGGTCCACAGGCGGGTACCCGGTCCTTGGGTAAGCTTTGCAGCCACAGTTGTCGGCTCGCCAGTCCGATACCGGCAAAACTGAAGAATAGTGTTAGAGCTGCGTAAATGCGCCGCCCCGTCAGCGCAGGATTATGTAACGCTGCTATTAGAAAAAACAGGCCGGCGGCATAAATAACGATGCGTTGTGCCATACAGAGGGGGCAGGGTTCGAGGTTCTTCATGTATTGAAAGTAGAAGGCTGTCAGTATTAGTCCTGCGCAACAAATGAAGCCGAACAGGTTGAGGTTTCGCGGGGTAAAAAGTATTTTCATAAAATAATCTTGGATGATAGGCGGGCGACCTAGACAGGGGCGCTTCGCCATCTATAATTAATTTGAGCCTTATTATAAAAACACCCTTGGAAATTGAAACCTAATTGTTCAAGTTTCTTCGGTATCGATGGTTAGAGTCTTTTCTGTTAGCTGCGATCTCCGCGTTGCAGCGGGTTCAGAAAAAACCATAGTGTGAAGGCGCGGATACGGATGCAATTCAACTTGAATCACGAACAGCTTGAATCACGAACAGCTTGGCTGGTGTTGTTGGTTTTAGCTTAAAAAACTGTGGAGTATGTGAGTAATGAAATTTAAATGGTTGATTCTGATGTGCTTGGCCCCCTTTCTAAGTGTTTCAGTATTCGCGGAGGATGAAGAGAGTGAAAAGCTGGCAGAGGAGGTGAGGTATGTAGAGCTGAAACCCCCTTTTGTAACGAACTACGGTGGGCCGGGCAAGTTGAAATACGTTAAAGCTGAAGTTTCTTTGCGTGTCGACTCGCAATCGGCATTTCGTGCGGTGAATAATCATATTCCATTTTTACGCCATACCATCATTATGGTGCTCAGTCAGCAAACGGATGAATCAGTAACCACCATGGAGGGTAAAGAGCAGATTCGATTGCAGGCTCTGTCCGAATTGCAGGAAATTATGAAAAAAGAGGAAGGGGAGGTGATGATTGAGGATTTGCTGTTCAGTAGTTTCTTTGTGCAGCGTTGAATAACCTGTGTAAAAAAATACCTGGCGGTTAAGGGTTGGGCAAGGCTCACAATTGAAAATTGGTTGGTTTATGGAGTTGATGTGCCGACTCGTTGGGCGGGTTGCGTTTCAGCTTTTTAGTTGATGAACGCATTTCATTTCGTAAGAATTCGGTTATTATCGGTCTTTCTCTGACCGATTCCAAAAAAGTCTATGGCAACTCCCAGAAATACCTCGGTTCAAAAAGCGTTTCAAATTCTGGAAGCTTTTTCTCCGGGTGGCTGCCGCCTGTCTGCAACTGAGGTGGCGCAGCGCACTCAAATGACGGTGGCAACGGCACATCGTTTTTTGCTTACGCTTGAAAATTTAGGAGTGGTGTCGCGTACCGGTGATAATCGATTTCAATTGGGCACCCTGCTGGCGGAGCTGGGCGGCCGAGTAGAACATAACAAATTAATGACGCATGTGGTTGAACCCCATGTAGAAGCATTGGCGTCACAGTTTGCCGAACGCGTTAGTGTCTCGTTGCTCAGTGGTAAAAAGGTAATTCAGATAGCGGTTGGCAAAAGTGCCCACTCAGTTGAGTTGACACAGCTGGAGGATCAGCTGCTTCCAGCCTATTGCACGGCCGCCGGTCGAGTTTTGTTGGCGGGGTTGCGGCCAAAAATGCTCGATTATCTGCTGGATGATATCGTCTTTGATTCTGCTGCTGAGAAAACCATTGCAAGCAGAGAGGCATTGGTTGAGCAGTTGCGGGTAATAGTGCAGCAGGGTTATGCGCTGAGTTGTGGTGAGCTGGCTGATGATATTTCCTGTCTTGCCGTTCCGATCTATGATGATCGTAACGATGTGGTGGCGGCGCTCTCCGTTTCCCTAAAGGTGAAATCTTTAAGTAATGCGCAGATAGAAGGTTACATGGGCGGGTTGACGCATCATGCAGAGCAGATTCGCCGGGAACTGTACATGGAAAACAGGGTGCTGCCCTACAAGGCCAAGCCTCGGGGTAACTACCCTCATGCCAAAAGAGTGGGTGATTTTATTCTGGTGTCCGGCACCAGCGCACGCCAGCAGGACGACACCTTTCCTGGAGTAGTGCAGGGGGCGGACGGTCAAACCAAGCTGGATATGCGGCGTCAAACGCAGGCGGCACTGAATAATCTTTTTGATATTGTCGAAAGTTTCGGGGCGAAACGCGAAGATATTGTTGAGATTCAGGCATTTTTAATCAATATGAAGGATTATGAGATTTTTAATCAGGTCTATGGTGAGTATTTCGATTATAGCGGGCCTACGCGAACGACCGTAGCGGTCAGTGAATTGCCACACCCACATCAGCTGTTAATGCTCAAAGCGATGGCTTATTTTCCCGGATAATCCTGCTTTTGAACGGCCTTGTATCTGAATAGTTCTGCCACTGAATAATTCTGCTCCCGGATAGCTGTATCTCGAAAAATACTCTAACTTCAGTTTCCCCTGTTGTGCTACTGATTTGCTTGTTTGTCTTAAAGCAGGCAGAATTTTTTGATCACAACATCTAATATACTGATAGATAAATATTGATATTTAAGATAATTAGGGTATAAATAGACATATTGCCATTTCGTATCTTCACTGATGATAGAAGCACTAAGTTCTGACAAGCTGCCAATGCCACGTTTTCGGTATAGTCCGATGATACGATCCGGCCCTCATTACCAGACTGCGGGCATGATTGCGCTGGATGTGCTAAGCGGTAATTTGGAATCGGGCAGCGGTTATCTTCAAACGCGAAAAATTCTAGAGAACCTGATCGCCGCGCTGCCTGATTTTGGTCTGGCACTGCAGGATATGGTTAGCGCACGGATTTATACCACCTGCTTTGATGATTTTGCGGAAATTAATCGTGCCTGGGAGGAGGTCTTCGAGGAAGGCGTGCAGCCACCGGCTAGAACGGCGCTGGGTGTGGCTGCGTTGCCACTGGGAGCCCTGGTGGAAATAGAATTTAGTTTTTACAAAGTCTAAGGGGTGCAAGAGTGAAAAGTGCAGAGAGTAAGGTACTGGATCATAAAGCGGTACCGCGTGGCAGTTTTCCCCATGTGAAACGCGCTGGAGATTTTATTTATGTATCGGGCACCAGTGCGCGCCGACCGGATAACAGTATCGAGGGAGCAAGTGTTGACGCGGCAGGGGTTCTGCATATGGATATTGAGGTGCAGACTCGGGCGGTGATTAACAACATTGCGGATATCCTGGCATCTATGGACGCCTCGCTGGATGATTTATTGGAGCTGAGCTGTTTTCTGGTGCATATGGATGACTTCGACGGCTTTAACAGGGTCTATGCAGACTATTTTGATAAAACAGGCCCGACTCGAACCACCGTTGCTGTGGCACAGCTGCCCCATCCACATTTGGCGATTGAAATGAAGGCGGTGGCTTACAAGCCTTTAACGGCCGTAAATAGTTGAGGAGGGTTGGATTATGAGTGAAGGTGAAATTGTTGCCGGATATCTGGCACCCCATCCACCGCATTTGGTGTACGGAGAAAATCCTCCACAGAATGAACCAAAATCCAGGGGCGGGTGGGAGCAGTTGCGTTGGGCCTATGAACGTGCGCGTGCCAGCCTGGAAGAGCTAAAGCCGGATGTGTTACTGGTGCATTCGCCCCACTGGATCACTGAGCAGGGCCATCATTTTTTAGGTGTTAAGCAGCTCAGCGGTAAATCCGTGGATCCGATTTTCCCAAATCTGTTTCGCTATACATTCGATCTCGATGTGGATGTAGAGTTGGCAGAGGCCTGTTGCGAAGAAGCGATTGCCTTAGGTCTGGACGGAAAGATGATGCGTAATCCCAAGTTTCGGGTAGATTACGGAACCATCACTACGCTGCATATGATGCGACCGCAGTGGGATATTCCAGTGGTGGGTATATCTGCCAATAATTCGCCCTACTATCTAAAAATGGAAGAGGGACTGGAGGAGATGGATCGCTTGGGGAAATCGACGCGAAGAGCCATCGAGAAAACCGGGCGGCGCGCTGTACTTTTGGCCTCGAACACGCTCTGTCATTACCACTTCAGAGAAGAACCTGAAATACCGGAAGATATGACCAAGGAGCATCCTGAAACCTATGAAGGTTACCTTTGGGATATGCGCATGATCGAATTATTGCGCAAGGGTGAGGTGAAAGAAGTGTTTCGGCTGCTGCCTCAGTTTATTGAGGAGTCTTTTGCGGAAGTAAAATCCGGGGCTTTTACCTGGATGTTTGCAGCAATGGATTACCCTGAAATGCCGGGAGAGTTGCATGGCTATGGGACGGTCATTGGTACCGGTAATGCAGTGATGGAATGGAACTTGATCAAGGCTGGTCTTGCAGGCTCAGGCCTGACGGCGATAGCCTAAATCAACTAGCAGGAGAATGACTATGGCTATTGTCTCAGCGTTTCTGATTCCGGCTTCCGCTCTGCCATGCATGAAGCCGGATAATCCCCCTTGGGGCCGCTTGGCTGATGCTATGGAGACGGCAGGTGCGGCTTTGGCGGAGTCAAAACCGGATACCATCGTAGTCTATTCTACGGGCTGGTTTGCGGTGTTAGACCAGCTTTGGCAGATGCGACCGCATTTGCAAGGGATTCACGTGGATCATAACTGGCATGAGTTTGGCGACCTGCCCTTTGATATTCGTATTGATACCGAGCTAACACAGGCTGCGATCGACAGTGCCAATGAAAAGGGGATTAAGTCCAAAGGGGTGGATTACGATCAGTTTCCAATCGATACCGGAACGATCGTTGCCTCGCACTTTCTGAATCCGAATAATCGGTTACCGTTACTCAACACTTCAAATAACCTATATCACGACTGGGAGATTACCCGGGATATTGGTGCCCTGGTTGCGGAGCAGGCCGAAAGGTTGCGAAGAAAAATATCAGTCGTTGCGGTAGGCGGGTTGTCAGGATCGTTCTTCCGTCATGGTATTGATATTTCCGAAGACAGGATCTCCTCTGTAGAGGACGATACCTGGAATAAAAAAATACTAGCTTTGATAGAAGCGGGGGATAGCGAAGCTCTGCTCGCTGAATGCCCTGATTATGCTGCGGCAGCGAAGGTGGATATGGGTTTTAAGCACATGGCTTTTGTACAGGGCGCGCTTGGCAAGCAGCTTTCTGGTGGCAAGGTGCATGCTTATGAGCCCGTTTATGGTGCCGGCGCTGCGGTGGTGGAGTTTTCTATTTAGTTCGTTCTTTGTATAAATATTTTTTTAAGATCTGTGATCTTTGACGTTGCCTTGTCAATTGGAAGTCGTTAGTCTCCCCTAATCGATAACAACGCTTGGCATGGAAACCTCTTATGAGATTACCCTTCTTACCCTGGGGAGTTGCACAATCACTACTTCTTTTGTCGGTTCTGGTTTGTCTTGCTTTAACAAGTAGATCCGTTGTCGCCGAGGCTGACTTCGTTGATAAAAGCTTCGCTCTTGATATTGCACCTGCTTCCGAGATTAAAGCACCTGTACCAGGTACATTAATAGACGCGAACAGTGTTCAGCAGTTCCAGGCGATCCTTGACCCCGTTCTGGCAGAACTCATTGCGGATGGAAAACTGAGTATTTTGGTCGCCGAATCCACAAGCTTTCCAACACATCCGGCGTATCTAGAGGCGACAAAAAAATATTCGATTGGAGTTTCCCTCGGTGAGGAGCCTGGAGAAATACACAATTATATTGCTGGACGCCCTTTTCCGGATATTGACGAATCAGTCCTGAGAGCGGGAGAAAAATTAGCCTGGAATATGCGTTATGGCTATGCGCCGGATGAGAACGAAGTTGAAAAGTTCTACTGGCAGTATCGTAATATGCGGACTGGCAAGGTCGAGCGTAATCTGGAGATGTATGGACGGATGCTGCGTTTTAAGCATCGCCACACGACAGATATAGTCCCCGATCTGCCTAAAAACCCCTCGGAAATATATAACGCGCTTTACCTCCGTGTGAATAAGCCACCGGATATTGCCAATACGCAACTGTTGATTCACCGTCAGGAGGATGATACCCGCAAAGAGCAGGTTTGGATGTATCACGCTTCACAGCGCCGGGTGCGACGTTTGGCGGCCGGGCAAACGACCGATGCATTTCTCGGTAGCGACATTATGATCGAGGATTTTCTCGGTTTTAATGGGCGTATTATGGATATGGAGTGGCGATATCAGGGTAGCAAGTGGTTGCTGATGCCTATGTATCGACACAGCGAGCTGATGGATTCCGGCGAGGGTGATTTTAAGCTGATTGAATTTGCCGGTGAGGGGGGGTGCTTTCCCGATGTCGCGTGGCAACTTCGGAAAGTGCATCTGCTCGATGCGCTACCGCGTGACTCCAATCATCCATTATCGAAGAGGTCATTCTATGTGGACGCGCAAACCTCGCTACCATTACTTGGCAGGATCTATGATCGAGGCGAAAAGCTGTGGAAGTTGAGTATCGCAGGTGTCTCGGATTCGCGCTACCATCACCTCAATAACCAGGATTGGCAAGGGGGAATTGTAGAGGCTGTCAGCATGATCGATCTGCAAGCCGAGCACTGTACCACGTTGCAGTTATTGCCGAGAATTCCTGATAAACCGTTCCGTACGAATCTTTTTAACGTGCAGTATTTGCGGGCGAGTGGACGCTAATGGCCATATATTCCTTAAGAAATTGATCGAAGCTTACGCTGTCATTTGCTTCAATTTGTTTTTGCTGGTGCAGGGATTCCTGGGCCATTTTCTTATAATTGATCAGTTCCTGATCTGCCAATGGATGCCCTTTGAAATAATCGGCGTGCTTGGCTGATTGCTGTAAAGCAAACTCAAAAAACGAAATGCCTTCATCCTTTAGTTGCTGGATGATTTTTGCCGACGGCGTGGCGCCAGGGTGCCTGATTTTTTCCAGTTGTACTTTAACCGCTACAGAAAAATCGGTGCTGCCGTTGGCATCATCCAAAATGCTGGCTATAGCTTCCAGTTTGTTAAAAATTTCAAATGCACTGTCACTAAGTTTGCATGGCCCTTCGCCCTGTCTGGCCAGCTCCAGTCCAGGTTCGCGGCCTCGATTAACCACCAGATTCTTATTATGATTTAAAGACTGGCATTCCTCGTCGCTGGTAAAAGGACTGTCTTCCATCAGGCAGTACATTATGAAGCAATCTAAAAACCGGGATTGTTCGGCGTTGATACCGACCGGTAAGTAAGGGTTGATATCAATATTGCGCAGTTCAATGTATTGCACACCTTTTTTTGCTAATTCGCAAAGCGGCTTTTTCCCTGAAGGCGTAACCCGTTTTGGACGTATATCGCTGTAATATTCGTTCTCTATCTGCAGTAGATTGGTGTTCAGCTGACAATACTCGCCATCCTTTTTAATGCCGATAGTTTCATAGGGCGCATGAGGGGTACGTATGGCCTGTCCCAGCGTGGAAGTGTAGTTGTCTAGCGTGTTGTAACAAATGTTTAGTTGTTGTTGAGCACTATTCTGATAACCCAGATCCCCCATTCGCAGAGAGGTGCCGTAGGGGGCATAAAGCGTATGGTTAACCATTGATTGAAGCTGGTGTTTTCGCCCTTGTAAAAAAGATGGGCACAGGGCAGGGGAGGCACCAAATAGATATAGAATTAGCCAGGAGTAGCGACGGAAATTCCTGATAAGTGCAAAATACTGATCGGTTTGGAACTGCACCAAATCGCCTTCCTGTTCCAGGCTTTGCTGGTAATTGGGCCAGAAGCTTTCAGGTAGTGAAAAATTGTAATGAATACCAGCAATGGTTTGCATCATTTTGCCATAACGATGGGCCAGCCCGACACGGTAAACATGCTTGAGTTTTCCGATGTTTGAAAGGCCATAATCGGCGACGGGAATAGCGTCTTCTCCACCCAAAAAACAGGGCATACTGGTTGCCCAGATAAGCTCTTTGTCTAATTGGCTATAGCAAAACCGATGAATATCGCACAGCTTATTAATGGGGCCGTCAGGTGTGGTAAAGACAGGCGTAATAAACTCAAGTAGTGCCTCAGAATAATCGGTGGTGATGCTTGGGTGGGTCAGGGTCGACCCTAACTGGGTCGGATGTGGAGTTTGTGCCAGTAAGCCACCGTAAGTGGTGCGTAACCCCTCCTTCTCAATACCGCGATTTATTTGTGAGAGCTGCGATAAATAATCAGCCGATGAAACCAGGTTAAGACGATGCTCAATACTTTTAACCAATACCTGTGCTCCCACTTAAGGTGATGTGGCCATAATAAAGAAAACGGGGTGTTAGTGTAACCCCGCTTTCTTTATAACATTGATGGCTGTTCGTTGCGTCAGGCTTTCGGGCCGGCTGCAACGATAGCGTCAGAAACTTCAAATTTCTTGAAGTTTTCGACAAATTTGGCGGCCAGTTCTTTGGCTTTTGTATCGTAGGCTGCAGCGTCTTGCCACGTGTCGCGAGGATTAAGTAGTTGTGTGTCGACCCCGGGAACTTGTGTTGGGATCTCTAAATTCAATGTCTCGATACGTTGTGTTTCGGCATCGCGCAAAGCACCACTCTGGATGGCTGCTATGACAGCGCGCGTTGTGGGAATGCTGAATCGCTCACCACCATCGCCGTATGCACCTCCGGTCCAGCCAGTATTGACCAGATAGACCTGGCTGCCAAAGTCCTCCATGCGTTTCATCAGTAGTTCCGCATACTCGCCGGCGGGGCGAGGGAAAAAGGGTGCGCCAAAGCAGGTTGAAAAGGTAGATTTAATCCCCGCAGTTGAACCCATTTCGGTAGATCCGACCAGTGCGGTGTAGCCGCTCAGAAAATGGTAGGCTGCGCTCTCCTTGCTCAAAATGGAAACAGGCGGTAGTACACCAGTTAGATCGCAGGTAAGAAAAATAATCGCGCTTGGTTCGCCAGCACGATTTTCTTCAACGCGTAGCTTGATGTGCTCGCGGGGATAAGCGGCCCGGGTATTTTGTGTTAAAGACGCGTCGGTATAATCCGGAGCGCGGGTTTTCTCATCGGTGACAACGTTTTCTACGATGGCGCCAAACTTAATGGCTTCCCAGATAACAGGTTCATTCTTCTCGCTCAGGTCAATACATTTCGCATAGCACCCACCCTCAATGTTGAACACTGTACCTTTGCCCCAGCCATGTTCGTCATCGCCAATCAGGTAGCGGTGTGGGTCTGCGCTAAGCGTGGTTTTGCCGGTGCCCGACAATCCAAAAAACAGCGTAACATCGCCCTCACCGTCGGTATTGGCTGAGCAATGCATGGGCAGCACATCTTTTTCCGGGAGCAGAAAATTCTGTACAGAGAACATTGCTTTTTTCATCTCGCCGGCGTACTGCATACCAGCCAGTAATACGCGTCTTTTGGCGAAATTGATAATCACAACACCTTCGCTGTTAGTGCCATCGCGCTCAGGCTCACATACAAAATTTGGAGCATTGATAATTTGCCATTGGCCTTTGTCGCGTGGGTTGTATTTTTCCGGTCTGACAAACAAGGTTCTGCCAAACAGGTTGTGCCAGGCTGTTTCGGTTGACACAGATACAGGGATATAGTGTTCCGGGTCGGAGCCTACATGCAGACTGGATACAAAAAACTCTTTTGTGTGAAGGTAATTTTCTACCCGCTCCCACAGTGCGTCGAATTTATCAGCGGAAAAGGGGCGGTTAATTGAACCCCAGTGGATTTCGTTTTCTGTGCTTGGCTCTTGAACAATGAAGCGATCCATAGGAGAGCGACCGGTTCGCTTGCCGGTATTAACCACCAGCGAGCCATTATCTGCCAGCGTACCTTCTCCGCGGCGCACGGCTAATTCCACTAACTCTGCTGTACTCAGGTCTGTGAAGCTAGTGCTCAATTGTTGCTGTTCAGCGACATTATTCATTTAACGTTCTCCCGGCGCTGGCCGACTTAGTTGCCGGAATTCCTTGTGTACCCGGCGGATCAGATTTTGGGCGCGTAATTATGACAAAAAAAAGGGCTGGCGCTAAGTCAAAATTGGTTTAATTTGAAAATTCACTTTGATATTGAGTATTCATGCCATAAATTTAGGTTAACGAAGGGTGAGAGTTTAGGTTAATGAAGAGTGCGAGATGGCGCCAGATCACTGGCAATTTCTGATATATCCAACTCCATAAGATACGGTTCGACCTCCTCCTTCGCAACGGTGTAAGACTGATTGCAGAACTCACAGTTGATCTCTACCAAAGGCTCTTCAGTGAACATTTCCTCAACTTCCTGGGCTCCTAAAGATACAAGCGCATTGATGATTCTGTCACGGTTACAGCTGCAGCTAAAATTAACCTCATGAGGGGGGTAAAGCTCGACCTCCTCTTCGTGATAGAGTCGATAAAGAAGTTGGATATTTTGTAATTTTTCCAGTTCTGATTCGCTTAATGTATCTGTGAGGGTGCAGATTCGAGGCCAGGCATCGGAGTCTGTAGGCGAGATAGCGGAGGGCATTGCCTGCAGCAGCAGCCCTGAAACCTGCTCCCCGGAATTCCCCGCGAGCCAGATGCGGGTTTTCAATTGCTCAGATTGATCAAAATAGGCTTCCAGGCATTTTGCAAGGGTTGCGTTTTCCAGGGGTACGATTCCCTGATATCGTTGACCCTGCTCGGGGTCGATGGTAATGGCCAACTGACCGATACCGAGCAACTCGTTGATCGCGCTGCTATTACACTCGCCCTGGTATCGGGCGACCGCTCTAATCTCTCTATTGCTTTTACATTCCGCCATGATTAACGTCAGAGACCCGGTTCCCTGTGCTTGAATGCTAATGGTCCCATCAATCTTCAGCGTGCTTCCGAGCAGGGCGGCGGCGGCCATAAACTCACCAATAAGTTTCTCGATCGACTTTGGGTAGTTATGGTTTTCAATAGCTTGCCGATAACTTTCCTCAAGACCGACTAGCTGACCGCGGATGTCAGCGTTGGTAAACAGGAAGTGCTGAATCTGATCTGAAGAACTCATTGGGTGCTCCTGTTAGCCCTGGTTTTCATCGATATCGTGAATATTTTTGAAGCGTACAATTTCGCGACGCTGTTTTTTTGTAGGTCGGTGCTCCGGCAATCGCATTGAGGCAGTTTGCAATTTACGTTGCTCCGACTCTAGCGTTCGCTGAGCGATGCTTTGCGCGGTTTCCTCATAGAGTAACTGGGCTTCTGTAGCGCCTCTGCGTTGCTCGGATAATGCTTTTACGATTACTGTTTTAATGCTCCAGCCTTGCCGGATGCTCAAGGTGGCTTCCAGCTCTACGTTGCGGCTTGGTTTGCCGCGTGCTCCCTGATAGTGAACCTTGCCACCCTCGATGGCCTTTTTAGCGAGTGCGCGCGTTTTAAAAAAGCGCGCAGCCCAAAGCCATTTATCCAAACGAATGGAAGCCTCGCTCATTCTACGCTTTTATCCTTTAACTGAAGGTCTGAAAAACGATCAATGCTGACGAACTCGTCGACGCGCCGTTCCGGTTGCTGAGAGTCAGGCTGCGTGATTGTTAGAAGGTGACGGATACCGTAGTCTTTGGCTGATCGAAGTACTGCCAGGCTGTCATCGATGAGTAGTGTAGATTCCTTGTCGAAAGGATGGCGCTTTTGTAATCGAGACCAGAAATCCGGATTTTCTTTGGGGAGGTCAAAATCGTGCGAGCAATAAATCTGATCTACCCAGCGTTCCAGCCCAGTCTGTTGTAGTTTTAACCTGATGCTGTCCCAGTGCGCGTTAGTGACAATCAAAGTTTTTTTGTCGCTTTTTTTGAGTTGTTGCAGAAACTGTTCAACATGGGGCCTAAATTGTATTTTGTCCCTTATTTCATGTTTTAACTGGGCAATGTCCAGTCGCAGTGCTTCCGACCAGAAATCGAGACAATACCAGTTCAAGCTACCTTCATGCTGTTTGAATTGCCTGAATAAATCCTCAAAAGCAATCTCAGTCTCAATTTGATGGTGCTCCGCATATCTACGGGGTACGTGCTCTAGCCAGAAATAGTTGTCAAAATGAAGATCCAGCAGGGTCCCGTCCATGTCCAGAAAAACGGTATCTATTTGGTGCCAATCGAGCATGATTTAAGCTAGTCCTCGGGCTGGTCTGTGATAATGGTCACCTTTACTGATTTCGAAATAGCACCGTTGCTGATGTGTAAACTCATCTCCTGATATAGAAAACCCTTGTCGTCAGATCTGGCTCCTGGCTCCGAGAGTTATTCAGAGGTTCCTTAGCTAAAAGCCTGTACGGTTTCGTTTTCCCCAAAAAATCCTTGGAATAGCGCTGTGGTCAGGTACCGCTCGCCCGAGTCGGGTAGTATCACTACAATCATTTTGCCCTGGTGCTGATCCTGTTTGGCGACCTGAATCGCGGCAGCTACCGCCGCACCGGACGAGATGCCCGCAAGTATGCCTTCCTGGGACATCAGGTGGTGGGCGTATTGCATGGCAATATCTTCATCGACTCGCTCGACCTGATCCACCAACGACAGATCCAGATTTTTAGGTACGAAACCGGCACCAATACCCTGTATTTTGTGGGGACCATGCGTCGGTTCCTCGCCCGCCAGAGCAGCTGTAATCATAGTGGTAGAAGTAGGCTCAACCGCGACAGAGGTAATGGCCTTGCCCTGCGTATTTTTAATGTATCGTGAGATGCCAGTTATGGTGCCTCCGGTACCTACGCCGGAAACTAGCACATCGATTTTTCCATCGGTATCGTTCCAAATTTCCGGACCGGTTGTCTCTTCATGGATTTGTGGGTTAGCCGGGTTTTCAAATTGCTGTAGCATCAGGTAGCGGTTTGGGTTGCTCGCGATTATTTCCTTGGCTTTATTAATGGAGCCGGTCATTCCCAAAGCGCCATCAGTCAGAACTACCGTTGCTCCCAGCGCTTTCATCAACTGCCGGCGCTCCAGGCTCATCGTGTGGGGCATGGTTAAAGTCAGTGCATAGCCTCGCGCTGCGGCAACAAATGCCAGCGCGATGCCGGTATTTCCACTGGTAGGCTCGATAATTTCTTTACCGGGTTGTAGTAGCCCCTCTTTTTCCGCTGCCCAAATCATGCTCGCTCCAATTCGACACTTAACAGAATTGGCGGGGTTTCGGCTTTCTATTTTGGCATAGATGTTGGCATCAGTTATGCGGTTGAGTTTGATCAGCGGGGTATTGCCAATTGACTGGCTATTGTCTTCATACAGTTTGGGCATTTGCGGGCCTCCGTAACGCGGGGACGGTTATTTGCAGAATAGATTTCGGTTATGGATAGGCTACTACCGGAAACTAGGGCTTGTCCAGCGGTATACAGTTTTTATAAGCTGTACCGATGCCAGTAACCAATAGTAAATTCGAGAGCCATGTACAGGTGGAAAATTCCGAGCAAAGACCAGTTGATCTGCTTTTTGACGCCAGTCACCTATCCCGGCAAAAAGTAAAGCAGCTGATGTTTAAGGGGGCCGTTTGGCTATCACGTGGGCGTCAGACAGATCGGATCCGAAGGAGTAATAAGCGACTTAAACAAGGGGATGTACTGCATCTATATCACGATCCTCTTGTGCTGGAAATGCAGCCTGCGTCTGCGCATATGGTTGCTGATGAAGGAGCTTACAGCGTATGGAATAAGCCTTATGGTATGCGGTCTCAGGGGTCCAAATGGGGTGATCATTGCACCATTAATCGCTGGGTGGAAACTCATTTGCAGCCTCAACGCCCGGCTTTCGTGGTACATAGACTGGATCGTGCGGCCAATGGTCTGATTCTGATCGCTCATGGAAAAAGAGCCGCAGCGGCCTTGTCGGATCTATTTCAAAAGCGAAGAATTGAAAAAAGGTATGAGGTGATAGTGCATGGCTGTTTCAGTGATTATCCATTACCGCTTCTGCTGGATAATCCTGTCGATGGGCGAGAGGCGGTCAGTCATGTGCTGCGAGCAACATACGATACGGTAAATCTGCGCTCAACGCTGGCAATACGCATCGAAACAGGTCGTAAACACCAGATACGCAGGCATTTGTCGGATTTCGGTTTCCCCGTCGTCGGTGACCGGCTTTATGGTTTGCAAACACCCGAGATCGTGGGCGAGGGCGGGGAAAACCTGCAGCTCAGCTGCAACCACTTGGCATTTTGCTGCCCTTTGTCGGGCGCTGAAAAGATCTTTGAATTACCCGCCATTCCAAGATGACGCCAGCTGGTTTTGTTGGATCTTTTAGGGGATACTGCTTAGACTGGATTGGAGGCAAAAAAGGATACTTAAAACGGCTCTTTCAGGAAATTATTTCTAATAAATATAACAGCTTATGAGCGATAATCATGCGTAAAAACTGCGAGACCTGTCAAAGAATCAGAATGCTGAGTGTACTGGTGCTGGTGGCGGTTTTTGCGACCATGGTTTATGTGCACTACATATCAGGTTGATGCAGATAAACAATAGGTGATCTATGGATAACCGAATCATCCTTTTGAAAGCCGACATTACACAGCTCGAAGTGGATGCGATTGTAAATGCGGCAAACCGGTCTCTGCTCGGAGGTGGCGGAGTCGATGGCGCTATTCACCGGGCTGCAGGAGCTGAGTTGCTGGCAGCTTGCGAGCGGCTGGATGGTTGTAGTACCGGGCAGGCAAAAATTACTCCGGGGTTTCGTTTGCCGGCCCGATTTGTGATTCATGCGGTCGGGCCTGTATGGCGGGGAGGCACTTCAGGCGAGGCGCGTTTATTGGCTTCCTGTTATAGCAACGCTCTGCAGCTGGCACGGAAATACCAGATCACCAGTATTGCTTTTCCTGCTATTAGCTGTGGTATCTATGGTTACCCCATTGAGCAGGCTGCAGCAATTGCAATTCAGACCATTATTGCGGATTTGACGCTTTTTCAGCTGCCAGAGAGAGTATATCTCTGTGCATTTTCTGAGGATATTAAGCAGGCCCTGGTGCAGTCTTTAAAAGATCAGGGTATTAATTATGCAGCGCCTTGATCCAAGCGTGGCTAAACTTGCCGTGCCGGGCGTAGTAGTATGCGTTCTGGTCATCGTAGCATTACTTCAAGCACCTTTCCCGCAGCCTCAGAGTTACCATGTTTTTGCTGACCAGGGTGCGGGCATAGGGATTCCTAATCTGTTGAACGTTTTGTCTAACCTGCCCTTCGCGGTGGTTGGAGTCGCAGGTTTATACTACTGTTATCGATACAGATCGATTGCCCATGCGGGTATTTTTGCCATTATATTCAGTGGAGTATTTTTGGCGGCATTTGGCTCTGCCTATTACCATTGGTCGCCTGATAATCAGACGCTCGTTTGGGATCGGTTGCCCATGAGTATTGCATTTATGGGTTTCTTTACTTATGTGCTGACAGACCGAGTTGGGGATGGGTGTCGAAGATTGCTGTGGCCATTTCTCCTTCTCGGTATTGCCAGCGTAGGCTATTGGGCGTGGACGGAAAGTCTGGGTGAAGGGGACCTTCGATTCTACGCGTTGGTGCAGTTCGTACCTTTAATGTTGACACCATTAATATTGTATTTATTTCCTGGTTCAACGGGCGACCTCAAATACTATGTCGGGCTATTACTCTGTTATGGATTGGCAAAACTGCTGGAATATTTGGATTATGAAGTTTGGGAACTGGTGGATGTAATAAGTGGACATTCACTAAAGCACATCGCGGCAGCGGCTGGGACGTACTATATTTTGCTGCTTCTAAAAGCGTATGGTGCAAGAGAGTTGGCACGCCACCGATACTTGTAAATACATAGGAATAGGTGCCTAATAGGGGGTGCTTAGTCGATCAAAGGTACAACTGGCGATGCAGGATGCTCATATTCTGAAATTACAGGGCGTAGAGAATTTTAGAGATTTGGGAGGCTACTCAGCAGGGAATGGCACGTTGGTAAAATGGGGGCGCCTGTTTCGATCCGGACACATGTGCAATCTGAGTAAATTCGATTGTGAGCAACTGGCGTCCTTGAATATCACAGCACTTTTTGATTTGCGTACGCCGAATGAGCGAAATACTTTCCCCACCTACTGGCACAACAAGCGTTCACCAACCATCTTTACCATTGATCTGCACTCCCGGGATGTAAACCCTGCTTCCGATCTATTTGAACAGATCATTGCAGGCAATATCAGCCGTGCGGAAGTGGTAGGACACATGCTCGAGGATTACGCCCGTATGCCATTTGAGTTTGCACCTATTTTACGCGATATTGTGGGGCGAATGCTGAGGCCGGAGTTGGGTACACTGGTGATTCACTGTACTGCAGGAAAAGACCGCACTGGGTGCGCCGTGGCCTTGATACTTTCATTGCTTGGGGTGCCCTGGGAAAAGGTGCTTGAGGACTATCTTTTAAGTAATCAGGGTTTTGGGTCAGAACAAAAGCTTCAGCAGATCGCTGATAAATATAGAAAAAAAGTGGATGATATCGAATCAAGGATTGATGCGCTGCGCCCGCTGGTGCGTGTTGAAAAAGAGTATTTAGAAACGGCTTTTACTGCAATCAGGGTGGAGATGGGTAGTTTGGAAAACTATTTTCAATCGATTCTTGAGGTTGATAGCGATCAAGTCGAACAATTAAGGCGGACATTACTCAGCTCCTAAAGCCCGTTGGGTCGCCGATCAGATCCATCTGATGTGTTTGATCACGCACTCTTAATATACCTTCCTGCATCGCCGAGGCGACCAATACACCCTCCTGATTAAATATACTACCTCTGACGAAACCCCTGCCATTAGAAGCGCTGGTACTTTCCAGCGCATAAAGTAGCCACTGATCCGCACGAAAGGGTTGGTGGTACCACATAGAGTGGTTAATGGTTGCCAATAACGCATTTCCGGCATTAATTTCGGGGTGCGGCCGACAGGCGGTAACCAAAATGGGTGAGTCGGAAGCGTAGGCCAATACCACCTGATGCAGTGCCTCGTCATTGGGCAGCTTGCCGCTCGCTTTAAGCCAGACAAATGCGGTCGCGGGCTTAACTTGAGGTTCTCTAAAGTCAATAGGATCGACATGACGAAATTCGATCGGCCATTGATAGTCGTATTCAGGCTTGCGCCCGGTTTCCTGGAAATATTGCATATGTCGCTGTTCTTCTGAGGCCAGCGCTTCTGGCCCCGGAACTTCAGGCATTGCGGATTGGTGCTCGAACCCCTGCTCCTTTTTATGAAAAGAGATAATGGCTTCAAATATGGGTCTTCCCTTTTGTATCGCAGTGACGTGCCGGGTTATGATGCTGCGGCCATCCCGCACGCGGTCGACGTCGTATACAATCGGTATTGAGGTATCACCCGGGCGCAGGAAATAGCTGGCAAAGGAGTGGACTTTGAGATCGCTTTCTACAGTTTGACTGGCGGCCGCCATAGCCTGTCCCAAGACCTGTCCGCCGTAAACACGGAATCGGGTTTGGTCCAGTGAAACACCCCTGAACAGATTGTCCTCAAGTTGCTCCAGGTGAAGGTTATGTACCAATGTTTCCAGTGCTTTACTCATCTGCTTAAGCCTTTAATCTTTTGTGGTTTTATAAAACCACAATTCTTTACCGCAGACTAGAGTATTTCCGCTATGATAGCTATGATTTGCCTTTTTTGAGGCGGCTATATGTTGGAGGTAACCACATGAATATTCGACCCCGTTCATATATGTTTTGGCTGGTATTCAGCCTGATTGCTCTACTTAATCGCGCGCACGCAGGTGAAGCGGCCGTGTACATTATATCGCCGGCGAGTGGTGAAATAGTTACCAGTCCCGTTCAGGTTAAATTCGGTTTGCGTGGAATGGGTGTTGCGCCAGCAGGAGTAGCAAAAAACAATACCGGCCATCATCATCTGCTGATAGATGTAAAACAGCTGCCGGATCTCGATAAGCCGGTTCCAGCCGATGCGAATCATCGTCATTTTGGGGGCGGTCAAACGGAAGTGATGCTGGAGCTGCTTCCGGGTGTACATACGTTGCAACTGTTGCTGGGTGATCAGCTGCATGTGCCGCATAATCCGCCACTAGTGTCTGAGAAGATCAGCATCCGGGTGGAGTAGCTTCATTGTTTGAGGGTAGTTTTTAGTGGGGCGTTATCGTCCGCCGCGTGAGGCGGGGTCAGCCTATATTACGTCGACCGGTAAGCGCCGGTTGCAGGATGAATTTAACTACCTTTGGAAAGTAAAACGCCCCCAGGTGACGCAGTCTGTTTCAGAGGCGGCAGCTCAGGGAGACCGGTCGGAGAATGCGGAGTATATATACGGCAAAAAACAGTTGCGAGAGATCGATGCGCGAATCCGATTTATTTCCAAACGGCTGGAAGTTCTCAACGTTGTGGATCAGTTGCCCACAGATCGAAAGCGTGTATTTTTCGGCGCCTGGGTCAGGTTGATAAATGATCGGGGAGAGGAGGCTGAATATCGAATTGTAGGGCCGGACGAATTTGATATGCAGGCGTTCTACATTAGCATTGACTCTCCCCTGGCCAGGGCGCTACTCAGCAAGCAGGGCGGCGAGGAGGTTGAGGTAAGGACGCCGAAGGGTACTATGGTTTATGAGTTGCTCGAGGTTCAGTATAAGGAGGAATCTGGTTAAGGGTTTTAGATATCCCACTTACGCTTCGCCTTTGTTGAATCAAAGCTGTTTAACTGCTTAATAATCTCTTCTTTGCTGGCGTCCAGGATGATGCTTGCCATAGGTAAAAATATATCTTCCTCTTTTTCGTGATGTTTAATCATCTGTGCTTCAAGGTGCCCGAGGCATTCCAGTACGTGGGCTGAATCTCTACTTCTGAAAACATGATTCATATCGCTTACCAGCCTCACCAACTGATCATGCTCCTCGCGAAGTGATGCAGTCGGCCCGGTTCCGCCTGGAGCTTTATTTTCATAAGCTGGATATAGCACCTCTTCCTCCATCGCCATATGAGATTTAAGGTGTGAAATGAGTTCCTTAAAGGCTTTTCTGGCGTCGTCCCATTCCCCCGCCTCAATGGAGTCTTGACATCGAAAGAGTATATCCTCGTAGAGCGAATGGTCATGGACCAGCCAATTGTCATTGCTGTTCATCGGCCAAGTACCCCTTTATAGTTGTTTTCCACAGGCCTTGAATGGATCAAGATAGCATACTATTGCAGCATTGTTTAACCAATCCGGTTAGCCATCTGTAGTACGTTCGTGCGTAACCAGATCTTTAATGATCTGTGTTGAAAAAGTTTGCTCGAGACTGGCGTCCAGTTGTGCAAAAATTGTATCTATTTGCGGATTTTTCGGTAGTTGTCTGCTGTTCAGGTTGCGATCCTCGTCGGCGGCCCGTATGGCATCAAATACCTGCTTGACTGACATTTCATCCAGGGGTTGCGCGGGCAGGTAGACAGGTATGCTGTCATTAGACTGCTTGATTAGATTCTTTCGCTCCAGTGAATCCAATATTTTTGCGGCCACATCCGACGGAATGTTGGCTGATAACGCCAGTTCTTTAGCGGTACAGGCGGCCTGCCCATGATAAAAGTGGTCAGCAACTTTTATCATCAGCAATAAAGCGACACGTTCTTTCAGATTATTGCTCAGCTTTAATTCTCTTCTTGGAGAGGTGACGTAGTCGGGGTTTTGTACGTAAAAAGCAATGCTTGCGCCCACCAGCAGTATTAGCCAGCCAACGTATAGCCAGATCAGGAAAAAAATCAGAGAAGCGAAGGCAGAATATACAGCGGCGGTTTTTGCTGATGACGTGACGAATGTGGCAAATCCCCAGCCAGCGGTTTGCCAGAGCACTCCTGCCACCAATGCTCCGATACAGGCTGGTTTCAGTTTAACCTTGGTATTGGGAATAAAGATGTAGATGAAAACAAAGGCACAGATAATCAGTACGTAGGGGATCAGACTGGTGGCTAGCGTAATCAGACTTCCGAAAGGTTCGATACTGGCCAGCCATTGTACGGCACTCGTATTCAGCATGGTGCTGGTCAGACCCAGTGCGGAGATGACCAATACCGGGCCGATCATGAGTACAGACAAGTAGTCACTAAATCGCTGAGTCAAGGCACGCGATTGGGAAACACGCCAGGTATGATTGAAGGCGGTTTCGATTTTCTGCATTAGTGCTACTACAGTATAAAAAAGTAACGCGACGCCTAAAGAACCAAGCACGCCGACTTTCATATTTTCGACGAAACTAATAATATTGCTTGAGATCTTTAGCCCTTGGTCGCCAAGAGGTGCCAGCAGATTGAGTAGCAAAGGTTCAATTTGATTATGTACGCCAAAGGCCTTGAGTACGGAAAAGCTTACTGCCAGCAAGGGGACTAGTGAGAGGAGCGTGGTGTAGACGAGACTCATCGCCCGCAGGGTCAATTGCCCGTCGGTTATGTCGCGCGCTACGGCAAAAAGGATGCGAGTACTGCGGATCAGTCCGCATCGCCAACGCGGCGTTTCAGAAAGCTCGGTTAACCAGACCGATTCAGTAAATCTGCGGGTAATATCTTTTGGTAACAATGCCATTGGCCTTCCCAGCCTTATTGTTAGTCATAGATCCCATGCATATGCATCACCAAAACAATAAGCTTTTAGCTGAGTAATGGCAACTGACAAATTGCTCTGGTGTATTTAACAGATGCGGTCAGACTGAATCTTGCTGAGCTATTTCAGGTGTCCCAGGTGTTTGCCGACGATCTGTACAAGGGGCTTGAACACCTTGGGTGTTGCGCAAACAATATGCCCACTGCTCAGATAGTTGTTTCCACCTTTGAAGTCGCTGACCAAGCCGCCTGCTTCTTGCACCAAAAGTGATCCGGCGGCGATGTCCCATTGCTGGAGATTCATTTCCCAGAAGCCGTCGAAACGACCTGCTGCAACATAGGCCAGATCCAGGGCCGCTGCGCCTGGTCTGCGGATGCCGGCTGTTTGGCCAGCGATATCGCGCATGCATTCCAGGAAGGGTGACATATTGTTAAAGGCGAAGCCATTGAAGGGGATTCCCGTGCCTATTAGCGCCCCGTCCATACCCCTTCTTCCGGAAACGCGGATGCGCTTGTCGTTAAGCGTGGCTCCAGCGCCTCGGCTGGCGCAAAATTCTTCGCGCTTGACAGGGTCCAGCACAACAGCATGCTGCACGCGACCTTTGTGCTTGCAGGCAATCGATATGGCAAAGTGTGGGATACCGTGCAGAAAATTGGTGGTGCCGTCCAATGGATCAATAATCCATTCATAGTTGTTGTCATCACCCTGGGTGATGCCACTTTCTTCGCCGTGGAAGGTGTGATCAGGGTAGGCTTTGCGCAGATGATAGATAATTTCTTTCTCGGAGGCCCGGTCGACTTCGGTGACAAAGTCGTTTCGCCCCTTTTCCTCAATAGCAAGCAGATTGACGCGATCAAGCGCGTCAATAATTAATTCACTGGCGCTACGAGCAGCACGTAGCGCAATATTCAGCATGGGTTCCATGATAACAACACCAGATATGTTAAGGAGCTTAGAGGATGCTAAAGAATCCATGTGGATCCTGGTTAGATACCCCTGGAGCAAAAGGGTCACCATTTTAGCAGGGAAAATCAGGCTGAACTAGGTTCTACCCCTTTTATTTAGGCAGCTCTGTTCTTGTTTATTCGGCGATTGGTTACAATGCATGCCTTTGCACGAGTTGCGCTGCTGTTTTTGTGTCGGGGTTTTAGTGTTCTGTCTCGATTGCTGGTGGCTTTTATAATAAACCGGAGGCCGCCGAGGCATTCTGGTATTTTTTGTTTTGTTTGAGGAAGATAGTAATGGCTGAGAGTTTTAAAGAGGAAGCATTGCGGTATCACCGGTTACCCAAACCGGGCAAGCTGGCCATCGAACCAACCACACCGCTGGCCAATAAACGTGATCTGGCGCGTGCCTATTCACCCGGGGTCGCTTATGCCTGTGAGGCGATTGTGGAGGATAGTAACGAAGCGGCTTCAATGACCGCGCGAGCTAATCTTGTGGGTGTTATTACCAATGGTACTGCGGTACTGGGTTTGGGAGCGATTGGCCCGCTAGCATCAAAGCCGGTTATGGAAGGGAAAGCGGTTCTCTTTAAGAAATTTGCCAATATTGACGTGTTTGATATTGAAATTGATGAAACTGATCCAGATAAGCTGGTCGATACTATCGCATCGCTGGAGCCTACCTTTGGCGGCATTAATCTGGAGGATATCAAAGCGCCCGAATGTTTCTATATCGAGAAGAAGCTACGTCAGCGCATGAAAATACCGGTCTTTCATGATGACCAGCATGGTACTGCAATTGTAGCGGCAGCAGCGGTATATAATGGATTGCGCATTGTTGGGAAAAGTATTGAGGAGGTCAATCTGGTTGCCTCAGGTGGAGGAGCAGCTAGTATTGCCTGTATTGATCTGCTTGTTAGCATGGGGCTGCAACGGGATCGAGTGTATGTCTGTGATAGCCGCGGCGTAGTATTTAAAGGCCGCACAGCGGGAATGAACGAGTACAAGGAAAAGTACGCGCAGGAAACTGAGATGCGGACATTAGGCGAGGCTATTGATGGTGCAGATATTTTTATGGGTCTGTCGGGGCCAGGGGTATTAACCCAGGATATGGTCAAAAAAATGGCTGATAAGCCCTTAATTCTAGCCATGGCGAATCCAGAGCCTGAAATTCTGCCGGAGCTGGCGCGGGAAGCGCGGCCTGATGCGATTATTGCTACCGGGCGTTCGGACTACCCTAATCAGGTTAATAATGTCCTTTGTTTTCCTTTTATATTTCGAGGAGCATTGGATTGTGGTGCGACCACTATCAATGAAGAAATGAAGCTGGCCTGTGTCAAGGCGATTGCTGCGTTGGCTCAGAAGGAGTCAAACGAAGCGGTGGTCGCAGCTTATGCGGATGAGGAGCTCAAGTTTGGCCCGGAATATATTATTCCCAAACCTTTTGATACTCGATTGATCGAAGAGCTACCCGTGGCAGTAGTAGAAGCTGCGATGGCGAGTGGGGTTGCTACCCGGCCGATAGAGGATTTGCAGGCTTATAAACAAAAACTGCATAGCTCGGTGCATCGTAGCGGTTTGTTTATGCAGCCTATTTTTGAAGCGGCGCGACGCGTAGGACAGAAAGAACGACTGGTTTACGCGGAGGGGGAAAATGAAGATGTATTGCGTGCGGTTCAGGCGGTCGCGGATGAAAAAATTGTCCGTCCGGTGGTGATTGGCCGACCGGATATTATTCAGCAGAAAATTGATCAAATGGGGCTGAGGTTATGTGCCGATGAAGATTTTGAGCTATTCAATCCGGAGCAGGGTGATCGGCACCAGGAGTATTGGGAATATTATCATTCTCTAGTCGGGCGTAATGGTGTGTCTTTGGAAGCGGCAAAAACAATCATTCATACCAACAGCACAGTATTAGCGGCAGTGATGGTTGCGCGAGGAGAAGCCGATGGACTGATTTGTGGCAAGGTGGGGCGGTTTGATTATCATATGCGCGACATTATGGGGGTCATTGGTCCGCGATCAGCCGGGCAGCATGTGTCGACGACCTCTACTTTGTTGTTGCCAAAAGGAGAGCCGCTTTTTCTAGCGGATTCGTTTATTAATGTTGATCCTACGGCTGAGCAGATTGTCGAAACCGCCAAAGCGAGTATTGAAGTTGCAAGACATTTTGGAGTGGAGCCCAAGGTGGCCCTGTTATCACATTCGAATTTTGGCACCTCCAATGCGAGTTCAGCTATAAAAATGCGTAGAGCCTCAGAAATGCTGCGTGAAGCGATGCCGGATGTAGAGATTGATGGAGAGATGCATGCAATGTCTGCGTTAAGACCTGAATTGCTGAAAACGGTATTTCGGGATTCAGTGTTAAAGGGTAAAGCGAATTTATTGGTGATGCCTAATCTTGATACGGCAAATATCGCGCTGGGGCTGATTCGTTCGCTGACCAATGCCCTGTTAATTGGGCCATTATTGTCCGGTTTGGCTAAACCGGCACATATTGTCATCCCTTCGGTTACGTCGAGGGGAATTCTCAATATCAGCGCGTATACTGCGGTTGATATTCAGCGTTATAAAGAGCGAGCATAGGCGACTGCGAATCGGCCTGCCGTATTATCCGGCGGGCCATACCTCACAGCTAATTGACGAGGCTGGGCGGTCTTAGGTGTTTTTTGGCGAGGAGCCTGGTTGGCAGGCTTAACGCTTCAAGCCTTCTCTTTTTAATTCCAGTTGTCGCTTGGCTTCAGCGAGGGCTACTTTGGCTTTTTTATCAATCTCCGGATAGAAGCCACGGTATTGCAGATATAGCGTTTCCTGGGTATTAAATTCCGCTTCAATATCCGCATACTGTTCATCAAAAGAGTCGATAGTTTTACAGTAATCAGCGTAGGCCCGGCGATCGTCAGAGTCATTGCAAAAATCAACGGCATCGGCCAGTTCTTCAGGGTTGAGCAGATAGTAATCAAAACTCTGAAGTTCATCCGGCGTGCAGCCGGTGACCAGAAGAAGTGACGAAATGATCAAGCAGATTCTAATATTCACCGTTAAATCCTTTTAAATTTATTTTTTTTGTTCGCGTTCGGGCTTATTCAAGTTCAAGCGCGTTCGCCCTAGCGGCGTAAATTGTAGAGAATTTATATGACAAGTCAATGAGATGTGTGAAATATAGTGCGTATTGATCGGTTGTCTAAGGTTTTCAAATATCTCTCGAAGGTTAATCGCTAGCGTGAATTATCTAAAATATTGCCGCGATGATGGCTGGCGATTTCAATTGCGGTCTGTTCGTCTATCCCTGCCTGGTCAGCGTAAAGCAGCCAGTTATCTACCGCCTGTTGTACCTGATCCAGAATCTGCATTGCTGCACCTCGCTTCATCGAACTGTTTTCGGCACATGCAGTAAAATCTTCACGGTTAAACTGGTCTCGCTTGCCGTTCAATGTCATTTGGTGGCTGCCGGTCCAGGCTCCCGATGGGTTATAACTAAAAGTCAGGTCGTAGGCGGGGGAGAGTTTCCAGTGGCCCGACTGATCCATGAGAAAAGCAATGTTCTTGACATGATCATCCTGATTGCGAGCCAGGATATTAAAGGCCATTCGCCTAAATTGCTCTTCTATACTGGCCATTGGCAGGCCCAGTTGCCGGATTACCTGGAGCGCCTGCTCGTATGAATAGGCACCAGCCTGATTGAAGTCATAGTGGGCCATGGCGCACAGAGTTTGCATGTGGATTTTTTTACCCTGATCGGTGCGGTCGAACCGTTTGGTCATAAAATGTTGGCGACCATTCTCGTTGAGTATTCGACATTCGTTCATTTGAATGCCGGCGGCCAGGGCCATTTTATGGTAGGCGTATTCAATGACTCCGTAGCCCTTTGGGTCCGCAAGCTCCTTGTCTCGATTGCCCTGCACCCCATCGAACTTGAGGAGCCAATAACTAAAGCCCGGTTCCGCCTGTACCTGTCCAGATCTTACCTCATTAGTCTGTGCATTCCAGGCGATGATAGCTTTCGCTCTTGCGCCTCCGGCAGAGGTGCCGACTCGTAAAATATCTCTAAGTGCCTGTTCGCGTCGATTGCTTGAAAATGATTTTTCAAGCAGAGTGCGTTTAGTCAGGATCTCACTGGCCAGGTTGACCAGAGCTTCCAGCTCGATATTGTTGGTTTGATTGATGGAGGGGCCTTGTGCGGGGGAAAACTCAAGCGCGCCCATTCCTCTTTTCCCGATATAGCAAAGGCGCTCCACGGGATTAAAGCTGTCTGGCTTGCGTCCGGTTCTGGCTAGCCAGGCGTTAATCAGGGCGTTACCAAATTTGTCCGGCAGTGAATCCGCTAGCATGCCCGGCAGTCCGTGAAAAGTTTCGCGAGGTAGCGATGGGAAAGTGTAGATTTTGTCTGATAAGGGCATCGTCATCGGTGCCAGTTCAATGGCGCTGTGACGGAACAGGGGGTCGTATTCGAAATGGGCCAAATTCTTCTGGTTATCCCAGGAGACTGCTCCGATAGTTTTTCCCCAGAGTTGCACCTCGGCGATGGTCATTCGCCGTCTCCCCATGACCATAAGACGGGGTCGGTTTGCTCGGTGCGTGAGGATGCGCGCTGCCTGATTTTGCCATGCATTTTTGCCTGCTGGATGGGGCTGGGTGCTGGCTCGGGTATCAGATTATTAAAATTATCCAGTAAGTCTAATGCGCGAAGAACGCGTATTAAATTGGCGGTCTGGCTGGAATGCCCGTTTTCCATACGCTGCAATGTGGGTTTAGAAATGCCCGCTTCGTTAGCGAGTGACTGTTGAGAAATATTCTGATTGAGGCGGTAGCGGGCAATGCGTTGGCCTAATTGGGTGAGAATTAGATTATTAGACATATCTTTAACGCCTCATAAGTGATTTATAAATTATATAATATACCTTTAATAAATTAATAGTGACTACTTATATAAATTAGTATAAGGAATAATAACTGATGTTTAGACGGTAATAAGTATTATAAAAAATCATATATGATGTATTAAAGATGTTGATTGTTTTTGGTATTTTAAAAGGTAACCGACAATGCGGGAAAGATAATTGTCTAAAACGATCGTATGATGGGAAGTAAGATGCTGGCCCACTCCCTCGGAATGGAGGAACGTTCAATGAAAGGAAATCTAATCTCAAGCATAGTGGTTATTCTAGTGTTTGTTCAACCACTGGATGCAGCCGTTTATAAGTGGGTGGATGAAAAGGGTAAAATTCACTATTCCGATGAACGGCCACAGGGGCAAGGGGCAATCGAGCAAGAGGTGGAGCTTAAAAACAGCCAGCTACGTTTTATGGATGAAAGAGATAAACGAGCGCTTGAGGGCTATGATCAGCGCCGTGATAAAAAGCTAATAGAGGAACAGCAGGCCAAGGAGCTGCAACAGCACAGTATAAAGGCAGACATTGAAAGTGATACCGTCAGTAATGAGCAGGCCCAGTATCAATGTTTTGAAGCATCTGTTGTTTCTCCTGGTATCAGCGAAGCGGTTTATCCGGCTAGAAAATTGACGGAAGATGAAATTGAGGTGTTGGCGACACTATTCAAAGGGCTCGCAGGCCGTTGGCGTGGGAAAAATGAAAGCTATAGTTGTCATGGGAATGAAAGCTCTCCACGAAAGCGGCATGAAAACTATTGGGTTGAAGCGAACATACAGCAGAAATTTTCCCGGGAGCTGGTCTTTGAAGCAGAGCTGAGGTCGACCGAGCCCGGAACAAGTAAACGGGTCAATTTTGAATTTGAATTAAGGGATCAATGGCTGCGGATTAGCGGTACAAGCAACTTGGATCAAATTGAAATCAGTAAACTGGATGCGAATCATCTATCCTTTTCAAGAGTATACTGGCGACATACCAAGCGCGGAGGGACGGTAATGCTTGAAGAGCGGTTGTTAATCAGTCTTGATAAAGAAAAATTAGTAATTGAAATGATTAAATACAATCAGGGTTCGCTCTCCGAAGTATCTACTTGGAAATTAGAGATATAATCCTCACTTAAAAAAAGTGTTGTTACAGAGGATTTAACGCAAGCTTTACTGCCTTCTTGATACGTTTTGCATCCCGCCAATACTGGTCGGGAGGAATCTGTTCCAGCGACTTGGCATTGCGCTGCATCAGCACTTCGATGCCACCGTACCAGGAGTAAAGCAAAGTTTCCTGGCGATCCCAAATAGCGACTTTCAGCGAAGAGGCTGCGATATTGCCGCCGTAGTTTTTGCCGGTAATAAACTTCATTAAACCATCACCGCGATGTTTTATTTTCTGTGAAGTCCCATGCCACTCTGCTTTATCATCCCTAAAAGGTGCGCTGACTGGCTGCACACGTATTGATACGATGCCATTGATTGGATGGCGAAACATTAACTCCCGGTAACTGTGGTCACGCACGGCAGCCGCTTTTGCGGTGTCTTCCTTGTCCGGATTTTCATCTAGCGAAACCAGCTGTCGCATATGCTCACGAATACTACGCATAATTTCAGGGGGTAAAACCTTGAAGCCCTCCTTCTTCAGCCGCGTGATGATATCATTTTCTATGCGTTGTTTTACGGAGTCAGGCATTTTTAGCGCCGGTGAAACATCTAGAGGCGCCACGGCGAGATATCGGTATTCCTTTTTAAGCGTACTTTTTTTAATGCCGATAAAGGCGTCTTTGCTGGAGGCGCTGTGTGCAGGATAAGCTAAAAAAATCGAACTGATAAAAATAATACTGATAAATCGTTTCATGGTATGGCCCCCTATTTCTGAGCTGCGGATGTAGTGCCGCTTTGCAAGTCATCCAGGTACCAGCGGATGATGGGTGCGTCTGCCGATTCCGGAGAGAGATTCAGGTAAGATTGAAAGGCGTTGATAGCCTCATCTTTCTGCATTTTCTGACGATAAGTCATACCCAGTTCTTTGTAAGCCATGGCAAACTCGCTGTCGGCCGCAATGGCTGATTGGTAGGCACTTATTCTCGGCCCAAAGTCGGGCCCTTCCGGATATTGCTTACGATAGGCTTCGCCGGTAAAAAAATAACCGATCGGCTCATCGGGGATGACATTGGTGTAACGATTCAGAGTCTTGTGCGCTCGTTTATAGCGCTGGCGTTGCAAATCAAGCTGGGCATCAACCAACATTGCCTTACCGTAGGTTCGGATATAATCCTCAGTTGGCGGGATCTCTGTGGACTTGTTCTTAATCTTCTTAATTTGTCGCTTCAGATTTTTTAGCCGGGAATCGATATCGGGGTGGCTGCTCCATATTTTACCGATATTGACCTGATCATCCTCCTTGATGCGCAGCGCGTCAAAAGCAGGTAATGCCTGGTCCGGTGCGTAACCGGCCGCATTCAATAATTGCAGCCCCTGTTCATCGGCTTTGGTTTCCAGTTTTCGCGAATAACCGCTGGTGACCAAATCAGTCCATACCTGGCCTGCTCCCATTAGTCCGGTATTGAGCGTACCTGTTTTTGCGGCGAGCGCAGCGGTTGCAATCAGTCCCAGGCCCTTGCCGACCGCAGATTGCTTTTGTTTGGATTTAATTTGAATATAAGCGTGGCGATTCAGGAAGTGTGAAATTTCATGTCCTAGGATAGCGGCTAACTGCGCCTCGTTTTCCAATTCTGCGAGTAGTCCGGTTTGCACCGCAATGGTCCCATCAGGATAAACCCAGGCATTTACGGACGGATCCTTAAAAATGATCACATTCACTTCCATGCCAATGATTTGAACCATGTCTCCCAGTAACCGAGAGGCTACCGCTTCAAGGCTCTGCTCCATTTCCGGGTCGTCCATGGCCTCACCGGTTTCTTTGACCTTGGTATGATGGGCTCTACCGATTTCCCAGATCTGTTTTTCTTCCTGTGTTTCCGGAACAGATTGGGGAATCTCATTGATCGGTTTATAGCGGGCAGCGAGTGCCAGATTGCAGGCTAATAGGAAAGGTATTGCACAGAGTAGATGTAAACTTGACGATCTGTTCATCATTCCCCCTTTTGTTACTGACGCATCGCGTGAGTGCGGGATGCGCGGTGATGGTGTCACACGACGGATGGCTGCTTTGTCGCAGTTATTCTCAGTCTGTCGCTTACCAAAAGGTTTTAGATCGCTTTAAATATACGCTTTCGAGTATAAATTATCTACAGGTGCTGGCGAGACAAAGCAGTAGTGGCAAAACTGCTGCTCATGAAAAAGGGATATAAGGGATGAGCGAAAGCTACAGTTTTTCAAGAGTTTTGGCTCGATCGTCAGACATTTCTTGTACTTTCTTAGCATCCTCAACCAGTTTTTTTACTTTATCCGGAGAAACCGTCAAAAGCGAGGGTATGCTAGTCTGAGAAGTTGTTGTATTACTGGATGAAGCGGCCTTTTTCTGGGGGGGTGGTTTAAGTGCTTCTATTATATTGGCGTCAGGATCGACCCAAACGGTTTCAAATTCTACGCCGGTGGGAGGGATGTTAGAAAACTGCTTGGATCCATCGGCAGAGGTCCAGCGAAAGATTTTTGTCTGTCCGGCATGCTCATCGCCCATTGCTTTACCGGAAGCCTTGGTAATGTCCTTTCCCCATTTTTTGAAATCGAACAGATCAGAGATGAAGCTGGGTGTCGGGTTGCTAACTTCCAGTGATGCATCACCATCCATGGTCTTGAATAAAAACAGGTTCGACATGAACAAAATCAGTACGATCATGAGAACTTTAATGAGTAATTTCATCCATTCGTCCTTGTTTAGTGGGAACGGTTTGTCACAGGTCTGGTCATCCGGTTAGGACGCCTTCTTACTTCAATTGTAGACAATGATTTCTGACTTTGCTTCCACAATTACCCTGCTTCACCGAATAGTGACGCTATTCGGCTAAACACACAACGTGGCGGCTCTTAAATTGAGCCGCCACGTTGTTTTTCCTCACAGACTGCGAATCCTCCTGATTTCCTCATCGGCTATACCCAGTGACTCCAGAAACCTTTGATGTTCGTCAGCCTCCATGGATTAAAACTTGCGGTGACAGTTGGTCATATCCTGCTCGCTTAAGCCCGCTGCACGCATAATTTCAACCCACCTCTCTTTTGTAACCATATTTTTCTTCAATAAATTTGGTTGTTTCAGAAGTTGAACAATCGCCTTTTGCTGCTGACGCAAGGTTTCGATCTCTTTGTCGAGAGCATAAAACTGATCCTGCAAAATACGCGTTTGTACAACACCCTTTTTTCGATGAACAAGGTCGGCCAGTTTTACTACCGGTAAACCAAAGGAGCGGTAAGCCAGAATATTTTCAAGCACTTTCGCTTCTGCGGGGCCATACCAGCGATGGCCGTTTTCAGACCGCGTGGCTGGCTTGAGCAGCCCCTTCTTTTCATAATAAAGGACAGTTGCGCGCGAAACACCGAACTTCCTGGCCAATTGGGAATCCGTTAGCATGGTGAGCCTCTTTCATTCATCGAGTTGCCAGTCTGGACCCTGACCCTGTAGTCGGGCCAATACAGTGTAAAGAAAAACTCTTCAAAACCCTATGTAGACAATAATGTCGTGTGAAGCAGATAGCTCTCGCTTTGACGGTTGCAGCTCAAGCATAGGGTGTTTGTGCCAAGTCGTTGAGCGGTCCTTAAAAGTAGTTGCGTACAATAATAGGTACAAGTACAAAATAGAGATTGGAATATTATAGGCACAATTTGTTATTCATCATTTCGTAGCCGTTTAGCCAGTATTTTAGATAAGGTTAATGATGAGGATAAGCCAGTGGCTTGTTCTCTATAAAAATTAACAAAAAATAAGAGGAACACTGATTATGCCGAGTGGAAAGTTTGATTTGTAGACGTTATATAGACAATAGCATCAAAGCTAGGCTCTGCAGGATGTCTTTAAGGTATGAAATAAAAGGAGAAAAATGGTGCCAGAGACGGAATCGAACCATCGACGCCGGTTAGTGGGGAGGTGTCCATATCATCACCCACAAATTGAAAGGGCTCCTGCAAGGCTGCAAAAGCGTTATAGCGTTTTTATAGTTTTTGACAAAGCGCTCGCTATAACGTACGCTTATAAAAATTGGAGGTCCAACATGTCAACACTCAACGCAACAGAAGCTAGATCAAAGCTCTATGCTCTGATAGATGAGGCAAAGGCCACGCACAAACCGATCACAATCACCGGTAAACGAGGGAACGCTGTTCTTGTAGCGGAAGAAGATTGGAACGCAATTAGTGAAACGCTCTATCTCGTTTCCATTCCGGGAATGCGCGAGTCCATTCTAGAAGGTATGGAAACCGACATTTCTGACACTGATAAATCGCTGGATTGGTAATGTGGCAACTGTGCTTTACGAAACAAGCTCAGAAAGATGCAAAGAAATTGGCTTCTTCTGGCCTGAAACCAAAAGCGCAAGAACTGCTTAAAGTTCTGGAAAAGGATCCTTTTATGAACCCGCCACCATTCGAGAAACTTGTCGGCGATTTGTCAGGCGCATATTCGCGTAGGATCAATATTCAGCATCGCTTGGTCTATCAGGTTCTGGAAGAGGAGCGGGCGGTAAAAGTACTAAGGCTGTGGACGCATTACGAGTGAAAGCTATAGCATGTAAATCTTGCTGGATAAAAAGCTTTGCTATTGATCACAAATTTGGACGTTATAAGCCAGAGAGAAATAAGTGACTTGTCCAGTTTGCAAGGAGGAAAAGCAGCTCACTTGGCTTAGGTGCATGGCCGCGCCTTTTAGTCGTTTCCGTTGTTCAGCTTGTTCTACCAAAATGCAAGCTTAAGCGCCCTTTGCGGTATTGGCTCCTTCCAATTTGTATGAACAAAAGCCTGGCTTTAGTCGGCTTTTTTTGGTTCAAAAAAAGAGAAACTAAAGTAGTTGTTTTATTGAGAGTGTGCAAAAGGTGTGCAATTGAATGTTGGCTAAGCGGTAATATTCGCTGAGATGAGGATATAACTTATTGATTTAAAACTTGAAAAATGGTGCCCAGAGACGGAATCGAACCATCGACACGAGGATTTTCAGTCCACTGCTCTACCGACTGAGCTATCTGGGCATTTTGAAGTGCTATAAAATTACAAACTTATTGCCTGTCGATTTAAGAGGAAGCCGGTAGGTCCACTCGGACAGGGCGGCTATTAAACCGTTCTAGGGATTTGTAGTCAAGTGTAATTCGGGCAATTTTTATCTATTCTGGTTTGCTGGGTGGCACATAGCCTTCGGCGCTATCAAAGTCTTCATTGGCAAAGAACTTGTCCATCTGCTCGGCCAGGTACTTTCGCGCAGCGGGTTCCATCAGGTTCAGCTGGCGTTCGTTGATGATCATGGTTTGGTGCTGTTGCCATTCCTGCCAAGCCTGTTTTGAAATATTATCGTAGACTTCCTGCCCTTTGGGACCGGGGTAGGGCGGTATATCCAGCCCTTCCAATTCCTTTTGATATTTTTTGCAGAATACAGTGCGGCTCATGAATTATCCTAATGTAATTTCGGAACGAATGAGTATTGTACTGTAGCTGTTTACTCTGCGCTATGGAGAATTGAATAGCTTGCTGACAGGAGCAGGAACTCCTTTTTCCTTTATTTCTTCATGGTTAAACCAGCCCCATCGATCAGGTTCTAGAATGTGGTTGGGTTGTGTTACCGTTGTGGCATGAATGGGCTGGATGATGAGCCGGAAGTGGGAGAAGGTATGGTGAAGTTTTTTCCCGGGTTTGACCAGTTTTAAAGAACAATGGTGCTGCTGTTCGATGCACTGCAGCAGTGTTTCTTCAACTTCGTGTTCTGGCAGACTCCAGAGTCCACCCCAAATTCCATTGGGGGGTCTTTTTTCCATTAGCACTTTTCCCCGCTGGTCTTGCAGTATGAGGAAAAAGGCGTTGCGTGTTGGAATGTCTTTTTTAGGCTTTGACGTAGGAAATTGATCTTGCTGCCCTGATTTTAAGGCTTTGCATTCTGGGCTTAAGGGGCAAAGGTGGCAGTTGGGTTTGGATCGTGTGCAGAGCGTTGCACCCAGATCCATAATTGCCTGGGTATAGTCGGCGACCCTTTTTGTTGGCGTAAAGCGTTCCGCATAATGCCATAGCTCTTTCTGTACAGAGCTTTTACCAGGCCAGCCGTCGATGGCTAAAAAACGTGTCAGGACTCTTTTGACGTTGCCATCAAGAATTGCTGCACAACCTTGCATTGAGATACTGATAATGGCTCCAGCGGTGGATCGCCCGATTCCCGGTAGGCTGGTCAACTCTTCCAATGACTGAGGAAACTGACCTTCGTATTCGGCGTGAATTATTTGTGCGGTTTTATGTAGATTTCGGGCGCGGGCATAATAACCTAAGCCGGCCCAGAGACTAAGAACGCGATCTGCCTCAGCCAGTGCCAGCTTGTCAATGTTCGGGAAGGCTTGTATAAATCGCTCAAAATACGGAATGACGCTGTTTACTTGGGTTTGCTGGAGCATGATCTCTGAAACCCAAACGCGATAGGGGGAGATATTATTTTGCCAGGGCAGGTCCTTACGCCCATGCTGATCAAACCAATCCAATAAAGCCTGGCTAAAGCTAAATTTTGCCATGAATCGCCTGTACAAAATAAGCCGGTAACATGGGAGCGCTGGGAGGCATAACTGTTAACGCCAAAGCTGTTAATTGCAGTCCGTTAACGTCGAGCAATACTTTGTACGCCATTGTCGCTACCGACCAATAATAGATCAGCAGGCCTTTGGGCGAACAAACCGTTGCTGACCACGCCGACGATATTATTGATTTCGCTTTCCAGCTTGGTGGGTTGGCTGATATCCAGATTGTATACATCCAGAATGATGTTGCCATTATCTGTGACGAAGCCCTGGCGGTATTCCGGGGTGCCGCCGAGCTGCAGCATTTCGCGCGCAACGTGGCTGCGTGCCATGGGAATGACCTCGATGGGTAGTGGGAATTCTCCCAGTACATCGACCTGTTTGCTATGATCAACAATACAGACGAAATAGTCGGCAACGGCGGCTACAATTTTTTCCCGCGTTAGCGCACCACCACCACCTTTGATCAATTCAAGGTTTGAGTTGGTTTCATCTGCGCCGTCCACATAAACTGCAATCCTGTCTACGACATTCAATTCGTAGACAGGGATGCCATGAGCCTTGAGTCGCTCTGTACTGACAACCGAGCTGGATACAGCACCATCAAAGCGGTGTTTTATTTTCGCCAGTTCATCAATAAAAAAGTTGGTGGTTGAGCCTGTGCCGACACCCACTATAGTATCGTTTTCCAGGAGGCTACTGATGTGTTCAATTGCGGCGATCGCGACCGCCTTTTTAAGGTCGTCTTGGGTCATATGTATATTTGGATGCGCGGTGGTTAAGGGGTTCTGCAGAGATTATAAGGTTATCGCAATGCTTATCCCAGAGGTAATAGCGTTATTACGAAGCGGTTTCGAACCTACTTGATCCATATGGCTTCGATTATTTCATCGCTTGCACTTAGCTTCCCTGGACTTAGCGGTTGATAACTCATTATCATACTGGCATTAATCAAAGAACCAATGGCTGGAAAGATGCCTGAAAAATATGTAAAAAAAATTCTGGAAGCCCAGGTCTATGATGTGGCTATTGAAACGCCGGTTGATGAAGCGCGTTTTTTGTCGCAGCGTTACATGAACCGTATCCTGTTGAAACGCGAAGACCTGCAACCGGTCTTTTCATTCAAACTGCGCGGTGCGTACAACAAGGTTTCGCGATTATCTCCTGCCCAGAGGAAAAAAGGCGTGATTGCGGCCTCTGCCGGAAATCATGCGCAAGGTCTGGCGCTGTCCGGTAAGCAGTTGGGGGTCAGTACCATTATTGTGATGCCCAAGACTACGCCGGATATCAAAGTGGAGTCGGTGCGAGCGCTTGGTGCCAAGGTAATATTGCATGGGGATACCTATGATGAAGCTTCTGCGTATTCCAAAAAGCTGGGCAAGGAAAAAAATTATACCTACGTTCATCCCTTTGACGATCCAGATGTGATTGCCGGACAAGGAACGATTGGTATGGAAATACTGAGGCAGGTTACTGGGCCCTTGTATGCGGTTTTCGTGCCCGTTGGAGGCGGTGGATTGATAGCCGGTGTTGGGGCTTATATCAAATATGTTCGGCCTGAAGTGAAGGTGATTGGTGTAGAGGCGGAAGATTCGGCTTGTATGAAAGCGGCATTGGAAAAGGGACGGCGCGTGATATTGCCAGAGGTGGGTATTTTCGCCGATGGGGTGGCTGTTGCTCAGGTTGGAAAAGAGACTTTTCGGATTGCGCAAAGATGTGTCGATGAGATCGTCACCGTCAGTACCGATGAAATCTGTGGGGCGATTAAAGATATTTTTAATGATACGCGTTCAATTGCCGAGCCGGCAGGTGCGATGGCGGTGGCTGGCCTGAAAAAGTATGTTGAAAATCGTCGATTGAAAAATAAAACGCTATTGGCAATCGATAGCGGTGCAAATGTTAATTTTGATAGGTTGCGGCATATTTCTGAGCGCTCTGAGCTAGGCGAGCGGCGCGAGGCGATTGTTGCTGTGGTGATCCCTGAGCAGACTGGCAGCTTTAAAGCATTTTGCGAGGCGCTGGGGAAGCGCAATATTACGGAGTTTAATTACCGCTATTCGGACTCCAGTGAAGCACAGGTGTTTGTGGGTGTTCAGCTCAGCGATGCCGGGTCGGCCCGTCGCGATTTGCTGCGAGAGTTACGAGGCAAGAAATACCATGTACTGGATATGACGGATAATGAAATGGCGAAGCTGCATGTCCGTCATCAGGTCGGGGGGCATGCGCCGACCGTTGATCATGAGGTGGTTTTTCGCTTTGAATTTCCAGAGCGCCCCGGTGCTCTAATGAAGTTTTTGCAAACCCTGGGGCAACGCTGGAATATTACGCTGTTTCATTACCGCAATCATGGTGCCGCCTACGGGCGCGTCATGGTAGGGTTGCAGGTGCCACCGAAAGAGAAAAAGCTGGCCCGGGCCTACTTCGACAAAATTGGCTATCCCTATAGTGAAGAAACCGAAAATCCAGCTTACCAGATGTTTCTTCAGTAGCAGGTGAAAGGGGTGTTTGGAATGGCACTGCCTTCAGCTAATTAAACTAAAAAAATCCCTTCTCCCGGGAGAGCACTCAAGGGCCATTTGCACCCTCACTCCAACCCTATCGCTCGAGCGGGGGAGTGGGCGGTCTTCTTAAGGTGGTGCCATTAGGAATGTTCGTTTTTCTAAAACAGGAGCAACTGGCTGTTTGTTGCCAGCCCATTGAGCGGCACGTCCCAGGCATTTCGAACCAGGTTTTCAACTAGTTGAAAATCGTGGCCTAATCCCAGTAAAAAGGGTTTTTGGCGTTGGCTGTTGTTAAGCATAAAGGCAAAGCTACGGTCATAATAGCCTTTGCCCATACCGACGCGATTACCGCTAGAGTCAACCGCAACCAGCGGTACCAGCACTAGATCAAGCGCTTCAGCGGGGCATCGTTGGTTTAATTGATGCTCGGGTTCGGCAATTTGGTAGCGGTTTGGAATGAGTACCGTATCCTGCTCAACGGGCGCAAAAAACAATTGATTTGCTCCATTGCCATCCACTACAGGCAAATAGCAGAGTTTGCCCGATTTCCAGGCAAGCTTTAACAGCGCAGCCGGGTCGATCTCTCCCCCGTGCGCCTGGTAAAAAGCAATTTTTTTACTTTGCTTGAACAGTTCTGATTGGCTTATTTGATGGGCTAGCCGTTGCGATGCGTGTAATTGATCGGCGCTGCCAAGTGCTGATCGCTGCTGTTGAATTTGAAGTCGAAGTCGTGTGTTATCGCTCATGTGCAAAGTTATATATTTTTCTTATGCGCAGGTTAAATTCACTATGAATTATGGCGGTTTCTGAGCGGCAGGACGTAAATGCTCTCCATAACGCCGCTGTTAGCGAGGCCCTTGAACCATTGGTCCAAGGCGGTGGCCACTTGAATGAAAAAGGCTTTCCGGACTAGCGGACATGCACACCATCACTCTGAAGTTGCCCCCAATATAAAAAATATAGGCTCGAGGACTAAACTAACTAGCAAACGAAACAGAGAGCTTATGGTTAAGTATATATTAGTCGTGGATTTTGTCAGTTTTTTAGGCCGACTTTTTTAGACCAATTTGCTTTACGCCAGATGATGCTGACAAGAAAATGTTTTAAGAAATCTCTTGCAGAAATTGATCGACCTTGGTGGCGAGGCGAAGAGCGGTTTCCTGCCCTGAGTTATGCGCCTGATCTTTTTGTAGCAGTGAGTGTGTAATATTCAATGCAGCCATCACGGCGATTCGCTCCAATCCATGGATCTTGCCAGAAGATCGGATCTCTCGCATTTTTTCGTCGAGATAGCGCGCGGATTGCAGTAGCGCACTCTGTTCTTCGGGCGGGCAGGCGATTAGATATTCCTTGTCGAGAATGGAAACGCTTACCGTGTCGCGTGAATCAGCCATTGTTCAGTTCCATTGCTTTAAGGCTGCTAATCATATGTTCTACTTTGGTGCGAGCCAGGTCTTTTTGCTGAATTACCTGCGAGCGCTCTCGTTTGAAAGTTTGGTTTTCTTTAGCCAGTGCTTTGTTCTTGGCATCAAGTAGTTTGCAAACTTCAATTAACTGATTAACTTTAAGCTCCAGGGCTTTGAAATCTAACTCGCTCATAGCATTGTTTTTCTTAATTTAGGCATCCTATAGTACTATAGTTGGGTCCTTTGTGGTGGTCAATGTCCAGCGATCAATTTATAGGGACTAATGATGTGCGCATTATCGGCGCTGATTAGCCTTTAAAATCAATGGATCAATATACAAATTGATGTGCGAAGGGGTATGTTTTAAAGTTCGCTGAAAAGAGTTCAGGGTGCAGTGGTGGTATGAAAGAGTTGGAGAGTGCCGGTTTGGAGAGTGTAGATAAGAGTGCAGATATAGAAAGCGTGCAGTTTGAACAGCTGGCGGATTTGTTTGTTGAACTGGGTGTATTCGCGTCACCTTCTGAGCTGCATGGATTGCTCTGCGGTCAGTTGGCAGGTGGCGTCGCCGATGCTGAGCAGGATTGGCTGGACCGCGCAGCGAGTTACCTGGAGCGCAAGCGTATTGACTCCGAGCAAGGCAAGGTTGCCATGCTCAACCTATACACGTGGACCAAACAGCAATTGCAAGGGGTGGGTTTTGAGCTGGAGCTGGTGTTGCCAGATGATGAAACTGATCTCAGTTTGCGTGCTGAAAGCATCGGTCTGTGGTGTCAGGGGTTTTTGGCCGCTTTCGGAGTCGATAGTCTCAGTAAATTATCTGAGGAGGCTCGGGAAACGGTTAACGACTTTTCTGAAATTGTGCGTATTGGCGCAGAGCAGTTGGAGGACTGTGACGATAATGAGCAGGATCTGATGCAGATTATCGAATATGTACGTATGGCAACTATTCTGGTTTATAGTGAGGTTCATGAGAACCAGTCTGACGCCGCGACACACCAGGCTCCGCCGTCGGTTCACTAGTCAGAGTCTCCCGAGTTAATTAAACACAAACCATCTGATGTAAGAGAAGTATTTGATGCAAATTACCGCAAAGGAATTCCAGCAGCGTCGCAAGAACCTGATGGCGCTGATGGGAGAGAACAGTATTGCTATTTTGCCTGCGGCACCGACACGAACCCGTAACCGGGATGTCGAATATCCCTATCGACAGGATAGTGATTTTTATTACATGAGTGGTTTTGTTGAGCCTGCTGCGGTGATGGTTCTGAAACCTGGAAGAGCGCATGGCGAATTTGTTATGTTTTGCCGTGAACGGGATCCTAATAAGGAGATGTGGGATGGAGGGATTGTCGGGCCGGAAGGCGTTTGTGATCAGTTTGGAGCCGATGATGCATTTCCCATCAGTGATATTGACGAGATATTACCCGGGTTAATCGAAGGCTGTGACAAGCTTTTTTATTCGATGGGCTCAAACCCGGACTTCGATAAGCAGGTGATGGAATGGATCAATGTGATTCGCTCCAAAGTGCGAAGTGGCGCCCAGCCGCCTAATGAGTTTATCGTGCTGGATCATTTTCTGCATGATTTGCGCCTTTATAAAAGTAACAAAGAAATTCAGATTATGAAGAAGGCCTGTCGCATTACGGCCGAGGCCCATATAGCGGCGATGAAGGCCTGTTCGGTGGGTATGATGGAGTACCAGCTTGAAGGGGTCTATTTGCAGCAGTTTATACAGCAGGGTTGTCGTTCTCCAGCCTACCCTAGCATTGTCGGTGGCGGCGCAAATGCCTGCACACTGCACTACATTGACAACAATAAAGAACTTATCGACGGTGACCTGGTGCTGGTTGATGCGGGTTGTGAATATCAGTACTACGCAGGGGATGTAACACGTACCTATCCGGTCAACGGCAGCTATTCAAATGAACAGCGTGCTTTATACGAAATAGTATTAGAAGCGCAGTTTGCAGCAATTGGGCAAGTTAAACCGGGCAACCATTGGGATCAACCGCATCAGGCGGCTGTCGAGATTATTACTCAGGGATTGCTGGATCTGGGGGTGCTTAAAGGACGACTGAGTACGTTGTTGAAAAAGGAAGCCTATAAGCCCTTTTATATGCATAAGACGGGACACTGGTTGGGCCTGGATGTCCACGATGTGGGAGAGTATAAGGTTGGTGGTGAATGGCGCATGCTGGAGCCGGGTATGACGCTCACGGTGGAGCCGGGACTGTATATTCCTGCGCAGGCGAAGGGTGTGGCAAAAAAATGGCAGGGTATCGGTATCCGTATTGAAGATAATGTATTGGTCACCAAAGAGGGTTGCGAGTTAATGACCGATAAGGTGCCGCGTCAGATCCGGGATATCGAACAGCTCATGTCGAAGTGAACGGCAGCGCCGTGGACAGAGCCAAAAGCTTCGACCTGCTCATAGTGGGTGCCGGGATGGTCGGTGCCAGCCTGCTTTGCGCGTTACTGCCTGTGATTCGTGAACAGGGTCTTAAGGTTGCTGTAGTTGAGGCTTTTGCTCTACCGGAAAGCTATTCTCCCGATCAATATCAGCTGAGCTACGATGCGCGTTCGACTGCTTTGTCCTGGGGTAGTAGTAATATTCTGCGGAAAATCGGCGTATGGGATCAGCTGCGCTCAGCTGTTACTCCCATTGAGCGTATTCATGTCTCAGATAAAGGGCATTTTGGCAGTGTGCGTATAAAAGCGGCTGATTATGGCGTCGAGGCGCTGGGTTATGTCGTGGAAAATGCCTGGATGGGACAGGTGTTGTTGGATCAGATCAAACAGCAGGGCGTAACTTTTCTCTGTCCGGCGCAGGTGGTTGAACTGCTGCCTGGAAGTGATGTTACACAAATAGTCATTGAGGAGCAGGGTAAGCAGCTTAGGATTGACGCCCAGTTGGTAGTTATCGCTGATGGAGGACGATCGGGCCTGAGTGAAAAAATGGGTATGCTGGTAGATAAACATGATTATCAGCAGCAGGCGATCATCGCCAATGTTACCGCTCAACAGCCACATAACAATGTAGCCTATGAGCGATTTACCAGTGAGGGGCCAATCGCAATGTTGCCATTATATGAGCATAAAGAGGATCAAGTTGCTCAGAGTCGCTGCGCGCTGGTCTTGACTGTTGATCGGTCTGGGGTGGATGACCTCATGGCGCTTAGCGATAGTGATTTTCTTGAGCAGCTACAGCAGCGGTTTGGTTTTCGCTTGGGGCGATTTCTTAAGGTTGGCGAGAGGTACGCTTATCCGCTCTCGCTGCGATGGGCGAAAGATCAGTTTCGTCCTGGCTTGGTCGTCGTGGGGAACGCTGCGCATACACTTCACCCTGTCGCCGGACAGGGTTTTAATCTGGCGTTACGAGGAGTTGCAGATCTGGCCGCTCTGCTCGGCGAGGCGGCGCAAATGGGTAGGCCGCTTGGTTCTGCGGATGTACTGCGGCAGTATTCGAAGCTTAGACAGCAGGATCAGGAGAAGACTATTCGTTTTACGGATGGCAGCGTTCGCTTATTTTCCAATAATGATCTGTTGTTGAGCCGACTGCGAGATTTTGGCTTAGTGACGTTGGATCTATTACCTGTTACCAAGAGGCTTTTTGCGCAACAGGCAATGGGTTTTGGACAAAGTGCATTAGCTCGAACAGACTGGAAAAATTAAAGTGCAAAGGACGATCTCGAAACCAAAGAGTTCTGATTTTGACCTGCTTATCGCCGGTGGTGGGATGGTCGGTGCAGCGCTTGCCTGTGCCCTGGGTGAACAAAATCTAAGGGTAGCCGTCGTTGAAGCGCAGCAGATCCCGATGCGCATGCCTCCTCGCAAAGAATCTGATTTTGAACCTCGTGTCAGTGCATTGACCCAGGCTTCGCGTAATTTCTTAGACAATATAGGCGTCTGGAGCTTTATTTCCCAATATCGTCATTGCCCCTTTGAGCGTATGTGTGTGTGGGATGCGGAAGGTACTGGGCAGATAGCATTTGATGCGGGTGATATTGGACAAATGTCTTTGGGCTATATCATCGAAAATTCTCTGATTAGCGCAGGTCTTTATCAAAGGCTTGCTGAACTTGATCATGTTGAAATAATCGCACCTGCCAGTATCGCTGGGCTGTCTATCAATAAAGATGGGATGAATCTGGTGCAACTCCAGGATGGCTCGAAATGCTCAGCAACGCTCCTGGTGGGCGCCGATGGGGCGCACTCTAAAGTAAGAGAGCTGTCGGGTATTTCCATTAAGCAGCGTGATTATCAACAGTGTGCGATCGTGACTACGGTGAGTACCGAATTTTCTCATCAGGCGACCGCATGGCAACGATTTCTGTCGACCGGGCCATTGGCATTCCTGCCACTGATGGGTGGGAGCAATGATAGCCACAGTTGTTCTATTGTTTGGTCGCTGGACACTGAGGAGGCCTCATCCATAATGGCGTTACAGGATCAGGAATTTGCTGATGCGCTAGGGCGGGCGTTTGAATATAGATTGGGGAATATCATGGCGGTGGCCAAGCGCTTCCAGTTCCCTTTGTATCAAAGACATGCAACGACTTACAAAGCCCCGGGAGTTGCGCTGGTAGGTGATGCTGCTCATACCATTCACCCTCTTGCCGGGCAGGGAGTAAATCTGGGTTTTCTTGACGCAGCGGTGCTGGCTGAGGAGATTATCAGAGCGTTAAGGCGCGGCCTGCCTTTGGCCGATCCCAGCCTGTTGTCTCGCTACCAGAGGCGTCGAGTGGCTGATAATTTGCTGATGATGAATCTTATGCGCGGATTCAAAGAGTTATTTGCACAGACTTCCCCGGCAGTTCGTTGGGCGCGTAATACAGGAATGAACCTGATGAATCAGCTTGCGCCGGTCAAAAATCATATTGCAGCAAGGGCGATGGGTGTAACCGGTGATCTTCCCATTTTGGCACGCCCCGGTAATTCGCAGGTTTCTGATGCATCAGAGGGCTAGAGGGTAAAGGGGTAGCAAAAAAAACCCGGACCGAAGTCCGGGTCGCTTTCCCTGCAAAAAGGAGCCGCCCAAGTCTGACCAAAGACGGCTCCGAGGAACAGAAACTTATTATCAGCTAGCTTTAATAGCCAGCGGATCGGTATTATTTTTTGGCATCCTTACCTAGTTGAGTTGCTTCCTTGATGATTTCAATATTGGTTTCAAGAGCATTCACAGCCAGACCGATATTCATCCATGCTTGTTCAAGAAGCGCATCTTTGGATGTTTGACCGAACTTTTTCTGTGATTCCATTGCGGTATTCAGGTCCTTGCAGCCCGCAAGAGTATCTGCCTGTTTGAGGGCGCTTTCAACACCGTCGCGCATTTTGGCTGACTGCATGATCATGGCGTCACTGGCTGCTGCTGTGTTGGCTTCAATCAGCTTAGAGGCCAGCTTGACATTCTCTTGAATTTTTTGGGTGAGCGCATCACTATCATAAAGATCTTTAACCGCATCCTGCAGTTGTTCAAGGTTGAGTAATTTGCCCAGTTGATCTTGAAAGTTGTTCATGATAATTCTCCAAATTAATTTTGCAATGCAAAATAAGCCAGTAAATAGTAAGATTCTAATGGGCGCGTGTCAATATTTATTTTGCGGTGCACAATAAGTATTGTGAGGTTTTTGTTATACCGTTTTCGGTGATTAAAAAGTGCTCTATTGGTTTGCGTGAGCCCAGACAGGCCGTATAATAGCGACCATTAAAACAAGGGAGTAGATAGCATGGCTGAACGTAAAGCCAGCATAGAACGAAATACCCTGGAAACCCAAATAAAGGTGTCCGTGAATCTGGATGGTACGGGAGTGGGCAGTTTTGCTACCGGGCTGCCTTTTCTTGATCACATGCTGGATCAGGTCGCAAGGCACGGCATGATTGATATCGAGGTAGATGCTAGCGGAGATCTGGAGATAGATGCGCACCACACTGTTGAGGACATTGGTATTACGCTCGGACAGGCTTTCAAAGAGGCGGTGGGTGATAAAAAGGGCCTATGCCGCTACGGTCACGCCTATGTGCCTTTGGATGAAGCGCTTTCAAGAGTAGTCGTCGATTTTTCCGGTCGTCCCGGGGTTGAATACGACGTGCCATTTGTAAGGGCAATGGTGGGTGGCTTTGACGTGGATCTTTTTTATGAGTTTTTTCAAGGGTTTGTGAATCACGCTTTGGTGACGCTGCATGTGGACAATATCCGTGGGCATAATGCGCACCACCAGGCAGAAACCGTATTTAAGGCGTTTGGGCGTGCGTTGCGCATGGCATTAACGCCAGATGACCGCATGGCGGGTATCACACCCTCCACTAAAGGCACGCTGTAATCGACACGCCTTTTTATTGCGATATCCATCTCATAAAGGCGCTGGATCATTTAATTCATTGAGGGTATTGAGCAAATGGCAATAGGCCGTATAGGCGTTATTGACTATGGCATGGGTAATCTTCACTCAGCGGCCAAGGCACTTGAGCACGTGGCTGATGGTGCTGATGTTGTAGTCAGTTCGGATCCGGAAGTAATCACTCGCTGTGATCGAATTTTGCTGCCAGGTGTTGGCGCAATCAGGGATTGCATGTCTGAAATTCGTCGTTTGGGTTTCGACTCATTGGTGCGTGAGGCAGTAAAGCAAAAGCCTGTACTGGCTATTTGCGTGGGAATTCAGGCGCTAATGGATTTCAGCGAAGAAAATGAAGGCGTAGATTGTCTTGGCCTGTTTCCTGGAAAAGTCAGATTCTTTGGTAATCCTTTGAAAGATGAAAATGGTGAACGACTGAAGGTGCCCCATATGGGATGGAATCGGGTGACGCAGCGAGTCAGACATCCTTTATGGGCTGGAATCCCCGATGGAGCGCGTTTTTATTTTGTGCATAGCTACTATGTTGAGGCGGAGCGGGCAGAGCAGGTGGCAGGCGACTGTACATATGGTGTGCCATTCGCAGCGGCGTTATATAGTAAAAATCTGTTTGCAGTTCAATTCCACCCGGAAAAAAGCCAGAAGGCTGGTCTGCAGTTGTTAGCCAACTTTATAAAGTGGGATGGAGAGAGTTAATGCTTGTTATACCGGCAATTGATTTAAAAGATGGCGAATGCGTACGGTTGCGCCAGGGTCTGATGGATGACTCAACAGTATTTTCTGACGATCCGGTAGCGATGGCGCGACGTTGGGTGGAGCAGGGGGCCCGGCGTCTCCACCTTGTTGATCTCAATGGCGCTTTTGCAGGGGAGCCGGTCAATGGTGAAATTGTGAAGGCGATCGCTGCAGCCTACCCCAAGCTACCGATACAGATTGGCGGCGGCATTCGTTCATTGGAAACGATAAAAGCCTATCTCGACGCAGGTGTGGATTACGCAATTATTGGCACTCAAGCTGTTAAAGAACCTGATTTCGTATTTGAAGCCTGCCGAGAATTTCCTGGTCATATTATTGTTGGGCTTGATGCAAAGGACGGAAAGGTAGCCACTGACGGATGGGCTGAAGTATCCCAAGTGGAAGCTATTGATCTGGCCAAACAGTTTAAAAAAGCGGGTGTCAGCGCTATTGTGTACACGGACATTAGTCGTGACGGCATGATGCAAGGGGTCAATATAGAAGCGACTAGGCGGCTCGCCAGATCCTGTGGCATTGATGTGATCGCTTCCGGTGGAGTGACCGATATTGAAGATATTCGGTCGCTGGCCAAGGTGGCCGGGGATGGTATCTGTGGCGCAATAACCGGGCGCGCTATCTATGAGGGTTCACTCAACCTGAGTGAAGCGCAGAAACTCTGTGATGAGATGTCAGACTAAGCGTAAACAACGCCAAACGAAATAATAGGTAACTGATATGAGCCTGGCAAAGCGTATTATACCCTGCTTGGATGTGGACAATGGCCGAGTGGTCAAAGGTGTGAAATTTGTAGAGATTCGCGATGCCGGTGATCCGGTGGAAATCGCCAAGCGTTATGATCAGCAGGGCGCTGATGAAATCACATTTCTTGATATCACCGCGAGCCACGAAGATCGTGACACCATGGTGCACGTGGTAGAAGAGATTGCCAGTCAGGTTTTCATTCCTTTGACGGTGGGCGGTGGTATCCGCGCCTTGGAGGATATTCGTCGCATGCTGAATGCCGGGGCTGACAAAGTGACGATTAATACAGCGGCGGTTCATAACCCTGAGCTAGTACGCGAAGCCGCTGAAAAATTTGGGTCGCAGTGTATTGTGGTGGCGATCGATGCAAAAAAGGTGAGTCAGGCGGGTGAACCTGGACGATGGGAGATTTTCACCCACGGCGGGCGTAAACAAACCGGATTAGACGCTATCGAGTGGGCGCAAAAAATGGTAAGCCTGGGCGCTGGTGAAATACTGCTGACCAGCATGGACCGTGATGGTACAAAAATAGGCTTTGATCTTGAGTTGACGCGCGGTATCAGTGAGGCAGTAACAGTACCCGTTATCGCTTCGGGAGGAGTGGGTAACCTGGAGCACCTTGCGGAAGGCGTATTGCAGGGTAAGGCGGATGCCGTGTTAGCCGCCAGCATTTTCCATTTTGGTGAGTATAGCGTGCAGGAAGCAAAGGACTATATGGCCTCAAAAGGGGTGGAGGTGCGAGAGCTCTATTAGTAGATTTCACAGCCACTATACCGCTACTTTTTTCAGCCGCAGCAGTCCCTGCGCTGAGTGCCTTGAGCGCTAAATATTTTAGTTGTTTAAATGACCTGCCACAAATTTCCCGCTATTTTGCTACCGCTGTCTTGAGCCCAAATATTTCACCAGTACGCCTAGAATGGCTCTCAGGCCCCTATGCATATTGGCTTTGATCTAAAATTGCTTCGGTGACGGTTTGTCGCTGTCATTTAGCGCAGGAGTTGCGTATTACTGCTATAACTATATAAGTGGATCTCAGGATGTTGTGGGAACTAGAGTCGCGCACTTACTCACCAGGAACAAGATAATGGTTATTAAAACAAAACTGGATTTACTGCACAGCAGAAGAACAAAAATCGTAGCAACCCTGGGTCCTGCCAGTGCCGATGCGGAAACTATTGCAGATCTAATCGACGCTGGCGTCAACGTGTTTAGGCTGAATATGTCTCATGGTAAACATGAGGATCATCAGGCCACTTATGAGCGTGTGCGAACGATTGCAGCGGCAAAAAATAATCCAGTGGCGGTGTTCGCCGACCTTTGTGGTCCGAAAATAAGAACCGGGTTATTTATAGGAGATCAGATGGAGCTGGTTTCCGGCACCAATGTGACGGTAACCACACGTGATGTTATCGGCGAAGACGGCTTGATACCTTCACAATATGAAGCCTTGGCCAATGATGTTACGGTGGGGGATCGTATTCTGCTGGATGACGGTAAGATGGAACTGCGGGTGGAGTCCATATCAGATACCGAAGTTCAATGTGCCGTTGTACATGGTGGAATGCTGAAGAACCACAAGGGTATTAACTTGCCGGGTGTTGATGTTTCCGCACCCTCGGTCACTGAAAAAGATCATAAAGATGCCGAATTTGCGCTGGGATTAGGAGTGGATTTTTTGGCGCTTTCTTTTGTCCGGCGTGAGGAGGACGTTAAAGAGCTACGCGAGATTATTGAGCGGGGCGGTCATTGCGCTGGCATTATTTCAAAATTTGAAAAGCCCGAGGCGCTGGTAAATGCGATAGGTATTATCTGTGCGTCAGATGCCATCATGGTCGCGCGTGGCGATCTGGGTGTAGAGTTAAAGCCGGAGGAGGTGCCAGTCGCACAACGTAAACTGATTGATATGGCGCGTGAGCATAATCGTCCGGCCATTGTAGCCACGCAGATGCTTGAATCGATGATGGAGTCGACACAGCCCTCTCGTGCAGAAGTTTCTGATATTTCTCAGGCGGTGACAGAAGGTGCCGATGCAGTGATGCTCTCGGGAGAAACGGCAGCTGGTTCCTACCCGGTGGAAACGGTGCAGATGATGTCACGTATTATCCATCAGACTGAAGCCTATATGTCTGAAGAGCATAATTTTGAAGAGCTGGCGCGCCACCTTGCGGATTACCGGCAAGTGCCCTTTGGCCACGCAGTCGCGGATGCTGCCTTGAATCTTGCCAAGCAGCTCAATGTAAAAGCCATTGTCAGTCTGTCGAAAACGGGGATGTCTGCGGTAACTATCAGTTCAGCGCGGCCATCAGTACCGTTGCTCGCCATTTCTGCTGATCCCGCGACCTACCGAAGGTTGAATTTACAATGGGGCACGGCGCCAATATTGGCGGATGAAGCCGGCAGTGAACACCCAAATCATTTGGCTCGCGAAGTTGCCAAAGCATCAGGTGTTGCTGAAGCGGGCGATTACATTGTTCTGGTAAGAGGTTTTAGTTCAGAAGAGACGCTGAATACACCTTCTGTGACTTTATTGACGGTTTGACTGGTCTTATTGCTTGAAACTGCGAAGGTCAAAGTTTGTCCAGGCGATAATTTACAGATAAGTATCGCCTGTGTATTAAGGAGTTAGTCAGAGGTTCCTTAGCTATTTTCCGCTGGTTCGTCCAGCTTTTCTATAAGCTCGTCCAGCAGTTCGTAAAGTAGCTCGAGTTTTCCATATCCGAATTGCTCGGTAATATAATCGTAGCGCGATTCGGATACTGGTGCGATCAGCTCAAACAGATCGCGGCCCTTATTTGTAATTGAAATAGCTGAGCTGCGCTGATCGCTCGGTACTGTCTCACGCTTTACCAGCTGCCGTTTCTCAAGATTTTGGATGATACGGGAAACGCTGGGTGCAAGCAGGTGGCAGCGTTCAGAAAGCTCTTTGATGTCGAGTTTCTGTGCTTCTATGAGAATTCGTAGAACACGCCATTGCTGGGCCGACAGGTTGTGCTCTCTCAGCGACGGCGTAAATTTTCTCATGACCGCTTCGCGCGCTTTTAGCAAAGACATGGGTAGGGATCGGTGAAACTTGCGCATATTCAGATTATCCAAAATCTATTGCTCGTCAGCAATGCTGTTATCTAATTGACCGATGCCAGAAACTTCCACTTCTACAAAGTCGCCTGGCGCGAGGTATTTGGGTGGGTCAAAGCGTGCGCCAGCACCATTTGGTGTGCCAGTGGAGATGATATCGCCTGGCTTGAGGATAAAGAATTTCGAGAGGTAGCTAATCAAGTAAGCGAAGGGGAACATCAGGTTGGCCGTTGTATCATGTTGCCGTACTTCGCCATTCACTCGAGTCGTGACCCACAGGTCATTGTAATCGGAAAACTCGTCAGCACTTACCATCCAGGGACCGAGGGAGCCTGAGTGTACAAAGTTTTTACCTTGAGTGACGTTGAATTTAGCATGACGAACCCAGTCACGTAACGTGCCTTCATTCATTATGGTTAAGCCAGCGATATAGTCGAGCGCTTGATTTTCTGGTACTCGGTGACCGGTTTTACCGATCACAATCACTATTTCACCTTCATAATCCAGCTGTATTGATTCCGGTGGCCGGATCAGCGGTTGATTGTGGCCGGTGAGCGAGTCGGGCGTACGCATAAAGACGCTGGGATATTCCGGATCGTCTGAGTTATCCCTGTATTCAGCGTTTCTGTTGGCATAGTTGACGCCAATGCAGATGATTTTTTCAGGGTTGGTGATCGTGGGTAGATAGCTGACTTCTGAAAGAGGGACGTCACCCTGTTGCGAATCGGCCAATGCCATTGCTTTCTGAAGTTGGTTGTTGCTAATCAACTGTTTAAGGTTGCCACCGATGCGTTGTCCAAGATCAACGATGCTCTGTTCTTTGATGGCGCCGTAGGAAACTTTTCCCTGGTGTGAATAGGTTATAAATTTCATGCTACAAAAGCCCTGTAGATTTTAAAACTTCATCCAGCCTGTGCTCCAATTCAGGAGTCGCCGGTGACATGGGTAAGCGGTGTTCGTTTTTCTCAAGCAAGCCCATCCGTTTCATCATGTACTTCATGGGGATGGGGTTTGTTTCATAAAAAATTGACTGGTTGATGGTCAATAACTGTTGGTGTAGCTGGCGGCCTTTGTTGAGATCATTTTGCCATACCGCTTCACACATGTCGCTCAAAGGTTTCGGACAAATATTCCCTACGGCGTTCATCAGGCCGCAGGCGCCAACGGCCATCATAGGAAAGCTTAGTTCTTCCAGGCCAACGAAGATTTTAAAGTCCGGGCCGAAGGCGTCGAGGCATTCGGTGACCATGCCCAGATCATTGTAGGCCTGTTTCATGCCCACAAAGTTGGGGCAGCGAGATCGAATTTCCTTAAGCGAATCCATAGCCATTACCACCCCCGTGCGTCCGGGAATATGGTAGATCATCCAAGGCAGGTTGATATCGCGAGTAACCTCCTCGTAATAGCTGATCAAGCCACGTTGTGGTGGTTTGATGTAGTAGGGCGTTACGATAAGTAGTGCGTCTACGCCGGCATTGGCCGCATGCGCGGTTAGAAGCTTTGTTTCCCAGAGTGATTGAGAGCCGGTAGCCGCGACGATAGGCACTCGACCATTAACTGTCTTTACCGCAACGTCGACTAATCTGTTTCGCTCTTCTGTGGTCAGTGTTGAGGGTTCTGCGGTGGTGCCGTTAACCAAAATACCGTGAGTGCCATTGTCAATCTGATAATTAATCAGGCTAGCGTAGGTGTCATAATCCACTTCGCCGTTGTTTATCGGCGTGATGACCGGCGGGATAGAGCCTTTAATATCGGCCAGGGTAAAAACCATTGTGTGCTCCTATAGATAACATTCTGCATATACATAACAGGTTAATTAATGCAATCATAATTAAATTTCCTTTAATTTGCAAATACTTCTTTGCTGTATCTGTTATAGCCATAATATACAAGGTTAAGCCATATTTTTAGATGTAGATTGAAGGTTGAATAAAAAACGCATGTTGCGAAATTATAAATAACATGTTATGTTGTTTGTATTGATTATCTACCGCAGAAGGTTTCATCTAAGTGCCGCATCTGATTCTTGAATATTCAGCCAATCTGGAGGAGTCTATCGATGTGGCATTGACGTTGAGCGCCATGCACGCCTGCGCTTTGGATATGGCTGTGTTTCCGGTTGCTGCCATACGCACCAGGGCAGCAAGACGAGACCATTATCTCATTGCAGATCTTGCGGGTGATTATGGGTTTGTGCATCTTTTGGTACGCATTAAGGAGGGTAGAAACGATGATGAAAAAAAACGAATTGGTAAAGGTTTCTTTGATGCGCTGAGCGGCTATTTGGCAGAATTTCAGGCGTCCCACCCTTTGGCGTTAACGGTTGAGGTTGAGGAGATATGCCCATCGCTGAGTTTTGCAAGGAACAGTATCCCGAAATTTATGTAATTCGATTGATTGGAAATAACTATGTCTATATATGAAGAGAATTTAGAACGGGCAAAAGATTACCTGGCTCGATTCAAAACGGAAGTGACGGGGCACTACATTAATGGTGCTATGACTAAAAGCTCGTCGAATGCCAGTTTTGATAACCTGACACCGGTCGACAATACCTCCTTAGGTAAAGTGGTAGAAGGAACCGTTGAGGATGTCGATCAAGCTTGTGCAGCGGCAGAAAATGCATTCGCCGATTGGCGCACCATGCCAGGTAAAGAGCGTAAGAAACTACTCAATCATTTTGCCGACAAAATTGTTGAGAGAGCGGATGAAATTGCGTTGGTTGAGAGTATGGATTGCGGTCAGCCTCTTCGATTTATGAAAGCAGCAGCAGTGCGTGGCGCTGATAATTTCCGTTTCTTTGCGGATAAGGCGCCGGAAGCTCGTAATGGACAGTCGTTACATCAGGATGAGCATACTAACTTTACGGTGCGCAATCCAATTGGTCCTGTGGGTGTCATTACGCCCTGGAATACACCATTTATGTTGGCTACCTGGAAAATTGCCCCGGCGCTGGCGGCGGGTTGTACGGTAGTACATAAGCCAGCTGAGTTTAGTCCGTTGACGGCGATGTTGTTGGCGGAGATCAGCCAAGAGGCTGGCATACCGGCTGGTGTTTGGAATACGGTGAACGGTTTTGGTGAGGTTGTAGGGAAACGTATTACCGAGCATCCGGCCATTAAGGCTGTCGCATTCGTGGGGGAGACCGTGACTGGCAGTCACATTATGCAGCAGGGTGCACCGACCTTGAAAAGAGTTCATTTCGAACTGGGTGGTAAAAATCCGGTGATGGTGTTTGATGATGCCGATTTCGAGCGGGCGCTGGATGCGGTGGTTTTCATGATTTACAGTCTGAACGGGCAGCGCTGTACCTCAAGTAGTCGTTTGTTAATTCAAAAGAATATTCAGGGGCCTTTTCTTGAGGCACTGCAGGCGCGCGTGAAAAATCTAAGGGTAGGACATCCGCTTGATCCTGAAACAGAAGTAGGCCCCTTGATTCACCGCAGTCATTTTGAAAAGGTGCTCAGTTTTATGAGTGCCGCTAAAAATGAGGGCGCTTCTATTGCTGCCGGAGGTGTCGCGCGAGACGACCTGGGAGCAGGGAATTATGTTGCGCCTACCTTGTTCACGGGTGCCAATAACCAGATGAAAATTGCACGCGAGGAGATATTTGGGCCGGTACTTACGGCTATCTCTTTTGAGACTGAAGAGGAGGCTATTCGGATTGCCAATGACACGCCCTATGGGTTGAGCGGATATATCTGGACCAATGATTCGGGGCGCGCACTGCGTATGGCAGATCGGCTGGATGCTGGGATGGTTTGGGTGAATTCGGAGAATAATCGGAATCTTCCATCACCTTTTGGCGGTGTTAAAAGCAGTGGTATCGGGCGTGACGGAGGTGACTACAGTTTTGAGTTTTATATGGAAACTAAAAATATCTGTATTGCACATGGTACCCATAAAGTACCGGTTCTGGGCCGTTAGCGGTATTATTGAATTGAGTATGAAAAGGAGAGACGTATGGGCGAAATAGCGCTCGCAGCAAAGATTACCCATGTGCCATCCATGTATTTATCGGAGCAACCTGGACCGCATCAGGGGTGTCGAGATCAGGCGATAGAGGGGCATCGAGAATTGAGTCGCCGTGCTCGGGAACGAGGTGTTGATACTATATTGGTGTTCGATGTGCATTGGTTGGTCAATAGTGGTTATCACATCAATTGTAAATCGCACTTTGAGGGTACCTATACCAGTAACGAGCTGCCCCATTTTATAAAGGATATGAACTATGCCTATCCCGGGAACCCCCAGTTAGGAAGGTTAATAGCTGAACATGCCAACAGGAGGGGTGTTGGCGCGCGCTCCCATGAAATCAACTCGTTGGAACTGGAATACGGTACGCTGGTTCCCTGTCGTTATATGAACGAAGATCAGCATTTTAAGGTGGTATCAGTAGCAGCCTGGTGTGCCTGGCACACGCAGCAAGAATCCCGAGTATTCGGGGAAGCGGTGAAAGAAGCCATTGAAGCGAGTGATAGCAAGGTTATGGTGTTAGCCAGTGGCTCGCTATCCCACCGGTTTCAGGATAATAAGGATGCTGTTGCGGGAATACATGAGATCAGTAGGGAGTTTTACAAACAGGTCGATATTCGGGTGTTGCAGCTATGGGAGAGCGGCCAATGGGATGTGTTTACCGCTATGTTGCCAGAGTATGCTGAAGCCTGTCACGGAGAAGGCGGCATGCACGATACCGTGATGTTGCTGGGTATGCTGGGTTGGGACAAGTACCAGGGTAAAGTTGAGGTGATAGGTGAGTATTTTGCAAGTTCTGGTACCGGGCAGCTTAACGCCGAGTTTCCGATAGGGGAGTAATATGCCGCATTTTATCCTGGAATATTCGGACAACTTGCCAGACCAGTCTTTGCAGCTGGGTGACCTGTTTAAGAAGCTGCATGATGCTGCAACGGCTGGCGGAGTGTTCCCATTGGGAGGTATTCGTAGTCGTGCTATTCGTTGTGAACAATATCGCATTGCGGACGGCGATCCAACCATGGGATTTGTGCATCTAACGGCGAAAGTGGGGCATGGTCGGAGCCTGGGGGTACGGCAGCAGGCTGCAGATCAGTTTTTTGAGATTCTAACGGATCATTTGCAGCCGATCTTTGATGCAGGGTATCTGGGTATTTCCTTCGAAATGGTTGAGTTGCATCCGGTGCTAAACTACAAAAAAAATAATATCCATGAGAAATTTAAAGCCTGAAGAGGCGCTCACTAGCCGCAGTTAACCAGCTGTCTATCAAGTTGTTCTGTAATCAAGCATTGAGTTGCGGTAGCCATCGCGGTAATGGTTGGCGATGTGTCATCGGGCGCTGATGGTTTCAGCGAGGCGCTTTTTCGAACTACCAGTAAACCAGCAGGTGAGACAAGGCGAACACCCATGGAGTCCAGTTTGGGAATTACATTCTCCAGATAGCCCAGGGTGCTTGGATAGGGGTGGCCAATCGCAACCGCGCTGCCCTCCTGTTTAGCTCTCTTGAGCAGGCGTTTGAATTGTGCGTCGATAGCTTGTGGTTGGGGATCATGGTCGAGAAATACATCACGATCCAAATTTGGAATATTACTGCGTTGAGCGGTAATCCCGGCAATTGATGCGCGGCTGGTGCGGCTGTCAACAAAATACAGGGAGTGCTCTTTAAGGGTTGTCATCAGCCATGCCATCTGCCGAGGGTATTGGGTCAATTGGCTTCCCATGTGATTGTTGACCCCCTGTAAGTATGGGATTGAGCGAATCGCTCGCTCAAGGGTAGCCTGGAAATCGGCACGACTGAGATTTCTGGTGAGTGCTCCAGGCCCCAAAGGGCGCCCTTCAAGATTGTCCATGGGCATGTGCAGCATTACTTCCTTTTGGTTTATATGTGCTGCAATTGCCAGCTTCTCGCTATAGGGGCTGTGAGGTAATATGGCGTAGGTGACAGGGCCGGGCAGTGCAATTGCACGCATTCCCATGCTTAGGTTGTTACCCATATCATCGATGATCAGGGTTATTGTTGCCTGTTCAACAGAATCAGCAGCAGTGCCGCGAGCTAACAAAGCGCTGAACAGAAGCATTCCCACAATTTTTATTATATTTTTTGTCATCTAACGGTCGTTTGGTTCGTTTTCCCTTGTTTGATTTCTGGTCGGGAAGTCAGTTGAGTCCTTCCCCTATTTTTTTCTGTTTGAAATGATGTTAATTCCTTTCAGTAAATTCAGTGCTTCGTATAGTTGGAAATCAGATTCTGCAAGAGTCAGTTCTTGCTTGGCACTTGTTTTGGCAGATCTCTTTTTGCGTGACTTTTCTTTGTCATTTGCGTTGACCAAGTGGCCCTTTAGATCCGCTTCCTTAAATCTGAGAGGAGGTTGTGTTACTGCCGTTAATCTGGCGTTGTTGATCTTTAGGTCTGGTGCGATACCTTCTGCCTGAATCGATCTGCCGCTTGGCGTATAGTAAAGGGCTGTGGTTAACTTCAGTGCGCGCTCATTGTTTAAGGGCAGTACCGTTTGTACCGAACCTTTACCGAAACTTTCTGTGCCCATAACAACAGCTCGCTGTTGATCCTGCAATGCGCCGGCTACAATTTCGGATGCTGATGCGGAGCCTCCATTAATTAGTACTACGAGTGGTACGTTTTGACTGGGGTCCTGGTCAGTCGCGTTATAGCGCAGTTCTGAGTCAGGCAGGCGGCCCTTGGTATAGACAATTAGTCCGTCACTCAGGAATGCATCACTAACCTCCACGGCCGCATTAAGAACACCTCCGGGGTTGTTACGCAAATCCAATACCAGACCTTTTAACGGCTTATGTTCTTTGTGAAATTCAGTAATGGCCTTGACCACATCATTCCCTGTTTCGACTTGAAACTGGGTAATACGAATATAGCCGTATCCGGGTTCCAAATCTCTGCTCTTAACACTGGTGACTTTAATAATGTCTCTGATCATGCTGATCACTAGTGGTTTGGTCTCACCTTCGCGCACAATGGTTAGCGTAATCTCCGTGCCGGGTTTGCCACGCATGAGTGTTACTGCCTCTTGCAGTGATAAACCTTTAACCGGTGTTTCATCGATCCGGATGATCAAGTCCTGCGATTGAATGCCAGCCTTTATAGCTGGGGTATCGTCAATAGGAGTCACGACTTTAACAAAACCGTCTTCCATCTCCACTTCGATTCCGAGGCCGCCAAACTCCCCTTTTGTGCTTATTTGCAAATCGTCGAAGGCTTCCTTTTCCAGGTACACAGAATGTGGGTCCAAGCCCTCCAGCATGCCGCGAATAGCGTTCTCGAATAGCGTCCTATCATCAACGGGTTCTACATAGGAACTTCTGATACGATCGAATATTTCGGTAAAAGTACGTAAGTCCTTGAGTGGCAATAAGGTGTCTGGAATTGACTGGTCGGAAGTTTCGGGGCTGTCATCTGCAGATATCGTGGTTGTAAAGATTAGGAGCAGAGTTATGCAACAGAAAGCTTTCAGAGCAGGAATAATTGATGACATTTTTTGCGAAACCTGATTGCGGAATGGAATCAGGCTATATTACCCAAGCCGTGTGACTGAGTCATTTTTATTTGCTTATCTGCAGAGGTTCCCTAGCAAATAAAATCTGCGCTTTTTGTCGTTGGGTTAACCTTTGGCCAGCATCCATTTTTGCGGATTTTGTGGTTGGCCTTTGTGACGGAATTCGAAATACAATCCACTTTTAGCCCGCCCGCCACTGCTGCCTACCCGTGCAATCACTTCATCAGGGTCGACCCAGTCACCGAGATCTTTGTAAAGTGCCTGGTTATGGCCGTAAAGACTCATATAACCATTACCATGGTCCAGAATCATAAGTAGCCCAAAGCCTCGCAGCCAGTCTGAAAATACCACCCTGCCTCGGTGTATGGCTTTGACCTCGTCGCCTTCCGCAGCTTCAATGAGTATGCCGCTCCAGCGCATATGCGAGGCTGGGTCCAGCATGCCGAACCGGTATGCTATTTTCCCGGGTGTGGGCCAGGGTAGCTTGCCCTTAAGTTGATTGATGGGTGCTGAGCTGTCAGGCAGCTCAAGTTCTGCGATAGCTTTTTCTACTTCACCCAATAGTCGCTCCAGATTCTTTTGGTTAGCGACCATCGTGGCCAGCTCCTCATCTTTGTTTTTTATGGTTTTTTCCAGTTTCAGCAATACTGAGTGTCTCTGTGCTTTGCTGTTTTGTAGTGTTTTACTCCTAAGCTCCAGCTGTTCTCTGGAGTGGCTTAGGGCGAGTTTTTCTTTCTGGATGTCGGATTCGTTCTGCTCAAGTTTGCCAATTATCTGATTGTAGGCCGAGATCTGTTTTGTGCGGGCTTGATTAAAGTAATCGTAGTAACGAAACGCGCGAGCCAGTTGCTCGGGTTGTTCCTGGTTTAGTAGTACCTTCAAATACTCCTGGCGTCCAATACTGTAGGCGGCGCGTATTTGACTTGCAAGATAGATCTCCTGCTTTGCGCGGGCAGTGTTCAGTTCCTGGCGTTCTCGGGTGAGTCGCTGAAGCGTTGTTTGTGCTTGTTCAATTTCTTTACTGACAGCAAATATCTTTTTTGAAATCCGGCCGATTTCAATCTCAGATTTTTTCAGCTCCTGCAGCGCTTTGCTGCGCTGGCCCTTGGCATCCTGCAGCCAGTGCTCAAGTTTTTTTATGCTGGATTTTAGTTGCTGAAGCTGTTGTTCGGTTGCTTGCGCATCACGCGCATGGGAGTCTGAAACTGCGAGTGCCAGAAAAAAGCAGCATCCATGGAGCCATGCTTTTGCAGCATTCCGGGTTACACCTGATTTCATGGCACCATATTCATCGGTTAGGCTTTTTGGTATCCCTTGGCTGATTAGCCGCTATAGCTGGCTAAAGGTAGCGGATCATGGATTCCCCAGTCATTTCGTCAGGTTTTTCCAGGTCCATCATGCGAAGCAGGGTGGGCGCAATATCGGAGAGGCCGCCCGGACGTTGTTCCATCATGCTGTCCCGTTGTGTGAAATGCACAAGGGGGACCAGTTCACAGGTGTGCGCAGTATGCGGCTGTCCGGTTTGGTGGTCGTTCATTTGCTCAACATTGCCGTGATCAGCTGTGATTAGGCACTCTCCACCGATGTTTTTCAGCGCCTCGAGAATGCGCCCCAAACATAGATCAACCGCTTCTACTGCCTTGACTGCGGCATCAAAGTTACCGGTATGACCTACCATATCTCCATTAGCATAGTTGCAGACAATAAGATCATAGTCCCCATTGTTAATAGCTTCCACCAGTTTGTCCGTGACTTCCGGTGCGCTCATTTCAGGCTGCAGATCATAGGTTGCGACCTGGGGCGAGGGAATCAGAACCCGATCTTCGCCCTGCTGTGGCTGCTCTTTTCCCCCGCTGAAGAAAAAGGTTACATGTGCATATTTTTCCGTTTCGGCGATACGTAGCTGGCGCTTACCCAGCTTTGACAGGTATTCACCAATGCTGTTGCTGAGATGGTTGGGTGGGAAAGCGCAGCTGGTTTTTATATCTGCGGCGTACTCCGTTAACATCACATAATCCGCAAGGACCGGCCTTGCTTGCCGATCAAATCCGTCAAACTCATTGTCAACAAAGGCCCTGGTAATCTCCCGCGCTCGATCGGCACGAAAATTCATAAAGACTATGGCGTCACCGTCCTCAATCCTAACGGGCGCAGTATCCTTTGCTACGATTAGCGTTGCTTTGACGAACTCATCATCTTCGCCGCGAGCATAGGCATGCTCAAGCGCACTGGCTGCGTCGTCCGCCATATACTCGGCATCGCCCAGCACCAGCATGTTATAGGCCTGTTCGATTCTGTCCCAGCGATTGTCGCGATCCATTGCATAATATCGGCCAATTAAGCTGGCAATTCGCCCGCAATTCAGTCCGCGCAATTTGCGCTCAATTTTCTGTATTGAACTTTTGGCACTGCGCGGAGGCGTGTCTCTGCCGTCGAGGAATGCGTGAACGTAAATTGATTTTGCGCCACGCTGCACCGCCAGATCGATCATCGCCTCTATATGGTCTTCATGACTATGTACTCCGCCGGGAGACAATAGACCGAAAATATGTACCGCCCTCTGATTTCTGGTGACTTGATCAATTGCAGAACAGAGGGCCGGATTCTGGAAAAACTCACCCTCTGCGATCGCTTTGCTGATCCGTGTGTAACTTTGAAAAACGACGCGCCCGGCACCCATGACCATATGCCCTACTTCTGAATTACCCATCTGATCTTCGGGTAATCCTACATCTAGGCCGGATGCCGAGATGAGTGTGTGCGGTGCTTCCTGCCAAAGCTTGTCCCAGACGGGTGTGTGTGCCGCTGTGATGGCATTTGAATCTGAATTGTCACTGTGTCCCCAGCCATCCAAAATGATGAGCGCGATGGGTTTTGCTACTGTTGTCATACTCGTTAAATGGCCCAATACATTGTGCGGTAAAAGATAGAGACCTCTGCATAATTACTACGCTAGGCAATACTGTGTTAAAAACCGGCTCAAAATGCTCATTTATAAGTATAAAAGCCGCTTTTTAGCCGATTTTCGCCTTGTCTTGCCGTCGCTCGCTACATTCTGCAAAGGTCTTATATAGAATTCTAACTGGACTGGCGACTAATAACCATGACAAAGAAAAAATGACGTTTGTAGAGCTACCAAATTCCTGTCAATGTTTGTTCTTTGCGGTGTTTACGGCAATAGAGGGCTATTAATTTACAGGAATTGTTTAGTCGAATTGGATTGCGGTGTATACTCTCGCATCGTTTTTAATGCGGAGCTGGACATTGGATCAGGTATTCGAATTTATTGGTAATCATCTTGCCCTGGCCGGAGCATTTGCAGTGTTATTGGTGGCGCTGTTGGTGACAGAAAACAAGCGTGGTGGTTTGTCGGTATCAACGCAGCAGGCAACCCAGCTGATCAACAGGGAACAGGCGATTGTTTTGGATTTGCGCTCGCAGTCAGAGTATAACGCAGGACATATTGTCGGTGCGCTGAATGTACCCTATACCAGCCTGTCATCACATTTGACTGATCTCGAAAAGTATAAAGAGAAACCGGTGATTCTGGTTTGCAAAATGGGCCAGCATTCGAGTGCCGCTGGAAAAGTTTTGATGAAATCCGGTTTTACCCAGGTAAAACGTATGTCTGGTGGCATGGCAGAGTGGGGTAACTCCAATCTGCCGGTGGTTAAAACCTAGGTACAATGCAAGCAGAACACCAGGATAAAGTCCGCATTTATACGACGCAATTTTGTCCCTACTGTATCCGGGCGCGCATGCTGCTTAAGAGCAAAGGCGTTGAGTATCAAGAGCTTCGTATTGATTACGATCTTGCGTTAAGACAAGAGATGCAGAGACTGAGCGGAAGGCACACTGTGCCGCAGATCTGGATTGGTGATCAGCATATTGGTGGCTTTAGCGAATTGAGTATGCTCGAAGCGGCGGGTGAGCTGGATAATTTACTGAGTTAATGAAATATATTGAAAGGATAAGTTATGGCAGATAACGAACAGACAAACCAACAAGCAGCCGCTGAAAATCAGGCTGATCAGCCGCAATTCGCATTGCAGCGCATCTACGTTAAAGACCTGTCTTTTGAGTCCCCACGTGCACCCCTCGTGTTCCAGGAAAAATGGGCGCCGCAGGTAAAAATGGATGTCAATACCAGTGCCAAAAAGATAAAAGACGATATATACGAGGTTGTTTTAACGCTGACTATTACGGTAGAAAACAACGACGAAGCCGCTTACCTTGCGGAAATTCAGCAAGCGGGCGTGTTTGCTGTTAAGGGGCTGGATGACGCCAACTTGGAGCGCACGATAGGGGCGTTTTGTCCGAACATATTATTCCCTTATGCGCGTGAAGCGGTTGATAATCTGATGGTAAGAGGCAGTTTCCCTCCGATGCAGCTTGCCCCGGTGAATTTTGATGCGATTTTCGCTGAAGCGAAAAGACGTCAAGCGGAACAGACGGGTGAAGCTGGCGATGCAGAGGTGACGCACTAGCCCTTCTCGTTCCTCCTGAATTTTCCTGCGCGGCCAGACTAGCGGCCGCCGGGGAAGTCCATCTGCCGCAAGGCTTCGTAAACGACAACAGCAACTGAATTCGAGAGATTCAGGCTGCGACTATTTTCCAGCATGGGGATGCGCAGTTGCTGTTGGGCTGAAATTTTGCCTCTTTCGTTATCCGGAAGCCCCCTTGTTTCGGGGCCAAAAATAATAGTATCCCCTTCCGTAAAACTGACAGTTGCGTAGCAATTCCTGGCTTTTGTTGTCAACGCATAGATCTTTGAGTCGGGATGTGATTGATAGTAGTCATCCAGCGAGTCATACAGTTTGACACTGGCCCATTCATGGTAGTCCAGTCCGGCTCGACGTAAACGTTTATCATCAAAATCAAACCCTAAGGGTTTGATTAAGTGGAGCTGACATCCAGTATTTGCGCACAGGCGGATAATATTGCCCGTGTTAGGTGGAATTTCCGGTTCGTATAAAACAATATTTAGCATGTGGAGTAATCTGAAAGAGAGGCTCGATAAAGGAATATAATCAGTGGCCGATATTAAATAAAGCCAAAAGCATGATTAATCAAAATCTTTTGCTACAATTTAATTTAAGTATTTCTTGATTCTTTTTGATTTTATTAAATTATTTGTCTAGAATTCAGCCCGGTTGTTCAGCGGTATAGATGATAACCAATAAAAATAATCCAGAGATTTATCCGGGAAAGCTGGCTGGGAAGGAGCAACATTAAGGGGGTGGGCTCTGTTTAGTTTCTTGCAGGCAAAAAAAAATATAAAAGGACTAGTTGGCGTCAGCGTCCAAGCTAATGGCATCGCTGTCTGTCATCTGCAGATGAACGGTTCACCTAGACCGCTTCTGTCCTCATACGAATTCAGTCCCTGCGATAGTGCTTCAGAGCATGACTCGGTCCTCAAGAAAGCGGTTGGTAAATTAAAGCTTCAAGGTGCACCTGCTACTATTATTCTATCCCAAGGGCAATACCAACTGTTATTGATTGAATCACCTGATGTTCCTGATGATGAGCTGAAGCAGGCGGTGCGCTGGCGCATTAAGGATCTGGTAGATTTTGATGTCGGCAGCGCCGCAGTTGATGTTATTCAGCTGCCGGAAGATGCTTTTCCCAGTGGCAGGCAAATGGTGTATGTGGTGGTTGCGAAGCAATCTATCATTGATGATGCAAGACACCTGATTGAGGGAGCTGGCTTACAGTTAAAGTATATCGATGTGGCTGAAACTGCGCTCAATAATCTGTTGCGCAATGATGACCTTGGCCACCAGGGAACTGCGTTGATGTATCTTCAGCCCAAGCAGGGCATGATCAACTTGATCAGAAATAGTAGCCTATACTTAAGCAGAGGCATAAGAGCTAACATCAGTCAGCTCGAAAACTCAATACTATCTGAATCTGATGCCTTTAATCATCTGGTACTGGAGATTCAGCGATCATTGGATTATTACGAGAGCCAGTTAGGCCAAGCGCCTGCGACGCATCTGTTCCTGACGCCATTAGCCGGTGGCATTGTCCACCTCAGCGAGGCACTAGATGCAAATTTGGGAGTTCGAGTTGATTTGCTGGATCTGCCTGCCATCCTGGAGGGGGCGGAGGGCATGCCTCTGGATATGCAGCAAAGCTGTGTGTTGGCGGTAGCAGGTGCTATGAGGCCTGAATCCTGATGAGCCAGCAGATCAACCTGTATGAAGCGCCGCCGGAGGTAAATATTTGGCGCGACTACTCGCCATTCCCTCAGGTGGCTATCGGGCTTGCGTTGCTGATGATCCTGGGTTCTGGATATAGCTTGTGGAGCTATTGGGAGTTGCAGGATCAGTTAGAGTTAGCCAAGAATCGCCAGGAAAGAGAGGCGCAAAATATTGAAGCCATCAGGCAACAGTTACCGGATGGCATTCTTGATCAGAATCTCGAAGCAGAGGTTGCAGAGCTAACTAGGAAGGAGGAAGCCACGAGACAGTTGCTCAAAGCATTGAATTTGCAACGGATTGGCAATGTGGGTGGTTTTTCCAGTTTCATGGAGGGTCTGGCAAGACGTCATATCAAAGGACTGTGGTTAACCAAAATAGATCTGAACGAAGGCGGTGCTAAGATTGGCCTGCAGGGACAAACAAGTAAGCCTGAGACTGTACCCCAATTGATACAGAGACTGGGTAAAGAGGCCGCTTTTCAGGGTACGGAGTTTAATATTTTTAATCTAACTAATGCGTCCTCAGGCCGGGTGATGTCATTTGACGTTCGAGCGGAACAGGAGGAGACACCCTAATGACTTCCGCTAAAACCATGCTGGTGGAAAGGTTTCACGCACTTAGTATGCGTGAGCGAAACATTGTATTGATACTCGGATTAGCAGTATTGGTGTTTCTGTGGGATGCACTGTTGTTCGGACCTGTGCAGCGGGAATCCAAGCAACTTAAGCAGCAAATGAGTGCGCTGGAGAGTCAAATTTCCAAGCAATCGAAAGAGCTTGCTGAGTTAATGGCTGCGGTTAATCGGGACCCGAATAGTGAATTGAAGCAGCGTCGAGATCAGTTATCGAGCGCTGTCGCTGAAATGGATCAGCGACTGCAGACCTTAACGTCTAACCTGATTCCGCCGAAGCAGATGGCTAAAGTGCTGGAGCAGGTGCTCAGAGAAAACAACAATCTCAAACTGGTCAAGGTGGTCAGTCTGCCCTCCAAGAAACTGTCGGGAGGTAAGACTGAGTCGGGAAAAGAAATTGCGGTGTCGGAGGATACACAAGTCCTCTATCGTCACGGCGTCAGGCTTGAGTTAGAGGGGAACTATTTCGATACCCTGAACTATTTACAGAAACTTGAAGCGCTTCCCTGGCAGGTGCTTTGGAGTAGTCTGCACTATGAAGTCCAGGAATATCCCAAAGCGTCAGTGCGTCTGGAAATCAACACGTTAAGCACTAATTCCGGGTGGATAGGCGTATGAGTAACAGGCTGAAAATATTGGCGCTAAGGCCTGCCACAATATGTCTGTTCATACTGTTATTGCAAACTTGTGTGATAGACAGCTATGCCAACGGATCGGGCCTGGTTGATCCCACTCGCCCGGATTACTATACCGGGTCGGATAGTTCTTTTATTCAGCAGTTGAAGAAACGTTATAAACTCAGCTCAATTATTGTCAGTGAGCAGCGTCGAACGGCAGTTATTAACGGAATTTATGTCAAGGAGGGGCAGCAGATCGGGGAAGGAGTGGTACGGAAAATAGATAGTTTCAACGTAATAATTGAAGCACAGGGGGCACGCTTTAAGGTGGCGCTTTCTGATAATAATTTTAAAAAACGGCAAAACAAAAGATAAATGGAGAAACCGATGCCTGGGTTTACCAAAGGGTGGATAGTTGTGGCAGCAATCTGGTTGACAGGCTGCCAGGTAGTGCAGACTGGTCCTAGTCTGGATGTGTCCTCTGCCCGTCAGATTGAGCAGGAACTGGAAGAAAGCCTGCAGCAAGAGAGTGGAGCGACTGCGGTGAAACCGCCGGAAAGCATTAGCGATGCGCTATTACCTCCCTTAGCAGTGGGTTCAGAGCTAGAGGATCCGCTTGCCGAACGATTTGATATTTCCGTAGAAGCCATGCCCGCTAAAGATTTTTTTATTGGACTGGTTAAAGATACGGCCTATAACATGGCGGTACATCCTGATGTGACGGGTGAAGTCAGTCTGGAGTTGAAAAATGTCACCGTCGATGAGGTGATGAAAATTGTGCGTGACGTGTATGGCTTTGATTACGTCAAATCAGGTCAACTGTATCGTGTGCTGGCGACGGATGTACGCACGCAAATGTTTAAGATTGATTATCTTAATGTACAAAGGTTTGGCTCTTCTGAAACCCAGGTGAGTGCCGGGCAGGTCACCAATGCTGATACTGCACAGTCCTCTGCTGAAAATGATATGGATGCGGGTAATCTGAGTGATGCGGGAGGGAGTAGCTCGGTTATTGGGACTCGCGTCAGGACACAGACCAGCGCTGATTTTTGGAGTTCGCTGACCAGCACGCTGACTATGATTATCGGCCCTGGCGAGGGACACAAGGTAGTGGTGTCACCGCAGGCAGGTCTGGTAGTGGTCAGGGCCTATCCCAAACAATTACGTGCAGTGCAGGATTTTTTGGATAAAGCAGAGTTGTCGCTGCGGCGACAGGTGATTCTGGAAGCCAAAATTCTGGAAGTGCAGTTGAATGATGGATTTCAGGCTGGGATAAACTGGACTGCCATCAATAAAGTGAGTGATGGGAAAAATGTTATTTATGGCACTGGCCTGACTCAAGGGCCGCGCTTGGTTACCAGTAGTGGTGGAACGACCCTGAGCGATACCCTGCTGAACGTGCCTGGAGGTGGTGATTCGGACATTGGCGCGGATATTGGAGGGGTATTTAGCGCGGCCTTAAATCTAAAGGATTTCAATGGGCTGATTGATTTATTGTCAACCCAGGGTACTGTACAGGTGTTGTCCAGCCCCAGGGTGTCTACAGTTAACAACCAAAAAGCGGTCATCAAGGTGGGTACCGATGAGTTCTTTGTGACGGAGGTTTCCTCTCAAACCACCACTACTACGACTTCCAGTACACCCACTGTGGATGTCGAGTTAACACCCTTTTTCTCGGGTATCGCGCTGGATGTCACGCCACAGATCAGTGAATCCGGTGAGATTATCCTGCATGTCCATCCCACCGTTAGTGAGGTTGTAGATCAATCCAAGACTGTTGCCTCTCCCACAGGGCAACTAACTCTGCCATTGGCACTCAGTACGATTCGAGAATCGGACAGTATTGTACGTGCCCGATCCGGTCAAGTGGTGGTCATTGGTGGGCTGATGCAGAATACAGCGATTGACGATACTGCCAAAACACCCGGTGTTGGTAACGTTCCCTTGTTTGGACATCTGTTTCGACAAAAACTGCAGCGTTCCGGTAAAAGTGAGCTGATTATCCTTTTGAAACCTATCATTGCCGATGATGCTGCCTGGCGGAATGACATTCAATCAAGCAAAGAAAATATGAGCGAACTTCGGCAAGCTCTGCAGCCAGGTTGGTTTAAATAGGCGATGACATTGGCATGTACCTGAAGCACTTCGGGCTCAATGAGATGCCATTTTCTTTGACCCCTAACACACAATTTTTTCTGAATATCGGAAGCCACCAGGAGGCATTGAATTTACTGGTGGTGGGCCTGGAAAACGCTGCTGGGTTTATCAAAATTATCGGCGAGGTCGGAACCGGTAAAACCATTCTCTGTCGGCAGTTGCTAAACAGCCTGGATGATCGATATGTGACCGCGTACATTCCGAACCCCCACCTGACACCTGCAGGTATGCGGATTGCGTTTGCCGAGGAGCTGGGTGTGGCCGTGCATCGCAATCAGGGGCAACATCGGGTACTGGCGAAAATCAATGAGCGGCTGATTGAACTGGCGCAACAGGATAAGCTGGTCGTGCTGTTAATCGATGAAGCGCAGGCGATGCCTGAAGAAACCATCGAAGCACTGCGTCTACTGACTAATCTGGAGACGGAAACGCAGAAGTTGCTGCAGGTAGTTTTGTTTGGGCAGCCGGAACTGGATGAGTTGCTAAATAGGGCATCTTTGAGACAGCTGAAGCAGCGCATCACCTTTTCTTACTATCTCAAGCCGCTGGATCAGGAATCAATCGAACGCTATATCTCTCATCGGTTATCGGCCTCAGGCTACAACGGTGCTGCACTTTACCCCAAGAATACATTAAAACAGCTTTACAGGGCATCGCGCGGAATTCCTCGGTTGGTGAATATACTCTGTCATAAGGCCATGATGGTTGCCTACGGTAAGGGTGAGCGGCAGATCACGCCGGCCTTTATTCGCAGGGCTGTGGCCGATACGGAAAGTGCTTTCCCTATCCCTCTAATCAATATAAGGCAACTGTTGTTGCTGGGTTCGCTGTTATTGGCAATGTTGTTTGCCGGCTATAATTTCGGGTGGCGATTATGAGTTTGGTCAACGATATGCTGCGTGATCTGGATCGGCGCAAGTCAGTCGATCAGCCGACGTTGCGCGAGGATGGCTCCGGATTGAGTGCCGCGCCGACCTCGGTAGGCAGCCGGTTTGGAATACCAAGGCTGTTTTGGGTGCTGGTACTAATCGCTTTGGTATTGGGTGGTTATTTTATTTATGGGTTGTATAACAAGTATCAACGGCAATTAGAGGGGCGTCAGGGACTGAATAACGAGGCGCAAAAACTGCTGACTCCAAAGGCTGCCGATTCGATATTAACCACCGATGAAAATACGGCTGAAGTTCAAATTGAACAGTTGGGTGTTAGCGAAATTGAAAATGGAGCGCGTATTGAAATGCGCCTGTCGCAGGTTTTGCAGCATCGAGTCATTGCGCTGGATACCCGTGAAATCGCCATCGATTTGCCTGGCGCTCAACTTTCGCAGTTATTGCCTAACCTGACCGATAGCGGCCTGATTCAGGCGATCGATGTGGCAACGCAGGATGGGGGGCTAAAATTTCATGTAAAACTGTCACAGGATGTTACCTTTCAAACCTATTTGCTGAACCAGTCCGGCTCCATTCGGTTGATAGTTGACTTTATCCGGGTTAAAGCGATTGGCCAAACAGGTGAGCAATCGGTGGAAGTAGAAGCTAAAAGTGATGAGCTGAAAGAGCCAGAATCGACTTTGGAGACAATGGCTGAGGAAGCGGAGTCAGCGGCTGAAGATGTGCCAATGATAGCCCGCGAATCTGTGGAAACTCTTAACCCGGTGAAGCCTCTTATTTCAGAGAAACCTCCTATCCCGGTGAAGCCTCCTGTTGCGGTGAGGCCTCTTGCCAAAGACGAGCAGGTGAAGGCAACCTTTAATAAAACCAGTGCAGTTTTGTCGGTGCAGGAAAAAGAGCGTTTGGTTACTCAGCAGGCCGTGCAGTTAGTCAGGGCTGGGCAGGTAGCGGAGGCAATCAATCGTTTGCAGGCCCTTGTTGAAGAGGCTCCCGAAGCGTTTCAGGGTAGATCCCTGTTGGCCAACCTTTATTTGCAGCAGCGTGATTATCCAGCTGTAGAAAAATTGCTGGCTGTTGGTTTGGAGTACAAACCAGGATATGGACAATTTGTGATATCGATGGCGCGCGCACTGATGGAGCAGTCTAGAGATAGCGATGCGCTGGCATTGCTGAAAAAGCATGAAGCTGAATTGCGGACGAATATCAGTTTCCTGTCGCTGTTAGCACCGTTATTACAAAGACAGGAGTTGCATGCGGAATCTGTACGCGTATATAGAGCTTTGCTTCGCTACGATTCCGGCAATGCGCAGTGGTGGATAGGGCTGGCGATTTCTCTTGAGGCGCAGGGCGCTAAAGAGGATGCTTTGCAGGCTTATATCCAGGCCAGGCGAATTCCGCAGATTGATGCTAGGCTTATAGAATACGCAAATGACCGTATCGGTCAGTTAAGATAGAAGAGATAGTTTATGACAAAACCCAACAAAAAGATTCGATTGGGCGACTTGCTGGTACAAAACGATGTCCTGACCGAGGAGCAGCTTGTAGAGGCACTGAGTCAGCAGAAAAAACTGGGATTAAGGCTAGGCAAAACACTGGTACACCTCAAGTTTGTAGAGGAAGAACAGTTACTGAGATTCTTGTCACAACAGCTAAATATTCCCTATATCGATATCAACAATTTCGATTTTAACGAAGAACTGATACGTAGATTACCGGAAACCCTGGCGCGTCGTTTTCGTGCAATTGTATTGAAAGAGCAAAATGGTGTGATGCTGATTGGTATGGCAGACCCCATGGATATTTTTGCCTTTGATGAGATATCAAGGGTGTTAGGGCAGGATATCGATCAGGCGGTTGTGCGTGAGTCCGATCTGCTGAACGCCATGGATATGGTGTATCGGCGTACCAGTGAAATTTCGACGCTGGCTGAGGAGCTGCAAGATGAACTGGGCGAAGATCAGTTTGACCTTGGTCAGTTATCCACCGCTGACGATGAAAGTGAAGCGCCTGTTGTTAAACTATTGCAGTCGATTTTCGAGGATGCGCTGCAGGTTAAGGCTTCGGATATCCACATAGAGCCGGACGCCAGTGTGGTCAGAATACGACAGCGCATTGATGGGGTGTTGCAGGAGCATGTGATGAAGGAAAAGCGCATTACCTCCGCGATGGTTTTGCGCCTCAAGCTCATGTCCGGGTTGGATATCTCGGAAAAACGTATTCCACAGGACGGTCGTTTTACCATCAGGGTGAAGCATCACACTATCGATGTGCGCCTGTCGACCATTCCAACTCAACATGGCGAGTCAGTGGTAATGCGCTTATTGGATCAATCGGCCGGTGCTATTGATCTGGACCATTCGGGTATGCCAGCGGCTATACTGGAGCGCTTTCGCCAACTTATTCATAGGCCGCATGGTTTGATACTGGTGACCGGGCCAACCGGTAGTGGTAAAACCACAACCCTTTACGGTGCACTGAGTGAACTGAATTGCCCTGAAAAGAAAATTATTACGGTTGAAGATCCGGTTGAATATCAGTTAGAGCGAATTACACAGGTACAGGTTAATCCAAAAATAGGTCTAACCTTTGGCTCGGTGTTGCGCGCAACTCTGCGCCAAGATCCCGAAATTCTGTTGGTGGGCGAAATAAGGGATCACGAAACTGCGGAAATTGCATTGCGGGCTTCCATGACCGGACACATGGTGCTTTCAACCTTGCACACTAATGATGCATTGGCCAGCGCCATGCGGCTGATTGACATCGGCGCACCAGGTTACCTGGTGGCCTCTTCCTTGCGCGCAGTGGTATCGCAGCGTTTGGTGCGTAGAGTCTGCGAAAACTGTAAGCAGGATCGCGAACCAGATCAACAGGAAATGGTATTGCTGGAATCTATTATGGATGCTGAAGAACTTTCGCGTACCCGCTTTAAAAAGGGCAGTGGCTGTCAGTCCTGTAATCATACTGGTTACAAAGGGCGGATTGGTATTTTTGAATTGCTGGAGATTAATCCACAGATGGCTGATGCACTGCGCAGAAACGACGTCTCTGCCTTTACTAAATCTGCGATTGCCAGCCCCAGCTTTAAGCCACTAATTTCGTCCGCCATGGAATATGCAGCGCAGGGTATTATCTCGTTAGAGGAGGTGTTCCGTGTCGCTGAGCAGGTGGATGAGTCCGAAGAAAATGTTGATGCGGGAGTGGTTGAGCCGCCCTTGTAAAATAGTGATGGTTTAGCCCTGGCCCAAACCAAATACATAACCGCTAACCAAGTGAAACAGGATTAAAGATAGATGCCAACCTATCAATACCAGGTACGAAACCGGCAGGGAGAGCTGGTCACGGGCAGGCTTGAAGGCGCCAATGCTGACGCTGTTGCTTCTCTGCTGGGCAACAGGGGAATGATTCCTCTGAGTATCCAGGAAGCGGCCAAAGTCAGAGTTTCGGAGGCGGGTGGTTCCAGCCAGTTTTTCCAGCGCCGGCGCATTAGCCTGGACGAGCTGATTATTTTTAGTCGACAAATGTTTAGTCTGACGAAAGCGGGGGTACCCATCATTCGCGCGTTACGTGGATTGGCGGGTTCGGCGAGAAATCCTCTGCTTAAGGAAACGCTGTTTGATGTGGCAGAAACCCTGGAGTCGGGTGTTGACCTGGCGTCATCGCTTAATCGGCATCCAAAGCTGTTTTCTGAACTCTATGTCAGTGTGGTTCATGTCGGTGAGAATACCGGACGATTGGATCTGGCATTTAAACAGGTGGCGGGTTATCTGGAACTGGAAAGGGATACCAAAAAGCGCATCGGGGCAGCAACCCGCTATCCGATGTTTGTCCTTGTCGCTATTGCGGTGGCGGTGGGTGTGATTAATGTGTTGGTGGTTCCGGCTTTCTCCAAATTATTTGAGAGCTTTAATGCCGAACTGCCCTGGCAAACTCGCTTTTTAATCTGGTGTTCCGATTTTACGATTAACAATTGGTATTGGATATTGTTGGTGGTAGTCGGAGTATTTTTCTCGATTCGCTATTATATCAATACCAAGAATGGCCGTTTAAATTGGGATCGTATTAAACTGAAAATCCCTTTAATAGGTGGTATTTATGAGCGAATCAATCTGGGTAGATTTGCGCGCACCTATGCGATGGTAGTCCGTGCAGGTGTACCGGTCGTGCAAGCTTTGGCGGTGGTTGGTAAAGCGGTGGGTAATAGCTATGTGGCCGCCCGCATTGCAGCAATGAGTAGTGGTATTGAGCGTGGTGAAAGCTTTAGTCGCACGGCTAACAATAGTGGAATGTTTTCTCCGCTGGTCATGCAGATGATTTCCGTTGGTGAGGAAACGGGGTCTATGGATGATCTGCTGGATGAGGTGGCAGATTTCTATGAGCAGGAGGTCGACTACGACCTGAAGAGCCTGGGCGATAAAATTGAACCGATCCTGCTGTTAGTGGTGGCAGGGATGGTGATGATTCTGGCACTGGGTGTTTTCCTGCCGATGTGGGATCTCTCCAGTGCCGTCAAAGGGGGGTAGAGGCTTGACCGGTGAGAGAGGGTATTCTCATCTGGAGCTGATACTTGCGCTGACGCTGATTTTGATCTTTATTAGCGGCGCATTAAGGATGCTTATTGATTTTTCGGCCAATGCAGAGCGCATGGATATGGAGGAGGTGCTTGATAGTCTGCGGCAATCCGTATTGATTGTGGTGGGAGAGCATATGGTTGAATCGGAGTTGGCCGATCTGCAACGACTAGAAGGAACCAATCCCATGCTTTTGCTCATGCTGGCGCCTGATAACTATGCTGGGGAGTATGCAGGAGAGTCTGCTGGAGTGTGGGGAGATTTGAATGAGCGGCCGCGAGCGGGGCAATGGTATTTTAATGATGACGATAAAGTTTTGATATACCGGGTGATACATACTAGCTTTTTTGTGAGCCTGGGCACGGTCGAGGATGAAGCGGCGTTTAAACTAAATCTGATCTTTACCGATAACAATAGTAACGGGCGGTTTGATAAAGGGGTGGATGTGGCGCAAAGCCTGAAGCTGGAGCCACTCGCAAGGTATGAGTGGGTGAACTAAAATGAATATAAAGAAAATAAAGAATATAAAAAATGGAGGGAGTATGAAAAAGCAAACGGGGTTTACCATTATTGAGTTGATTATTGTCATTGTGATTCTGGGCCTTCTGGCAGCGACTGCATTGCCGCGGTTCTTGAATGTGACGGATGACGCTGAAGCTGCCGCTACCGAAGCGGTGGGGGGTGGATTTGCTACGGGAATCTCGCTGGCGCATGCCCGATGGATCGCAGACGGGCATAGCACCGGTACAGCTGATATTTTAATCACTATGGAAGGCAGTAATGTAAATATGAATGAAAATGGCTGGCCGGCCAACACCGATACAGTGGGAGCAGGCCTTAATGATCAGACAGAGGAAGAGTGCCAGCAGATTTGGAATACGTTATTGCAGAGCCCGCCTTCAACCTCGGTTGATACCGGGGATAGAGGCAAGGCGCGTTACCATATTAGCGTAATCAATGCCAATCCGGATGTTTGTCGTTATGAGTTGGCACGAGTGGTGGCGGCTAATCCACCGACGCATAGAATTGACTATAATGTGGGGACCGGACAGGTAATAACGACAGTGCCTGACCTAAGATAACTATTTAATCTATAAAGTAATTTAATCGTTACCCCAGATCGCCTTTTTCAGGCATGGCAGGAATTGAAACTTTCTCCTGCCAAACTTGTATGTTTGGGAATTTGGGCTATAAATTAATAAAAGATTAAATTTAAAAACCCTAACGGATTAATTGGACGCAAAATGAACAGAAAGCAAACAGGTTTTACCATTATTGAGTTAGTCATTGTTATCGTGGTGCTGGGTATTCTGGCGGCAGTTGCCATACCCCGCTTTACGGATTTTACTGGCAGTTCACGTCAAGCAGTATTGGCGGGGCTATCGGGCTCAATCACCAGCGCTAACACCCAGGTCTATGCGCAGTCGTTGATTCAGGGCAAGCAGACTCTCGGTAACACGACTACGACGATACCGGGTATTGATGCCGATAGTGACGGTAATGATGATACGGTGCCAACCCGTTTTGGTTATTTGCGCGATACTGGTGCTGGTAGTACGGCGATGCAGACTTTGTTGCAGGTATCGGATGGATCTGGTTTGAATAGCAGTAATTCGATTGCATTTCAGGTGGCGGGCGGCAAAATTAATGCCGGTTATGACTATGATGCAGATGGCAATGTGACAGATGATGATTGCCACCTGATTTATACAGAATCTACCAGTGCGGCGCAGTTGCCGACTATTACCTATGAACTGGGCGGTTGCTAGCAGAGCATAGATCGTATGTCTATTAACAGCCGGAATTTGTCAGTGATGGGTCCGATGCGAACCCAGCAGGGCTTTACCCTGGTTGAGCTGGTGGTCGTGGTGGTGCTGTTAGGTATTCTGGCGGCCACGGTTGCGCCACGTTTTGTGGATTTAACCGGTGATGCAGAACGCTCGACTGTCAGGGGGTTTGCCGAAGCAGTTAATGGTGGCAATAATATCAATTTTGCCACCTGGCTTGCTCGCCGCAGCGGCCCCACGGCTGCAGTTGGAGCGCCGATTAAGGATACCACGGCGGGTTGTACCGATGCGGTTGCCCAGGCGTTGCTGCAGGAAGCATTCGATACAACCAAATATGAAGTGGTTGTGAGTGGCACCAATGCACCGGACTCAGGCACCAATAACTTGGCATTGGGTGCCGAAAAGGACTGTGATTTTAGAGTAAAATCCACCCCCACTATTCTGGCAAGCTTAACGCTCAGTGGCTCCAAGTGAGGGTGTGAAACACGTCCGTGGATATTTCTCCCCCAGGCCTTCGGGGTATTTTATGGATAAAAAGCAAGCTCCCAATATCCAGGGGTTTACGCTTTTAGAACTCATCGTGACACTCATTTTAGTGGGTATTCTGGCCGTTAGCGCGGTATCGCGTTTCGGCGAAGAGAGTGCTTTTGCGGTGAGAATCGAGCAGGAAAACTTGATCTCCGTACTCAATCAGGCTCAGCAACTGGCCATGTCCGGCCAGTCCGTTGAATTCTCTGTTATTGCCGGCTCTCCGCAAAGCATTGCTGTTCGACTGGGTTCGCCACTCGCTTACTATGGTGTCGGCAGTGTGAAATATCCACAACAGCTGCACCGGGATGTGAGCATCTCGCCTTCCCCCATTGTTTTGACCTACAGCAGTCTCGGTCGGCCCAATACCGCAACTAATTTCACGGTTAGTGCTGCTACGGGCGGATCAGCCGGCGTTTGTCTGGAAAATTCCGGGTATGCCCATGCCTGCTAAAAATTCATCGCACTTCAGGCAATGTGCTCGACTGCAAAGCCGAGGGGCTGGTTTGGCAAAAGGTTTTACCCTGATCGAGTTGATTGTATTTATTATCATCATCGGTATCGCTACGGTGGGGCTGTTTTCTGCACTGAATCAGCACAACCTGTCGAGTGTGGATCCTATCTATCAGGTGCGAGCATTAGAGCTTGCGCAGGCGCAGCTGGATGAGATTATTGGTAAGCGCTATGACCAGAACAGTCCGAATGGTGGTTTTCCTCCTTGCAATAGCGGCGAGGCGGGTGCTTTGCCCTGCAATTCGTTTGCAGCAGGAGACAAGGCCGCGTTGGATGATGTTGATGATTATGACGGGTTTAATGCGGTGCCTGCAATTTATGGTGGTTATACGATGGATGTTCAGGTCGCAGCAATCACGCTGACCGGGCAGCCAGCGAAATTGGTCACTGTTCGCGTGACGCCACCCGTGGGTGAGCCGGTAGACCTGAGCGCCTATCGAGCGAACTTTTAGGTGATGCAGTCATGAAGCCGGTAACAAAGAGACGAATGCGTAGATGCTCGCTTAATGCCAGAAAATTATCGGTAAGAGCAACCGCTGGGTTCACCCTGGTAGAATTGATTATCGTGATAGTGGTGCTGAGTATTTTGGCCTTAGGGACTACGCGCTATATTGTGCAAACCACCGAGCAGTATACGGCCTCGGCCGACCGTGCAAAATTGATTGGCAGTGGTCGTGTGGCAGTTGAGAAAATTGTAAGGCGATTGCGTAATGCTTTACCGAACAGTGTGCGGGTCAGTGCGTCCGGGCGTTGTGTGGAGTTTTTCCCCATCCTCGCGGGAACAGCGACAGTGGGCGTAGTTCCGCTTCCTGTGAATCCTTTGCCGACCGCTACCTTTACGCTCAGCAGCGCACCTACTAACTATGCGGTGATCGCCCCCTTGACCGCTGGCGAGTTATACAACCCGCCTCCGGGGCCGCAGGTAATACGACAGACGGTCATCGCCAGTGCCGGAACCTATAGCAGTATCGACCTGGGTGCACCCTTTACTTTTTTACGTACGTCGCCCACCGAGCGTGTCTACCTAGTGGGACAGCCACAACGCTTTTGTGCGAGCGCCAATGCGCTGACCCATTACAGTGGTTATGGTATTCAGGCTTCCCTGAACGATACACCCCCGGCGGGAGCGTTGGTGAGTCTGGTGGCAGAGGATATTGATGTCAGTTTGCCCGACCTGAACTTTCAATATACGGCGGGCACCTTGCAGCGAAATGCTATCCTCGCGGTAACGCTGAATTTTGTTAAGAATGGTGATCCGGTGCGTATCTTTCATGAGGTGCAAATTCGTAATGTACCTTAATCGGCAGATTGATCGGCGGATTGGTCAGAGGGGGTTTAGTCTGCCCGTGGCGGTATTTGTGATTGTAATCATGGCGTTGCTGGCGGTCGGCATTGTACAGCTCTCCTCGAGAAGTAATATTTCCGCAACCCAGGAAGAACTGGCAAACCGCGCTTTTTACGCTGCAGAAAGTGGTGCATCCTGGGCCATGTCACGACTGTTTTTTAATACCCTGGGGCCAGCCACGCGAGCTTATTCCGATGCGGGGTGTGATGGTTTGGGCGGCCCACCAGTTTTCGCCACGCAGGGGCTGGCAACTTGCACGGTATCGCTGAGCTGCAGTTGCCCGGGGTTGGCCAATTGTGCAGCTCAAGCGATTGGGCTGACCAACTACTACAGAATCACCAGTACAGGAATTTGTGGAACGGGCCAGGTACAGGGCATAAGAACCATTGAAATTGGGGCAAAAAATGAACCCTAGAATGATCAAAGGTTTCTCTATTATGATCTGCATGGTTCTCATGCTGATGACGAGGCTGGGGTTTTCTGCACCTGGAGATCTGCTGTTTTGGGATAATTTCAACGGCAATCTGAATAAATGGAGCGTCTCGGGATCAGGAGATGCCAGCATCGGTAATGAAACCTCTGATCAGGGGCGTTCATTGCGGTTGCGCCATAACACAGTGACCGTTACCAATAATGCGGCAATAGCGGGCAATGTTCCCGCCGTTGATATTGCGATTTGGGTCAGGCGTGGTTCGGACAGCTTTAGCGAAGACCCGGATAGCAATGAAGATCTGATATTTGAATATTATAATATCAGCGGCAGTTGGGTGCCGCTGGAAACTTTTGTGGGTGATGGAACACCGGGCGAGATTTTTAATCGCATTTATAACCTCCCCCCGGATGGATTACATGCAGGATTACGCCTGCGTTTCAGGTTTTTGCGCGGAAGCGGTGTAGATTGGGATTATTGGCATGTTGATAGTTTGGAGGTAACCGAGGAGGCACCACCGGCGTTCAATCCCCCGGTTGCCGATTGGCGATTTGATGAGCTGCTGTGGGACGGTACGCCCAACGAAATAGAGGATTCCAGCGGCAATAACTATCACGGGCGCGCTAACAATGCGCTGACGGAAGAGGAGGGACTGCTTTGCAGCGCAGGCAACCTGAGGGCCAGCAGTAACAGCGATTATTTGTCCATGAATTATCGAGCGATGAACGGGCTGAACAATTTTACGCTGGTAGTCTGGGGTAAAACCACTTCCCTTGGCGGTTTTCAAACGCTGGTTTCAGGCGCATATGGAAGTGGTGCTGCTGCCAATGAGCTAGTCATGCTGTTTGATTCGGCCAGCCGTTTTACTCCGGTGATTTCAGCCTCTGCATTTAATGATACTGCGGACATATCAATATCCCCTTCACCTAACAATAATCAATGGCATCAATTTGTCTGGACCCGAGTGGCGGCCTCACGGCAAAGCTGTTTTTATCTGGATGGTGTATTGCAGGGTTGTATTACAAATCCAAGTGTCAACGACGCCAATCCATTGAATATTTCACCCAATGGTCTGATCATCGGTCAGGATCAGGACTCCGTTGGCGGCGGTTTTGATGCTACCCAGGACTGGGAAGGCCTGTTGGATGAGGTGCTGGTTTTTAACTACGCTATGACACCGCTTCAGATTCAAACCATTCGTTCCAATATCTTGGCGCGCGATAACTGGGATGGTAGCACGCGAGTTTGTCCCGATGTCGACCACTACGAGATAACCCATGTAGGCACTGGCGGTGGTGCCGCAGCAACTTGCGAAAGCGAGTTGGTTACCGTGACGGCACATGATGACGATGATCAGGCGGTTGAGCCGGGTGACGATACAACCATTACCATTAATACCAATACTGGGATTGGCGATTGGGGCGTCACCGTTGCGGCCACGGGCGTTTTTAATAACGGTGCGACCGGTGATGGCGTTGCAACCTACCGCTTTGGCAGTGGCGAGTCGTTTGTCGATTTTGTGTTGAAACATCCGGTCGAAACCGTCGCACCTCATATGGATATTGATGTTATCGATAGCAATCTGGTTACCGATGATGACGGTAGTGCAACGGAGGATGCGCGACTGGAGTTTACGGATGCGGTATTCCGCTTTTATGCCGGTGACGGCGTGACTCAGGTCGCCAACACTATCGGTACGCAGATATCCGCAAAGGAAAGCAATCTGGCACCGGGTCTTCAGGTCATTCAACTAAGATCTATCATAAAAGACACAGATAGTGAAGCTTGTGAAGTGGCATTAACCGGACCGCAGGCGGTGGAGATGGCATCACAGTGTATTAACCCTGGAGCCTGTGTGTTGGGCCAGCAGGTAACTATTAATAATGCGACCGCTATCGCAGCTAATCCGGGGGCTGGTGTTACCAGTTATAGTAGTGTGAATCTGCTGTTCGATATCAATGGGGTGGCAGAATTCAGCTTTGATTATTCGGACGCTGGATTGATCTCGCTACATGCCAAGAAAGAGATTCCGGAAACCACCGAAGACCCGGCTTTTACGTTAGAAGGTGCCTCCAATACCTTTGTGGTTCGCCCCTTTGCATTTGGCTTTCCCGAAATCACCAATAGTGCGGGCGATGACAATACCGGTGCAGATGAGACCGGCGGAGATGGCTTTACAGCAGCGGGTGAGGACTTTGATCTGACGATTGCCGCCTATCGCTGGCAGGCAGTCGATGATAGCAATCAGGATGGTCATCCCGACCCCTCAGTGAATGTTACCAACAATGGCATCACCCCTAATTTTCGAGCGGATGTCAATTTGGCTCTGGGTGATACTACGCCCACAGGCGGTACCAGCGTCATTGGTGTATTGACCGGCGGAACGCCCGTAGCGGAACTGGATTTTGCTAATGTGCTCAATGGTGGTGGACTGGGGCGGGCGGAAACGGCGGTGGCCTACAGCGAGGTGGGGAGTATTAAAGTGAGTGCGCTTAGTAGTAACTATTTAGGAGACTTTGACGCAGATATTCAGGGCGAAAGTGTAAAAATCGGGCGTTTCTACCCGGATCATTTTACGCTGGTCAGCAATGATGCTACGCCTGCCTGCGGAATGTTTACCTATATGGGGCAGACCTTTGATCTTGAATATACGCTTCAGGCTCAGGCATTAGGTGGTGGTCTGACTCAAAACTATGATGAAAACCTGGGTTATGTAGGAACCGCGGAATTGACTGTTCATGCGGAGGATCAGGATGATGGTACAGATTTGGGTGGCCGGGTTACTGACGTGTTTAACCTCTGGGAAGAAGGGGAATATATCGTCGAGACCGACGCGGCGCTGTTTAATCGGGATGTCGCACCGGATGGTGCGTTCCATTTTCTCCAGCTCAGCCTGAGAATCGACACCGAGCAGGACGATCGTGATTTCCTGGACTTTGATCAGGACCCTGACAGCAGTGGTGATTGTGTGGCTGCTACCAGTTGCACTTCGCTTGGCATTGCACCGTTACTGGACATGCGCTACGGGCGAATGATGGTCAATAACGCATACGGACCCGAACTGATTGACCTGGATATCGGTTTGCAGACGGAATATTTTTCCGGTGGTGGGTTTGTTCTTAATACGGACGATAACTGTTCCATCTATATCAATACAGATGCCAGTCTGACGAACTTTACCGGTAACCTGGCGAGTGGTGAAACGGCGGTTATACTACCCACTGTAACTGCCCAGCTGATCAAGGGCCGCAGCCCCAGGATTTCCGCGCTAACCCTGAGCGCACCCGGAGATGGGAACAATGGCACCGTGACCCTGGAACTGAGCGTACCCGACTGGCTGAAATTCGATTTTGATGGCGATGTTACCGACGATGATCCTTCAGGTCTGGCGACTTTCGGCCAATTTCGCGGCAACGATCGGGTGATCTATTGGCGCGAGGTTTTTAATTAGATCTGCGTTCGGTATCTCTCGTTAATAGTGGGGTAAGCTCATTGCGTCCCCTTTTTTCGTCCCTTTTTTCCCAGCAATTGCGATTACATTGCTTTGTCCGACATGACACAATAAGCGACGGAAATCCATGAGGGAGGCGGAAATGGGACACGTAGCGACGATCCGTTCGGCTGGCCGTGCGTCAGTACTGACCGCATCAGTGATGGCAGTTTTGTTTCTCGTCGCAGCTGCGCCTGCGCCACCGCCGGGGACGACAACCACGACCAGGCTGACGGAGTTGCAGCGGATTGATCTGCGGGTTCTGTTGTTGTCCGATGGTGGG